>DASUGF010000094.1:0-168785 GCA_036274175.1 Parafilimonas sp.
GGAAGCGTAAGTATCAATAAAATCAATGCTTTCAGAGGATATCCACAATTAAAATGTGGAAACTAAAAAGAAAAAAAAGTAGCAAAAAAAAGAAAAAGGTAATAGTAGTAATACTGTCTACTTTTTTTAGGACATGACAAATGATGTTTGATGTTTGATGTAATTGCTGATTTTGAGATCACGGGATTTAGAGATTATTTGAACCTGTATAATTAAATCTCAAAATCGCTAAATCACTAAATCCACCTGTATGTCAAATCTCAAAATTCCCCAATTCCGAAATCTCAAAATGTCTTATGCTTTGTGATTCATGGCGGCATTAAAATCTTTGCTTTTGTTTTTAGGTATGCTTATAGATTGCCAGGTTTCATCTTTGATCAACCTTCCGATATATACGATCTGCCCCACATGATAACCGTAATGATCCAACTGCCGTACAATAGCATCCACTACAGGCATTGACTCACTACGGATCATGATGGTTTTCATTACATCTTCCGGCCGTAAACTTTCAAGTACATTTAAAACACATTGCCAACCTTTATTCCAGGCATTCAATACTTCGTCTTTTGTCGAAGGCAGATCTTCAAATTCTTTATCCCTGTCCCGCCATGGCTTTTCACCATCTTCCGTCAGGAAATTTGTCCAGCGGCTAAGCATATTCCCGCTTAAGTGCTGAACGATTACAGCAATGGAATTACTTTCTTTTGAAGGCTTGAAAAAAAGATCTTTTTCTTCCAGTTGTGCAAATGTTTTTTCGCCTAATTGTTTTTGAAATTTGAACTTCTTGATTGCCGCCTCTAAAAAAGCTTCTTCCGTATTCATAACACTAAACTTTAAACATTAAACATCAATACCCGCTTGCACTATCATCACCGCGAATATCTGCTGCTGCTTCCCGCGTTCCATCCGGCAAAATTTTTATCAATTCAGTCCTGCCGATTCCACCGGTTTCCTGCAATTTATACCCCATTGCTTCCAGTTGTTTAGCTGTTGATTCAGAAAATCCGCTTTCAATTGTTACCCTATCAGGCAGCCATTGATGATGGAACTTAGGTTTATCCACGGCATCCCTGGCGCTCATATCAAAATCGACAATGTTCACTATTGATTGAAACACGGATGTTGTAATGGTGGTGCCACCGGGTGTGCCTACCACGATAAATGGCTTGTGGTCTTTTAAAACCAATGTTGGCGTCATGGAACTCAGCATGCGTTTGCCGGGTTCGATCGCATTGGCATCGCCGCCAATAGCGCCATACATATTCGGTATGCCCGGTTTAATACTGAAATCATCCATTTCATCATTCAATAAAAAACCGGCGCCGCCTACAAATGTTTTACTGCCGTAACTATTATTCAACGTTGTAGTAACCGCCACCATATTGCCTTCTTCATCAATAACACTGATGTGTGTTGTTTCGCTGCTCTCGTGTACGTTTCCGGCTTTTATATTTTCGCTTACACCTGCCTTTGTGGAATCATAATCTGCCATGCGTTTTTTTAAATAGGCATCACTCAGTAAAATATTTTGCGGCACCTTCCAGAAATCAGGATCGCCCAAATGTTCTGCCCTGTCTGCATAGGCACGCCGTTCTGCTTCTATCATCAACTGTACGCTTTGCTTTGTCTGAAATCCGTAATCGTGCATTGGATATGGCTCGATCATCTTCAGCATTTCACCCAAAATAATTCCGCCACTGCTGGATGGCGGCATGCTCACCACATGATACCCCCGGTAATCAAATTCAACTGGCTTGCGCGGCTTGCACACATAATTTTTCAGGTCTTCGTAGCTGATCAAACCTTTGCCACGCTGCATTTCTTCAACAATCAATTTTGCTGTTTCGCCTTCATAGAAACCTTTCGCATCATTATCACGGATAAGCTTTAATGTTTTGGACAGTTCCGGCTGGAACAATGTATCACCGGCTTTCCACTCAGTATTTTTTACCAATGCCGTCGGCTTTGTATTGTATTGAAGGAAATCTTCTTTGTTGCCGTTAAAACTGTTTGCTTCCCTTTCCGTTAATGTAAACCCTTTTTCTGCAAGATCGATGGCCGGTTGTATCAATTCTTTAAAAGGAAGTTTTGCATATTTATATTCAGCGAATAAACCGGCAACCGTACCGGGTACGCCTGCGGATAAATGCCCGTTCTGTGACCAGTCAGTCCTTGCATTACCAGCAGAATCAATATACATATCCCGGCCACCTTTTGAAGGCGCTGTCTCCCGGTAATCCAAAGCGATCAGGGAATCGCTTTTTGTCCGGGCAACAGTAAAACCACCGCCACCCAGGTTACCTGCATTTGGATATACAACAGCCAATGCCAGTTGTGTAGCGATCATGGCATCAAACGCATTGCCGCCTCTTTTCAATACAGCCAGTCCTACTTCACTTGCCAATGGATGCGCGCTTACCACACAGCCATGTTTAACCGTTAAGCTTTTGGTGGAAGAATAATGATATGGATCTACTTCTTTGCCTGGTCCAACAACAGGCGCGGCCGCTGGCGAACAGGAAAAGAAAACAATGTTGACAGAAAATACCGTGAACAATAAATTTTTCATACGGTCAAACCTAAGAAAAAATTATTGCGCGGGGAAGACTTAACGTAAATGGCCATTGTTGTAGTTATGAATAACAAATTGCATTGGTCTTTAAACCCGGTTACGCATAATCCGGTTCCTTACTGAACAATATCCCTAAAAAACATAGAGTTCCCAAAGGGAACCCTATGATGCTACTTTAAAAATCCACCTGTTTAAGAAGCCTCTTTAGTATTTTAAAAGGAATAGCGCAAGGTTATGCCATAAGTTCTCGGATCGCCAAGCACAGCAGCATATTGACCGGCATTACCTGATGCGGGCAATAGCTGTTCGAAATAATCTTTATTAAATATATTCCTGCCCCAAACAAACGCTGATATACCGTTGATAACCCGAAACCCCAAACGTGCGTTTGCGATGGTATAAGAGGGAACGTTCAGGTATTTGGAAGGTGAAGGGCTCGATGAAAAACCTGACCTGTAGAAACCTTCCAGTGCAATAAAGAAGGCGCCTGCTTTGCCTAAGAATGGAGCAGGGGTAGTGTATTCGCCACCCAAAGAAGCTGCCCATTTTGAAATGCCTGGCAGGTCGCCGCCTGAAATATCTTTAAAGGCAGCCGGGCCGCCGGTTTCCTCCAATGGCACGGGCGCGTTTTTAAAAGAAATATATATCCCTTCCGTATAGGCTAAAGCTCCATATACTGAAAAATTGTTATTCAGCCTGGTGTTACCGTCAAACTCAATACCGCGTATGCGCACTTTTTCAGCATTGGCAAGATAACCACGGTTCACACCCTGCTCGGCAGTTTGCACCAATGTTTGATAATCCTTGATATTGGTATTAAATGCTGTAAGATTTAGCGTAGTACCTGCGAAAGGTGTTGTTTTTATTCCAATTTCCCAATGCTGAACATATTCCGGTTCAACGATCGCAAGTTCAGTCATTACGCGGCCATTCTCTGTAGGCAACCCGCCGAGGTTAAGTCCGACAGATTTGTACGCAGTGGAATAAGTGAGATAAGTATTGACCTGTTGAGATATTTTGTACGATAAAGTTGCCAGGTAGGAAACATTGTTGTTATTGGTATTCGTATCAAACTGTTGATCTGTATATACCGATTTTTTTATAGCAATTAATGCTGGGTCATTTGTTTCCAGGCCGCCATAGGTCTTTCTATCATAATCAACATTTTTCTTATCATAGTTATAACGGATGCCTCCCAGTAAATGCAGCCTGTCAACAATTTCCCAATCCAACTGTGCAAAAGCCGCGCCGCTGAAAGTTTCCAATAAAGATGTGGTATGTATACCATAGCCAGTCAGAAGACCTGGGACAGTCCATTTGTCGCTCGTTGTGTTTTGAGAAAACCTCCACTGGTCTTCTCCTGATTCTTCTGTGTGATAAGGATTAGTTTTCAGCGTCTGACCAATGGCAAATACACCAACCACACCGCTGAGACGGTCATTGATATTTCCTGCATAGCGTATTTCCTGCGACCATTGCTTGTGTTTAGACGGAGCCTGTGATAACTGCAGAGAAGATAATCCTGTAAAATCACGGTCGTTGGAAGGCCCCCATTTCCAATAACGCCATGCCGTAGTAGAAGTAAGCGTGCCTTTGCCAAATTTAAAATCCATGTTTAAAGAAGTACCGCCAAAATCATTGTTTGAGCGCCATGGCGTGTTGTGGTCTATTATGCGATCAAAAGCATTGTTTGTCGGAAGGGAATAGTTAAGATCTTTAATAATGGCATCAAACTGGCGGTAATCTGCGCGCATTGTTTTTACAACACCGGCAACTACCTGCGCATAACCATTCGGGCGTTGCGTGGAATAATCTCCTGCCAGCGTAATATCTATGTTTTCTGAAGGAGTGAACAATAGCTGTCCGCGCAGGCCAAGATTATTAAGGTCATTCAGTTTTTCATTGGTTGCAATATTTTCAATAGTGCCATTACGCTGGGTACCGGAGAAAGACAAGCGCCCGGCCACATTTTTTACGATCCTGCCTGTAACGGAAGCCTTAGCCTGTATATAACCATAATTACCATAGCTTACTTCAAAATTACCTCCGGGCTTGAAATTGGGTTTGCGTGTTGTGATAATAAAAGCGCCTGCAGTAGTGTTTTTACCAAACAATGTCCCCTGGGGGCCACGTAAAACCTCAATGCGCTCCACATCAATAAAATCAAGCGTGGTAGCGGCCGGCCTCGCATAGTAAACACCATCCAGGTAAAAACCAACGCCCGGCTCAATGCCATCATTGGTTAAACCAAAAGTTGTTCCCTGGCCCCTTATGTTGAGCGCGGTATTACGCGGATTGGAAGAATATAACTGAACCGAAGGGATCAATTCTTTTAAACGGTTTACATTGAATGCACCTGCATTCTCTATGTGTCCCCCGGTTACTATTGTTACCGGCATCGGCACATCCTGCAATATTTCGCGACGGCGACGTGAGATGGTAACGACCGTATCTGTTTTATATAACGATTGTAACTGTATTAATACATTGTTTGTATTATCATTTCTTACAAGAAGTTCATGCGGAGCAAAGCCAACAGAACTTATGACCAGGGTGAGTGGAAATTTTTCGGATATGGTAAAAGAAAAATGACCTGTAGAATCAGTAGAGGTGCCCGTGGAAGTACCTTTTACATACACGCTGGCAAAAGGAACGCCTTCGTTGCGGTCATTCACTACACGCCCGGTAAATTGGGCAAAAGACAATGCTGGTAACAGGCTCAATAAAATTAAGACAACAGGTTTCATAAAGTAGTTTTTTTTTTGATTTAGTTCATTTCTATAACTCCTATCGTTTTAATAGGAGTTAGCAAACATAAAGGCAAGTTTTTTAAGAAACAAAAAAATATTAAAAAAAATTTTCAGACACCTTATGGGTTATGACAAAAAGCCCCGGCTTTTTTTAGCCAGGGCTTTTCGCTTACTATGCAATGCTTCCATCAATTTTCAAGATACCCAAACTTACCCGTGTTATAATCATCAAAGGCCTGTATCAATTCAGCTTTAGTGTTCATCACAAATGGACCGTGTGCTGCTATCGGTTCTTTAATGGGCTCGCCACTTAATATTAAAACTATAGCGTCACTCTCAGCTTCGATCGTAAAATCTTCACCATCATTTTCAAAAAGAGCAAAATGATCTGCAGGCACATCTTCCCTTTCGTTTATTTTTATCGCACCTTCAATAGCTAATAAGGCAGTATTATAATTTGCAGGAAAAGAAAAATCTGTTTTGCTACCTGCTTTCAACTTTGCATTAAAGAGATTTATTGGCGTGAAGGTGGATGCGGCGCCTTTCACATTGTTATATGCCCCTGCGATCACTTCAACTTCACTACCATTATCACCTATTTTATAACGATTGATATTTTTATTCTCTATTGCCTGGTATTTGGGTTTTGACATTTTATCTTTTGCCGGAAGATTCACCCATAACTGCACCATCTGGAAATCACCCCCTGTTTTGCTGAAACCTTCATCATGATATTCTTTATGCAAAACACCTGATGCCGCTGTCATCCATTGTACGTCGCCTTCTTTGATAACGCCACCGCCACCACTGCTGTCATTATGTGCCACACGGCCTTTATAGGCGATAGTAACCGTTTCAAAACCACGATGTGGATGTACGCCCACTCCTCTTGGCACTTTGCTGGGTGTAAAATAATATTTTGAATTATAATCAAACATGATAAACGGATCCATGCGTTGCATCGTTAAACCATGACCACCCGGAATAAAATTATGCACCCTGAAACCATCGCCAACATAATGCGGCTGTTGCGGAGCCGCTACAAATGCTACTTTTTTTGTTGCCATATACATTAAATTTTATGGAGCAAATTTAGCAGCAGGGCATAGGGCTTTCCATTGATGTATGTTAAGAACTGCTGCATGATTGTTTATTATTACGATACCGGCAGTTAATACGTTTCGGCTCCGCACATAATTGAATCACTCCTTTCAACTGCGTATTTTGATGACAGTATGATTTTGCCTTTTACCGCAAGCTGTGACGTGTGAATCCCTGAAAGCGTGAACCTTGAAACTGAATCATGCCTTAAAATTTTTTTGAGCAAGTTCTTTCCTCACCCGGCTCAAACTCTCGGGAGCTATTCCTAAATAGGACGCGACCATAGTTTGCGGCACTCTTAAAAGGATATCAGGATAAATGTTTATAAAATCAAGATAGCGTTCTTCTGCCGTCGCGCTTAAAAGCATGTTTATCCGTCTTTGCAGGTGCCGGATATGATTATGCAAAAGCCGGTTATTGAATTCCATGAATGATGGGTCGTGCTTTGCGAGTTCCGCTATGAAATTTTCATCCAGTGCAATTATCCTGCTTTCCTCCAAAGCCTGTATGAAATATTGGGATGGGTGGTTGAAATAAACACTTTCCCTGTCGCTTACAAACCAGCCTTCGGGAGCAAACTGTATGATGTGTTCTTTGCCTTTTGCATCTATGGAATAATACCGCAACAAACCTTTTTCCACAAAAAAAGAATGCCGGCAGATCTCACCTTCCTTCAGAAGCAGCTCACCTTTTTCCACCAGCATGCTTTTTTGCTTATTGATGATGTTTTCTGCAACACCAACGTCAATACCGGTATTGCTTGTTAGAAATGTGGTTAAGGTAAAGTCGTTCATTAAAATGCAGTGTTAAGTTAGCTGCGAGTTGTGGTGAGTAAGCATGCACAACTATTCATTTACCATTGACTATTGACCATTCACTATTCAATGCCGTTTACTTAAGATCAACTTTTTAAATATTCAATAATCAACGCTCAATAAACAATATTCATTTATGCAGTTCTTCAATTGAACATTGTGTATTGTATATTGAATATTGAGTATTTGTCAACGACATTGATCCGCCATTCACCAATCTTCGTGCCCTTCGTGACCCAACAAGTTCTATTCTTTTAGCCGCATATATTTTTCAATATTGATCCTGTTCACACCAATGCTGTCTATTTTTTCAATGCCTCGCTGCACGAGCGTATCATTATTGATAGTAACAGTGAAATGAAAATCATTTCCTTCCCATTCTCTTGCATTGCAATATTCAAGATGCTCTGTATAATTGCTATCATTCAATTCATATTTCCCACCGCCGCCGGAGAAGAATGCAGCAGAGTCTTTGCCTTTGTTAAGGTCATGTCCCATAAAAGCAAAATGGGTTTCATTGATAACCTTTATAAATGATTTGTCTTTGAGGTAATCAGTAACTACGGTATCATTTTTTTCTATAAGCGTACCGGAAATAAGCTTCCATGTGCCCTGTATGGGAGCTCCTTTTATTTCTTTTTTTACTGAAACATTACAGGCTGACAGTATTAAGCCAATAGAAGCGATGCATAAAAAAGTCTTCATTAAATGTTTGTTTTTATGATTGATAAAAAAATTGATATGATGAAAAATTTAAGTGGTAGATACTGTTTAATTATAGCACCTCCGCCCATTTGGATGTATCTTTTAAAAGACGTTCCCTTAAAAGCCTTACCGGCGGCATACCATTATCATTTATTGCATCATTAAATTTCATTAAAGAGTAATTGCTGCCTTCCTGTTGTTTATAATCTTCCCGCAGCTTTAATATCTCTAGTTTTCCCACCGTATAAAATAAATAGCCGGGATCGAATGTACCGCGCAATGCCTCCTGGTAAGATGGCTTTTCCCCCTGGTACCAGTTATCCATAAAAAATTTTGTGCCTTCATCCAATGTCATTCCCTGGCAATGCATTTTTATTGAAACACAAAGCCTGCAGATCCTTAGCAAAGCATCTCCACTTTGCGCTAAATGATATTTTGCCGCAGTGATGGAATCACCATTATTGCTCCAGCCTTCTTCGATCATCATCTTCTCGCAGTAATGCGCCCATCCTTCAATAAATGCATAGCTGCCAAATATCTTTTCTATGTCTGTTGCATCAGACGCATTTAAATGCAGCCCCTGCACGTAATGGCCTGGATATGCTTCATGAATAGATACATTATCTGTTGTATAATAATCAAACATCGAGAGCCAGTCTTCCTTTTGTTTGGCATTCCACTTTGGGTCAACAGGTGTAATGTAGTAATAAGATTCTGTCGCCTTTTTTTCAAACGGCCCGGGCATATCCATAGAGGCGGTGCTGGTAGAGCGGGCAAACTCGGGCGTTTCCTTTACCTGCACGCGCACATCGGAAGGAATGGTCATAATTTTTTTATCGATCACAAACTGCCTTATGTTCTCCAGGTGTCTTTTTGCATCAGAAATAAGGCTGTCTGCCGTTGAATGTTCCTTCTGCACATCATGAAACACATCGATCGGCTTCTTATTGGGATTGATAATTTTTGCGGCCGCATTAAATTCATCCTGTTCTTTCTTTAATTCTTTTAACCCGATGGCGAGAATCTCGCCAGATGAAATACTCATGTCTTCGTTATACAATAGCATCTTCTGATAATTTTCCTTGCCTATTGCATAATTATTGTCGGCCTGTGGAAGCCTTTTTGTTTTTAGCCACTGCACATAATCATTAATGGCGGCAATAGCAGAAGCATTGGCCTTTTTGAAGCTTGCCATCAATGTGTCATTATTTACATCTTTTACAGCAATCAGCAGATCGCCCTTCATAAACACCGCAAAACCGGAAGCAACATCCATAGCTGTCTGCACAAGCGGCTTTGCAAGCGTATTTTTTAGGTTCTGTTTTGCAACAGCAAAAAGGCCCGGCAATTGATTTTCGATAGATATTAAATACTGCAACCGCTGTTCCAGCGGCGCAAAATCTCTTTTTATATAAATACTTATATCCGCCGCGTATGCATACAGTATGGGGTTCCTGGCATAGACATTCAGTTCTTCAAAACTGAATATTTCATTCTTTACTGCATTCCTGAGAATGCGAAAATCGTAAAACATTTTTGAGCTCAATGATGCCGTATCAGTGGAAGCAAGCTCTGCGTCATATTTTTTCAGGCGGTCTAATTCTGCATCCAGTGAAGGTTGGGAAAGATCTGAAATTTGACCATCATAATCATGAATGCCCAGGTAAATAGCAGTGGCGGGGCGCCATTTCAGGTACCCGCTGATAAAGGTGTCAGATAAAGATTTGAAAGCATCGTCACCGTTGGCGGATGGTGAATTATTTGCCTGTTGATTATTGTTGCAACTTGCAAGTAAGCCGCTGACAGCAATGGCATAAAGCAGTTTTTTCATGATGGTGCGTTTACTATTTACCAAATGATTTTAGCAGGGCTAAATTAAAGCATCAACTATGCAATAACAAAAAGCATACTTACGGAAAATCTTTCAGCAAATTGAATCAATTTTCCACCCGTTGAAACATTATACCCTTATGATTATGCTCCATGTTTATTATATCTTAAGTACAATTCACCTGCAGCTATTGAAAAAGTAATTGTCCGTTTATACACTTCCTACGGCACAAGAGATTATACCTGTTTCCTTGATTTTGCATAACCGGTTATTAATTGTTTAAATAATCGCTTACCGGTTTTTTGCATCGAATGATAAATAAAATAATTTATCAGGCAACCATTTGATTTGAAAATATTGTTGTTACATTTATAACTCCTAACCGCTTCACTTAATCGTTTAATATGCGAACGAAAAATACCATCTGGAAATCAACGGTTGTCCTGCTCTTTATTATTACATCACAAATACTAATGATACAAAACGTACAGAATGAGCAAAGGGCTTTGACAATTGTAAAAAAGAACGCTGCTGTAAGAGGACAATCTAACGATTACCTGAACAATGCATGTATTTCAGAAGCGTATACAGATGTTTTGCCGGGCGCTACGCTAGTCTATCTGCAGCAAAAATGCAATGGCATCGATTTAGATAAATTAGTGCAGGTATCAGCTTTTAAAAATGAAACATTGATTTCATATTCATACAGACGGCTGGATTTAAATGCTGTAAGCATGCGTTTATTATAATGCCGTTTTAGTTGAAAATATCGTTATTACATTTATACTCCTAACCACGTCACCCAATCATTTTACATATGAGAAACAAATACACAATTTGGAAATCAACGATTGCCATCCTTTTTGTCGTCATGTCGCAAACACTGATGGCTCAAAATGCGCAAAATGAACAAAGTGCTTTGACACTTCTAAAAAAGAATGCTGCAGCACTTGGCCTCACAGATCAAAAAATTATTAATTCCCGTGTTTCGGACACTTATGTTGATGTGTTATCCGGCGCCACACTGGTTTACCTGCAACAAACATACATGGGTATTGATATTGATAAATCTGTGCAGGTATTCGCTTTTAAAAACGGATCACTGGTTTCGTCCGCGGGCAAACGGGTTGAAATGAGTGGTATCACCAATTCAGCTTTTACTGCTACGCAAAAAAAACTGGCTACACCTTCCGTGGGAATTGAAGATGCTGTAAGAGCTGCTGCAAAACATTTGCAGATAGCAGTGCCTTTAATCACCAGGCCATCCCTTGCCGCACAGGATTTTTCCAAACCCACCGACTTTGGGGATCTCGGTATTGCCAGGGAAAAAGTAACGAGCCGGTTAATCTGGATCCCTCAAAAAACTTTTCAAAAAGTGCAGTTAGTATGGGAAGTGAATGTTGCTCCTAAAAAAACTTCGGATGCCTGGCGAGTTTTTGTTGATGCCAAAACCGGCAATGTAATAAAAAAGGAGAACTATACAGTTTATGACAACTGGAAACAAACAGCTGCCCGTGGAAACTTTAATCATGTTGAAAATATAACATCAGGCAACTTTGACCCACAGAAAAAATCCGGGGAAACTATTACATCAGCCACCTACCGTGTTGTGCCCTTCCCGGCAGAAGCGCCAAGCTTTCCTGGCGGCACTCCTTCTTTAGTTACTGACCCATGGGAATTATCTCCCGCAGGCAGCGGCGCCACACCTTTTATCTGGAATGATGATGGTTCAAGACAGTATAAATATTCCCGTGGTAACAATGTGCTGGCACAGGAAGACCAGGATGCGAACGATAGCACAGGAAAAAGAGCGGCAGGCACCACTTATAACGACAATCTTTACTTTGATTTTATGCCTCGCTTCGGAAAACCGCCCACAGATTCCATAAACCAGGGATTTGCCATTACCAATTTGTTTTACTGGAATAATATTATGCATGATTTGTCTTATCAATATGGTTTTGATGAAGCATCCGGAAATTTTCAGCAGAATAATTTAGGCCGTGGTGGTAAAGGATATGACTTTGTAGATGCTGATGCACAAGATGGCATTAGTTTAAATAATGCCAATTTTTATACGCCGCCCGATGGCCAGAATCCAAGAATGCAGATGTTTTTGTTTGAGGGCAATCCGAAAAAAGGGTTTAAAATTAATTCTCCGGAATCAATTGCCAAACGTCTCGTATCGGTTGAAGGCGCTGTTAGCCCAAATAATCTGCTTGCCAGTGTTGGGTCGGTAACAGCAGATGTTGTGCTTTATAATAATGCTTCAGATCCATCCTCGCATAATGCGTGCAGTGATCCGGCCAATGCAAAGAAATTAAACGGCAAGATCGCCATGATAAACAGGGGTACCTGTCTGTTTGTTTCTAAAATTCTAAATGCGCAAAAAGCTGGTGCTATAGCTGTTATAATGGTAGATAGCATACCGGGCGAACCACCTTTTACCATGGGTGGCCTTGATGAATCTATTGTAATACCGGCTGTGATGATAAGCTATGAAGACGGATTAACCATACAGGAAGTTTTAAGCAAAGGCACTGCTGTAAATGTTACACTTTCAGCTCCTCAATACATAGACGGGGATCTGGATAATGGCGTAATCTGTCATGAATACACGCATGGGATCTCAAACAGGCTAACCGGCGGCCCTTCCAATGTATTCTGTCTGCAAAACGCAGAAGAAATGGGTGAAGGCTGGAGTGATTACATAGCCTTAATGCACACTACAAACTGGAGCAAAGCAAATAACAATGGCGGAGCGATTGCAAGAGGCCTTGGAACTTATGTATTGAAGCAACCACCGGATGGTCCGGGCATAAGGCAGTATCCTTATACAACCGATATGACGGTTAATCCACACACTTACGCTGACGTTGCTGCAACTGGCGGCGAACCGCATGCGGTAGGTGAAATATGGGCAAGCATTCTTTGGGATATGACATGGTTTATCATCAAGGATGAAGGCATTAATAAAGACATATTTAATTCCTGGGGAGCAGGTGGTAATACAACTGCATATAAGCTGGTTATGGAAGGTATGAAACTGCAGCCCTGCAGCCCGGGTTTTGTTGATGGGCGGGATGCCATTTTAAAGGCGGATACGTTATTATACGGCGGAGCACATGCCTGTGCGATTTGGAAAGCTTTTGCACGCAGGGGAGTTGGTGCGGGTGCTTCACAGGGAAGTTCTGAAGTGGCAGGCGACGAAATGGTTGACTTCAAACAAAGCGGAATATCCATCACAAAACATGGTCCCAAAAAAGTTTCTCCGGGGCAGGAAATCGAATACACGATCGGGCTGAAAGCGAAAGCTGTTTGCAGCCAAAGCACGGCTGAAAACTTTTCAGTTACAGATCCTTTGCCTCTTAATGTAACCTATGTAAGCAGTGATGGTAAATATAATGCCGGCGCAAGAACAGTGAGCTTTAATAACATAAGCCTGGCCGACGGTGACAGTATCACTTATAAAATAAAGGTGAAGGTAAACGGCAACACGTCATTCCCCGATTCTGTTTATCTTGATGATGATGCCAATCATCCTGAAATATCTGATAAATGGAAAGCCCACAATGGCACCGAACTCGAATGGAGCACACTTGATCTTGGCATCTATTTCTATTATTCCAATGACGCATCTGTAAGAGACGCCAGTAAGCTGGTGACTGCTGACAGATATATTATTCCGGGTGTAAAAACTACGTTTAGCTTCTGGCATGAAATAATAAGTGATGATTTTAAAAATGGCGCCGTTATAGAAATAACCGCTGACTCCGGGAAGACCTGGCAGGATCTGGGACCTTATATGGATCCGGGTGGTTTTGTTTATAATGAACCCATAACCGGCAACTCTCACCTTAACGGCAGATGGGCTTTTGCAGGCTTTGGTTTTGGCACTACTACAATAGACCTTAGCTCATTTGCAGGGAAAAGTGTAAGGCTGCGCTTTCTGTATGCAACAAGCGAAGGCAGTTTCTCCGTACCGGATGGAGGCACAGGCTGGATAATAGATGATATCCTGTTGTCTGCCTCTGCTTCAGTTAGTAATACGGCGTGGTTGTATTACAAGAAAGATGAACTAAAAGGTTATTCAACTGTAGAAACAAAGATTAAAGGCAAAAACCTGGGTACAGATTTTATAGCTATAAAACGTAATGAATCAGAAGCATTACTTACCTGGCAGCAACCCGGTGAATTGAACGGAGGATACCAGGTAGAAAGAAGCACAGATAATGGCATAAGCTTTACGTCTATCGGAACTATTCGCACGCGCGGAGAGAATACCGTATTACAATCTTATGATTTTTCAGATGCGGCTCCGGCCCAAGGTATTAACTTGTACCGGATTCAACACACTGGCAGCAGCGGAGCGGTTGATTATTCAGAAGCAAAAGCAGTGATATTTGATAAAGCAATCGGGATATATCCGAACCCGGCAAAAGATAAATTAAATATATCCATACCGGGCAATAATAAAACGATCACTTTACAATTAACTGACAATAGAGGAAGCCGTATTAAAAGCTATAAAGCAACCGGTGAAAACATTCAATTGAATTTACCGGCACTCGCTTCAGGTACTTATTATATAAACATAATAAAAACCGATGGCACAAGCAGGCATAAAATTGTGATCGAATAAAATATCATAGCTTGTTTTAAAAACCACATGGATGAATGTTCATGTGGTTTTTTTTTATGCATATCGCCATGCTTAATGTCGCCCTAAAATTGATTACGCAGACTACTGTTTCCGGGTGAAAATATTGTTGTTACATTTATAATTTCTAACGAGACCGTTAATCATTTTCGTATGAGAGAAAAAAGCGCTCTTTTAAAATCAACCGCAGCCATCCTTTTCGTTATTATATCACTAACAGTAACAGGGCAAAATGTACAGAACCGGCAGCGCCTGTTGACAGCATATTCATTACTAAACATGGTCCTCAAATAACACATAACTGACCGGAGTCCAAAGCAACGCCTGTGAAACCGGGTAAGTCTTACTACCTGTTGGCAGGCTTATCACCTGTTGCATTCCTACCAGGGTGATGGCATTCGCATTAACATTTTCTCCGTGCTCAACATTATTAGAAGTAATAGCGCTATCTTTTTTACAGCTTACAGACAGTAATAATAAAGCTGCAAAAAAACTTGACACACCGGTTCTTGCTGAAACAGAGATCATCATAATAGTTGTTTTAGTAGCTCTAATCAATAAAAGTATTGGGTACAATTTTGCGGCCTCGTGCGTTATGCGTCGTACGTTTAGATTTTAATGTGTAGAATATTTAGCAATAATTGCTCCGTATTGTGATAAAAATTGCACGGTTTGGATTATTTTAAGACGTCATATCCGATTTTTATTGAAATTTATAGCGCCACAAAACTATATGCATGAAGATACCTGCCATATATATAAGCCATGCCATACCAGATGCACCTCTTGCCCTGCAACTTGCAAAGGATTTACAACAAGCCGGCGTGCAAAATGTCTGGCTCGACCAACTGAATGTTACCCCTGGCTCGGATTTTTTTGAGGAGACGGAGCAGGCTTTAAAGAACGCTGATATCGTGCTGGTAATACTCTCTGCCGAAACAAAGAACTCTGACAGGATCCTATATGAAATTACCGTTGCCTACCAGTCAGATAAAAAAGTAATACCATTAGTATACAAAAAGGTAGCCATGCCTTTACCGTTAAGAAAATTATCCATTATAGATCTTACAACCAATTACGCTTCAGGTTTACTGGCCTTATCAGAACAATTAAAAAATATACGGGTTGAAGAAAAACTTCCAGGATCACCGGTTATCCATCCGCTTCCTTCCGGTGTACCTGTAGAAAAAAGTTACGGCGCATCTGGCAGTAAAAAGAAAAATGTATTTAAAAATATTATCACTGCACTTAATCCCTTTAAAAGAAAATTACGTGCCGGGAATGAATATACTACCGCGAAGCCTAATGGCGATGTACTCCTGAAGATGGACAATATACTTATTACGAAACCGGCAAGGGGATCAGATATGGATACAAAAATTTCAGAAGCAGAAAAAGATGTTTTTCCTGAAATGACAGTTGACGAACCACCTCCGCCTAAGCCTGCTGCCGTATCACCGCAAGTACCGCCTTCGCCGCAACCGGAAAAAGGAAAAATATTATATGACATACCAGGTAACATGGTAGTAAACCAGCAACAGAAATGTGTTATCCGTATCGGCAAAACAGAAGCTATTGTAAGGGATGACGATACCTTTAGCGGCAATGAAGTAGTGGAAAATGCACCTATCGCAAAAGTTATGAATGTGGAGCTGATCGATATCAGTGAGCCAAAGCATTTCGATATCAAAACCATCAATTCATCAGAGCAGGAAGTTGAAGATGACAGCTATACGCAATGGCTGTTTTGGGTAACTCCATTAACAGCAGGAAATTTTTCCCTGTTGCTTAAAGTTTCCGTTATAAAAATAATAGATGGAAAGGAACGAAGAAAAGAACTTGTATTTGAAAAGCCGGTCAATATTGCTTCGCAAGCTGCTGTTGTTCCACAAACGCCTACCGGCGGTTTCTCGCAAAACCTGTTGGAGGAAAAAAAACTTGCCGAATTTGACGCTCCCAAAGTATTTGTTTCCTATGCGCATAAAGACAAGGACTATTTTAATGTATTCATAGAGAACCTGGCTGCACAATCCAACTGGAACATGTGGACTGATAAAAATATAGAGATCGGCTCAAACTGGTATGAACGTATTCAACAGGCAATAACGGATTCAGATATGGCTGTGTTACTGGTAAGCGCTTTTTTTATTAGCTCAGGGTTTATTAAAGAGAATGAATATCAAAAATTCCATGACCTTCAAAAGAGTAAACCCGGTTTTATTTTTCTTCCCGTTTTACTGCGCGATACGGATATAACCCGTTGGCAAAGCCTTGCCCGACTCCAGTTCTTTTCTGTGGATGGCGACGATTATGATATGCCTGAATTCAAAGGCAAATTGTTACCCTTTGCAGCACTTTGCACCTTTAATAATAAAGGCGAATTAAATGAGAACTTCTTGCGCGATACCTACTTTAAAAATTTTGTTTTAAAAGCTAATACTGACTGGCTGAAATTGAAACATGGTGTGGCCTAAAGCATCAGGCGATATTATTAAAACAGGAATCCAGAAGTTATTGTCTTCATTAATGTAAAACCGGAATTTAAGGTTGTAATCTTTGCATAGACGATATACGGAGTTCAAGTTGGGCTCATTTCAATCTACACTTTTCCACCAGTGTGAAAAAGCCTGTTGTGCATCATCAAGGTTGACTACTTCGCCGATCATCGGTGTGATCACTTCTACATTTTCTTTTTTGCTGTTTGCTGTTATCAATTTAAAGGGTTCGTCCCAAGCATGTAATGCCAAAGGAAACTTTCCCGAATGCACCGGCAACACACGTTTTGCATGCAGTTCTTTTGCAGTCTGTAAGACTTCTACGGGCAATAAGTGTATGTATCTCCAGCTTTCATTATACTGGCCGTTCTCTATAATGGCAAGATCAAACGTTCCGAAGGTTTTTCCGGTTTCCGCAAAATGTTTATCATAACCGCTATCGCCACCGATAAAAATCTGCCTCTTCGGTGTTTGTAAAATAAACGACATCCATAATGTTTTATTTCTTGAAAGGCCACGGCCGGAGAAATGCCTTGCCGGTACAGTAAATATTGTGAAATCGTCTTGCAATTCTATTTTCTCATTCCAGTCTTTTTCGATGATAATATTCTTATCATAACCCCACCGTTCAAGATGGGCGCCTGTGCCCAGCCCGCACACAACTTTCCTTACTTTCGGGCGAAGCCTTTTTACCGTGTCATAGTCGAGGTGATCCCAGTGGTCGTGTGTTATGATCAAAAGATCAATCGCAGGCATATCATCCGGTGTATAAACATCCGTTCCTTTAAATGCCTTAATGCTAAAAGAGAACGGCGAAGCCGCGCCGCTGAAAACGGGATCAACCAAAATACGTTTGCCTTCAGTTTGTATAAAATAAGAAGAATGCCCAAACCAAACTAAAACGTTTTTGTTGATGTCCAAATGAATAAGATCAGTTTTTACAGAAGGAACAATGCCTGCAGGTTTAAGCCGTGGCTTTTTATCAAAGAAAAATTCTTTCATCACTTTAAAATAGCTTGTGCCTTCTGCCAAAGCAGGCGTTAAGCTTATATTTTGAAATGCACCATTTTTATAATTGGGAGACTTTTTGATCTGCTCTAATCTTTTTCCTGAAGGAAGCCTTCCTAATTTTGGTTGACGGAGAAAGATGATGGTGATAATGATCACGAACGAAATGATCACGAATAATATCATCATGAATATTTGTTTGCTGTAAAATTAGTTGGCAAAATAGTTAAATGCTATAAAGATGTGCTATGATAATTGTATTAAGCCTGCTTCAGGAGCAACCGTATAATTGAAACCATCATTAACTATTTTCTTTTTGTTACTGTTGCGCTGCTATATAGATTTGCCCATGCTTAAAATTGAGTTAAGTAAACTGCAGTTTCATGGTTATCATGGCGTGCATGAAGATGAAGGCAAGGCGGGAGGTGATTTTGAAGTAAATCTTGTTGTTTATTTTGAACCGGTTGTGTTGCCTGTGCGGCACTTAAATGAAACAATAGATTATACACAACTGTATGCTGTAGTAAAACATCGTATGGAACGGCGCACACGATTACTGGAAACGCTTGCCACAGAGATCGCCGATGAAATTTTAAATAGTTTTTCAAACGTGCTGGAAGCAGAAGTGAGTATTAAAAAGTTGAACCCGCCAATACCATTTTTTAATGGCAGCGTTGTTGCTTCTTATTCCGTTAAACGCACAGAATTTAAATAGGGATGTTAAAAGAACTTTTTATGCTGATTGTCGAACGCAAAAAAATAACCACACTCTTTACCTGTTTGTTTTTATCACTGCAAATTTTTTCGCAGGACAATAATACCTTACTCAGGGAAGCCAATAATCTTGAATTAAAATTTGATGAACCGGGCGCTTTAGAGAAATATAAACAGGTTGTGACCAATGATGCTTCCAATGTAAAAGCGATGGTGAGATGCGCAGAGCTGAACACCAGCATCGGCAGCAGGGAAAAAGATAAAAATTCAAAGGCAAATTATTTTCAACTGGCAAACAGTTATGCGCAACAGGCATATAAAAAAGATTCCACAAACTCAGATGCGTGCTATGCAGTTGCGTTAGTTGCATACAAAATGACTGAGCTTGATCCGGATAATAAGCAGCTTATGGAAACCATCAAACAAATAAAAATTTATAGCGATAAAGCATTGGCAGCAAATGCGAATAATGCAAAGGCCAACCACATTTTAGGCATGTGGCATTTCGAATTGATACGCTCGAACTGGATAAAGAAGCAACCTGTAAAAAATTTTTACCACGGCATCTTTGATACCCAGGTTGACTCTGCCGTTTATTACATGGAAAAAGCGCGTACAATTGAACCTTATTTTGCGATCAATTATCTTGATCTTGCTAAAGTGTATATCTATGATCACCGGCCGGAAAAAGCGTTGGGCGTTTTAGAAAAGCTCGTAAAATTACCTAACCGAACATACGATGATGCTGCCATAAAAGAAGAAGGGAAAAAATTGCTTGCAACGATACAATGATGTTGGGAAAAAGGAAATTTTGAAATTTTAATTTCCCAATTACAAAATCTCAAAATCAGTACCAGTTATGATAAAAAAAGTTTCTGTAGTTGGAGCGGGCGCCATGGGCAACGGCATTGCGCATGTGTTTGCTCAAAATAATTTTGAGGTTAATCTTATTGATGTAAATGCTGGTCAGCTTGAAAAAGCCTTGCAAACTATCTCCAAAAATTTCGACAGGCAAATTGCAAAAGGAACTATCGCGGAAGATGTAAAGAAACGATCATTGGCCAATATTTCAACATTTACTTCTATAAATGAGGGAACGCAGGATGCGGATATTGTTGTGGAAGCAGCAACAGAAAATACCGACCTGAAACTGAAGATTTTTAAAGAACTGGATGAAGCAGCGCCGGTTTCAGCGATACTTGCTTCCAATACTTCTTCCATATCTATCACTAAAATTGCAGCGGTTACAAAGCGTGCTGAAAAAGTAATCGGGATGCATTTTATGAATCCCGTACCGGTGATGAAGCTCGTGGAAGTGATCAATGGCTTCCTGACAGATAAAACTGTTACACAAACTGTCGTTGACCTCTCAAAACAATTGGGAAAGATTCCTTGCATTGTGAATGATTATCCTGGTTTCATCGCCAACAGGATTCTAATGCCAATGATAAATGAAGCCATTTATAGTGTATATGAAGGCATAGCAGGAGTTGAAGAAATTGATACCATAATGAAACTGGGGATGGCGCACCCGATGGGGCCTCTGCAACTGGCGGATTTTATCGGCCTCGATGTTTGTCTTTCTATTTTAAACGTATTGCACGAAGGGTTTGGCAATCCTAAATATGCACCTTGTCCGCTGCTTATAAAAATAGTAACTGCCGGGCGCCTCGGTGTAAAAACCGGTGAAGGATTTTACACATATACGCCAGGCAGTAAAGAGTTAACGGTTAGCAAATACTTTTTAAGACAATGATCTTAAAAAAGTGCCGGACAAATATATGTCCGGCACCAGAGATTTAGTTGTTAAAAAATTTTTATGACGCATGCTCATGAACTAATTTTTCCTGGTCACGCAATGATTTTATCTCATCATGCGCTTGCTTCAGGTCTTCTTTCTGCCGGTTGATCAATGCAAAAAGATAAGCCGGTAATCCGTCTGTCTTAAGTGCATCTTTGTATGCTTTTTGAGCAGCATCTTCTCCATATTCACAATTATTCAGAATCGTCTGACGATCCTTGCCTGTGAACAATGCTTTCACATCCATCCATGCCCGGTAAATTTTCCCGCTGGCGGTTGTGCCTTCATCCATCTTTACACCAAGATTTTGCACTTCTGTGCCTAATACATTTCTCAAATTGCGGCTTTGATCTATATAACTAAGGAAAATATCTCTTAGATCTGTATCACCATCTTTTAATTCTTTTAAAGCTTTTTCATAACCGGTAATACGATCGTTATTGATCTGGATAAGATCATTCAGCACTTCAGCCAGATTTTGTTTGTTTTCCATAATGTTTGTTTTACAGCAGTAATCAAAATTTCATGCCATTAATGGATAACAAATCTTAAAATAAATGAGAACGGAATTTGATAATACGTTTATATGATGACAAGTAATGAAATAGCCGCTTTATTTATACTTTCTGTTCCGGTTGCCTGTATTTCCCGGACAGTAACACATGAAGAAATTTTTTCAGAAATAAAAAAATATTGTGCTCAATGCAGCAATGAGAGTAAAAATATCATCAAAAGGAAATTTTTTTATTTATTCACTTGTGAATATTGTTTCAGTCATTACATCACTGCACTCATGCTTATTATAACAAAATATCATTTATTATATAATGACTGGAAAGGGTATTTGGTTGGAGGTTTTTCCATCGTTTGGATCGCTAACATTTATATGAGCATTTATGGAAGGATCCGCGTTAATCTTAAAAAAGAAAAAATAGAAGCCGACCTGATTGAAGAAGAAAAGAAAAATAATTCATAATGCTTATTTTTATGAATGCCATTGAAAAAATATCACCGCAGGAAATTCTTACAAGTGAACGGCAGCTTGCTGCTGGCGACTGTTATTCCGTCTTCATTCTTCAACAAAAAATATAAGCCCTTGCTTTCATTCTCCACACTGGGCTGCCCCGATTGGGATTTTGAAAAGATCACTGCCTTTGCCGCTGCAAATAAGTATGATGGCATTGAAATAAGAGGTATCCAACGCGAATTGTATTTACCGAACTCACCGGTATTCAGCAGGGAAAATATTAACGCGACAATTCAAAAGATGAAAGACAGGAACCTGAAGTTCGTTGATCTTGGTTCCTCTGCTACCTTGCATTTTCCTGAAGGCGATGAAAGGGAAAAAAATTTAGATGAGGGCAGGCGCTTTATTGATCTTGCACAACAAATTGCCTGTCCTTACATAAGAGTGTACCCTAATAATTTTCCCAAAGGCCAGGATAAGCAAGCAACAAAAGACCTTATTGTAAAAGGGTTACTGGAACTGGGTGATTATGCAAAAGGAAGTAATGTAACCGTGTTAATGGAAACCCACGGTGATGCAGTATATATTGCAGACATAGCAGATATAGCAAAAGCGTCTGAACATGAAAATACTGGCCTGGTTTGGGATCCTTATAACATGTGGTCTGTTACAAAAGAGTCGCCTGCTTCAGCTTATGATGCGTTAAAAAAATATATTAAACACACACATATAAAAGATTCAAGAAAGATAAACGGCAAAGAACAGTTCGTGTTATTAGGCACAGGAGATTCTTATATTTTTGAGGCCATCGATATTCTTGTCAAAAATAAATTCCCCGGCTACTACAGCTTTGAATGGGAAAAACTGTGGCACCCTGAAATTGATGATCCGGAAATTGCCATTGCAGATTATCCTAAGGCAATGGCGCGGCTCTTACAAAAACCTGCACATATAAGCAACCTTAATTAAACTTATTCCTGTATTTTGCTTCGCACATATAACTCCGGTCGGGCATTTCAAAAAAAGGCTTTGACCGGTTGGATTGCAGTAATATTAAAACAACTCAATGTCTTCATATTTTCTTTTTGCATTCGTACTTCTTTATTTTTTATTGTTGCTCGGTGTGGCATGGTACACCAGCCGTAATGCGGATAATAATTCCTTCTTTATCGGTAACCGCAACAGCAACTGGATGCTGGTGGCATTTGGCATGATCGGTACCTCGCTTAGCGGTGTAACCTTTGTAAGCGTACCGGGCACAGTGGGCAGCAATAACTTTGGCTATTTCCAGGTAGTTATCGGCAACTTCATTGGTTACTGCCTGATCGCTTTCATCTTGTTGCCTTTGTATTATAAAATGCAGGTCACATCGATCTATAATTATTTATTAAACCGCTTTGGAAAAGTTTCTTATAAAACCGGCGCTTTATTTTTTATTATTTCAAGAATACTTGGCGCTACGGCAAGATTGTATTTAGTGATAAACGTATTGCAGATATTTATTCTCGATAATATGCATGTGCCCTTTTGGCTTACCACTTTTATAATATTATTAATGATATTGCTCTACACGTTTGAAGGCGGCGTAAAAACAATTGTGTTTACAGACATGCTTCAAACGAGCTGCATGTTACTGGGACTTATCATCTGTATATATTTCATCATGCAATTGATGCACTTTTCTTTTGGGGATGCGCTTCATTCTTTACATGCAAAAACCTATACAAAGATCTTTAACACCGATATCAACAGTGGAAGCTTCTTTATAAAGCAAATTATTGGCGGCGCATTTTTAACCATTGGCATGACAGGACTTGACCAGGAAATGATGCAAAAAAATATTAGTGTAAGAACATTAAAAGATTCACAGAAGAATATGCTCACCTTCAGTATGATCTCGGTTGGTGTGAATTTTCTTTTCCTTTTTTTGGGTGGATTGCTTTACCTGTTTGCCGCGTCACAAAACATTTCCATTAAGGGTGATGATCTCTTCCCGACAGTGGCATTAAATTACCTGCCGCCTTTTGTCGGTATCATCTTTATCATCGGTTTGATATCCGCTTTATTTCCGAGTGCAGACGGTGCTTTAACTGCATTAACATCTTCTTTCTGTATTGATATTTTAGGATTGAGACGCAATACATCACTCACCGAAAAACAAACAAAAAAGATAAGAATAACGGTGCATGTATCATTTGCAATAATTTTCTTTTTATGCATCATGATCTTCAAATGGCTTAATGATAAATCTATTATCAATGTTATATTAACTGTTGCAGGTTATACTTACGGGCCTTTGCTTGGCCTGTTCATCTTCGGCATTTTTACCAAAAGAATGTTACCACAAAATGCCTTAATGGTTGCTATATGTTTTATCGCGCCCATTTTGTCATACATCATCAGCACGTATGCAACGACATGGTTTAACGGTTATGCGATAGGAATTGAGTTGCTACTTATCAATGGCTTGCTTACATTTGCGGGGCTTTTGCTTGTATCAAAACGAACTATAGAATTGAATGCATTGGATTGATAAACTTGCTGAAGATTACGCATCAAGATATACATCTGCCTTAGACGACATACTGCAGCAGGTATACGATGATACCGTCGCCAATCATTCCGAAGCGCATATGATCAGTGGCCCTGTGCAGGGAAAGTTCCTTGAATTTATCAGTTATTTGCTTCAGCCAACCTATATTTTAGAGATAGGAACCTTTACGGGTTTCAGTGCAATTTGCCTGGCAAAAGGCCTGCAGCCACAAGGTGAATTGCATACAATAGAAATGCGTGAAGAGGATGCTAACACTGCGTGGAAAAATATTTCTGCCGCAGGCATGAGCGATAAAATATATTTACACAGAGGCGATGCAAGAGAGATTATCAAGCAATTGCCTTATAAGTGGGACCTTGTTTTTATAGACGCCGACAAAACTTCTTATATAACATACTATGAAGAGGCTTTACAGCGTTTAGATGATCGTGGTTTTATACTGGCCGATAACGTTCTGTTTCATGGCCAGGTACTGGAAGAAAAAATAGAAGGAAAAAGTGCTAAGGCCATTGCACAATTTAACAATCATGTTTTAAATGATCAGCGAACCGAACAGGTGTTTTTGACAGTGAGGGATGGTTTGCTGCTAATAAAAAATAAATCCTGATGAAGAAACTTCTTGTTTTATTTTTTGCTGCTGTAACTATCAGCACCAAAGCACAAAACAATGAAGCCGTTGATGCTTATATAGCTCAATATAAGCAATTGGCTATAGATGAAATGATCCGCACCGGTGTTCCCGCAGCCATTACGCTGGCACAGGGAATTTTAGAATCAAATGCGGGCCGGTGTTCCCTCACGCAAGAATCGAATAACCATTTCGGCATTAAATGTAAATCAGACTGGACGGGAAATTTTGTTTATCATGATGATGATATCAGGCATGAATGTTTCAGAAGCTATGGCAGCGCTGAAGAATCTTACCGCGATCATTCTGACTTTTTAAGAACCCGTCCGAATTATGCTTCACTTTTTAACCTGGATATTACAGATTATGCAAGCTGGGCCTATGGGTTAAAAGCAGCCGGTTATGCGACCAATCCTGTCTATGCTACCTCTCTTATTACAACAATTGAAAAATATAATTTAGAAGATATTACTTTAGCAGCCTTACAACAAAACAAACAGGTTACTATTGCTTCGGCGCCCGTTAAACTGCAGGAAGAATATGAATTTGAAAATCCTTCCAAATCAGTTACACCGTCTAAAACTCCTGTTGTAACTGAAAAAATAACAACCTATCCGGAAGGTATTTTTACCATCAATGAAACACAGGTGATTTATGCAAAAGCCGGCACTTCGCTTTTTGCATTAGCCAACAGGTTTAATATGGCTTACGGAAAATTGCTTGGCTACAATGAAATAGATAATGTTGATATTTTAAGTAAGGGTACCTTAATTTACCTGCAGAAAAAACCTAAAAAGGGTTCCAGGGACTATCATATAGTGCTTCCTAATGAAGACCTTCATGACATTGCACAGGAAGAAGGCGTGCAATTGCAAAGCCTGCTGGCATATAATAATTATCAAAAAAACAGCCAGTTAAAAGCAGGCGATAAAATTATATTACGCACCGAAGGCAGAAAACTGTTTTGATTGTATTAGTTTGCATGTATAAACCATCTGCATGCAGGAAGAAATTCATGTTCACGATAAGGTTTTTATTCCCTATTTATCACAGGCAGAAATTGAATCAGGCATAAAGGACCTCGCAGCAAGAATTGATGCGGATTATGCCGGTGAATCCCCGTTATTCATTGCAATTTTGAATGGATCATTCATGTTCGCTTCAGAGCTTTTCAAACACCTTACCATTGCTTCTGAAATATGCTTTATAAAACTGGCTTCTTACAAAGGCACCACGTCCTCAGGGCATATCATCACATCGATAGGACTTGATACAGAACTAAAAGGCAAGCATATAATTATCCTGGAAGACATATTGGATACGGGAAAAACTTTAAGCCAGTTTCTTCCGCAAATAGAAAACATGCAGCCTGCTTCCTTAAAGATAGCTGCATTACTACACAAGCCTGATGCAACCATTTATAAAGTGCCGCTTGATTATAATGCTTTTAAAATCCCCAATAAGTTTGTTGTTGGTTTCGGCCTGGATTATAACGGGCTTGGAAGAAACATTCCAGCTTTATATCAATTAAAAGAAGATTAGCGCAATAACTGAACAATGCCATTTTTCCAAAGGTTACATTACGATCGGATCTCCAAGATTATTGTTGCATAGCTAGCCGTAAACCAAAACAGAGCTTCAGCGCATTGACATTGTTGCCTGAAAATAAAAAAACCGCTCAAAAGGAACGGTTTGATGACTTTATAATCATTTCACTAAGAAAATACCTCTTTCACTTTTTCAAAAAAGCTCTTTTCGCTTTTACCCGGCTGGGGAGCAAAGTTCGGGCTGCTGTTCATCTGGTTAAGCATTTCTTTTTCCTCATGGGTAACATGTTGCGGCGTCCAGACATTTACATGTATCAACTGGTCTCCCCTTCCATAACCGTTCACTTCCGGGAACCCCTTTCCTTTTAACCTAAATATTTTTCCGCTTTGCGTACCCGGTGGTATTTTTATTTTAGCTCTTCCGTCGATGGTTGGCACCTCCACCTGTATTCCAAAAACGGCATCCGGGAAAGATATATGTAATTCATAAGCCACATTTAACCCGTCACGCTGCAATTCTTTATGTGCTTCTTCTTCAATTACCACGATGAGATCGCCGGGCATCCCGCCGCGTTCGCCGGCATTACCTTTGCCGCCTAAACTAAGCTGCATGCCTTCCTGTACGCCTGCCGGGATATTGATATTAACCGTTTCTTCGCCATAAACTCTCCCTTCGCCCTTGCAAACCGTACACTTATTGGTAATGATCGACCCTTCCCCGTTACAGGTAGGACAGGTACTTACGGTTTGCATCTGGCCCAAAAAAGTGCTGGTAACCTTTCTTACCTGGCCGCTACCACCGCAGGTGTTGCATGTTTGAAGGCCTCCCTTATCTTTTGCCCCGCTGCCACTGCATGTGGTGCAAGGCACATATTTTTTTACTTTAATATTTTTGGTAACGCCCTTCGCCATCTCTTCGTAATTCAGTTTGATCTTGATACGAAGATTGCTGCCACGCGTGCCACGGACTCTTCCGCCTCCGCCGCCTCTTCTTCCGCCGCCAAAAAAACTTCCGAAAATATCATCACCGAAAATATCGCCGAACTGGCTAAAAATATCTTCCATGTTCACGTTGGCGCTTCCGCTGAAACCGCCGCTGCCCGGTGCAAACGCAGCATGCCCAAAACGGTCATATTTCGCGCGTTTATCCCCATCACTTAACACTTCGTAAGCTTCCGCAGCCTCTTTAAATTTTTCTTCCGCGTCTTTGTTACCGGAATTCCTGTCAGGATGGTATTGCATAGCCACCTTCCTGTAAGCTTTTTTTATCTCTTCTCCTGAAGCAGTTTTTGAAACACTTAATATTTCGTAATAATCTTTTTTTATCATAACAACCTGTACGCTTAATTATTTTCCAACGATCACTTTTGCAAAACGGATAATCTTATTATTTAAATAGTATCCTTTTTGGATTTCATCAATTACTTTTCCTTTCTGCTTTTTATCAGGAACGCTTACTTCGGTTACCGCTTCCTGTTTTTCCACATCAAAATCTTCATTTAAGCTATCCATTTGTTTCAGGCCCTTGTTTTCCAGTGATTTCCTGAGTTTGTTGAATATAAGAAGAGCCCCTTCCGAAAATTGCTTAAGATCACCGGAAGTTTCCAACTGCTTTTCTGCACGTTCACAATCATCCAGGATCTCTAAAAGTGACACAATTACCTCCTTACCTGCAGTTTGGCGCAATTCCATATTTTCCTTGGCAGTCCGCCTGCGGAAATTATCAAATTCAGCCAGGAGCCGTAAGTATTTGTCTTTTTGGGCTTCTAATTCTGCATGGATACTTTCTGTCAGCGTTTCCTCTTCCACCGGATTACTCAAATGTGTTGTTCCGGCTGCATTTTCGTCAGCATTTATTCCGAAATCCATATTTTTTGTTTCCATTTCTTCCTGAATATCTCTTTCTTCCATAGTTTAAAAGTAGTTGTATGATTGGCAAATTTTCTGCCAGCGGGCAAATTGACGAAAAATTGTCAGCAGAAAAAAACCAAAGTTTAGAATAAGATGGATAATTTCACATCATAAATTCATAAAAAAGAATTCATATGAAGAAAAATTTTACCCTATTGGCTATTTTATTTCTCGGTATCTATGCAAAAGCGCAGGAGGACGACAGTCTTAAACATGTTACTGCGACTCTCGTGCCTCCTACTACAGGCCATGCAAGTCCAAACGGCAGTTGTGATTCCTTAAATATATATGCTGCCAATGGCTGGAAAGCTTATTATTATGATAACGGCCAGAAAGGAGGTGCGGTATTTGGCACCAGCAATCTTACCCTGCCAAGGAAAGACAAGGTGGTTCAGGATGCCAACTATTTTGACGCTTCAGGCGGTGATTATAACTATATCTCAGGGGGCCTTGTATATTTTGCATTTGCGAACAGTAATATTGCTGAAAACCTTTCTAAACAAATAGTGTTCAAACTATACGATGATAATAATGGTGTGCCGGGCGCAATCCTTGACACTGTTGCTATCACGCTGGCTCAGGCTCATGAAAACGTTTTACAAGGCAAAATGACAGAGTTTAAGTTTCCCGCTTCTGTTGCATTACCGGCATCTAAAAAGTTTTACATTTCTGTCGACCACCGCCATTTCAAATGGAACCCCAGCAACCATGATTCGATTTCCATTGTAGCAACCCGCGACAACGCTACCGCAAACAGTGCATTCCAGCTCATTAATGAGCGTGAAGCCGGTAGGAACTGGTATGCAGTTAACGACTACTGGACATTTAACGGCGATCCTCTGGACGTAACGCTTTTTATATTTCCGTATGTAAGCCAATTAGTAGATGGATGCGATGTTTTGCCTGTAAGCATCTTCAATTTTGGAGGCATGATAAAGAACAGCCAGGCTTATCTGAACTGGAGTACTGCTGTTGAATCTAACAATAAAGGCTTTTATGTTGAAAGAAGTAAAGATGGCAAAGACTTCGCGAGCATAGGTTTTGTGAACGGCAAGGGAAATACAAGCCAGATCACTAATTACTCCTATACTGATGCAAGCCTGAAGGATATTAATGTTTCAAAAACATACTACCGCCTGAAACAGGTTGATATCGACGGAAAATCTGCATACTCCAACGTAATAGAATTAAGCCTCGATAACCTGGCAAATAGCGGCAAGTGGAAATTATATCCAAATCCTGTAAAAGACAAAGCCACGGTAGAAGTGAACCTGGAAACTGCTTCAAAAGTAAAAGCACAACTGATCTCCCGCGATGGCAAAATATTATCGAATACAGATAAAGGTGTTTTGAATGAAGGTGTACAGCAATTTTACATCAATACACAAAGTATAGCTAAAGGTTCTTATATACTTAGGATAACCATCGGCGATAAAACGTATTCTCAATTACTGGTGAAAGAATAAAACCCAAATCATTTAGTGATATAATCCTGTGCACACAGGTAGAAAAAGTTTAGTGAGCAATTTCACTAAACTTTTTTATTTGGCATAATGTAAATCAAGCGACCAGCTATGCAAATCTTTTTAATGAAAGGCCTGCAACGCCCGGACTGTTCTTTCCCGGATAAGTAAAATAGATTCAAACATTTGTTTTCTAAAAACCAAATATTTAAAATAAGATAAACTATTTTCATTAAAAATTAAGTCACCAAAATTTATGTATGAAAAAATTTTTTACTCTTTTTTGTGTATTAATTACAGGCTTAAGCCTCAAAGCGCAGCACCATAATTTTAAAGCCGTCCCAACCCGTCCTTTTAAAGGAATATCCCCCCATATGACATTAGGACCTGCCGGCGCCTGCGATACTGTTAACCTGGCCGTTGCGAGCGATACCAATAAATGGCATGCTTATTATTACACTTACGGCCAGGATGGCTATATTTTTGGCACCAGTGATAATAGCCTCAGCGGTTTTAACATAACTGAAGATGCGAACTATTTTGATATTTCATCCACGGCCAATAATTATATAACCGGTGGGCGCGCCTATTTTGCTTTTGCCAATAGCGACCAGGTTGCTAATAATTCAAAATCAATAGTATTTAGGGTATATGATGACGCAGGCGGCGTTCCGGGGACACTCCTTGGAAGTACTTCCCTTACATTGGAACAGATACACCAGGATGTTTTGCTTGACTTATTAACAGAATTTAAGTTTGATCAGCCTATACCGCTACCGGCATCCAAACAGTTTTATGTATCTATTGACCACGCGAATTTTGAATGGAGCAGTACCACGCATGACTCCGTAGCCATTGTGGCAAATGGAGATGATGACACGACCGGCGCTGCTTTTCAGTACGTTCACATTGACGGTCTTGGAGAAGGATGGATTCCTGTACATGACTTTTGGGCTGCTGGTGGAAACCCCCTGGATGTAAATCTTTTTATATTTCCTTATGTAAGCAGCGGGTTAAATGGTTGCAGTGTATTGCCTGTGAGCATTTTTAATTTTGGAGGCAATATTAAAAATGACCAGGCTTATTTAAACTGGAGTACCGCTGCTGAAATTAACAACAAAGGTTTCTTTGTAGAGCGAAGCAAAAACGGCAAAGATTTTACCAGTATAGGATTTGTAAAGGGTGCGGGTAATTCAAACAAAGTTGTGGACTATACTTATACTGATGCCTCATTAAAAGATGTCAATGTTTCAAAAACCTATTACCGCCTGAACCAGGTGGATATTGATGGAAAATCCACGTATTCAAAAGTGATATCATTAAGTCTTGACAACCTGGTAAATAGCGGTCAATGGAAATTGTATCCTAATCCTGTAAAAGATGTTGCAACAGTAGAATTAAATTTAGCGGCTTCTTCAAAAGTAAAAGCCCGGTTGATTAGTCGCGATGGCAAAACATTGCTAAACGTAGATAAGGGCCTTCTACATGGCGGCACACAGCAATTCTATATCAATACACAGACTATCGCAAAAGGGTCTTATATACTTCGAATAACTATTGGCGATAAGACTTCCTCGAGATTATTGATAAAAGAGTAAGAAACTATTATATCCCTTACGAAAAAGAGGCCGCATTTTTTGCCGCCTCTTTTTATTTTATCATGGAAAGTCAAAACTAATATCCTTTTATTACAGCTTTATCATTTCACCCTGCTGTGGAAATATTAATGAAAGCTGAAGATCATTCTTTTGGGCAAGCTCTTTTTTGATGAGCATTTCATTGTTTCCATTGGGTTTGATATGTGTAATGATCACCGGAATATTCCGAAGATTATTTTCACCTGTTAATGACGACAACTTTTTCATTTCACTGAAAAATAATCCGGGTGTAAGATGTCCAAACAGTTTATCCGCCGGTTGCTCATCCGGAAAAGAAACTTCGATAAAAATTCCCTTCAATTGATCACGCTGAACAAGTGGGGCAATATAGTGCCAAAGCTTAGTAAGCTTATCTGAATTTTCTATTGTGTCTGCACCGGTATCACCCAAATACAAAACATAAGATGAATTATACCGTATTAAAAATGCCGTGCTTTTGTTGGGATTGGAATGGCTCAATTCAAAAGGTCGCACAAACATATCTGTGTTTATCAAAGACATTTCCAGGTCTTCAGATAAGGTAACATAATGGTACTTTTTTAACAATGGTTTCTCCCCTTCGTCGCCAAAATTCGCCCAGCTCTTCCAGCTAAAATATTTTTCCCGGATGGTATTAATACAAAAAGGCAATCCATAAATGTTTTTCGATGAATCATCGGGTGAATTAATGATAAGCCCTGCGACATGATCCAAATGTGGATGTGAGATAAGATAACCTTTTATATCTTTCTTTAGAATACCGGCGGCACTGCCTTCTATTGTTTTTTTATCAATGGCTTTGTCAATCCCGTCATGTACGGTACCTGCATCCAAACAAACATAGTCATTAGAATTTTTTACTGCGAGCATGTAAGAAGAAAGATTGCCTTCATGCGCGCTTCCATAAACACCTAAAGGAATTATTTTAAAAGTAAAATCCTTTTGCTGTGCGATCAGGTAATCACTGTGTACAAGCAATAAGAGAAACCAGATTTTTTTCACCACCTGTTTTTCACAAAAATAGGTATCGATTGCAGATTGGCGATTGCAGATTAGCAAATAGATCATTGTTCATAGTTCATAGCAGGAACTCTTCTTAACGATGAACTATTAGCCATGAACTATCAGCCTTTATTATTGCAGATTGGCGATTGCAGATTAGCAAATAGATCATTGTTCATAGTTCATGGTTCATAGTAATACTCTTCCAAATTCCTAATTACAAATTCCTAATTACAAATTCCTGTCTTACTGATCAACCTATCAACCTATCAACTTATCAACTTATCAACTCACTAACCACCCTACTCCGTTCTCAAATTCTTCGCCGGGTTTGCCAATGCGGCTTTAATGGCATGATAGCCTACTGTGACTAATGTTAATAAAATAATTACTGCCGCCGTGATAACAAATACATAACTGTGTACAGGAATGCGGAAAGCAAAATCCTGCAGCCACCTGTTACCTAACCACCACGCAAGCGGCATTGCAATTATAATAGCCAACCCGACCAATTGTAAAAAATTCCTCGCCACCAGCAGCAGGATACTGCTGATATCAGCACCTAGTATTCTTCTTATACCAATTTCCCTGGTGCGTTGAACGGTGGTGAATGCAGCAAGCCCGAACAGGCCAAGACAGGCAAGTATAATAGCTATGCCAGCAGCTATACTGAATAATGCAGAAGACCGCTGCTCGGCTATGTAAAGCTTATTGTAATCGTCATCGAGGAAATGATAGCTGAACGGCCTGTCGGGGACACGTTGCTTCCACACGGCTTCAAGGTTATTTAATGTTGATTTAATATTGTTGCCTTTAATACGGAGCATAAAATCACGTGCGTAGTCTCTTCCAAGAAAAATCAGCAACGGGCCGATCGGCTGATGCATGCTGGTGAAATTAAAATCTTTCACTACGCCCACAACAGGACCGGTAACGCTTTTTTCAATTGTTTTACCAATAGCATCACCGGGTTTCCAGCCGATCTTTTTTGCCAGTGTTTCATTGATGATATAAGGCACATGGAAGTTTTTGTAATCATTTGCTGTATCCATTATTGCAAAATCCGACCGCTGAAAATCTCTTCCGGCGGCAAGTTGCATCTGCATCGTCCTGATAAAATCAAGATCCACCGGCATAGCGTTCAACGAAATTTCATGTTTTCCTTTTTCATCAAAAGCATTGATGCCATCACCCCATCCAACGTCTTCCGGCGTTTCATAAGAAGCCGTCACACTTTCAACACCCGGTACGTTTTCAAAAGCAGCTTTCAGGTTTTCAAAATTTTGATACATACTGCCGCCGATAGGCAGCACTACAACATGCTCCTTATTATAACCCAGGTTTTTCGTCTGCATGTACTCCATTTGCTGCAGTATGATTATCGTATAAATAATCAGGAAGGCGGAAATAGCAAACTGTGCAACGATCAATGTTTTGCGCAACGTGTTTTTGCCACCGGTAAATGTGAAACCCTTTTTCAATACACTGAGTATTTGCGTTCCCGATAAAATGATGGCGGGGTAAAGCCCTCCAAAAAAACTCACTATTAAAGAAAGGAATGTCAATGCAGCAATTGTAGCGGGTTGCAGTAGAACACCGGCAGTAAAATCTCTCCCGGTAATGTTGTTAAAATACGGGATAAGCAAAACGCTTAGTACAAAGGCAAATACTGCAGCAATAATTGTAACCAGCAACGATTCGCCTACGAACTGCAAAAAAACCTGCCGCTTCGATGCGCCCATTACCTTGCGCATACCGATTTCACCACTTCGTCCTGTGGCCTGTGCTGTTACAAGATTGGTATAATTGGCACATGCAATTATCAAAATAAGCAACGCGATCACCGCAAACATATATACATAGGTAATGCTGCCGTTCGGTTCAAACCCTTCCAGGGAGGAATATAAATGCACTTTAGCTAAAGGTTCAAGATGAAATGTCAGGTAGTCATTTCCTTCGATACGCGCATCTGCTCTTACCGCAGGCGTGTTCATGTAATTTTTTATTTGCTGCTGCAACTGGTCGATACTTTTTTCATCCCGCAGCAAAAAATAAGTTACCCAGTTAGCCGTCCACCATGTTTCGTCCTTTACACCATTGCCAAGGTTGAGGAATTGCGTTGCAAAATCGAATTTTAACTGTGAGTTCCGGGGAACATCTTTACATATCGCAGAAACCCGCAGGTCTTTGCCACCTGAGGTGAGCGTCTTACCCATCGCATCTTCATCACCAAAATATTTCTTTGCCATGGATTGTGTAATCACGATCTTATCAGGAGCATCCAAAGCCGTTGCAGCATTGCCTTTAATAAGTTCAAAGGAAAACATGTTGAAGAAGGCCGGGTCAGCATATAAAATGCGCGGCTCATCAAACATCTTATCACCGCTTTTTACCACGTTATGACTTATAAAGGTGCGGACATATTCCTGTACCTCCGGGAAATTTCTTTTAAATGCCGGGCCAACTTTTGTACCTGTCGTAGCAACTGTATTGACTGTACCCGCCCCTTTGTATTCCATGGTTACACGCGTGATACGACCGGCATTTACATTGAATTTATCGTAGTTAAGCTCGTTAAAAATATATACGCCGATAAGCAAACATGAAGTGAGCCCTGCAGTTAAACCCAAAATATTGATCGCTGTATATAGCTTATTCTTACGCAGGTTGCGGAATGCCGTTTTAAAATAATTCCTGAACATAACCTACAATTTCTTGTGTAAAATGTATATGTGGTGTTTTCGCAAAAATGTCTTTATGTGCCGGTTGCGCTGCATGCATGTCTATAGCTCAGCGGCATTATTCACTTAATCCATCTTATCTATGAGCATATCGCCAAAATGCAGGCCTTTCACTATTTCAGGAGTGCCTTTGTAATGCAACCGGGCGCTGCCATAAGATGTTATCTTGATCCTGTCTGCCACATTCATTTTTAAATCAGCTTCTCCATACACTATAATACGACTTGTGCTGCCATTAGTGGCTAAGCAATTGACCTTCCCATCGCCATAGCAGGTATATTTCTGTTCTTCTATTGTCCCTGATTTTATTTCCAGCGTACTTTCTCCATACATGGTTGTTTCCATTGCCTGCACGTTCATTTCATTAAAGATCACTTCCGATTCACCATAGATCTTCAGCGTAAACTCATTTGCCTCAACAGGGTCTTTTATAAATTGTGTTTCTTCACCGCGAATGGAAAGCGCTTCAAGCGTTTTGTAGGTAACTGTTGCTTCTACGGAAGTTTTGTTATACAGCGGATGCGTTTCTTCATAGCCGTTCGAATAATCTTTTTCATACTTGGGAAAATCTTTAGCGCCTTCCAGGTAAATGCGCAGTGTGTTATCATTCACTTCAATGTGCAGTTTGTCAGTATCAACCTCAATGTCGTCAATAGTCACGCTTTCCTGGTCTCCCTGGATAAAAGTCACCTGGATGTATGGACTGACAATTACTTTGCTGAAATGATCAACTGTCCTGGTTTGTGCAGTTGCGCTAAAAGCAGCGAATACCAATAATGCTGAAAAAAAAGTTTTAAAAGTTTGCATAATTATTTGTTTAATGATAGAATATTTTAAAAACTGTAATTGCCTAAACGTATAAGTTGTTTGCATGTTACAGTTGTGTGAATATTTTGCTTTACTCCGTTGACATTGCAGATTTGACTCACAGGTTCATAGCTCATAATTCACAACTCATAGAATTAATTCCCAATTAATTCCGAACTCCGGATTCAATCGGTTAGGTAATAATGATCGGCATTTGTTCATAACTCAATAGCGGTCTGACGCTTTGCAAGCGTCTGACCGTTTTGCCGCTTAATTATTTAGTTTCCAAAAATACTTTTATTAACTAAACGACATTGAATTCCGAATTCCTGAATCAAATTTGCAGCATGAAAAAAACCGGTTTCGGAACAAGAGTGCTTAACTGTATTATAGACACTACCCTCATCTTTGGCATTGCTTATGGCATTAGCAGTTGGTGGGATTTTCAAACTATGTACTGGCATTACCCATTTATACCATTCTATATTTTTTTCTGGGCCACAATGTTTATATATTATACTTTTTTTGAGACAGTGTTTAAACGCTCCCCTGCAAAATGGTTAACAATAAGTAAGGTTGTAAATAAAACAGGAGCAAAACCTGCATTCTGGCAAATTCTTTTGCGCAGCCTTATCCGCCTGACAATAATTGACTGCTTTTTTATTCCTTTTTTGGATAAGCCTTTGCATGATCATTTGAGCAAAACAGAAGTAGTAGAAGCATAACCAAAAATTAATCACTGACTATAATGCAATGAGAGAGTTTTTTACAGATAAAAAGTTTATTGGCTCGAAAATTTTGTTGCTTACAAAAATTTTGCTTGCGGGTGTATTGGTTATTTTCTTTTTCCCGCTGATCGTATTACCCTTTTTTAATCATCCGTTTGCTGACGATTATTATAATGGCTTTCAGCTTAACACCGGCGGTTTTATGCACTATCAAACTTTTATGTACCTGAACTGGACGGGAAGATTTGCCGCAACTTTCATATGGTCGTTGTTTGAGTACAAAGGCTTTTTATACAATCATTATTATTTACATAGCCTTTTATTACTGTTCCTGAACTTTATTTCAATTTTCTTTCTCATTAATGTAACAGATAAATATATCCTGAAAGAAAATTTCAGATTGTCGAATAAGCTGTTATTCTCCTTTCTTTTCCTTGCACTTGAAATTTGTTCGCTACCCGAACTTTCCACTTTTCTTTTTTGGTTTACCAGCTCCATAACATATTATTTGCCTGTTATACTGGTACAAGCGGAAATAGCATTATTCATTGTTTTCTTTAATTCAGGTAATACAATAACAAAAAACATTTGCGCCGTTTTGTTGCCGTTGCTCGTTTTCATGATCATTGGGTTCAATGAACTTTTTATTTTAATACAATTAGCCCTATTCGGGATCTTATTTTACCTTAAGCTGCATACGAAATGCCAGCGCATTTTTATTTTGTTTATAGTGTTATCGTTCGCGGCAGGCAGCGCATTGTTACTACTTGCACCGGGCAACCAGGCACGATCAGGTTTGATAAATTCAAGGAGCATTTTTTCAGGCCTGGCAGCGATCAGCTACAACAGCTTCGAAACATTATGGAGTATTTTTAAAAACCCTTTGATTTGGTTTACAGGCATTGTAATTTTTGGATTTGCAGCCAGAACCTATTCGCAGCAAAACAGGTATATAAATAAATTATCGCAAAAGCGACTGTTTATACCGGGCGCCATCTTTCTTTTTTTACTCGCTTGTATCGTGTTGGCGGTTATTGCTTTAAAAGGCCGCTTAATTCCCGACCGTTATCTGAATCCCGTAAGCTGCTGTATGTTGCTGTTGCTGCTCCCTTGTTTTTTTATTGCAGGCGTCAACAACAGTTCAAGGATATCCTTTCAACTGCCTGCAACAAAAGATATAGTGATACATGCTTTGCTTATTATAGTACTGCTTTGCAACACTTACATAGCAAACGCTTATAAAAGCCTGGTCATAGCTCCCGTTTACGATAATATTCTCACTGAAAGGGAATCAGCGCTTAAACAGGCCGCACAGGAAAATAAAACCGCTGTAGTTAAAGATTATTATACAGCATTGTCAGAGCTTTTGAAAACAAAATATAGTTCAGCCACGGTAACATTTCAGCAATTGATACAGGAAAAACCTCCCCTGCTTTTTTTTGAAGATGATCTCACAGATGATTATTCCATCAGCGTTTTAAAAAAATATTATGGCCTCGATAGTGTTTTGGTTGAAAGAAATAATTTTCGCTGAATAAGCAAGACTGCGTATTCCATTATTTCAAAACATTTTCAATTTGGGGAACGAGCAATGCAGCCCATTTCGCATATTCTTTTCCTGAGGGATGCAGGCCATCAATCGCAATTAGGGAAGCATCATTTTTTGCTTCGCGTGTCAATGGAGTAATATCAGTATAAGAAATATTAAAGGATAAGGTGATAGCCTTATTGATGGCATTGAATTCATCGATCTCTTTACTTACCTGCAACGTATCAAATTGCTGTGCAAAAGGGGTTACACTGTAATCAGGAATAGAAAGCACAAATACATGATCCTTTTTGTTACCGGCCAGCGTAACCGCTTTTTTTAAACATTCAGTGAAACGCTCCCGGTAACCGGTTGTGCCATGCTGCTGGTACTGGTCATTCACACCTATCAATAAGCTAACTACATCAAAAGGCCCTTGCGGATTTTTAGCTGCAATGGCGCTCAATAAATTCCGGGTTGTCCATCCCGTGGTAGCAATATATTGCAGTATTGTGATGGATAAACTATCTTTTTTTAATAATGCAATTGTCTGTGCAGGGAACCGCTCCTGCTCTTCTACAGACTGGCCGATGGTATAAGAATCCCCTAATGCGAGCCAGCTATATTGGCCTGTGTTGGAAGCAGTGTCCACATTTGCCGTTGAATCAGTGTTGGAAGTTGTATCTGTCATTGTTGAATCATTATTATCAGGAGTGCCAGGATAATTTACAATATTTTCAACTTGTGGTTTGGTACAATTTATCGCCAGGCAAAATAAAGCGGATTGTAAAAGCAGAAGCATAAAAACTTTTTTTGTGGGCATACCGCATGTATTTAATCCGGTTTTATGTTAAACCTGACAGGTTTAAAATTCTAAGTGTCATACATAAGAAACCCAACCTGTCAGGTTTAACTTTTCGAAGCTCTACATCATCATAAATTCAACCTGACAGGATGGTGTTGATCCTGACAGGTTTGTAAATTGACAGGCATCGAACATGAAAAATTCAACCTGTCAGGTTAGCTTTTCAAAGCCAAAAATCATGAGAATTCAACTTGGCAGGATGGGCGATAATTCAACCTTTGGCTTTTAAAAAACAATACCTTTTTAAAAATAATCAAAAAGCTATTTTTGCGAAAATTTTAAAACATCGAAAATGCCTGAAAAAATTAAAGTAGCTAATCCCGTGGTTGAACTGGATGGCGATGAAATGACACGTATCATCTGGAAATTTATAAAGGATAAACTGATACTGCCATATATTGACGTTGACATTAAATACTATGATCTCGGTGTTGAACACCGGGATGAAACCAACGACCAGGTTACTGTTGATGCCGCTCATGCTATAAAGCAATATGGTGTTGGGATTAAATGCGCTACGATTACACCCGATGAAGCCCGTGTAAAAGAATTTAACCTGAAGCAGATGTGGAAAAGCCCTAACGGCACTATCAGGAATATTCTTGATGGAACTGTTTTTCGCGAGCCCATCGTTTGTGAGAATGTACCCCGTCTTGTTCCTAACTGGACTGCACCGATATGCATTGGCCGTCATGCGTTTGGCGATCAATACCGCGCAACAGATTTTGTAACAAAAGGCAAAGGAAAGCTTACCATAAAATTTGAAGGAGAAGACGGAAATGTTATCGAGCATGAAGTATATAATTTTAAGGGCGACGGCGTTGCGCTGGCGATGTACAATACAGAGGAAAGCATCCGCGGTTTTGCACACGCCTGTTTTAACCAGGCTATCATGAAACAGTGGCCTTTATATCTTTCAACAAAGAATACTATTCTTAAAAAATATGACGGAAGATTTAAAGATATTTTCGAGGAGATATACCAGAATGAATTTAAGCAGAAGATGGATGAACTGAAGATCACGTATGAACACCGGTTGATCGATGACATGGTTGCCAGCGCATTAAAATGGAATGGCAATTTTGTTTGGGCTTGTAAGAATTATGATGGCGATGTACAGAGCGATACCGTAGCGCAGGGTTTTGGAAGCCTCGGTCTTATGACTTCTACCCTGGTTACACCTGATGGAAAAACCATGGAAGCTGAAGCGGCACATGGAACCGTAACACGCCATTATCGTGAACACCAGAAAGGCAGGCCAACATCCACCAACCCGATCGCTTCCATCTTTGCCTGGACACGCGGCCTGGAGTTTCGCGGCAAGCTGGATAACAACCAGCCACTGATCGATTTCTGCCATGCACTGGAAAAAGTTTGTATTGAAACTGTTGAAAGCGGCAAGATGACAAAAGACCTTGCCATTACCATAAAACCAAAAGTGGAACACGGCACAGACTATTTATATACAGAAGAATTTTTAGAAGAACTCGATAAAGGACTTCAACAAAAATTAGGTAAGTAATAACATAAGATACCACTACGCGTTTTTTGCATTTAAAGCACATGAGATCATGTTTCATGTGCTTTTTTTATTTTTCATTGTGTACCTACGGCACACCTTGGATTGACAAATAATGATCTACCGATATTTAGTTCCTACGGGACAAAGATCATTCGACCAGTGCAACAGTTTTATCTAAAAAATCCTGTTGAATATTTGCGGCTGTACGACTGCCAAAAACTTGCCTTCATGAGAGCCGGCTAATTAATTATAATAGGCGATTCTTTTCCTGATGTCTTCAACTGCATTTTGTCCTGACCATTTGTTGCATAAGTAAAGACCGAGATCAATTGAAGTGGATACAGCACCCGCTGTTATTACATTGCCGTCCTCAACAATTCTTTCTTGTAATACTTCTTTGCAATAAGGCTTTAAAGCCTCATATTCCTGGTAGTTAGTCGTAGCTTTTTTACCAGTCAAAAACCCTGCGGCTCCTAAGATCAGGCTACCCGTACAAATAGAAATTTTGTAAGCTGCATCCTTTGCTGCTTTTATCCATTCAATAAACTCTGTATCAAATAACAATTGCCTGGTTCCAAAACCACCGGGAACAATAATTGCATCATAACCAATAAGCGGTTGTTTAATTTTATCCGGTATGATTTCAAGGCCAAAAATATCTTTTGCGTTGCCGGTGTAGGAACAAATATCCCACGCCAAGTCTGGAATATAATTTAATGATTTTAGCCTGCTTACCGGGTCATACACGCCAATGAGATCCAGCCATGTTATCCCGTTAAAAATAATGTAGGCTATTTTCATGTGTGTTATTGTTTAAGATTGAGCGAACATTTAAAAAACATATTGCTCAATTACACCTTTTTAGATCGAAGAATTTAGTTGCGGTTTATCAACAATTAAGTGAAAAATTCCCGGAAGCTCATTGTTTCACCTTAGTGTTAAGTAATCGTGAGTAATCATCCTAACCATACGTTATTCACTCACAACTGACCACTGACCACTCCTATACAACAAGTTATAATTAACACAGCACTACTTCTATTTTTTACTCAGGTGCCCAAGTCGTTCACCCATCAGGAGATGTTTGTACGAATTACCATCATCCTGTTTCGGAGCATCTAATGTAAATTGAACTTTATCCTGAAACAGCATGATGAAATCTGAGCCGCCAAACAAGAAATAACCCAACATATCGCCTTTTTTCACTTTGGCGCCAACCTGTATGTTTTGCATGAAATTTACGGAACCTACTGCTGCCATCCCGATTGGCAATAAAGCAACCAATCCATATTCATCCGTTTCCACAATCACACAGCCGCGTGTTTCCAGCATTTGCCAGCCCGCCACGGAAGGATCGAATGTATATCGCTTCTGATCCTTATCCCAGGTAAGCACGCCACCCGTTGGATTAATGCCCTGTATGATGCGGGCTTCCTTAATGGTGCCACTTACAGGAAAATGATAACGATGATAATCATTCACATCTAAAAATGAATGGGTGAAGCTGCCATTCGCAAATGAATCTTTGTATTGACTCTCCTCTCCTACAAGTTTTGCAACAGATTTTATCGTGGCTGATTTAACGGCGACTCCTTCCTTATCTGAAATGTTAGAATTACTATCAATTGACCATACACCTTGCGGAACTGCGTCTGCAAATGAAACCACAACGGCATTATCGCCAGGAGATGCGATGGGCCGCGCTTCCGGCGAGCTCAATTGCCTGGCAAAAAACTGGTTAAATGTTTTCCAGTGCGAAGGATCTTCATACCAGCCATTTTGCAAACCGAAAGCAGAGTCTTTTAATACCGCCTGGTAATAGTCTTCATTCCACGACTTATCTGAATCAAGATATTTTGCCCACGATTTATTAAATTTCGTTAACCAGGAAGCAAAAGGCTCAACGTATTCGGGAGAATTGTTGAAATATCCTTTACCCTCTAATTGCGGTATAGGTTGATCAATGGGAAAATAAAAAGAACAGAAGGCCATAACGATGTTATTAAACGTGGAAGGATGTTGTTCATCCTTGATTAATATCCATGGCACTGACTCCTCTGCTTTTGAAGCATAAGCATAATAGTCGTCGAGTGATTGTACCGGGTTCGTAGTCGTGTCCGGATTGATCTCTTTAGCTTTTTCTATGGAAGCGGTCAGCATCGATTTTAGATCCGGGTCTTTGTTCACCATGTCAATTAATTCCTTTGTGGCCTCGCCATAAGAAGTAATTGTTTCTGCATGATTGTTGCTTCCGCAGGATGAAAAAGAAGTAACAACAAAAGCGACATACAATAAATTCAGGAGCCGGATAATTCTATTCATAAACATGATATTCAGGTTTAACTGTGCAAAATTATTTTAAAGCTCTACGTCTCTAATAACATTCTGTAAGCCAGCTGGCTTAAGGAAACATCAACGCTATATATTTACTCACAACCGGCCATTCACCACTCACAGGAGATACGACACACTACAATTAACATTACAACAGAAAGTTTCTATCGTCAAAACCTTAAACGGCCATTCGGTCTTTCTCTTTCTCTTTCAAAATAAAGCTTATTCTCCCGTTGGTTTCCATAAAAGCAGTATCTATTTCAGCCAGCGTAATTTTTTTTGTTTCAAGCCGCAGGCTTTCGTGAAGATCGTTCTCACTCATGCCTGTTTTTTCCAGGTTATTGCCTATCAATGCTCCATCCTGGTATAGTTTCATATAAATGCCTTTTACAAGCAGTTCAAATTTTTTATTCCGTACACAAAGCCATGCAATAATGCGGTGCATAACAACCATCACACCTGATGCAACAATTGTTGGCACATAGGGCGATGCCCCTACAACACCTCTTGCTATTATAGCGCCAAGCATAATGGTTATGATGCTGTCAAAAGCTGATCTTTTGGCAAATGTTCGTCTTCCGGCAATCCGGATAAGAACAAGCAGTATGAGAAAGGTTACAAATGCTCGCACGCTCATTTGCAACATGGTAAGTTCCGGGCCTTTTCCGAAAAGATAATTCATGGTGTCCATATTATTTTGGTTTTATTAGTTTAAAAGCCTGTTGTGCATTCAGCCTTTTTAATGGTCTGAATTTTTTCCCTTCCAACTCATTATAATTTATAAAGAAAGTTTCAAGCTGGTCAATTACATCATGCGGCAGATCTTTTATTCCCTTTATATCCGCAAACATTTGCGACGCTTCAGGAACAGATATAAACCTGTCGTTGCGGATGGTCTTTCCTTTCTCTGTTTGATTGGCCGTGATAGCGCCGATCACCCGGCAATCCATGATGCACCCGGGAAAGCTCCGGAACTCTGAAATGATAATGATGTCGAGCGGGTCACCATCTTCCCCCAAAGTATGCGGAATAAATCCGAAATCAAATGGGAACACCATTCCTGCCGGCATTAATTTTTTCAATTTAAAGCCCTTATTGTCGGGGTCATAATCGTACTTCTGCGCGCTATTCTTTGGCGTTTCCACCACAGCGGTTATGGTTTGCATTGCTTAATCACATTTAAAAAATATTGAGCAAAAATAAGCCCCGTTTATAACCGGGGCTTCGTCCTCTGTAAATCAAACTCACCTTCTAATGTGCAGGGATCGGTGCATGAACACCTTCTCTTATTTCTTCGATCATCTTTTGATTAAATGCCTCAAGATCTTTCGGGCTGCGGCTTGTAACAAGTCCGTTATCTACAACAACTTCCCTGTCAACCCATTCTGCACCTGCATTTACAATATCTGTTTTTACGGAGGGATAAGAAGTAAGCGTTCTTCCTTCAAGCAAACCTGTTTCGATCAATGTTTGTGGCCCGTGGCAAATAGCAGCAACCGGTTTTCCCGCTTCCACAAAATCTCTTACAAAGGCCACAGCCTTTTCATTCGTGCGAAGCTTGTCGGGGTTTAATACGCCGCCCGGTAACACCAATGCATCATAATCCCTTTCTCTTGCATCATTTACATGTTTGTCAACCTTTAACTCTATTGACCAGTGATCATGATCCCATGCCTTAACCTTTTCTTTCTGCGGTGAAACAATATCTACTTCAGCACCCGCTTCTTCCAATGCCTGTTTCGGGCTGGTTAATTCCACCTCTTCAAAGCCATTCTCTGTAAGCAGGGCTATTCTTTTTCCTTGTAGTGATTTCATAGTCATGTATTTTAATGAACTGATCAGTTAGTAACTCAAAAATCAAACCATCAGGAAACCAACACACAATCAATCATAATCTGCAAAAAAGATTTGGCTATTGTGAAATTTATACCGCAATTTTTTTCGGTTACAATTAAACTTTTTATGTATTAAATACAACAAAGGATTAAGAAAATATATAATTTTTCTTTATTAAGTTTTAACGCTTATGATTGATGAGCAAAGACGGCTGGAAGAAAACCAGTTAAAACCAATTCCGCTTGTGCACTGGGGTCCTTATTTAAGCGAGCGCCAGTGGGCGACCGTGCGTGAAGATTACAGTCCCGATGGAGATGCCTGGCATTATTTTCCCTTTGATCATGCCCATTGCAGGGTTTATCGCTGGGGTGAGGATGGCCTGGCAGGTTTATCAGACTATTTTCAAAACCTGTGCTTTTCCGTTGCTTTATGGAATGGTAAAGATCCCATTTTAAAAGAGCGGCTTTTTGGCCTTGGCAACCTGGAAGGCAATCATGGTGAAGATGTAAAAGAGCTTTATTACTATCTTGATAACCTGCCAACGCATACGTATATGCAATACCTGTATAAGTATCCGCAGCAGGAATTCCCTTACCAGTTATTGCGCGATGAAAACCGCAACAAGAGCAAACTGGATCCCGAATATGAAATTCTTGACACAGGGATATTTGATAACAATGAATACTTTGATGTTTTAATTACCTATGCAAAAAAAGATGCCGAAGATATCTTTGTAAAGATTGAAATTACCAATCGCTCTGTTGAAGCTGCATCCATAACTGTATTGCCTACCTTACTTTTTTATAACCGGTGGCAGTACAGGCCCGACCTTGAAAAACCTTCCATTGTTTTAATGAACAGAAATGCCGTTCAGACAACACACTATAAACTTGACAAACATTATTTCTATTTTTTAAATGCAAACGACCGGCTTTTTACAGAGAATGAAACCAATACGGAAATTGTAAAAGGTGAGCCTAATACATCTGTTTTTACTAAAGATGCCTTTCATAAAGCCATCATTCAAAAAGCAAATATTACACAGCTTCGTAACAAAAAAAGCGGAACAAAGTTCGCCGCGGCATATAATCTTACGCTCGAAGGTGGCGAAACGAAGACCATTTATTGCAGGTTGACTAACCTTCGCGTTAAAAAACCGTTTGCACCGGGGTTTGAAAAAATTTTTAAAGAGCGTAAAAAAGAGGCGGATGATTTTTATAAAGCGATACTGCCTAAAGGGATTGACGAAGACCTGTACAACATACAACGGCAGGCATTAGCAGGCATATTATGGAGTAAGCAGTATTATCATTTTGATGTGGAAAGATGGCTTACTACAGGCGATGGCATTACCGAACCCAGTATAAGCAAAGCTACCGGACGCAACAGCGACTGGAAACATTTGAAAAACCAGGATATCATCAGCATGCCCGATAAATGGGAGTATCCCTGGTATGCCGCCTGGGACCTTGCTTTTCAAACTATTTCAATGGCAGTGGCGGATGCAAATTTTGCAAAACATCAACTGCTGCTTATCATGCGGGAATGGTATATGAAACCGGATGGCCAGTTGCCTGCTTATGAATGGAATTTCAGCGACGTAAATCCGCCGGTGCAGGCATGGGCAGCCTTGCAGGTGTATTATATCGAGCAAAAGCAGACCGGTAAAAATGATGTGCAGTTCCTTAAAAAAGTGTTTCAGAAATTACTAATCAACTTCACGTGGTGGATAAACCGGAAAGACATTAAAGGCAATAATATTTTTGAAGGCGGGTTTTTAGGTCTTGATAATATTGGTGTGTTCAACCGCAGCTTTCATTACCACGGAACGATGCAGTTGGAACAGGCAGACGGTACAAGCTGGATGGGCATGTATGCTTTAAACATGATGGACATTGCTATTGAAATTGCTTTGCATGATGATTCTTTTGAAGACACCGCCACCAAATTCTTTGAACATTTTGTTTTTATTTCAGAGGCATTGAACAGTCATGGCTTATGGAATGATGAAGATAAGTTTTTTTATGATGTATTAAATGTTGCAGGTTCAGATCCGATGCCATTGCGCATCCGTTCCATTGTAGGCTTATCACCCTTATTTGCAGTATCCAATATTTTACCGCATGAATTAGACAAACTGCAGGATTTTAAAAAAAGGATCACCTGGTTTGAACAATATCGCAAAGACAATAATAAATTCTGGCCCAATGAAGAACGAAGAGGAGGGTCTGAAATATTATTATCATTGGTGCGTAAAGAACGGCTGATAAGCTTATTGAATTATTTACTTGATGAAAATGAATTTCTTTCTCCCGGTGGCATAAGAGCGTTGTCAAAATATCATCTCGAACATCCTTATTCTGTAACAGTGGATAATATCCCTTATACTATTCAATATGATCCCGGCGACAGCACCTCCAATATGTTTGGCGGCAACAGCAACTGGCGCGGCCCCGTGTGGATGCCGATAAATTTTCTCATCATACAATCTATCCGCAAGTATGGAAAATTTTATGGCAACGATCTGTTGATAGAATGCCCTATCGGCTCCGGCAACCAGATGAATCTCGAACAGGTTGCAGATGAGCTTACCAAACGCGTTATAAGTTTGTTTATAAAAGATGCTGAAGGCAACCGGAAAATCTATAACTCCTCCAATTGGTTTTATAAAAAACCGGAGAATGCGCACCTTGTTTTATTCTATGAATATTTTCATGGAGACAGCGGCAAAGGGCTCGGAGCATCTCATCAAACCGGGTGGACAGCATTGGTTGCTGAACTGATAAGTGAATATGGCGGAAAACTGTAGATATTGCAGATTGCGGATTGCAGATTTCAGATTGCAGATTTAGATTTAGATTTCGGATTTCGGATTTTCGGATTGTGATCTTCTTATGAAACATAGTGTTAAGTTAAGCGTAATTTAGTGAATGGTGAGTCGTTTCCAAATAGCAAGATTTTACTCACAACTACTCATCACTCACCTGAAATGCGACAACTACAATTAACATACCGCTAATGCCATGTCAACACAATGTCGCAACAAGTTCTTCCGTGTTTCCGTGTAATCCGTGGCAAATAAAATGACAATTCCTGCTTGACATAGCACTGGTTTAAAGCACACAATATTTCCCATTAGTGGAAGCCCTTTTTAAAGTTCAGACTATCATTAACTTTATAACAACTTCTTGCATAGAAAAAGTTATGGAATTTGATCACAAACGCATCTTGTGAATAAGTCTTGCACTGTGAACGAAAAAGAAATTCAACATATAGGCGACCAGGATCTGTTAGCTCAATATTATGAAAGCCAGGATAACCGGTTGCTTGGTATTTTATTACAACGTTATACCATGCTGTTGTTGGGTGTTAGCATGAAATATTTAAAAGACGAAGAGGCCGCAAAAGACAGTGTGCAGCAAATATTCCTGAAAGTGATACATGAATTGAAACGATACCGGGTACAATATTTTAAAAGCTGGTTGTATATGATCGCGCGCAACCACTGCCTGATGCAGTTACGCAAACACGATATAAAAAGCACAAAGGAGATCAATGAAAATATTTTTGAAGAGGAGCCGCCATTACAGCAACACAGGGAAAAAGAGCAGTTGCTTTCATTAATAGAAATATCGCTGGATGAATTAAATGCTGATCAGAAAACATGTATAACTTTATTTTATCTTGATAAAAAATCCTACCAGCAAATAAGTGAACAGACTGGCTTAAGCTTAATGCAGGTGAAAAGCTTTATACAGAATGGAAAACGCAACCTGAAATTACTGGTTGAAAAAAAACTTCGCAATACATCATGGAAGATTTAACCAACATATGGAACGCAGATGACGAGCTGAATGAAGAGGAGTTACTTAACTATGTAAGCGGTAAATCTGGCGCAGAAGATACACACGCCATTGAAAGAACAATGGTTGGTTCTTCTTTTGTAAATGATGGCGTGGAAGGCCTTCAAAAATTTTCTTCTGCGCAAAAAATAAATGCTTATGTGCAACAGATAAATGAAGATCTGCAGCATAAACTTTCAGATAAAAAAATCAGGAAGAAAAGAAATATAAATATTCAGTCGTGGGAAATCATTGCCCTTATCATAGTTGTGTTGCTCTGCATATTAGGTTACGTAATTGTTGAAATGATAAGAAAATAGTGACCGTATTTTTTATTGTGCATTTAAAAAACCCGCCAAATTTCTCAACCGCTTCAGCAAAATCTGTATAGCCAATATCAAAATGGGTTTTAAACACCGGTATTATTTCCCTTACAGGGGTATCTATCTGCCGCTGCGCAATTAATTTTACGCTGAGCGTTAGAGTCAATACAAGAAGCAAGAATTTTCTACTATAATAATATTTGATTTTCACCACAAAGATTTTCATTTAGCCAGGAAAACGTTCTGGTTAGAAATTAACTGGCATTGTACAGTTTTACTGAATTGACTTTAGGAATAGTATTTTGTGAGAGATCTAATTGATTTATCACGGATAACCAGGCATTATTTGCTGCCTGCCATTCTACAAATATCTTCGCCCCACAAGTCATTCTCCATCATTAAAGATTTAATAACTTCATATAGTTTAAGGATTGAATTAAGATTATTACAGGAGTTTCTTTTAACGTCAATACACGTCTTATCTCGCGCATGCTAACCACAAGAATTACTTATATTTTGATCATTTTATCCCCGCTACTATTTAGATTACATGCTCAGCCTTTTACTCAGGATGTAAATATTCAATTGATCGGCCCGGAACAGGGTTTGCCCGACAGGAATACACGTTGTATTGTACAGGATAAAATGGGTTTTTTATGGCTGGGAACCAGAACAGGTTTGTATAGGTACGACTGAATTTACAAGTGCGACCGGCAGCCAGTTCACAAACATCATGGCTATAAATGACAGCATTCTTTGGCTGGCAACATTAAATGGCATGATCATTTACAATATGGCTTCCGGGCAAAAAAATTATTTTCAACGATAAAAAGGAGGAGTGTCTGTCGAAAATGCTAACATCAGCAATGGCGTATTACAAAGAAATGTTTCTATTCCCTCTTCACTCACTCCGGGAATTTACATTGTGAAAGTTGTTGTGGCAGGCAAAATATACGCATCAAAATTGGTCTATGGAAAATAGGAGACTTAATCAAAAGCATTACACAGGGATTTTTAAGCATAACGCTGGTGTAATGCTTTTATTCATACAGCTAATCACCGTTCGTAGCAAGTTATCCGGAAGCTTTGATAGAATGCCCGCCTGCGCAAGGGTTGGGGCTATCCCTCTGGTTTAACCTGAAAAAGGACAGCCGCCTGAATTCATTTCAGGCGGTTTTATTTCTCAAAATGCTGCCTATAGTATGAGGTTATTTGACGCAATACGCCGGATTCTTTAAAAGTATTTTTGCGCCCGAACTCAAAAAATGAAAAAAAATTCCCAAATTTTAAATGGACATTTGTTTTGGTATTTATCGGTATTGTAATGTGAAGACGCTTTTTATTCTTGACCGCTTTTAGAATCGAAATTATAATTGTATCTTTCTTTAATTATGAAACCTCATTTTCATAAAGTACCGCAGCAATTAGAATCATCATTCAGTATTCGCCGCGATTCGTCGTTTGGATCATTGTGGCATTATCATCCTGAACTGGAATTACATTATCTAATCAGGGGGGAAGGTGTTCGCTTTATTGGCGACAATATCAGCAACTTTTCAGATGGCGAAATTGTGCTGCTGGGAGAAAACCTGCCGCATAAGTGGCATTGCAGGGAAGATGGTATTTCTCAATATGGTGTTGAAGCAATAGTCCTTCATTTTTCGTCAAATTTCATGGGGAAGGATATGTTATTATTACCGGAAGCCCGCCTGCTGCCTCTACTTTTTGAAAAGGCCAAAAAGGGGATGGTAATTATTAATGAATCCCGGGATAAACTTATTCCATTAATTGAGGCTGTATTAAAAGCAGAAGGCCTTGACAGGCTGATTGCTTTACTTTCTATTCTTAAAATTTTGTCTGAAACAAAAAATTATTACCAGGTTACCAAAGAAAAAAGTTTTTATCAATCTAACAAATATGAAACGGAACGGTTGAACATCGTATGCAGCTATACAATGGCCAACTATTCCCAACCTATCACTTTAGAGCAGATTGCAGCCATTAGTAATCTTACAATAACTTCATTTTGCCGTTATTTTAAATTAATGACCAATAAAACCTACTACGATTTTCTCACCGAAATCCGCATAAGCAATGCCTGCCATTTTTTAATAGAAGATAAGATGTCTGTTGAACAGATTGCGGATAAATGCGGGTTCTATAATATTTCTAATTTTTACAGGCAATTTAAAAAAGTAATCGGCGTAACCCCATTAACATATAAACGGGATTACCTAAGGGTTGAAAACTTCAACGAAAACTTATCTTTTATTTAACGCGAGTTTTGAATAAGCATTAGTTGTTTTTTTTTGACCTCATCCCAACCCTTCTCCAAAGGAAAAGGGCAAGAAGGGTTCATGATTTTTGAATGCTTTATAAATTTCAGGATGTTGCAAGTCCTCTCCTTTGGAAATGCGAAGCATTCATTGAGGCAATTAAAAAACATTTATGCACGAAATAAAGGACTTAGGTGAGGTCATCTTGAACGGCGAAACTCTTCTTATCCCGAACACTTATTTAATAATATCTTGCCATTTTTATAAAAAGGCTTTCTACTGTTTTGCCCGGAAATTATGGCAAACCATCTTTTATTATAAATAGCTGCAGGTACAAATTACCGGTCTTTTTATCTTTTATGTACTTATTAAAGGCGAGCATGAAACCATGGTTTGACCAAACCACCGGCCCGGTCAAATTTTCTTCGTTGTAAACCGGGGGAGTTAAGCGTTTGGATGTACCTGTTTTTATTTCGGTTACAAAAACGCTATTATCGGCGAGATAGGCAACATACGCGCCATCAGGACTAAAATTAAACGGCCCCTGTATGGAATAATCGTTAAAAGTAAGTTGGGAAATTTTTCCACCATTCGGCGATATACCAAACAACTGGATAATCCCTTTTTCATCTTTTGATAAAAAAGCAATGAGGCTGCCATCGGGGGTACATCTTAACCAATGGCGGGGGCCTTCTATCCTGTTAGCGGCATTGGTAATCCTTCGTTGTGTTATACCTGCGGGCACCTCCGGCCTTGAGGAAATTGTGCCTTGTAACAGCCTGCCTGGTCCTGCTGTTGTCAAATCTTCGGGTAAATCCAATACAAAAATTTCCGTTTTTTTTGTACCATCCGGGTTGGTTACTTCGCCCTGGAACGCAATAGCCCTGTGTTGCCATTCACCGTTGCTTTTCTTATAACCTTTTGAGCCAATCCATCCTTCATCAAAGGCTTTGTCAATTTCATCGCTTCCGGGCCGGGGGTTTTCTGTAACTTTTGCCACTGCAACAGAAAACATCTCGCCGCTGTTATTTTCTTCCGATAGATTATGAGGAACGGCAACAGGATGGCCTGGCACCATCACTCCTACAGTGCGAAGATCTTTCACAGAAGGATCTTTCTTTTCCAGTTGCTGCATAATATAATCATTATAAGTGAAGCTTATCCACTTTCCATCGGCGCTCCAGGTGTGCGCATGTGTGCCGCCGCGCAATGCCCCCGGGGTAAATGGAGGTGTAATATCACGTGCATCCATGAATATCGGCTGAAATGGTTTTGCTATATCAATAGCTACGCCTGTGCGGCGGGTAAAACTATAAGGATTATTTTTATCAGCGTTCCGGATACCATGAATAAATATTACACGGTCAGCCGCCGGTGAAAAAGTAGCCGCACCAACCCCCGGCCCGTAAAGTGTTTGATGCTTTGTATGATAAAGTTCCCGGATTTCACCCGTTTGCGTATTTACCATAGATATGCTTCCTGTGCCTGCAATCATCGCGTCGTTATTGCGTGTATCATATACAATCCATTTGTCATCCTGCGAAAAGCATTGGGTATTATGGATGGTATGGCCGCCATTATCATAAGTGAGTTGCATTATTTTAAATTGACTCTGCATTAAAAACGATGATTGGCTAAAACCGGATAGCAATGAAAAACAAGCAGCAAACAAAAAAAATAATTTACAATCATTGCACCTGCTCATTATAAATGGGGTTGGCTGCTAACTCCTTATTAAGAAGATCATATTCATAATAAAGGCGGTCCACTTTATCTTTTACTTCTGCGGTAAAAGGTTCAGTATTAGTTCTTGAAAAAGTAGAAATATTGATTCCGCGCTTTTGAAGATAATATTTAGCAACTACAGGATAAGCATAATGGATCACGTCCATGGTGTCTGTTAAAAATTGCTGTACTTTATCGATGCTTCCGTTGGCATCATTATCGTTGAAGTTATCGCATAACCATACAATCAATTCAGGAAAAAAGTTCCCCTGTATGCAGGAAAGGCCTGCAGCGCCTGCTTTTAAGGAAGCTACCGCATTTACAGCATAAGCATCATATAATCCGAACGCATCATTGCCACTTGTTACTTTCAACTTATCTTTTACCATTTCTATATCAAGGCAGGTGTCTTTGTGGTATATTACTCTGCCGGTAGCCACAAATTTTTCAAGCTGTTCTGCTGAAAGGAGCCTTTTATAAGGTTGAGGGCATTCGTAAAATCCAAGGGGAATATTTCCGGTGAGACTGAATAACTCAAACATCCGCGCATTAAAAACCTCATCGCTTTCATTTTCTTCAGCAATTAAACCTGTAACTATAATAACCGCTTTAACGCCGGTGTCATATATCTTACGTATAAAATCAGCTTGTTCTGCTATCGTTGTTCCAAAATTGCCAACCGCTACCACAGGCACCCTTCCATCAGCAACTTTTATGGTATGCTTTACAATCAACAATTTTTCTTCATCGCTTAAATGAAACATTTCACTGGACTGGCAATTAGCGAATAAACCTTTTGCGCCCGCCTGTATATATAATTCTGTAAGACTGGTAAGGCCGTCAAAATCAATTTCGCCATTTTCTTTAAATGGTGTTAACATAACAGGAATAAACCCCCGTTCTACATTTTGTTTCATTTGATAAATTTTTTTATAGTCTTTGAAAATTTTTTTACAAACGCACGGGCAGTTAAACCATCTGCTTATTTGCCGTTTTTAGAGGCCTGCCTTTTATAAAAAGTTTACCGGTTGTTCTGCTCCCTACAAAATTAAAACACGAAGAAGGGCTCTTTTTACCTTATCTTATCAATCAATTGTAGCATCTTGTCATAAGTGCGCAGAAAATTTCCAAAGTCAAAAAATTGAAAGTATTTTTCGGAACTTTTTGCAATGCCAGGTATATAAGTGTGAGCTGTCAGTAGCGAGTGGTGAGTAAGTTTCTGCGAACGCTGCCTTTGCTCACAACTGACCACTCACTACTCACTTAAAATGGGACAATTCACAATTAACATAGTACTACTATCAATCATATTACGTAACAGAAATTTTATAAAATGAAAAGAACATTTTCTTTAAAGAAAACAAGCTTTCTTTTTTTTGTATTGTTTATACAGTGCAACGGTTTTTCAAATTCTTATATTATTCAAAATATTAGAACCGCTAACCAGCCGGATTCTCTACCGCTTAAAGGATTTTTTTTCGGAGACCAACCCTATCCTGAATGCCATGCCTCTACTATCATTCATTTAAAAAACGGCGAATTCATTGCAGCATGGTTTGGCGGAACAGAAGAAAAAAATGATGATGTTGGCATCTGGATGACGAAAGGAAAGCCCGGCGCCTGGGGCAAAACATTTGAGGTTGCAAAAATTGATAATACACCGCATTGGAACCCGGTTTTGTTCCAGTCACCGGATGGAAGAATTTATCTTTTCTTCAAAACCGGAAAAGAAATTCCCCAATGGGAAACCTGGCTAAAGACTTCAGATGATGAAGGCAACACCTGGTCTGAGGCTACGGAATTAGTCAAAGATGATCATGGCGGACGCGGGCCTGTTAGAAATAAAATGATCATACTGTCTGATGGTGCATGGCTTGCAGGATCTTCTAATGAGCAGGGTATGTGGAATGTTTTTTTCGACCGCAGCGAAGATGAGGGGAAAACGTGGCAAGCTACGCCGTACGTGCAGTTTGACCGTAAAGAAATAACAGGAAAAGGGATTATACAACCTACACTTTGGGAGTCGTCACCCGGCCAGGTGCATGCACTGTTGAGAAGCTCCGCAGGGATAATATGCCGTACCGATTCCAAAGATTATGGCAAAACATGGTCGCCTGTTTATAAAACTTCTTTGCCCAACCCGAACAGCGGCATCGATGTGGTAAAACTATCAGATGGCACGTTGGTATTAGCGTATAATCCAACAACAAAAGACTGGGGTTCCCGGGGTAGGCTTACGCTTGCCATTTCATTTGATAATGGCAAAACATGGCCTAAAAAAATAGACCTGGAAAACGGCCACGAAGATGAAGAATTTTCCTATCCTGCTATCATTAACTATAATGACAGCATTGCCGTGACGTACACTTTTAACCGGAAAAAAATTGCGTACTGGATGGCCACGAAAGATTGGATATTGAAAAATGCAAAGTGATTATAAATAAGGAGCGGTTAAGGTGTCAGACACTTTAAAAGTGTCAGACACCTATGACCATAGTAGCTTTAATTAAAAAATTCAGATTGCTTTAGCGCATTGGCGGTCAAGCTATTTTTAAAATCGCATTGAATGAAATGCTTTCAGGTATCAGGTTTCAGCTCCATAGGAGCTACGTGTGAATAGGAAGATACGTGGCTCCTACGGAGCTTTTGTTTCAGAAGCTGTTCAACTTTCTATAAACACGATGCTCCTGCGGAGCAAAAACGCCCAACCCTGGCTTGACACTAATGCGCATTAGCGAGACAAGTTGTTCCCGCGACGACGTTGAATTTGAAACCATAGCTGCTATAAAAATATGCAGTACCCCGCAATGCTGCGGGATGCAACGGATTTTATGTTGAATAAAGTTATGCTGCACAAGGGAGCCCGCGATTAAAATCGGGATAAATGACACAAGGGACGATGCCATGAAATGCCGCAGCTGATAACAAAAAATTTATTGCGGCATTCATTGAGACTTTTGAAAAAATATAATGAACGAAATAAATACCATAGCTGATAAAATAAATAAAAACAAATAACTCAAACAGCTTCAGGTTCAGACAAACACAGAACTGATTTGAAAGATAAACGTTATGAAAAATAAGAGAATTTATCCGTGGATAGTGGTTATGCTTTTGTGGGGTGTAGCGCTGTTGAATTATATGGACCGGCAGATGCTTGCCACCATGAAGCCATCTATGATGATGACTTTCGCCGAGCTGGAAAGCGCTGCCAACTTTGGCAGGCTGATGGCAATTTTTCTTTGGATATACGCTTTGATGAGCCCGGTTTCAGGTTTAATTGCGGACAGGGCAAACAGGAAATGGTTAATTACAGGCAGTTTGTTTGTATGGTCTGCCGTTACTATGCTAATGGGATTCTGCACTGAGTTTAATCAACTGTATATTTTACGGGGCGTTATGGGGGTTAGCGAGGCTTTTTATATGCCCGCGGGCATGGCTATGATAGCCGATTACCATGAGGGAAAAACCAGGTCTTTGGCTGTGGGCATTCACATGACCGGAATTTACCTTGGCCAGGCTTTCGGTGGCTTCGGGTCCATTTTTGCAACTAATTTTTCATGGGAAACTACCTTCCATGCATTTGGGTTTATTGGTATTGCTTATAGTTTGATTCTAATATTCTTTCTAAAAGAAAAGCGCGACGACCAGGATGTGAAATATACAGATCAAACTTTTTTCCAGGAGTTTGGATCAGCCTTAAAAGGCATGGGAAGCTTATTAAAAACCATAACCTTCTGGGTGATCTTATTTTATTTTGCGGCGCCAAGCTTTCCCGGATGGGCAGCTAAGAACTGGCTGCCAACACTTATATCCACATCGCTCAATATTAAAATGGACTATGCCGGGCCCATTGCAACCATCACTTTGTCTCTTGCTTCATTGCTGGGTGTATTAGCCGGCGGCATCATTTCCGACCGATGGGTGCATCGCAATTTACGCGGAAGGATTTATACCGGCGTTATCGGTTTAGGCTTAACTATACCGTCGTTATTGTTGATAGGTTTGGGTGGAAGTATTGTACCTATTATAATTGGCGCCATCGGTTTTGGTTTTGGCTTCGGTATGTTTGATGTGAACAATATGCCTATTCTCTGCCAGTTTGCATCACCCCGTCATCGCGCTACGGGCTATGGATTAATGAACCTTGTTGGCATATCAGCAGGAGCATTCATCACAAATTTCCTGGGCGGGTCAGCAGATTCCGGCACGCTGGGCAGAGACTTTGCTATCCTTGGCATTGTGGTACTGGCTGCTATTATTTTGGTGCTTACGGTATTGAAACCTAAGTATGTAAATAAGGTTGGGGATTGATGAGCATTGAAGAATAATTATTATTCTGTTAGTTTTATTTTCTTCAACCACTTCTTTTACATCTGCTTCTGCTTGTTTTGTTTTTTCTTCTTTTTGTAGGGCAAAGGTCTTTGCAATTAGCAGGCTGAAGGGTATATAGATTGCGGGTTTATTTACCAATATTACAGGTAAGCAAACTTGCAAGACAATCAAACTTTGATTTAAAGCAACTCTATTATGTGTTAAAGATTAACATCAGTTAAAATCATAGTTTGCACTTTAAGACAGAACTCAAGAATGCTCCATATAGGTGATGAACTTTAATCTTTATATTTGGTTAATTGCTATAGGGAAATGACTTTTAATAAAATATATCAATTGCTTAAAACACACCGAACGGTTACACTTATAACTGCCGATAATGCTGCTTTGATTATTAGTTTTCTTTTCAAGTCATTTAAACAAAATTCAAATGGATTCAGGGCAGACATAATTTCTGAAAAAGATTTGACTGATCAACTTTCAGATTATCTATACATAATTAATAAAGATGAAATTCAATTTCCACGACAACCGAAACAATATTTAACTGACTGGACCAACGCAGGTTACCTGAGGAAATATCCGATTAAAAATGATGAATTCCTTTACGAATTAACACCAGCGACTGAAAACGTTTTTCAGTGGATTGACAGCTTAGATAAAAGGGAATTTGTTGGTCAGGAATCCCGTTTAAAAAACTTGTTTGAAAGTTTAAAAGAACTCGCAAGTAAATCGAAGCAGGATTACGCAACCAGAATTAAGGAATTAGAAGAAAAAAAGAAACGAATCGAGCGTGAAATTGAAGAAGTAAAGCAAGGCAAAATAGATGTGCTTGATGACAGGCAAATAAAAGAACGGTATTTTTTGATTGAAGAAACTGCGAAAAATTTGCTTGCAGATTTTAAGCAGGTAGAGCAAAATTTTCGTGAATTAGACCGGCGCTTCAGACAAAAAATAATTACAACCAATTTAGCAAAAGGGAAAGTTTTGGAAGACCTGTTTCAGCAACAAAGCAACCTATTGGAGGAAGACCAGGGAAAAAGTTTCATTGCATTTTGGGAATTTTTACTTTCACAATCAAAACAAGAAGAATTTGAAAAGATACTGAACGAAGTTTTGAACCTTCCCGCAGTACAGGAAGTTCAGCGTGAAAGTTTTAGCATTGCAAATGTGAGAAATGATTTAATTGAGGCGGGGGATAAAACCAAGCGTTCTACAAATTCTTTATTGGAGCAGTTAAGAAAATATCTGGAACACAAGTCTTTCACAGAGAATAAAAGAATTTATGACAATATTCAGGAAGCTCTAAAAATTATCAGCCTGAACCCTGATAAAGATTTCAGCAGGCTTAATTTGATAGAGATGGATAATGTGGTTGACATTAATTTAATTTTAGGGCATAACTGGGATATAAGAGGGTTCAAGCCTCCTGAGAAAATCAAATTTGCAAACAACAACCCTGAGGAGGGAAAAAATTCAAACGATAACAATCAACTGTATGAGCAATTTGAAATCAGTATTGCAGAATTGAAAAATAACATAAAAACTTCCCTGAAAAATAAAACGCACATAACTTTTTCTGATTTTATTAAAGAATTTGAAATAAAAAAAGGAGTAGCTGAAATTGTGGCCTATGTTGAAATAGCTTCAAATGATAAGAACAGGCACATTGTAAAAGATGATGTTCATGATTTTATTGACATTAAAAATTCCAAAACCGATAAGAATTTCAGAGTTAAGGTTCCGCAAATAATTTTCTGCAAATGACAAAACCCTATTCGCACATATTAATTGCCTTATTGAAAGGAATTGTTTATAGCCATAATGAAAAAGTATGGGATGAGCTTTTGAAGCCAGAAAACGAGGCTGACGTAAAAAAATATTTTGCAGATATAAACCTTGAATTGATAATAGATAAATCAGAAGGCTATGCTTATTTGAAACAAAGGCAAAGTGAGGATGAGGAAGAAGAAATACCAAAACTTATTGAGAGAAGACAACTAAATTTTCATGTTTCGCTTTTGTGCCTTTTGCTTCGCAAGCATTTGATCGAAAACGACAGGGAAGGAGAATCAACAAAGGCAATTCTTACAAGAGAAGAAGTTATCCAGCTTATAAAACCATTTTATAAAGAAACAACCAACGAAGCCAATCAGCAAAAACAAATTGAAGCGGCTATGAAACGAGTTATTGATGAAGGTTTTTTGCGAAAGATGAAAACGGAAGATGAGCAATACGAGATAAACCGGATTATCAAAGCATTTGTAAACGCTGATGTTGTAAAAGATTCATTGGACAAACTTCAAAACTATGCCAACCAACTTGCAGAATGAACGAAATAGAATTTAATACAGATAATGCAAAAATCGGTTTCCGGCTTCACTCAGTGGAGTTGTTTAATTGGGGAACATTCCATAATAAAATTTGGAAAATAGAACCCAACGGGAATAATTCACTTTTAACTGGCGATGTTGGTTCAGGTAAATCAACTCTTGTTGATGCCCTTACCTGTTTAATAGTACCACATCATAAAATCACTTTCAATAAAGCAGCGGGAGCTGAAAGTAAAGAGAGAACTTTAATTTCCTACATCAAAGGTGAATACAAAAACACAAAAAGCAATGATACTGATTCAAGAGAAAAAGCTGTTTCGCTTCGTTACAACAATGCAAATGATTCTACTTTCAGTATAATCATTGCCAATTTTGCAAATGAAGGTTACCACGAATCAGTTTCATTGGCACAGGTGTTTTGGATTGAAAACGATAAGCCGCAAAAGCTTTTGATCATCCGGGAAAAACAACCTCTTTCAGTAAAGGAAGATTTCTCAAACATTGAAGATGCAAAGGAATTGCGAAAGCGGATGAAAGGTCTTTCAAACACAGAAACATTTGACGACAATTTTTCAAAATATAGCCAGCGTTTTCGCTATTTGTTTGGAATGCAAACAGACAAAGCCATTGACTTGTTTTATCAAACAGTGTCAATGAAATCTGTAAGTAGTTTGACTTTGTTTGTAAGAGAACAAATGTTAGAAAGAACGGAAATTAAGGCTCAAATTGAAGATTTGAAAAAACGTTTCGATGATTTGAACAAAGCGTATGCTGCAGTACTGCAAGCAAGAAAACAAAAGGAAACGCTTGAGCCATTGGTTGACTTTTGCAAAAGTTTCAGGGAATATGAAGTAAGGATTGAGGAGATTGACAATATATTAAATGCAGTGCCGGGTTATTTTGCCTCTAAGAAGATTACATTACTTGAAACGGAGATGGTTGATTGTGAAAGGAAACTACTTCAAATCGCGGGGCAATTATCAGGTATTGAAGAATTGCTCAATACAAAACGGGACAACCTGCATCAGGTTAAACAGGATATAAGAAGCAACGGTGGAGAAAGATTAGAAAATATTGCCAAAGAAATTGAGGAAAAAGGAAAATCAAGAGATTCAAAAAAGGGAAAACACAATCAGTATTCAGAACTCACTTCCATTTGCGAATTAGAAACTGCAAACACTGACAGAACATTTTTCAGAAATCTGAAAAATGCAGAGCAGAAAGCGGAAGCACTCCAGGCAAGACAGGATGAAATACTTGCTGACATTGGAAAAATTGCAGGAAGCAAAACAACAATTGATGAAAGCATTGAAGCGGAAGCTAAAGAACTTGAATCATTAAAGCAAAGAGAAAATCAAATTCCGTTGGAGTTCTTAAACATTCGTGGGCAACTTGCAGAGGTATTAGAAATAAGTGAAGAAGAAATTCCATTTGCCGGGGAATTGATGAAGGTAAATGAAACCGAAAAAGACTGGGAAGGAGCACTGGAAAGACTACTGAGAGGTTTTGGCGTAAGCATGTTAGTTCCTGAAAAGCATTACCCTCAAATAAGCAACTACATCAATCAAAGAAGATTGACTGACAACAGAAACAAAGGAATGAGGTTTGAATATTTTAAAGTGCCTTATTCATTTAAGCAGAGTAAGTATGATGATATTGATGCCGATTCTGTAGTAAACAAAATTGAAATTAAATCCAATAGTCCTTTTGAAAGTTGGTTAGAAACAGAACTGGAAAAGCGGTTCAACCTGCGTTGTGTTTCTCTTAATGAATTTCAGAGAATGCCGGCAGATGTAATTACTAAAGAAGGACAATATAAAGTTGGAAATCAACGGCACATTAAAGATGACAGGCGGGAATTGTGGGATAGAAGAAACTTTGTCTTAGGCTGGAGCAACCAGGAAAAAATACGGGCAGTTGAAAGACACTTAAATGAATTACGAATTGGGAAAGAGAAAATTGAAGCTGAATTAAAGGAACTAACAATCGAAAATAAAAATAACACTTCTTACCAGGCAAAACTGGCTCAACTTACTGCCTACAAGAATTGGCAAGAATTAAATTGGAAGGATGAAGTTGACGCAATTATCCTGTTGGAGAAAGAAAGAGATGAGTTGCAAAGCAGTAACAACCTTCTGAAAACCCTGCAAGAAAAATTAGTTGTTATTCAGGGAGAAATTACCCATCAAGAGAAACTTCAAAAAGAAAAGTTGGGAGATGAAAGAAGTTTACAAGATAAAGTCAAAGAGTACAAAAATGAAATTGCAGAATGCACAACAACAGTAAAAACACTCCTTCAAGAAGAGAAGGAAATATTCTACCCAAAAATTGAACAAGAAATAAAAGATAATATCTACACAATAAAAAACATTGATAAAGCAAGGGATAATCTTGCAAGAGAGCTTAACGAAGAAAGAAAAAGAGTTTCAGGAAGGCAAAGTACAGTCAGGGATAAAATCATACAGAAGATGAAGGAATACAAAGACAAGTTTCCTTCAGACAGTCTTGATCTTTCCGATGAAATTGAAGCAAGAAGTGAATACTTGTACAAGTTGGAAAAAATTGTAAATGAGGGTTTACCGGCACACGAAGCAACGCTTAAAACAATGTTGAACAAAAACACTATCGACGACATCGTTGCCTTTGATAACAAATTAGATATTCACGAAAAGGAAATCAGGACTAAAATTAAAAACATCAACGAACATTTAAAGGAAATTGAATTTAATAAGGGAACTTATATTGAATTAATTGCCGACAAAAACAGAGACCAGGATATAAAGGTTTTCAAAGAAGATCTGAAAGCGTGTTACAGCAACATTTTAGATACTAATGATGCTTATACGGAAGACCGCTTTAATGATGTTCAGAAAATTTTAAACAGGTTCAGAAGTAATGAGAATAAAGACATTGATTGGACAAATAAAGTAACCGATGTAAGAAATTGGTTTGACTTTAATGCAAGCGAAAGGTATTTGGCCGACAATGTTGAAAAAGAGTTTTATGCAGGAAGTTCAGGTAAATCAGGCGGCCAGAAAGAGAAATTAGCATACACGATCATTGCCTCTGCATTAGCTTATCAGTTCGGTTTAAAAATTGGAGAACCCAAAAGCAAATCGTTCCGCTTTGCTGTAATTGACGAAGCGTTTGGAAAAGGAAGTGATTCAAGTGCTGAATATGGGTTGGAGCTTTTCAAAAAGCTTAATTTACAATTGCTTATCGTAACACCACTCCAAAAAATTCACATCATTGAAAATTATATCAACTCGGTTCACTATGTTTCGAACACAGAAGGAAATAATTCAGAGTTGCAAAATATGACAGTTGAAGAATACAAAGAAGCTAAGCAACTTCACAACCTTAAGGTTAACGGAATTGAAATAAGAGAGATAGCCTAATGATTACCCCAAAAGAAATCCAGGAGCAATGTTCAAAATGGTGGAAAGAAGTTCTGCTTTCTTCTGTAAACTCAATTACATTTTTTCCAAAAGAAATAACAAGAATTGGTAAGATTAGTTCGAAAGATATTTTGAATAAGCTTTCCGCTTATAAACAATCAATCGAATTGCTTATAAACCATTCAAAAAGAAATAAGAAATTGGGTTATACTTTGCTGGCAACAGAAAAGCAGTTTGACAAAATCGGCAAACAATTGGTTCCTGAAAAAATTTTAATAGATAGCATTGAAGATTATTTACAACTTACCGGAAAAGAAAAAGAGTATAATATATTTTCAAAAAATCTTTTACTTATTCAAAATGAATTGCCTCAGTTGACTGAATGGATAAAGGCTAATCCTGTAAAGCTAATTGAGCACAATACCTGGGTAGATACTTTAAAAGTTTGCAAATACTTCTTACAGCATCCGAAACCTAATTTATATATCAGGCAATTACCAATTGATGTTCATACCAAATATATCAATGAGAACAAAGGTGTTATTACTTCGCTGCTTAATTATTTAATCCCTTATGATCTAAATCATGAAGAAAAAGATTTTGAAAAAAGATTCAACCTATTATCCAAAGAACAATTAATCAGGATTCGTTTTTTAGACGTAGCCAAAAGCCCTCTTCAAAATGTTACAGATATTTCATTTACAGAACGCGAGCTTAAGCATTACAACTTTACTATTGATAATGTTTTCATTGCAGAAAACCTGATGAACTTTTTAACGTTGCCATTATTAAAAAATACTATAGCTATTTGGAGTGGCGGCGGCTTTAATATTAGTTATCTGAAAAATATAGAGTGGTTAAAAGCCAAACAATTTTTTTACTGGGGTGATATAGATGCACAAGGATTTCAAATTTTAAATCAATGCCGAAATTATTTTTCAAATACAAAAGCTGTAATGATGGATATGGCAACATTAATCCGTTTTCCACAAGGAGAAGGCAAACCTGCTAATAATCAAAAATTACAATTTCTATCTGAAGATGAGTTAAGCCTTTATAATTATTTACGCGAAAAAAATATTCGGTTAGAACAGGAAAAGATCACTCAAGATTATGCAGATAATACAATTCTTAATTTATTTAAGCCACTTGGTGAAAATAAAATCTTGTAGTATAAAACCAGGAAGATAATAAAGTATCAAACCCAAACAAAATGCCCGAACATCAAAACATAGAATATAAACAAAGCTGGCATGATGATTACCTTAAATGGATTTGCGGTTTTGCCAACGCTAATGGCGGAGTCATTTATATTGGCAAAGATGATTATGGTAATTTGATTGGCTTAAGCGATTTCAAAAAATTGATGGATGATATTCCGAATAAAATCAGGAATGCAATGGGCATTTTAACAGAAGTAAATTTGCATAAAGCACTTGGAAAATATTTTATCGAAATTATTACACAACCTTATTCTGTTCCTATTTCATTAAGAGGCAGATATTATTATCGCAGTGGCAGCACAAAACAGGAATTAACAGGAGCATCTTTAAATGAATTTTTATTAAGGAAGTCGGGCAAAACATGGGATGATGTAATTGAGCCAAGGGCAACATTTAAAGATATTGATGAAAAGGCTGTAAAGATATTTCTAAGCGCATCCGAAAAGGCTGGCCGCCTTCCTGAAAACAATGAGCTTAGTTTACCTGATTTGCTTGAAAAATTGCGTTTGACAGAAAATGGCCAGCTAAAAAGAGCAGCTATCATTTTATTCGGTAAGGAGCCGTCTAAATTTTATCCAAACACATTTGTAAAAATAGGAAGGTTTGGAAATAATGATACGGATATAAAATTTCAGGAAACGGAAGAAGGCAATTTAATTGCATTACTACAGACAGTTTTAAATCAACTCAACCATAAATTTCTTACAAGGCCAATTGATTTTGAAGGCATGCATCGCATAGAAAGAGGAGAATATCCGGTTGCTGCATTACGTGAAATGTTATTGAATGCATTAGTGCATCGTAACTATATGGGAGCACCTGTTCAAATACGTGTATATGATGATAAAATAAGCATCTGGAATGAAGGCACACTACCGGCAGGGCTTTCATTAGAAGCTTTAAAACGTTCTCATTCTTCAAGGCCAAGAAATCCCGTCATTGCTGACGTTGCTTTTAAAGGCGGATATATTGACGCATGGGGAAGAGGCACTATTAAGATTTTGGATACTTGTAAAGAAGCTGAACTTCCCGAACCTGAAATGCTGGAGTTGGATGGAGGTTTCAGTGTTATGCTTTTCAAAAATAATTTGACAGAAGATCAGTTAACAAAGTTGGGGCTTAATGAAAGACAAATTAAAGCCGTGAAGTATGTAAAAGACAAAGGCAGAATTTCAAATAAGGAATATCAGGAGTTATTTAGTGTAGCAAGAAGAACGGCTACAAGAGATTTGACAGATTTGGTTAAGAAAGAAATTTTGCATTCAACAGAAACAAAAGGGGCCGGTTCTTACTATATAATTTGAATTGCGCCATAATTGCGCCAATTGCGCCAATTGCGCCATGTTAGAACTATAATTGTATCTGCATAATTATATTAAGGGGCTTATAAACGAATGATAATGGGTTCATCACTAATGCATCTTTCAAATAAACATGAAGGTTTTTTTCATTTCAATTCCTTCCCATTCAAAAATCCATTACCTTATTTTAATGTCGCATCGAACATCGCTCCGGAATACGGTACATCTTTAACTATTATTACTTCGTTGGGAATACCGTATAAAAGATAAGGGAAATGAAACAGTTACAAACTGTAACGCTTTGAAAATGGAAGCGCCCGATGGTAAAATGCGAATGACCGATATTGCCATAACTTCAAAAACTGCTCACTTATATTTGTAGAAAAGGGATGAAATTACCACGATATGAGTTTGTAACAGAAGGCGAGGCTGAACTATTCACATTCACAAGTGAAGGACCAAAAGGAAATATCAAGAAGTTAGTTGTTTACTCACAAATGTTACAAAATGACATTTATAATCTTGCCTTTGGTGACTACAATGATGAAACGGATTCAATTAATGACACCATAATAACTGGCAACAATGACAGCCAAAAAGTTTTGACAACTGTTGCATTAACCTTATACGTTTTTACTGACAAACATCCAAATGTTTGGGTATATGTAACAGGCAGTAATGCTGCAAGAACAAGGCTTTATAGAATGGGGATTACTACGAACCTTGAAGAAATATCAGAAGACTTCGAAGTATATGGTTTAAGTGGCGACACCTGGCAAGCATTTGAAAAAGCGAAAGAATATGAAGCATTTTTGGTTAAACGAAAATCATAGTAAATTTGCGTTATGACAACAATTGAAAAATTAAATAAAAGCAAAACTCCAATTGTAAAAATTGATAAGTCTCTTGAAAAGTTAAGAGGCAAAAATTTATTTCCCGAAAAACTTGCAAAAGCAAATGAAGTAATCGCAAGGGTTGGGCTTCCAAAGAAATAAAACTACGCACGATATCAAACACATGCTGCACTGCGAAGTTACCTGCCAATATTCCTGTTCATAAACACCATCAATAATAGTAAAAAGCAATGCAGAAAGTAAGCACGAAACAGCATAAATATTTTTAAGAATTTGCTATTGTTATTATACCGCTTCACCAACCCGCAAAGCCTTATTCTTTATAACCATCACCGATACCAGTATCGCGGAAATAATAAAGACATTAAAAACAAACAGGTCTCCAATAATTACCTGGCTTAACGAATGATCGCTTTTAAAGATAAATTCACCCGCTGCAACCATTCTTATGATAGCTACTATCGTTGTTGACCACACCAGTATCAAAAACATTGATTTTAAAACAGATTGTTTTCTTTGAAATACAGCAACCAGTACGCTAACAATAAATGTAGGAACGATTGTGCCCATGATAAGCAATGGCTGAGACTCTAACCCGGGGAAAAGATGATCATCGGTAACAAGATCAATTACGCAGTGGCAAAAAGTTAATGTAACAGCAATTTGAAAGGAGAGGTACGGCCACCGCAGCGCTATAAGTATTAAGATGCAGCCAATAAATAAATAATTCACAAGCACTCTTACTATTGTTGCAACAACTCCGTAAAATATCCCATCGCGGCCGTTAATGGTTTCCTGGTACGATTCAAGCAAGGGCATGAGCGCATACATAAAAAGCCCGGTCAGCAAAGCTGCAATCCATTCAATGGAAAATGACTTATTGATGCTGCTTTCCACTTTTGGATATGTGCTGTTGTCTATGTTCCTGCACTTCCATGCTGCAAAACCAAGAAAGCCGCCTAATAAAAGCCCGAATGAAAATTCCATCATCTTCCACCAGTCAACAATCAACAACTGGGCGCCGTATCTTGACCCTACCGTCATCCAGAGCGAACCCAGTCCAAAGCCTAATGCCCCTCCAATCAAACCATACAATACAAACCGTAAGATTATTTTGAAATCCCCGGCGCTTATTTTTGTTTTCAGGTAAATTAATAACCCGGCTGAAGCAACCAACAACCCTGCCCATGATTCACTTCGTGGCTGATTCAACGGGTCTGAGAAATAAATAATTTTAGGGTCATTGATTAATTTAAGGCCTGCCGCAAGCCCAATTAAAAATACCAGGAAACCTGTAACGATGGTTTTGATTTTAATGCGCTGATATACTAATCCTAACCCAATAAATAATCCGCTGGTTATTCCCCAAACGCCACCTTTAACGCTGGTGCCTGTAAACCCCCACCAAACCGTGTCGGGGTTGCGGAGGAAACTAATGGTTTGCCCATATGTCATTTCACCGCCCATCGCTGTTCCTGCAGTCCCGAAAACAATTGCTATGGCAGCAAAGAAAAGCGGCACATCAAGCAACATGCAGATGGCGATCATAACCATTGCGCCGGGAATCATGGCGCCGAAAGGCCCTCCGCCAATAAATCCGCGTAAGCCCCATCCCAACAGCATTGCTACTGCAGGAAATAAAATGAAAAGCAACAGCGAAGGCTTGTGTTTAAATAAGTTGTTACGCTGAGGAGCGATTGTGTCTTTTAATTCATTCATTTTTTGAATTTGAAATTTTAGATAAAACTTAGAAGTTGTTTGAGTTATTTTTTTTTATTTATTTTATCAGCTATGGTATTTATTTCGTTCATTATATTTTTTCAAAGGTCTCAATGAATGCCGCAATAAATTTTTTGTTATCAGCTGCGGCATTTCATGGCATCGTCCCTTGTGTCACTCCCTTGTACTGCATATTTTCATGGCATCTGTGGTTCATAATTTAAATTTCTCAATTAACGCAAACAGCTTCTTAATATAATGCGGGTTCCGGTTAAGGAAATATGTTTCGAGCCTATGGCGCTCAACCTATCTGTTACATTTTCCAACAGGCTAAAGCCTGTTGTTACAATATAAATTCAAGGCTACGCCTTTGTATTTTCGGTTTAAAAAGCCGTAGGCTTAAGGTATTTTGTAACGCCGGATTTTAATCCGGTGAAAAGAAAAACTGAATTACAAAATGAGTGCCTTCGGCACGACACATATAAGGTTTACCCTCAACCCCTTAAACTTTATCTTTTCCCCTCATCTTTTAGGTATTGTATAAGCTTTTCAGGATGGTCTGTTTGCAATCCATCCGCTCCAAGTTTCAATGCCTGTTCCCAGCTTACAGGACCTTCATCTTCACTTTGCACATCGAGCCACACAGCGATTTTTCTTTTATGCACCAGGTTAATCAAATCAACAGTATATGCATTATCTACTACATCCAAATGTTTTTTATCCAGGAAATTATTTAGCTCGGAAATACTTGCATTTTCGGGAAGGCTTGACATGAGGGGAATACGTGATGCGACATTTTTCCATTGCCCATATTGCTCTTCTTCATTCAAATAAACCACCACATTATTTTGCATCCCGTATGCTTTCAATAAACTGTACGTTTTCTCCACATCAGCTTCTTTAAAATCCAGGTAAATATTAATCCTTCCTTTGCATACATTCAACACATCAGCAAACTCCGGGATGTGATAGGTAGCAGTATCTTCTTTAACAGCAGGTTGTAATTCCAGGTTTTTGATGTCGCTGTAATTCAAATCTTTTATTAATCCTTTTGTTCCTGTCATCCTGTTTATGGATGCATCATGCATAATAATCAAATGGCCGTCTTTTGTAGTGCGTAAATCTATTTCTACATAATCTGCACCTGCTTTTACAGCGTTTTCATAAGCGGCCAGTGTATTTTCAGGAACGTTTAAATGGCTGCCGCGATGTGCTATCACCACTAATTTATGTTTCGCTTTCGGTAAAGGCGTTGCGTGCAGTGCCAAACAATTTTGAGTAATAAATGAGGTTGCCAACCTGTTATTAAAATCGTATGCTTTAACAACATGCATAAACAGGAATGCCAATGTTATAATTGAAATTTTTTTCATAATAGAATAAATGGCTTCTTAGAAAATGGTCCCTGAATTTTGTATTAGTATTTTTTGCCCGCAGATACCGCAGATTTACGCTGATAGTATAGAAAAATGTTTTTCATCTGCGTTTATCTGCGCAATCAGCGGGAACATATAATGCTCAATAATAATTTTTAAACAATTTCTAAATGTTATTATGAATTTTCTTTAATCAATTTCCAGGCACCAATGCAGGGTTAACCACAACATACTTGATGGATTCCAATTTTTCTTCCCGCTGGTAAGAATACGTGATGTGCAACATTCCATCAGCCGCCTGCAGCATGGAAGGATAGGAAAAACTTCCATCACCTTTTTTAACCTGCTCAAGATGTGTTTTCCACTTCCATGTTTTTCCTTCATCATCAGATAAGTACAGGCTTACCTGGTAACGCCCATCATCAATATCATTTCCAATAAATGCCCATCTTCCATCATTGAGCTTTAATACTTGCACACTGGCGGTATTGGGAATCTCTGTTTTTTGCGCTGCCGTCCAGGTCATGCCTGCATCCTTAGATTCGCTGACCTGAACCCTCGGTGGCGCATCCCCGTTATCCCGCATATACGATACAAGCGTTCCATCTTTCTTCTCAATCAAAGAAGGTTGCACATTGCCTCTGCCAACAATGGGCAGGCTGGTGCTCCAGTTTGTTCCATCATCATCAGAAATGGCAACCAATGAAAAATTAAAGCCATCAGAATACAAGGGAAGCAATATTTTATTTTCTCCCAAAAGCAGGGGCCTGATGCGTGTCATCCAACCAATGCTTCGCTTGCCTGCATCGTTTGCTGCGTCTATGATCATCTTGTCGTATTCGGGAGCATAAGCTGCCCATGCCGATTTGCCATCCGGCAAATCTTTAAATTTAGATTTTGCTTCTTTTGCAAAATCCTCACCTGGCTTTAGAAAAATATTATCCTGCCAGTTCCATACAGGCGCCTCGTTCTTATTGTAATCAATTGATGTTTTGTACCGGAGAATGGAATATTCCCACCGGTTGGCCTCTACCGCAATCCAAACAAGGAATAATTTATTCTGGTGGTTTAAAAAAAGCACCGGGTTGCAATCAGGGATATTATAGGTATCAGCCATGAGGAATGGCTTACTCCATGCAGCTTCGCCTTTTTTTAAACGCGCCCCCATAATTTTTACATCGTCTGCCGTGCGTTCACCGCTACCCTCAAACCATGCAGCAAGAAAATCGCCATTAGGAAGGTTCACTATGGAGCTGCCATGCGTATGCAAAGGCTTGGGCGGAAAAATAAGCATGCTTTTAACCACAGCAGCATTTGAAGTTCCCGGCTGGCTGTATGAAATGCCATCCACCAATAAAATCAAGGCGAATAAGATCTTTAATTTTTTGCCCTTATCCCCTAAAGGGGAATACAAAAACGCATTACTTACGATAATACTCCCTTTCAGGCGATAGGGGCTTAGGCGGCGCAATAGTTTGTATAATCTCATTTTTAATAAATTAATGTAGAACAACTTCAATTTTTGGTTTCTGCCCCTTTCCCGCTGCGGCGGGGGACAAATTTTCTTTTTCCCCTTGTATTCACCCCTTTAGGGGACAGGGGTTAATGAACGCTTTACCTGTGCAGGCCCCGTTCCTGTAAGTACTTTAAAAGATTTGCCGGGTAGTCTGTTTGAATAACGTTTACAGTTTTCATTATTAACAGGCTATCGTATCCCGAGTTCTTCTGTATTTTTTCAAGCTCATCAAATTTGCCTAAAGCGTTTAACCACACACGAACGTTATGGCTTCTGATCTGGCCCATTAAGGTATCGTTGTAAAATCCGGGATCAACATGTATAACCGGGACTTTATAGTTCTTTAAAATATCTAAAACATCTTCCTTATTGTAAGCACGGGGCATTACTGCAATGGAATTGTCAATGCTGTCCACGGTGGAAGTGTAAGGGTAATCGTAAACAAAGAACAGCACCTGTTTTTGCATGCCTGTTTCGCGAATAAGGTTGCAAACATTTATTGCATCTTCGGTGGAGTCTAATTTAAAGTCAATGTCAATCATAATCTTATCCTTTGCCGCACGAAGCGCACTTTCGAAAGTCGGGATCCTTTCATTGGTAGGCTGCCCGTTTTGCAGTAATGGTATCTCTTTCAATTGATCAAAAGTGTAACTGCTTACTTCACCTTTGCTTGCGGTAATACGGTCTATCTTTTCATCGTGCGACAATACATACACGCCATCTTTGGTTTTACGAACATCAATCTCTATAATATCAGCGCCTATTGCTATCGCATCCCTGATGGCTGCCAGCGAATTCTCAGGGCTGACCAGGTGTGCCGACCTGTGGGCCGCAACCAGCACGCGTTCCGGGCGATGATAAAAATCATTCAGGATGCTATCTGCAGGCGTTACCTGGGCAGCAACCGGTTGTAGCAGGGCTGCTAAAATCAATACAGGAAATACAAGGCGAAGTGTTTTGTTTAATTTCATTTTTTAATAATTTAATTTGATGCCCCTATCCCCTAAAGGGGGAAAAAGCATTTTTTATTTCGGTATTACTTCCCTTTAGGGGATGGGGGTTACTGTTCGCTGTGCGAAGTTTCTCTGACCAATCTGTTCTAAACCTTCTATTCATCTTAACCTTACTACCTTATTACCTCCATAACAACTATAATTAATCTTTAACCAACCTTATTAGCTTATCGTCTGAATAAAAAATAAGCTAATGAGGTTTAGAACTTCGCTCTGCGAAGTCTCCGGACTTCGCAGTTGTATGCGCCAAGTCTCTGACTTGCAAACAAAAAATCATGTTTTTAACCTGCTTGCTGTTGGCGATTTCAAATTTTCGTTTTTCCTCTATCCCTAAAGGGGGAATACAAAAACCTTTACTTCCAACGAATCCCCCCTTTAAGGGCTGGGGGCTTTTATAAATGCAATCAGATCCGCCATTTGTTGCTTATCAATTCTTTTTTCAAAGTCATTTGGCATGGGCGACATATCCAATGTTTTGAGTGACCGTATATCCTTTTTTGCAATGGTTGTTTTTACACCGCCCTGCTTGTTCACAACAACCGCATTTGATGTTTGCGAGACGATTATCCCCTGCGACATAGTCCCATCATTAAGCACTATGTTCCATAATTCGTAGCTGTGTGAAATGGCAAGATTCGGATCGAGCGTATTCACCAGGATATTCTCCGGGTTCCAGCTTTGAACTGTGCCAAGGTCGGGGCCGAAGTCTATGCCCATCTTACCTTTTACCTGGTGGCATACGGCGCAATTGGCTGAATAAACTTTCTTTCCATTACTTGCATCTCCTTTCAAACTAAGCGAGGCTTTATATTCTTTTATTACGATGCTGCGGTCTTCTTTCTTTCCTGATAACAATACCCGGGCTTGCTCTTTAAGGGAATCCGGAATATCCCGCATAAGTATCACCGTTACCGGCCAGCCCAATTCCGCCTTTGTTATTGTTCCGTTTGAAATGCTTTGAAGCAATAAAGAAAGGCGGGGTACAGAAAAAGGTTCAGTAATAAATGTATTCAACGCATCCTCTTTTATACCGGGAAATAAGGTCTTCCAGTTTTTTAATACAAATATGGAAACTGTTGTATCCGGAATTTTGTTTAGCGCTTTTAAAGCAGCAACCTGGATATCCCTCGGCGCATCCGGTGTAATTAAGCTTTCTAAAAACGCAGCTTCCTGTTTGGGATTTTGAAGCGCCATAAGATTAACAGCCTCTGCTCTTATTGCTGATGACAGGCTTTGATCGGCTGCGATTTTTTGCGCCTCCTGCATCACGACCAACTTCAACGGGCTATCTGAAATGCCAATGGTTTCCAGCATGCTTCTTGCGCTTTTTCTTACAGTTACATCAGGATGGTGAAGGCATACATCCATCAGCAATTTCCTTTCTGATTGTAAGCCGGCAGGAACTGAATTCCTGTTTTTAAGCCCTTCTGCAATGCCTTCCAATAAAGCTGTTTTCCATTGCATTGATGCGCCGGCGGACGGTTCCACACTTCTCGCTACAAATGAATGTATTGTTGCGGCATCCTTATTGGCGCCAATCACAGAGCCAAGACGCGTTACAAGGGAAGCGTAGGCCGGAACGGCAGGATCAAATTTTTTAAGCACTGCCTCGAGCATAGCAGCACTTTGTGATGACGATGCGCTCAATGCAGCTACCTGTACCCATTTATCATTAATATCTTTAAATAAAAGTTCACTTCTTGCATTACCGGCTTCAGGAGTATTTAAAAACCCTAAAGTGCATAGCAATTGATATCTTACTTTATCATTTTTATCCTCCTTTAAAGCAATCAATTCAGGCACCAGGCCGGGCCATGCAGTAAGATGAAGTTCTGCCAGCTTAATAGCATTTTCACGTACACCCGGTTCCGGGTCCTGCAAGGCCTGTACGGTCAATTCCGGCGTTAATTTATTCATGCCTTCTAATGTCCACAAGGCATGCAAACGGCCTAATGAAGATTGGGTGTTTTGCGCCATCTTAACAAGATCAGGGATTATTATGTCATGATTCCTGTCTACCAACAATCGCTGCGCATTGCTCCTCCACCAGATATTGGGACTGGAAAGTTTTCCTACCAATTGTATATCGCTCGAATCGTTTAGATTTAGATGAGAAGTCCAGCTTGCAGGAGCTGCGCCTGTTGCGCTTATACGATAGATGCGGCCTTTATCACGGCCATTATAAAGCTTACCGGATTCTATATCAGATTTCGACATCCATTCCGGGTGTTCAATAATTTCCCTGTAATAATCCACCACGTAAAGCGCCCCGTCCGGGCCGATATACATGTTTACCGGGCGGAACCATGCATCCGTAGATGCCAGGAATTCCTGGTGCTCCAACACACGGCTTGCAATAAAACTGGCGCCCTGGTCTTTAAGCCGGTCAACATGAACAATATTACTTACCGGTTCGCATACAAATGTGAGGTTGTGATTAAAACTATCAGGAAATGCGCCTCCCTGGTAAGCCGTAATGCCACAGGCGGAAGTAATAACACCTACATCAGTTAACAGTTGGTGTTCTGGATTTTTGGTGATCGGATATACATCGCAGGCATCCCCGTGATCGGAAAGCGATGCTGTTGCATCCCCAACAATTTGATCGGGATTGCGTTTAAGATAACGGTTAGCGATCACTTCCTGGTAAATATGATTTGCGTTGTAAACAAGGAAATGATGCCCCCAGTCATCAAAAGTTTGCCCGAACTGGGTGGAACCCGCACATTCTTCGAGCGCATATATATCAGGCTTAAACCGCACTACACGCCCTGAAGCATTTACAGGCAGGCGGGCGCCATTGGGATCATCAGGGTAAAAAACATCTTTACCGGGGTCTCCGAATTTATCCTTATAAGTGTTTGATTCTTCCCTTCCTTCATGGGCGAGATAAATCCAATTGTCCAATCCATATAAGGGACGGTTGACAAGATATTGCGGGTTGGTTAACGCAAAGCCTGTCAGCATCACTTTTTTTATATCGGCCTTCCCATCATCGTTTGTATCTTCCATATAATACACGTTTGGCGGATCCGTTACGATAATGCCTTTTTTCCAGCGCATCACACCGGTAGGAAGTACAAGCGTATCGGCAAAAACAGTTCGTGTATCCATCTTTCCATCTCCATCCGTATCCCTCAGCATAATTACTTTACCGGAGTTGCTTACGTCCAGCGGGTAACCGTGCATTTCCACTACATACATACGGCCTTCTTCATCTATCGCCATATCAACCGGATCGGAGATTAGCGGATCGGCGGCAATTAATTCAATCTTAAAACCGGGTGGCAGTTTAAACGTGGAAAGTGCTTCTTCGGCAGATTCGCTAAAAGGAGAAGTGGATTGATTTCCGCAGCCTGTTATAATTAATACAAGCAGTAATGCAGGCAATCCAAAGCAAAAATTTAATTTATTTTTCATGACCGGGAAACGATTTAAAATCATTGTTGTCAGACTAAATTGCTAAAATCCTTAAAAGACCTGGTTTGACCTCACCCCAACCCTTCCGAATGGTCGGGACAAGTTCTCCAAAGGAGAGGGAGCCAAACCCTGGCAAAGCGTTTCAAAGAAATTCCTTTCTTTCCTTCTATTTTTAATTGTAAATGAATCAATCATTTTATTAGGGGGAATCCGACCGGGTACTCCGGCAGACTCATGGGAGAACCAAAATTTAATTTTGCCTGAAGGAATTCCTAATCCAGCTTTTTGTCTTTGAGCAAAATCCGCTCATCTTTCTTGTTTACATCTTTCATCATGGTGAATTGATCACGTACCTGGCCATCGCCGCAAATCCATTTCAGGTCCAAACGGTTGCCTTGTACCTCCAGCATCACTGCACCACCGTTTTCGTTGTCAGAGTAATACATGGCTTCATGCGGCCACGAAGGTTTATGGCCGCCCAACTGCCCGGCAGAACCACTTACTACATACACCGTCCCATTTGGATTGGCTTTACTCTTTAAATAAGGTGCCGAATTTTTACTGCCATTATAAAGACCTGATGAACTGTTCAGGTTATGTTTCGCGGAATCAAACTCCGCTTCGTTGCCATAATGGCCCTTCATCATCCTTGACCGCTCATAAACATGACTGTGGCCGCAAAGCACCAGGTCCACGCCACTTTCTTCCAGCACTTTTATAAAATGCTCCCTTATCGCAGTGAGGTCACGCTCCGTGTCGGAATTATGAGAACCCATGGTATAAGGCGGATGGTGCCAATAGGCCACTATCCATTTGCTTTTGTTGGCTTTCAAATCTTTCTTTACCCATTCTACCTGCTCACTCATTTCATCGTACATGTGCAGCCCTTTGTTATCGGGCCCGTATGAATCCAATGCCAGGAAGTGCACATTCCCGATATCAAAAGAATAGTAGGATTTTGTGTTTGAGGCAACGCCCCCGGCTTCACCATGTTCAGGAACAGAAAAATTTTGGAAATAGGCGATCTTATACTGATCGCTTACAGAAGCCGATGCCAAATCGCGATAATCGTGATTGCCGGGAACCGGGAACAAGGGGTATTTACTAAGCAGGCCATTTTGATAAAGGTTAAAGAACTTGGCCTGGAACTCTGCGTCTGTGCCATTGGAATAGGCATTGTCTCCCAATAATATCCAGGCATTCAGGTAATTGCTGCCCAGGTATTTCAGGACTTGGTCACGCACGTTGCGCTGGTTGATCGAATTATTTGCGCAGTCGCCCAAAGCTGCCACCCGGATCAACTGCTCACTGCCTGTTTCCGGCAAGGTGTAAAAATAGTTGCTATCATTGCCTTCATGCGGGCTATTAAAATCGCCTATAGAATAATAGTACTTCGTAAAAGGCTGCAATCCTGGAATTTTAATAATATGCTCCGAAATAAGGGTCGAGTCATTCACTTCCTTATCGAGCTTTCCAGGAGTTAGCCCATAATGTACACTGCTGCGGCTGTAAACATCCGTGCGCCAGCGCACAACCATACTGGTGGGCGTAGCCACTTGCAGGAATGGGCCCCTTAATATTGCAGGTTCTACACTATTAAGTTTTTTTTCAGGTTTTGCTGCATCCTGGGCAGATGCCAGCAATGGCAACACCATGGAGACAAGAATAAAAATGCTGAATGCTTTTAAGTTTTTTATCATACTGTAATAGATTTTAATTTGCGCTGAAGCTCTTTGGATCATCAGTAAGTGCATTTATGAATTGGATAATTTGTTGCATCTCTGGCGATGTAAGGTTAAGCGCCTGGTCAGAAAGTGTTTGTGCTTCTGTTTCCAGGCCAATGCCATGCCCGCCACCTTTGTTATAAAAATCAAGTACTGTCTCCAGCGTATTAAACGCACCATTATGCATGTAGGGCGCTGTCTTCTGCGCATTACGTACCGTGGGTGTTTTGAAAGCCTGCCGGTAAAACCGGATCTGGTAAAGATCATACCTTCCTAAATCATTATCATCGGTGGGCGTTTTTAACTGGTCTGTCAGCGGTGTACCCAGCACCTCGGTTTCAGAAATATCAAATAACGGAGGCAATAAAGCGTTGAAATAAGGAGGAAAATGACAAGTGCCGCATTGTGCTTTTCCCATAAACAGGTTAAAACCTTTTATCTGCGTGCCGGTCATTGCCTGCTTATCGCCACGAACATACCTGTCAAAAGGGGAGTTCATGGGTGATAAACTGTTTACATAAGCAGCAATGGCTGTGGCTATTACCTGCGTCTGTTGTTCGGGCGTGGGAGGACCATCCTGCAAAAAATTTTCAAGTATTTGCCGGTACCGGGGATTGCCCCAGACATTTTTTTGCAGCCATGCATGGCTGCTGCCCATTTCAATCGGGCTGAATAATACATCTTTAACCTGCGCGGCCAAATCCGGCGCCCGTCCATCCCAAAACTGCATGTGCTGGTACCCGGCATATAGCAGTGTAGGCGTATTCCGCTTTAATACGGAATCCCGTACCATTGACGCGCTTCTGAATTTGCCATCGGCAAAATACTGTTCAGGGATATGGCAGGTAGCACAGCTAACCTGTAAGTTGCCGGAGAGCGACCGGTCAAAAAACAGGTCTTTTCCTACGGCGATCAGTTCCTTTCGCTGCCCGGCCGGAATAGCATCCCAGTAATTCAGAAAACCTGCGCTGAACAGGTTGGCAGTTGCGTAATTAAGGTGAGCGGTTGTATTTGATTCAAGATCTAAGCTTTTTATAAACCCGCCAAGCTGTTGTTGTAAGGGCAGGTTGAAGCGGGTGAGATAAGCCATCCGGTCAAAACTGTCAAAATCCTGGTGCGCAGATAAATAGCCAATAGCTTTGTCCAGCGTTTCCGACAATAGTTTGCCTTGCTGGTTGTCCTGTTTAAGATAAGGCTGTAATGTTTCCTGCATGGCATTGCTGGCCTGCAACGTTTCCTGTATTCCTGATTTTAACCAAGGCGCATCGTAGCCACTGATATAGAGCGTTGCCATCCGGATCAATTCCAGGCGCAGGCTTTCCAACACCTGCCGGTCGGTTGCCTCGAACTGGTACAATAGCGATGGCAGGTCTTCCGCAGATGTATATATGGCATCGGTTTGTTGCAGCAGTTCTTTTTTACAGCCAAGCGGGTTTTTATCAAACAGTAAAGCCTCTATTTGCTGTAAACCCATCGGTTCTTCCAGCTCCAGTTCCGGCTCCTCCACTTCATAAACAGCAGGCGCATTATACAGTTTGGTTTCGCTTGGAAAGAAATAGGCTGTAAAAAAAGCAATACGCTTATACTGTAACCGGCAGTTAAGCAGGCATTTTTTTGCCCTTGCCAGGCTGGCGGTATCCCCGCTGAGTGTTTTTACAGCCTCATTTAGCTCCGTTAATGATTGCGTAAACAAGAGCGCATTTTTCCTGAACGCTTCAATGGTATAAGCAGCACCAATGTCGGTTGGTTTAGATGAACTTATCAATACCGGCGTGACCAGCAAACCAACTGCTGTGAAAAATGTCATTCTATGTTTTATCAAAAAAAGCATCTGGTTGCCATTTGGATGGTTAACAGGCTTGCTCCTATTTTTTTATGGTAAATGAATCAATCACTTTATTGTCAGAATTTGTTGCAGTAAAGCTCAATTTATTTCCTTCAATTTTTACATACTGATAAAGGTCCCCATTAAAATTACGCATAACGGTATAAGGTTCTTCCGGGCGTGTTTCGGGTTTGGTTGGAATGGCAACAGACTCCACATAAGCTGTGCCTTCGTTATAGGAACCCACAACTTTCCCGCCCTTCATCGGCTTCGTACGCATGTAGTAATGAATATGCCCGTTCATCACCATGTCCACATGGTATTTGTCGAAGATTGGTATCCATGCTGCCTGTATGTCGGGATACGATTCATCCCAGTTGTAGGGTGCAAAATGGAACATGGCAAATTTCCAGGTGGCATCAGTTTTAGCAAGCTGCTCTTCTATCCACGCTTTCTGTGCATCGATGGGGGCGGTGGATTCAATCATCAGGAACAAAGCATTTTTATACCTGAATGAGTAGGTATGTTCCGGCTGAACACTATCCGGTGCATTTTTCGAATAGCTGAACAAATCGCGGTACATCTTCGCCCCTAAGCCTTGCCGGGTATCGTGGTTGCCAATCACTGACATTAGCGGTTTGCGGGAAATCACGTCTTTGGTAAAGTGAAAAAGGTCATCCCATTGGTCGCGATGCAAGCCTTCACTTACCATATCGCCTGCTATGGAATAAAATGCAGCCTCGGGATGAGACTGGTCAGCAAGGTTAAATAATTTTTCTATCGTAGGCGAATGATGCGTATCACCCGTCCACACAAACGAAAATGCACTATCCTGTGCTGGTGTTGAAAACGTATATTTTTCGTTCCAGTTGGTTTGCGGTGCAATTTGATATTCGTAGGTGATGCCCGGCTTTAAACTTTTTAGTTGGGCTGTAAAACGGTTAGTATACCTGTCATTCATTAAATTTCGATCTTCCATCCTGTATTTTTCTGCTGAAACCGACTGTACCGCATCTGAGCCTTTTTCCCGGTAGTTGATCTTTCCAGTCTCAACAGTAGTATCTGTCCTCCACTGGATATCAATACTGGTTGCAGGATCAGCGCTCCAGGTAAGCATAACCTGGTCGGGCGTGGCAGAAGACGGGTAAGCCGTTTTACGAAATGCGCCAACCAAATGGGATTCTGTTCCCCTTCCCCTGATAGTTGTCAGCAGCTTTTGTCCTTTCATATCGTCCGGGACATTCATTACAACCAGTTCAGTCCAGTCGTGGTAAGTAAATGCGCCATCGTCAAGTGTGCCCACATACTGGTTTTCCGGGAAGAAATTACTTAATTCAAGCTGGTCATTTTTATTTTGAGGCGCCACCGAAACAAAATAGTGCAGCATATAATCTTCAAAACCGTTTATACCCAATCCTACATGGCCAGCATCAAAATTCTTCTCCCACACCTCGTATGTAACCTCTTCATTTTTCATGGTTTTGTTGGTCTTTACAAACCCGGCAGGAGCGAGCCAAAACGGCACCGTTTTTTGTTCGGTGCTTCTCATTACAGACACTACCACCGGCACATTCACATCGAACATCCAGTGCTTCGTTGCCAGCACATTTTTTTCCTCCTCGTTAAACAAGGCCATAACCTGTCCATCCGTGAGTGAATCCAATTGTTGTTCACTCATGGTTTTGTAGAGTTTAGTGACCGTTTGATCCATCACATCCTTTACTATTTGTTCCCCGGTACTTTTATCAGCACAGGAATTGAATGTTGTTACAACAATCAAAGTGAGCGTGGCTAAAAGATTTGAAAATTTACTTGTCAACTGATATTATTTTTTAATGATTTAATACATGAAGCGGTATGTTTTGAAATTTTAAGCTGACTCCAAACTGTTAAACTCTTCGGTCGTCATTTCGATCCCGCATTTGGCGGGAGAGAAATCTCTTGAATTATTTCGAAGTTTAAAATTATATAGAGATGTCTCGTTACCTCGACATGACGATGCAATTCCCTGTACGATCAGCAAACAGCCTCAATATTGAAATTCTATTTCTAACTCAACCTAATCAGAATATTCCCTTCTATTTTACCGGAGAGCTGATCACTTTCAGGTAGCGCCCTATCCAGTAAGGTAACAGCCAGATATCACCTGCACTGTATTCAGACCTGCCGCCGTTGCCTCCGTCAAGATCAAACCGGTTGGCATTATGCCGGCTGATGTCCACTTCGTCCGGTGGTAAAACTTCCATAGTGGTTTGCTTCCTGAAGTTGGGTGCGATCAATTCAATATCTTTTCGCTGGCTGTTTTTTGTCGTCCAGCTTATCAAATCGAGGGGATATTCCTGCAGGTACCAGATGGCTTCGTTCAAATCAAAACTTGTTGTCCCGGTTAAAGCCGTCATAATGTTCCATAAACCTTCTTTCTCCGGGCGTTCACTTTCCCAGTGGTCAATAATAGCTTTTTTGAAATCGGCTTTCAGCGTATCGTTCAGTGCATAGCGGTACAACCCCCAGTAACCACAGTAATACATTTCATCATCAGAATGGTTCCATCCGTCTGATAATTCCTTGCTCAGTTCATCGGCATCATCCGGTGCATGGCCAATCTCTGCCATGGGGCGCATCAGGTTTTTTAAATACCCTTTTTCGTTAAGCAGGTAGAAAGCCGCTTCTTTATATTTTTCTTTTTTGGTGAAATAATAAGCTGTCTGCAGCATGGCGATAATGTTGGATGAATTGATCTTACGGTCGCCTACGTTTTCCGGGCGGGCATTTACATAATCAGGGTGCCATCTGCCCCACCGGGTTGGTTTGCCATCCCAGTCTATCATATAAAAATCATTCTTAACTATGGTTGCCATTAATGTATCTATCAACATAATTGCTTTGTTGCGTATTTCAGGAACCTGGACCAGTTCGGCAATTGCCCCGAATGCAAAAATGTGCCCGATGGCTTCATCGCTGCTGGTGGTTGATTTCCAGTCCCACTCGGGGTCATCAGCCCGGCGCCATGCCGCATCATCATATTTATAACCGCGCCTTTCGAACGACCTGGATGGAAATCCCGGAACCGGGTTAATAGTGTATAAACGTTCCATCGCATCGAGGGATTCCCGCACATTTTGCAGTGCATCAGGCGACTGGGTAACTGCATAGCGGAATGTTTCGCCTGCCAGGTACATTGAAGTCCATAACCCGTCATTATCCGAATCTTCCATACTCCCTGTAGTTACATCGCCATCCTTCATATTTGAAACGGTAGCATTAAAACCAACCCGTATATGACGGTTGCGCACCTGCTTTTCAAAAAACATGGCTTTATCATGCAAAGACATTTCTGTAAAATGAATTTGCCCCAAACCTTTTGTAGTTAGAATAAGTATTGAGTTTTCGGGCCCTTTTGCGATAGAGATAACAGTATCAGAAGGCAGCCAGCGTTTGGATGCATAGTAATTAAACTTTCCATCTTTACGCAATTGCATGGCGCCCCATGTTGACCCGAACCAGAGTGTGCCATCAACCTGGCTGATGGTGGTCAAATCGGTCCAGGGCATTTTTTTCTGAATACTGCCCGTTTGCTTTTTTGTTTTTGCATCAATTTCGAAATAACCGTCTGTTGTGCCCACGATCAGTTTATCGCCGGCGGGTTCAATACAGGTTACATTATTTCCGCTGAACACTTTTGCCAACTCTTTATTTCCAGGTGAAAAGGTGCGTATTGACCCATTCCCTAAAATCCAGAAAAGATTATTGGCTGCGTCAAATTTGATGTCTTTTACATCTTCACCTGAAAGATTGCCGCTCCATAAATCCTTTGAATCTTTTAAAAGTTTCAAATTTTTACCATCTGAAACCAGGAAAGTAAAGTCTTTACCACCGGCAAAAATTTTAGCCGAAGGCATAGTATGTTTCGAGAACAGCTTTGCTGCCCAGGCATTGCTTAATACAGCCTGGTCATCAATATAAACCAACTGCTCCTGGTAAATGCCGATGCCTGCGATTTTCTTATCAGAAGTTTGTTTGTCCTGCTCATCGCTAACAAGCGTTCCGGGAAAAAGTAACTGGCCGGCGCGGGTACGCAGCAATCCTTTTGACGATAATACCTGTATATAGCCGTTCCGGTCTGAAACAACTTTCAGCAATTGCGCATCATTATCTGTATTCAGGAATTTGATGCTATAATCCTGTGTAAAAAGATCATCCGTGTGTTTCGGGACCTGGCTTTTCGATATAAACGAAGCCGCCATAAAAGCCAAAAGAAGAAATGTAATTTGTTGTTTTTTACTGTACATCATTTCTGGTTTGTTTAAATATTTTTTGTGCTGAATTAATGTTGTTGATTTAAGAAAAACACTCAATATTCAATACACAATACGCAATGTTCAATGAAGGAAGCCATGATTGATTATTGATTATTGAACATTGATTGTTGAATATTTGAACTTTCGGTATATGACATTGCTCTCAGCATTTATCCTATTCTATTATTTTAAGGTAACGGCCCATCCAGTATGGTAACAGCCAAAATACCGGTTCACGCTCTACATGCGGATCGCCGCTTGCTGCAAGCCAGGGGTTTTTATCCCACCTTACCGTAGAGCGAATGCTTGCAGGAGGCAGTTTATCCACCTGGATATCTTCCATCGTTGGTTCCCTTAGTAATTTGACATCTTCCCGCTCACTGTGATCGATATGCCAATCAATCAGATCAAGCGGCGTGTCGGTCAAAAAACGAATGCCATTTTCAGCATTAATTTTTTTATGCCGGGCATAAGCGTACATGAAATCAAAAAGCGGGCTTTCAGCCTTTTTATTGATGTTATACCATTCGTCCATGCTTTGCTCATATACTTTTCTTATAGCCGGATTGGTCTCGTACCGGAGTAATATTGGAAACAAGTAACAATTCAATGTTTCGTCGAAAAAAATATACCAGGCAGGATTTATATGGTTAAGCGCAGCAATGTTTTTCAGATACCCTTCTTTGTTGATCAACCGTAAATATTCATCCTGGTATTTCTGATCACGGGTAATGCCATACGTAAATTTTAGAAAGGCAAGCAATTCAAACGAATTGATGCTTTTTTCAGAAGCCCATTCGGGATCACGGTTGAGCTGATCAGGAGACCAAACGGCCCAATGTGTATGTGATCCGTCAACATCAATAAAATTATAATTGTTAGACACCAGGTAATCCATGATCTTTCGCACATGGTTCCGGATCATTTCCTTTTCCGCATCGTTTGCCACTAATTCGTAAAAGAAAAAATACCCCATCAGGTGACCACACATTTCATCACTGCTGGTATCATCTTTCCATAGCCATTTTCCATCAGCAGATTTATGCCAGCGTTTTTCCACCGGCTTAAACCGGGGATCTTTTACCAATTCATCGGCTAATTGCTTTTCGGTGTAGGTTCTGTTGCCATCGTGTACCGCTGTCCAGTCTGAAGGAACGATAGTGCGGGCAAAAAAGCCATCAGTACCCGTTACCTCCTGCAATAATTTTAAGAAGCTGAATGCTTTCAATGCCTTCGCATGCGCATCTTCATCTTTGGTAACTACATAACGGAAACTTTCCATAGCAAGATAGTTGGAGGTATATTCACCATCATTGTCATCATCTTCGGGGGCCCATGTGGCAGTATCGCCGGCAACGCGAAGATGGCATTGGCCTGCGATCCATGGCGCACGGATATGCCGTTTCATCAGTACATCGTAAAAGAATGCTTCTTTACCTGCCAGCGTCATCCTGGCTTTTTTAATAGTACTTACACCGTTAGCAGTGGCGATCCAGGCATTGCCTTCCGCATCAAAACTTATATCACGGGCATTATCATCCATCAGCCACCGGCGGCTAAACCGTAAAGAGTGGCTTCCATCTTCGTAATATCGCACAACTCCTTGCCCGGTTCCAACCCACATGGCGCCATCCGGCCCTTTTTCTATGCAGTTTACATCAATGGTCGGAAGGCCATTTTTGGAGGTAAGTGTTTTAATTAGTTTATCTTTCGTCCTTATGTTAATACCGCCCAAACCTGCTGCCCATAGTTGTCCGCTATGCTGCAAAGCAACATCTTCCACATAAGCACTGATCAATTGAGTGGTATCCTGGTAAAGTGTAGTATTGTTTTCGGAACAATGATATAAGCCAACTTTGGTGGCTATCCACAATCCGCCGTTTCCATCAGAGATCGCATTTTGCACAGATCTTGCAATTGGATAATTTTTCTTTTGAAAATGGTGATCGTTATAAACCCATATCCCTTTTGGCCCTATAGCATATATTCCTTCTTTCGATGTACAAAGCGCCGAAACGGGCGCCTCCACACCTTCAATTTTCTGAAGCTTGTTGTCCCGGAACTGGTAAACGCCATTCCATGTCCCGATCCAAACTCCGGATGCCGCATCGGCTATAACGGCATAAGCAGGACCACGCGATGCTTCATCTAACACAGGGGACCATGTATTCTTGCTTTTATCTTTAATAAAAATACCGGATGCGGTAGCAATCCATACATTTGATGATTCGTCAACGGCAATACTTCGAACATCGTTATCACCCTCGTTGTTTCCAACAATAAATCCCTCATGGTATTCCTGCCAGAACGCAGTATCGGTTACCCCCAAACCTTCGGAGACCGGAGATTGTTGTGCCTGAACAAACAGGCATAGCAGATGGAAAAAACAGATGAAAATAATTTGTTTCATAAAATTGAATTACCAGCCGGATTCAATTCAAATTTTCGGTCGGTGAAGACACACGACCGATAGCGGCTTTACACGATGGATTTACTTTTCCTTTGAAGCCCATACTCTATAAATTATGTTCCGTTATTTTTTTAATAGTAGTATCGTGAAGCGGCAGGCAATTATGCAATGTGAGGCCGGTGACGTTCTTTAATTGAAAATTATAACCTTCCTGCGCAGGAGGCCATTTCACATGATTGAAATCTGCCTGCTGAACATCGTTTAAATAAAACGCAGGCCGCTCATCTTTTTGAATATAATGAATAGCCACATCATTCACTTCAATACCTTTTACGTGCCTGATGAAAAAGCCCCAACCCGGTAATTTACCAAACATGCCAGGCTCAGGATATCCGGTTTCCTTTTCCGGAGGATTAATAACCGCCAGGCTCTTAGTGCCGCCACCTTTATAATAAGCTACAATATTATCCAACTTAACATCTTCAACCGGGTGCCCTGGTATTCCACTGATATCAATTATGCTGTCAAAACTTGTATCATTAACATTATAGGCTACGATGTTACTTATGTTTATCCTTTTTAGTGTTCCAACTTTCATGTTTTCCGGGGCTCTCATCCTGCTTCCCAACCGCAGAAAAATTGCTGAAAATGAGAGATCACGCATGGTTATATTGGATATCGAAATATCCTGGAGGTTGCTGCCATCTACCGACTCCAGGGCAAGCCCGTAGCAGGTTTCAAATACACAATTTGTGATCACAATATTTTTGAAATCTCCATTAGATTCCGTACCTAATTTGATTCTTCCCATGGGATCCGGAGGGTAATCAAAAGGATTTCCTTTAGTATATCTTTTATGAGTCCCATCCAGTAAAGTACCTTCCTGGAATCCACCGGTAACATAGCATCCCGAAATAGTTACATTCTCTGTCGCTTTTGGGTAACCCAGGCCATAAGAAGTTTTTAAAACAATAGCATCGTCCCAGGGAGAATTAACGCTGCAATCGGTGATACGAACGTTGTTGCAACAATCTATATCCATTCCGTCACAATTGGTATCAATAATCAGGTTGTCAATTGTTGCATTGTCAACGCCTGTAAGCAGTATTCCAAAATGCCCTCCATGTAAAATAGATATATCGCGGATAGTTATATGATTGCTATTCACGATTGCGATAGCCTTATTGCCAAGCTCTTTCGGCAGTTTATCGCGCCCTTCATCACGTGTAAGCCCTTTTCCATAAATTAATCCCGGGCCCAAAATGGCTACATTGTGTATGCTGTCACCCCATATAAGGCTATTGTGCCAATGACTATGGCCAAAATCCTGGTACTGTTCCCATTCATTAGGTTCTGCGGTATCATAATCTGAAACATCAGGTGAAGCTTCAATAACGGCGCCCTGGTCCAGGTACAAAGTGATATTGCTTTTCAGGCGGATGGATCCGGATAAATAAGTGCCGGCCGGGAAAAACAGCGTCCCGCCTCCCTTTGAAGCAATGGTATCAATAGCCCGGTTAATAGCGCCCGAAGCAAGGGTAGTGCCATTGGCAATGGCCCCAAAATCTTTTACATTATATATAGCCGTTGTGTTTTGTGCGGAAGTAACGATAGCGCTAACAAAGAAACCGACTGACAGAATATGTTTCTTAAGCATAATAAATTATTTTTCCCGTCGGTGAGGACACCTACCGGTAGCGAATGCAACTCCTTCCGGACTTATTTTTCTTTTGAAACCCATTGATTCTATAAATTGCGTTCCGTTATTTTTTTAATATTAGTATCATGAAGCGGCAGGCAATTATGCAATGTCAGATCGGCGACGTTCTTTAATTGAAAATTATAACCTTCCTGCGCAAGGGGCCATTTCACATGATTGAAATCTGCCTGCTGAACATCGCTTAAATAAAATGCAGGCCGCTCATCTTTTTGAATATAATGAATAGCTACATTGTTTACCTCTATATTTTTTGCATGCCTGATAAAAAATCCCCAGGTTGGTAAAGTGCCATACATTCCTGGTTCAGGATATTTTTTCTCTTGTTCGGGAGGGTTAATAAGCGCCAGGTTACGGGTTCCTCCTCCCTTATAATAAGCTATGATATCACTTAGTTTAATATCTTCAATTTGGTGCCCCTGGATGCCACTGATATCAATAAGGCTGCCAAGTGTGGAATCAACATTATAGGCTACGATGTTGCTTATGTTTACGCGTTTAAGTGTTCCTACCGCCATATTGCCGGGCGCCCGCATCCTGCTTCCCAGCCGGAGAAAGATGGCGGCAGATACAAGGTTGCGCATGGTAATATTGGATATTGTAATGTCCTGCAGATTACTGCCATCAACGGATTCCAGTGCAAGCCCGTAGCAGGCTTCAAACACGCAATTGCTGATAGCTATATTTTTGAAATCTCCATTGGATTCTGTACCCAGTTTAATTCTTCCGGTGGGATCAGAAGGATACCCTGCAGGCTGATCTTCACTGTATGTTTTATACGTTCCATCCAGCAAGCTGCCTTCCAGGAACCCTCCGGTAACGTAGCATCCCGAAATGGTTACATTTTCTGTTGCTTTTGGATAACCGAGGCAATAAGAAGTTTTTAAAACAATGGCATCATCCCAGGGAGAATTGATGTTACAATTGGTAATACGCACATTGTTGCAACAATCTATATCTATTCCATCACGATTGGTATCAATCGTCAGGTTGTCAATTGTAACGTTTTCTACACCCGAAAGAAGTATCCCAAAATGGCCTCCATGCAAAATGGAAATATCCCGGATAATTATATGATTGCTGTTCACAATTGCGATGGCTTTATTGCCAAGTTCAATGGGAAGTTTATCTCTTTTCCATTCGGATGTAAGCCCTTTTCCATAAATCAATCCGTTTCCTAAAATAGATACGTTGTGTATGCTGTCACCCCATATCAGGCTATTGTGCCAATGGCTATGGCCAAAATCCTGGTATTGTGCCCATTGGTTAGGCTCTGCGGTATCATAATCTGAAACATTAGAGGAAGCTTCAATAACAGCGCCCTGATCCAGGTACAAAGTGATATTACTTTTTAGCCGGATGGATCCTGATAAATAAACCCCGGCAGGAAAAAACAGCGTACCGCCACCTTTTGAAGCAATAGTATCAATTGCCCGGTTAATAGCCTTCGAATCAAGCGTAATACCATTAGCAATCGCACCAAAGTCCTTTACATTAAATATTGCTGTTGCATTTTGCGCATAAGTAAACCGGGCGCCAATAGAAAAGGCGAGTAACAGAACATATTTCATTTGCATGATCGGCTAGAATAAACAATGCGAATCGTTTTAATGATTCGCATTGCTTTTATTCAATAACATTATTGCAGTAACCACATTTTTGAATATTGATCGTCAACCTGGGGTGATAACCCGGCAACGCCTCCATTATACGCATCCACGTTTTGTCCTAATTCGTTTGCAGGATAACGGAAGCGTAAAGGAAATTCGTAACCGCTTAGGTAACCGTTGTTGAATATATTCGGCAGCTTTGTTCTTCTGAGATCAGGGTAGGTTTCGGCAGCTACACCAAACAGTCCAATCCATTTTTGGTCGGCAATCTTTGCCAATTGGCCGGCCTGGTCTGCCGGTAAAGCAATGCCCGACTGCGCAAGATAAGTATCTATGTCTGCCTCTGCTATTCCCCAACGCTCCATAGAAAATCGAATCCCATTTTTGTAGTAGGCATCGGCATCGCCGGTAATCATTTTTTTCGCGGCCGCTTCTGCCAGGATAAACTGTAACTCATCGCTATTCATTATCATAGCCTTTAGTAAAGGATGGCTATTTTGCCTGAATAACTTGGAAAACTTAGATACTTTAAAATTACCATAAGCGCCTCCAAGAGCAGTGTTCCAATGAGCGTTACCATTTTTCCAGTCTCCCGGCATACCGGCAATAAAGCCTACGTACATTTTATTGGAATCCAATAGAACGTCTGGTGTTAAGTATTGTGCCATATCAGGATTGGAACGGTCAATGAGTTCCCACGTAGAAGTATAAGTAAAGCCATTAGGGTCCGTAGTAGTAACAGTAGTACCGTTCAGCGCCGGGTTACTTGTCCATGGGTTTTCAACAGGTGCAACCCACACTTGTAAACGGGGATCATTTAATGCTGTTAATTTATCAACCAATGTTTTACAAGGCCTTCTCCTGTCAAACTCCGTACCGCCATTATCACTTAAAGTACCACCAAGCCAGGAATTTTCTGCAAGGGTTCCAATATAGGAAATAGATACGTTATCATCTGCAGCGGTAAAAACGGGCGTCGCCGCAGGATTATTTATGATTGCTGTAATCTGCGCCCCTGCATCTTGTATTTTACTGGAGGCGCGCATTAATAAACGAATCTTAAGTGAATTGGCAAATTTCTGCCATTGTACTTTATTTCCTTTAAATACCAGGTCATAAGTAGAGGAGATAGTTTCTGTACCATTGGCTATCATTGTATTGGCGTCGTCAAGTTCTTTTAGCAGCCCTGCATAGATATCTGCCTGTTTATCATATTTCGGATACAAAATCCCCTCACGGGCTTTGAGCGCTTCCGAATAGTAAACATCGCCATAATAATCTGTCATAAAAGAAAAGAGAAGCACCCTGAACGTGGTAAAGATCCCTTTGTGCACCATAGACCCGCGGTCGTCTGCCAGCCCGATAGCGCCATCAACCAGTTTAAGGATATTCATGGCAGCGTACATATCGTCTAATGGCTGTTTAAAAGCCGAATAGTAATTATCGCCGCCCTGGTAATTTCTTTCCATATATTGAACAGCGCCGGGAAGCCTGCTATCCTGGTAACCAATTTTTTGGTAAAAAAGTGCAGTTTGCTTAATTACAGATGACAGGAGATAAGCATCGTTAACATCTTCCACAGCGTCTAATTGTTGCAGGCTGTCGGAAGTTCGCAATGCATCTTTGCTGCATGAAGCAATTGAAGCTATTAAAACAATTGCTAAAACTTTTATTGAGAATTTCATTATATATTTTTTTATAGTTACACCACAGATTAAAAATTCACTCCGAGCTTTATTCCATAAGAACGAATGCTTGGCAATGTGGCACGAAGAATACCCTGGTTGGTGCCAACTCCGCTGAACGCTGATTCAGGATCTTCATGACGTCCTGATTTATTCCATTGGAAAACATTTCTTCCAATTAATGAGAACGTCAAATTATACATCTTAAGCCGGCTGATCAATTTATCAGGCAGCGTATACGCAATAGAAATCTCTTTCAGCTTGAAGTTCGTTGCATCATATGTGCGGGTAGCAGAAAAATCCCAGATAACATCCCCATAACTGTTATAGGGATATTGATAAAAAGTATTGTTCTTATCTGCGCCATTAACAATATAATCGCCATCCTTGGCATCGGCCGGGTCGCCGGAGTAATCCGGATTAATAAATACGCCTTTTGCATAACTGGCATCATCTACCTCATCGGTGCGCTGGCCATCATTGTTATTATTAATAGCCTCATATTGACTGGATCCTGCAGCAGGCCAGGGTAAGCCACCTAATTCTCCATTGCGACCGCCTTCCCAATACGGATTATTGGTTCCTTTTGTACCAAAGGTTGTTGCTACTCTTCCGTTTGATTCGAGGTACTGCTGATTTACAGAAATATATTGCCCGCCTTTGCGAAGGCTACCAACTAAGTTAACGGAGAATTGCTTATATCTTAAAGTAGTATTAAGGCCCAATATAAAGTCGGGATTGAAATTAGCTAACTGCTGACGATCAGCATTGTCCGGGCTAACCTGGAATTCTCCCCCTTCTCCATCTAATAAAGGCATTCCTGCATATTTTCCGGATTTTACCCTAAGTATTGGATTTTGTTCGTAAATATTACCGATTTCTTCACCCACCGCAATTTTTACAGTTGTTTTTCCATCATAATTAGCGAATATGTATCCGTTAGGAGCAAACTTGTCTGATAACCTGGTGATGGTGGCTTTATACTGTGTAAAGGCAGCAGAAACATCCCAATTCCAGTTTTTAGACCTTACAGGGGTTACGGTCAGACCCATCTCGTAGCCTTTACTTGTAACATCGCCAATATTGGTTAATAGCCCGGTATAGCCCGTTCCCGGCACTAATGGAATATTGTCCAATTGATTTTTTTGTTCTTTTTCAAAATAAGTAAAATCAAACTTGATACGACTTTTAAGCATCCATACGTCTACTCCAAGTTCTTTTGTAACTGAGTGCATGGGCTTTATGTCAGGATCAACCAGGGCGGTATTAAGTACCACTGTTTTTGCGGCTCCCCAATCGTTTGCCTCAAATGAATACGTATCTACAGACCTTTGTCTTAATAATCCATTTCCCACATCTGCCCACGCCAAACGTCCCTTCAACAAATTAAAAATTTCGGGAAGCTGAAATGTTTCGGATGCTATCCAGCTTAAAGATGCAGAAGGATAGAAGTAATGGATTTTTTGTTCATCATAAGCTCCGTTAAAATCCTCTCTCCCGGTAACATCTAAAAATAACTGGTTGTTATACCCTAAAGTAGCCAGTGCGTAAGCACTATAGCCCTGGGTTATATTATAGGGCGCATTGGCGCCACTGGTAATAGACAAAGTGCCAGGCGCCGCGTTGGCAAGATTAAATAATGCAGGCGTGCTGAGATCGCCGGCAGTGGCTTCCAGGCTGGAGGTATTTGTGTAAGCATAATTACCGCCTACTGATGCTGATAAAGAGAATTTATTGAAATTATTGTTATAGGTCAAAATAACATCAGAACTTGTTAGCAGGTTGGAGTTTGTGCCTTGCACAAATTGTCCATACTTATCACTTCTTGATCCCCAGGATTTCCTGAGTTCGTAGTTTTCTTTTACGTTATCCATTCCGGTACGCGCCAGCAACGAAAAGTTTTTTCCCATCTGCCAGTCTAATTGCACCTTGCCAAAGAAATTATCCCGGGTAAAGCGGTGCAAATATTCGTAAGTGGTAAACCACGGATTATCATTTGCAACACTTCCGTTCGTATTCATAATAGACCCGTTTTGCAAACTTCCCTCGAACCCTGTGAGCCAGTAATCATGCATATCAGAAAGCGGCTGCAGGTTATTGGGAAAATTATACAACAGTGAGTTTAACACGCTGTTTGAGCCTACGCTGTTTTGCTTGTTTGGCGAATAAGTATGAAAATAACCTGCACTTACAGAAACTTTTACGCTGTTGGCAATTTTATATTCTGTATTAAGGTTAAATGATTTTTGATTGGTTTTTGTATTCGGCATCACTCCCTTGTTATCCATATTGGACATTGAAAAGCGAAACGACCCTCTGTCGTAATTACCAAATACGCTTACGCTGTTGGTGATGGTACTTCCTGTTTGAAGGTAGGCTTTCACCCTGTCTTCATTGGAAGATATTTGCGGGCCATAAGCCCATTGCTGATTTTTTACGTCCCAGTAATCGGCAGAAAAAGATCCATCAGTCGGAGGTCCCCATGTATCAGTATTATCATATTGCCATTCGTAAATGCGTTCTCCCTGCCCGTATTGCATTTGCTCTTCAACAAACTGGTAAGGCTGGTCAGCAAGCGCGGAGACATTATATGTAACCCCAAGCCCTTTTTGGCCTCCCCTTCCGGACTTTGTAGTAATCATCACTACGCCATTACCGCCCTGTGCACCATAAAGAGCGCCGGCACTACCTCCTTTAAGAATAGTAACAGAAGCAATGTCTTCGGGATTTAATTGAGAAAGAATGTTTCCAAAATCAACACCGTCTTTAGGCGTGAATGTCTGGGCGCCCACCGGTATCCCGTCGATTACGTATAAGGGCTGCGACCTGGCAGATACATCAGCACCGCCGCTGCTTAATGAAGGCAATGCAGTAGAGCCGCGAACATTTACCATTACAGAAGAAGTAGGATCACTGCTCAGGTTAGTGAAGTTTACGCCGCTCACCTTACCATCTAATGATTTCAGAACATTCGGATTAGACGCTTTCACCAAATCTTCGGAATTAACCTCACTCACAGAGTAGCCTAATGATTTTTTCTTCCTGGAAAGGCCGAGTGCAGTTACCGTTACTTCATTTAATGTGGTAGCTTCGGGGGTTAGTGTGATATCAAGATGCGTCTGGTCGCCTACTTTTACAGTAACAGCCTTATATCCTACATAGCTGAATCTTAATTCAGCCGAAGGCGGTACAGTAATTGAAAAGTTCCCGGAATTGTCTGTACTTACTCCTGACGTTTGTCCTACTATCACTACCGATACGCCCGCGAGGGGGATACCTTTTTCGTCTTTTACCGTTCCGGTTAGCCTTACATCCTGGAAATCGAATTTATTCCCCTTTCCAGTAGAAAACCTCATAATTTTTTTAGGTTCAAACCCATAATCCCCGGACCCGCTATTAGAAAAACCCTGCGTGGGGATATAAATAAACGCAATCGTGGTAAGGATAGAAATACATCTCAACCTTAACAGGAGGCGGCCATCTTTTTTTCCATTGAAAAATTGATGCAAGCAGAAAGATTTCATCATTTAAGCATTTTTTGTTAATAGAATTAGTAAACAGTATTGGCAATTTTCAGCAATCGATCAATAGTAATACTCTAAACTTAGGACAAAAGTAGATTATATGCAGGTGCACTCTATACCGATTCTTGCCAATTTATTGTACCATCTTATCATTGTTGATTGGGGGTTGAAATTCCGCAAGCGCGGCAAGCGAAAAACGCGCTGGCGAACAGTAAGGTTGATTTAAGTCAATAAGAAAACCAAACCTTGCCTGTCCGGCCCCGGAGCATAGCGCAAAATGATTTAAAAGCCCGTAAAATGCAGATTTTACAGGCTTTTTTGTTTAGTACTTATCCCGAAGTCTATTCGATCAACAGCAGCTATCCTTTTTGTGAAGCGTTTAGTCCTGAAAGCCTTGCTTTCAGGACTGGCTTAAAGGTACCAGGCATCAAACCTTATTGAGTAAAACTATCGAGTTTTAAAGTGATGCATTATGGATGATTGTATTTCTATATTATCTTACAGACAATGATGTCAATCGCGCTTTTTAAAATCATTCCGTATGAAGAAAATAATAACGCTTACAGGTAGCATTCTTTCACTTTATACGTTAGTAAAAGCCCTCTTAATTAGCGATCATTCCGTGGGGATCTATAACGAATTTCTTTGCGGCGCCTTTATCAAAATCCACATAACCCTGCGGGGCATCGTTTAGCGTGATCACCTGCACATTCACTGCCTTGGCTATCTGTATCTTGTCATATAAAATGGCTGTCATTAATTGACGGTGGTACTTCATAACAGGGCATTGACCAGTATAAAAAGAATGCGATTTAGCCCAACCCAGCCCAATCCTGATAACCAGGTTGCCTTCCTTCGCCGCCTCATTCACCGCTCCGGGATCACCTGTGACATAAAGCCCTGGTATGCCTATTGCTCCGCCGGCACGTGTAACTGCCATAGCTGTGTTCAATACGGTGGCTGGCTGCTCTCTTCCCGAATCAGCGCCATGACCCCGCGCTTCAAAGCCCACGCAATCCACGAAGCTGTCTACTTCAGGAACACCAATGATGGCGGTTATCTGTTCCGCTATAGGTGTTTGCTCCCGCAGGTCTATTGTTTCACAGCCGAAACTCTTTGCCTGTTGTAATCTTTCGGGTATCATATCCCCCACTATCACGACTGCCGCTCCCAATAAATGTGCAGAAGCTGCGCAGGCAAGCCCGACAGGACCGGCCCCGGCCACATACACAATAGAGCCGGGCCCCACTCCTGCTGACACAGCACCGTGATAACCGGTGGGAAAAATATCAGAGAGTAGCGTAAGATCTTTAATTTTTGCCATCGCCCGGTCTTTATCAGGAAATTTCAGGAGATTGAAATCGGCATAAGGAACCATTACATATTCTGCCTGTCCGCCTACCCAGCCGCCCATATCCACATAACCGTATGCCGCACCCGGCCTTGACGGATTTACATTCAGGCAAATACCCGTTTGCCCCGCCTTGCAGTTTCTGCATCTGCCACAGGCAATGTTGAAGGGAACAGACACCAGGTCGCCCACTTTGATGAACTCCACATCGCTGCCGGCTTCAATAACAACGCCGGTGATCTCATGGCCAAGTATAAGGCCTGCCGGCGCAGTAGTGCGGCCCCTGACCATGTGCTGGTCGCTGCCGCAGATATTGGTGGACACAATTTTCAAAATAACGCCGTGATTACATTTACGATCACCCAATGCGAGTTTAGGATATTCAATTTCCTGTACCTGGACTTTGCCTGGTTTTATATACGCTACACCATGGTTTTGACACATAACGGAGATTTTTAAATGAAAAAATTATTTTACTGCATTGGCACCGGCGGATGCTACTGCATGGTCATTTTCAACCGAGCTGCCCGAAACGCCGATGGCTCCTATAATATCACCCTTGTCATTTTTGATCACTACGCCACCGGGAAAGGTAATCAGTCCACCATTTGAATGTTCAATATTATACAGTGAACCACCCGGCTGTGATAGTTTACCTATTTCGCCGGTATCCATATTAAAGTAGCGTGCCGTTTTGGCTTTCCTTTGCGAAATATCAATGGAGCCGAGCCATGCTCCGTCTTCATGCACGAATGCGATCAGGTTGGTTCCTGCATCTACTACAGCAATGTTCATTAAAGTTCCGAGTTCTTTTGATTTTTGTATGGCCGCCTTAGTAGCTGCCTGTGCCTGCGCGAGTGTTATATTCATATGGTCTTTTTTAAAGTGAAGGAATTTTTTTCTTCAAAGCAAACTGTCAAATATACCCAATGCGTAAATCCATTGTATTAGCGCCGTGCCTTATCTTTTGGGGTTACTAAATTAAAAAAATTAAAGAAGAAAAAAACATTTCGCATAATGCAGAAGCAGACACAATGATTGCCCTGCACAGCTTTGCCGCGTTAATTACGATAAATTAATCCTGCATTATATCAAGCTTTTTGAACAATATGTGTAAATGCCAGGTACCCGGTAGCTGTTTGGTATAGTTTCGGTATTTAACCATTTCAAAAATTTTAGCCGTGATCCGAAGCTATTTTAAAATTGCGTTTCGAAGTTTATGGAAACGTAAAGATTATACTGTTTTGAACATACTCGGGTTAACTATCGGTATTGCCAGTTGCATACTCATTTTTCGATACGTGGCTTACGAAAAAACTTATGATGATTTTTCAAAAGCTGATCAGATTGTCCGTTTGAGGCTTGATACTTACCAGGATGAAAAATTAGCCTGGCAGTCTGCTACTGTATACCCGGCCTTGGCACCCAACATGAAAAAAGATTTTCCTGAAATAGAAGCTTACTGCCGGTTGGCCCCGACTGAATTATCATTATCCAATGATGAACGTGATGTTGAATTTAATGAGCGCAAAGGTTATTATGCCGACCCTTCTTTTCTTTCCATGTTTGATGTTGAAATTGTGCAGGGTAATCCGGAAAACATGTTAAGCGGATTAAATAAAATTGTGCTTTCCGCAGATATGTCAAGGAGATATTTTGGAAATGAAAATCCAATTGGCAAAGTGCTAACCTATCGTACGCCATTTTTTACAAGAACGTTCCAGGTAACAGGCATATTCAAGCCACCTGCTCATTCGCACCTTGTCATCAATTATCTTTTATCGTATCCCACTATCGGCAGTTTTCGCATGGAATTTGGCGATAAAAGCAGGCCTGAAGAAACAAGCTGGGGATGGTACCAGTTTTATACCTATTTACTGTTGAAGAAAGGAACGGATATAAAAAAGCTGGAAGCGAAATTTCCTTCCTTCTGTGACCGTTACATTAACGGCCTTGATTGGAAAAAGGCAAGCCATACCCGCAACGAAGTTTATTTAATCCCTTTAAAAAATATTCATCTGCAGTCTCATTACCTGCAGGAGGCTGAAGCGAATGGCAATGAACACAGCGTTTCATTTTTATACCTGCTTGGGTTTTTAATTCCCGGCATTGCGTGGGTTAATTATATCAACCTGTCAACAGCCAGGTCGCTGGAGCGGGCTAAAGAAGTTGGTGTACGCAAAGTCATAGGCGCCGGGCGTTTGGGCCTGATCTGCCAGTTTCTTGCAGAGAGTATTTTAATTAACCTCGTTTCATTTGTATTTGCACTCATTATTGCGTTCGGGGCTGGTTCATGGTTTAGCAATTTAACCGGCGATATTGCAATGCGTCGTTTTTATTTGCCTGCTTCTTATTGGATGATATTAAGTGTAATGTTTATTGCCGGCGCTTTGCTATCGGGTATTTATCCTGCCTTCGTTTTGTCAGGCTTTAAACCGATAACGGTATTGAAAGGTTTATTTAAAAATAGTCCGGGCGGACAAACTCTTCGTAAAACATTGATTGTTGTACAGTTTGCAACCTCCGTTGTGTTAATCGCCGGAACAATCATCGTTTACCAGCAAGTAAACTATATGCGTTCACAACCGCTCGGTGTAAACATTAATCAAACGCTTGTGTTGGAAGGTGCAAGGTCAGTAAAAGATTCGGTTTATCAGGGCGCTTTTCAGCCATTTAAAGAAGGGATATTGCAGTTGCCGGGCGTAAAAAACATTGCCGTTTCTACCAGTGTAATGGGACAGGAAAACACCTGGTCTGTTGCAGTGGCGAGGTCGGGCGCCGCAAATGCCAGTTCCGTAAATCTTGATTTTTTAGGAGTGGATTATGATTTTATACCGTCTTATGGAATGAAGATGGCTGCCGGCAGAAATTTCTCTAATGATTTTGCATCGGACAGCAATGCGGCTATTCTCAATGAAACAGCAGTACGTATGCTTGGATTTAAAAGCCCGGAGCAGGCAATCAATCAAAAGGTTGGAAGTGAGAATGGGAGAACAATTATCGGGGTGGTAAAAGATTATCATACAGAATCTTTAAATAAAGTTATTGAACCGGGCATGCTCATTCTGCGTTTAAAGGCACGTGATTTTTATTCGGTTAAAATTGAGGCGGCCGACATGTTGCCTGTTATTGAAGCCATCCACAAAAAGTGGAATGCTTACTTTCCAAATGATCCCTTCAGCTATTATTTTTTGGATGAAACCTTTGATCAGCAATACAAGGCAGACAGGCAATTTGGAAACGCTTTTGGCAGTTTTGCAGGCATCGCCATCCTGATAGCCTGCATCGGTTTACTGGGATTATCTGCCTACAATGTGTTACAGCGAACAAAGGAGATCGGCATCCGCAAGGTGTTCGGGGCTTCTGTAAAAAACATCGTATTTATTCTCTCAAAAGATATAATGTATCTCGTATTAATTGCTTTTATTGTCGCTGTTCCTGTTATATGGCTGGTTATGCATAGCTGGCTGAAGCAGTTTGCTTATCGTATCGGGATAAGCTGGTGGATATTAGCTTTATCCGGTGTTATCGCTTTTATCATTGCATTGACAACTGTCAGTTTTCAGGCTATCAAAGCAGCGAGGACCAACCCCGTAAAAAGTTTAAGGGCGGAATGATAAAATTATCTATAACAGAAGGCAAACCCCGTATAACAAGGCTTACATTTTCTTTTACGAACGTTGGTTGTTAACTGAACAAAACCATAATTCATGCAACCATTATGAAGTAAGTATGGATAATCGGAAAAGGCTTTGTGATGAACGTTTTGATCGGCCTATTTATCGTAATAGTTTAGCGCAGTGGCTCATTTAAAAAATGTATTCGTTGGTAAAGTTAAAATGATACCCCCCGCACAAAACAGGTCGAAGGAAGATCATTAAACCATTGCAATAAAAAGTGGCAATTTTGGTTTAGCCTGGCTTCCTATAAAACTCAACTTTCTCAGGTTTAAGCGGTGAATTTCCTAAAATGATATCGGCCGACTTTTCTGCGATCATCATAATCGGAGCGTACAGGTTACCATTCGTTATATACGGCATCACGCTTCCATCTACTATCCTTAAACCCTCTAGGCCGTGCACCCGCATGGTCAGTGGATCTACGACAGATAGGTTATCCGTGCCCATGCGACAAGTGCAGGATGGATGCAAGGCAGTTTCTGAATCACGTTTGACCCAATTTAATATTTGCTCATCGGTATCAATGGCAGGTCCGGGTGAAATTTCCCCACCATTAAATTCATCCATCGCCGGCTGATTCAGGATTTTCCGGGCACAGCGAATGGCCTCCACCCACTCCTTCCGGTCCTGGTCTGTAGAAAGATAATTAAACCGGATGGCTGGTTTTTCCTTTGGATCCGATGACCTGATCAGGACAGATCCACGGGCATCGGAATTCATTGGGCCAACATGCACCTGGTAGCCATGACCTCCTGATGGAGAGCTGCCATCATATCGTATAGCCACCGGCAAAAAATGAAACTGGAGGTTAGGGTAAGCAACCGTTTCATTACTCCTGATAAATCCACCTCCCTCAAAGTGATTAGTGGCCGCAGGTCCTTTATGAAAGATCATCCACTGCAAGCCCACCCGGGGTTTATTATACCATTTCAATGCCGGCCAAACGCTCACAGGCTTTTTGCACGCATATTGGATATATACCTCCAGATGATCCTGTAAATTCTGCCCCACACCCGGAAGGTCATGTAATACTTCAACACCTGCCGATCTCAGCACTTCAGGATTCCCTATTCCTGACAGTTGTAAAATCTGCGGAGAATTAATAGAACCTCCACAACAAATAACCTCACCTGCTGCAACGCTGTGCAAATTATTTCCTTTCAAATATTCTATTCCGGTTGCACGCTTCCCGGAGAAAAGAATTTTAGTTGTAAGCGCTCCGCAGACTACTTCCAGATTTTTTCGTTTACCTAAAACAGGATGCAAATATGCATCCGAGGCAGACCACCGCCTCCCGTTTTTGATGTTACGGTCGAACTTTCCAAAACCTTCCTGTTGAAATCCATTCACATCATCTGTCAGCGGATAGCCCGCTTGTTTGGCCGCAGCAAAAAATGCTTTGAACAAAGGATTGGTAGCAGGTCCGGTTTCGAGGTGTAAAGGACCTGCACCCCCACGAAAGGAGTTTGTTCCGGCAGTTCTGTTTTCAGATTTTTTAAAATAAGGAAGAACATGCGCATAATCCCATGACTCCATTCCCGGGTCCTTTGCCCACTTTTCATAATCCAATGGATTACCACGAATGAAGATCATTCCGTTGATGGAACTGGAACCACCCAATACTTTTCCACGGGCATGATACACCTGTCTGTTATTCATGAACGGCTCAGGCTCCGATTGGTATTGCCAATCATAAAATTTACTACCTATCGGATAGGTAAGTGCAGCAGGCATATGAATAAAAATATCCCACCAAAAATCTCTTCTTCCAGCTTCAAGCACCAATACTTTATGGTCCGGATTTTCACTAAGCCGGTTTGCCAGCACACAGCCGGCAGACCCGCCCCCAATAATGATCGTGTCAAAAATTGTATTCATCTTAATAAGGTGATTCAACGTTTCCTAATTCAACATAAACACTTTTTAGCTGGGTATAATGTTGGATAGCGGCAAGGCTATTCTCCCGGCCCTGGCCGGATTGTTTATATCCACCAAAAGGAAGTTCAATAGGAGTAATATTATAATTATTGATCCAGCAGGTGCCTGCCTGTAATTGATGAATTACCCGGTGGCCGCGTTTGATGTCATTTGTAAACACGCCGGCCGAGAGCCCGAAAAGAGTATTATTAGCTCTTTCGATCACTTCTTTTTCTGATTCAAAGGAGAGTATAGAAAGCACCGGGCCAAATATCTCTTCCTTACAAATTTCCATGGAATCATCGCAGTCTGTAAAAATTGCCGGGGTAAGGAAATTGCCGGAACTAATATCCCTTCTTTTAAAATCCTTTTCAGGCCGGAAACCTCCGGTCAATAATGTTGCACCCGAAGATTTTCCTGATTCTATGAACCGGGTTATTTTTTCCATATGCGCCTTACTAATTACTGCGCCCATTTGGGTATCGGAATCTGTAGGATCTCCCAACCTGATTTTTTCAGTTCGTTCCTTTAGCTGCTTTAAGAAGGAATCAAAAATTTTACGCTGTACAAATACACGCGTACCATTTGAACAGACTTCACCCTGTGTATAAAAATTTGCGAGCATAGCTGCTGATACGGCATTATGAATATCTGCATCTTCGAAAATAATTAAGGGAGATTTTCCACCGAGTTCAAGCGTGACATGTTTCAATTGCGATGCAGCACCGGCAAAGATTTTTTTACCGGTTGAAACGGAGCCCGTTAATGAAATTTTTGCTATCCGCGGATGATCTACCAACATACTTCCAACCCTGCCATCACCCTGAACTACATTAAACAAACCCGGCGGCGCCCCTGCTTCCATAAATGCTTTAGCCAATTCAAGCGCCGTTGCCGGGGTGAGTTCGGATGGTTTAAAAATCATGGAGTTGCCGCAAGCCAACGCCGGAGCTGCTTTCCATGCAGCGATCTGGATAGGATAGTTCCAGGCACCAATTCCTGCACAAATACCTAAAGGCTCACGACGGGTATATCCAAAAGCGTTTTTCAGATCAAAAAACTCTCCATGAATTCCGGCAGCCATGCCTCCAAAATATTCGAGCGCATCTGCAGCCGAACTAACATCCACCGCCAGGGATTCTGCAATGGGCTTTCCAACATCCCGGGTTTCTAATAAAGCAATCTTCTCCAATCGGGATCTTAAAATATTTGCTGCATTTATTAAAACCCTTCCGCGTTCTGCACCGGTTTTGGTCCTCCAAATGTGAAAGGCATTTTCTGATGAATGTACAGCAGCTTCAATATCCTGTTCGTTAGCCTGGCAAACCTCTCCCAATGGATTATTATTTGCCGGGTTATAGTTTATCCAGCATTCCCTGTTGGATCCTGTAGTTAATGCGCCATCTATGAACTGAGTGTAGTGCATATACAACAAATGTCGGATGTCTGATTTAGACATGTCTGATTTATTATTCCCAAATAATCATTCGAACTGCAATTGAAATTGATAAGACCGCTGAGACCCGAAGCTGCCTAATCGCCTAACGCAGTTGTTACCAGCGAAACACTAGTATGCCTATAGAAGGGCTCTTAAGAAATTCTTTGTCTTTTAAATAATCTGTAATAATAAATGAACACACCAACGCAAATCAAACCGGCCGTATAGATCCACGCTGCATACTGGTTGTACCATTCAAAACCATAAGTTGCAGTCCGGGGCCATGATACATTAACAACCATAAAACTGCTCCAGATGAGTGCCAGAATGTTAACCGGCAATCCCCATTTGCCCAAACTAAATCTCGCGTCCGTGACTACTCCCTTCCGGGCTGATATAATCCTGTTTTTCAACTGAAGGGCGACCACTATCCAGTAGGCCAGGTTAGCCCAAAGTATGGCGATAGAGGTTACCAGCTCAAAAACTTTTGGAAATTGAAGGTTCACCGCCAAAACAATGATTGCCCCCAATCCACAAAGCAGGGTGGCTATAACAGGCGTATGGGTTTTTGGTGAAACTTCCGATAATGTTTTGCTAAAAGGCAGGTACCCATCGCGCCCCATGGCGAACATTAATCTTATTGCCCCGGAGTGCACGGCAAGCGTACACACAATGATGGCAAAAATAACAACACAAAGAAAAAGGCTGCCCATCGTTTCACCCAAAACTGTTTTCACCAGCATAGGCAACCCACCGCGTATAGTTCCCATATCCGGATTACCCAGGTCCGGCGCTGCCATCAATGCAAAAAGTAGTACCAGCAACCCGGCAACTCCGGCAGCAAGAAGCGCCTGCAGGATAGCGCGGGGCGCCTTTTTCCGGGGGTCATGCGTTTCTTCCGCCAATGTTCCGGCAGTATCGAATCCATATAAAACATAAGAGGCTGTTAAGGCGGTTGCTGCCATTAAGATCGTCAGGTTTGGAAAAGACTTGAATTGAGATCCGGTATAGCTAATGTGAGCGACAGCTTCAGCCGGGGATCTTACCCTGTTCAGAAACAGGAGAACGATCAGGATGATTATTCCAATCAGTTCGGTAAAAACACCAATATTGTTGATCACAGCCAGCAGCTTTATACCCCTGGCATTGATGATGGTGCTTATAACTATCAGGATAGAACCCAGCAAAATGGCATTCATGGCAACCGATTTCGCGTCAGTTGAATCTCCAATGACCTGGAAAGAACCTGAAATTTGAGGCAGGCTCACCTGGAGTGCCATGGCAACAGCGCCAATGGTAACAATGAGGCAAGCCAGGTAGATCCAGCCGGTCATCCATCCCAGGAAAGGGTTGCCGGTAAACTTTGCCCATTGATAAACCCCGCCCGACAATGGAAACCTGGAAGCCAGTTCCGCAAAGCAGAGCGCCACCAGCAACTGACCCGCCAATACAAATGGCCACGTCCAGAAAAAAGCGGGGCCGGCAACCCCATAACCCAAATAAAACATCTGGAAAAGACCGGTAAGAATAGAAATGTAAGAAAAGCCTGCAGCAAAACTGGAGAAGCTTCCTATGGAACGCTTTAATTCCTGGCGATAACCAAAACTGGCAAGATCGTTATTATCAGTAACTGGGGAATCCTTCATATTTGAGTGACAAATTACAGGATATTGGGTTTACATAGAAACTGTTTGAATTACTTATTTTTTTGTTATGAGCTGTGGTTTCTTATGGCATTGCCGTTGCGCCTGTCCCGAGAGCAAAGCGATTCGGGACCATTCCCTTTTGCTGCATATTTTCATGGCATCAATTTGGTACGTCATTGCGAGGAACGAAGCAATCTGAATTGTAGAAAATAAGGTCGTTATTATTAATGTTCAATGCAGTTTGTTCTAAACGATTGCAAAAAACTTTTGCGGAATGTCTGTTTCGCTTTTATAATCGGCATCGCATTGAGAATAAAGTCTTTCTATAAACTGATACCAGCCGGGTGTATCTTCAGTTATCATTATCCATCGATTGTTAAAAGTTACATCTATACAAATTTCATCAGTTGTCATCAAGTCAACTTTATAAGCTTGAAGTCTTTCAATATCTGTCCACTTGATTGAACATAACTCATTGTCAAGCTTGATATCAAAACCTAAATCATTATAGTTGAAGATGCCTAAGTCATTGTACTTAGCTTCCCAATTTTCCTTTTTTATTTCGTCGTCGTTATGCAATAAGTCAGTCATAGAAGTGTTCTGTTTAAATATGTCTGATATGAATTTTAGAGAGTTTGAAAAATTACGCCCAACGGCTCGGTATTTATGCAGGCAGGGCAATAGCGCTGTGTCAGCCGGTAACCGAAGCCGGGTAAAAATACAAAGATGAATTTACTACTAATGTTCAATAGCGTTCCGTCACGATAGGACCAAACTGCTGAAAAATCAGTACTACAAAAGCTACATCAAGGCGAACGAGCGAATGTGCTGAATATCATTCGCTCTTGATTTTTCTTTGGTTACTTTCTTTGCATCAAGGCAAAGAAAGTAACAGAGTTCATTAAAAAAACAATTGACCATTATAGAAAATAAAAGAAATAAAAATCTTTGCTATGAATAAAGTAACCAAAAATGAAAATATTATTCATATACACATTTTTTATTCATAAAACACCCTGCATTTTTGAATGTAGTTTCTTCTTATTGTAATTCCTGGAAAATAGTGCAGTGTAAAAACTATTAAAAACAGGAACTGCACAATGAAACATTTATTCCTATTCGCCTTATGCTGCACTGCTATGTTCGCCGCTGCACAAAAGAAAACCCTTAAAGCTGTTAAGCCGCTTACTGTTGGTGATACAGTGCCTGATTTCACATTTAAACAGGTACTCAATTATCCTTCATCCACTGCAAAACTTTCAGATTTTAAAGGCAAGCTGGTCATTATTGATATGTGGAGCACCTACTGCACTGCCTGTATAGATGCTTTTCCAAAAATGCAGGCCATACAGGATAAGTTTGCGAATCAGGTACAGGTAATATTGGCAAATCCTTATCCGGCAACAGACGATCCAGACGAACGGATCAATAAAGTGCTGGCACGGGCAAAACAGCGCACAGGTATAACGCTTACCATGCCCATGCCTTTGCATGATACTATACTAAATCATCTTTTTCCTCATCAAACCGTACCGCATGTTATTATAATTGATAAAGAAGGTGTAGTCATCGCCGTAACCAATTCCTGGTCGGTTACACCAAACAATATACAGGCAGTACTGGCAGGGGAAAACCTGCGCTTTCCTGTAAAAAATGATTGGGTGTATGATAAAAACATTCCGCTGTTTGTAAATGGTAATGGCGGCGATGGAAGCGATTTTTTGTACCGCTCCATCATAACGCCGTATAAAGAAGGCTTTGGAAGCTTTGTAGGCAGGCAGGTCGAAGAGGATGGCAGGGCGTCAAGATTTTATATAATAAACTATCCTTTGTTTTTCCTTTATCTTTTTGCTTATCCCGGTGTTTTGAAATACCCTGCTAACCGCACGCTTATTGAAACGGCTAATGCCGCTGCATTCCAGGTACACCATAACGAACTGGAAGATAACAAAAACAGTTATTGCTATGAAGTGGTAAGTCCTCCGGTTTCAGGTATAACGATGATTAAGTACTTGCAGGAAGATCTGTACCGGAATTTTCATGCTGTTGCCAGGAATGAAGAACGCACTATTGCATGTTATATTTTAAAATCAAATGACCGGGTTAGCCGCATTTGTTCAAATAATGACAGCGCTGCAACAGATATTGAAAAAACAACATTGAAAAAATTCATGCATAATCAATCGGTAACCGCTTTGACTGAACTGCTGAATAATTTTTTAGATAAACCGCTGATCGATGAAACGGGGTTAACCAATAACATAAGTATCGACTTCCCTTTTGACATGTATGAATACACTCCGCAGCAATGGAAAGATTTTTTGTCAAAAAATGGTTTCGAATTAACCGAAGAAGATCACAAACTGGAGGTGGCAGTAATTACAAATAAATAATAAACATTAATAAAATGGAGATAGGCAGACCGAACTCAAAAAACCATGACCGTAGAAACCTGCTGGCAAAGTTTTCCTTTGAGGAAGATGATAATACCATTCCTGCAGTGTGTAAAACAGCAGTACTGGATTTTTCAGAAGAAGAACTTATTGAACAGTTAATGTTTTGCCTGGAAGCGTTGCCTGTAAGATTTAGAGAAGTGATCGATCTGTATTATTTTAAAAACGTAAGCATAGCTGGTATTAAAGCTGTTATTGGTGTAAGTGAAAGCACAGTGAGGAACCGGTTAGGCTATGGAATGTTTTTATTAAAGAAACGGATTTTTCTTAATCTGCCACCCGCTGCTATCAGGATTCGTGAAAGTAAAATGGATGTTCATCTGCACAATGGCGTAAACGGATCAAAAAATAAATAGTAATAGCCACGCAGATATAGAAAATTACCAACACAATTCACTAAATGCTGTTTTAAAGTACATGGTTCATCACCAGGACTGTTCACATAGTCTCCCAATAAGGTGCTGATGTTTCGCTGGTAACAACTGCTTTAAACCATCAGACGACTTAAGCCTTCCGATGGAGACCCGGTCGGCACGCGCAGCGATCTGACCGATTTACCGGAAGTTGTATAAGAGTTACTTTGAACTAATGTGTTGACTGCAAAGTTTAAAGAAGTGATCTGTTTTGTATTATTTTAATGTAAGCATACCTGGTATCAAAGCTATATTGGAATAAGGGAAAGCGATAAGAAACCAGTTAGGATATGGAGTATTTCTATAACAATATTAAGATTGGTATCTGCATATCCCCACAGGTTGCCATCCCTGTAAGGAATTAAATACCGTGTTTGAGCAGGTGGCTCACACAGCAGCAATTAAATAAAAGGATAAACAGTATTTGAAATGGAAACAAAGCAGGCAATTTGGGGATAAGGTTTACGAGTGAATTCATGCCGGTAAAAATATGGGATTTCGCATATTCTCTTGTCTGGTCTGCTGCCGGCATGTTTATTCAGTGGTCTGCGTGAGAAACCGTATGAATGCACTGATCTCATTAATACTATTTCAAAAGAAGGAATAACATTCACCAACATTACCTGTATAATTCAGGTATGCTTCTTCAATTTTTAAAACATCCGGACGAGAAATTCATTAATAAGCTAATTGCTGTTATATTGAATAATGCCCGCTAAATTGTTTACCTGTACATCTAACATTGCAAATAATACAATAGTATAGCAGCTATTTTACTATAGTGTTATCTACTTAAATAGATATTGCATTTTCAAATCTCTACTTTTATGTGATTGACCAACACCTGTATAACAGCTTATTTTGTGAAAGAGAACAGGTAATTTGATTTGAATACAGCTTACAGACTTAATCAACTTAAAGCAAAATTTGCATGAAGCTTATGTTACGAATATTATTGCAGCCATTTCCAAAACCTTATAAAATACAGGTGGATATTTTTTTAAATGCATGTTGGTATAATTTATATTTTACACATCAATTTAAGACTGCAACCCGATCACTATGCGTTTACAATTAACTCTAACTGCCAGTCAAACTCATGCATTATTGCCGGTTAACTATCAATACCCGCTATCGGCAGCTATTTACAAAATCATTGAACGCGCCGATAGCGGGTATTCAGCATTTCTGCACAATACGGGTTATACGGTAAATGGGAAACGTTTTAAACTTTTTACTTTTTCTGATCTGCGTACGCCTTTTATTATACAGGGCGACAGGTTATTGATGAAAGCCCGCAATGCCACCGTAACCATATGCTTTCATGTGCCTGTTGCTGCAGAGAATTTTATAAAAGGTTTATTCATGCACCAGCAATTAGATATTGCTGATTATAAAAGCCGGGTTCAGTTTACTGTACAGCAGGTAGAAATGTTGCCGGTACAGGTAAGCACAGATATGCCCGTGCTGTTACAGCCCGTTAGCCCGCTGGTGGTTGGCAAAAAAAATGAGCGCGGCAATTATGATTACCTGGCGCCGGGCGATGCAGATTATGTGTACTGGCTTTTGCATAACTGGAAGGAAAAATGTGCAACTGTTTATAGTGAAGATGCGGCAGCAATGTTTCAGCAGGTTGCAATTAAAGTTATTAATGCTAATAAGGCCCGCTCCCGTTTAATAACTATAAAAGCAGGCACACCGGAAGCAACACAAATCCGTGGTTTTATGGGTTTCAGGCTGGAAGTAACAGCGCCGAAAGAAGTGTTGGAACTGGGGTTAAATGCAGGGGTGGGGTTGTATAATGCGATGGGATGCGGATGTGTGGGAATACGATAAATTAAAAAAAAAGTCTATGACAATATTTAAGACATATACAGGCAACGCAATGCTGAATAATTCCTTGATGACAATTGAAGCATTAGCTGGCTTACAAAGTGTTGAAGAAATAACACCAGCTTTATTACTTGAGCTTTATGACAAAGTTGATTTAAAGTCATTGAACAAAAGACTAAAGAGTTATACGATGCTCTTCACAAAGAATGGACCACTACATAATGATAAAATCAATGGTGAAAAGGTTTATAACAGTTTATTAAAAACTATTATTGATTTACATGAAGATGGAGGTTGTCGAGTTTGTGAAGTTTCAGGACTAAGATTTTCTAAACCGTTTGAACAAATATATGAGGAAGCATTGAAAAAAGTTGGTTTCACGGAAAAAGATATACGAGCAAAAGATATTACAATAAATCGAGGCTGGTTTCCTTTAATTGGTGGTTTAGGCTCGGATGCACAAGCATTACCACAAGCTAAATTTTCCGTACAAATTCATCCTATATGTGTTGCAATTCTTCAGTTTTTGCCATTATCATCCTTATTATACAATGGCGGAATTCTTTTAATTGATTCATCAAATTTTGATTTTGCAAAAAGCTTTATACGAGAAAACCAAAAATTACTATGGGAAAAAATCAAAACCACGCCTGTCAGTGAACCAGTAGAAAATATAAAAGATTTCAACAAAGGACATTATATACTTAAAGCCGTTGAAATATTGGAAAAGAAAGAAGCTTATGAAGAAGCCTATTCCGATTTGAATTTATGGAGCTTTTCCAATTTAGGCACAGGAGCAAGTTGCTCTATTGATAGAGTTCCCAATAGTTTAATCAGGAAATTAATGACGATGGATAAGAACTCAAAAATTGGAACAGAATTAAAAGACATCTTGAATAATAGTAAATCTTCATATTCATTTTTAGAAGATTTAGAGGCAAATAAGGAATGGTGGCTGTTATACCCGAATAAGTTTAAAGCTGGGAAAAAAGAGGTCACTAATAAAGGTGTATCTGTGGATTTTTTGGAAGCCTACTTTGAAGCAACAAACAATGAGAAACTTATTGAATATGCTAAATATGTTGCGGGACTTGTGAGTAAATACAAAACAAAATCATTTGAAAAATATTTAGACAAATATGATGCTTGGAACGAAAGTGAATACCGGGTAGATTTATATACCGTATTAGTTACCGCGACAGAAAAAAGTGAATGGAGTCTATTACATCAAATAGAGATATTAGATAACAAGAATTTACTCCCAGCAAAAAACACCTATTATCAATTGCACAAACTTATTCACTTTTATTATCAGAAAAATCATTTCACTAATGTGCTACCTGAAATTCATGAAAGCTCTTCATCTGTTTTAATGGCCTGTAATTGGTTGATAACACTCATTAAAAAAGATATAAACCAAAGCAGAATTGTTGAAAGATTAACTGATAAAAATGATTACACTTCTGTTGTTTATACGGAGCTGTTGATACGGTCAGTACAAAATAATGATATCTCATTAAAGGATATTGCTACAATTTTGTATAGCGAAGATTACAAGCAATCTCACTATGGAATGAATGAGTTATTAAGAATATTTTTCTCTCAAAAGGAACAACTCTACGCACCTGCTGAAAAGCCAACTGTAACATATTCAACGAATATTCAGAGAGCTGAACAATGGTTCTCTAAAATACAAGAATTTGCTACAGATTATCAGCAGTATTATTACGAGAAGTATAAGCATAATGAAACAGGAGATTTGCCAATCAGTAAGTTCAAAAAATTAATAGGTCATATTGCTTTGGAAACTTCAAAATTTTTACAATGGCTTAGCGAAGCGTTTGAAAACACAAATGAATTTATTAAAGAAAGTACAGGGATTAAAGACAAGTGGGCAGAGGAAGATTTGCTATACACTCCTGACGGCGAAATATCTCTTTCATTAAGCAAATTAGCAACCAAACTGTTGCTTACAAAACAATCATTGATTAATACTAAGGAACAATTAACTTAAACATCTTAAAATTAAATCTTATGGCTAAATTGAACAACATTGCTGGCGCATTATTGATTGACGCAACCGCAGCTTTTTTAAATGGTGCGGGTTTAGGTACTTCAAGTGAAGACAAAAACAAAGTTCTTCCAAAAACATTCAGGGAAAAAGTAAATGGCAAAGCAGAAGAAGTACCTTATGTTTCTGCACAGTCTTGGCGCAGATGGCTGCGTGACACTACAAATGAAGAAAATAAATGGAATCCAAGTGAATTGCGTGCTATTGGTGAAGGCTCTGACAAAGGCACCACCAATAAAATAGCCACTGAATTAAATCCAATTGATTTTCCTGAAGACGATTTATTCGGCTACATGAAAGCAGGATCAAAAAATGAAGAAAGCATTCAGCGTACTTCTCCTTTTAAGTCTTCGATTTTAAAGGGCATTAAAAATATGCGTACAATTAATAATGATGAAGCATTTGTTCATTTAAAAGAAGGAACGCCTTTGCCTTATTCTACCAAGTTTTATTCAACGCATTTAGAAGGATTTTTCAATTTGGAATATTATAGGTTATGTGTTTATGACAATATCGGAAGCCGCCAGGAATTATCGTCTGAATTAGTAGCAAAGTATAAAGGCTTGCTGAATGTATCAGAACTTAGTGGAAAGTTCAAAAGATACGAATTAAAAAATGCCGAACAGATGCGTAAAGTAAATGCAGCAGGATTATTGAAAGGGCTTGCTTTTTTAAGAGGTGGTGCTAAGCAGGCTGCATTTGGTTCAGATGTTAGCCCCAAAGTTTTAATATTCGCAGGATTAGAATCCGCCAATCCAATTTTTAATAATCTTTTTGTAGGAACTGGAGAAAAGCCTGCATTGAACATTGAGTTACTCCATCAATTAGTTAAGGATTATAAAGACAAATTAGCCACACCTATTTATGTCGGTATACGAAAAGGCTATCTTCAGAATGAAAATGAAGTACAATCACTCGGTGATGTTTTTATTGTGGATTCACCTGTTGCTGTAATAAATCAATTCACTCAAAACTATTTAAGCGATGAATAGAGTTTTGGAAATACAATTTTCAGGCTGGACAGCTACGCCAAGAATGCCTTTTATTCTTTCAGGTAACGCAGTGTGTATGCACACTCCAAGTTATTCATTACTGTTAGGAATAATTGGTTGTTGCCTTGGTCGTTTGGTCTCACCCAATGAAGTTCATGTTGGATTTGAGTATAGTTATGATACTGTTGGTAAAGACATAGAAACAAGACAACGATTAGAGTATGATGGAAAAAAAATAAAAAGACACAGCAAAGGCTCAGATGCTTATCTGCGAGAATTTCACACTTTTCCAAAGCTTATCATGTGGATAGATAGAATTGACTGGAAAGATTACTTTCTTTCACCAATTGGTACACCATCACTTGGCAGATCCCAAGATATATTAAGAATTGATGTTGTAAAAGAAATAGAGATTTTTGCTATTGATGAAGGCGAATTATCAGGTTGTATGCTTCCTTTCAACGTTAATTTACAGGCAGGAGGGCAATTAGTGCAATTGGCAGAATCCTTTGTAGAAAATGAAGAATCAGGAAGCGGACGCGCACCGCAGAAATCAAAAGTGTTTTTATCCATACCTTATGATAGCAAAGTCATAATAAAGCATTCAAATCTTTTCAAAACCCGGGATGTCAATACTAAAACTTTTTATCTGCACCAGTTTAATAAATAATGAACGAAGAAAATTTTTTTAGACAGTTCTATGCTAAGAGTGACGGTAAAACTACTTTGCAAATGCATACTGACCATGTTGTAACGGCAGCAAACAACCTCATAAAAAAATTATCTTTTAATGACGATGAACAAAAATTTTGGGTTACTAAAATTACACGATGTGCGGTATTACATGATTTGGGCAAAATTCATCAGGAGTTTCAAAAAAGATTAAGAGGTGAAGACGCTTATCCTATTCGCCATGAAATAATTTCATTATGGTTTTGCATTAATTTTCTTGAATTACCCACAGATGAATTGTTTGCTATTGCAACCCATCATAAAGGAATTATTGACCAATATAACAAAGGACGTTTGGACTTAAATGTTCTAACTAAGTATTTGGAGCATTTGTATGAATTGCAAAAAGATTTACTGGTAAAAGAAACATTAGAGCAATGGCTGAATTTGTACAATATCCAAATACCATTTAAGAATTCAGAAATAATTAAAAGGATATCGAAGGAATTTTGTCAAATTCTTGATAGTTCTTACCAGCTCGAAATATTGAAAGGCAAAAATGAAAGATGTGATTTATCGTTCACAAGGGCACTATTGATTGCTTCTGATCATATTGGCTCAGCAAGAAAAGAAGATGCCATGCCTGATTACAAAGAAATTACACTCAAAGATTTTCAGCCTAAGAAAGATGGTAACTATTTTCCTTTTCGTTCCTTCCAGGAAAAATTGCAATTAATAAAAAAAGATGTGATACTTCATGCTCCGACTGGTTCAGGTAAAACAGAAGCTGCTTTGAATTGGGTATATGCTAATCAAAGTAAAAACTCTAGATTATTTTATTTACTGCCATTTACCGCAAGTATTAACGCGATGGTTGAAAGGTTACAAGAAGTGTTTGGTGAAGCAACAGTCACTGCTTTACATTCAAAAACTTTAGACTTTTTTTATCAACAGTTATCTGATGAGGATTCCAATTTTAATAAAGACTATGAAGCAATCGAAAAAGAAGCCAAAACAAGAAAATCATTATCAGCAGAATTGTTTTATCCAGTTAAAGTAGCAACACTCCATCAAATTTTAAAAACATCATTAAAAGGTAAAGGATGGGAATTGACTTTATTTGATTACAAAAATGCCATGTTTATAATTGATGAATTTCATACCTATGACGCATTGCTCACTGGCATGCTTTTGAGTTCTATTAGACTTTTCAAAAAATTGTTCAATGCCAGATTTTTATTTATGTCAGCAACTATTCCTGATTTTATGTTACGATTAATAATTGATAAAGTTCTTGAAGGGAATAATAACGCATTAATACGTCCTGATAAAGCGAACGAAGATGACAGAGTGATTATGGACAGAAAAAGACATCAGCTTTATTGTAAAGAGAGTCAAAACATTGATGATAATATCGGTTTAATAAAATCATATTTAGACAAAGGCTTTTCAGTTTTGATTATTGTAAATAATGTAAAAACTGCTCAGAAACTTCTTGAAGAAATAAACTTTTTTGGTTCTGCTCAATTATTGCACAGCGGATTCAACAAAGAAGACAGAACAAAAATCGAACAATTAATAACAAATAAAAACGCTTCTAAAAGACCGCAGTTATTAATTGCAACTCAGGCAGTAGAAGTAAGTCTTGATATTGATTATGACATAGCATTTATTGAAAATGCACCAATTGATGCATTAATTCAAAGATTCGGCAGAGTAAATAGAGGAGGTAAAAAACAAATTGAACCAATAGATACCATTATTAATTTAAGCAACAATACTGTACCTGTGTATTTAGTTGAATATAGTATGGGCAAAATACCTTTTTATGATGAATCAATCTTGTCAGCAACTTGGTTAGGACTGATAAAGCTGAATGCAACTGAGCTTTCAGAAGAAGATTTAATTAATGTTTGCAATGAAGTTTACCAAAATGGGTATAATGAGAATCAAGTGAAAGATTTTGAAAATGGTTTAAATCATCCTGTGATAACAAACTTTGAAAAAGATTGGATCGCTGGTCATTGGAAAGATTGGATAGAAGACATTTTTGAGAAACAAAATAAGAATCAAAAGATTGAAATTTTATGCTTTAATCTTAAAGAAGAATATCAAAAGCGAATTGATGAAAAACGATTTATTGAAGCTAATCAACTATTAGTGCAGATTTATTATTATGAGGCTACAAATCTTTCTAAAATTGAATATGGAAATATATTATGTGCAAATAATTTAACGTATGATTCAAAAATCGGATACTACAAATCGAAAGATAGTTTTGATGATAGATGCTTTTAAAATTTTTATTTAATGCACGGGTGAGATTTTAATCATATCTGCCTTAAAAAATAAGGTAGGAGAAAAACTATTTAATAAATACATCGAGATTGAAAAAAAGGAAATGCACCTATTGCGCGAATATTTTTTAAACAGGTAATGCATTTGCTGCTTATTCATAACACACCTGTTGCAGCCGGCGTTATTTCAGCAAATAATTTTATCTTTAAATAAAAGAATCATCACAATGCTTGTAATAGAAGACGGCTTTTTAAAAGCGGCGGGATTAACAGAACAGCAAATGAAACCTGAAATTGCCGTTATGCTTTTTGAGAAGGAAAAGCTTTCCCTGCGCAAGGCAGCTTCACTGGCAGATATGCATTGGCTTGATTTTATGAAAGAATTGGATAAAAGGAAAATTGCCTTGCATTACGACGAATCATTACTCTGAATTATATGGTTGTTGTTGCCGATACATCGCCCGTTACTGCTTTAATTCACCTGAACAAACTCTACCTTATTCCGATGCTGTATGGCAAAGTGTATATTCCTGCAACGGTGGCCGCCGGATTAAATACGCTTATTCAATTTGGATACAACATATCATTCCTTGATAAAACTGACACCTATATACTGGATGATCTTATCAGCAATTTAAAGTTCCGGCTTTCAGAAAAAATTTATAAAGCTGCCTTATACAAAGCCGGTGAATAAAATATGCACCTTACCGCTACCCATATCAACTATTATTTCATCTGCCATCGCAAGCTATGGTTGTTTGCCAATGGTATAAATATGGAGCACAATTCAGAAGCCGTTGCCGATGGAAAACTGTTGGGTGAACAAAGCTATCCGCAGCGTGCCGGAAAATATACAGAAATAGAAATAAGCGGCAGCAGGATTGATTTTTATGACGCAAAAAATAAAGTGATTCATGAAATAAAAAGATCAGATAAAATTGAACAGGCACACGAATGGCAGGTTAAGTATTATATCTGGCTGCTGCAGCAAAACGGCGTTGATGGGGTAACCGGCATTCTGGAATATCCTAAACTAAGGGAAACAACAAAAGTTGAATTATCATCCGCAGATACAGCGTACCTGCAACAGGCGATGGAACAAATTAAAGCAATAACAGAAAACGAAAACTGCCCGGCAAGAATTAACAGCAAAATATGCAAACAATGTTCTTACTATGATTTCTGCTATATAGAAGAAGTGTAAAACAAATTAATATGGACACCCCGTGTCCTTTCGGGGGATTAAGATAAATCATTCAACTCCCGTTTAGGGGATGAGGTTAAATCCCGGTTCATACATGAAAAAAACTTACTACTTATTTAATCCCGGCAGGCTCAGCCGCAAAGACAACACTTTAAAGTTTACGCCGGTGGATGATGCCGGCAACGAAGGTGTGGTTAAATATATTCCTGTAGAATCGGTTGACAATATGTTTTGTTTCGGAAGCCTCGATGCCAACAGCGCTTTATATAATTTTCTTGGCAAGGAACAAATAAGCGTGCACTTCTTTGATTATTATGAACATTATACCGGCTCCTTTATGCCTAAGGATTATTTGCTCTCCGGCAAAATGCTGATTGCACAAACAGAAGCCTACATCCAACCAAAAAAGAGGATAGCGATAGCGCAAAAACTGGTGGAAGGCGCCGCGTTTAATATGCAGAAAAACCTGCGCTATTATAATAACCGCGAAAAAGACACGTCTGCACAAATTGCCTGTATAGATTCATTGATGCAGGCAATTCCTTTTACCGGGAGCGTGGAAGCGCTGATGGGTATTGAAGGCAATATAAGAATGAACTACTATGAAGCCTTTGATGCCATTATAAAAGAATTTTCCATGGGTCTGCGCACCAAACAGCCGCCGGGCAATGAGATCAATGCAATGATTTCTTTTGCAAACAGTTTGTGCTATACACTTTGTCTTGATTGCATTTATCATACACAGCTAAATCCCACCATAAGTTTTCTGCACCAGCCGGGCGAAAGAAGGTATTCACTGGCGCTTGACCTGGCGGAGATTTTTAAACCGGTTCTGGCAGACAGGCTGATATTTTCCTTACTAAATAAGAAGCAGGTGCAGGCAAATGATTTTGATAACAAATTAAACAGTTGCCTGCTAAAAGAAAGCGGGCGTAAAACAGTGGTAAAAGCATGGGAAGAAAAGCTGAATGAAACAATTAAACACAGGTCGCTTGGCAGGAGTGTAAGCTATAAGCATCTTGTAAAACTCGAGTGTTATAAATTGTCAAAGCATATTTTAAATATAGAGGAGTATAAGCCATTCAGGGCGTGGTGGTGATCCGGTAAAAATCAATTAACCCGTTTAATCCCGGCTTAAACAATGTATGTAATCCTTGTGTACGATATAGAAGAAAAAAGAGTAGCGAAGATGCTGAAGTTATGCCGTAAATACCTGAACTGGATCCAGAACAGCGTGTTTGAAGGGGAGATAACCGAAGTAAAATTAAAAGAGCTTTTGCACCTGGCTAAAAACATAATGAATATGGAAAAAGACAGTATTATTGTTTTCAGCAGCAGGCAGGAAAAATGGTTAGATAAACAGGTAATAGGAAAAGAGAAAAATGATACGGATAATTTCATTTAGGTCGTCGGTATGCCGGCAATAATAAAAAATTACCGGCCAGTTCTTTGACATATTGGAAGAACATTTTGATAATGAGCGATATTACCCGGTTGTCGAAGCACAGCAGGAATACTGTTATTGTGCTTCGACAACTTTTTGTATTGAAAAAAGATATTTTTGCATTTAAAGGGCTTTGAAAAACAAGCTTTTTTAGTCGTCGGTTCGACGGCTTTTAATCGCACCACATAGGAATTGAAACAATAATAGCAGTTATATAAATGGAAGCTAAAGATAATCTTTTAATCGCACCACATAGGAATTGAAACTTCACAATGATACAGTTTTGAAGCAATTCGGTTGGCGCTTTTAATCGCACCACATAGGAATTGAAACCGATCAAATAGTTATCTTGAATTTTGGCAGAAAGACTTTTAATCGCACCACATAGGAATTGAAACGAAGATTTGGAAAGGTCTAAATCAGATGCACTGGACTTTTAATCGCACCACATAGGAATTGAAACGATACAACACAGTAGCCGGTATCGCAGTTGTTGACCTTTTAATCGCACCACATAGGAATTGAAACAAAGCTATATTTGGGTATGGAGTTTAAGCTGGAGCCCTTTTAATCGCACCACATAGGAATTGAAACTTTGCTCATACATCATTATCTGCTGTTGTGCATACATCTTTTAATCGCACCACATAGGAATTGAAACTGAATAAACAATATAACATACAATCAATACTTACCTCTTTTAATCGCACCACATAGGAATTGAAACAACTCTTTAACTGGTTGCATCTTTCTGCCTGTCTCACTTTTAATCGCACCACATAGGAATTGAAACTTTATCCATACAAAAAAAATAGAACATATGCTTACTCTTTTAATCGCACCACATAGGAATTGAAACTTGATTGCAAGTCTTTCAATTAAACCGCCTCAGATAACTTTTAATCGCACCACATAGGAATTGAAACTTGTTTGTTGTTGTGAGTTACCTGCATTTATAATGTCTTTTAATCGCACCACATAGGAATTGAAACACCCCATCCAGTATCGCAGTTGCTTACTTGAATTGCCTTTTAATCGCACCACATAGGAATTGAAACTTGTTTGTTGTTGTGAGTTACCTGCATTTATAATGTCTTTTAATCGCACCACATAGGAATTGAAACATACCTGTAACACTACTTGATGATGCAGTGAATATGCTTTTAATCGCACCACATAGGAATTGAAACAGCATTTCAAATGCCGGTGGGTATTGAGAAACAACGCTTTTAATCGCACCACATAGGAATTGAAACATAACAGGTGGGACGATTACATCTACGGGTACAACTTTTAATCGCACCACATAGGAATTGAAACCTAATGCGCTTACTATGAATAATTCAGGTAGTGGGGATGCTTTTAATCGCACCACATAGGAATTGAAACTAAACATTGGCTAATTGCACATCGGAGTTATTTACTTTTAATCGCACCACATAGGAATTGAAACTACGGTATAAGCAGAGCTATTACTTGTGGCGGCGTAGCTTTTAATCGCACCACATAGGAATTGAAACATGGTAGTACCCCATCAAATAGCGCAGGCACAGGCGCTTTTAATCGCACCACATAGGAATTGAAACATGTTACAGGCGTAACGGCAGGCGCAGCAATCACACTTTTAATCGCACCACATAGGAATTGAAACTGAAAGCTTCTTGACTAAGAAACAAATAGCATTAGTCTTTTAATCGCACCACATAGGAATTGAAACATTGCGGATGGGAAACAAACACAACCAAAGACAGATTCTTTTAATCGCACCACATAGGAATTGAAACTTCGATTCGACTATCACCGTAAAAGAATCGCAAATGCTTTTAATCGCACCACATAGGAATTGAAACTCAATATCAATATAGATTGAGCTTGCCTCATTGCTGCTTTTAATCGCACCACATAGGAATTGAAACACGGTACAGGCGTCAAGTATTGACACTCTTGTTCACTTTTAATCGCACCACATAGGAATTGAAACTTTAATTTGATTTGCATATACCGGCCATCGGGTTTGCTTTTAATCGCACCACATAGGAATTGAAACATTAGATAGGCGTTATTATAACTATTCCAAAACAACCTTTTAATCGCACCACATAGGAATTGAAACTTTATAAGATTGACTTATGGTAAAGTTGTTGGTAATCTTTTAATCGCACCACATAGGAATTGAAACAATACATTCACTATAAGTACAGCGCAAACAGTACAGCTTTTAATCGCACCACATAGGAATTGAAACATGCGTTATGTGTTCTTCCAGTTTTATATCGGTAACTTTTAATCGCACCACATAGGAATTGAAACCCTACACCAGCCTCAATTAAGGCAATTCTTTTATTCTTTTAATCGCACCACATAGGAATTGAAACTCTGCGACACGAAAGAATGACGAAAACGGTCATATACTTTTAATCGCACCACATAGGAATTGAAACTCTCGTTTTTATCATACCTGCCCGACGCCGTTAACTTCACTTTTAATCGCACCACATAGGAATTGAAACATGCTGAAACCATTAAAAAAGAAGTGGCCGAAGCCTTTTAATCGCACCACATAGGAATTGAAACTCATGTCTTTTGCTTTGGATATGGATGCCTCAATGCTTTTAATCGCACCACATAGGAATTGAAACGCGCCTGTACCGTGCCATTGGCGCCGGCCACCAGTTCACTTTTAATCGCACCACATAGGAATTGAAACGGCAACTACCTCATCTTCTATCTGCTCATAACTGAACTTTTAATCGCACCACATAGGAATTGAAACATAAATCGCTCATAATGGTGCTGTACAATGGCAGCGCTTTTAATCGTACCACATAGGAATTGAAACTAGGCAGCCATGCCCAGGCCGTTTATCCTCGTGATACCTTTTAATCGCACCACATAGGAATTGAAACCCTGAATAAAGCGCCCTGGTTTGCACCGTCTCCGTCTTTTAATCGCACCACATAGGAATTGAAACTGAATTTAAATACACCGGCGTGTCTGCGATTCTGTCTTTTAATCGCACCACATAGGAATTGAAACAAGCTTCCGGGCAGATATTAACTCACCTTCATCACTTTTAATCGCACCACATAGGAATTGAAACTAGAATATTATGGAGGCTTTTTGATTGCTGAAAGTGCTTTTAATCGCACCACATAGGAATTGAAACCAGCCTCCAATTCCTCCAACTTGTCAAACATTGACACCTTTTAATCGCACCACATAGGAATTGAAACATGAATTAACACTAATCACTATTAAATAAATCAACTTTTAATCGCACCACATAGGAATTGAAACTTGCAAGATTGGACGCGGAAGCGGGGCGTAAATCATTCTTTTAATCGCACCACATAGGAATTGAAACATGACATGGTTAAGCATAAAGCGACATGACAAAGCTTTTAATCGCACCACATAGGAATTGAAACTTTTTAGACCTGTTTTGACCAATATTTAATAATACTTTTAATCGCACCACATAGGAATTGAAACATATTCCCGCGTTTAAAGAACGGCAACCAGTCACACTTTTAATCGCACCACATAGGAATTGAAACAGACATGAGTGTGAATATGCGTATTGTTCTGTTGAACTTTTAATCGCACCACATAGGAATTGAAACGCCACGCAGAAGCCACCGCATTTAACCGCATTATACTTTTAATCGCACCACATAGGAATTGAAACTATAATTTTTTATTCAGGATAAACAACCTGGTCGTCTTTTAATCGCACCACATAGGAATTGAAACTTTTTAAACGCTAAAAAACCTGTTAGTACTATTACTCTTTTAATCGCACCACATAGGAATTGAAACCTATCACCGGAATTGCTTGCTGCACCTCTATCACCGCTTTTAATCGCACCACATAGGAATTGAAACTGCAGTGAAGGTGAAGCTGTTTTAACTGGCTTAACACTTTTAATCGCACCACATAGGAATTGAAACTATGTATCTTCAGCCCCTCTGCTGGCAGGTTGGCTCCTTTTAATCGCACCACATAGGAATTGAAACTATACCCGGCTGTATCAATTGCGATTCGCGCCGAACTTTTAATCGCACCACATAGGAATTGAAACTGTATTAAAAGCATGGGGCGAACGCACTACAAGTACTTTTAATCGCACCACATAGGAATTGAAACATAGGAAAACAATTCAAACACGACCCGGCTGAAGGAACTTTTAATCGCACCACATAGGAATTGAAACTCAGGCTTAATGACAAACAGTTTCAGGATTTGGGGCCTTTTAATCGCACCACATAGGAATTGAAACATAGGTTGAAGATTTTATTCTTTTAAAATGGTTAAACTTTTAATCGCACCACATAGGAATTGAAACGTGATACCCCAATCTGTTATTTTAATATTTACAGGTTCTTTTAATCGCACCACATAGGAATTGAAACTTGTGTTGCCATTGCCCTGGCGATGGCTGAATAAGTACTTTTAATCGCACCACATAGGAATTGAAATTTAGATGCGGCAGGATTGATCACATAAGTATTTTCACTTTTAATCGCACCACATAGGAATTGAAATTTCTTTTATCCTTCGTCCCCAGCTTAATATTACCAACTTTTAATCGCACCACATAGGAATTGAAACTCCAGTCGGTAAACGGTATGGCATTGGCGGGAGCAACTTTTAATCGCACCACATAGGAATTGAAACGACATTGCAAAGGCATCAACATCATGTTCATCGGCTCTTTTAATCGCACCACATAGGAATTGAAACGCATTACACCATTGATGAAGAGGCTAAAAAGCAATATCTTTTAATCGCACCACATAGGAATTGAAACTTAAAATCATTACTAAGATCTGCATTACCAACTTCGCTTTTAATCGCACCACATAGGAATTGAAACATAACAGCGCATGATTTGCTTTTAATCGCACCACATAGGAATTGAAACGATCTTTTAAACGAAGCATGGCGGCATGGCCGAAAGCTTTTAATCGCACCACATAGGAATTGAAACTTAGCAAGCATTGGCGATTGGACATGCAAAAAATCGCTTTTAATCGCACCACATAGGAATTGAAACGCAATTTGTAAAGTTTATACCAGTGCCGCAATACATCTTTTAATCGCACCACATAGGATGAAATTTTACAACCGCAGCCCGGCAAGATGCACAAAAACACATCCTTCACTAAACTAATAAGTGAACTCTGTGCGGTTCTTTGTGATTAATAGTCATTCCTCACAATAAAGCCGGCCAGAGTTTCCCCGGGCCGGCTTTAATCAATCAAAAAAAGATCATTCCTTTAACACCTTTTGCTCTAATGTATTTATGCCATCGCTTATTCTAACCAGGTAAAAACCTGCCCGTAATCCTGATACATTTAATTTCACTATAGAACGGTCATCACAATAAACTTTTGCTTTCTGCAGCACTATATTACCCTGCCTGTCAGCAACCATAATACTATAATTGCCCGGCTTGATGTTTTTAAACTGGAGGTTCAGCACACTATTTACCGGATTGGGTGATGTTTGTATTTGCTGCAGCATTGTTTCAGCTACTTCCCCGCCGCCATTCAATGCTATATTATTGCAGTGAATTTCCTGGTCGTTGCAAATAAGCTTATTGTCGTATTTAAAGATCTGCGGAACGAGTTTTTTCACTTTTGCACCGGATTTATATACATGCGCCCGCTGGTATAGCTGCAGGTTCACCTGGATATAATACGGCGGATATGCATCGCAAAACTTACAGGTCTGGCCATTGTAATTGGTCTTCATGATGTGCGAATCGCTGATGCGCGTTGTATCGGGATTGCGTAATGAAGAAAAATAACCGATACCAGGGTATAGTTCGTAGGTGTTATCCAGGCCAAAGCCCACATTGTAATTCATACGGTTATACCGGTACCAGTTGATCGGGAATCCGCCGGCATTAACCTTGTACATCATTTCATAAATGTTGTTATTACGTATAGCAGGGCCTGCCAGAAAATACTGCGGACCTGCAGTTTCGATAATATCATATGCCTTTGATGTATAGGTGGTGTTGCCGTTTCTTGCCACCAGCACATTGTCAAAGATCACTGCACCGTTTGCTGATGCCAGCTTGGCGATAAGCATGTGGTGTGTAACGGGCGCTGCGGCGCCGAAATTCGTAAAGCCTCCTGTAATGATATTTCCATCTGCAGTAAAACGTACTGCCTGGTATTCATCATCGGTAAAGAGGTGATAATTATTTGCCCAAACAACTGCGCCCGCAGGAGTTAGTTTAAACGCCAACGCATCTATACCGGTTGCACCCGCAGGAACATCCTGGAGTGTGCCTACTACATAGATATACCCTGCCGCATCTTCGCAGAGTTGCTTTGCAATGTTGATAGAGCTGCTGAATGTGCCGCCGGATGGGTCGAAACTGTACGCATTGAACCAAACTATGGCGCCGCTTGCCAAAATCCGCGCAACAAAACAAACTGTATTGGTAGATGTTTGTTTGGATTCACCGCAGATGATCCACGTGGGGTTTCCATTTACAGTTACCGCAGATCTCCTGATACACCAGGCGCGGTCTGAACCTTTATTTACATCATATCGAACTGCACCCACAACACCGCCTGCAGAATTTAATCTAACGAATAAAGCATCGCTGCCTCCCGGAACGGTTGCACCGGTTTTACTGTTTTTCTTAACTTCACCAACCGCAACATACCCGCCGTTATACTTGGCATTTTTAACTTCTGCAATACTGTTGCCATAGGAATGAAGCACAGGGCCTCCGGCTGCATCAGAGAAATGGTATCCCAAATTAGAAATCACAGCGGTTCCGACATTGTTCAATTGCTGAAAACGCATGCGGTCTGCCAGGTTATCAGGCGATTTCAACGAATCGTTTTTGTAAGAAGTACCAATGCCGGCAAAATAATAACCCGCCGGGCTCCCGCCTGCAAGGTTAACCCTTGTTATAATACCGCTGTTACAGCGCTCGTTCCGATACCTCGGCGTTGAATAGTCGAGGTTAAAACGCTGCTGAAAATACTGTCCCTGCGCAAAATGCACAGCAAACAGCAAGAGAATTGTAAGTAAATTTTTCATGGTCGAATAGTTTAAAATGAAGAATAATTTTTCATACAAAAATCACCTTACAACTCAGCGGTATCAATACCACTTATATGCTACGAAAGCCATACAGATACATTATTTTGTAACATATTTATGGGACATTGGGAAACTCAGCACAAAGAAATTTTACTTGTTGCCATAAGGTCAAATTCGAAAACCCTGCATCATCAAATAGAAAAAATGAAATGGCTGTAATATCTTCAGATAGCTGATTGGATTGAAATAAATCAGACAACTTGTCCGCCGCGGCGGATCAGCAAATCAGAAATAAAAGGAACTTATGCAGGCATTGTGAGTTTAACGCTGGTGCCTTCCCCGGAGGCAGTTTCTATATGCAGTTTTGCTTTCATTGCCGCAGCACGTTGCTGCATATTTTTTAATCCATTGCCCGAATTAATGATTTGCGGGTTGAAACCTTTCCCATTGTCTTCAATAGCGGTAATGATATTCTTATTTATTCTTTTAATACTGATATTAGCATGGGTACAACCGGAGCATTTTGCGAGGTTATTAATTGCTTCTTTAAAAATGAGAAAATAATCTTTTCGCATTTCCATCGGTATGCGCAATTCATCAATATCATCAGCAATGTGAAAAGTGAAATCAATATTTTTCGATTCCAGCATTTCGGCGGCATATTCGCGCATCCGCACCAGCATATTACTGAACCTGTCATTATCAGGATTAACACTCCACACAATATCATCCATCAGGTCGATCATGCGTTTTGACGTGTCGCCGATGCGCGAAAATATCTCTTCCGGTTTCAGGCTGACTTTCGTTTTTGCTTTCTCCGAGATATTACTGAGCAGTGCAATACTGCTCAACGCAGAACCCACATCATCATGCAGGTCTTTTGCAATACTGCTGCGCAGCCTGTACACTTTTAATACCTGTTGTATCCTTATCCGGTATATGACATAGATGATAGCACAAGCCGCAAGTGAACACAAAGTATAAAACCACCAGGTCCCCCACCACGGCGGGCTGATAATAACAGCAACTGTAACAGGGTTGTTGTTCCACACGTCGTCGTTATTACTGCCCTTTACTTTAAAAACATAATGCCCGGGACGTATATCTGTATAACCTGCGAAATTTTGAGTGCCCGCCTCGTGCCATTGCCTGTCAACCCCCTCAAGAATATAAGCGTATTTATTGGCTTTGGAATTATTATAACTAAGTGCGGCAAATTCGAAGGAGAAAAAATTCTGATTATATTTCAGCAATAATTTTTTCTCACGCCTGTATGTATTTATTAATACTGTATCGGATATTGAAGCGTATGATTGGTCAAGTATTTTTATATCTGTGATGACAACCGGCGGCTTATAACTATTGGAAACAATATGCCCGGGGTTAAATGAAACCACTCCGTTAGCCGTACCAAAATAGATAAGACCGTTTTTATCATCACTGCAAACTGCATTTGCCTGGAATTCACCTGAGCAGAGGCCGCCTTCGACCGTATATCTTGTAATTTTTTTTTCTCTGATATTAAATTTCAACAAACCGTTATTGGTACCTATCCACAAATTCCCTGATCTATCCTCGCGAATACTCATCATACTTTCATCAATGTGGTTATTAGAAAGGCTGAAGCGTTTAAAATTATTTTTCAAAGGATCGAATAAATTCAATCCTGATTTTGTTCCCACCCATATGTTTTTATTATCATCGCCGTAAATGACTGTAATACGATTATGACTTAGCGAGTTGCTGTCCGTATCATTTGAATAAAACTTATGTGCAATCTTGTTGTCTTTGATCAACATAAGGCCTTCGTCAGTACCACACCATAAGATATTATTTTCATCAGCAAAAAGTGTTCGTACTATAAAAGCAGAAACAATATTTGCCCCGGGGGGAACATACACATTATTTATTTTTTTTGTTTGCGGATTGTAATTACATAATCCCTTATAAGTGCCCAGCCAGATGATCCCTTTTTTATCTTCTGTTATCGCATAAATATTATTGTTTGGCAACCCGGAAAAGGCGTTAACATGTATCCATTTCCGGACATCATAAACGGCCTTCAGGTTGTTGGGGATGATATACAATCCATCAGCAAAAGTTGCAACATAAATATCACCTGCCTTGCTTTGATAAAGTGCATTAACCTGGTTAAATTGTTTATTGATCGAAGGCAGGCACAAAGAATGCCTTATAGCATTGACGGCAATGGTCAGTGTATCTGAGTCAGCTCCTCTCCATATCCTGTTTTGCTTATCATATAATAAAGCGCTTACAACTCCATGCTGAGAAAATCTCGCTGCATTAAATCTTGCTTTTGAGGGAACATATTTTGAAATTCCCTTTGTAGTGCCAATCCACACAACCCCGGACCTGTCTTCAAAAAAACTAAATACAATCTTATTTGACAGGCTGTATTCAGATTGATCATCAAAAAACTTTTCCATAAGCGCTACACTGCCGTCACTGCTTAAATTAAACTTTAAAACGCCCAGGTTATGCAGCGCTACCCAGTAATTATTATAGTGATCAATCATTAAATCGTTGATCGCCCATTCACTGTTATTTTGATTATCAGCAAGCAAGGGCAACAAATGTTTTACATACATTTTCTTAGCTCCGTTATCGGCCGGCAGCAAAACATTATCCAGAATATTCTTACCGCACAACAAAACGCTGCCATCATCTTTTGAAACAATCTTGTTCACTGCATTATTGCTTATTGAATTTTTATCTTTGGTATCAGCATAAAGCCTTACAATTTTTTTCGCCTGTTCATCTATAATATTCACACCGTTTATCGTGCCCACCCATGCACGCCCCATTTTATCAAAACAAACAGAAAAAACCTGGTCATTTGAAATGCTGTTGCTGTCTTTTTCATTATGCCTGTAATGCAAAAAACTGTATCCTGCTCTCTTAAATCCTTTACCGGATTCTGTCGCGATTACCTTATCAACCCCACCATTATAAGTACCTATCCATATATTACCGTCAGTATCTTTTGCAAGAGAAAAAATTTCATTTGCGGTAAGCGAATTAGAATCCTTGTCGTCGTGTAAAAATGTTTCAAACCTGTCATTTTGTTCATCATACCTGTTTAATCCGTTACGCGTACCTATCCATAAAGATCCATTTCCGTCTATACATAAAGCATACACTTCATTGTCGGAAAGCGAATAAGGATCATTTGCCCTATGGCGATAAACCACGGCGTTATAGCCATCGTATCTTGTAAGTCCGTCAACGGATGCTATCCAGATAAAACCTTCAGTATCCTGAATTATAGCATTAATGACCCTGTCGGCAATACCCTGCTCATTTGTAATATTTTCAAACCTGTATGCAGATGGTTGACAAAAAGAAAGTTTTACTATAGAGAAAGCGATTCCAAAAAAAACAATCATTTTTTTTATGGTTACAGAAAAATACATTGGTATAATCTTCCAATAATTTACTGTTCAGCATTTGGAACACCTGTAGCCGGGGTAGCGGTAAATCCTTTGAAAATCTTGTAGTTTATACATTGTCTGTCTATCCGTGACACGCAAACTTTCTTTACGTTACAACAGGGTTTCCCGGGGCATGGATTACAACCGGGTTTGCTAATAAATACAACACCGCCGGCTTGCGGCGACGTAAGCACCAGGTCAGTGCCCTGGGATGCACTGCAGTTCTTTAAAACATTCATCAAATAAATAGAATCGCCCGGAATAGCATTAATAGCTGTAAGAAGAGCGGACTTTGAATATACGCCACCTTCAAACTGATCGCCATGTAATGAATCAACCATGAACTTCTTAAGCTTATTGATATCAATATTGTAACCGGTGCAACACCTGGAAGCAACGTCATTATTGCTTTCGATTTTTTTGTTGCCTTCAAAAATCACAAATGCAGCAACTGCAATGATCAAAAGAGCATTTTTTTTAATGCCTTTTAAAAAAGACTGTTTCATAATTTTATTTTTAAAATGGTGAGTTAACCGGGGATATATGCTTTACTATTCAGACCAGGAATTTTTATTTGCGTATTAGTTTCCGAAGGAACTTCATTCAACCCATCTATTTAAACCAATTGTAGTGAGCTTATTTACCTGTTATTAATGTAACGTAACCAAATTTACAATTTAAATTTTTTTTGGCGTAACAAAACACAACCGCTTATCATTAAATCATTCGGGAATTCATTGCTTTTAAGCACGACTCGCCACTAACGTTAGGAAAATATTACCTGGATAAATAATGTATATACCGGTACGAAATATGCCAGGAATTTTACAACAAGCTTTTGAAGATGATCATCAGGAATTGCTCCATAATCTTGCACCGCCTTTGATGCCTTCACGGTTATTCGCTAAAATAATGTTGTCATCCAATTCAAAGTTTATATTTTTTGCATTGCCTCCGCTGATGTACAAGCGGTCGTAATTAAAAACAGTTTTAAGTATGGCAAACACTTTTTTTAAGCGGTAATTCCAATGATCTTTTCCTTTTCTTACATAAGCTTTTTCGCCTATGTATTCATCGTAGTCTTTATCGGTTTTAACAGGATGATGCGCAATTTCAAAATGTGGCAATAATTTTCCATCCATCAATAAGGCCGTACCAAAACCGGTACCCAGGGTTACTACCATTTCCAGCCCTTTGCCGCTTGCTATCCCAATTCCTTGGAGGTCTGCATCATTCACCACCTTTGCAGGCCTTTGTAATAATGCGCTGAGATTTGTTTGCAAAGGATAATCTTTCCAGCTTTCTGAACCGAGATTCGGCGCTGTCTTCACAACACCATCTCTTACATACCCGGGAAATCCAACCGATATTTTATCATAACCGGTAAAATTTTTCACCAGTTCTTTTATAAGATTAACAACATTAACAGGCGTAGAGGGTTGTGGCGTTGGCATCTTTGTATAATCTGAGATCTGAACGCCTTCCGTATTTAATATGGTGGCCTTTATGTGCGAACCTCCAATGTCAATTGTCAAAATATTTCCCGTGTTGCTTTCCATAAGTTTTATATCTGATTGGTTAGTCAAAGTAATTAGCTATTGTTTCACAAGTAAAGCATTTCCGCTCATATAGTTATCAATAGTTATTAACCTGTCCCTTTGCTCATTTCCTTTGTAAGTCTGTACGTTATAAATCCAAGTGTTGCAAGTACTACTATTATTAAAGGCCATAACCATGCCGAAGAAATGAAGAATTTATTCTCCGCAACGGATGATTTATTGTCTATTTTCTCAAAAGACGCAATCTCCAGCTGTGGCAATGTTTTGGGAACACTGTCTTTAAACAGCTCAAGATCATAAACAGGTTTTATCGCTGCAGGATCGTGCATGAGCAGGTGGTACTTACTACCTGCCTGTAAGTAAGCAATCATTTTTTGCGTTTCCTGCTCAAGCTTTATAGAATTTATTTTTAGCGACGGATTATCACCGTTATAAATTTTTATGAGCCAGCTTGTATCGTTAAATGTTGGAAGATCAAAATTGGAAATATTTCCGGACCTGATCGTAAAACCTGCAATGCCGGATGTATTTATGATATCCACATTTCTTTCATAAAAACCCGGGGTTTTAATTTGCAATGTGATCCTGTTAACGTGATAAGCTGCATTTTGATGGACGCTTAGGTAAGTGTTGTTGTCCGAACTATCGGTTTGTATAAAAGATGGAGAAGGATTTATAACATAAGAATTGGTTTCCATCTGCCCGTCATTCATAAAACTTCCGGCTTCCATTACATTTAATGGATTGTTTCTCCTGTTATCAATAACAATCTTCAAAAATGTATAAGAACTTATTGGAAAATCTACTGTTTGAACATACCTGTCGGCTTCAGCAACAGCCTCCCTTTTGAGATTGATATTTTCTGTTATGGTGAACCAATGAACGGAATCATCGCTCCCACTTATGGTTGCATTCCTGTTCACGGCTGCATTTCTTATCAGTAAAGCAAGCGATGAAATTTTTATGCGTTCTTCATTTTTTATAATCAGTACAGACCGGCCGTTATCGCTTAACTCATTTTTTACTATTGGAAGCTTGTTATACTGTTGCTCAGGAAAAGAAGACTGTTTTGAAATTATTAAGTAAGGAATGAATTTATTATTATTATCTGCAATCCGGAGGTCCCTGTAATCAACCGCTACATAACTGCTTAATCGCGGCGAAATGTTTATTGAATAAAACCCTGTTGCCGTTATGGGTTGCAGGCTTGCCTTTTCCTTGAATTGCTGCGCTCTTGCTGTAAAACACACAAGCAACAGGCAGAGGAGTAAACTATTCCATTTTGGCCCCATCATCAATAATTAATTTTTTTAAACGCTGGTACATGAATGAAACGGTAAGCAGTACCACACCGAGTAAAATAAAGGCCAGTATCTTTCCGCCCGGCGGGATATTTTTTATATCAAATGCAAACAACTTTAATAAAGTTATGCCGAATAAAACCAGCCCGATAATGCGTAGCGTTTTAAAGCTGTAACGCATGCCAAGCCAGATACAAATGAATGATGATAATCCCCACACAATACTTAAACCGGCTTTGCTGTATAAATTCTCCGCATATAAAACAGAAGCTTTATCGTGATAGGTTAACCATACATACAGTTCTTTTATTTCTGCGCTTAGGAAAATTATAATAATTAAAGCCGCGATCCAGGTAAAAGCCGTAAGCATTTTTTCAAAAAAAGCATGGTTACTTTTTACGAATAAAACAGTTTGACTAATAAGACTCGCCATAAAAATAATTCCGGCACAATGAGTGATATAGTGCGCCCTCAGTGTATTGTGCTCAAGCAGGAATTTTTCAATCAAATAATTACTGTGAATGTTCGCTATATAATAAATGCAAACAAGTAAAGTAAGCGCTATGCGTACATAGTTATTCATTTTGATGTTTAATAAACGCAATACTATCAATAATAAAACAAAATAACCGGTCACATACATTTCGGCATAGATGTATTGCAATCCTGTACCTGCATAACGATGAGCAAACTGAAAACGTATTTCAAATAGCCCGGCAAAGAAAAAAAGCAAGGCTGAACATACGATGTAAAACTGTTTCACTGCGTTGTTGGTAATTCCATTGCTGTAAAAGCTATCCGCTTCTCTCTTCATCATAACACTCATGATCCCTGCTGCTCCGCCACAAAATAGGGTTGTAATAAATCCTTTGTTAATGATCACAGGAAAAACATCATTGTTGAAAACGTATATCTGCCGCCAATCCATTAACAAGCTTAGAAGTGCAAGCACCGTAATGAGCGCGGATGCAATCTTTAAAAATTTAATAAAGGATTTCTGGTATAGCCAGAATACCAGGACCATTTCCGCTGCCCAGAATAAAGTGATATAATGGCCTTCCAGCTGCACCGGCGCCGTTAACGAAATAAAGGTGAGCGTGATACCTATAAGCAGGTAAATAAAATTCTTATCAATATTCTTTCTCCGGTAGAAAAATATAGCCAATGCAAGGTTTATTACTCCCAGTCCGGCAGTAAACAAACCTTTATAGATAGTAAAATTCCAATGCTGCAGCAGGAACAGACCGGATGCATAATAACCAAGATTAACCGCAATTAAAAGGGCCACATCTGCCGCCGCAAATTTTGTTGATTTTTGCAGGTACGACATAATGTTCATGGCAAGAAACATTGCATAAAACAGGCTGCCGAATAAAAATGTACCGGCATAAGGGAAATCCGCTTTCAGGCTGTTATTGAATATCCATCCACCATAAATTATTGCGGTAAAAACAAAAGCAATAAAAGGAAGCGCCTGCCATCGTTTATAAAAAGCAAGCACTATTAGTCCCGCATTTAATATCGTTAAATAAGTAAATAAAACCATGTAATTGCCTTCCCCCCTGCTTACAAGAAACGGCGTAATAAATCCGCCGATAGTGGCAAGGATAGCCAATTCGATCCTGTCGTATAAAATAGAAAGCGCCACGGCAAAGGCTGTAATAATTACCATTATTATAAAAGCCGCTGACTGACTGAGCAGGTTGTATTGATGAAAGGCAAAAGCAATAGTGAAATAAAATACGGTAAGCCCGCCGCCTACGAGTACTGAGCTGAATGAACGGTAATTCTTTCTGAGCCTGTAGGATAAAAATATAAGAACGATGCCGCAAAAAAGCCCGATACTAATACGCCCGACTTCATTGATCCACTCTTTATCTATGGCATATTTTACAAAGAAAGCAATACCTAAGATCAACACGGCAATGCCTATTTTATTGATAAGATTTTCACCAATGAATTTTTCGATGTCAGGATTATTACGCAGCCATTTTTCGAACCAGCTTTCACGTACTTCGTGTGCAGGATATTGTGGCTTCGCTGTTCCCGGAGGTGCAATATTTACATTGGCAGGTTCAGAAATTTTTTCATCAACCGGCTTATCAACAGGCGCTGGTCTCACCGACTCTTCTGCCACCTGCGTTTTTTCAACCGTCGGTTTTTCAACAACTACCGGCGGAGCGATTATTTCTTTCTTTTCAATACCAGCAAATATTTCTGTTGAAACTTCCTTCTCTCTTTTCAAATCTTCAATACAACGGTAAGATTTGTTATTTTATCATTAAGCCGGTCTATGCTGTTTTTCAGATCAGCATAATTATTTTTTGAATTTGTTCTTGAAAGCAAAATGATGAGCAATACAATTATTACAAGGAGGAAAAGAAAATGCATGTTAGTTTAAATTTAGTTTAATGCAGCCGCCACGAATGTAATAACTTCTTTACAGTGCAGGATGACATCGGTTTTCTAAAATAATTTATTTCAATTAAACGCCTTCCTGCATTTTCTTCCATTCTTTAGAAGCAAGCACCATTTTTATTTCACCAAAGCTCACAGCGTCGCCGAGCTTTTCTTTTATAGGTGATATGGAACCGCTTTCGAAATTTTCCAGGTAAGGTTCAATTAAAATAAGTTTTTCAGTTTTCACCAATTCATTCACTGATATTATTCCGCGTTGTATATAAAACGCAAGATGTGATTCAATAGTAGAAATGGCAAGATTGCGCAATCGTGCAATATCAGCAACGGAATTTCCCTCTTTATGCAGCTTATAGCTAATGGCTTTTGTATCCTCCTTTTCTTCTTTCACAGCCTTTTCTTTGCGTTCTCTTTTGGGCTGCTTGTTATTGACTGATGAAGAAAGATCATGTTCGGCACAATACTCATTGATCAGTTTTAAAAAAATATGACCATATTGTTTGGCCTTTGCCTGGCCAAATCCACTGATCTTAACTATTTCATCTAAAGTTTGCGGAAGATAGGTTGCCATTTCATCAATCGTTGTCGTGCCCGCCACATAATATACCGGCACATTTTTTTGCTCGCAGATCTTATTGCGCAGTTCCCTTAATTTTTTATGTAATAAAGGATGCGGGCTTTGGGTCTTTTGGTCTGATGCGGTAGCATAAGCATTTAGATAAAATGCAGGCACAGTAAAATTTTTCTTATAGCGATAATAATTGTCCACAGAAAATTTTTCCAGGCAGCATTGCATTAAATGTTTTTTCTCAGCAAGCAAAACAAAAACCTCCTTTATTGCGTCATTGTATGCTTTCGCATGTTGCTTACTGTCGGTTGTAGCCGGCGATCTTTTTATGTTTTCAATCGTTTCATCCATCTGCTTTATAAAATAATCAGCAGCGGCAGCAGTCCTTTGCAGAACCGCTTTGTCTTCGTCAGGTAAAGTATCGCCTTCAAAAAATCTATTCAGTTGTGTCTTAAACTTCTCAGCAACTGTTTGCAAGGCTTTTAACTTATTTTCAAGATCGCTGATCCACGGTAGCAAATCCGCATTAAATGCCACAGCATTGTCTTTTACCAGTTTATATAATTCAGCGCATTGTTTTGTAACAACAGTTAAATCAAACAATGATAAAAGAAGATTTTGCTGGTATTGTTTTTTAGACTGAAATAATTCATACTGCAACTGTGCTTCTGAATTATTCATTGCAGAGAATTCCAGTATGCGTGCATCGGTATGCAGGCCTGAAGTAGTTATCTGACTTTTCAAAACAATCCCTTTTAACGTTGTGCAGCGACTAAGCGCTACATACACCTGGCCGGGAGCAAAAGCACGGCCCGCATCAATCACAGCTTTTTCAAAAGTTAGTCCCTGGCTTTTATGAATAGTGATCGCCCAGGCAAGCCGTAAAGGATATTGTACAAATTTCCCGATAACTTCTTCTTCCAGTTGCTGTGTTTGCTTATCAATGGAATAGCGGATGTTTTCCCAAACTTCTTTATGCACTTCAATTTCATCCGTGTCGCCTTTACACTGTACAAGAATTTTGTCTTCTTCAATTTTTGTAACAATACCAATCTTACCATTGAAATAACGCTTTACTTTTTCCTTATCATTTTTAATGAACATTACCTGCGCGCCAACTTTCAATTCAAACAATTCATCCGCCGGATAGGATTTTTCATAAAACTCACCGGTTATTTCTGCTTTAAAAGAAAACAGCCTGGTCTTTAGTTTTGAAATTTCTGTGGCATTGGTATTATCTGATTTGTAATTATGTGTAGTGAGAAAGATATACCCATCATCATTATTTAATTCAAACCAGGGGTCATACCGGCTGCTCAGCAACTGCATGCCTTCTTCACTTAAATGATTATGGCGTACTTCATTTAAAAGACGAATAAATGTTTCATCAGACTGCCTGTAAATTTTATTGAATTCAATATGCACCGGTGGAAATTGCTGCATTACCTGGCTGTCAAAAAAATAGCCACTTTTATAAAACTGCGAAAGCAAAGCCCATTCTTCATCGGGAATGATCGGCGGCAACTGGAACATATCACCAATAAACAAAACCTGCACACCGCCAAAAGGTTCATTATTACGATAACGAAAATGCCTGAGCACGGTATCAATGGCATCCAGCGTGTCACAACGAACCATGCTTATTTCATCGATGATCAACAATTCAAGCTGCTGCAAAATCTTACGCTTTTCATTATTCAACCGCATCCTGCCTAACAAACTATGTTTATTCACCACTTCATTGTTTTGCATAAAGCCTCTCGCTTCAGGAATGAAGGGCGACAATGGCAGTTGAAAAAATGAATGGATGGTAGCGCCACCCGCATTGATCGCAGCCACACCGGTTGGCGCTGTTACCGCAATTTGCTTGGCACAGTTTTCCCTGATATATTTTAAAAAAGTTGTTTTGCCTGTACCGGCTTTGCCTGTAAGAAAAATATTGCGGTTGCTTTCATTCACCAGGCTGGCGGCAAGCTGAAACATTTCGTTGTTGTGGTCGAGTGAAGACATAAACAAGGGTTCAAGATAGTAAATAGTTAGAGAATGCTAACGTATTATAAAGATCGTAAGAACGAAGTTTAAAAGCAAATTAGAACATCTAATATTTGTCAAAACTAAAGCGATATAATCTTTCCGGCCTGTATATACTTTATATTCTTGGTTTGTAAGTTTCTTTTGCAGCACCGGAGTTATTAAAATTTTAAAAAAATAAAAACCGGATAAATAACCTTATTTTTATTTTCTAAACCGCAATCATGAAAAACCACAACCTCTACACACTTTTCTTCGGAATTTTTATTTTTTCTTTTACTGCAAGCGCTGACATTTTAAGAGTAAACAGCAGTCTAAATACTGATGTTTCCCAAAAGCTTTACAAAACAATCAATGAAGCAGTATCTGCAGCAACAGCTGGAGACACATTGATGATTGAAGGTTCATCTGTTATTTATTCAACGGCCACAATAAAAAAATCGCTTGTTTTAATTGGTCCCGGATATTTTCTTACAGAAAATTCTCAAACACAGGCAAACGGGGCGACGGCAACAATGCAGCAAATAACAATAGAATCTTCAGCAACCGGAACCATTTTGGAAGGCCTGACGTTTTCTAAGGATTATAACTACTATGCTCCGTATGTTGAGGCAGATAATGTAATTATATCAAGATGTTATTGTCCAAATCCAATTCAAACAGTAAATAGTATTAATAATTTATTAGTACTGCAAAATTATTTTGTTGGCAATGCAATAGAGGTTGGTTACAGTTACTATACTTTTAATAATGTTCTGTTGAAGAATAATTATGTTGGTGGTGTAGTCAATATACCTTCAGATAATCAAAACTCGCGCATTTTCTCTTCTGTTGAAAACAATGTTTTTGCCGGAAACATTATTTTAACAGCAACCGCTTTCCGCAGCAATATTATTACCAGCAGTAGCGCAACCGTTACTATAACTTCTGCCAACATTCAAAACAATCTTGTTGCCGGAACACAGCTAAGTGGGAATGGCAATCAAACTTATAATTCTTCCCAGTTATTTATAAATGCTGACACAGCAAGTACTGATGGCAAATATAAACTTCAGGCAAACTCACCTTATTTAACTGCTGGTTACAACGGAACTCAACCCGGCATTTTTGGAGGAAGCGAACCTTATGTGTTATCCGGCATTCCGCCTGTGCCTTCGATATATGAATTCAACGCTGATAATATTGCCAACAAACAAACCGGTCTTTCTGTAGAAATTAAAGCGAAAGCAAATCAATAATTATGCGATACCTGTTAATGATTTTATTAGCAGTTGCAGTGGCATGCCCTGCAATATGCCAGGTTACAGGCATCGAGTATTATATTGATACCGATCCCGGTTACCGCAATGCCACTTTAATACCTGTTACAGCAGGCAATGACATTACAAAAAACTTTATCCTTCCGCTTGCTTCTGTTACGAATGGCTTCCATATAGTTGGTGTACGTGCAAAGGATGCACAGGGGCATTGGTCAGTTACACAGTTGCATAGTTTTTATGTAACTAATGCAAGTGCAACCAATATTGCTGCTTCGGAATATTATATAGATACTGATCCCGGTTACGGCAATGCAACTGCTATTTCAGCAACTGTTGGTGCTGACAACACTTTAAAGTTTATTGTGCCGCTGTCTTCTTACAGTAAGGGTTTTCATGCATTAGGTATCCGCAGTAAGGATAATGCAGGCAGGTGGTCTCAAACAAAAATGTATGTTTTTGTAATTAATACAGAAAAAACGCCTATTAATATTACTTCTCTCCAATACTATTTTACAGGCGAAGGTTCTACCGATAGTGTTTATACTTACGCAGTTCCTGAACCTGCACCAAACGTTGATTTAGATTTTATTGCTGATTTAAGCCAATTGCAGGGCAACAGCGAATACGACATGCATATTATAGCTGTTAGCAGTGAAGGCAGCCGCAGCCAGGAAGTAATAAAGCACATTAAAGTATGTAATGGTAATCCTGCGAAAGCTAAGTTTACCTATGCTGTTCAGGGAACACAGGTTAGCTTTACTAATAACAGCGTTGCAGGAAATAATTTTGAATGGTATTATGGAGATGGAAAAACAGATACCGTAAAAAATTCATTTCATACTTATGATTCTGTTGGAATATACCCGGTTAAGCTGATTGCCTCTAATGCCTGCAACAGTGATACAACTTTTGATACGCTTAGCATAACAGGATTAAAAAGTATTTATACCAATATTGGTGGTAATACAGGAACCGTAACAGTTGACATCAGAGGCGCAGGTTTTGATAGCAGCATAAAAGTTTATTTACATAAAGATGGACAAACAGATATTTTAAGTGATACAGTTCCATCTATACAAAATTCAGGACTGCTTACTACTACGTTTGACTTAACGAATAAAGCACTTGGATTATGGGATGTTGTTGGTGTATTTTCTGATGGGAAAAAGTTAGATACACTACATAATGCTTTTACAATAGAGCAAGGAACTGATCCTAAGCTATGGGTAAATATGGCTGGAGATTATGTTTTGAGAGTTGGCTTTAATCAAATTTATACTATTACTTATGGAAATGATGGAAATACAGATGCTTTATTTGTACCTGTTGTTATAAGTGGGCTTCCACTTGGCACAGATATAGAGGTTTTAAGAACTGAGTTCAAAGTAGATTCATTTCCCGGTTCGGATACAACGGACTTATCTATCTACAAACCAATTCGTACAATTCAAGATACGAGCGCAAACATGAGTCTCAGAATATTCTTTTTATCAATTATCCCCGCTAACTCTGTAAGTTCCATTAGTGTAGTTTTTCATTTACCATTAGATGCTGAATTGCATGCGACACCACAAATTGAAGTAGCTCTTGGAAAATCTATTAGCTTAAAAAAACAAAATTTACAACAAAGAGTTGACAATTCTGATCTTGATGAAATTTACGCTGAAGCTGCTGAATGCTATGACGAAGTTAATGATGTAAATTTTGGTTTGTTGGTAGATTTAGTTAGTGACATAGATCCTACTGGTATAGTTGGTTGTTTAAAAAACGGTCCAAGCATTTTAAATGCAATTATTGGTGACTATGAGGATGTTTCTTTTAAGGAGGGAAAAGAAAAGTATATTCTTGACGGATTTGATGCTTTCTTACCCATGGTTCCTGGCGCATTAAGTTGTACAAGATTAGCATTAAATGCAGCAGGAATATACTCTGGAGCTATATTCATACCAACTGCCGCAGAAGGAATTGCAGTATTAGACGCAGAGTTAGTAGCTGCACAAGTAGCCGTTGATAGGAGATTAAAAACGCCGGAGGAATTAGAAGCAATTGGAAAAATTTCTTATTCCTGTGTACCATTTTTTTATAATACAGCTGTTTATATTTTCAATGCTTTAACTGGCAATGCTACAGACCCTAATCAGAAGTTTGGCGCTGGTGATTCATCATCCAGGCATTATATTAATTCTAATCCTTTGGCATATACTATAGGTTTCGAAAATAAGAAAGATGCTAATTTAAATGCGCAAACGATAACTGTATCGGATACACTCAATAAATCTTACTACAATTATTCAACTTTTGGGTTTACATCAGTTTCTGTTGGAGATTCAATTTATGCTTTAAGCAGTCCGGCAACTTCCTTCATTCATGATTTCGATTTCACTGCTCAATATGGTGTAAAAGCACGTGTAACAGCAACCTTTGATACAACAACAGGCGTTGCAGAATGGAAGTTTTTAAGTATCGACCCAGTAACCAACCAGGCAACAACCAATGCACTGGCAGGCTTTTTACCACCGGATGTTAACTCACCGGAAGGCCAGGGTTACGTTTCATTCATTGTGCGGCAAAATCCAAATTTAAAAACAGGAGATACTGCACATAATAAGGCAACAATTGTTTTCGATTATAATCCGGCTATTACAACCAATTCATGGCAGAATGTGTTTGATTATATCTTCCCTGCAAGCAAGGTCAAAGCGTTGCCTTCAGAAGAAAATGATACAACTTTTAATGTTCAATGGAACGGAACAGATAATTTATCCGGTATTCGCAGCTATGATGTTTATTATTCAATGAATGGTGGTGCTTACCAGTTGTGGCTATCAGGCGTTTCAGTAACAGACAGCAACTTTACAGGCCAGCCGGATTCTATTTATAGTTTTTATTCCATCGCAACAGACAACGCTGGAAATATCGAACCTGCTAAGACAATAGCTGAAGCTACAACGCATGTAACGGGAAGTGTATTAGCCGCTGCATCATCTCCTTTAACAGGAACATTAAATCAAAACCATACAGTACGCCTTTCATGGAAAACCTATACAGAAACCAATAATAAAGGTTTTTATATAGAAAGAAATGCAGGGAATGGCTGGCAAACTATTGGTTTTCTTGCTGGTGCGCTAAACAGCACCAGTACAAAACAGTATGTGTTTATTGACTCAACTATAACTGTAGGAAAAGTTTACTATTACCGTTATAAGCAAACGGATAATGACGGACATTCCGTTTATTCAAATCAGGTAGTGATAGAAATTATTGCCGGTAATCTTTTAGCTTTAACAACAGCACCCAATCCATTTAAGAATGAAACAACAATAACTTATAGTTTGCCTGTAAGTGGCCACGTATTATTAAGATTATTTAATTACACCGGCAGAGAGGTGTCAAGAATCATAGATACTGAGCAAGGTGCAGGAACTTACAGTAAAGAATTTAATGGTACGCATATCCTTTCAAGCGGTGTTTATATATTAAGGCTTGAAACAAATGCCGGTGTAATTACCAGTAAAATAATTATTGTAAAATAAATTCTGAATATAAATCAGAGCAGAATTTGATGACCTTAATATCTGTTTAATAAAACAGCCTGCAGAATATATGCTTTGCAGGCTGTTCTTTATTTAAAATGGAATACTAAAACTCAATCCCCGTCCATCTTCTTTTATTGTGTTGATATTTATTGTAATCAAAACGGTACAGCCTGCCCGGGCGGTGCGGCACATCGTCTTCATATTCACCGGTATCAATTAAAAAATCCATGGAGAAGAATTTTTTGCGGAAGTTCCTGCGGTCGAGCTTTATGTCAAGAATGGCTTCATATAAATTCTGCAGCTCACGCAAAGAAAATTTTTCAGGCAACAGGTTAAGGCCAAGCGGGTGTTCCAGCATCCTTTTCTGCAGCCAGGCATAGCATACATCCAGGATCTCTTTATGATCGAATGCCATATCGCAGATATTCTTCACCGAATGCCAGTGTATCTCATTATCCAGTATCTTAAGATCATGATGTTCGGTATTCAGCAGTGAGCAATAAGCCACTGTAAATACACGCCCGCCGGGATGACGGTTGGGCTTACTGAAAGTTCTCACCTGCTCGAGATATACATCATCCATGCCGGTTCTTTCCCGCAATACGCGGTAAGCAGCATCATCCAGTTCCTCATCATCGTGTGCAAAATCTCCCAGCAAACTCCATTTTCCCTTGTACATTTCTATGTCGCTTCGTATAAGCAACACTTTAAGCTCGTTATTATCAAAACCGAAGATCACACAGTCAACGGTTATGGGTACACGGGGATAAGATTCAACGAGTTGATGTACATCTTTTATTAAGGTACGACCTTGTTCACTATTAGGTTGAATAACAGTTTCATTCGCAATCATGGCAAGAATTTTATCGCAGAGTGTAAAAATAACACATTACGCTTTATCTTCAAAGCCTCATTAAAAATTCGCTTTAATTTGCCATAAAGATTTTCTATGTATTCATCTAACCAGGCGCAGCAATTTGAAAAAGCTTCCAGGGAGTTCCTTTCAAAAAATGCAACGGCAAAAGACATCGCTGAATTAAGAAATGTGCTCCGTTTCCATGAATACAGGTATTACGTTTTAAGCGACGCACTAGTTTCCGATCCGGAGTATGACCAGCTTTACAAACAACTGGAACAGTTGGAAAAAGATCATCCTGAGCTGATAACCAAAAATTCTCCTACCCAACGCGTTGGCAGCAGCTTGCTGCTGAACGCAAGTTTTCCTACAGTACAGCATCTGGTGCCGATGCTGAGTTTGGACAACAGTTATAGTGAAGGAGATCTTATTGATTTTGACAGGAAGGCGAGAGAAAATACCGGTCTGGAAGTAATTGAATATTGTGTTGAGCCAAAATTTGACGGCGCCAGCATTTCCTTAATATACGAAGACGATGAATTAAGCCGTGGTGTTACACGGGGTAATGGTGTTGAAGGTGAAGAGATCACTACTAATATAAAACAGATCCGCTCGATCCCACTATCGGCTGCGTTTTCTGAATATAATATTCAGATGGCGGAGATACGTGGAGAGGTATTAATGAGCAAAAAATCTTTTGCCAGGTACAATGAATTGATGGAAGAAGAAGGCCTGCCCGTTTTAGCCAACCCACGCAATGCTGCCAGTGGCAGTTTGCGCATTAAAGATCCAAAATTGGTTGCCAAAAGAAGCCTTGAAGCCTTTTTATATCATGTGAGCTATTACACAACATTAGAAGGCAAAAAGGTGAGTGATGAGCAAGATCATTCCAAAGAAAATATTTCAAAACGGGAAGCGCCATTCATTACACATGCCGAATCGCTGAAAATGCTGTGGGACCTTGGTTTCAGAAGCCCTGAGAAAGAAAAGAAAGTGGTGAAAGGCATTGATAAAGTAATTGAATACTGCAAAGAATATGAGGCCAAACGCGACGATCTGCCTTATGAAATTGACGGAATGGTGATTAAAGTAAATGACCTGGCTTTACAGGATAAATTGGGCATGACGTCGCATCATCCGCGCTGGGCCATTGCGTTTAAATTCAAGGCAAGGCAAGGCACGACCAAATTAATTGGTATTGAATTTAATGTAGGAAGGACCGGCGCTGTTACTCCTGTTGCCAAACTGGAACCTGTCTATATAAGTGGTGTAACAGTTTCCAGCATTTCCATGCATAATGAAGATTATATAAAAGAAAAGGATCTGCGTATTGGCGATACGGTGCTGGTAGAACGTGCAGGTGATGTAATTCCGCAGATAGTAAAATCATTGCCTGAAGTAAGAACAGGACATGAAAAAATAATTCATTATCCCAAAAATTGTCCTGTCTGCAGCAGTGAATTATTTAAAGAGGAAGGCGAAGCGGTTTGGCGTTGTATCAACATTGAATGCCCGGCGCAGGCGGTGGAAAAGATCATTCATTTTGTAAGCAAGGATGCAATGGACATAAAGCATTTCGGCGCTGCCAATGTGCTGAAATTTTACGACCTGAAATTATTAAAAGATATTCCCGGTATTTATACTTTGGATTTTGAAGCTATCGGTAAACTGGAAGGCTTTGGGAAAAAATCAATTGATAATTTGCAAACTGCTATTGAAGATTCAAAGAAGCAACCACTGCATCGCTTAATATATGCGCTTGGCATCCGTTATGTTGGGGAAACAACCGCCAAAACCTTAGCCAATTGCGTGAAAGAGATCTTTGATTTTTCAACCATGAGCATTGAGGATCTTCAAAATCTTGAAGACATCGGAATTAAAGTGGCCACCAGTATTTATGGATTCTTTCAGAATGATGATAATATTCAAATTTTAAAGCATTTGCAGGAATTGGGTTTGAATATGAAGAATACCAAAAAGCAATCTTCGTCTGAATCGAACACTTTAAGTGAGCAAACATTTTTATTTACCGGTACTTTAAATAAACTCAAACGCAGCGATGCGGAAGAAATGGTGGAAAAGCACGGCGGTAAAATTGTAAGCGGCGTAAGCAGCAAATTGAATTACCTGGTTGTTGGTGAAGATGCAGGCAGTAAGCTGGAAAAAGCCAAAAAAATAAATACCATCAGGATCATCAGTGAAGACGATTTTCTTGAGTTGGTGAATAGCTAACAGGCATCAGCCGTGAACCGAATGAATTGGTGAGTGGTGAGTTGTGAATGGTGAGTGCCTTGGCCCTTCCAACAAATATTCAATAATCAACACTCAATAATCAATATTCAAGTGGGAGAACGTTTTGTCATTGAGCATTGAATATTGAACATTGATTATTGAGAGTTTTTTTATAATTAAAACCACGCTTATTTTGCTTCCGTCATCGTAATATTCCTGTATTCTATCGGGCCATGATCTCCCTGTATTTGTAATGGACCCGGCTCGCCCTCTTTACTATCCAGTGCACCTCCTGTGATTCCGGGTATTTCCCGGTTGCAAATAATAGTTTTTCCGTTTAATGCAACAGTAACCATTCTCCCAACAAGCGTTACATCATAACTCTGCCATTCACCGGCTTTTTTGCCTGCCTGTTCACTGGGTTCAATAAACCCGTAAATACCGCCAAGGCGGTCAAATTCAGGATGCGTGGTGTCTCCATCCTCTATCTGTATCTCATAGCGGCCACGCAGGTAAACGCCGCTGTTACTGCCTTCAGGGCAACGGAATTCTATATGCAGTTTAAAATCGGTATAGGCTTTATCGGTAACCAGGTTTGCACCGGAATGCGGACTTTTTAAAACCCCGTTCTCCACCACCCACTGGTTATTGCCCAACGCATGCCAGCCCGTTAAATCCTTGCCATTGAATATTGGTGCAGCCTTACCCCACACAGGTTGAGCAGTTCTTTTTAATAAAGGAGCCCTTACAGCACTCCAGTTAGCCGTTTTACCTGCCGGGGAAACCATGGTGCCGGTTAAGTTATCCCCCTGCAAAGTGCCTTCCACTTTCAGATCATCGGTTTCCTGTTCCCATTGCGGAGGTATAGAAAAGCTTAGCTTATTATCATTAAAATATACATGCGCTACCGGCCTTGCACTGCCGCCGCTGGCAACAAACCGGCCAACCAACATACTGTTGCCCGATAATGTTACCTCCAGCCAGGAAGGGTATTGTTTACCATTATCGGTCGTTATCGTAATATCCCAACGACCCATAATGGGTGAATAAAATTGTTGATGCTGTGCATTGGAATTGGTGCTGAATAGAAACATAAACATTGATAGCGATAACAGCTTTACACATGTAATGGACGGGGGTAATCTTTTCATTGGTAAAATTTAAGTGCGCCAATTTAAAGTATATTCTGAATTACAGATTATATAAAGTGAAAAAAGCCTTAGCTAATAATTCTGCATAACAGTTTTTGATTTGGGAATAACATTGTTTCTTTGCACCGCTAAAAAGCTGCATAGCGCATCCCTATGAAGGGAGTGATCCGCCGCGGCGGAATGCCATAAGTACTGCAGCCGGTAACACACAAATCTTTCAAAATTAATACCATGAGCAGCATTGTAAAAATTCATGCAAGACAAATTCTTGACAGCCGCGGTAACCCTACCGTTGAGGCAGATGTAATAACCGAAGCAGGTTTTTTAGGCCGTGCAGCCGTACCCAGCGGTGCGTCCACCGGCATTCATGAAGCGGTTGAATTAAGGGATGATGATAAAAAAGTGTATGTAGGAAAGGGAGTGCTAAAAGCAGTTTCAAACGTAAATAAGATCATAGCCGAAAAATTGACCGGTTTTGATGTGAGCGATCAAACCGGCATTGATGCCAGGCTGATCGAAATTGATGGCACTGACAATAAAAGCAAACTAGGGGCCAACGCAACATTGGCCGTTTCTATGGCAGCAGCAAAAGCAGCAGCTATGGAAGCAGATCTTCCGTTGTACCGTTACCTCGGCGGCGTAAATGCAACTGTGCTCCCGATGCCCCTGATGAACATTTTAAACGGTGGTGTGCATGCCGATAATAAAATAGATTACCAGGAATATATGATCGTACCAATAGGCGCTGATAGTTTTAGTGAAGGCCTGCGTTGGGGTGTTGAAATTTTTCATAAACTGAAAAGTGTTTTGAAAAAGAAAGGATATAGTACCAACGTTGGTGACGAGGGCGGTTTTGCTCCCGATATTCAAAGCAATGAAGAAGCTATTGAAACCGTTTTGCAGGCGATTGAAGATGCGGGTTATAAAGCTGGTTCGCAGATCGGAATTGCACTGGATGCAGCCAGCAGCGAAATGATGAAAGACGGCAAATACACTTTTTACAAGAGCTCTAAAAAAACCATCACCAGCGATGAAATGGTAGCTTACTGGACAGACTGGGTAAATAAATATCCTATCATTTCCATTGAAGACGGCATGGCGGAAGAAGACTGGGATGGCTGGAAAAAAATAACAGATGCCATTGGCCATAAGGTACAGTTGGTAGGCGATGATCTCTTTGTAACCAACACAAAAATCCTGCAACGCGGTATCACTAATGGAGTAGCTAACAGTATTTTGATCAAGGTGAACCAGATAGGCACGGTAACGGAAACCATCAATGCGGTACAATTAGCGCAAACAAACGGTTATACTACTATTATGAGCCATCGCAGCGGGGAAACGGAGGATACAACCATTGCAGACCTGGCTGTGGCACTGAATTGCGGGCAGATAAAAACGGGCTCCGCTTCCCGCACTGACCGTATGGCAAAGTACAACCAGCTTTTGCGTATTGAGGAAGAATTGGGAAAGAGCGGCATTTACCCTAAAGGAAGAATTAAGTTCAGTAAATAAATTATTCTTGCCCCTCTCCATCCCGCAAGTGCGGGAGAGAGGGGTTGGGGTGAGGGCAATTTATACACATATTCACACGTTAATAAAAATCGTTGATAGAAATTGTAATTTTAACCTGTCAACGATTTTTTTATGCATATCATTAAAGCATTTCAAAATAAATATGTCATCGCCTTAGCCGCATTTATTGTTTTGATGCTTTTTATCGACCACAATGATATTTTTATGCAATTGGACCGCCGCCGGCAACTGAATGACCTGCTGGCGAGCAAGGCTTATTATGAAAAACAGATAGAACAAACTAAAAAGAACCTTAGTGAACTACAAAATAATCCTGCAGCACTGGAAAAATTTGCCCGCGAAAAATACCTGCTGAAAAAAGACAATGAAGATGTTTTCGTTGTTCCGGTTACAAAAAATCAAAAAAATACCGGCGTCAAACAATAATATAAATTCGTTTCCGTTTCAATATTGTCTGTTAACGATAGAAGACCCGTATTCTTGAAAACACATTTTTGTTCATTTAAATTTCTGATCTATGCCAAATTTTACTCCGGAAGATTTATTAATGTTTGAAGCGGGCGAGTTAAGTGAGGAGCAAAGCAAGGCCATTGCCGAAGAACTTAGGGTAAACTGGGCTTTGCGGGAGAAATTCAGCGTATTGAAACAAGCCTTGACACGCCTTAATTCCATGAAGTTACAGTCGCCACGCAAGCAAACTATTCAGGACATTATGCAGTACGCCATGCATAAGCCGGTTACTGTATAAAAATTCATAAAAATACCTGTTCAATAACTAATTTAGTTTTACTGAACAGGTATTTTTATGACCCGGAAAGAACGTTTTCAATTCTGTATAGACTATTTCGAAGAAAATTTCCCGATTGCTGAAACAGAGCTTATTTATGATGACCCGTATCAACTGCTGGTTTCTGTTATCCTCTCCGCCCAGTGCACCGATAAGCGGGTGAATATGACCACACCGGCCATTTTTGAGAGATATCCCTCTCCTGAAAAATTAGCTGCAGCCACTTTTGATGAGTTATTCCCTTATATCAAAAGCATCTCTTATCCAAACAATAAAACCAAACATTTGATCGGCATGGCGCAAATGATCATGCATGATTTCAATGGTAAAATTCCTATGACGGTCGAGGAGTTAATAAAACTGCCGGGCGTTGGCAGGAAGACCGCTAATGTAATTACTTCGGTTATTGATAAACAACCAAATATGGCTGTGGACACCCATGTGTTCCGCGTAGCAGCAAGAATAGGTTTAACAGTTAATGCAAAAACACCCTTGGCAACAGAAAAACAATTGATAGAATTTATTCCGACAGATCTCATTCATAAGGCACATCACTGGCTCATTTTACATGGCAGGTACATATGCGTGGCAAGAAATCCCAAATGCGATGAATGCGGTTTGAAACCGGTTTGTAAGTATTATAACAAAGTGGTGAAGAATGCAGAAAACCGCTAACCGTTTCCACATACCAATCGTCGTTCAATTGTGAATGTAGCTGGTTAATTTTTAAATGAATGATAAGTTTTAATTGATCAGTAACGAATTGTGAATAGTAAAAGTGGAAACAGGGAAAACTGGCCAAAAGAAGTAAATTTGTTAGAAATGAAAGTTTTATGGAAGCAACAGATATTCGCAAGAAGCTCCATGAGTTTATCGACACAATAGAAGACAAAAAAGCAGAAGCTATTTATACATTATTTGAAGAGGAAATAGATATAAATGCGCAGAGAAGAAAACTGGTACAGGCGGAAAGGCAAAATTATCTCCTGGGGAAAGGCAAATCATTTAGTTGGGAGGAGATAAAAGATATGGCTGTCCATAAAGAAAAAAGACATGCCTTATAAAATCGAAGTTCGCCCGCTAGCTGCCATTGAAATTTTAGAAGCGTACGATTGGTATGAATCAGCGAAAGAAGGTTTAGGCATAGAGTTCTTAAATGAGTTGGAAGCCTTTTATGAAAGCCTGAATCGTAACCCAAATACCTACTCCTACTATGATAAGCCGGTAAGACAAGGAAAAATAAACCGGTTCCCGTACGTAGTTGTGTATGAATTTTTTGGCAATACTAATACTCTTGTCATTTACAGTGTATTTATGGCAAAACAGGATCCCACCAAGAAAAGAACAATGTAGTATAACCCAACAAAATAAATCTCTTACCAGCAAAAACTCATACAATACAAGTGAATCAATTCAGAGTTGTCCATTCACAAGCTTGTTGGATTTTTTGTCAATCTTCAATCGTAGCGATAGAAGCCTAATTTTTTTCGCTTCAGGTATCTGATAAGCTCTTCAAAATAAATTCGAAGTTTAACGTTTGGCGATGCGAGCAGCAAAATTTCTTTCCGTGAAATATATTAACGGAAATTAAATTTTGCAACGGATTAACTCGAGGCTCGTAGCTCGCAGTTTTCCTAATAATCAATATCTAAATTCAACCTGTTCTTTAATTCCCTTACCAGCGGATATTTTTCTGCGATGCGTTCAAATTTCTGTCGGCTGTTGAGCGTAAGATGAACAGGGATTTCTTCCTCCTCCCCCGCTTCGATCAGTATTTTAAAATTTATACTGCGGTTGTTAAATGCCTGCTGAATAAAATCACACAGGATCGTTTTTTCCTGTTCAATGAATTTTTGCTGGGTGAGGGCATGTACAGTAACCGTAAAATAGTTATCTGTCTCAATGTCCAATTTAGCGTTTCGAAATGTTTGAATGGTTGAATGTTTGTTCGGTTGCAACTCCAACTTTGCTGCATACTCATTCCATGCCTGTTCAAGCCTTGAAATAGTTAATGCTTCGGCATCTTTAATTTCTTCAATGTTGTAATCTGAACTTATCTTTTCGCGTAATACTTCAAGCAGGCTTTTGCCGTTTGTGCTTTTTGGAGCAGCATATTTGGGTGGAGTATCTTCAACTATGCTTGTCGCCGGTTCGGGAACAGATCCTTTTTTAACTTCGTTCTTTTTTGCAGGTTCCTTGATGGTCAGTTTGGCTGCAGGTTTTTCAACCGGTGTGGGTTCTACAGTTTTCGTTTTATAGATTACGGGTGCATCAACCCGTTTTTTTTTAACAATGTTGCCATTGTCATTAACGAGTTCCAGCGCCTGCTGCAGGTAATTCAGTTTAATAAGTGCCAGTTCAACATGCAGCCTTTTGTTCCGCGCCATTTTATAGTTGATCTCAAACTCATTTAAAATATTCAGCGCGCTTACAAGATAAGATATGCTTACCTGTTCCGCTTTCGCCATATATTTTTCGTGCATGCCTTCCACCACTTCCAGCAACGCCGCCGCCTTTGCATTCTTGCTTACCAAAAGATTGCGTATGAACTCGGCAAAACCGTTCAGCACCATATCGCCTTCAAAGCCTTTGCTGTTTATTTCATCGTACAACAGCATGGCTGCCCCGATATCCTGTTGCAATAAATCATCAAGCAGTTTGAAGTAATAGTCTTCATCGAGAATATTCAGATGCTCCAGCGTGTTCTTATAACTTACCTCACCATTGGTAAAACTCACGATCTTGTCAAGAATGCTTAATGCATCCCGCATGCAGCCTTCACTTTTTTGGGCGATCACCTGCAAGGCCTGTTTTTCTGCCTTGATTTCTTCCTTTTCAACTATTTCTTCCAGGTGCTCCACGGTGTCTTTTGTGGTGATCCGCTTAAAATCAAATATCTGGCAACGCGATAAAATGGTTGGGATGATCTTATGCTTTTCAGTGGTGGCGAGGATAAAAATCGCATATGGCGGCGGCTCTTCCAGTGTTTTTAAAAATGCATTGAATGCGGCAGCGCTTAACATATGCACTTCATCCACAATATACACTTTGTATTTTCCGGCCTGCGGCATAAAGCGAACCTGTTCCACCAGTGTTCTTATATCATCAACAGAATTGTTACTTGCCGCATCCAGTTCATGTATGTTCAATGATGTGCCTTCATTAAAACTTTTGCAGGAATTACAGGCATTACAAGCTTCTCCATCCGCCTGAAGGTTTTCACAGTTGATCGTTTTAGCAAGAATGCGGGCGCAGGTTGTTTTACCCACACCGCGCGGCCCGCAAAATAAAAATGCATGTGCGAGCTGGTTATTTTTTATGGCATTCTTTAATGTGGTGGTAATATGTTGTTGCCCTACCACTGTGTCAAAAGTCTGCGGCCGGTATTTTCTCGCTGAAACAATAAACTTATCCATAGCAACACGCAATTTAAGCAGGCTGCAGCAGTTTTTTCAGGCAGCTTTGGTTAAATTATGCACATGCTTTTCTTTTGTGCCGGAGATGAATATTCTGAACAGCAATAATCTGAAAAATTTTCTCGACAGCAGGGTTGAAGAATACAACCGGCCTTCATTCATAAAAGACGATCCCATCAGCATTCCACATCTATTCACCCGGCAACAGGATATTGAAATCGCGGGTTTATTTGCAGCAGTTTTTGCCTGGGGAAACCGGAAGACCATCATCAACAAATCCAAGGAATTGATGCAGTTGATGGACATGCAGCCGTATGCATATTGTCTGAACCAGGATTTGGGCAGATTGAAAAGATTATTGGATTTTAAGCACCGGACTTTTAACCCGACTGATCTCTTATATTTCGTTGAATTCCTGCAATATCATTATAAATATAACGACTCACTGGAAACTGCTTTTACAAAATGGGGCGATACGGTTGAACAAATGCTTATTGGATTTCACCACTATTTTTTTTCTTTGGAAGATGTGCCGGCCCGTACAAAAAAACATATCGCCACACCGGAGAAAAAGTCGAACTGTAAAAGACTAAATATGTTTTTGAGATGGATGGTGCGAAGCGATAACAGGGGAGTTGACTTTGGCATCTGGAAAAATATTAAGCCTTCCCAATTGATCTGCCCGGTTGATGTACACGTAGCCAGAGTTGCCAAACGCCTGGGTTTATTGCAACGCAAACAAACGGATTGGAATGCTGCGATTGAACTAACAGAACAGCTTAAGAAATTAGATTCAGCGGATCCCGTGAAATATGATTTTGCTTTGTTTGGTTTGGGAGTGATGGAGAAATATTGAAGTAATCTCTGATGTCTGATTTATTGATGTCTGATTTACTGACCACGCAGATAAAAATAAAAAAAGCGGCCAGTTTTAGTTGACCGCTCAATTCTTTTTGCAGGTTACTCATCCACCCAAACGCCTTGTTTGCTGGAAGTACGCGAGACCACAAGCTTTTTCTTTTTTACTGGCATTTGCTTTTTCACCTCGGCGAGTTGTTGTTGCAATTGCTGATTGGCAGCCTTCAACTCTTTTATTTCATTTTCAAGTTTTGTGAGCCGATCATTTGAAATAGAAATTTCTTTTACTGTTGAATCGTTCGAAATTTCATTCGATTCGGCTCCGGGCTGTGAAAAAGAGAGCAATGAAAAAGACGTGATGGCAAGAGATAAAAATAGTTTTTTCATACGTAAGTTTTGATGCAATTTACTAAGCAGGCAAAACCCAATTTATTAAGGAGTTGTTATAAAACTAACGGCTGTAAGTATGATGCTAATTTTAACTAATCCAGTTACTTAAGATTTGTCCTTGAGAATAAACTGGAGCCTTAGCAAAAACTATTCAGGAATCAGATATCTATCTTGGCGTATTTAGCATGGCTTTCTATAAAGCTGCGGCGCGGCGCTACTTCATCGCCCATTAACATGCTGAAAACTTCATCGGCATTGGCAAGACTTTCAATGGTAACTTTTTTCAAAGTTCTTTTAGACGGATCCATTGTCGTTTCCCATAACTGCTCTGCATTCATTTCACCCAACCCCTTATAGCGCTGTACATGCGCGCCATCTTCTCTGCCGTTACTCAGCTTTTCCACCAGGAACTTGCGCTGGTCTTCATCAAAAGCGTATTCCTGTTCCTTTCCTTTCTTTACAAGGTATAATGGCGGCTGGGCAATATAGACATAACCCTGTTCAACCAATTCTTTCATATAACGGAAAATGAAAGTAAGAATGAGGGTGGCGATATGAGAGCCGTCCACATCAGCATCGGTCATTATGATGAGCTTATGATAACGAAGTTTGGCCATATTAAGCGCCTTGGGATCTTCAGGCGTTCCGATAGTTACGCCCATAGCTGTAAATATGTTTCTTATTTCTTCGTTCTCGTATATCTTATGCTCCATGGCTTTTTCTACGTTCAGTATCTTACCACGTAAAGGCAAAATTGCCTGGAAAGTCCGGTCCCTTCCCTGCTTGGCAGTACCACCGGCACTATCGCCCTCCACCAGGAATAATTCGCAACGTTCGGGGGAACGTTCACTGCAGTCAGCGAGTTTACCAGGTAAACCACTGCCGCTTAACACCGTTTTACGCTGAACCAGTTCACGGGCCTTGCGGGCAGCAACGCGTGCCTGCGCAGCCAATACTACTTTACTGACAATATTCTTGGCCTCTCTCGGGTTTTCTTCAAGATAAGCTTCCAAAGCACGCGAAACTGTTGTCTGCACAATACCACTTACTTCGCTATTCCCCAATTTTGTTTTTGTCTGGCCTTCAAACTGTGGTTCCGGAACTTTTACAGAAACGATCGCGCTCAAGCCCTCGCGAAAGTCATCGCTCTCCACTTCTACTTTGGCTTTTTCAAATAAACCGTTCTTGTCGCCGTAAGTTTTAAATACTCTTGTTATAGCAGTACGAAATCCTGAAACATGGGTACCACCTTCAATAGTATTAATGTTATTTACATAAGAAAAAATATGCTCTTTAAAATCATCATTGTAAGTAAGTGCTACTTCCACAGCAACATTAGTAGATTCATCTAAACCTTCCACATACAGTGTGCTGGGTAAAAGTGAATTGCGTTTTCCACTCTTATCCAGCATTTCCACAAACTCTATGATACCGCCTTCGCTGAAGAAAACCTTAGAATAATAGTTGCCGTTATCGTCCTGTTCTCTCAGATCAGTGAGTGAAATACGGATGCGTTTATTCAGGTAGCTCAATTCCCGCAACCGTGCTTCTAAAATATCCCTGTTATACGTTGTAGTTTGAAAAATGGAATGGTCGGGCCAGAAATGAATTTTAGTGCCCGTTTTATCAGAAATGCCAATTTCTCTTACAGCGTATTGGGGAATGCCTATATGATATTCCTGTTCGAATTTCTTTCCGTCCCTGTCAACAGTTACATGAAGTTTTGTACTTAATGCATTGACGCAGCTTACACCTACACCATGCAATCCCCCGGAAACTTTATATGTGTCTTTGTTGAATTTTCCACCGGCATGCAAAACAGTCATTACCACTTCAAGCGCGCTGCGTTTTTCCTTGGCCATAATACCGGTTGGAATGCCGCGGCCATCGTCCACCACGCTTATACTGTTATCCTCGTGTATGGTTACGGATATGTTTTTACAATATCCCGCCAGGGCTTCGTCTATCGAATTATCCACCACTTCATATACAAGATGATGAAGGCCTTTAACACCTACATCGCCTATATACATCGCAGGGCGTTTTCGCACTGCTTCCAACCCTTCTAAAACCTGAATACTTTCTGCACCATAATTTGCCTGGGAAGCGGGATCCTGTTGTTGCTCATTCATAAAAAAGAGAAGAAAATTACCTTTAGACTGAAAAAAATTTAGTCGGCAAATTTACGGATTATAAACCGTTTTTTTGTATTTAAAGCAATGTTTAAACACCCTTTTATGAATTGCTTTTAATTGAAAGAAAACAATGGTATGAAAGAAAAAAAATTTATAAGAAGCAGCCCTCACCTGCCTGTAAAAAACCTGCGGGAAACACTCGATTATTATCGCGATAAATTAGGATTTTACGATGAGTGGATATGGCCGGATAAGCATGGAAAACTCACTGACGGCGGAATCAGGCGCGATAATATGCGTTTACTTTTTGGCGAAGACCCGAAGTTTACAAAACTGGTGAACAGTGAATATAAGCGTTTGCCTTTGCTCTGGTTTGTGGATAATATCGAGGCTGTATTTGATGAATTTAAGGGGAAGGATATTGAAATCGCTGACAACCTTAGAGCACATCCGTACGGCTTGCGTGAATTCGCTTTTATTGACATCAACGGGTATTACATACGGTTGGCGGAAAATGCCGGGGAAGAATTGCTACCCGCTTAGCTATGAAAGTTAAAATAGTTATTGGCGCTGAAATTCCATATAAATACACAAACTACCGCCAATGCCTTAGATACATAAAAATTGATCTTCAGCCTGTCGCTGAAAAGATAAACGAACGAATTATTCAGTCCTAACCCGATGATAGAAATAAGCATAAATTTTACGAGGTAAATATTGGTACCCTGCCCCCCGCTTACCTGGAATGTCCATTTCAGGTTCAAATAAAAATTGTTAATGACCGCGCAGGTAAATCCAAGGCTGTTTGCAATGTATTTATTGATTCGCAGTTTTTCTTTTAACAGCCAGGTAACAAGAAAGTCAAGGCACATCCCGATAAACCCAACGATACCGAATTTGAGGACCTTTATCAAAAATTCCATGGGCGCAAAATAAAGGTGCGTAAGCCGTATGCCGAATAGTTAATGGTGTACGGTTGGATTTTTTTCGTGAAATTTGCAATCCTGAGCAGGAGATACAACATGATATTATACAAAACAGATGCTGAAGTGGAGTGGATGAAACAAAGCGCAAGGCTTGTAAGTCAAACACTTACAGAAGTGGCAGCCATGCTGAAACCGGGAATCACTACCTTCCAGATCGACAGGCTTTGTGCCGAATTTATACGCGATCATAAGGCCATCCCTTCTTTTCTGAACTACCGCGGGTATCCTTTTACTATCTGCGCCTCCGTGAATGATGTGGTGGTTCATGGCTTTCCCAACAACCAGGCGCTCAAAGAAGGCGACGTGGTTTCCATAGATTTTGGGGTAATCTTAAATGGCTGGCATGGTGATCATGCATATACTTTTCTTCTTGGAGAAGCAAGCGAAGATGTTTTACAACTGATGCGGGTAACAAAAGAATCGTTGTATAAGGGAATAGAAAAAGCGGTGGCCGGCAATCGTGTTGGTGATATTTCCTATGCTATACAGGAACACACCGAACGCAGGCATGGCTATGGTGTAGTGCGGGAACTGGTGGGTCATGGACTGGGAAGAAACCTGCATGAAGATCCTCAGGTGCCAAATTATGGCAAGCGCGGTAATGGACCGAGACTAAAAGAAAATGCAACGCTTGCCATTGAACCAATGATAAACATGGGAACAAAAGATGTTTATACTGAGGATGACGGATGGACAGTTCGCACCCGCGACGGCAAACCATCTGTACATTTTGAACATGATGTTTGCGTTAAGAAAAATAAAGCGCTTATCCTTTCGGATTATTCCATTATCGAAAAAGCAGAGCAGGCAAACATCAACCTGAATACATCCTATTACACACGTAAACTTGCCGAAGCAGTAGTGTAGAGGAAGTTTTTTCAGGCTTCACAGCAGAAGAAATTTAGTCTATTCTTTTATAAATGTTTTGGAAACCGAATTAATGCCGTCCGTTATGGCGGCTGTATATACTCCGTGTTTTAATTCCTGGACATTTATGCTTGCGTTCAATTGCTTTTCTGATTTTCCCAACTGCCTTGATAAAACTGTATTTCCATTCATATCGCTGATGACAAGCTTGTAATTACCACCGGCGGCGGTTGTTGAAAATATCAAATTGAGTGAACTTCCTACCGGGTTAGGGAATAGTTTCAGTTCCTGGATTGATGGTGCTTTAGCGATTGCTGTAAATTCTTTCTTCCCATATTTTAAAACCACAGATGCAGGATAAGGGCTGTTGTAAAACCCGAGAGCGCCTCCAACATAAACATTATTATTTTTATCCACGCCAATGCCAACCGGGAAAGCATTGGCTTTTTTCCTGCCATAAATATCCGACCCGATAACCTGGCCCTTTTTATCATAACCCACTACGCCAATAGCATAGCCTCCTTTGTTAAAAACATGTCCTGTTACAAACACATTACCACTCCTGTCAATTACTAATCCATTGGGCCTGTCTGAACCGTTCAGGCTATCATTAAATGTTACAGTCCATTTCTTTTTGCCGGCATTATCATATTTAGAGGTTATCCAGTCGTCATCCACACTCGTTTTACTTAAGAAACCTGTTACATAAGAATTGCCGGCGGCATCCACTTTAAAATCCCCCTGGTAGCGCAGCATGGAAGTAGTATGATCTATTTCTTTTCTGAACCATTGCATAGCGCCGGCAGGGCTGTATTTGACTGTTATAATTTTTGGGTTATTATAAAAGGCAAGGGTGTCGGTTTGCCCGTTTACATAAATATTATCAATGGAATCGCAGCCTACAAATGAAAAATTGCCATTTTTATTGTATTCGTTGTAAACATTGCTCCACAACAGCTTTCCGTTCCGGTTAAATTTAAGCACCATGGGTTTTCGTGTCTGGTAAATATGATCAATATCTGATGCGCCTGCCACTATAATTTCGCCCTTGCCATCAAAGCACCCGGAACTGGTTACAACATCTTTCATTTTTTTTACCCATTTTGTTGCCCCGTTATTATCTATCTTCTGTAACAGGAGCCCGTTCTCATCCCGGCCTGTTACCGGGTTATACCAGGTTTCATTTCCTGTAATTAAAATTGTACCATCAGGATGCAGGCCGATATCTGAAGGAGATGCCAGTATATAAATGGAATCATGGTAACGGTTAAGCCATATTCTTTTGCCTTTAGAATTATATTTCATGGTTATGATATCGCTTATCCTGGTATTGTAAGTACAGATATTGCAAAAAGTATCTATCCTTGCTCCCGTTACGTAAACATACCCATCCGCATCAACAGCAATGGCTATGGCTTCGTCAATAGAATCTTTCTTTTTATTGAAGTTTTTCTTCCATTCAAGATCACCGTTAGCATTTATTTTTGATATATAAAAATGCTTTTCGTAATACTCATCCCCCGGATCCGTCTGATACCCGGCGATATATGTATTCCCATTCTTGTCAACAGACATATCGTTAAAAGCGAAAAAGCCTGTTGTTGAATCCTGGTTTAAGCTTGTCCATACCCTTATATAATGCTGTGCCGTTAAAAAGTTTTTTAAAAGGAAAAGACAGAACAGCGTGGTGTAAATTTTTTTCATGAAAGCAAAATTTTTCGGCTGAAAATAAACTGAAATATCTATACAGAAAATAGAAATTGATAAGCTGCATATTTAAAAACTTAATATTTTCTACAAGTGTTGATGACTATATTTGAGCGCTGTAATTCCAATGAAAAATTTAATTCCGAGAGATATAAGCTGGCTTAGTTTTAATGCAAGAGTATTGCAGGAAGCTGCCGACCTGACTGTGCCGTTGCGCGAGAGAATCCGTTTCTTAGGTATCCATTCCAATAACATGGACGAGTTCTTTCGTGTGCGGGTGGCGACATTAAAACGTATGATCGAGTTGGGCGGCAAAAAAGGGAATATGCATCTCGAAGAAAACCCGGGACATATTGTTGAAGAAATACAATCGATAGTACTCAACCAACAAAATGAATTCAACCGCATCTGGCAGGATATATTAAAAGAAATGCAAAGCCAGAATATCTTTTTGGTTGATGAAAAGAAATTGAATAAACAGCAACAGCAGTTTGTAAAAACCTTTTTTGAAGAAGAAGTTCGCTCCAATATCATTCCGCTGATGATAGAAAGCCTTCCGCAATTACCTTACCTGCGCGAGAAAAGCATTTATCTCGGTGTGGTTATGCGTAAAGAAGGAACTGCATATAACCAGAAATACGCCCTGATAGAAGTGCCCAGCCGCGTAGTCGGACGCTTTATACAATTGCCGGCGCCGGAAGGGCAACAGCATATCATTCTGCTGGAAGACATCATTCGATTCAATCTTCCTTATATATTTTCTTATTTCGATTACACAAAGTTTGAGTCGTATATTTTTAAAGTAACAAAGGACGCTGAACTTGATATCGATAACGATGTCACCACTTCATTTGTCCAAAAAATTGAAAAAGGTTTAAAAAACCGGCGTGTTGGTAAACCTACACGTTTTGTTTTTGATAAAGAAATGGATGCCGGCTTTTTGGAATACCTGATGAAAAAGTTACATCTCTCAAGAATAGACAATATTATTCCCGGGGGCCGTATCCACAACTTCAGGCATTTTATGGATTTTCCGGATGTGTTTGCCCAGAAAAGAGTACGCCGCCAGCCTTTTACCCATCCTGCATTAAGTAATTCGATCCGGGTTACAGATGTTATATTAAAAAAGGATGTGCTACTGCATTTTCCCTACCATTCATTTAATTCAGTGATCGATCTTTTGCGCGAAGCCGCCATGGACCCTGAAGTGTTTTCTATAAACATTACTGCTTATCGGTTAGCTATTAACTCAAAAATCATTAATGCCCTTATCAACGCGGTACGCAATGGCAAAAGCGTAGTAGTGATGCTTGAGCTGCGTGCCCGTTTTGATGAAGAGAATAACCTTGAATGGAAAAAAATGCTGGAAGAAGAGGGCGTTAAAGTATTGCTAGGAATGCCCAATACAAAAGTGCATGCCAAGCTTTGCCTGATCAAAAAAAGAACCGGCAAAAAAACAATTCAATACGGTTTTGTCAGCACCGGCAACCTGAATGAAAGAACGGCCAAAGTATATGCAGATGAATGTATGCTCACCAGCAACAGGAATGTAATGGCTGATATAAGCCGCATTTTTAAATATCTCGAAAGCCCGTCAAAAACAAAATATTTAACTGCCTGCAAAACGCTTATGGTGTGCCCGCACATCATGCGCGGCCAGTTAATGCAATTGATCAATACAGAAATAAAACATGCAAAGGCAAAAAAGAAAGCCTCCATTATTTTAAAAGTAAACTCACTCAGCGATCCGCAAATGATCAGCAAGTTATACGAGGCAGCCAATGCAGGTGTGGAACTGCGTTTTGTTATAAGAGGTATATGTTGCGCAAAACTCAAAAATAAAAAATGGCACAAGCATGTTTCTGCAATCAGTATTGTCGATGAATACCTGGAGCATTCCAGGATTATGGTATTCCATCATGGTGGCAAAGAAAAAATATTTATCTCGTCTGCTGACTGGATGTTGCGTAATCTTGATCACCGTGTAGAGGCAACCATTCCTGTGAAAAATCACGCACTTTGCGAAGAACTGAAAGACATTCTTCATATCCAGTTACAGGATGATGTGAAGGCGCGCATACTGGACAATGCTCTGCTGAATAATTATGTGCCTTCCGGCGGCAAAAAAAGAACGCGTGCACAAATTGAAATATATAATTACCTGTATAAAAAAATAAAACCAGTTGAAACTCGCAGCGATTGATATAGGCAGTAACGCGGCCCGTTTATTAATTTCAGAAGTACGGGACGTTGAAGACAAAAAGCCTGAATTCATAAAACTTAATCTTATACGCGTGCCTTTGCGCCTGGGTTTTGATGTATTTGAAAAAGGAGAGATCAGCAGGCAAAGGATTGTAATGCTGATACAAACGATAAAAGCATTCAGTTTTTTATTAAAAGCTTATGGCGTAGAACATGTAAAAGCATGTGCTACCAGCGCTATGCGTGATGCGCTGAATGGCGCAGATATCATCAGGCAGGTAAAACTGGAAACCGGCATCAAAATAAATATTATCAGCGGTGATGAAGAAGCCGCCATGATATATGAAAATCATATTGCAGAAAACCTCGACAGGGAACATGCTTATTTATACATTGATGTTGGCGGCGGAAGCACGGAATTAAGTTTTATCGCCGATGGCAAATTGCGGTATAAAGAATCAGTGAATATTGGCACTATCCGCCTGTTGAAAAACATGGTAGATGAACAGCACTGGCTTGAATTAAAAGACAAGATCAAGCTGAATATTAAAACCAAACTACCTGTGATCGCCATTGGTTCGGGCGGAAATATCAACAAGGTTTTTTCTCTCAGTAAAAAAAAGGAAGGCAAGCCACTATCGCTTGAGTTATTAAAAGATTATTATAAAGAGCTTTCGAATTTTTCTCTTGAAGAACGCATTCACTTCTACAAAATGAAAGATGACCGCGCAGATGTTATTGTGCCCGCTTTGCAGATATATGTAAATGTGATGCGCTGGGCAGATATTGAGGAGATATATGTGCCGAAGATCGGTTTGGCGGATGGACTGGTGCAAAGCCTGTATGAGGAAATTGGGAAAAGGTGAATTGGGAAATTGCATTGCTTATTATAGCATATCTTTAATTAGACTTTGAATTTTTAACCCCTAAATCCGCAATATGACAGAAAAAGAATTAAAGATCAGAACAAGAAAATTTGCTGTTGAAGTTTTGAATTTCATTGATCTCTTGCCAAACAGGAAAAGCGCAAATATCATTTCAAATCAACTTGGACGTTCTGCAAGTTCTGTTGCTGCCAATTACAGGGCAGCCTGCAGAGCAAGAAGTCATAATGAATTTATTTCTAAAATAGTTGTAGTAGAAGAAGAAGCTGATGAATCAACTTTTTGGTTGGACATAATTCCCGAAACAAATAATGCAGAAAGAATTATTGTTGATCCACTACTTAAAGAAGCTCAGGAACTAACTGCTATATTTACAGCCGCAAGTAAAACTGCAAAGTCAAATAAATGAATAATGGAAATTGGAAAATACAATTGAGAAACTGATCAAAGCAATTTCCCAATTTCCCAATTGCACAATTCCAAAATGTAAATCACCGATTGGGAAATTTTGAAATTGTATTGTTAATGTATGCGAACAAGCATAATTCCATAAACAAAGAATCGAATAGATAGCAATTAATTCCTTACTTAATAAGCAAATAAATATGGGAATTGGTGAATACAATCAAGAAACTGATCGCAGCAATTTCCCAATTGTACAATTCCAAAATTTAAATCGCCGAATCACGTGAACCAACCGCTATATTTACAGCCGCAAGTAAAACCGCAAAGTCAAATAAGTGAATAGTGGAAATTGGAAAATAAAATTGAGAAGTTGATCGTAGCAATTTCCCAATTTCCCAATTGTACAATTCCAAAATCAAACCATGTCCACACATAAAGAAATAAAAAAGATCACCACTAACACGCTGCAAAAAATGAAAGCAAACGGTGAAAAAATTTCCATGCTTACGGCCTATGATTTCTCATTTGCAAAAATTATCGACAACGCCAATATCGATGTAATACTTGTCGGAGACAGCGCCAGCAACGTAATGGCTGGCCATGAAACAACACTACCCATTACGTTAGAGCAAATGATCTATCATGCTTCTTCCGTAATGCGTGGTATCGACCGTTGCCTGGTAGTAGTGGACCTGCCTTTCGGCTCTTATCAATCCAATTCTGAAATTGCATTGGCTTCTGCCATCCGCATCATGAAAGAAACCGGTGCCCATGCTATTAAATTGGAAGGCGGTGAAGAAGTGTTGGAAAGTGTGAAACGCATTATTTCAGCGGGCATACCGGTGATGGGCCACCTGGGTTTAACGCCGCAAAGTATTTATAAATTCGGCACCTATAATGTGCGGGCGAAAGAAGAAGATGAAGCCAACAAATTGCGCAGCGATGCAAAACTGCTGGAAGAAGCCGGTTGTTTCGGCATCGTGCTTGAAAAAATTCCGGCCAAGCTTGCAAAAGAAGTTACCGAAAGTGTAAGCATCCCAACCATCGGCATTGGCGCCGGAAAGTACTGTGATGGGCAAGTCTTGGTAATGCATGACATGCTGGGCATCAACACGGAATTCAAACCACGTTTTTTACGTGAATACCTTAATATATATGAACAGGTAACAAAGGCAGTACAGCAGTATGTAAGTGATATCAAGACCAATTCTTTTCCATCAGACAACGAATCGTATTAGTGGTAAGCTACATAATAATGTAGCAACAATTTTTTCCGTGTTCCTGCGTCATCTGCAATAATAAAAATGGCAATTTCTGCCCATAATAACGTTAAGGCTTTAAGATCAGTACAAATGTTCCGCCGACAATTAACAAAGCACCGATGGCATCTTTGAATGTAACAGATTCTTTCAAAAAAATTACAGATAAAACGATCGTCAGTGCAACGCTTAGTTTGTCAACAGGCGCTACCTGCGAAACCTTTCCCACCTGTAATGCCTTAAAATAAAAAAGCCACGATAGTCCGGTAGCGCATCCTGATAAGACAAGAAAGATCCAGTTCTGTTTTGTAAAATTTTGCACCCCGGGTATCACGCCTTTAAACAGTACAATTCCCCATGCAAGAATTAGTATTACTATTGTACGTATTGCTGTTGCCAGGTCAGAATCAATATCTTTTACACCAACTTTGGCAAAGATGGCTGTGAGCGAAGCAAAGAATGCAGAAAGCAAAGCGTAGATCCACCACATAATTTTTTATATAAAGATATTGCGATTGCAGATTGTAGATTTTAGATTGCAGATTTTAGATTGCAGATTTTAGATTGCAGATTGCAGACTATTGACCATTCACCATTCATGTCTATGTCTGATGTCTGATTTGAGCTGGCAGATCATGGTTTATAGTTCATGGCCTCATACCAATCCCGAATTCCCGATGCCTAATTATTAACTCCTTCTTACTTATCAACCATTCAACTTATCAACTATTCAACTTATCAACTATTCAACCTATCAACCATTCAACCCATCAACCATTCAACCCATCAATAAACATTCGACTGCCGAATTTTCTTCTTCAAACACGCAATGCACTTATCTTCGCCGCATGGCTAAAGAAATTGTTTTAAGCGGAATAAGGCCTACCGGTTTTTTTCATCTGGGCAACTATTTTGGCGCCGTAAAAAACTGGGTGCGCATGCAGGAGGAATATAATTGTTACTTCTGTATAGTTGACTGGCATAGCTTAACCACGCATCCGGATACCCGGGAGTTGCGCCACAGCGTCCACAGGTTACTGGGCGAACTATTGGCTTGCGGGCTTGATCCTGATAAATCTGTAATCTATATACAAAGCGATATACCTGAAATTGCAGAGTTGTACCTGTACCTGAATATGCTGGCGTATAAGGGCGAGCTGGAAAAAACGCCCACCTTTAAAGATAAAGTACGCCAGCAGCCGGAGAACGTAAATGCCGGTTTACTCACCTATCCTGTTTTGCAGGCTGCTGACATTTTGATTCACCGTGCCACACAAGTGCCGGTGGGTAAAGACCAGGAACAACACCTGGAAATGTCAAGAAATTTTGCGGAAAGATTCAATCACCGCTATGACGCGGTTTTTCCTTTGCCGTATGCATTCAATTATGGAGAATCGCTCACAAAAATTTTAAGTCTCGACGGCCAGGGGAAGATGAGCAAAAGCGTGAACCAGATGGCAACTATTTACCTGGCTGATGATGACGATCTCATCCGCAAAAAGATAATGAAGGCAAAAACGGATAGCGGCCCAACAGAAAGAGGAATGCCCAAGCCGGATTATATTGAAAATCTTTTTGCCTTAATGCAACTGGTGAGTCATTATGATATGGTGGCACAGTTCGAGGCAGATTATGAGAACTGCACCATCCGCTATGGCGATATGAAAAAACAGTTGGCGGAGGATATGGCCATCTTTATAAAACCCATTCGTGAAAAGGCAAAGTCAATAGAAAATGATAAAACCTACCTTTCTGAAGTTATACAAAAAGGTAAGGAAAAAGCAAGAGGCAATGCTATTGAAACATTAAAGCTTATAAGAAAAGCTATGGGATTGAACTATATATAATAACCGGGAAAAACATTAACCTGTAAAGTATAACACGGTCACGATTTTATTACGGTATGATTGCTTATTTTTAGCAGCTATAAATTTTTAATCACAAAAGTCTCTTACGGGACCAGGGCATGGCAAAACAAAAAAAACCCAAACATATTGCCGTAGCGGGAAATATTGGTGCAGGAAAAACAACGCTAACCGAATTGCTGAGCAAGCATTATAAATGGATACCACAGTTTGAAGATGTGGATCACAATCCTTATTTAATGGATTTTTATGAGGATATGCCGCGATGGAGTTTTAACCTGCAGGTATATTTTTTAAATGGAAGGCTTAATCAATTGCTCGATATTCAGAACGGGACTGAAACCGTGATACAAGACAGGACCATTTATGAAGACGCCCACATATTTGCGCCCAACCTGCACGATATGGGGTTGATGAACAAACGAGATTTTGACAATTATTTTGGTCTTTTTAAAACGGTGCAGTCGATGGTGCAGCCGCCGGATTTGTTAATTTATCTTAAAGCTTCTGTGCCGACACTGGTTGACCAGATACAAAAACGCGGAAGGGAGTACGAGGAAAATATCCGCCTGGATTACCTGAAAAAATTAAACGAACTCTACAACCGCTGGATAGAAAGCTATAAACACGGCCCGATACTCATCATTAACGTTGATAAAAATAAATTTCCCGAAAAAGAAGAAGATCTTGGCGAAATAATCGGGAAAATAGACTCCCTGTTATTTGGATTGTTTTAATGGCTTTTTTGTAAAACAATGTTTATCAGCCCGGTGTAACAGCCTGCTGCCCGGTTGACAGGCGGTGCTGCAATTTGACTTTTCTATATAAGTCAAACCATTATCTTTGCCGCTCTCAAAAAAAATGTAAACACGTTTTAATTATGCAACTGAAAGGATTGGTGCGTTTTTTTGCGCTTGCTCTTATACTAATTTGCCTGTACCAATTGTCTTTTACCTGGATTGTCAGAAACCATGAATCTTCCATGGCCGACAGAGCCGATTCGTGGGTGAAAGCTGTGTACCCTAATGCCGAAAAGAAGTATCCTGGCGACAAAACTATGCAGGAAACTTATAACGATAGCCTGCAGGAATTTAAAAACCATAGATTGCAACGCCTGCTCGACAGCACAAAGGATTCCAAGATCGGGCCCTTTGGATTTACAACTTATCGCGCTGCCAAAGACAGGGAGTTGATGCTTGGCCTTGATCTCCAGGGTGGTATGAGTGTTACCATGGAGGTTGGCCTTGATGGCCTGATAAAATCACTGGCTAATTACACTAAAGACCCGGTTTTTAATAAAGCATTGGATGCTGCAGTTAAAAAGAAAGCTACCAGTGGCGCTGATCTTATTACACTTTTTACAACAGAATTTAAAAATGCAAGTGCCGGCGCAAAACTGGCTCCGTATTTTGTTTCCAGAAGCAACGAAAAGATAAAATATGATGCTTCAGACGATGCGGTAGCTACTTACTTAAGAGACCAGGCTAAAAGCGCTTTTGATAATACAACGCGTATCTTAACCACGCGTATTGACAGGTTTGGTGTAGCATCTCCTAATATCAATCCCGATCCGCAAAAAGGTATAATCAATATCGAATTGGCCGGGATAAACGATCCCGAAAGAGTACGCCATTATCTTCAGTCAACTGCCAACCTGCAGTTTTTTGAAGTATATAATGCTAACGATGTTGGCGAAGGAATTCTTGCGGCAGAAAAAGCTTTATCTGATTATTTAAAAGGAACAACAAACGCTGCTACGGCAGATACGGCAAAACAGGTAACCGATACAACAAATGCTGCTATAGCCGTGCCGCCAGCCAGCCAGGTTGATACGAATGCCATCAGCGGATTTGAAGGAGCAAAAAATACTGCATCGAAAACTACTACTGCAGCCGGTAAGGTTGACTCCGCAGCACTTTTGCGTAAAGAGTATCCTATACGCTCTTTGATGCAGCCGGCACAGCCCCACCGCGATGAAGCCACCGGTAAAGTTCAATATCCTGCTGCTATAGGTTATGTCTCCAACAGTGATACAGGGCTTTTAAGCCAATACCTGAGCTATGATTTTGTAAAAAATAAATTCCCTGCTAATTTGAGGTTCGCCTATGGCAAACCCGAAAATGGCACAGATAACACTACAAACAATATTGCGGTATTATATGCTGTAAAAACTTTACCGAATGGCCAGGCAGAGTTGGAAGGCGAGCATGTAAGTGATGCCAGGCCCGACTATGATGAAAGAGGAAGGCCCGCCATAAAAATGGAAATGGATGCCACAGGCACAAGGATATGGGCTAAAATGACAACCGCTAACGTGGGTAAACCGATAGCTATTGTTCTGGATAATGTTGTTTACAGTGCACCTTTCGTGAACGGACCTATACCCAATGGTTCTTCCCAGATCACAGGCAGCTTTAGTCCGACAGAAGCATCTGATCTTGCAGACATTCTTCAATCAGGAAAACTTCCTGCTCCGGCTAAGATAGTTGCTGAGCAACAGGTAGGCCCCACACTTGGCCAGGATGCGGTGAAAGGCGGTTCAATGTCCTTTATTGTATCTTTTGTTGTAATTTTTATATTAATGCTGGTTTATTACAACACCGGCGGATGGGTGGCTAATATTGCATTGATCTTGAACCTGCTGTTTACGATAGGCATCCTGGGGGCGCTTGGTTTTACATTAACGGCCCCGGGTATTGCGGGCCTTGTGTTGACCATCGGTATGGCCGTAGATACAAACGTTATCATTTTTGAAAGGATAAAAGAAGAACTAACAAAAGGGAAGAGTTATATACTTGCCGTGCAGGATGGTTACAAGCGTTCTTACGCACCTGTAATTGATGCGCACGTTACCACATTTTTAACCGCCGCCATACTATTCATTTTTGGATTGGGCCCTATACTTGGCTTTGCAACAACACAGATGCTTGGTATTGCACTTTCTTTATTCTGCGGTATCCTTATCTCCCGTTTAATAACAGATTTCTATACCAATAAGCAAAGGCATTTTGAATATTTTACAGGTATTTCAAAGAAGGTTTTCAGACATGCAGACTTTAAATTCATTCAGTACAGAAAAGTGGCTTATGGAATTTCTATTGTTGTATTAATATTAGGCATTGGTTCATTTTTCAATGGCTTTGATGAAGGCGTGGAATTTAAAGGAGGCCGCAGCTACACGATCCGGTTTGACGAAGCTTACAAAACAAGTGATGTTGCCGACGCATTAAAACCGGTTTTCGGCGATTTCCCTATCATCAAAACCGTGGGCACGCCGAACCAGTTAGATATCACTACCGCCTATCTTATCAATCAAACAGGCCAGAATACAGACTCACTTGTTGAAAGAACCCTTTATACGGGGTTAAAGAATTTTCTTCCTGAAGGCACGTCCTACAATACTTTTCAAACCAGGTATAAGCAAGGCTCGGAATTGGTATTGCCATCCATTTCTGAAGATCTGAAGCGCGGCGCTCAAATGGCCACCATCATTTCCATCATCATCATTTGTTTGTATATTTTCATCCGCTTCCGCGACTGGAGATTTTCAGTAGGAACGATCGTATCATTGTTGCACGACGTGTTGGTAACACTGGCGGTATTTAGCTTCTTAAGAAAAGTGGTTCCTTTCCCGCTGGAAATTGACCAGTATTTTATTGCAGCTATCTTAACGGTAATTGGTTTCTCGATGAATGATACGATCATTGTTTATGACCGTATTCGTGAAGATTCAAGACTGATGAAAGGCGAAAGCAAAGAAACTATTATTAACAGGGCGATCAATCAAACGCTAAGCAGAACAGTGATGACGTCACTTACTGTATTCTTAACTATTTTGATACTCTTCATTTTTGGCGGAGAAGTTACAAGAGGTTTTGCATTCGCCATGCTGGTGGGTGTAATTACCGGTACTTATTCTTCCATATTTGTAGCAGCGCCGATATTGATTGACTTTGCAAGAAACAAACCGCTGGGCAGAGCTGATGCAGTTCAAACTACTGAGGTAAAAAAGAAATCATCGGTTTAAAAACAACGCTAAAGATTATAAATACAAAGCAGCTTTTACAGGCTGCTTTTTTATTGATTGCAGGATGAGAAAACATTCATGAAGCAATGAAGCATGAATTCCATATGCATATCAAGGCTGTTCTGAGCATTCCTGTTTCGTATATTCGACAGGTCAATTCTTATTATTTTCTTATCAAATTCCTGATGGACATGAGCTTTGTCAATTTTACAGAAGTGTTGAAGTGCAAGAATTACATTTTACATCGGGAAAATGTTCTGTTTAACCAAGGCTTGTTATATCGTATAAACCTTATTTTGTATTAAACAACCTTCGTAGAAGATCGTTGTTCCTTCCTTTTCTGGCCTTATTATTTAAGATGATAAAGTTGACAACAGAATAAGGCAATGAGGCCGGCTGTTGTGATTGATGGCTTTCTACTAAGGTTTAAAAGCCGGGAGGGAACTAAACGTGTTGATCGCTTAGAAGTTCAACGAGGTCCGGGCAAGGTGCTATTTTTTGACATTGTTGTCCGACTAAAATTTTAATTCCTGGGCTAAAGCCCTTGATGGGCTTGGTTTTCACTAGCCCCAGGCTTAAGCCTGGGGTTATATAGCGGAATCCTTATCCAACGGGCTTTAGCCCAAGTTAACCGGACAATACT
>DASUGF010000095.1:0-67669 GCA_036274175.1 Parafilimonas sp.
CAGCACGCTAAAACAAGAATAGCCTATAAATAAAAAGCCGGTGGCTTTTACACCAATGGCTGTAAATTTTACTCGCATTGCCTGGGCTCCAGTTGCTGATCACTACTTGTCCCGTTTTTACGGGAAGACAGAGCAACGGCAAACGCGCAGAACACCAACAACAAAAAGAGTCAACCGATATTCATAAAGACTGAAAATAGCTATCGCCTTTTTTATTCCTCATAGCCATACTGCTTTTGTCGAGCACAAGCTTAACCCCATGGAATAAATAATGTAGGCTTACAACGAAAGACTCTATATTCTATGAAGCCGTTAGCTTCATAGAAAAGACCTCTTTTTGTTCTAGTATCTCATAACCGAATTTCAATAATGGAGCTCAAAATAATCTTTTATATATTTTTCGATTGACGTGATTTCCTTGTTGGAATATTTTACAGATTTAAGGCAGCTATTGTGAAGGCTATCTTTTTTAATGCCTCTCAATTTTTTTAGCAAAGTCAAACTATCATAATTATTTAACGCTAACAAGCTTGGTGCATTATTAAAGCCGTCATTCTTCCCATGGCACGCAGAACAGTATTGGTTGAAAAAAGTCTTGCCATATCCTAGATTTTCTTTACCGTTGGATTCTTTACAATTTGTTAGTTGATACATGAAAATAAATCCACATATCATAATGATACTACTGCGTATCGCTAATTTTTGTTGCATTTCCATTTTCATCAATAAAAGTTTTAAGTTGCTGCTGAGTAGGAGTTTTACTATTCGGATTTTCAGGTTGCTTATACCGCCCAGGCTTAAAAATTTCTCCTATCCCCCCAATGGTTGATATCCATATTTCTTTAACAATTTGCTCTGGGGTTAATTGTTTTTTATTCTCTGGACTTAGATAATACATAACATTATTACTATTTTGCGTTCCAGGCAATCCGGAGTTTGGAGGATACGTATCTGATGCTCCCAGTAAATGCAAAATTTCATGCAAAACCAGTTGTCTTCCTTCTTCGTAAGCTTTACTTCTTTCAAAATATTTTGCTTCTCCAATCGCAACTTTTCCTCCTGTATTATCTGATAATCCAGCCGCATCCTTACCTTTTTGATCATTTACATCATCTACTAATGCAAATACCCAAGTATCTTTATTTATTTTAGAAATATCGTCTACGACAGAAACATCTGGAAAAACATAAGTGTTGAAGGTGACTGAATAATCTTTATTCTCCTCATTTGATTTTGTTGTCTCTACTCCTGTCACATGATTATCCTTGCTTTTAAAAATAAACGGAAGATTTATGAAGGCTGTGGATTTTCCACCAAGTTTATTAGATAAATCAGAACTAAGGTTTAGAGCAATATTTTGTAAATCCAAATTTGCGTTTGGGATTGCTGATAAGTTAATTACTTGAACTTTGATAGAAACAGAAGATCTGACTTCTATTGCAGTTCGGTCTTTTGTTACAGTTGCATAATCAAATGACACTTTTGCTTCCAATCCATCTATATCAACCGCAGCTATCGGCATATTTCCCGCAAATTGATACGGGGTGTAATATGGGTATGTTTTGAATGATGGGTCTACAGATAGAAAGCGACTTATACGCGGATCATATATGCGCATCCCATAATCATACTGGTTGCCATCGCCTTTTACTTCGTTGTCTTTTTCCTTACCATTAAAGCCATATCTATAGTTTGAAACAGACGAAGCCGTGTAAGTTCTCCCTGGCATTTGCATGCCAAATGGATAGTAATCCTGCTCACTCACTACATCAGCTTTATAATAACTGATTACACCATTATCAACCACAGGTATATGTTTATCTGAAACCGTTACCAGCACGTTGCCTAAGTGATTACTCAACTCATAAAATTTTTGCCCTCTTACAAAGCTATCAAAATATCCGCCACCAAGCCCGTTTACAGGGATCGTATCGGGAGGCGTGTATGGATCGAGTTGTAAATTTGGTTTATACACCCCAAGACGACTGCTGCCAAAAAGGTTTTGCTCGCTTAAGGTAAGTGCACCATTATTTACCGTGCTGTTATTTACAGTATATACAGATAAAGTATTCCCGCTGGCATCATGTACATACCAGGTTTCCCCGTTGCCGCTGGCAGCGCCCGTAACTATCTTGCTTATACGGTTCCCTGCAGCATCATAGCTGTAACTGATGACCGTTCCATTATGTTTGTAAATTTTATCCATCTTGCCATATACCGTCCATAAAATACTGTCAATACCTTCCTTGTTGTCCCGTATCATGTTGCCGGTAGCGTCATACCCATAATTATCCCCGCCCTGGTTGTCTATATCACCGGGGAAAACCACGTTGCCCACGGAATCTCTTACCCGGTCGAGCCGGTTGCTGTTGGGCTCATATTTATACAATAAGCTGTCCATTACCTTGGCATTGGTGAGGGCCTGGTTGGTGCTATTGCCGTACCGCTTATACTTCAGTATATTCCCGTTGGCATCGTAAACCACATCTTCACTATAATCGTTGACGGCGATGGGGTTCCACACATTGCTCTCCGGGCTAAAGCTCCCGTCAGTATTTTTATACGTACGCATCTGCACCAGGCGGTTTAACTGGTCATACCAGTAAATATATAATAAGGGTTTGAAAGATACGAGGTCTTCACTTGCAGCGGCAATGTTGCCGTTATATAAAGGCTTAAATGCCGGCAGGATGGTATTATTCATGGCAGCAAACGGCAAACGGTTCTGGGCAATGGGTTTATAATCATCATTAAAATAATACAATGTAAAACCATAAACGTCTTTTGCACTCCGGTATGTTTGGGAGCCATCCAGGCCCATATCAAAACTCCCGGCTATATTGGATGTATTGATTCCTTTAAGCCATCCCTGTAAGGTATAAGCATAATCTACGCCCTGCACTTCCAGTTCCCCGAGCTCTGTCCTGGCGAGCGGGCCATGCAGGTAGTAGCTGTAAAAAGCTTCGTTATCCCAGTAAAGGCTGTCAACGCTTGTTTCCACATTGGTTATGCGGTTCTCTGCATCATAGGTATAACGGTGATGGAAGGCATCCGGATTACCGGGATTGTAATCCACCGCATTTACCTTGCCGCTTATAAGATCATACCGGTAAACGATTTTCTTAAAAAAACGATTAGGTTCGGAGGGGAATGAGGAAATCTTAAATTCTTGTACCAATGTATCAACATTGCCCGCTATATCATAACTGTAGTAAGTTCCTGCACCTGGTTTTAATGAATCCTGGGCTATGGGGTTAGTAAAATATTGTGTATAAGCTACCCTGTTCCTTAGATTTTTAGCGTAAAAAACTACGGTATCAACTCCCACATACGGGATATCATAAACGGTTTGCGTGATCTGCGTCCGCGAGCTATTGGCAGCGGACAACCAGCTTTGCAATTGCGAAGGCGTTTTACTTACTGTTGCATTCATGGCAGCGGCGTTTGTTAATTCGCCTTCCTCCGTAGTCCGGCCAATAGCGTCATAGCTGGTATAACTGTATTTATTGGTAAGCGACTGCTGTTTATTTTGAGACAATACAAGCCTGCCTAACCGGTCATGGTAAAAGGTTGAAATGCCGGCATCGGGGGAGCTTTGCCCTACAACCTTGTTCAATGTATTATAACGGTAATTTGTTGCCAGCGCCAGGTCATGTCCCGGCCGAAGCGTATCACCAGCCGCTCTTTTTGTTTTTACCTGGGCGAGATAGGAAGTATTCCAATTGGGGTGAACGGCTCCTGGCGGAATAGTTTGTACGAGATTTCCTGCCTGGTCATAATAATACAAGGTGTAATGGTATTCGCGCAGCGTATCTGTAACGGTAAAGGTTTCATAGTTATAGGCATTAAGACATTTGGCATGATATAAACTGTCAAATCCCTGCCTTAAGGAATCAAGGTAATGGTTATACAATTCTTTCCCTGTACTTACGGCAAAAAAAGTGCTGTCTGTACAACTGCTGATGGTATCCAGGGCAATAGGCGGAAAAGCTTCTTGTGACCTGCCGCAAAGCATCGGGAAACCGGGCGGCGACGCGTCCAGGGAACATGAATCCGGAATTAAAGTACATTTTGGATTAGTTCGATTAATAGAGGTGTTATTAATGAGTGTACCATCCCATTGAGAATTGCCCTGTTTATTTTTGAGACTATCAAAAACGTAGTACGCTAACAGACCCGTTTGTGTGGTTGGATCGGGCAGGGAAGTATTCATATACCCGCGGATCTGGCTTTGTGTTCTCGCTACATTCCATATCCTTACTTCATTGATGTAGCCATGAAAATCACTGGGATTGTAATGTTCGGAATTTGGCCCTGCGGTTGAACCAATTGTGGTAATCCAGTTATTCAGGATCATATTGCCAGTACAAGTATCCTGTCCAAGCAAAAAACCATTTCTGTAAAATTTCAAATATTGGCCGTCATAGACCATTGCTACATGATAAGTTTTGTTGGTATCAATGCCGCATGTTGGAGATACATTGTGAAAGCCACTTGTTGTTGTAAGTTGAGCGCTATGTGGTCGAAGTAAATAGTTCACATCAGTTTCATCTTCATGTTTAGAAACAATGTCACCCGGGCTCCAAAATGGCGGAAAACGGTAAGCAGTATCTCGGTTAAACAGCGCCTCTACCGTTAATTTATTGCCGGAAACATCAAGATCGCCTATGCGAATTCCGGGCTGACTGCCGGTAAATTTCGCCCAATTATTACATTGCAACGTATCTGCGAGCGCCTGAGCGGTTGAAAGGCTTTGATTACTGCATTGGTCCATAAACTCTAAATAGTCAGCATCATTTAAATTATAACCAAGCCGGTTATTCATAAAATTTGTAAACAACAGGTTTCTCTTTTGTTGCAGTGTATCTGTTTGATCCGTAACTTTTGGATAAGCTGAATCTCCATATTTGCCGAGATATTCATTGAGAAGGCTCCCAAACGCATTGCAATCCGTACATGGGTTTTGATTACTTTGGAAAACAGGCGGCACTAAAACAGGATGTTCTAAATATTTACAAGAAGGGTCTGATGCAGAGCAACTATTTTGTAAAGTTTCAAGATCATCATCAGAAATATCAGTATTCTCGGTCCGTTTAAGATATTGCGAAAAGGTTTCTCCGGAAAGATGATAGTTTTGATAAGCAGTATAATAAGAGTTTATCCTGCTGCATGTGCCTGCATCAGGTTTGGCAATAATAGGTTGTGTATATAGCTGCTTTGCGTTATAAGGACCTGGTAAAGCCAATATATCAGCCGTTCTTACTATACTTTTAGAAATTGAATTGATCTTGTTATAACTATTGATTATATCATCAAAGCTTCTTACCACTGTATCTTTTATACCGAATGTTTCAGGTATTGAAGCGGTGGAAAAACTTATGTCTCTTGAGCCGAAAGGATGGTCCTGATCCGAGCCTGCGACGCATACATCGATAAGCATGGGTAGAATAGTGTCAATCTGGGTTTGTGAATATCCCGGCGCCAGTTGTTCCCTCCAAAGCGGCTGGTACGCCTCGCAATTACTCTTGTAGAATGCTTTCATCTTTGCTGAAGCGGAATCTTTTAACTGCTGCTGATTGGCTGTCGAAACAAATGCAAAGCCACTGTCACCGAGGACTGTAGCAGCAGTATTGAAGTGAAGGAAATGATGATCGTCAACAAGATCCTGTGTTGGTACTGCACAGGTTACATCAGCATAATATTGATTTAGCAGCTCTCGTCGGTAAGAAAGATATAGTTGTTGAAAATTTTTCCACGCCTGGTTGGAATCTCCTGCACAGGAAAGCGAAGAATCATGGGTATTGAAAACATTATCTTGCGCACAAACTGTATCCCCTGCGGGGCATTTGATACCTAAAATAGCAACCCGCCACATAGAAAGATTGGCAGTCTGTCCACTTTTTGTGGAGGATACATACAAGTTATATTTGCTTGAAAGGTTTGATTGAAAGATCGGGTTAATTGCAAGTGAGTCCTGGTTGGCACCGGTAGCCAGGGGATTTATAAACCCTTGAGACAACGCACCAGCATAGGATGTAACGGCTTCAAACTTCTTTTCCCAATAGTAAGACCTGCTTAGACCTTGATAAGCCGTCAGTTTACAAAATTCGGGATGGTAAGGCAGCAAGGCCTCTGCCCAGGAAGGTTTAAATTGTTCTGCAAATTGGGTTGCATCAAGTTGTTGGGGAGGCACTTTTTTATTCATAACATTGTCCCAGGCGGAATCCGGTTCTCCGTATTCATCTTTATAACCGGTTACACGCTGGTAAACCGGTATGGAGTCGGGATTCGGTTTATAAAAGATGGAGTGCTCATCCTCTGCGAAGTCCATGTTGGCATACTGCCCTGTTTTAGGAGTCATGTCTGACAGCATGGCTTGCCTTATATAATCTGTATTTGCGTTAACAGCGTCATTACAATACTGGTCACAGGAGGCCAGTGCGCTATTATAGGCAGCCTGTATTTCGCTTTGATGAAGCACACTGTCTGCCGTGCCGCCATAAACCTTAGTAAGGTAATTTGTCTTAAAATCTGAGTAGCTGCCAATGCTTGTACGGCAGGATTCACAGGTGACTATGCAATTATCCTGGTGCAAAAGCTGCTGCTGCAATGTTATAAAATCCTGCTCTGATTTGCAACTGTTGTGATGAAGAAAGAAATTATTGAAATAAGCGTCCCTCGAGGCTTTACTGACCGTTAATGTTTTTGTTATTTCATAGTTTCCTTCCTCCATGTTAATAGTGGTATCAAGGAGTATGCCGGCAGCATTGCAAAGGGAATCTGCAACCGTTACATTTGATTTATTGACAACCAGCGCCTGGCCACCGCAGCCATCTGTTACTGTAATATTTAAATCATATAAACAGTCATAACAAATGTGTGAACTGTCACATCCGTTAATTTGCAATGATTGCGGATTTAATGCATATACAAAATGTTGGTCGCTTTTTTTTGTCACCAACATGCTCTTATGACTGATCATTGAAAGACCTTCTGTGGTATTCGTAGACGCATCAGCAAGTGTTTGTGTTACAGGGATGGCGCTTTTATAAGCGAGAGCTGATATTCCTGCAGGACTATCGCCCGCCAATGCAGTAGCAACTGTTCTTCCATGCATATCCACATAGCTTACACTATATTGTCCATTGGCATCCCGCACCGCGTTTTTAAAATAATGTGTATGATCCCCGGCTTCGGTACCAAACAAAGCATCCAGTTCGTCCTGGTCAGGCGTTAAGGCATAATAATACTTTATTTCATGGCCGGTGTTTAACTGAAATTCTTTTCCAACCCCTCCCTGCCTGCTTATTCTTCCCGTATTATCCTGCGTATATTCGGTTTGGGTAAATGCATATCCATAGCCTTCCGGTACATTTTTGTTTATATTCCCGGTAAATCCATTGTTCCATGAATAATATTTAGCTGCCCCGTAAGCGCTGTCCATTGCCCGGGCAACCGTCCCACAATAGGTGCTGTTAATCACGCTATCAAAGTATGACTTATCATATTCCTGCCCGTTGAGCCTGTTAAAATTGTTTGCATACTTAATTATTGAATTTATGGAGGGTGCAGGCAGTACATTTACAGCCGGTCTTCCCTGGTAATCATAAAAAGTTTCCGATACAATAGTTTGGTTTGTGTTATTATCTTTTGTAACTGCCTGGTGATTCCTGAGCGAACCATCAAAATACTGCACCACTACCTTTCGCTTTCCATCTTCCGCAAATGAAACGGAGGATTGCCAGTTCAACTTCTTTTCATGCCCGGCAAAGTTGTACTGCAGCATCCCATTGGAATAATCAGAGCTCCATTTTGAAACAAGCTTTTTTTGATTTTTAAAATGCACTGGCCGGACCCTTGCGAAAAGCGAACCTGACCCTGAAAAAATAAGGGGGATCTTATAGCTTAGATCTGAAACAGAAACTCTTGTTGAATTGTTACGGAATATAAGGCCAGGATCTAAATTGTTATTGACAGAGTATAAGCCGCTGGCCAGGGCGCTTGAATCAATATATGCCCATTCCAGGTCATAGAGATCAGCACCGATGACATTGCTCCAGGAAACAGATAGCTCATCGTCCGTTGTGTTATCTATATTAACCTGGCTTATATCGTACCCCGTACAGGCAAATACATATTTTCGATCGGGTACAATTTCATTAACAACTGCTAAAGCAGGCATTGCCGGGCCTGGAATGGTATCACTTAAAACTTTCATTCTTACCCGGTAAGCGCCATTAAAAACAAAGCTTGTTCTTGCAGTATAAGGTGAGGCTGAATCATAATTCAACACCAGGCGTAAATCATTAATGGAATCCTTATGATTATCTGCATTTGTATAATAAATACGCAGGTGAACTATGGCTGTAAAGGAGGCGGGAAGTATGTTATCCTGGTCTTCTCTTATCTGTAATGTAATTATGTTTTTTACAGGATAAGGCTTAACGAGATAGCTGTTGAAAGTACTTGAAAAAAATAATGTATCAATGGAAGTTCTCGAAGAATCGTTTGCTATTGAATTTGACTTCCCGAACAAAGACGTCAGCAAACGATTTTCCTGTGCATGGCTGCTTTGTGCAGATAGAACCAAAACAATGATAACCAAGTAATATTTTATATGTCTTCCTTTGATTCTCATAAAAATTTTTAAAGATTTGGTGAACCAATAAATATCTTATAGTCTTTGTATTCCGGTGTTGTACTGAAATTTTTATTGTCCCTGGTAAGGTATTTTGTCTTGTCGAAGACTGTATCACTTATAGTACCCGTACTGTAGTTGGTATAGTCAGCTTTGATTATAGCATACTTCCCTTGGATACCGGAGCCTTTGATCTCAAAATCATTGTTGCCTGGCAATGCGCCTGCCTTCACTAAAAACCTGGCTTGTGTTATAAAACCGGTGTTGTTGTCAATTAAAAGACGGATGTTTTTATACCTGTTGCTATCAGGAAAATTTATTGTAACAAGCTTCAATTTGCTTTGTTTTTCGATAGAGACGGAGAGGCCTTTCATGGAAAGCAATGCACTGTCGAGTGATGCTATCGGGTCACTATAATTAACGGAGGAGGACTTGGTGATATACATGACTTTGTCCTCGGAAAACAGCATCACCGCATATTGGCTATCCCCTATGGTTTGAGTTGGCCCTATTGTAAAGTGATAACGGTCATTACTGATTTGCATTTCCGCAAAAACGCTGTCGAGAATCTTACCGGGCGATGCTTCCTCTGCATAAGTGTACAGTACATTAAAACTTAAATTATTCTTGTCAGTATAGGCCCTATGAATTTGTTTTACTACTTCTATAAGGCTGGAAACGTTGCCCGCCTGTTGTGCTTTTACTATAAAGCCGGTTTGAATGAAAGCAATAAATAAAACGATTACCTTTTTCATCAATCTACAGTTATTGGTTATTTAATTCTGAAAGTGCGCTTCTTGTCTCTTTAACCGTCTGGATGCCTCTTTCCGTTTCTTTTTTAACACGTATCAGTGTGCCATCGTCATCATATTCATAGAAGGTGGCGTAATTGTTTTCATCCAACTCTGCCATTAATCTTAGGCTTATGGGATCATACACGAATGAATTCATGTTGGCATTGTAAGGCAACATCCTTACATCATCAAAATAAACCGGCGAGCTGCCTGTTGATTTAAGGGCAACACGCACAGACAAAGCGTCGGCAGGAATATTTATGACCGTATCATACCGTTGCCAGCCTTCAATAATATTACCGGTTGGCTTAAAGGTTACATTGGTATCAGGATGGCTGCTCCTGGTAATGGTAAAGCTTACAGCATTGCTGTCATATTGTTCGCAAAGGCAATCCCTTTGTTCTTTCACCCAGGCGCTGAATACCATGCCGGTACTTTGTGATGGTGTAAACGTCGGAAGCAATGAACTGCTGTCTGTTTTAATGCCTTTTAAACCATTACAGAAACCTTGACTGTACAATACTGAAATGTCATCAGCATATGGTTGGTATAGATTTACAGTCGGTACTTCCACAGTTGCTGTGCCACAAGGTGCCAATCTTTGCCACTCTAATAGTAATGGGCTTGTAAAATAGCTTCCACTTTTTGTGCGTACATACATGTAATACTTTTCACCTGCTTTTAAATATACGTTTACACTGATCGATGTTGTAGTATTATCATTTACTGCGTCAAAGATATTATTGACGCTTAGTGCATAGCCTTCTGGTGCATTTGGATAATTTATGTGATGAATTGTTGAGGTTATCGTATAAAAACCGGACGTATCTGCTTGTATGTAACCTATATATCCTACCGTATCAGATGCGGGAGCTTCGGTAGCCAATCCATGGCCTTGGGGAGTTACCAGTGTATCAATTTCGCCCGAGTCTTTTAATATCACAATTCTTTGGGAATCAATGTTAGCGCTGGCTGTTATCGGAAAATTTTGAACAGCTGAATCAAGCCCATTGATTTTAAGATTAGTCTTGCCGCTATGAGCAACGCTCGTATCTAATATACCCTTACCTTCAACAAAATCAATGCTCATGGGAAGTGGGTAGTTAGCCAGGCAGTTTTGAGTGGAATAGCTGTAATCCTCGAACCCATCAAAAAATTGGTCTTTATACCTGCTGTTTTGAACAACATCTATTGGCAGTGATCCATTATAACCATAGGCACCGGCGTTATATCTTCCGAGCGGGTCTTTATTTTCAATTTCAAAACCTTTACGGTTATATAAGGTTGACTGCGCATTCCAGACATAGGTGGTTGTATCGGTAGTGGAAACTAAATAATTACTTCCGAACGACCAATAAGGGACAAAATTTTGAATAACACCATTGCTTCTTATGTTTGTTTTTGTATTTGGATCAGATTCTCTTCGGAGGCCATAATACACGAAAGATCTATCGGCACGCCAGTTGCCCAGGATGCCGTAGATATAAGGATTGAATGCACTATCTAACACATCATCATACAATGACGATCCTTTCGGTAAGGTCATTCCGCCAGATTCGCAGAGACCTGCTTCCTGAAAAGTCATCCCGGTTCCAACCTGAACACTGCCCTTTAAAGCACATTTAGTGAACGTATAAGGTGAAGAACAATCATCTGATCTGTTAAAACCGTTCAACTGAAGTAGCCCATTATTATCAATGTAACTATATGACCCATCGCAAAGACCTGCACCTAACGTGATATTATAATTCAGGAAAACAGGCAGCCTGGCATCAGCTTTCCAAATATCCGCATACTGAATAGCTGTACTTGAAAGAACATTTTTGTTACTATCGATTACCAATTGCAATTTATCAGCTACCTTTTTTATAGGACTTTTTAACATGGTTAACGAGCCGACCGTGGTTGCTGACATGTTTCGATGCCCTGATCTGATAATTTTTAAATTTACCTGGGTGCCGCTATAAGGATTTCCATACCGATCAATAAAAATGATACCTAAAGAGCTTGTTGAATCAATTTTCTTTGAGTCGATTGCCCATATTCTTGTTGTATCAGGATTGTTCGCAAAAACAGGTTCCGGGCAATCAGGATGTTGTGAGCAATTGATTGACGAATCAACACCGATTTTTAATCTGCCTGACGCCAATATTTCATCACCGCTTTCGAACCGGTTTAGCATGCCGGGATATCCAGGTGAAGGCTGTGGCACACCATTTAATATCTTTATCCCGCTATAAACAGCATCTATATTTTGATAGGCGGCCCCCATTCCACTATAGGCCCAATGCGCCGGGTAGTTAAAATTGTATAGCGTATCGTTGAACTCATTTCTTGTCCTGGTTAAAAGCACATCGCCTGTTTCGCTGTCATACAATAAATTGTCTGTTGAAACTCTACTGCCTTTATCAATCGCGACAACGCTATCCAATATGCCAAAGCGTTGAATGACTTTGGTAGTAGCCACTGATTGAAATCTTGTTTCTTCTCTTTGCGGCATAGGGATATACGATGGCACGGGAACCGGAAACATAAATATTACAAACAGGTCCACATTAATTTCATGATCTGCACCTTCTGTTACAGAGCGTTGCTCCCGCATATCCATCATTAATTCTATATCCTTGCCGATTGTGGCCGTAGTGTCAATTACACCATGAGCATTCACAACTTTTACCGTATTGTTCAAATGTTTATGCTCAGCATTCTGATCATCCACATGATAATAATAAGCCGAGCTCGCAATAGGATGAACAGAGTCCGTTTGGGAATACGAGGCCTGCGACTTTATTTTACCATTCATATCATTAAGCTCGATCTTAAAGCCCTGTGACATGGAGAGATAGTGATAAGAGCGTATGCGTAAAAAATCATTTAACTGTGTCTTATAGCGTTTTTTGGTATCCGGAGTAAACATAGAGTTGTCGGTTATCACCGGGAAATCGTAAGAAGTATAAAATTTTGTTTCCTGGTAACCGGTAGCAGACTTAATATTTGTCGAGTGGATCGAGCTTACTCTCACCTGGCTGTATCCAACCGAAGGCGCCGGGAAAAGGGTTTCACCAAGCGGAAGTTCAGTGTATCCCATTGTAACCGGCGCAAGCGGTGCGACTTTATCGATATATTCCAACGGAATGCGGAAAGGGTTTTCTTCATTACCCATCATGGGCTCCCAGCAGGCTACACCACTGCTGATCTTTGTGTCAACGCCATTTATATTTTTGACCGTTGTATAATCATATACCTGCCCGTATACTGCCTGTTTTGATGAATCAGTAGCAGTCATATTTTTCCAGTTGTCATAAATTTTAATATACTTTACACGGAGCCCTCCGCCATACTTTTTATAAACAGGATTATTTAATCGTGCGAGGCTTCTTGCCGTGTCAATCCTTATCGCCAAACCGAGTCGCCTTGCACTTGCATCAAAAGTTGTAAACAACTCTGCCATATTACTTCCGAGCGCCCGTATCATTTCAACAGCCGCGGCAACATCCAGGTTGTCTCCGGTTTCAGAGCCCGGGTATGCTTTTGACGGAAGATTTAACCTTAAAAATTGTATGGCTGCCTTTGCAAGCGGGCTGTAATCTCCCACATCAGTACCACTGATATTTATTCCTTTTAACTTCACCCAAATAATGTTGTCTGATAAAACTCCATACAAAGAAGTAGAATCGGCTATGGACTTTAAGTCAAGATCTGCATAAACAGGAACATATTCGTACCCACTCCCCCATCGATCCGTTGGCATTTGGACTTTAAGCCTGAAATAGATTTTACTAAATCCTTCCAGGTATTTTTGGTAGACGTCATTTGCATTGGATACCTTGCTTGTTACCCTTATTGCAACAAATAAGTTATCATGACTGCCTGTTGAAGTAGATTGTTGTGTATATAGCACATCTGATATGCTACCGCTTGCAGGCGCATCGTGTGACAGGCCTGCTACATTGAACATCTGCATCGCCCTTTTATTTTGAACGTATGCATAGTCATCACTTTCGTAACCAACTTTGATACTGCCGGTGGAAGGTAAAATAATCGAATCCATTGTCCATGGCGCTGCGTTGCTGTTTGCCGAAATGCTATCCTGCAGCGCATATGGATACTCTGCGTTGGTAATGACGTCAGAGGTAGAGGACCCTGGATTTTGTAATGGACTCTTATAATTTCCCCACCTGTCATTGGCCGTATTGGTATAATTGGGATTGTTGCTGTTGTAGAAAAAAAGATATGGATTTCTCACACCTTTATTGTTGCCATTATAAGTAAACCACACTTTCTTAAGTGTAAGCTTTCCATTCGAAAGAGATGTACTAACGCCTTTACAGAGCGAAGAATCATATTCGAAGTGCACTGTTTTTACTGCTTTGGCATTCGATCCGTTTTGTACATAGTCCGACTTGCTATACAGGTTTATTTCTTTCAGGCATTTTGATTTGGTTGTGTCATTTACACTACCTCTATCATTGACGGAATTAAGATCTGAGCGCTTTTGCAGAACAAAAATGGCGATCATATTTTTAGACTCAACCGAATTCAAATACCACATCTCTTTCTCGCCATAGATAAAACTCGCCTTGTCATCACGCGAATAGGATTGCAAACCCTCGTTATAGGCCGCGCTGTCTTTCACAAAGGGCGTCCTCCATCCAAAAGCGCTGTCCTTTCCCGCTATTTTTGTGTAATTAAACCGGATCGCGTCACCAAGATCGTCGTCACTAATGCCATTACCTGTTACATCAACATAATCCGGAGATAATATGGATGTGAGCAAAAAGGAATGGGCATAGGGAGAAGTTGTTTCCTGTTGAAAGTAATGGTCCTTTCCATTTGTATTGTCTTCACTTGCCTCTGCATTAGTATAACCATATAAACCGGTTTTTTTGTTTCCGTTAGATGACGCTGCGGCAAATGTCACGTCTTTCTGTATGAGATTATATACCGGTAAGCCATAAACATAACGCCTTCCATCGGCGTTCAAAACGTCAATTTCTGAAATGTGATTTGGCTGACGGAAACCATTTACACGGGCTTCTTTTTTTATTAGATTATCACTGCATCCTGCAGGACCCCATTTATTTAAGCCATAGTTGTAAATAATTGTATCCAGTCCTACTCTGGATGCTTCAGCGGCGGTTAAATAAGATATTACCTGGGATCTTTTATCCCGGGTTGATTTAAAATTGGTTGCGCTGTTTAATAAAGTTGAAACATTTGTTGCTGTTTTATTTTTCCAGTGCTGCAAATAATTTGTTGAGGCAATAAAGGGGCCGGTCGAAGCCTGGAATAGCTGGGCAGTTACGACATCATCGTCCCCGATGTTTTTATAGAAATCTGACGAATTAACCGTTTTCTCTCCCGGGTTACGCAAATAAGTGGCTTCAAAGACGGAATCAGTTTGTTTGAATCTTACTGTGTTGGTCAATGGATTGCCTTCCGTCCATGAGCCCGTGGTAGTCTTTGCATGGTTAATATTTATATCTACCCCTGCGTGAAAGAGGTTCCCAAAACCCAAATCAATATTTGCAGCGCCGGAAAAATCTTTGGTGGTAACATATGGATCATGAACAAAACCGATATCGCTACGATATGCCCTGAACATACCGCCGGTACCCTCGCCGGTCATACAAAATAAGTCATACGTATAGGATGGAATTGCAATATTTGGGACGGCGGGTTTATCCCTGTAAATAATTTCTTTCTCCCGGTTAAAATCCAAAAGAGCCTGAGAGTTTTCGTTGGCGTCCTGGTAATGGAGATATCCATACGCCGGAAAAGTTCTTACGATATCGGGATCTGCTATACCCTGCTTAGTAACATAGCCTCTTAAAAAAACACTCGGGTGAAAAACCACAATTTCACCACCCATCTTTCCTGTAAAAGTGAACTGGTTGCTTGTGAAAGGTATGGCAACAGATGGGTTGTAAGAAGGTGATGCAAACGATATGCGCGATCCATATAAACCGTAGTCGCCTGAAGCACCGGCAAGATTTAAAGATAAATTTACCCCTGTAGACAAATTGCCTACCAATCCGCTTCTCGAATTATACGAATAACCGCCACCGATTGATAAGCCTCCTGAAATCGCCACATCGTTCTGCGTTGCCTGGGCTAAAAGCTGTGCTGACAGTGAAGTTGACACATTCACGCCTTCCTGGGAATTATCATTTACCGAAAGCCCGGCAGTAAGACTGCCCATCCCCGGTCTTCCGGCGCTGATGCTTGCATTAAAATTTTTTTCAGTTCCCCAACCCCTGTAGTTATTATAAAAAACACCGCCGCTGACACCAAAGCCGATACTGAGGTTCAATAGCTGGCCTAATGGCAACCCGGCTACTTCTATATCTCCACCAACAGTACCACCAATTGTTTTGTTTTCAGCGATAAATGTTCTTTTTTGAATCGTATCATTTTTCCCATCAAAATCGTCTGGCACTCCTCTCAGGTTCCTGGTAATTGTGCCGGGATTGATGTTCCATCCCAACCCGACCCAGCTAGCTTCCTGGTCCATGGTAATGCCGCTTTGATAAAATAAGTTTATGGGATAACCACCTACATCCAACAAGGGAATATTATAAGAAAAGTTGCCGGAGAATAAGTCAACCATATTATTATCTCCGACGGATTTAAAAGCAGTCATTTCAGGTTGCGTTGGACCTCCGATTTTATCATCTTCACGTTGCGGCCTATCCGTAAACATTTCAAAATTCTCAGTGCTGTTTTTTTTGTCAGGCGACGTTATCTCCCGCTGAGCATGATCATAATTTCTTATTATGTCAGCGGAACTGTTCTGCAGTAAACTCTTTTTGTATAAGGATTCAAGGTTTAGCTGCTCTCCGTTTCGCCAGGGTTCATATGCACTTAACACTGCCTGGCAATAAAAAAATGTCATTAGTGCACATGCAATCGCCCTGGAAAATTTACATAAGCGTTGAATCATTCATTTCGGTTTTTTCGGTTACTCTAATCTTTTTTATAAAATATGAATTTCATGCTCCACGTTTCGTTTCGCGAATTAAGAATTTGAAACAGGTATTGTTTGTTGTTGCCTATCGCGCTGATCTTGTCAAGGGGCAGGGAAATTAAATTGACACCAGGCAATAATTTCAACTGATCGGATACGATTAACTGACGGGCATTGCCATCCTGGGAATATTTGTCGATATCATAAATGTTGTATTGAACTGTTGAATCATGGGAATTATTATCATAATAAGCAAGAAGATTGTTTATTGCAACAGAGATAGAAGCATCAAGTACACGCAGCAATTTTGTATACTGGCTCATGTCTTCACCGGCTTGATGAAACGATGTATCGAACAGGGAGAATGTCCAGATGTCGCTGTTGGCAGTAAAAGTGTTTTTATTCTTTGCCGTGATTTGCCACCCATATAATTTACCAGTGTCGAGGCTGGGAAGCGATGCAGGATAATTTAAAAAGATATCGCGTGTATTCGTTGAATAAATTGGCAAATTTTGTTGTATTGCATCGGCGCTGCTTTGCCCTTGTTGCACTTCTACCAATACAAAATCATAGTTTAAGTCGGAAAAGATTTCCATAGGCATAGGTGGTATCCAGCTAAACTGCGGAAAAGAACTATGTATGACCTGCTTGTCCATTGGAATATTTAAAATAGGCGGGCTTACAGGTTCAACAACAAGCGGGGTACATTGTTCGGCAAGCGGAGTTCCGCTGTTTTCATCCACTAAAAAAACGTTATAGCACGCAGTATAACTTCCGGCAGGCAGAAAACCTTCCGGGTCTCTGTCATTAATATCAGGTGAAAGATAGTTGTAGGTTATTGGTGATAGATTTGATTCCAGAAGTTGCAGGGAGCCTGGTAGTAAATCAATATTTGATGTAGTAGCCGAAAGCACAGGCTCCCCGGTTGATACATCGGACAAAGTAACTCCAAGGTACACTCTCCGGGTATCCGGGTATGCGTTGGTTAATACTCCATTCCAAAGTTGCGGCTTTAGTAAAACACCTGCCTGTGGTATTTGAAGCGTCAATGTAAACTGTGCAGATACGGACTGGTTTACAATAAAACTTAAAAGGACAAGTAGAATTCTATTCACTTTTGCTGTTTTAAAAATTACGGTAAAAAGTAAATCTTCCAATATTGTTTGCAACCAATTGATTGTTCATCGATGGTATGTATGTCTTTTCAACTCTAACCTGAAAATTTCCAAACTTGTTAACTTGTATGTTAGTGTTTATGCCGTATCCTATTTGCGGATTCACCATTATATTCTCCTTATTATATTTAACACTTCCGCCCAGAGTCAACCATTTTTTAATTTGTATTTGTGCATTTTGACCTAAAGCCCATACTGTATACTTGCTATTGGCAGCATTTGAAAATGAAGTTTGCAAAGTGACATGTTTAAAATAGATGGCATGATTCACTAACACATTCGCTGAGTTGAAATAAACAAAACCACTGTCTGACGGACGGTTGTAGAATTGCATGTAAGCCATTGTCGTATTCATTCCTGTATGTCTTTTGTTATAGTAATAGCTTACATTGGCAGTTAATGTATAAAACATGTTCTCCATATACGTGTCATTATTAAGTTTTGCAAGCTGTGTAACCGGAAAGAAGCCGGCAGAAATGACGGGCAGATTTTTTATATGCAAAGTTCCCTGCACACTTTTAAAAACAGTATTGCTTACATATCGCTGGTCTACAAACGGATTTATGTAATCATTCTTTCTAACGACGCCGGTAAGCGAAAGTTGATTCTTTAGTAACTGTTGATCAATTTTGAAGAGCCATGCATTTTGCTCGGAGCTGGTGGATATCAGGGTGAAAGACTGAAAATTAGCGCCGTAGTGTTTAAAATATCCCTCAAACCTGGTATGGGTAACGGGTATTGCAGCGTTGATTTTTAAAGAATAGGCTTCATTAGAACGATCGCTCATATTAAATGTGCCTGTCATTCCTTTGTTATAGTTTGTACTGTGATAATAGGGTATGGAAGATTTTGCTACCTCTGCAGTTAAATAACTGTTTGCGTTTAATTTAATTTTATTTTCCAATGTGATACCCATTAATCCATATCCGGGCGCAGGCATTGAAGATTGTAAAGAGCTGTCAGTGGTGTAATAATTATATAAAACTTTCTTACCGAAATAATAAGTAAATATGAGGCTGCTTCCTTTTCTTGTCTCTTTACCAAACCTGGCTAAACCGAGATATTGTTTTGTATCATGTGATTCCGGCAAAAGATAGTCTCTGAAACGATAGTTTATAACACCGCCTGCAATCGCATAATAATATTTTGAATTATATTCCAGTTGCAACCCTCTTATAGTGATATTTTTTGCTGATAATTCTGAATAATCAACCGTTGAAGTACCAACACCGAATTTTTTTATGGATAACAGCTTGTCATAACCTTTTGGCAAGATTGAATCCGGCAATTTGGATTTATTCAATAGTTCCTTCAGCTCCGAAGGATTGTGTGCTGCATTTACTGCATTTGCAAGTATATTTTTTGCCTGGGCCAGGCTGTCTTTTTTAGATAAATATTGTTGTTGCAACAAGCTGATTTCTGATTTAATTGAATCGAGCTTTTTCTTTTTTTGTGCATATTGTTCACTAATATTTTTTTCATCAGATTTTTTCTGTGCAATTGAATCTTGCATGGCTAAATGTTTATCAGCATACGCATTAAGCCAGGATAAGGGGCTTAAAGAACTAATCACTGGAATTTTTTCTTTTTCATTACCTGATGCAACATCATTCATGACAGCCTGATTGTTTAGCGCTGCCTTTTGCCTTATATAGTTAGCTTCCCTTTCTTCTACTAATTTTTGCAACATAGAAGGACTGTTCATCCATTGTTGAAGACCTTGCAATTGTTTCATTTTTGATTGTAGTAATTCCTGTAGGTCGCCTAATAAAGAAGTGTCGGGCTGTTGGTCTATTGCTGATCGAAGTTTTGATTTAATAATATTTTGAAAAGTCTGGGGGCTGTACTGAAAATTAAGATTAGTGATATTCCTTAAGTAGTTAGTGTTGCCAAAACGCGTGGTAAAATAAACCCTGAGCGGATAGTCATCTTTTATCCGGACATCTAAAAAAGTGGAGATGGTATGTTGGTATAAATTATCTCCATAATAAGGAGTGTCAAGATGCGATTGATAATAAAAATCATATGCCACATTACCGTGTATCGTTAATAACGGTGTCCGGCTTGTGACAAGCGGACCAACAGCCGCTTTATCCGAAATTGCAGCCTGTGAAGCAACAAATCCTTTGGCTGTATCAATAAATATGAAGCCAATTTCTTTACAACTTGCTTTAGTAACTCCTGCAAAAATGCATGTTGGCGGAATAGTTGTAAGATCCTGTGGATTTGTAATTATGTAAACTGAAGTATCCTCGTGGTGTTTATTATTACTTGTTGAGTAATGTTGCCCAATCCTGGTTTGCTCCTGGGATAAACAAAAAGTTGCTTTGATTAATAAGCAAAACATCACAACAGGTTTAATATGATTAAACGTAAACAATTGAATAGTCTTAACTTCTTTGACCCTAATACAATTTCAGTAAAGTACCTGCAATAGAAATCTGGTTTACATGGCAACGGGTTCTCTCAACAAATTTCTATTCAGGTAAAAATTTATATATAGAGTTGTTCCTCTACTCCAAAAGCAACCTGGAAAGCAGTAGCTATGCAATCATTAATAAAACTGCTTTGTACATTTAATGCTGCTTATGCTGTCAAGCAACTGATCATTATCATGCTACTACTACGAACGTGTTAAGGTTCGAATAACATGCCCTCCGGTAACACAGCTGCTTGAAACCGTTAATAATTGTGCCTTAGAAATATGGCTTTGAGCGTTTGTTGAAAATTCAATGGTGGTAAATTTTATCGCAACAAATACTCAGTCTTTGTTGACTCAATACGTCAATTCAAAATCTACATTAATTGCTTAAGAAAAAAAACTTGAACCGGTTTAAAGTCTCACACACAGGCTTACGCAGGTAAAATCTGTTTAGGCGTTCCTTTCAGAATTGATGCTATAAAAATGAAAAAACAATTTGAATTAACAAAATTATTTTTAAATATTTTTTATCCAACCTATTTATTTAAAGGAAAGAAGTTGTGATGTTCATAGTTTGTGGCGAATGTAAAATTTGCACTCTTTATAATTTTATTGCTTTAAAAAAATGCATATATCAGATCAAAATTTTTTTGAAAATTGTGTAAGCTGATAAAGACCGGGAACTGCCGGCGGAGTTTGTTTTATAACTATTGAAGATGAAGAAGGGTAATGCAACTTTTATTGTGCTCAGACAATTATTTGAAGATGTGTACAGAAAAAAAATATTGAGTCAAAATTATTAATGGTGCAGGGAAGGGTTCAAAAGGAAAGTGGTGTTGTACATATTATTATCAGGCACTGCGAAGACTGGTCTAAAATGCTACGCAATCTTAGCAATAAAGATTATCATTATTGTCCGGTTAACTTGGGCTAAAGCCCGTTGGGTAAGAGTTTCAGTTATATAACCCCGGGCTTAAGCCTGGGGCTAGTGAAAAGCAGGCCCATCAAGGGCTTTAGCCTAGGAAAAATATTTTAGTCGGACAACAATAAAAGTTTATGGCAAAATATCCATGCACACATTATCACCACGGGATGAAAGAGATGGTTTTTCATTGAAGGAAGAAAATAAGAAAAGACAGATAAGGCAATTGTATCACCAGGAAGAGTTATTTCCCGGTGGAAGAAATTTTAGATAATGTTCTATTATTTCCCAACTATTTATAGTTTACGTGCTCAAAAGTTTTATCCAGGAATATATTCAGAATTTCAACAGAATTACTATTAATCTTTACATATAAAACCGGCCATGAAGATATTAGTTATTGAAGATGAAGAGCAATTATCGGAAAGTATATGTGAGTATTTAAGCAATGAACAGTTTGTTACAGAAAATGCTTTTGATTTTAATAGTGCCTACGAGAAAATTTCTTTGTACGATTACGCATGCATTATTCTTGATATTGGACTTCCGGGTGGCAGCGGCCTTAATATTTTAAGAGAGCTTAAAGCCAGTAATAAAGCGGATGGTGTTATTATCATATCTGCAAAAAATTCTCTGGACGATAAAGTGTATGGGCTGAAGGCCGGCGCTGATGATTATCTTACCAAACCTTTTCATTTACCGGAATTAGGTGCAAGGGTTGATGCTATTATCCGCAGGAAATCATTCGGCGGAAAAATTAAAATTGTGTTTGATGAAATTGACATAAACATGAACGAAAAAACAGTAACGATTTGCGGAAAAGAAACAATGCTTACAAAAAAAGAATACGATTTGCTTTTGTACTTTATCAGCAATAAAAATAAAGTTATCAGCAAGTCAGCTATTGCCGAACATTTATGGGGAGATAATATGGACCTTGCTGACAACTATGATTTTATCTACACGCATATAAAAAACCTGCGCAGGAAAATGTTACAGGCTGGCGCTCCTGATTACATTAAATCTGTTTACGGAATGGGATACAAGTTTAGCTTAATCAAATAAACTGGTGAAACTCTTTTCAAAATATAACCGTATAAATATCATCTCAACTGTAATCATTTTTTTGATGGGATGTATTGCATTTGCCATTCTGTTGAGGTATGTAATCATCAGCCAGGTAGATGATGACCTTGAAATTGAGAAGAATGAAATTACAGCTTATGTTAGCCAGCATGGTTATTTACCGGGCATAATTAAAGTGCATGACCAATATACAACCTATAAAACCATTGACAAACCCGCAGTAACAAAAACTAAAATTTATACGTACAATGCTTACGATTCAATGGATCATGAAGAAGTTCTGCTTCGCAGCATCCAGTTTATTGTAAACACAAATAATACATATACGCTTATTAATGTAAGTAAATCGCTGGAGAGCGTGGATGAATTGATGCAGACCATCATCTTAATTACTATTACGCTTATTCTTTTAATACTTATCGTAACATTTATTATAAACAGGATAATATTGCGTAAACTATGGAAGCCATTTTATGAAACGCTGGAAAGCACGCAGCAATTTAATTTGAGCGATTCGCAGCCATTGAATTTTGATAATACAGATATTGATGAGTTCAGGCATTTAAACATTATTTTAAACGGCGCATTCAACAAAGCGCAACAGGATTATCATTCGTTAAAAGAGTTTACCGAGAATGCGTCGCATGAGCTGCAAACACCGGTTGCAGTTATAAAATCAAGGCTTGATAATTTAATACAGGATGAAAACCTCACCCAACAGCAAAGCCATTCGGTTGAAGAAGCGTACAACGCTTTAAACAGGTTAAACAAACTTAACCAGTCTTTATTGTTGCTTACAAAAATTGAGAACGGGCAGTTCTCGGCAATCAAACAAATAAACCTTAAAGAAAAAACAGAAAATAAACTGAACCAGTTCTGTGAATTATGGCAAGGCAAAAACATAAAAGTGCAGAAAACACTGGAAGAAGCAAATATCGAAATGAATGAAAACCTTGCTGATATGTTGCTGAATAACTTACTTGGCAATGCGGTAAAACATAATATATATAATGGCAGTGTGGAAATTCATTTAAACCAAAATTTATTTATTATCACCAATACCGGTTTAAATCATCCGCTTGATGAGAACCTGTTATTTACACGTTTTTATAAAACGAATGCAGACAGTGAAAGTAATGGTTTGGGATTATCTATTGTAAAACAAATTTGTAATGTTTCTGCCTGCTCAATCGCTTACAGTTTTAGTGCTCCTGACAAACATAGTTTTATACTGAAATGGTAATTAAGCGGTAATATATAAACTGGCAGCAGCTACAGAATTTCACCAAAAAACACATCTTTATTTGCAATAAATTATTACGTGAGGTACATTATTTTATTATTTGTTTTTACTGCAGCACTTACATCATTGCAGGCGCAAAACAGTTTAAAGATTATCGTAAAAGACAGCGCATCATTCCAAACATTACAAGGCGTAACTGTAAGGATAAAAAATAATACTGCTGCTACTGTAACTGATTCTAACGGGCAGGCGGAATTAAAAAATATTACTCCGGGTATAGCAGTTATCAGCTTAAGTTATACAGGCTACGTGCCGAAAGAAATACAGGTAAATGTGCCTGGCACTTCGGAGCACATTATTCTAATGACAGCATCTGAAGCAACATTGCAGGATGTTACCGTTGTATCGTCAACAAGAAGCAATGACCCTGTTGAGAGCGCCACAACAAAAGTTGAAGTATTAGGCATTGAAGAGATGAATGAAGAAAGTACTTTAAAGCCTGGCAATATTGCAAGTATTTTGGGTGATATGAGCGGCATACAAATACAACAATCATCTGTCGCCTCAGGCAATTCTAATGTGCGTATACAAGGCCTTGATGGAAAATACACACAAATCCTGCGTGATGGCATGCCGCTGTATGAAGGTTACTCCGGTGGTTTTGGCATTCTTACCATTCCTCCGCTCGATTTAAAGCAAATTGAATTAATAAAAGGTTCTGCATCTACTTTATATGGCGGCGGCGCTATTGGCGGGCTTATCAATCTTATTTCAAAAAAGCCTGCCTATAAACCCGATGCTTCGTTTCTTATCAATCAAACCACGTTAAAAGAAACAAATATGAATGCCTATTATGCGCAGCGTTGGAAACATGTGGGCGTTACTTTTTTTGCGGGGCAAAATTTGCAGAAAGAAGTGGATGTTGATAAAGATGGTTTCAGCGATGTGCCCGATACCAAAGCAACATTGATACATCCGACCCTGTTTATTTATCCTTCTGAAAAAAGTTTTATATCGCTAAGCTGGTCGGGCAGTTTTGAAAACCGTTTAGGTGGGGATATGATTGCAGTAAGCGGCAAAGAGGACACTGCACATACATACTTTGAAAAGAACAAATTAACCAGGAACACTTTTTCATTAATGAGTGAAAACCGTTTCAGCAATACGATAACAGCCACGTTAAAAGCAAGCCTGAGTTTGTTTGCAAGAGACCAAACCACCAACACTTATTTTTTCAGCGGCAACCAAAACAGTTTTTATACTGAGGCCTCTTTAACTGCCCATGCAGGCAATCATAACATTGTTGGCGGCATTAATATTACAGGCGATGATTTTAAACCTTCTGATGCAACACCTGCGCCTGTTGGTTCATTTTCAAATACAACCATAGGTGCTTTTGTGCAGGACAACTGGCGTATTAATAACAATACAAAAATGGAAGCAGGTTTGCGTGCAGACCATCATTACAGCTATGGAAATTTCGTGTTGCCGCGCATTGCTTTGTTCCATCATTTTAATAAAGAATGGGGAACAAGGCTTGGGTTTGGAATGGGTTACAAAACACCTAACCCGCTTACGCCGCAGATAAAAGATTATGATATTTATGATATACAACCTATCGGCCCAAATGTTACAGCAGAAAAATCTTTCGGCGGCAATGCAGAGGTGAATTATAAAAAAGAATTTGGCGATGGTAACAGTTTTTTTATTAACCAGGCTTTCTTTATTACAACCGTTAATGACCCGATTGTTGGCACAGAAGATATAAATGGCAAACTAAGTTTTGCCAACGAACCCAAAGCAATTGTTACCAGGGGTTTTGATACATACATACAGGCTGAAATAAATGGATGGGAATTATATCTTGGTTACACATTTACGGATGCGGTAAGAAAATATTTACCGCAAAACCAGTTTATGTTGCTAACGCCAAAAAACCGTGCTGCATTTGTTATTGCTTATGAAACAGCCAATCAATGGCGCTTTGGTATTGAAGGTTCTTATACCGGTTACCAGCATCGTGAAGATTATAGTAAAACACCGGGTTATATGTTTATGGCAGCAATGGTTGCAAAAAATTTCGGGCCTAAATGGAGCCTGGTGTTGAACTGCGAAAATCTTTTGGATGAACGCCAAAGCAAATATGAAAGCTTATATACCGGGCCTGTAAGCAATCCTGATTTTAAAGCTTTATGGGCGCCTATTGATGGCAGGGTATTGAATTTATCGCTGCGTTTTCAGCCGTTTCAGTAGCTGCTATTATTTATAAAATGCAATAACTGTTTTACGTTCTCCAACATCTGCACAGAATTACATTTTACGTTTATCATCAAAACAAAAAATCATGAAAAAACTCTTTTCTGCAGTTTTATTAATTATTTCAGTGGGCTGCTTTTCGCAGAACAACATACCACAGGCAGTACAGGAATCCTTCAACAAAAAATTTGCAAACACAACAGTAAAAAAATGGGATAAGGAAGATGGCGGCTACGAAGCCAACTTTAGTAAAGATGGAAAAAGCATGTCTGCAACATTTGATGCGAATGGAACATGGAAAGAAACAGAAACGGATATAAAGATTACCGAATTACCAACTTCAATTTCTGAATATATTAAAGCCAATTATAAAAATGCGGGTATTAAAGAAGCTGCTGTTATTGAAACAACGAAAGGCAAAATGTATGAAGCGGAAGTAAAAGATAAGGACCTGCTGTTTGATATGAACGGAAAGTTTTTGAAAGAGGAAGAAGATTAATGTCACAAATGTTGAGTATTACTTTAAGAAAGGGAAAGCAGGCCGCTATTGTGTGCATACTGTTTTTTGCAGAGTATAACCTGCATGCACAATACACACCGGTAAATGATTCCCTGTTCAATATAAATAAAGTTTATTATCACCCGAAAAAGATAACAGGCAAATCATTTATTGTTCCCGTTGGTTTAATTGCGGTGGGCGCATTAGGCACTTCAGGCGATTTTATCATTTCCAATCCGGAAATTAAAGAAGAACGCGACGAGCATTTTGCCACTTTTCATACAAGCGTTGATAATTATTTGCAATATGCGCCAATTGTTGCGGGTTATGCAATGTTGATTAATAATCCGCAACATAGTTTTTGGAATTACACTACAAAGGTTGTACTCACTGAAGTAATTATGAATGGCCTGGTTTATTCAACAAAAAATATTACAAAAGTTCCACGGCCTGACACAGGCGCGCCTACATCTTTTCCTTCAGGCCACACAGCGCAGGCATTCGCAGGCGCTACACTTTTTTGCGATGAATTCGCGCAGCATAATACATTGCTTTGTGTTGGTGTTTATTCAACTGCCGCTGCTGTTGGCGCATTAAGAATAATGAATAACCGGCATTGGGCAAGCGATGTCATTGCAGGCGCAGGGTTCGGTATGTTATCGGCCAAACTTTCGGAATGGATTGTCGGGCCGCCGCATAGTAAGCACAAACATGCTGCACTTCCCTCCAACTTTTGAGAATGTTCAAGCCATAAAAATTAGAACAATCTGCAGTTTAATCTCTTAAATTTTTATGTTGTAACAAATTGCATATATCGGGCTGATTCTGTTTAGAAAGCTTAAAACCGGCCATTTTCTGTATTGAAAACGAACATTTATAAATGTTAGGTAATTAATAGCAGGTTGGTTATCAATTAATAATAACCTGGCTCATAATTATCTGTGATTAATTGTGTTCAAGAATTTAAATGCCTTTTATAAACGAATAATTGTTTTATTTAAACCCATTTCTGTTGATAACATATATAAAGAACAAGTAAACCATTCAAGTTAAAGCCTATACTATGTTTAAAAGCTATATAAAGATTGCTGTAAGAAGCCTTTTCAAAAACAGGCTTACAACATTTATCAACATATTTGGGCTTGGGTTAAGCATGTCTGTAGGATTGATGATATTGATTCGTACACAGGACGCATTTAGTTATGACAGGTTTAGCCAAAATCCTGAAAGGATCTATCGTATCACTTCTGAATACAATAAGAAAACAGGTGAGCGATGGCAAATGGCAAGTACACCGCTTCCGTTATTAAACAGCTTGAATAAGAACCAAACTATTGCAGAAAATGTTGTTAATGTCTATCCCGCTCTAAATGGACGGACGACAGGGAATGGCAAAGAGATTAGTTTAAATGGCGTTTTTACAGAGCCGTCATTTTTTTCAATGTTCGGATTTTCATTGTTAACCGGGAATATAGCAACAGCTTTAAAAGAACCTAACACAATTGTAATAAGCAAACTAACTGCCGAAAAATTTTTTGGCAACACAAATGCTGTTGGTAAGGTTATACAATTTGATAACGGTACGAATTTTATAATAACAGGTATATTAAATACCCCGCCCGGCAAATCGCATTTGAATTATGATGCTTATGCTTCCTACAGCAGTGTTCCTCAAATGGAAGCGAAGAAAACGCTTGCAGAAAGGTTAGATGACTGGTTTGCTTTTAATGCCGGGTACACTTATGTTTTATTAAATAAAAATGCACAATCAACCGCATTGCAATCACAGCTTAATATGATTGCAAACAAGTTGAATAAAATGAATGACGATGGCGTTTCAGCTTTTCATTTGCAGCCCTTCAATCAAATAACGCCCGGGAGCACTTATTTAAATAATGACAATGCAGGAGGAACTTCCTGGTCAAAGATTTATATTGAAGCCGGTATTGCGCTACTGATATTATTTGCAGCTTGTTTTAATTATACAAACCTTACAATTGCCCGGGCGTTAACAAGAGCTAAAGAGGTTGGTATAAGGAAAATTGTTGGCGCTAAACGTTCGCAGGTTTTTATACAATACATTTTTGAATCAGTTTTATTGTCTTTGCTTTCACTGGCATTTGCCTGGCTGATACTGTATTTTATTGTTCGCTATGCGCCTTTTAATGATGGTTATGAATTCATCCCTTCATCATTTCATTATAATACACAGTTCGTAATATGGACGGTTATATATGCATTGTTCACAGGATTACTTGCAGGCACGGCGCCGGCGTGGATCCTTTCTGCCTTCAAACCTTTGCGGGTACTTAAAAATTTATCCACTGCCAAAATTTTAGGCAAAGTTAGTATTCAGAAAACACTGATTGTTTTTCAATACACACTCTCCTTGGTAGTGATTATATTCTTATTTGTCTTTTTTAAACAGTTTTCTTTTATATCAAAGGCAGATCCTGGCTTTAAGCAAGATAATATAATGGTTGTTCCATTAGACGGCATGAATGAGAACATCACAGCACAGCAAATAAGTAAACTTAGCGGTGTGCAATCTGTGTCTGCAACTTCAGCCAATTTTACACAGCATTTTAACGGGATGAATGTACCTGTCTGGCTAAACAACAAAAAAGACGCTTTTGGTTTGAATTATTATTATGCCAATGCGGATTTTATTACCAACATGCATTTTGTTTTTGATGCAGGTAATAATTTCCCGGCAAACAACCAAAGCGAAAAAGAAGAATATATTTTGCTGAATGAAAAGGCTGCGCATGCTTTAGGTTTTACAGATGCTGCAAAAGCTTTGGGACAAAAATTGTGGATCAATGATTCAACACAATTACAGATAACAGGTGTTATGAAAGATTTTAATTATGAAAATGCGGGTGTGCCTGTTGCCCCGTTGGCCTTCAGAACAAAGAAGGAAACTTATAATTATCTATATGTTGAAACAGACAGCGATAAAAAAAGCATAGAAAAAAGGATAGAAACAATATTAAATGCAGCACATCCTTCTCAACCGGTCACAGTTTCCTGGCTTGCCGATATTCTTGATAAAAACAACTCACAAACAGCTACAATTTCTCTACTCGGCTTCCTGGCTTTTATTGCTTTGGCTATTGCTACGCTGGGATTGTTTGGATTGGTTGTATATACGGTCGAAGTAAAAAATAAAGAGATCGGTATTCGTAAAATTGTTGGCGCATCTTCATTTCAACTGGTTAACATTCTTTCAAAAGGATTTATAAAGCTGTTGTTTATCGCCGGTTTTATTGCTATGCCAATAGGTTGGTTTTTATGTGTAATGTTCCTGCAAAATTTTAGCATTCGTGTTAACTTCAGTTTCGTAAATGTGCTGATGTGCTTTCTATTTTTATTAGGTGTTGGCCTGTTCACTATTATATCACAGACCTATAAAGCAGCAATAGCAAATCCTGTTGAGTCGTTACGAACGGAGTGAGTAATCTCGCACCTGACCAAGCAGGCAGGGAAAATCCTGCTTATCGTTGAATGAAGCGTTTGAGGCCAAAATAAATATAATGATTAATAAGGTTGCCTGCCCTGATCCAACAATACCGCTTCCAAAGGCTATTACCCGTAGGCATAATTAATTGTCTGAATATATCTTCAAAATTTACACAGAATTGAATTGGACGTTTGTTAAGCAGTAAACCATATCTGATTAACAATTCAATTTAAAACCGCATGTGTAAACCATATCTTGCGCTATTTACCTTCTGCTTTTTTTCCTGTTTAACACAGCAATCAAACGCTCAAAAAATAACCGATACATTTCATATCAAAAGCAGCGGCGGCTGGGATTATATCGTTGCAGATCCGTTATCAAATCATTTATATGTTTCGCATGGCACGCAGGTTAATGTGCTTGATAAAAATACAGGCGATTCAATTGGTATTATTCCAAATACAATTGGTGTGCATGGCATTGCATTGGTTCATAGTTTAAATAAAGGCTTTACAAGTAACGGCAGGTTAAATAATGTTTTTGTTTTTGACCTGAACACATTGCAGGTTACAGACAGCATTAAAACAGGAGAGAATCCCGATGCTATTTTTTATGATGATTATTCAAAGAATATCATCACCTGTAATGGCAGAAGCAAAGACATAACTGTGATTGATCCGGCAACGAACAAAGTGATGGCAACAATTGATGTGAAAGGCAAACCGGAAACAGCAGTGAGCGATGGCGAAGGAAAAATCTTTATCAATAATGAAGATAATAGTGAAATAGAAGTGGTTGATATGAACTCAATGAAACTGATTTATAGCTGGCCGATTGCACCGGGAGAAGCGCCTTCAGGATTAAGCATTGACAGGAAAAATAAATTATTGTTTGCAGGCTGTGATAATAAATTATTGATGGTGATGGATGCAACCAACGGAAAAATAATTGCGAAATTACCTATTGGTGATGGCTGCGACGGAACAGCATTCGATGCCGGAATTAATACCATTTATTCTTCCAACGGAGAAGGCACACTTTCGGTAATTAAAGAAATATCGCGAAACAAATTTGATGTTAAACCCCTGCTTACAAAACGCGGCGCAAGAACGTTAAGCGTTGATGCATCCACGCATGCAATTTATTTGCCCACCGCTGATTTTGGTGAACCTGCTCCAGGTCAAACAAGGCCGCCTGTGATTCCCGGAAGTTTTGTAGTACTGGTTGTAAAATAAGATGTGAGTTGTGAGTAATCAGTGGATGAAATCAGCATATTTAGAGAGCTTACCCACCATTCACCATTGACAACTCACACTGTAACCAATCAACGCGTTGTATGAACAGGAACCCGGAGACGCCATAAAAATATGCAGTACAAGGGAGTGACCTTTAGGAAACAGTTATTTTATCTGATAATTATTGCTTCATGCATTCGCATTCTTATTGCAGGCACAACTGAATTTGGCAACGATGAAGTGTATTATTATACGTATGCATTACATCTTCAATGGAATTATTTCGACCATCCGCCCGGCGTTGCATTATTAATACGATTAACAACATTAAACATGTTACTTACAAATGAGTTGTTTGTAAGGCTTGGCAGCATACTATGCGCTGCAACCGGAACATGGTTAAGCTTTAAAGCCGGAACACTTATACGAAACGAAAGAACAGGTTGGTACGCTGCTGTTTTATACAACACAAGTATTTATACAAGTATAATAGCAGGCACATTTATTTTACCCGACAGTCCGCAGGTAGTGTTTTGGCTGGCAGCAATGATAGTGTTGATAAAAATGGCTCATCAGCTTAATAATAATAAACCAATTCTTATAGGGCAATGGTTATTGTTTGCTTTGCTAACCGGCATCTGTATCTTATGCAAAGTGCATGGCATTTTTTTATGGTTTGGATTTATTTCATACCTGCTGTTGTACAAAAGAGAAATTTTTTTAAACCCTCAATTATACATCGCCGGGCTTATTACAATTATAGTTTTCAGTCCTGTTATCTGGTGGAATATAAATAATCATTTTGTTACATGGACGTATCACAGTAATCGCGTTGCCATACATAATACACATATCAATTTTAATAGTTTTTTGCAGGCTTTCTTTGGACAGATATTTTACAATAATCCAGTCAATGTTGTATTAATTGCTGTTGCTTTTTATAGCTATCGCACAAAAAAATTCCTGCAACAGGATATCTATAAACTTCTCTTATTTACAGGTTTGCCGGTTATTATAGTTGTAAGCATAATATCGTTTTTTGATAACGTTTTGCCACACTGGAGCGGGCCGGGTTTTCTTACATTAAATTTTATTGCAGCTGCTTATTTGGATAAAACAAATGTTTCAATAATAAAATTCCCACTTGCATTAAAAACAAGCATCGCTGTTATATTTCTTGCAATTATTGCAGGCTTGGGAATTATTAATTTTTACCCCGGAACAATTGGCAATAAAGATGAAACCAAATATGGCAGCGGAGATTTTACACTTGACTTATATGGATGGAATGATTTTGAACATCAATACAACACCTGGCTGCAACAACAAAGCAATGCCGGTTACTACAAACATCTAAAGTTTGTATGCAACAAATGGTTTCCCGCAGCACATATTGAATATTATGTTGCAAGGCCTATACACACTAATGTTGTTGGTGTTGGTAACCTTGAAGACCTGCACAATTTTGCATGGCTTAATAAAACAGTAAATGATTTAAACAAAGGCGAGGATGCGCTTTGCATTATACCAGGCAATTATTCAACAAATATTGAAGATGCTTATCAACATCAGTTTCCTTCGATAACAAAACTGCACCGGTTTACTGTTTTAAGAAACGGGAAAACTGCAAGGATCTTCACGCTGTACCTGTTAAAAAACTACCAGCCAACAGATGAGGTACATACACTATTAATTCAATAATGCATGAGGTATAGATATTTATTGTTACTCATTACATCAACAATAATTATTTAACGTGAGTTTTGGGTGTTATTGAACCACATTAGGAACATAGAAACATAGTTCGCACATAGTTTTTGGAACGATTTTCTATGTGTGTATAACTATGTGCTTTATGTGCCTATGTTGTTCAATTTAAAATTTTAAAACCTTATCATGCTGAGACTCAATGCAGAACACCCAAAACTCACGTTATTTAAGACAATATAAAACGGTAAAGCCATAATGCCCGTCGTAAACCTGTGGAATAAAAGAAAACCGTTTTGATAATAGTGAATAAATTCCGTTCATTGCTTTTACGCTGCCAAAGCCACAGGCAGCTCCGGCAAGCACATCAGAAGCCCGGTGCGTATTGTTATATATCCTGCAAAGGCCAACCAAACCAGCCGCTGAATACGCCACTATCGGAACCCATTTTGTATCATTGAAACAGGTTGCGAATGCAGGCAACGGCTATCAAAGCTATTGTGCTGCGCCGTCATACGAAAGTCAAGCCTGCGGTTTTGAAGAAAAAATATCCATGCCCAATACTTTTGTCCTGCCTGATTTTTTGGGATAGCATTTTTTCTTCAAAAAATTTCTTGTAACACATCAATGTTTTTACTGAAGTTTTGTTGTGCCATCAGGCTGGTAGATAAACTGGAATGAATAATATCTTGGAGCATCATCAGATGTTGGTGAAGCCGGTGCATCTTTATAATAGCTTAATATTTCAACCTTTGCGTATTTGCCGTTTGCCGTACGGATAACCAATAGCCTTCCCGGGATTGGAGAAATAATATTTGTTTCAAAATTATAATTATACCAACCATTACCGGAACCTGTTGGAATAGCATAAGCAGGCGCTGCATCTGTTTTAAATGCAGAATCTGCCGCAACAGTTGTATAATCAGGAAATGTAGCGCCGGTTTGTACAAAGGCGCCGCCATTGCCCGGACCGCTGTTGCCACCGTTTACAATAATAGTTGTGCTGCGAAAACCGACATCCCATTTTGTTGTGGCTGAATCTGTATAATCAATCTGCTGGTTTGTTTCCAGAGAATAAAAAACAAAATGATTATTATTTAAAGCCGGGTCTGCTTCGATATTTTTTACCGGCGTTGTTTGCAATGGTGTTTCAGGTTTGGTATTGTCATCTTTTTTGCATGATGTGCTATACATACCCAATAGAAATACTGCTGCTGAAATTTTTAATAAATGCTTCTTCATACTATTTTTTGTTTTTATAATTGATTGAATATTGAACGGTGCCATAAAAGCTAATGCCCGGTTGTTGCTGCAACCATGCCTTATCACGATAATTAAGCAGGTTATCAATGCCTGCCATCAGTTTAAAACCATTCTTACAATTGTAACCTGCGCTTGTATTTAATAATACATAGCCATCTGCATATTCATCATCGCGGTTAAGAATAAGATTGCCATCTTTATCTGTAACGCCCCACCTGCTCCTGTAAATGCCGCGCAGCGTGGCAAACCATTTTTCATTATCATAAAAGAGTTTAAGGTTAGCCATATTTTTTGAGCGCCCGTTTAAACCTCCATAATCACTGCGGGTTAGTTTTACTGATTCTAATGAACCTTCTTGTTTTCCAAACATTTTTCCTTCTTTAATTTCATCCAACACTTCTTTATCAGCCGTGATCAAATACTGGTACCCGGCTTCTGCCTGTAAGTTTTTATTGAACCTGTAATTAAGTTGCAGCTCGGCGCCCCTGGTTAAAACACTGTTCACATTAAAGTAGCTGTATATAGGCGCGTTGTTGGATTTATAGGCAATAACTTCTGTCGTGATGAGATTATTGATATCATTCCTGAAGAAATTTATCTTACTAAAAAAAGATTTACTGAACTCATACGAAGCGCCAATATTTAACCCTTTGGAATACTCCGGTTTTAGAAGCTGAAGCTCTTCACCAAATGGTGTGATACTGATGATACTTCCCTGCCCGAGTTGCCGGTGCAATTCCTCAGTGGTTATTTCATTAGCGCCATATACTGTATAACCACCGGCCGCATTATTCGTGAAGTTTAAATACAACTGGCGATAATCCGGCGCTTTAAATCCTGCACCATAAGATGCATTAATGCGCAGCTTGTTTACAGGATGATATTGTATCGCAAGCTTCGGGCTCAGCCTGCTTTGATAAGCTTCATTATTATCATAACGCAGGCCTGCAATAACCGTTAACTTATCAGCGATGCGTTGTTCATCCTGCGCAAATAAATAACCGATGGAATTTGTTCTTATACCGGAATAACGATTTGTATTTAACCGTTCATGCGTATATCCGCCACCAACGGTCAACAGGTTTTCTTTGCTGATGTTTATGTCGGTTTGATTTTCGATGCGAACAAAACGCTGCTGGAAAAAATCTTCATAATATAAACTGTCGTTATGCTGCAGGTATTCTTTATCTGCACTTTCATATTGCGTTGCATAACCATTAAAGGATGTTCTTATCCTGTTGTTGAAACGAATATTGACAAACGGGTTTATATTATATTCTTTGATAGACGGATTACCCGAAACGACATCATTTTCTGCACTGTACAAACTGCTTTGATGTTCATAATAATACCGGAATAAAACACCGGCTTTAACATTGTTGTTAAACTGCTGTTGCAGCTTTACCTGTGTTGTATAACTATAATATGGCTGAACTGTCTGGCCGGTATCATTTTTATAAAAATCATAGCCATCGCTTCCATTCCTGTTTGCAAATGCAAAAACACTGAATTTATCCAATTGCAGGCTGCCCCCGATATTTGCATCGCTTGTATTAAAGCTGCCATATCTTAAAGAAGCGTTCAAATTATTAGTTATTGATTTATCTGTGATGATGTTGATAACACCGCCCATTGCTTCACTTCCATACAAACTGCTTGAAGGGCCTTCAACGATCTCAATCTTTTCAATATTGTTTACCGTTATCCTGCTCAGGTCAAGTACGCCACCGTTTCTTCCAACCAGTGGCTGGCCATCTATTAAAATCAAAACATAATCTGTACTCAGGCCTTGTATCTGAACACCGCTTCCAAAACTGTTGCTGATGAACAAGCCTGTTTGTTCCTGCAATATTTTGTCAAGCCTTAATGAACCGCTTTGCCGTATTGTTTTTTTATTGATGATGATGACAGGTACAGCAACATTACCAAACTTTTTTTCGCTGCGTGTTGCTGTAACAACAAGCTCATCCAAAACATTTGATGTTGTATCATTTGTCTGCGCTTCAGACATAAACACAACACTAACCATGCTGCACAGCAAGAGAATTCTCTTAAGCATTTGATTATTTATTTAAATGCCTTAAATAACTTTAAATGGATAGACTGACTATTTCGACCGGACAATAGTTGAAGATTGCTTTTGCACAGATGCATACGTATTGATAAGTGCTGTTAGCTTAGCTTTAAGCTGATCTGCTGATAAATTCTGATCTTCCAGCTTATCTAACTGCTCATATAAAAGCTGCCCGTCAATTTTTGATGTAAGATGAAAGTCTTTTTTGTTCTTCATTACATCATTCCATGCACGGCGAACGGCAGCCCAGAAATCTTTATGATTATCCCACCAGGCGACAGCGGCAGCGCACTTACTATCAGGAACCCTGTGATAAATATTATAACCTTTTTCCTGTGCTATCATCACATCCGCAGTATCATCTTTTCTTATTATTTTTTCATTATCCTGTTCATGCGTCCAGCCACTGTCTGTTACAATAATTTTATTGGTGCGTTTCATTACATTATAGTCATTGCGCTTGGTATATTCTCTGCGTGGCAATGGCGCATCAGCCGTATTTTCCCAGTAATATTGCCCGTTATTTTCAATCCATTTACTGCTGCCCTGGTAACGTGGTGCATCATCAACTTCCCAAACAGTTTGTATCCACTCACCTTTATTATTCTTATCAACATGTTTCCATGTGGCATCGTGCTGAAATAGCCAAAGATCTTTTTTCGCGTATTCCCAATCTTCACGCCAGTGTTTGATAATGGTTGAATCATCGATTAATAGCAGGTGTTGCAGCACAAATTTTTTATCTGTTTGTTCAACAGGTGTTATCCATTCAAGTCCTTCTGCATTGTATCGTTTCGGGAAGGTATAATTTTGTATGGGTGAAAATGTTTCAGCGTATTTAAATGTAATTTGAAAACATCCGCATAAATCTTTGATCGCGGCCTGCTCTTGTTTTGTTTGTGCAGAAAGACTAATAAAAGAAGATAGAAGTATAACAGTAAATATAACTCGCATAAATATGTAATGATTTAAAGCAAAAGTGCTATGTAATAACCAAGCTGCTTCACCCAAGAAGGAAATTAATTTTCGAAAAAAGGAATATCAATAGCGCCTGAAAGGCCGGTACTAAAAGATGATGAAAATATTACGGTGTAATATGTTGCAGCAAATGTTTATCTGTTTCCGCATTGCGAAAACTTTTTTCCTTATATAAACATGGTATACCTGGCCATATGCGGAAGTTTGTTTATACAATCAAGTATATGCTTTGCGAGTTTGAACATTTATATTTTGGTGATGACGGCTATGTAATTCGTTGTAAAAACTGTTGCCATTACCAGGTTGTTTTTATAACAACATTAATAACATTAACAGAAAGTGATTTTTTAAACCTGCAAAAAATTGTCGTAAATAAATGCAGGTATATTGATGAGGACTTCCGAAATAATACTAAAAGTATAATTGTTGAAACACCGGTAAGCGGGATATGTTTTATACTCACGGCAAAAGAAGCTCTTCAATTACAGGAGATGTTAGAAAAAGCAGACACTGAAATGAAGGCGCTCGCACTTATAAAAATGTTTAACACATAATATTAAGCCCGGGTAAATGTAATTATGCGGTTAATTTTATTCTTTTTTTGCCCGGCACTAATTGTTAAGCGCTTTCATTTCCGAAAGCGCTTTTGTTTCTGAATATTCCGTTTAGCCCAAGCAATTACAATCGTAGTAATAACAACTTTTACATCAATAATAGTTTTGATGCATTATATATTAAGGAAGATCTGTTAATTAAAAATCAGGAGTTGGTTTGAACTTTTGGTAATTTTATAGTCTTAATAAAAATCCTTTTTATGAGTGTATATGTGAGAAGTAGTGATGATGGACAAATTTTATTCAACAGGATATTATTTGCGTTTGCAATTACTATAAAAGTGATTTTGAAAATAATTGTTTATTCTCCTTTGATATTTTTAAGCTGGCTAATTACAAAACAATTGCTTACTGCAAATACTGATAAGATAATTTGGATTGGCTTAATGCTGATGTTTTCAGTTGCATTTTATTTCATTATCTATTTCTTAAAGGGCATATTGATTGCTTTGAAGTATAACCGGAATTTATTTTGGATTCCATTATTCATTTGCTGTGTTATTTTAACCTGTGTATTGCCCGTGTGGATTGTATTTGAACCAATAGAAAAATTCTTTACCGCATATGCTGAAACAAACCGGCAATTACTTACCTGGATATGTGCTCTCGCATTCGGCTTTTATGTTTACAGTAAATATCATTTCTTAACAAATATTGCTCCGGCAAAAGCTTTTCCTTATTATCAAAGAGGAATAATTGTAACCAATCACTTCCTGCGTTTTTCCAACGGCTTTAAAGCAAAGAAATCGCAAGACTTTATTTAAAGGCTTGCATAGACTTTTTATATATTTTTTGCCGCAACTTTGGTTATTAAGAAATCACCTAAAAAGTAACGGAGCGTTTTGTTAGCATACCAAAATAAATCATTAGTTAATATAAAAGGAGAATTATGGAAAGAGGTTCCGGGATTCGAAGGATACATTCTTATATCTAATTTGGGCAGGCTTAAATCTTTGGCCAGGTATGTCGAACGTTCAAATGGTTCCAAGGGTTATTGGACAAAAGACAGAATTCTTTCACAAACGGTAACACAGGTAAAAAATAGCTATGTAGGTGATTCTACTTTCCACCTTTTTTGTAAAGTAGGATTTAATGGCAAAAGATATCATTTAAATATACGACGCCTTGTATATGAAGCTTTCATTGATTCTGAACTGAGCAAAAAAGATAAAAAACTATGGGTTATTTCCGTGAAGCGGGGAAATGGGCTTAACAGCAAGGCAAGCAATTTGAAATTGATCCATGTACGGGACAGAATGCTAAACAGTTTAAAAGCCGGCCGAACCGTTTTACCTGCTTATAAAACAACAAAGGAAAAAAAGAAAGCGGGCATTGAAAAAATGCGAAAAACAAATTGGCTTGCTGTAAAGCAATACGATATAAAGGGAAAACTTATTTGCCGCTACTTAAGTATTAAAGAGGCTGCTGAAAAAACCGGAATTGGCGAGGGAAATATTATTGCATCTGCAAAAAGAAAAAGATACCACGGCAGTGGATATGTATGGCGTTATGATAGTGACGATTACAATGGTGAATATGCTGCTTTACCCAGGTTTCAGAAAATAATCCAATATGGGATCAATGGTGTAAAAAAGGCTGCATATCCGAGCATTGCAGAAGCATCACGCAAAACCGGCATTCATAAAAATGCAATTTTTCTTGCTGTAAAAGGAAAGCTTAGAACGTCCGGAGGATATATTTGGCGATATGAAAATGTACCATTTCATACTCAATAAAATAAAGCAAAAGACAATCAAACTTATTATTTCTTCTCATTAATCCTGCTACAAAGTCAGGCTTGTGTTTTCTGTAGCGTTGCAAAAGACTACGGCATAAAAACACGAAGCATGCAATGTAGCCCGGCCAACACTCCCCCTTTGGGGGAGGCGGAGGGGGGCTTGCCATCATTTATTCCGTTTCCTTTTGCACTGTATCAACACAAGCCTGGTAGTGTACCATAATTAATTTTTTAAAATTTAAAATCATTGGTTATGGAAACTACAAACACATTGGCATGGATGCAGGTTGCAGAAATTGAACTTATCTACAAGTCAAAAGTAAAAGCTTCAGAACGCCCTAAAGTAACAACTTCTCATGACGCCTTTAAATTGTTCAAACAAAATTGGGATGAGAACAAAATTGAATTTATCGAACAGTTTAAAGTTCTATTTTTAAACAGAGGCAATAAAGTATTAGGAATATTTGAAGTGTCAACCGGTGGTGTTTCCGGCACTGTTGCAGACCCTAAAGTAATTTTTGCTGCTGCTTTAAAAGTGAATGCCAGTAATATCATGCTTTGTCATAATCATCCTTCCGGCAATCTTAACCCAAGCCAGGCTGATGAAGCATTAACTCAAAAAAATTAAAGAAGCTGGTAAATATCTTGACTTGCCCGTAATAGATCATCTTATCATAACCAGTGAAGATGGATATTTTTCATTCGCTGATGAGGGGTTGTTATAGCCCCTTTTCTTGATTAGCTTATATAAGACAGAAAGAATAATCGTGCATTTCCATATTTTATTAATCACTTCATATGCTGCGTAGCATTTTTACCTTTGTGAAGTATGAAGAAGCAATATGCCTATTTGAATACTGATCTTAAAAATTTGCCGGGTGAAAGATGGAAAGATATTCGTGGCTATGAAGACTCATATAAGGTCTCAAACTTTGGAAGAATTAAATCGTTGCCTAAGTACACGGAAGTATATATTCCCAGCCAACGCCACACGATAGGCCGCTGGTCGAAATTATCTATCCGTAAGCAAAAGGTGCACGTCCGCCAAAATATGTTAATCAACAAGCCTTGTTATGAATGCACCGTTGAACTGTCTTCAGAAGGAAGAAAGAAAACCTTTATGGTTCATAGGTTAGTGTATGATGCCTTTGTGGACAAATTGGATTTTGAAAATGATAAACTAATGGTAATGCACGGGAACGGAAATGGTTTGGACAATTATTATAAGAATCTGATCATTGGTGAACGTAGCGACGTATTAAAAAATGCATATCGCCGCAAGAGACATCTAAGCCCGTTCGCAATAAAGCCGCCTGAAGAAAAAGAAAAAATATATGCTAAATCAGCTTCGGGAAAGCATAAACCTGTAATTCAATTTAATAGCAAGGGTAAAAAAATTAATTGCTTTAACAGCATTAAAGAAGCTTCGCTTAAAACAGGAATTGCTGATTCTAATATAATTGAAGTGTTAAAAGGAAGAAGGCCTCTTGCAAAAGGAACATTTTGGCAATATGCTGAAAAAATTTAGGCTTATTACACTACTTCTTTTCATCTAATGATCGTTGAAGCAAATCCACTTTCTCTCTTTCAGATTGAAGCAACTATTCATACAATTGTTTATTTGCTTCCCATCCTTCAGGAAGTTTAAAACCAAGCCACGCAGACGAAGCTTTAACTCAAAAAATTAAAGAAGCCGGTAAATATCTTGACTTGCCTGTAATAGACATTTAATTATAACCGGCGAAGATGGCTACTTTTCATTCGCTGATGAGGGGCTATTATAGTCCCTTTTTTTATTATGCGTTTAAATCCTATCTTGGCTTTATGCAATGTGTGGCATCAATTAAACTAACACACCTGCAATAAAAAAATTGAATGGAACACTTTTATTGTTGAACGAATTGAATGATTTGAGACAATTTTTTTTATAGTTCCTTCCGCATCTTTAAAAACAATACATAATTTGATTTTATCAGTGCCAGCAGCATCTCGTAAAAATGAATACTGTTTTCCCGTTGCACTTCATTCCAGTCATTTACTTCTTTACTGCTCAACGTAAGTTTCAGCATTTGCCATAGGCGTTCATGTGGACTGCCCAATCCGTATGTGTCAAAAAATTGGTAAATGGCTTTTAATGGCTGCTCAACAGAATCTTTTGACAGGTTCCACAATTCCTCTGCAGTAGGATTATTTACAAATTCCTTATGTAACATGTTTGTTTTATTTAAAGTTTGAATTGACGTTTATGTATGTTGTAGGCCGCTTTAACGAGATAATCCAAATGCTGGTACATCAATATAAGGCTGCCTTTATATACCTGCCTGTCGCCCTCATAGGTTATCACAGCTTCCAGCAGGTCAAGCAATTCAATTTTTGCATACCGCTTGCTGAATGTGTAGCAGAAGTATTGAATTACTTTGTGTGGATTTGCTGTTTCTTTTTTACTCAATAACTGTAACCTTACATCTGCCGCATGCTTCAATATTTTTGTTGCCTTATCCCGGCAATTCTTTTCATATACCAGCCACAATGCTTCTGACAATTTCATCAGCGCCGCCGTAAAATCAAGTACATTTTCCCTCGCACTACCTTCATCATAAGCACTCTGTTCATTAATCATAGCAAGCATTTGCCATTCCCTTAAATCTTCAATAAAATCACATGGGTGATAATCAATAAACACTTGTTCCAGGCCTTTCATAATACTGCCGTTTTCATCGCTCAAAAAATGATGTGGCTTATAAAATCTTTTTCTTTCTGCCTGTCCATTATACATAGGCTAAAATTTATATTAACTAACATAATTTGCCACAGTTTTTTCATTTGCAAAATAGGCTGTGTGGTTAATGAAGCCAATGGTACCGATACTAAAAATTGATGGGTGTTGATATCATTTTTTGTCTTGATCAAGAGATTTTGCAGATATGCATCTTGATCTGCGTCTGTGAACTGATGACTCCTATTTATATTATAGCTATTCCGCTTCATTGTTACCGATCTTTGTTTCATTGCTTATTATGCCGGTACGCACATACAGCAGATGTGCTGCTTCCAATAGCTTTTGCAGCATGCTATTAAGTTGCAACGTATCCAGTTCTTCATTACCATCTGTAAAGCTTTCATTTGACAAAGCATATTGAAGAATAGTATCAAGCAGCTCACCTGTATCTTCTACGTGCGATACTATTTTTTTTAACGCTTTATATGGATTGAAGAATTCATTTGGAGATAAATGCCCGGGCAGGCAATACCAGCTTTCATATTCGCGAAAGGGGCTGCAAAAAAGATTGCTGTTTTTAATATCAGGTAACTGTTTTTTATCATCACGTTTTACCACTGCATTTTGTCTTATACATTCACAATCTGCAATCTCAATCAAAGCATCCAATAACGTTTTAAACCGGCGAAAGAAGTGGATAAGGTCTGCCGGATATCTCCCTTTCCATAATTTGTTGCTGCCCGCTGCCAGTAATGATCTTTGAATATGCCTTGATGCATGTTGCAGGTTGAATGAATCAAAGAAATGGTTAATGCTGTTGTAACAATTCGTGATATGTTTATTTTCTGTTATCATAGATAAAGCTGCTTTTAATAGTTGAATAGTCTATGTTTTATCATTTTCGGCATTGGTTGCAAGGTTATCTTCCTGCTTTTCTTTGTTTGCATTTCTGAATAGCCACCTGTCATCATTGGTGCAGGCACGCACATATAACAGATGTGTTGCTTCCAGTATTTTTTGCAGCATGACGTTCATCTTTAAAACATCCCAATCAACACAGGATTCTATGAAGCTGTCATTTGATAAAGCATGTTTTATAATAAAATTGAACAAGTCATCTTCTTTATCTGTTTTTTCAATAAACCGTACAGCTTTTTTAATTGCTTTATATGGATTGCAGAACTCTTTCGCAGAAAGATATACCGGCACATACAACCGGCTTTCTGTTTTGTTGTGGGAAGAACAATATAAGCTGATATTGCAGCAATCATCAAGGTTTACATCTGCATCAATAATAGCCGCCTGTCTTTTGCAGCCACTTGCCGCAAGATGTGTAGTTGTATTATACAGTTTGGTGAAATCTTCATAAAAATAAATAAGGTCGGAAGGTGTATGGCCTTTCCATTGTCTTTTGCTGTTGGCTGCCATCAAAGATGTATGAATATATTTTCTTGCACGGGGCAGGTCAATCATTTCAAAGAACCAGCAGATTGACCGGTAACACTCCGCCATCTTTTTGCTTTCAGATATCATAAATTCAGAAGGTTATTTTTGTTTGAACTGATAGTTGATGTGATTTGTAAAAAGTTGCGGTTTCAGCCGGTCAGCAGCAACAGCTTGCTTTCAAACGCCTGTGTAGTGTTGGTAATGATAGCTTCAACCATATTAAACAGGTTGGTGATAGATGTTGCTTCGTAAAAGCCTGCGAAGATGTTGGTATGATACACGGAAACGTTATCCAGTGCATCCAATATTTTCTTCTCCGGCAGTGTTGCTTGCAAAGCAGGCAGGTAAAAAATAGATTGCTGCATTAATTGCAAGAGGCTGGAAAAGAAGATGTCTTTTTCGCCAAAACAATACAGCACTGTTCTGCATAGTTGTTCTATTACTGAACGCAGCAGTATTAAGCTGATAACAGCTTCCTGTTTTTTGCAGGCCTGTGCGGTCTTTAATAAGCTGGTGGTGTTGGCTATGCCCTGCTGAAAACTTTCTTTAACTGATGCTGCCAGCAACTGCAATTGTTCTTGCGGAACAGGTGGCAGTTTATATGGGCTGCCGGAGAAAACCAAAAACCTTTCCCTGCAGGACGTTGTATAATACAAACTGCCTGTTGCCAGCCCTGCCCCCATTTGCTCAACAGTATGTACCGTTATATGTACCTGCTGCATTTTAAATGCGGCAATGTTGATAAAGCTTTGTGCAGCATCTTCGTTCATGGTTTGCGTATCTACAACAACAATGATCTCTGTATAATGCTGTTGTTTATTGTTAAATGCAATGGTATAAGGCAGCAGGAAAATACGCTTCGGTTCTACCGTTAATACCAGCAGTTGCAGCAGCGGTTGCAGGCTTGTATGTATAGCCGCTGTTTGTAATAAAGAGCCGGTTTGCTTTAACCATGTATCATACTCTGTTGTAATGGCTGAAGGGTGCAGGTGAATGTGGTTAATGGTGTGGGAATGATTGGAGAAATCGTTATGGTGTGCATCTCCTTTGTTGGTAATGAGGCTTGGCATTAGTTGGGTATTGAACAGTTAGGAAATGTTTGAACCAACCAACACAAAAAAGAAGCGTGGGTTAGTTCCTGTGGCTCTGAAGGGCTGCGACACCCCGACTCCAAACAAGAACGCCCACGCCTTAACGTGAGCGATTTACCTTATTTTTCCGGAGTCATTGAAAGGTCGCAGTTTTCAGAACCAGAAAATAAAGCAAACACGCTTATAATATTTTATGTGTTTGCAAAACTAACGCCCAATAATTAAGTATCGTTGAAAAGCACTGTTTTTGATTTTAAGAGTTCGAAGATAATGAATAAATGTATTTAAAATCATTCTGATTAAAAATTTATGCATCGAGTTATGAAAATGATTCACAAGTGCTTCTTTTTTTGTTAGTTAGATTGATAGATTAATTATGTCAAAGCAAAAAGCGAGATACAACAGAATTAAAATTGCTTTATTAGAGAAAGAAAAGACCAACTTGTGGCTTGCCGAGAAATTGAATGTAAGTAAAACTACTGTATCAAAATGGTGCACTAACGATAATCAGCCTACTATTGAAACCCTATTTAAAATTGCTAAAGCTTTGGGTGTTGAAGTTTGTGAGTTGTTGGTGGTGGGGAAGAAATAAAACATTATTAAAATCCAAAGAGTTAAATAACAAATTCTCAATAGAATAAATAATTCGGTTAAGATTTCTTTGCTAAAATTTCAATCCCATCATTTTTTAGGTAATCGTTAAACGAAATTTTGACCTTCCCATTTGTACTTTTTATTTTTACTGAAACACATTCAGGATTCGACAACTCATCCAGATTTACTATATGAAATTCGGAGATTTCACGTGTTTCATAACCCAAATCAAGAATGATCTTTCGTATGTCAAATTTCGTTGGTATATTCAATGAAAGTTCAAAATTTCTGGGTTGAATGGCTACTTTATCTCTAAAATCGATTGCACCCGCGTGATCATAAAATTTTAATTCATAACTACCATCGCTCATAATCAGCACTTCCTTCCTTTCGATATAAGAAATCAGATAATTTACATCATCAAAATCTTCCTCTGTAAACCCATCAAGATTGTCAAACTTTATGTTGAAGAATTTTTCGATAGTTTGAAGTCCATTATAATAATAAAGACTTGAATCTATTCCTTTAAAAAGGGTCTGTTCGCCTCTTTGTTCGAAATCAAGCTTAGATAATCCTCCATCTGGAAAAATTGAAAAAGCACGACCTTGTTTTAATCTGGATAAAATCGAAAAAGTAGTAACTGCATGAGCCGTTTTTTGAAAGGGGCCTTTTGTTTCAAAATGAAAATCTGCCAGACTTTTTTGTTTATGTTTAATACAAAATAAAAATTCGGTGTTATTATATGTAACAATAATTTTTATATGTTCTTTGCTTGCGAAAATTTTATAATCCAGTTCCGCAGCTTCGAATCCGTCATCAAATCTTATATCAAATCTACCTTCTCTTACAGGCGTCTTTTGAAAAACCATCTTAAATTCTTCTTTTCCGAAAGACATAAGGTTTACGCCATATTCACTTAAAAAATTTATTCCATTCAGTTCTTTTTCGCTTAGCTCGAAATTAATATCAGTACTTGCAAAAAGAAATTGATTGAATTTAGCACCCAACTCATTTTCTTTAAATTCCATTAGCATCGTTCCTTTCAGAGGTGTTCCATTTAAACCTTCAATTGCTTTGACTTTAAACTTGTCATTCGCACTGACTAAATGAACTCCCAGTTTATTTTTATGCAAAAAGGCCCGGAATGTTTCAGGCGTTGTAATTCCATTATCGAAATCAGTACGGATGTTTGTTTTGATATTGGCCATTAATTGTTCTATAAATTCTTCTCCTCTAAGATTAATGTATTCAACGCCCAACTTGGCTAAATGATTAATCTTATGATCAGGAAGGCTAGGCGATATAAGAAACATTTGCTTTTGGTGAGTAGATAATTTTTCGGCTATTTTATCAAAAATCATTTGAGTATTTATATCTTCCAAATTATACCCTATAAAAGCAAAAGATTTGGTAGCAATAAGGCTTTTAATAAAAGTCCAAAATATATTATCCTGTAAATCTGATTTAAAAAAGTTCTTATAGTGCCGGGAAGCAATTATGATGGTTTCGGGCTTGACCAAATCACCATGAGCTTTAAACACCCTGGTTTTGTCATTGATATAGGCAATGTCGGTATCATCAATAAGTTTGCAGCACTCATCTTCATAAGCAAGTTCAAATGTATTATCATAGTTTGTTGTAATAATTGTTTTTATGTGAGGGATTTCTGAAAGCATCTTATGATATTTAAGCGATTCCGGTTTTTTCAAAAAAACATCTTTCAGTATCCGAATAAGAGAATTTTGCTTACCACCGTTTAACCTGATAAATTCTTCTGCTAAATGATCTAATGGCAGATTTTTATCAATTTGTTTTTTTTGAGAAGGAGTTAAGTTGTTATATAAAATCTCTGCTAATGCTTTTCCTGAAGGGTATCCGGCATATGAGGAAAAGCCTGCCCCTGCCCACAATACAATATCTTCTTTTCTTATGAGATAAAATAAATTTTCAAGATTACTATTCATTTGTGGAAATTAAACTTTTGTCTATAGAATCACAGTCTTTTATCAAATTAGTGTTCAACATAGTAAGTTATTTTAAGCAATACTTTTTCGACACCTTTGTGCTGTTTTATCTTTAAAAAATTCACGAGTGCATTAATTAGTTGTTTCGATTTGCTCATAACTTTAAGATAGTATATTGTTTGGTAGTCCATCACCCATTCCGGATCGAAAAGATCATAATTAAAATTGTCCATATCTGCAAGCCAGCAATAATAATTGTTTACATTTTTTAATTTATTGAATTCGCCTTCATTAAGATCAATATTGAACTTAAAACAAAGATTTAAAAGCATATCTAACAGCATGCTGTGATAATTACCTTTTGAAGACAAAAAAGCCGGAAAGCTTTTCTTTTCAAATTCTGGCTCGCACTTTTTTAAATAAATATTGAATAATGCATTCGAAAAAGGAATAACATCAGAAATTGTCGCGAGATAAAACATTTCCAAATCGAATTTTTCTGCCAAACTCTTTTCAGTTTTATCAGTTATCCTCGAGCGATATTTAATATTAACGGCTTTATATAAAGCAAGCAATTCTTCTTTCTTGTGAATTCTTCCACACTTTGCACACTTGCTAAAAAAATTTTCTATCAGAGAATTAAAGTCTTTTTCATGTAGAGAAAATTCTCCGTTTACTGCTATTTGTTCAAGAACAGCTTCAGCAAGCCCATGCTCGTGTAATTTTGTCTTTCTATAAATTGAAAGAAGAAATTCTTTTAATAAATCATTTTTAATCAAACTGCCCTTTTCTTTAATAAATAGTTTTACTGCATCATATTTATTCCAAAAAATCATTTCTTCACTCATGGAAAAATGGATCAAAAGGATAGTTAACTCATTCACAATTTTTTCACTGAGCATAAGCAGCGACGCCATTGTAAATATGTTTTCAAAATACTGATTATACTTATCAATAAAACTGTTATTATTTTTTTCACAGTATGTTTCAAAGGCAATTTTTGTTTCTTCAGCATTAGACATAAGGTTTCGCGATAGCTCTAAAAATGAGACGTCATCGGTGCTCTCGGAATAAATTAATTCTTTTAATCCATATCGCTTCACATATTTTAAAATATCGTCTTTTTTTGCGTAGCAAATGATTTTTTTTATCCAATAATCATCAAAAAAACTAAAACGAGAACCTTGCTTATTGGTTATTGAATGTGACGCCAGCAAGCCTTCCAAAACTCGGGCAAAAAATCTATCAAATTCAACGAAGCGATCATAAATAATAAAATTCAAATTTAAAAAGCTGTCAAGTTCAGCGAATTCATTTATAAGCTCTTTAATATATTCATTGGACTGCCAGCCCCCATTTAATTGTGAGTAGTAATGGTCCAATATTTTACTTACTAATTCATTAATATTGTCGGAAATGTTTGTAAAAAATTCCCTGCTTTCAATCCATTGATATAATGTATTGCTTGACTTTAAATTTAGTGTTTGAGATAGCATTTGAATATCAATTTTCGCTAATTCTTCCACTAATTCTTTTTGATTATTTTCCCCCCAATAATGATTTCGAATAAATACTGCAAGTTTGGAAAGATTAAACTGGCAAATAAAATGTATAATGTCCTTTTTTTGCTGTTTGGCATCTCTGCTGACCTCCAGATAAATATTCTTAGCCATTAAATAATTTCCTGCCTGATAGTTTATATATGCAAGTTTCAGTTTTTCGTTAAAGTCATCTGGCGCATCATTCAAATGCGTAAATGTCTTATGAAAATTAAATTTGTAAAAGGAACATTTTACGCAATCGCAGGAAACATTTTTTTGAAGATGGATGTTGAGTTGCCTTCTTGATTTTTCATCTCGCAAATTAAAAATCAAATTTCGATTAAGCACTCTGATAACCATTTCAGTCTTTTGCACATAATTCTTTACGCCATGAAATAATTCTGTTTTAGAATAATCGGGAGCTGCTTTTTCATTGTTCATTAAAGCATCAAAAAAATCAAGGAAAGTCTTATTGTTTGTGCTCAAAGTAAATATATTGTAATGCGCATAGCCACTTTGGTTTGTTTTAAAAGGAGGAATCTTTGTTATAATGTTAATTGGTATAAAGTTTAATTCGTCATATATTTTTTCGAATAGTCGATGTAGATATTCTATTAATGGCAGGTTATTTTCAGGAATAGAATAATAATTATTACTTGTAGTTTTTTCTTCAGTAATTGCTTGAACTGGCAATAACGGCAATTCTCTTTTTAATTCTGTTATTGCCCAGCCTATCTCGCCAAAATAATCTACTTTAATTGAAGGGAAATCTGTCAGCAATTCCGGGTGAATTTCATTTTTTGATCCTTTTCCTTGCGAAATTGGCTTGCCAAAATCTTTTGTATTTTCTGATATAAAAAGCAATTGTGAAATTGAATGTTCACCACAGAACTCGAGTGCGGAAAAATAAATGTAGGCATCTTTCATACTATCCAGCTTATTATGAAAAGGTGCCTTATATGGTTTTATAGATTTGTCTGCTGCAAGAGCTTTAACCCTACCTGAAGTTTTTATTTGTACTGAGCAATTAAGAATGAGCTTATCAATAGTATCTATTTGCTGTTCAACAAAACTTAAATCAAATGGAAAATCCAAAGTATGGTCTTTGTAAGATTTTTTGGCTACCTGTTGGGAGTGCCTTTTTTTAGCGTTCCAGGAATCCATTATGCTATTTTTTTTAGTGTCTTTACCTTCATTCCATTCATGTATTATGCTTTCCGGCATTAAAAGCTGGAGATTGTTTTGCTCTATCCAAAAAACCAACAGTGTTATGTGAGGATTGAATTCGTTTTCGCTTATTAAATTTATCCAACTGCAAGTATCTATTACAACATATTTCATAGAGGAATTATTCGTCTTTTCAATTTGATACTTAAAACTAAATACCGAAGGATTGTGGCAAAAATTTCTTTATCAACAATCTGCTTACAAGATAATTAGAGTAAAATCTCGCAGATTTAGTGAATGTTTAGAAAGTTTACAATTTCAACAGTTCAGGAAATAGCATAATTTATCACTTAAAAAATATTTTCTTTAAATATAAATTTACCTTTGTTCACAAAATTTATTTGTTCACGTATCGTGTACAAATATAAATAGTGAACATGAAAGAAGATAAACTGGTACATACCGCCCTTGAAAATTTATATAACCATACCGGAATTACCGGTAAGTGGAAAGAGAATGGTGTGCGGGAAATGGATGGTAAGATCACTTTCAAAATAAATAAACAGCAGCTCACTTTTAATGCGCACACAAAACAGGAATTACGCAACCACCAGTTGGCAGGCATTCTCGAAAAAGCAAAACTTTTTGATCCGCTGATAGTAGTTGCAGGCCGGTTGTTTCCAAAAATAAAGGAAGCATTACGAAATAAACAGGTTGCTTATCTTGAAGCCAATGGCAATATATTCCTGCATCAACAGGATACTATGGTATGGATAGATGCACAGCAGCCTTTAAAGGCAAAAAAAGAAACCGGCAACCGGGCTTTTACCAAAACTGGGTTAAAAGTCTTATTTCATTTTTTACTGCATGAAGATGATATTAACCTGCCCTACCGTGAAATAGCCGGCCGCACAGGAGCAGCCCTGGGCAACATCAACAATATTATAAACGGGCTAAGGGAAACGGGATTTGTTATCAACCTGAATAAAGATCAATATAAGCTAACCAATAAAAAGAACCTGTTAGACAGATGGATAACAGGCTATGCAGAACAATTAAAGCCAGGCATGCATATTGGCAACTTTCGATTTGTAAAGGAGGAAGATTTCCTGAACTGGAAGGCGCTGCCAATTGCGAATGGCAAAACCTTTTGGGGCGGTGAAGCCGCAGGCAGTCTGCTTACAAACTACTTAAAGCCCGCTGAGCTAACTTTATATACAGGGGAAGCAAGAAATGAGTTAATTAAAAATTACCGGCTGGTACCGGATGAAAACGGAAATGTAAAAGTGTTTAAAAAGTTCTGGCATAACGAAACAACCGGCAATGTTGTTCCGCCGTTACTGGCTTATGCCGATTTAACAATCAACGGGGACAGGAGAAGCCTTGAAACAGCACAAAAGATTTATAATGAATTCTTACAGGATAAATTTTAACCAGTTAAGGCAGCAACCTGAAATATCAGGAATGCTTTCAGCGCTGGAACGCGGCTTTGCAAGGTTTGGGATAGATTTTTATTTGGTGGGCGCTGTAGCAAGGGATGTTTGGATGATGGGCATTCATAAAATGCCGCCAACCCGAACAACGGGTGATATTGATTTTGCCGTATTGGTAAATGATAAAGGCATTTACGAAACGCTAAAAGCTTACCTGGTTGAACAGGAAAATTTTCAACCTATACATGACAATGCATTTGTATTGTTATGGAAAAATAAGACACAAGTTGACCTGCTGCCGTTTGGTGCCATAGAAAATGAAGATGGTAGCGTTACAGTGGAAGGCACTGGTTTTACAACGGTTCATGTTCCCGGTTTTAATGAAATATATGAAGAAGGTTTGCCCGTGGTGGTATTAGAGGAAACCCATGAATTTAAATTCTGTACACTGCCGGGCATTGTAATACTTAAGCTGATTGCCTGGGATGACCGGCCGGAAAACAGGCGGGATGATATAAAAGATATAAGCGATATTCTGCACTATTTTTTTGACATGCATGATGAAGAAATATGGGAAAACCACAGCGACCTGTTTGATGATGAAGACGCAGACTTAAAGCATATTGCAGCAAGGGTAATGGGCAGGGAAATGCATAAAATTGCAAGGCGTAAGAATAAGCTTTATAAAAAAATTGGCGATATTTTAGAAACCAATACGGTCAATACTCAAACAAGCACAATCGCAGGCATCATGGCAGCACATTTTGAAAATACTGTGGAAGATAATATCAAGCTGCTGCGGCAATTAAAGAAAGGGTTTGCCGAAGATTTGCTGAAGTAGGTTTACTCACTGTAACATCACCTCAAATCAATTCTTCAATTATTAATATGAAGGAAAAACATGTAGATTTTTATGTTATGCACTATTATTTGGGACTGTAATATTCATAATCCTGGTACGGTTCATCATGCGTACTTAACACCAACAATTTGTCAGTTAGTCGTTGTATAATGAAATATTCATCTTTAGGGTTTCCTTCACGCCATCTGTATAATTTATTGCCTTCAACCACTTCATAGTTATACTCACTTTGCGGGCCATCAGGAAAATTAAAGTACAGGTTGTCATTCGTGTACCACATCTCAATCTTCGGATTGCTTTGAATAATGGAGTCCGTTACTTCTCCGTTTTCAATTCTTAATAAAGAATCGAACAACCAAACATGCGCTTTTAATGCTGCAACCGTTGAATCATCACTTTTTGAAGGATTTTCAGTTGGCGGAGTTATATCATTTTCTGATGCGTCATTACTTTTAGTGCAGGATAAAAGCAAACAAACAAGTGATAGCGATAAGAGAATAGGTTTCATTTATGTTTTGCTTAAAAATTAATAGGCTTATAATTCTTTTTAAGGGCCAAAATAGCAAGATTTTTTAATAAAGAGTTTAATCCTTGTACCAAAAAATACTACTTATTGTAAATATTATTCATTAAGCTGTTCCCAGTAATCTCAGTTCAGTTAAATTATAACGGTTCTGAAGTATGAGCCAGGTTTCTGCCGGTATATCCAGCAAGTCCTGCAGTTTAAGTGCAAGCGCGGGGGATATATTTCGCTTGCCTTTAAAAAGTTCGCTTAAGTGGCCGGGCTGTATGCCCAAGGTTTGCGCCACTTCGGTTTTAACCAGTTTACGTTCTTCAATTTCATCCTTCAACACTTTGCCGGGATGGGTGGCGATTTTGGAGTAAATGGGTTGTTGATGGCTGAACCCGTGCCCGGCATAGTCTCCACGGCTATGTTGCAGTGTAATCAAATCTTCGGTTTGTATTTATTATTTATTGCTATTGCAACGTAAACAGCAACATTATCTTAATAAATACAGCGTAAAGTTGCTAAAGCATACTGGCAATTTTGCCTCTTGCAATGGTTATACCTGGTTATTTCCAAATGGATTCATTTTCCCAGTCCGGTGTGAAGCCCATGAAAGCTGGTTTAAGCTGGGGATTATTTATCATTAGGTTTGTAATATTTTCTTTAAAATCTGATACAGGATTAATGGATTGGAGAAGATAACATAAACAACAAAGCACGGCATAAATTTTAGAAGTATCCAGTTCTTCAGCATCTTTCAAAAAGCGGTTTTTCTTTCGTAATGGCATTATTGGTTTTATAGTTAAAGTACGGTCTAATATTTTCGCATGGTGTGCACAAAGATTACGGATATAGGTTAAACAATGTAACCATGAGGTAAGGATATTATCATGCGTTTTTAATTGAGCGGAAACAGCTACTTTATCTTCAGTATGCAAAATATTTTCGTAGATCATTGAAATTTTTCCAAAGGACATAATTTCCATAAGCATCCATGAAGGCGGTAGCTGCGGATCGTTGAAACTGTTTTTATATTTCTTTATGAATTGTTCTTCGGGGTTATTTTTGCAATAGTCTGTTATATCGGTTATCATTTCCTGATGATAGTTATAAAACCCCGGTTTAAATATTGCTGCATTGGATATCCAGTGAGAACTATATTTACAGGCCAGCGAATTATTGATTAAAGCTTTTACAGCCACTTCAATATCGGCAATGGCGTCAAATAAACTTATACGCAGAAATTTATCAAATTCGTATAAATCCCTGATATCTTCTACAACCGTGCCATCTATAAACCGGTTACCTGTTTTAAAATATTTCATGTAATTATTTAACCGGAAATATCCAATTGATATCAATGTATCTTTTACTGCGGCTTCACTGGTAATGGTAAGATTATTTTTAACAAGCAGCTGAAATTGTTCTTCAATCGTAAGTGCAGGGTCTGAGTATTTCATGGCAGGTTTTAAAAAAAAGAAACCCACCAAAGTGCGCTTGAATCAGAGGCGTGGCAGGTGTTGTTGGCACAAAGATAGCAAATTATTGTTTAACTAAATAATATTCACTTTCCGTGGTATAGCCTTCATACCTGGGAACACTTATCATTAAGCTGTTTCCAGCAATCTCAATTCCGTTAAATTATAACGGTTCTGAAGTATCAGCCATGTTTCTGTCGGAATATTCAGCAACTCCTGCAGTTTAAGTGCAAACGCGGGGGATATAATTCGCTTGCCTTTAAAAAGTTCACTTAAGTGGCCGGGCTGTATGCTTAAGGTTTGCGCCACTTCGGTTTTAACCAGTTTACGTTCTTCAATTTCATCCTTCAACACTTCACCGGGATGGGTGGCGATTTTAGAGTAAATGGGCTGTTGATAGCTTCCGGGTACAACGTGTTTATTATTCATAACTTCAAAGAGTGCAGTATTACTGCACCAACAATTTATTATATTTTTATTACATGCTGTCAAAGCCGGATAAAAAGCAATAGAAATATTGTTTTCTTTTTTGATAATGCACGCTGTGTAAATAAGATAAAAATTATGCAAACCATACTTGGAGCAAACGGACAAATAGCGGAAACCTTAGCAAAAGAATTGCATAAGAATTATACTACTGATATCAGGTTAGTAAGCAGAAATCCTAAAAAAACAAACAATACAGACCAACTCTTTCCTGCAAATTTATTAGACGCTGATGCAACGGGTAAAGCTGTGAAAGGCAGCGGTATCGCTTACTTAACAGTTGGCCTGCCCATGAATACAAAAATGTGGGAAGCACAATTTCCTGTTATGATGCGGAATGTGATTGATGCCTGTAAAAAGCACGGTTGTAAGTTGGTTTTTTTTGACAATACCTATATGTATCCCAAAACCAGCGAACCACAAACAGAAGAAAGCCCGTTTATACCTGTTGGGCCAAAATCAGTTGTAAGGGCCGGGATTGCCACTATGTTATTAAAAGAAATACAGCAAAAGAGTATAGAGGCGGTTATTTGCAGGGCGCCTGAATTTTATGGGCCTGGCAAAACGCAAAGCATTACCAATACTTTCATTTTCGACAGCATCCTGCAAAACAAAAAGCTGAAGGTTCCCCTCACAGATGATACGTTGCGAACACTTATATGGACGCCGGATGCAAGCCGTGCCATGGCATTGACAGGCAATACACCGGATGCATACAACCAGACATGGCATTTACCCTGCGATGATAACAGGCTTACTTATAAAGAACTGGTAAACCTTGCATCTGAAATCTATCAAAAGAAACTCAGTTATATAGTTTTAAAGATGTGGATGTTTAAAATGGGTGGTTTATTCATTAAGCAAATGAAAGAAGTACAGGAACTATTGTCCCGTTATAAGTATGACAATATTTTTATTTCGGAAAAGTTTAAAAAGAGGTTCCCGGAGTTTAAAGTAACTACTTACAAAGAAGGAATTATCCGCATCATGAGCGATCAAAAAAAATTGAAGCGCTAACTTCATTGCCAAATAGCAGTATGCAAATTTTATTGATTGTTACCAACGTAAGCATGTATGCCAGCGGCAAGCTGAAAACAGGTTTATGGTTAAGTGAATTAACGCATATTTATCACGCGGCAAAAGAACAGGGTTTTGATATAACAATCGCAAGCCCGAAAGGCGGCAATACACCCATTGACCCTGAAAGTTTGAAACCACTGGTGCTTGATAAAATATCCAAAGCATATCTTGAAAACGATGCATTCATGAAGTTGCTGCAGCATACTAAAAGTATTCATGAAGTTGCCGGGCAACCGTTTGACTGTGTTTACCTGGCAGGCGGCCACGCTACCATGTATGATTTTCCAAACGATATTGCGTTGCAGGCCATCGTTAAAGAACAATATGAAAGCAAGAGAATGGTAGCTGCGATATGTCATGGTGTTGGCGGCTTACTGAATGTGAAATTATCCGGCGGTGAATATTTGATCAAAGGCAAAACCATTACAGGGTTTGACTGGTTTGAAGAAACCCTGGCCAGGCGAAAAAAAGAAGTGCCTTTTAATCTTGAAGCCGCATTAAAAACAAGAGGCGCCAATTACAAAAAAGCATTTATACCCATGACATCAAACGTAGTTGTTGACGGCAATTTAATTACCGGGCAAAACCCGTTCAGCTCAAAAGAAATGGCGAAAGTTGTAATGCAGCAACTGGGAAAATAAAAACTGTATATAAATAACATCAACCTTTGCCCTGCATTCCTTAAGCAAAATTCAAAACAGCGCTATCTCTTAATCAATAGTCTTGACGTAAACCGCCAAATAACCAAAGGCGGTGAAGCAAGGGTTTATTTTCACCTGTGCAGGATGAATCCCTTTATTTACACTTATAAATGGATTTGATATTTATCGTAACGAGGGTCTTTCGGCATAGCCAAAGCTGCGCAGATTAAGAATCTGCGTTTCATTATTCGTACTCACTTTCTTCTTTTTACTGTTGTTCTTCTCCGTCTCGCCGTTGTGGTGTCTTGTCGCCCAATGACTGTAATATATAATTTGTTTGTGATCGTTTATAAATATTTACAGACGTTTGGAAGCTGCACCAAATAACGCTCATCAACGCCATATAATTGGACAAAAAAATAACTTTTAAAAAAGTATCTAACTCTCGATAGGGGTACTATTCACTTTAATCGTCTTACTACCGGGTAAGCGGTTAATTTTAATATACAGGTAAAAGCATTAGAATAATTTGAGGCAGATAACAAACATTAAAGAGTTTGAACAATTCTTTCAGGATTATTATATACCTGTGTTGCATTACTGCTGCACTATCGTAAAAGACATGGACGATGCCGGCGACATTGTACAGGAAATGTTTGTGGATATGTGGCGGAAACGGGAGAAGCTAAACATTCATATTTCGGCAAGGGCGTATTTATATAAGATGGTTTACAATGCAAGTCTTGATTTTATAAAGCACGAAAAAATAAAACTAAGACATAGAAAGAACGTTCCCGGATTAAATGATGTGGCTGCATTTTCTGATAAGGCGATAGAAAAAGAATTGGAAATAAAAATTAAACAGGCAATAGCAGAATTGCCCGAACAATGCAGAAAGATATTTAGCATGAGCCGTTTTCAAAATTTAAAATACCGGGAAATAGCATCGGCATTAAACATTTCAGAAAAAACGGTGGAAAATCAAATGGGTAAAGCGCTGAAATTAATGAAGGAAATGCTGAAAGAATATCTACCCTTATTGCTTATAGTAATGCATAATATAAAATGAGGGACAATATAGAAATAAACGATTTAATTTCTAAATTTTTGGCTGGTGAAGCATCGCCGGAGGAAGCTATTCAACTGGAAGATTGGAAAGCCGCCTCTGTGGACAATAAAGCACATTTTGAGGGTGCAACAAAAATATTTGCATCAACTAACATAAATGAAGCAGAAACAAAGCAGCAGGCATGGATTAAGGTCAAAACTGAAATTGATAAAAAAGAAAATTCAATAAAGATTACCAGGTTAAAGTGGTGGAAGTTAGGCATTGCAGCTTCCGTTATAGTTTTTATCAGTATTAGTGTCTTGTTTAAATATTCAACTCCCAGGCTACCAAAAGTTGCGGAAGCTATTCTATATAAAACGGACAGTTCTGCAAAAAATATACAATTAGAAGATGGCTCGCATATAGTGTTGGCAACTAATTCCTCAATCACATTCGATACGGGTTTTGGAAAAACCAACCGGAATATTTCTTTAACCGGCTCAGCCTTTGTCTCAGTAAAACACGATAGTTCATTGCCTTTTGTAATAAACATGAACCAGTTGCATATCATGGATATCGGTACAAAATTTTACATCAACTCAAAAGCCGATACTGTTTTTGTAGCCATGCAGGAAGGTGAAGTGTTGATGTATAATGATTTTGGTGCAAAACAAAAGATTGAAGGTAATCGCAAGGCAAGATATGTAATATCTGCAGGAAAGTTTGAAGTTTATACAGACACACTTCCTGAAAATAGCTTGCCTGAAAATCTATTGAATAACAGAAAGCACCGGAGAAACCGATTGAAATCATCCGAAACAAAAACAGACTCCGGCAATATAGATAAAACCGAATCCCCTGTAAAAGCAGATAATTAAACAGTTTGTATGCAGGAAGTTAATGAGGCCTTGATTTATAGGAACTGTTAAAAGCAAAGAAATAATGTTAAACAACAATTCAAAACTGAATAATATGAAAAAAACAAAATTGATTATTGCATTTAGTCTTTTCTTTTTTTGCACAAAAGCACAGGATACCATTCAGCTAAAATCCGGAAAAACATTAGAGGGGCATATATTATCATTCGCCAATAAAAACGTGAGCATAAAAATTGGCAATGAAACTTCCGTGTATAAACTTGATGAAATAAAATATATCAGGTATAATGGCCCGGTAGAAAAATCGAATGAAGCTGCGCCTGCATTTTTTCCTGTCAAAACAGGGGACAATAAAAAACAAAATGAACAAGCAGAAGCAAGACCAATAAAGATAGAAAAATAATAGTATGAAATATGCTCCGTAACCATTTAAAATCCGTTTTCAGCAATCTTGCAAAAACAAGGTTTATTCCTTCATCAATATCGGCGCTTGCTGTAGGTATGGCTATGTTTATGAGGATTTGGGTTTATGATTTGAGTTGTAATGAATACCGGAAATTTAATCAAATGAAACATTGCTATCTCCTTTTTCTGCTAACGGCTGTAAACTTCTTCCATTTTACACTGTTTGCACAATCTCCCCATCTGACAATTGGTGACAATGTACCTGAATTAAAAATTGAGCAATGGCTTAAAAATGGAGGATTTAAACCTTTTGAAAACGGCAAGGTTTATTTAGTTGATTTATGGGCAACCTGGTGTGTTCCGTGCATCGCTGGGATGCCTCATTTATCGGAGTTACAAAAAAAATATGCGTCGAAAGGTTTGGAAGTTATTGGTATTACAAGTGAAGATAAATATGAAAATACATTTGAAAATGTAAAACAATTTATTTTAAAAAAAGATTCGCTGATGAATTATAACGTTGCATGGGTTGCTCCTTCAGTAAAAGACGGTGAAGAAGGCATTTGGCTTCACCCATGGATGCAAAAAAGCGGATTTGGTAATCTGCCAACTTCATTTCTTGTTGATAGAAACGGTAAAATTGTTTATATGGGCGACCCGGTAACGATAGATAATACATTAAATGATATTATCGAAGGTCATTATGATGTAAACAGTTTACGGGAGCAATACACATCAGGCATTGATGCAGAAAAAACTTTGCTTAAATTCAATCAGGCAATAAAGGCAAAACATTTTGATACTGCTATTGATTACGGGCAGCAATTACTTACAAATTATTCCTATGTAAGACCAAACACCTACCTGGTTACAGGTTGGCAGGTAGCTCATATAGAAGGTGACATTGATTCCCAAATATTGCGAATTGGATTTGATGCCATCATACGTGGCATAACGCAAACCAATTTTAATTCACCTGCCTTTTTTGATGTTTTAGCAGGGTTATACGCAGCAAAAAAAGACTTCGTTTCAGCAGTGATAGCTGAAAAAGTTGCAGTTAGTTTATCAGAAGGGAATATGAAAAAAAATCAAACAAAAAATTTACAAAAATATTTAGTACTTGCGATGCAAAAACCAGAAGAGTAAATTTTATCGTTGCGGTAGATATTTTTGATTGCGATGGTGAAAATTATATGTTCAGATACCCTCATTTTGAAGATGGTACCGTTGTATTATGCTGCAAGGTGAAATGGACAGGGGAAATTGCCATCATGAAAAAATATGTGGAGTATGATCCTTTTTCAATTCCCTATCTTTTGCATCTTGCTTGTCTTAATTTATACGGTGGTCATTATTATAACGAAGCTCGGAATATTCTTTTTAAAATACTTGAACTGGACCCGCTTCACGGTGAATGCTACCTGGCGGACGGTCACGCTGCTATGTATGATTTTCCAAATGGCCGCATCATTGCGGCATCCTCAAATATTGTTTATCGCTTCAATCACCCGCCATATTCCTTTGTTATTTCATAATCTTCAATTTTCTATTTGTCCATTCCCTTTTCAAATATTCGAATCAATAAATACGCCTAATGCAGGATCGTTACTAAACAGCATCTGCTTAACTGCATAAAAAACGCGAAGCAGATACTGCCCCGCGTATAATCCGGTTAAATAACAAAAAACATACGGTTAAACTCTCGAATTATCTTATCGAAGCAAGCCGATTATTAAATGCTATTTAAGATCAGAATTGTCTTTTTTATTCGTTTGAAAAACTCTTTTTGCACCAAGAGCAGCGCCGGCAGCAACGAGCAAACCTATTCCGCCAGTGATAGGAACTTTTTTTCCTTCTTTTTTCTTTCCACCGGCATAAGATATCGATGAAAAACATAAAATGCAAGCAAGGATAAAAGCAAAAAGTTTGATTTGTTTCATAAGGACATAATTTAAATTGTTAGTCAATAGTATGATCATTCAAAAATAAGGGTTTTCTTCATTATTCAAAAACCGGTTACTTTTCTTTTTCGGAAATTAGGGTGCCTGGGGAACCATGCTGCTGTTAATGTGACAGGATCGCAATTCAAACTTATTTTCTCTGTTTTAAAAGCAGTAGCGATGAAGTATATGAAGATGTAGTACCTATACTTGCGGAACCGGAAGATGGGAACGTGTCTTGAGAGAAGTGCTGGATGCAAAACAGTGAGCATAATCATTACGGAGTACAGGCTATGTTTGACCTTTTAAATAACTTCAAACCGCTTCTTTATATTTACACTTAATTGCTTAACATTATGACCAATGCCATACCATTGATAGATTTCAGCAATTTCAATACAAACAAATTTGCCATTGCAAAACTGGTAAACCAGGCATGTTTGCAACATGGCTTTTTTTATGTGGCAGGTCATGGAGTATCTCCTTCTCTTCAAAACGGCCTTGCCTTATTCAGTCATCATTTTTTTGCACTGCCCGAAGAAGAAAAGATGCAGATCGCCATGCACAAAGCAGGCAGGGCCTGGCGTGGTTATTTTCCGCTTAACAGCGAACTGACTTCGGGCAAGCCCGATCTAAAGGAAGGCATCTATTTTGGAACAGAGTTGGGTGCCGATGATCCACGAGTACAGCAAAATCTTCCTTTGCATGGCGCTAACCTTTTTCCAATAAACCCACCGGGCTTTAAAGAGGCTGTGCTGGAATATATAGATGCTGTAACCAATGTTGGTCATGTTATAATGAAAGCCATATCATTAAGCCTGCAACTGGAGGAAGATTATTTCTTTAAAAAGTACCACCAGGACCCACTTATACTTTTCAGGATTTTCCATTATCCGCCACAAAAAAACCAGGCCCAGTGGGGTGTTGGAGAACACACCGACTATGGCCTGCTTACTATTTTAAAACAGGATGATACCGGTGGCTTACAGGTAAAAACAGCAGCAGGATGGATAGACGCGCCGCCCATTAAGACACTTTCATTTGTAATATCGGTGATATGCTTGAAAGGATGACCGGCGGCCTGTATTGCTCAACGCCACATCGTGTTATGAATACTTCGGGCAAAGACCGTTATTCTTTCCCGCTGTTTTTCGATCCCGGCTTTGATACCCGCATCTGGCCCATTGAATCCGTTACCCGCATTCATGAAACAAAAAACCAGCGTTGGGATAAAAGCAGTGTACATGAATTCTCCGGCACTTATGGTGAATACCTTATTAACAAAATAGGAAAGGTATTTCCTGAACTGAAAAAAGATGTTTTATAGATAGCGTTATGTTAATTGTAAATTGTCGTAATTGTGGCGAGTTGTGAGTAGTTGTGAGTGAATGCCGCATGTTTAGGGTAATTACTCACCATTCACTACTGACAACCACGCTTAACTTAAACGCTAGTTGAAAATGGCTTAGCATTATCTGGCCTGATACAGTGTTTGCGCCGACATTGCAGCTCTGCGCTTTTTGTCAATACATTGTTTATTACCTTATAAAATATGCTGCATCAAATAGCCGCAGGCATTGCATAAATAAAATCAATATGATTTGATGTGCGGTGTAGCGCTTCCAGGTAGTGATTTATTTTTCCTTCATATTCTATTTTATAATCAGGATGCAACCTGGTTGTTACTAATGTTATTAATCTTTTCAGCAATAATGCCACTTTGTAATCATATTTTGTAAAGCATGTTCCGAATAAATCGGTTGTGTAGCTAAACACTTCATCCAAAATTATCATTAGCAAATCAGCACATAAGTTTTTGTTTTTACAAAGCTTGTCAAACTCATTTATACGCTTCACGCAAGATCCTATCATATTTGCCAGTTGAAGCTGTGGGGAATAACCTTTGTAATTTTTTTTAAATAATAATTGAACATCATTCCTTGTCTCGATAAATAAATCTTCTTCGCCAAATCGCTTATCAAAATAATTCACTGCTAAAAAATCATGTACCTCTTTATACTTAGAAGCAAAGCGTATTACAATATTCTCAAGTTCTGCTTTTGACAGTGATTTAATTTGGTTTTTAAAGTCTCCATCTAACTTAGGCATACTGCAAATTAACTTCTGAATCAAGTAAATTTCTCTTAATGTTTAAAATATTTTATTGACTACTTCCGATAGGAAAAATAATACAGCCGATTGGAAAAGCGCAATCTTATCAGATGATACACTATCTACTTTGTAACTGTTTTAAAAAAAATCTTTTTATGAAAAAATGTGTTTTGCTGGTAGTTGTTTCGTGCAGCTTTTTAATTGCATCCTTTGCGCAAAGCTGGTCAACCGCCGGCAACAATGGCACAGATCCTTCAATTAATTTTTTGGGGACAAAAGACAATCAATCGCTTGTTATTAAAACAAATAGCAAAGAAAGAATGCGCATTTTATCAGGTGGGAAAATTGGTATCGGCACTACAAAGCCTCTACAATTGCTCGACGTAAACGGAAGCATTAACATAAGCAGCGGCTCTTCCTTCTACGTAGATAATCATAAATTAATAAGTGCAGACCCGGCAAACCTGAATATTTTTTTAGGAACCGGGTCAGGCACGCTAAGCATTACAGGTTTTGGTAATGCTTCAGCGGGTAACAACGCGCTATATTCTATTACAACAGGCAGCTACAATACTGCAGTTGGAATGGCAGCGCTTTTTTCCAGCGCCACTGCAAGTAATAATACCGCGGTCGGTCATACAGCCCTGTTCAATAACACTACAGGTAATTACAATACTGCAACCGGCAAAGAAGCATTGTATAAAAACAACACCGGGTATAGCAATACAGCGAGCGGAACATACTCGCTTTATTCCAATACTGACGGCAGTTATAACACGGCAGTAGGATGGAATGCTTTAAATAATATAACTACTTCATGGCGCAATACCGCGATAGGCGTGAGTGCCGGGAGTGGATATGGCAACAGTGATGATAACACATTTGTCGGGTCAGATGCCCGCGCCACATTAAACGGTGTTTATAACAGCACCGCACTTGGTCATGCAGCTTATATTACTGCGCCTAACCAGGTACGTATTGGTAATGCTGTTGTTACTTCCATCGGAGGTTATGTGGGCTGGAGTAATGTTTCTGATGGAAGAGTAAAGAAGAATGTAAAAGGAAATGTGCCCGGTCTTGCTTTTATTAACAAATTGAAACCTGTTACGTATAATTTAGACCTGGATGCTGCGGAAAAAATTATGCAGACATCAATTACAAAAGATAAAGATGATAAATCGTTATTGCATCAATCTGCAGAAACAGAGATGGATGCACGGAGTGCCAAACAACAAATAATTTACACAGGCTTTATAGCGCAGGATGTAGAAAAAGCTGCTAAAGAATTGAATTATGATTTCAGCGGTGTAGATGCTGCGAAAAATGATAAAGGTTTATATGGATTAAGATACGCGGAGTTTGTAATGCCTTTGGTAAAAGCAGTTCAGGAGCTTGATGAAAATCAAAGGTCAAAATTTACAAGCCAGGATCAAGAGATCGCTGAGCTGAAAAAAGAAATTGAACAACTAAAAACGATCATTAAAGGGAATCAACAAGATGCTTCTATAAATGTTCAACATCAGACTTCAGATACTAAATGGTTGGGCAGTTCTTTAAAACAAAATGTTCCCAATCCTTTCAATCATACAACGACTATCAATTATACAATAACGCAGCGATTCAATTCTGCAAAAATTATTATAACAGACAGGTCGGGCAAAACACTAAAGACATTAAACGTTTCAGGAAGCGGCAAGGGCAGTTTACATGTTGATGCTTCAACTCTTGCGTCCGGCGCCTATCAGTACTCATTAATTGTTGATGAAAGATTAATCGACAGTAAGCAAATGGTTTTGATCAAATGAAATCAGACGATACAAAATCATCCGGCGATTGTACAGTTCGATTTTGGAAGAAAACGGTTGTTACTATCCATGGTGCATAACAGTCATGTTTCTTACTGCAACAAACGCGTTAAGAAAAATGACAACAAAGGGATTTGAAAAAATGCGGTTCACGTTCCTGCGGAGCATTATATCCTTACGGCTGTTCCGGTCGCCACTACCATCAACATGCTTCCCCCTGAACCTACAGTTTCAAAATCCAGGTCAATTCCCACAACAGCATTGGCGCCCATTTGCTGCGCTTTCATTTCCAGTTCCTTCAGCGCATTGGTCCTGGCCTCTTCAATTACCCTTTCATAGGTGCCGCTTCTGCCGCCAACTATGTCCCTGATCCCGGCAAAAATATCTTTAAAAATGTTGGCGCCTATGATGGTTTCCGCCGTCACAATGCCTAAATATTGTTGTATTGGTTTGCCTTCGATGAGGTTTGTAGTAGTGAGTAACATAACATGATTTTTTGTTAAAGATTAAGCCGTACAAATTTTAAAAAAATATTGATTAAAGGGCAACATATTCGCCATAGATTTATTGCTGCCTTAAGGCAGGCATTGAAATTGGAATGCGATAAGCTGTCGCGCCTACGCCTCCAGTACACGGGAAAATTCAATGAAAAACACCTGTACCGGACAATTTAATCTTTATATTTTGTTGCCCAATCCCGTAACATATCAACCGCCTTTGCCAACACACCGGCAGAGCCTTTAAAATCGGCAGATCCGGCTGGTTTGTTATCACGGGTATACCACTCATAAAACCTGCCATCACGCATAAAGCGCTCGATCATGGGCTGCATTTGATCATATGCCTGCTGTACAAAACCATAAACTATTAACTGTTGTATCATCCTTCCGCCAAACCAGTCCCAGTCACCGGCATTCTGGTAATTATACTCTTTGTTTGCTCCTGAACCCGGATAAATATTTTCAGGATAAGGCGGATACATAGTTACACCAATAGATGGTGCACCCGATTGTTGTACGTCGCGTAGCATATAGGTATTCACTGCTTCAATTTCTTTTTTCGATAATAAACCTGCTTCAATGGCAACAGCAGTACCTCCATGATAGTTAATTGTATTCTCGTCAAATGATGCAGGAAAGGGCGAGCCATTTATATACAAATGCGGAATAAATTTTTGATGCTTGGCATCCCATAAATATTTTTTGGTATTGACTGAAGTGAGCTCTTTCAAATCCTTCCATTTTTGTTTATCGGCTGCATTATTGCTAAAGCTGATCATATCGTTCAATGCAATAACAAACATAGCATTATCATATACATCACTACTCCAGTGGGTGAGACTATCAACGTCTACCACTGCGCCGCCCTCAATCTGCACATCGCCCCAATCCTGTGTGGTAGCGCCTGTAAGCAATTTGTATTTTTCCGAATAGCGGTTTTTTAAAAGAAATTGTATTGATTCATCCAGGCGTTGCAACGCTGTTTTATCGCCGATCTTTTCATACAAAACAGATGTATCGCCCGTAACACGAATGTATTTGCCAATGGCCTGTATCAGCGAAGTTTCCTGGTCTGTTTCAACGGTATTTTTAAAACCGACATGCGTTGTATCAAGCGCTGAATAATACATATTGGGATCACCCCAGCTTACATGCCCTTTCAATACATAACCATCAACAATTTCACCATTGGGTTGTTGCATGTATAAAAACACGAGCAGGTTTTTTCTAATCGTATCAACGTTATATACTTTAAGCGATGTTTCAATAAATGTATTCAGATCGCGGATCCATACCTGGGGATAGCCATCGCCTGCATTAAACCCTTTACTGAGTAGAACTTTTGCTTTGGATACTATAGTATCAAGCCGGTGATCGTTGATTATCTTGTTCGCAAGCGCTTTATTGTTTTGACTGTAGCCGGAATGTATAATTAAAGAATAAAAAAAGAGCGCAATAATTTTTTTGTTCATAGATTATATTGAATGCATTACTACTGCGAGGTAAAAATAACTCATTTGTTCGCAAGACCTTTGCAGCGTTAATTAAATATCCGCCTTTCCGGCAAATCATAAAGATTAATAATTGAATCAAATTATTATCATTATGTTTATGAAATTATTAATACATAACACATGAAAACAATTCTTGTTCCCGTTGATTTCTCTTTTGCATCCATTAATGCTCTTTCTTTTGCGGCGGAGGTGGCAAAAAGAGCCTCTACCCGGCTCATTGTAGTAACTATAGTTCAGAAGGACGAAGACGACGAAGAGACCAAAAAAAAGTTAAAAACTATAGAATCAGATTTGGAAAAATCCATCGATCCCGATTTAAATTGTGAATCGCTTATAGCTCACGGCAATTTTGTCACGACGCTCAAAAAAATAATTGCAGTTCAGCAACCCGACCTTATTGTAATGGGCACAAAAGGAGCCAGCGGATTGAAAAAAATGTTGATTGGTAGCAACACGGTGAAAGTTATAGCTAAAACCAGCGTACCTGTGCTGGTTATTCCGGAAGTGGCGCGGTTTGAATCTTTTCTCTATAAAGGAAAAAACAGGATTGTTTTGGCAACAGATCTCGAATTCTTCGAAAATGAGGATTCACTCCGCATCCTTAAGGAAATTGGTTTGTTGATTATTGAACCAAAACTAAGGGTGTTGAACGTGAGGCCGGCAAATACGATGCTTCCTGATGAAAAGAGAGCGGAACGTGAATTTCTTCTTTCCTTTTTCCATCCCGAGATAGAAACTGAACGCTTTACCATGTTCAGCAATAATGTGATAAGCGGGATCAATTATTATCTCAAAGAAAAAGGCGACACAGGGCTGATAGCAATGATTGCCCGTGACTCAGGCCATCTTGTCCAAAAACATTATACAAGAGAAATGGCTTCCCATACACATTTACCATTGTTGATTTTGCAAGAAGCTTAATTTTGATTCACCAACCTGCCAGGTCTGAAAGTCCTGGCAGGTTAACCAGCGGCAATTATTATTCGCGGACATCGCTCGCATATATATGCATATTCCACAACAACCTGAATGAATCACTGCGTAAGAAATCAACAGAGGGCCTTATCATTTTGCTTATTATAAACTCTTTTAAAACAAAATTCCCAAAAGTGTTGACAGCCTATTCTATCAATACTATGAGCGTATCATAATACTTTTCGCAGTAAAGTCTTCATTGCAGGCTTTAAATAGATTATAACACAACCGGGAGGTTTCAAAAACCTTCGGGGTTCAAGCATTCATAGTAAGAAAGTGTAAGGAAATAACTTTGACATTATTTGGTTAAAAAATAAGATAATGCTTACTTTTATAATATGGAAGCATTAAAGAAAAAGATCAAGAAGTTATTACCTCATCTTAATGAATATCAGAAAAGAATTTTTT
>DASUGF010000096.1:0-60780 GCA_036274175.1 Parafilimonas sp.
GGAAGCGTAAGTATCAATAAAATCAATGCTTTCAGAGGATATCCACAATTAAAATGTGGAAACTAAAAAGAAAAAAAAGTAGCAAAAAAAAGAAAAAGGTAATAGTAGTAATACTGTCTACTTTTTTTAGGACATGACAAAATCTGCAATCTGCAATCGCAAATCTGCAATTGTGAATTATTCCACCGTTACACTCTTCGCTAAATTCCTCGGCTTATCCACATCATAACCTTTTGCCACACCGATATAATAAGCAAGCAACTGTAAAGGAATTACACTCAGCATGGGCGCTACAATTTCATCGGCAGACGGAACAACAATTACATCATCTGAAAGTGTTGGTGAAACAGTATCACCTTCGGTAATAATAGAGATAACTTTTCCTTTCCTTGCCTTGATCTCCTGCATATTGCTGATGATCTTATGATGATAAGAATCTTTTGTTGCCACGAAAACAACCGGTAGCTTTTCATCAACGAGCGCAATAGGCCCATGTTTCATTTCTGCAGCAGGGTAACCTTCTGCATGTATATAAGAAATCTCTTTCAGCTTTAATGCACCTTCCAATGCAACAGGAAAATTATAACCACGTCCAAGGTATAAAAAATCATACGCGTCTTTATATTTTTCCGCCAGTACTTGTATAGCGCCCTGTTGTTGTAAAACTTTTGCCACCTTATCCGGAATTTCCATTAATTCTTTGCACAATAAAAGATAGCGGTCTTCATCAATTGATCTTTTTGCATGCGCGATCTTTAAAGCGATCATAGTAAGCACAGCAAGTTGCGCGGTAAATGCTTTTGTGCTGGCAACGCCGATCTCCGGACCCGCATGCGTGTATGCGCCTGCATGTGATTTTCTTGCGATAGATGATCCTACTACATTCAACACGCCAAGGATAATAGCGCCCTGCTCTTTTGCTGTTTCAATGGCCACCAGCGTATCGGCTGTTTCACCGCTTTGCGATATGGCTATGATAACATCGCCTTTGTGTATAACAGGGTTTCTGTAACGAAACTCAGAAGCATATTCCACTTCAACAGGTATCCTGCAAAGCTCCTCAAAAACATATTCGGCCACCAGGCCTGCATGCCAGCTCGTGCCACAGGCGATCACTATGATGCGGTTGGCATGCATGATCTGTTCTGCATACTGCTGAATACCGCTCATTGTGATAGTTCCTTTATCGGCATCTAATCTCCCGCGCAGGCAATCATAAATTGTCTGAGGCTGCTCGAAAATTTCCTTTAGCATGAAATGCTCATAACCTCCTTTTTCAATAGCCGCCAACTCCATATCGAGCTTTGTAATAAAAGGCGTTTGTCTTTCATTGCCCAGGTTTTTCAGGATCAGTTCATCATGTCTCACAATAGCAATTTCATAATCATTTACATACACTACCTCTTTGGTGTATTCAATGATCGGAGACGCATCGCTTGCCAGGAAATGCTCATTTTTCCCAATACCAATTACCAACGGGCTTCCTTTGCGGGCAGCAATAATTGTTTGCGGATCATTTTTATCAATGAGTAAAATACAATAAGCGCCAACTATTCTTTTTAAAGCGATACGCAGGGCTTCTTCCAGTGTGCTCTCATTATTTTGTTTGATGTCTTCAATAAAATTCAACAACACTTCCGTATCGGTATCACTGCTGAAGGTATATCCTTTTTTAAGCAGCTCATTTTTTATCTGTGCATAATTTTCAATGATGCCGTTATGTATTATTGCAATGCTTCCGCTGTTACTTGAATGGGGGTGTGCGTTGCGGTCGCTTGGTTCCCCATGTGTTGCCCAGCGTGTATGCCCAATGCCAATGTTTCCTTTCAAATTTTCACCAATAACCGCTTCTTCAAGATCTGCCACTTTTCCTTTCTTTTTATACAGTTTTAAACCTCCGTTCAGCAGTGCCACGCCGGCGCTGTCATACCCGCGGTATTCAAGCCGCTTCAACCCTTTCATTATAACAGGATAAGCTTCTCTATGTCCTACGTATCCAACAATTCCGCACATAATAAATTTGTTTTTCTTTAGAGGTTATCTTTGAGCCTCACGCACGAAAATATGAATGATTCAGCAGAACAGTTTCCAGATGTTGTATTAGAAGATGAACGCGTTTTATTAAGGCCGCTTGAAGAAAAGGATTATGAAAATTTATTACCGTTGGCATTAAATGAAAAAGGATTGTGGTATTATTCTTTGGTGAGAGCAGAAGGAGCAGATGGTTTAAGAAATTATATGGATATTGCTTTTACTGAAAGAAAAGCCGGCAAAGAATTTCCTTTTATAGTGTTTGACAAAAAGCTCAATGAATACGCAGGCAGTACAAGATTTTATGATATTAACCTGCCTTTCAAAACCATTCAGCTCGGCTACACCTGGTATGGCAGAAAATTTCATGGCACCGGCTTGAACAAACACTGTAAATTTTTACTGCTGCAATTTGCTTTTGAAGAATTAGGTTTGGAAAGAGTTGAATTCAGGGCTGATGCAAGAAATGAAAGAAGCATTGCGGCCATGAAATCCATAGGTTGTAAAGTGGATGGAATTCTCCGCAGCAATATGCCCACAGCCGAAGGCGACGTAAGAAGAGATTCTATCGTATTAAGTATTTTGAAGAATGAATGGCTTAATGGTGTAAAAGAAAAATTATTCAGCAAACTATTGTTGTCTTAAACTTATATTCAGTTTGTAATTTTGATATTGCTTTATAATATCTGGCTATAACTCAGGTTATAATTTATAGATCACTAAACCCCTGCCTTGAAATTCTGGCAGGACCGGTTTTATTGAATAGGATTTACGGTTAATATAACACTACAATTGTTTTTTTTTCATTTAAAAACATCTTATGGAAAATGTTACAGGTATCGGCGGTGTGTTTATAAAGGCAGAAGATCCCGAAGCTCTCGCTAAATGGTACAAAGAAAACTTAGGAATTGAATTTGAAAAAGGTAATTATGCAGCTTTCCGCTGGAAGAATGAGAAGCCTGAAATTCCGGGAACCACCGTGTTCTCCTTCTTTAAAAAAGACAGTGATTATTTCAGCCCTTCAGAAAGTAAATGCATGATCAATTTCCGTGTAAAAAACCTGCACCAGTTATTAATGAATTTAAAACATAGTGGTGTTTGGGTGGCAGATAAAACTGAATATTACGACTACGGAAGCTTTGGGTGGATCATGGATCCGGAGGGCAACAAAATTGAGTTATGGGAACCTAAAGATGAAGCATTATAATTTTACGAAACAGGCAAAAGCATGAATATAACCAGCACAGAAATTTACAAATACAGCATTCCCATGGCGCCTTTTACGATTGCCACAGGCACCATGCATTTTGCCCAGAATATTTTTATCCGCTTACATACCGATGCCGGTATAACCGGTGTTGGCGAATGTTCTGCTTTCCCGATGATAACGGGAGAAACACAGGCCACCTGTTTTGAAATGGCGAAGGATTTTGCCTTACTATGGAAAAACAGGAATGCATTGGATATCGGGCAACGGATGAGCGAACTGCACGCGTTCACGGCTTATAACAACACGATTAAAAGTGCTTTCGACATGGCATTGTATGATATAGCAGCACAGCAGTCGAAACTTCCTTTATATAAATTTCTTGGAGGAAACGGCAGAAAAGAATTGAAAACAGATATAACTGTTGGCATCAATGCATCGCAACAAATGGCGGAACAAGCAAAAGCTTTTGTCGAAAAAGGCGCTGAAATTTTAAAAATAAAAGTTGGAAAGCACCCCGAGCATGATATTGAAGCAATTCATTTGATCACTGAAGCGGTCGGACACAAAATAAAATTAAGGATCGATGCCAACCAGGGCTGGAGTTATGATGAGGCGGTTCATGTATTGACAGCATTTAAAAACTATAATATTGAATTTTGCGAACAGCCGATGCGTAAACATGACGATCATTTATTGCCTTCGCTTAAAAAAATATCGCCCGTAAAAATTATGGCTGATGAAAGCGTATTTGATCATTACGACGCTATACGCCTGCTTGAAGCAGAAGCCTGTGATTTTGTGAATATAAAATTCGCAAAAAGCAGCGGCATATTGGAAGCTCAGAAAATAAACACTGTCTGTGCAGGCAAAAATATCCCCTGTATGATGGGCGGCATGCTGGAGAGCCGTGTGGCATTAACTGCCTTTGCACATTTTGCAACTGCATTTGATAACGTTCAGTTTTATGATATGGATACCTGCATGCTCGGCCACAAAGCTGATCCGGTAACAGGCGGCGTTACATACAATAATTTTTGTGTTGAGTTGCCCGACGCGGTTGGGATTGGTGCGGATGTGGATGAGGAATTTTTAGAGAACCTTGAGAAGGCAATTGTATAATTTTAACGTGTTGTGCAATGGAGTTATGGCATTTCTATGTGAAGCCTTATGTTTTCTATCTGCCTGTCCGCGCATGAGCGGGACAAGTTGTGGTAAAAATTACCTGGGAACCACTTAGAAACAGTAGGCACAACTTGTCCCGCCAGAGGCGTGGATAGATTATCACATAGAAGTAAATAAAGAATATCACTGGATTTCAACGTACAACGTTAATTCGAGTCAATATTATCGTAAACTATAAACATTTTATATGCGCATTTTGATAGATATGGATGACGTGATGGCGGATTCTATTGTACGCTTTTTCGAATGGTATGAAAGGGATTTCGGGGTACGTTATACCAAAGCAGATATCTATGGCAAAAAATTATATGATATCATTCCCTCCGAACAACGGCAAATTGTAAAAAGCTATCCGCATCAGCCGGGTTTTTTTAAAGACCTGCCTGTAATGGAAAACGCCAAAGAAATAATTGAAGCATTAAACAAAGTGCATGAGATCTATGTGGTATCGGCGGCAATGGAATTTAAGCACTCTTTTTTAGATAAATATGAATGGCTGGATAAGCATTTCCCTTTTATTCCCTGGAGGAGAAGGGTGTTCTGTGGAGATAAGCACCTGATCAAAGCTGATATTTTAATTGATGACCACGATTTTAATTTATCTGTTTTTACAGGCAGGCCCATAGTATTTACTGCGCCGCACAACGTGCACTATACTGAATATGAAAGAATGGAAAACTGGCTGGATGCCAAAAGATTTTTTGATGATCTTATCTTATAAAGTATAAGTATTATTGATGAAGCCAACCGTTACCATAGAGTATTGCCCAAAATGCGGGTGGATGTTGCGTGCTGCGTATATGGCGCAGGAACTGCTTACTACTTTTACAGATGAATTGAAAGGCGTGCTCCTGCAGCCGGCAGCAATAAATGGCGCTTATACAATATATATAGATAGCGAAAAGATATTTGATCGCAAAGAAGCAGGCCGTTTTCCTGAGATCAAAGAATTGAAGCAATTAGTAAGAGACATTGTAGCGCCGGGAAAAAGCCTCGGTCATAGCGAAAGATATAATGCATAATTTTTCAGTATTGTCCGGTTAACTTGGGCTAAAGCCCGTTGGATAAGGATTCGCTATATAGCCCCAGGCTTAAGCCTGGGGCTAGTGAAAACCAGGCCCATCAAGGGCTTTAGCCTAAGAATTAAAATTTTAGTCGGACAACAATGATAATTTTTAATTGTTTTTTATTTGGATATCATGATTAATGTTGAAGAAGCAAGAAATATAATCAGCACTAACATACGTTCTTTAGATCCTGTGAATGTGCCGCTGGCAACAGCATTCAATCATGTATTGGCAGAAGATATTTATTCAGCAACAGATATTCCTCCTTTTCCGCAATCGGCCATGGATGGATATGCCTTTCGCTTTGATGATCTGCTTCATCGGCAGTCCTTATTAATTAACGGCGAAATACCTGCCGGCGCTACAGAGGAAAAAATATTACAGCAGGGGCAGGCCGTCCGGATATTTACAGGAGCGCCGGTGCCTTCCACTGCAGATACAGTGGTGATGCAGGAGAAAACAATTATCCGGGATGACCAACTTTTTATAGAAGATGACACATTGGTTAAGGGACTAAATATTCGTCCCAAAGGTTCCGACATAAGCGTTGGTCAACTGGCACTATCAAAAGGAACTGCTTTATTACCGGCAGCCATTGGTTTTCTTGCAGGAACGGGTGTGACCAGCGTAAAAGTATTTCCGCATCCCACTATTCATTTAATTGTAACAGGGAATGAATTACAGCAGCCGGGCACCGCATTACAATACGGACAAGTATATGAATCGGGCAGTATTATGCTTTCATCTGCTTTGCAGCAAATTGGTTTTGCTGTAAGTAAAACAGTTCATGTTCAGGATGATATAACTGCATTAACGGATGCTCTGAACAATGCATTGGTACAGGCTGATGTTGTGTTGCTGACCGGTGGTGTTAGTGCAGGTGATTATGATTTTGTTATTAACGCTGCGAATGCCTGCGGTGTGCAACAATTATTTCACAAAATAAAGCAACGGCCGGGCAAACCTTTATACTTTGGAATGCTTCAGAACAAAGTAGTGTTTGGATTGCCGGGCAATCCTTCATCGGTGTTAACCTGCTTTTATGAATATGTCTGGGATGCTTTGCTGCAACTTGCTTCTCTTCCGGATAAAAAAAGAAAATATCATTTACCGCTCGCTTCTGATTATTCAAAGAAGACTAATCTCACGCATTTTCTGAAAAGCAAAATAGTTGACAACGAGGTAATGCCTTTAACGGCTCAGGAATCATACAGGCTTTCCTCATTTGCTGTTGCAGATTGTTTAATTGTGCTGGGAGAAGATAAAACAGAATTTAATAAGGGTGATATAGTTGAGGTTCATTTATTGCCGCAGTGATGCTGAAGGGATATATTTGTCGTGAAAGAAAACATTTGGATGAACAACATTACACATAAGGTAAGCAGTTTACGTAAAGCCATTGCAACAGCAATTGTAAAAGTGTCTTCACAGGATACAATTGATGCTGTAAAAAATAAAATAGTACCTAAAGGAGATGTGTTTGAGTTCTCCCGCGCTGCAGGCCTTCTCGCTATTAAAAAAACAAGTGATGTTATCCCGGATTGCCATCCGTTGCCGGTTGAATTTGCCGCCATCAATTATGAAATAAATGAATGGGATATTGTTATCAGTGTTGAAGTGCACACCATATACCGCACGGGCGTTGAAGTGGAAGCCATGCATGGCGCTGCGATTACAGCGCTCACTATGTATGATATGTTGAAACCGATCGACAAAAGCGTAAGCATTCATGCCATTCAATTACAAAAAAAGAAAGGCGGTAAATCTGATTTTAAAAATGAATTGCCTCATCAAAGACTTCGTTGTGCCGTGATCGTTTGTTCAGACAGCATTGCAGCCGGTACAAAGCACGATCTTGCAGGCAAGGCTGTCATACAAAAATTACAGCAAAGCGGTCTGTCAACCGAACTGTACACGATCATTCCGGATGAATTTGATGTTATTCAGCAACAGGTAAAACAACTAAGCAGTGAAAATTATAACCTCGTAATTTTTACAGGCGGCACAGGTTTATATAAACGTGATGTTACACCTGATGCCATTGAGCCGTTAATCGATAAACACATCCCCGGAATAATGGAAGCAGCAAGAGCTTATGGCCAGGAGCGCACGCCTTATGCCATGTTATCGAGAGGTGTTGCAGGCTTTATTAAAACAACTTTAGTACTTACTTTACCGGGTTCTACAAGAGGCGCAGAAGAAACAATGGATGCTTTATTTCCATATGTATTGCACATATTCAAGGTGGCTGAGGGGTTAAGACATACCACAGATTGATTCAATCAAAGTTATGATCACAGGCGTTGTATTATGTGGCGGCAACAGTACCCGCATGGGCAGCGATAAAGGCCTGTTGCAGCAGGCGAGCCAAACATGGGCGCAGATAGCTTTTGATAAATTATATGCGCTTGATATTCCCGTTGTTGTTTCCATTAATCACACCCAATTCGAAACATACAGAATAATTTTTTCTGAAGAATTACTGATAACAGATAATGATGCATACGACATAAACGGTCCTTTGAAAGGCATATTGAGTGTCCATAAGCAACATCCGAAAAGCGACCTGCTCGTTTTGGCGGTAGATATGGTGAACATGAACGAAGACCTGTTACATCAGCTCTATTTATACAGCATACAAATAAGTACCGAAACAATTGTATTTAAACATGAACATCAGATTGAACCTTTATGCGGAATATACAGGGCTAAAGCTTTAGATAAGATCGTTGAATTATATGAAAAAGGTGAATTGAAAAAACATAGCCTTCATTTTACATTGGAGCAGTTGCAAACGGTTTATATTGATGTGTCCACTCAGCAGAAAAATAAGTTTGCCAACTTTAATTCGAAAAGTGATTTACAAAACTTGCATTAACAACGTTGCATCAACACCGGTAACCATCCTGTCAGGTTTAATTCTGATGACCTTTAGCGTTAAAAAATTAAACCTGACAGGTTGGATTTATTATGTCCGGCACTTATAATTTCGAACTTATGAGATTTAACCCCGAAGGTTCGCATAAGAGTTCAATTAATTTGTAGAGCCGTAGGCTCGATTCATTTTGAAACAATGGTTTTAATCCGTTGTAAACGGCAATGAGTTTAAACAGCGTGCAGTCAGCACGATACATACCTTAAGGTATAACACGTTGCATGCGACGAACCTACGGTTCTCTATCCATACATCCCCCTGGTCAACGGATTGAATCCGTTTTTATAATATTGGCCGAAGCTATGCTTCTGAAATCCACGTGCTTGTATATGGGTTAACCTCGTAAACATTATATTACTCAATCAATTCTCTGATTTTATTCCAATAATACCATCAGCGAAGCTGCATCAACAGCAGTGAAATTATTTTTTGGAGCATCACACAAAGCACAACAATAATCTTCCGGTAATGAATCAAATGATGTTCCGGCAGAAATATTATTTCCCATATCGCCCGGCGCTTCATCATACACTGATAAACAATCATTACATTGATAAACGAATTTTTTTTCAGCCGGTGTTACTGTATTGGCAGTGCTGTACGCCGTTTGAGTGCTATGCCTCACTTTGCTTTGCTGCTCATAAAAAAGCTTACACAACGAAACAAGATAAGTACCGATATGATCTTTTTCCACACGCTCCCTGTATAAAACAAGTTCAGAGGAATTAGGGTTGAAATCACGCGTATATAAAATATCAAAGCGTTCAAGAGATTTTAAACGGCCGGGATTTTTCGTTACAGATTTTCGCAGTATAACGGAGCCAAACATGTAAGACGAAGGCTTGGTTTGCACGGCGAAACATAAACCGTAAGTGCGCACATCTTCTTTATCAAAATGCCGGACGATATGGCGTTTTATTAATAAACCATCGTCTGTGTTATCTTCCACCTGCCAGTTCAGTTCGTTAGCTGCGTGGCGCACATTTATCCTGTATTTTCCTAAAACATGGTCCCAAAAATACCGGTGTTGCGGCTGTATATTTTTAATGATAATGCTTTTCCATGGCGTTGCATATAGCTGGCTTATAGTTGTGTTTTTACAGATAGCACAGATATCGCGCAGGAAAGCAACAGGGAATAACTCATCACGCCTGTAGATGCCCAGCCAATAATCGTTTACGCCTCTTGTAAACCCTTCGTAATATGTAAGCTGAAAGGCTGGCAGTGTGAGTGGTTTAGTTGTTTCTTTGTGAATATAAGTTGTACTGTTTTTTACAAATTTGAAAATATCTTCCAACAGGCTTTTGGCAATTGGTTCATTTTTGTTTTGCAGATGAGCAATCAGTTTTTCTACTTCTTTGGAAATAACTGCAATATTGTTAGTGTAAATCAGTTCGGGCCAACGATACAATTCTTTGTGATGCGGCAGGCGAATATATAAATACCAGTAATGCACTTGTTCTGACGCTATCCAGTTGAGGTGACCGGTGAACAATGGTACAAAGCTCTGCAGGTGATCGCAGACGTTTATTTTTAACTGCGGATCATAATCAAATAACTCGAATACGTCTTTATAAATACCTTCTCTCAGCCAGGTTTCCTGCATTGATAATCCTGTAGCAATATAAGAACTAACGATATTAGGAACAATCTTCTTTAATGGATGTGCAATGATATTCTGTTCCCGGCACCCATGCTCAAAATCCTGTATTTTAGATAACGGTACATGAATGACCATTTCCTGTCTCAGGCTGAAGGATACATGTTCAATTCTGCCGGCAGCAGCAACCTGTAAAATATTATCGAGATAGCCTGGCGAAATAATACCGGCTTTAAATGGAAGAATATATGTCTGGAATTTCGTCATGTTCAGGTGGTTAAAACAGGTTGCGGTAAAATAATTTCCTGTGATGTTATTTTATCCAATATGGCTTTTACTTCAGACCTGCAGCTACCGCATCCCAAACCTGCGCCTGAAGCTTTGCACAATGCCGTTATTTCTGCAAAACCATCTTTGATCTTGTTTTCAATATTGCCTTCGCCAATGCCCGCACACGAACAAACAAGCTTGCCGATTAACGGTTCTGCTTTTTTGTTGGATCGTAATAACTCCAGTCTTTTTTCGGATAATTCCATCTTTTTTTCTACCAGGTCCTTAAACTCGGGGAACTCTGTTTTATCCCCGATCAGTATAGTGCCAACCAAACGGTCGTTGTGTATAATACATTTTTTATAATAGCGCTTGGCCTTGTCAATAAATATTACTTCTTCATATGATGGGTCGTTAGCCGGTGTATCGGCCATGCCAATAGAACAAAGATCAGTACCCTGCATTTTTAAGAGGTTCATCGATAAAGAGCCCTCATAGTAATTGGCAATATCACCGCTTACATAAGAAGCAATAACAGATGCCTGTTGCTCTGCCGCGGCAGTGATGCCATACAACTGTCCTTTAAACTCCGCGAGTTCGCCCATCGCATAGATCGATGCATCGTTTGTTTGTAAATATTCATTCACGATTACACCACGCTTGCAATCAATGCCGCAAGCCTGCGCCAGTTCAATATTGGGTGTTGTGCCGATAGCCATCACTACAGCCTGGCAATCCAACTGCCTGCCGCTTTTTAGTTGTATGCCTGTAGCGGTGGTGTTCCCCAATACCCGCTCCAACTCATCATTGAACAACACTTGTATGCCCTTTTCCAATAATTCTTCATGTAATATCTGGCAGCCTAATGCATCCAGTTGGCGGTCCATCAGTCTTGATGAACGCTGGATGATCGTCGCTTCTATATTTAATTCACGTAGTGAAGACGCTAGTTCTATTCCAAGCAATCCACCACCAATAATAACTACCGTTCCTTTTCCCGGATGAATATGTTTCATGAAATCGTCCGCATCAGGTTTGCTCCGCATGGTAAATAATCCGGGCATTAACGGTACATCTTTCAATACCGTAGCCCGGCTGCCCATGGCTAGCAACAGTACATCGTAATAATGTGTTTCCCCTTTATGATCAATCACTGTTTTGTTTTCTCTGTCAATGCTTTCTATACTCAACCCTCTATGTAAAATAATATTCGTTTTCTTTTCTTCTTTGCTGCTCATTTTTATCAACTGCTCCCATCGCTGAGCGCCGCTTATATAATCAGGTAACATTACCCGGTTATAAAAAGGAAAATCTTCCTTACTGAACACTTCAATTTCATCTGTATCATTCAATACGCGGTAAGCTTTTACAAAACCGTAAGCCGCAGCGCCTGCGCCTATGATAATGATCTTTTGTTTGGACTTTTTATATAAGGCAACTTCAACAGCGCTGAACTTAAAATCCGGCTCTTTAGATATAGGATCAACTAAATTGCTGGTAAGATTATTTGCCCTGTTAAGATCGTTGTTCAGGATCTTGCCCCAATGCATGGGCAGGAAGACAACACCTTGTTTTATGTCGGCGGTAAGTTTAGCTTTTACCAGAACCACTCCGCGATCATTTGTTACTTCGACCAGGTCATTTTCATGAATATTTCTTTTTGCCGCATCTGCCGGATGTATCTCAATGAACGCATCGGCATAATGCTGTTTCAATTTATTCACCTTACCGGTTTTGCTCATCGTATGCCACTGGTCCCTTATGCGGCCGGTGGTTAAAATAAGCGGAAAATCTTTTGAGGTAGGTTCGGAAAGATTACCATCATCCACTGCATGGATAATAGCCCTTGCGGATGGTGTATAAAAAACTTTATCTGTAAATAATCTTTCTGTACCAAATGTTCCTGTGTTATTATTATAGGGCCATTGTATGCTTCTTTTTTCTTTGAGTACATCATAACTAAGCGTGCTTATATCAATATGGGTGCCTTGGGTAAGTTTGCAATGCTCATCGTATACCTCAGATGCCGTTGCATATTCAAAACCAGGAAAGCCCATTTTATTCGCAAAGCGTGTAATGATTTCCCAATCAGGCAGCGCTTCGCCGGGTGCATCCGTTACTTTTTGCAGGTAAGCTATTCTTCTTTCTGCGTTGGTCATGGTGCCTTCTTTTTCAGCCCATGCGGCAGCCGGTAATACAATATCTGCATATTGTAAGGTCTCCGCTTTACTGCTCACCTCCTGCACCACGACAAACTTTGCTTTTTGTAAAGCAGCTTCCGCCAAACGAACATTAGGTAAACTCACCAACGGGTTTGTCCCGATGATCCACACTGCCTTTAATGTTTCATTGTTTAGTGCTTCAAAAATTTCAGTAGCGGTGTAGCCAGGTCTTGCGTTGATGGGGCTGCTTTGCCAGAACTGTTGCACAAAGTCACGGTCTGACTGTTTTGACAGGTCTCTATGCGCAGGTAATAAGTTAGATAATCCACCTGCCTCCCGACCTCCCATTGCATTAGGCTGACCGGTTAATGAAAAAGGCCCACTGCCGGGTTTGCCAATATGGCCTGTTATCAAATTAAGATTGATAAGGCTGAGGTTTTTATTAACACCGACAACACTTTGGTTCAAACCCATAGTCCACATGGTGATAAAACCTTTTGCATTCGCGATATAGGCTACAGTATCCCTTATACTTTGTTCGGGTATATCACAAATAGCTGCTGCTTCCGCAACAGTACGCTGCATCACTTGTGAACTGTACCTGCTAAAACCTTCTGTGTGGTTTTTTATGAAGTCGGCATCGATATCACCATTCCCGATCAGCAATCTTCCAATAGCATGATGCAGTGTAATATCTGTGCCGGGTTTTATTTGGAGATGTACATCTGCATAAGTGCAGGTTTGTGTTTTACGCGGATCGCTTACAATGATCTTTAAAGCAGGGTTTTTTTGTTTGGCTGCCTCAACCCTTCTCCAAAGGATCGGGTGGCACCAGGCAGGATTGGCGCCTGCCACAAAAATGCAATCCGCTTCATCAATATCATTATAACTTACGGGCACGCTATCCTCGCCCAGGCTCATTTTATAAGCAGCCACGGCACTGCTCATACAAAGGCGTGAATTGGTATCGATATTATTGCTGCCGATAAAACCTTTCATGAGCTTGTTCAGCAAATAATATTCTTCGGTAAGGCATTGGCCCGATGCATAAACAGCAATACTATCGGGGCCATATTTATTGATCAACGTTGTAAACACTTTGGCCATCCTGTCAAGCGCCATATCCCATGACACACGTTGCCTGGGCATGTTTTTATTATAACGCATTTCAGGATACAATAACCTGTCGCTTTGATCCATCACTGTGTAATGCAGGTTGAGCCCCTTACTGCAGAGCTTGCCTTTGTTTACAGGATGATCTTTATCTCCTTCAACGGTTAGCTTGCCGTTACGGTCTTTGTGAACAATAACGCCGCAGCCAACGCCACAATAACAACAGGTTGTTTTATAGGATTCTGCCATAGCGCTTTTACAATTATGCTGCAGCCACTTCTGACTGAAGCAGTGCTTCTTCTGCTGCGTGTGCTGACTTTGTAAATCTTGTAATGAAAACGATTGCCGAAATAGCGATCACGATATAACCGATATAAGTAAATGCCTGGATGAATGTGATCGCTGATGATTTGAAAAGGAACCCGAATAGCATACCGCCAAGATTGCCGCCGGCGCCAACAATACCGCTTATCAAGCCTACATTTTTTTCATTCACAAAAGGAACAATGCCATAAGTAGCGCCATTGGCCATTTTAAGAAATAAAGCAAAGCTTAACATCGATAGGATTGCAATGGATAGTGAACCAGCTTTTGCAAATAATATAATGCCGACCCCTTCCAGTAAAAGCATGCAGGCAAGGAAGATGCCTTTGCCGCGCAGGCCTGACCTGCTTCCGATTTTATCTGATACAATGCCGCCCAGTGCCCTGGCAAAGATGTTCATGAAGCCAAAGATGCCTGCCCAAAAACCGGCTGATGACTGTGATAATTTAAATGTGTCAACGAAGTGCAGCGACGCTACGTTATCGAATGTTATCTCCATGCCGAAGCACATGCCGTATGCCATCGTAAGCGCCCAAATTCTCCAGTCTTTCAAAACACTCCAGTCTGTTTTATGTTCTTTTCTTTTTTGTTGATATACAGGAAGCTCATCAAAATTGCCGGCCGGCGTGTCTTTAGTAAAGCGGTAATATAAATAAGCAACAACAAGCATCATGGTTCCGGGAACGATCATGGCATAACGCCACGCTTCAGCTTTGGTATATCCAAAGCCCACGATGGCAGCGAATATCAGCGGCATCACCATATTGGTAACGCCACCGCCAAGATTCCCCCATCCGCCCGTAACGGCATTGGCTGTGCCCTTAATGTTTGGTGCGAACATTAAAGATGTATGAAATTGTGTGATGACAAAGGATGCCCCAATGATGCCTATTGCCCCTCTGAACAATAAAAAACCGGTGTAATCTTTTGCAAGGCCGACAAGGAACACAGGTATCGCCCCGACCAGCAATAATCTGATGGCTGTTTTACGCGGCCCCCAGATATCGCAAAGCTTGCCTATAACAAGCCTTGCGATGATGGTAGTTGTTACCGATATGATGACAAGATTGCCTACCTGCGATTTTGTAAGATGCAAGTCTTCACGGATAGTAGGCATAAGCGGAGCGAGGCCAAACCATCCGAAAAAACATACAAAGAACATGAGCCAGGTGATATGAAAGGTTCTCATTTGAATGCCTTTCCCGCTAAAGATGTTGAGTTTGGTAAGTGGTTGCGCGGACATAATGAATATTTTTATGATTGTTGATTGTAGTGTTTCCCGCAAAGGCGCAAAGCACACAAAGGAGTATGCCCGGGGTACTTCGTGATTTTAGCGGGAGATTATAAAACGTCCTGAAAAGAAACTCCCCTGCCATGGCTGCTAAAAATTTATTGCTGCTTTATCTTCTTCACCAACATTGATAAAAACAATATCATCCTGCACCCGAACAGGATATGTTTTTATATTGCATGCATCGCCGCTTAAACATTCACCTGTAACCAGTGAAAAAGTTTTTTTATGGAATGGACAAGCCACTTTAGGTTCATCATTTTTTGTTCCGATCATGCCACGACTTAATGCCATTTGTTTTTTATGCGGGCATTGGTTTTGCGTAGCATACCATTCATTCCTTCTTGTAAAATAAAAAAGCGCTATCTGGCTATTGCCATACTGCACGCAAACGCCCCCGTTGTGTACTACATCTTCTACGCGGCATGCGGCGAACCAGGTACTTTTTAGATCTGTTTCGTGTTGGATCATATTTGTTGCTTTGTAATTTTTTAAAAGGCAGGCAATTGTTAGCTATAACTAACCGGTCCCGTGTAGTTATGTGGTGTATATTATGGTTTACCAGTTTGCGGCTTTTTTCTGATCTCTCAATTGTTCAAAATGAACAGTCGGATCTTTTGCGCCAGGTGCATTCACAAAATGGTTAAACCGTTTTCTTATTTCAGGATTTTGAATAGCTGCTTTCCATTCGCATTCATACTTGTCAACCAGTTCCTGCATTTCGCTTTCCCACTGCTCTCCCATGCCAAGGCTGTCGTTCACTACCACATTACGCAGGTAGTCTATCCCGCCTTCCATCTTATTCAGCCAGGTGGCTGTACGCGTAAGCGGGTCGGCCGTGCGTATGTAAAACATCAGGAACCGGTCAATATATTTTATACAGGTCTCACTGTCCACATCAGCGGCCAGCAATAAAGCATGTTGCGGTTTGCTGCCGCCATTACCGCATACATATAAATTCCATCCGCGTTCAGTAGCGATGACCCCAAAATCCTTGCTTTGCGCTTCCGCACATTCCCGGATACAACCCGAAACAGCCGACTTGATCTTATGCGGCGCTCTAAGGCCACGATAACGTTCCTCTATTCTTATTGCATAGCTCACACTATCCTGCAATCCAAACCTGCACCAGGTTGTTCCCACGCAGCTTTTTACTGTACGCAAAGCTTTGCCATAAGCATGCCCGCTTTCAAAACCGGCTTCGATTAATTCGCCCCATATAAAAGGCAGGTCACTCAAGTGCGCGCCAAACAGGTCGATGCGTTGGCCACCGGTTATCTTGGTATATAAACCGTACTTCTGCGCCACCTGCCCGATCACAATAAGTTTTTCAGGCGTGATCTCACCACCAGGTATGCGCGGCACGACAGAATAAGTGCCGCCTTTCTGAATATTAGCAAGAAAGCGGTCGTTGCTGTCTTGTGCGGTATCATTTCCTTTTCGCAACACCATCTCATTCCACAGGCTTGCAATAATGGATGAGACGGCAGGTTTGCAGATCTCGCAGCCATCGCCCTTTCCGAGTTGATCTAATACATCGTCGTAGGTTCTAAGCTCGTAAATTTTTACAAGATCAAACAACTCCTGGCGGCTGTATTGAAAATGCTCGCACAAAACATTGCGGATGTACCTACCTTGTTGTTTCATGGTATGCACCATGAGGTCTTTGATCATAGGTAAGCAACCGCCACAGCCTGTTCCGGCTTTTGTGCATTTTTTTATAGCATCCACAGTTTCACAACCATCCTCGGAAACAGATTGACAGATAGTTAATTTAGAAACGCTTTCGCAACTGCATATCAAAGCATCATCCGGTAAGGCAACGATCCCGGCGCCTTCATCTTTTTTGGCCTGTCTTGCCGGTAATATCACATCTTCAGGATGAGGTGGCAGCAGTATTTTATTCTTGCAGGTTTGCAGCAGGAGATTGTATTGAGAAGCATCGCCAACCAATATGCCACCCAGCAGGTACTTGCCATCGGCCGAAACATTGATCCTTTTATAAATGCCCTTTACCGTATCTTTTAAGACAATATTCCGGATCTCATCACCATTGGCAAACGGGTTACCAAAGCTGGCCACATCAGTACCCACCAGTTTAAGTTTGGTACTCATGTCAAAGCCAGTGAACTCTTTCGTGTTTGGTGCAGACGCTTTAGTCAATAAACGGCTCACTTCACCCACCACTACTTCAGCCATTTCGTAACCCGGCGCCACCAACCCGTAGATCAGTTCATTGTATAAGGCGCATTCACCAATGGCATATATAGAAGGGTCCGAGGTTTGTAATTGATTGTTCACAACAATGCCGCCATTCATACCGGTTTCCAGACCGCAGTCAAGAGCCAATTCGCCGCGGGGTTTGATACCGGCAGAGATCACCAGGATATCTGTTTTGAGCGAAGATCCATCGGCAAACTGCATTCCCGTGATGTGGGTGTCGCCGGCAATCCTTGTTGTGTTGGTATTTGTATGGATAGTTAATCCGAGGCTGGTCAAAGTGGACAGTAACATCTCCGAGCCGCTCTCATCCAACTGCCGCGGCATTAACCTCGGTGCAAATTCGATAACGTGTGTATCTTGTATGCCAAGGTCAAGTAACGCTTTGGCCGCTTCCAGACCTAACAATCCCCCGCCGATAACTACGCCTGTCGTTGCCCTTTTTGCGTAGTTCCGGATAAGGTGAAGATCTTCAATGGTGCGATATAAGAATACGCCTTCTTTGTCAATGCCTTCAATGCGGGGTACAAAAGCAGAAGAACCGGTTGCAAGCACTAAAATATCATAGTGCATCACAAAGCCTTTAAATGTATGGACCAGTTTGGCCGAACGGTTAATGGCCTGAACCGGGTCGCCAAGATGCAACTCTATTCCGTTTTCCTTATACCAGGTGGCAGGAGCGAGTGTGAGATCATCAATATTTTTACCAGAAAAGAAGTCACTGAGATGAACCCTGTCGTATGCAGCATATTGTTCTTCACCGAAAACAACAATTTGTACTTCGGGCAATTTTTTTGCTATGAGTTTTTCACAGAACTTATAGCCTACCATTCCATTTCCAATTATAACAACTTTCATATATTATAATTAATTTGATGTTTATTTCTTGGCAGGCAATCGACGAAAATTTAAGCAAATTAGTACATAAAAAACATATAAAATAAATATTAATATTGTAAAAATAATAGTTTTACCTTATCAAATGCTAATTTAGCCCTAGAAAATATTACATATTTTTTAAAATAATATTATATGCATAAATTAATATTAGTTGGAGCAGGCCCCGGAGATCCTGAATTGATCACCATGAAAGCTATTAAAGCTTTGCGGCAGGCTGATGTGGTTTTATATGATGCTTTGGCTAATGAAACACTGTTGGACTATGCAGTCAATGCGGCAGAAAAAATATTTGTAGGTAAAAAATATGGTTGCCATGCATTAAGTCAACAAGAGATAAATTATCTTATCACAGAGTATGCTACCCGGTATCATACTATCGTCCGGTTAAAGGGTGGCGACCCGTTTGTCTTCGGACGGGCACAGGAAGAAATAGACGCGGCCGTCGAAGCGGGCATGGAGGTGGAAGTTGTGCCCGGTATTTCAAGCGCTATCGCGGTACCGGCATCAGCAATGATACCACTTACCTGTCGTGGTATTAATGAAAGTTTTTGGGTGGTAACGGGCACTACAAAAAACGGTGATCTTTCAAAAGATATTTCATTGGCTGCTCAGTCCACGGCAACCATAGTCATATTAATGGCAATGAGCAAACTGGAGGCCATAACAGAAATATTCACCCAATTTGGCAAAAGCGAAACACCTGTCGCGATTATTCAAAGCGGTACTACCTCCAGCGCAAAAATGGTTACAGGCAAAATGAAAGATATTTATTTCAGGGCGCAGTATGCTGAACTGGGAAATCCCGCTGTTATCGTGATTGGAGAAGTGGTGAATTTAAATCGCAACTTGTTGCGAAAGGAAGTATTAAGACGGGTACGCCAAACCTTATAAATTTTTTAGCCTTTAGTATCACGGCCTATTGCATTCATCAGAGCTACCTTTATCATCCATGAAAAAACATAAAGGCAGTTATAATGCCACCGGTTCTTTTATCTACCAAAAATGTATCAGGGAATGGTGGCCTGCCTTAGACGCAAACCGGGAGGTCATTCATTTTAAAAAAGGAGAAGTGATTTTTGAAGAGGGCAGCGAAGTGAAAGGCATATTTTTTATGCTGGATGGAATGGTGAAAGTACATAAACACTGGGGTGACGATAAGGAACTTATTATACGGTTTGCATGTAAAAATGATATACTCGGTCATCGCGGTCTTTCCACCAACAACCTGCGTTATCCTATAACCGCTACGGCTTTGGCTGACTCCACTGTATGCTTTGTTGACTTTGATTTTTTCAATGTGACCCTTAAAGTGAATACACAGTTCATGTATGACTTTATGATGTTTTTTGCAGACGAGCTGCAGCTTTCAGAACAGCGGATGCGTGACTTTGTGCATATGCAGGTAAAAGGCCGTGTGGCAAAAGCACTGTTAACGCTTGAAAAAAAATTCGGCGTGAACGAATATGGTTTTATAGCCTTTACTATTTCCAGGCAGGATATTGCTGCTTATACCGGTACTACTTATGAAACTGTGTATAGATTAATGATGGAATTTACAGAAGCAGGTTTGGTTAAGACCGATGGAAAAAAAATAGCAGTAGTTGATGGAGACGGCCTTGAATCGCTTGTGCAATAACTTTCCAGACTGTTGCTGATGTGTCATCTGGTAAAACAGGCAACGTGCAAGTGCACTTTCTTTTCGTTGATTACCCATTCGTTATACCAAACAAATTCCCGCAACAAAACTTTTCACTGATCAACTTCTCAACTGATCAACTTCTCAACTAATCAACTTTCTAATGCACCCTGTCCCCCCTCATCTCTAAATTCTTTATTACATCGGCTTCATAAGCCAGCCATTCCTGCCAGCGTTTACGCACTTTTTCTTTATCAATATAAGTTTCAGCCAGCTCGATGAAGGTTACATAATGCCCGGCCTCGCTTTCCATAAAACGCCGGTAAAAATTGCGCAGGTAGTCATCATTCAAGCCTTCGCTCAGGCGCTTAAAACGCTCACAGCTCCTGGCTTCTATCAAAGCACAGGTCAGGAGCTTATCCAGCAGCCGGTCTTCTTCTCTCCCACCCCTTATCCCGAATTGCAACAGCTTGTTTACATATTCATCTTTACGTTGTTTGCCAAGCTGCAAATTCCGCTTTCGTAGTTCCTGCAATACCAGGCGGAAATGCCCCCACTCTTCGGTCACTATCGGTGACAATTCATTTACCAATTCTATTTTATCAGGATAACGTTGTATCAGCGAAATACAGCTTGTAGCCGCTTTCTGTTCGCAGTAGGCATGGTCGGTTAGAATATCTTCCAGGCTTATTTTCGCTAAATTCACCCAGCGGGGATCCGTAGGTAAATGCAACCCGAGGATATTTTTTTCAGCGTCGTTCATGCGGGCAAAATACTATCATATTCCTATCAATGCCAAATAGTTGTTTATGCAACTTGATTTATTTATGTCGCAACATATTTCTCTTTTGTCTAATAATTTTTAACTAATCTTCACAGGCTTTAATTTCGCTGCCATTTTAAATTCATCACCACGTCAAATCTCCTGCATGAAAAAAAACGTCCTGGTCTTTTTGTTTTTTATTGTCTCATTTTGCGTCAATAAACTGGCTGCTCAAAACACACCTCAACTGGGAAAAAATTCAGTAGAGGAGGTTGTTGCCGCCATGACGCTTGATGAAAAAGCCAAGCTGGTTGTGGGTAACGGTTTTAACATGCCCGGAGCTGGCGGCCCGACTATCGGTCAGACCAAAGACAAGGTGCCCGGTGCTTCCGGAACCACTTTTGCCATTCCACGGCTGGGCATTCCGTCCATTGTGGTTGCGGACGGTCCCGCAGGCTTGAGAATTGACCCGATCCGTAATAGTGATAGTTCAAAAACATATTATGCTACCGCATGGCCCGTTGCCACTTTGCTTGCTTCAACCTGGGATACAGGTCTTGTAAAAAAAGTTGGGGCTGCTTTTGGAAGCGAAGTGCATAATTATGGCGTTGATATAATTCTTGGCCCCGGGTTAAATATTCACCGCAACCCGTTAGGCGGAAGAAATTTTGAATATTATTCTGAGGATCCGCTGATAGCCGGCAGCATGACAGCCGCTATCGTAAACGGCATTGAATCTAACGGTGTTGGCACTTCTATAAAGCATTACGCGGCCAATAACCAGGAAACCAACCGCAATACGGTGAATACGATTGTTAGTGAAAGGGCTTTACGTGAAATTTATTTGAAGGGTTTTGAGATAGCTGTTAAAAGATCAAACCCCTGGACGGTGATGAGTTCTTACAACCTGATCAATGATACACTGGCTTCAGAAAGCTACGGCTTGCTTACCACTGTTTTAAGAAAAGATTGGGGTTATAAGGGATTTGTAATGTCAGACTGGTTTGGCGGCAGAAACCCTGTTGAGCAAATGAAGGCGGGCAATGATCTTTTAATGCCCGGCACCAAACAACAATCTCAAAGAATCATTGACGCAGTAAACCATGATTCGCTGGATGTAAAAATATTAGATGAAAATTGTGAGCGTATTCTGAATATCGTTCTTCAATCCCCATCATTTAAAAATTACAAATTTTCCGATAAGCCTGATCTGAAAAAAGATGCCGCTGTTTCAAGAGAAGCCGCAACAGAAGGCATGGTGTTGCTGAAAAATAATGATAATGCCCTTCCCTTTAAATCAATAAAAACTGTTGCATTATTTGGTAATAACGGTTATGATCTTATCGCCGGTGGCACAGGAAGCGGCGATGTAAATAAAGCTTATAAAATTTCTTTGTTCCAGGGCCTGGGCAATGCAGGTTATACGGTTGATGCAGCTATGCAAACTACCTACCAGGATTATCTTACAGATTACAATGCAAAACATCCGAAGAAAAATTTTTTCCAGGAGTTTATGAATCCAACGCCACCGGCTCCTGAATATGCAATTGATAACAGTGTAATTGCTGCAAAGGCTGCGAGCGCTGATGTTGCTGTTATTACCATCGGAAGGAATGCAGGTGAAGGCAAAGACAGGAAGGTTGAAAACGATTTTAATTTATCAGATGCAGAGCAGGCGTTGATACAAAATGTGACTGATGCTTTTCATGCAAAAAATAAAAAGGTGATTGTTGTTTTAAACATCGGTGGTGTAATAGAAGTAGCAAGCTGGCGCGATAAAGTGGATGGTATTTTATTGGCATGGCAACCCGGTTTGGAGGGCGGCAATGCAATAACTGATATTTTAAGCGGAAAAGTAAATCCATCAGGCAGGCTGGCAACAACCTTCCCGGTGAAGTATGAATATGTGCCTTCTGCCAAAAATTTCCCTGGTAAAGAATTTCCTGACCAGGCAACGACCGGTGGCTTCGGTATGAAACTGGTTCCGGGCGAAGTAACCTACGAAGAAGGTGTATATGTTGGCTATCGTTATTACAATACCTTCCATGTAAAACCGGCATATGAATTTGGTTATGGATTGTCTTACGGCAATTTCACTTTTGGTAATCTTAAATTAACCTCAGCCAGTTTCGATAATAATATAACTGCATCAATAACAATAACAAACCAGGGCAAAATGCCGGGCAAGGAAGTGGTTCAGCTATATATAAACGCGCCTGCGAATAATTTAGATAAACCTGCACAAGAATTAAAGGCTTTTGCCAAAACAAAATTGCTAAAGCCCGGCGAAACACAAACTTTAAAATTCACACTGACTGCCGCTGATCTTGCTTCTTTTTATACTGATAAAGCATCATGGATTGCTGATGCCGGAAATTATGAAGTAAGAGCAGGCGCATCCTCTTCAGACATACGCTTAAAGGCAACTTTCAATTTACCTAATGATCTGGTGGTTGAAAAAGTAAATAAAACTTTAGCGCCTAAAGCGGGCATCAATGAAATAAAGCTGGCTTCAAAAGACACCGGTTATATAGAAGACCTGAATAGTTTTTCTGCAATAGGTCAATAAGTAAATACCGTAATTATTTTATAATTGTGGCGCGGTTTTTATTTAAACTTTATTGCTCATATGAATGCTACTGCAAATAAAGCGAGCGCTGTTGCCTTTTATGATCTTATGTTCAATCAATGCGAACCTGCGAAGGCAATAAAAGAATTTGCGGGCGACGTTTATATACAACACAACCCGCATGTGGGTGATGGCAAGCCGGCATTCATTGATATTTTGAACGCATGGCAAGGGAGTATCCTGGTAAAAAAGTAGAATTTAAAAAGATGATTATTGCAGAAGATAATATGGTGGTGCTGCATTGTTATCAAACCTGGCCAGGTGATAAAGACTATGCGGGCATTGACATTTTCCGGTTCGGCGATAAGGGAAAAATAGTAGAGCACCGGGACGTGTTGCAGGTAATACCGGATACATCAGCCAACAACAATACGATGTTTTGAAATTTCCTTAATACATACCTTCAGCCACTTTCTGAACTTAACGAAAAATATTTGCTATGAAAATGAAATGTTACTTTATCGCATTAGTACTTGTCTTTTCAACCCTGGCGATCAATGCCCAGCAAAAAGTAATTCCCTTATACAATGGTGCAGCGCCGGGCTCTGAAAGCTGGAACTGGGATGAAGCCCGGCAAGACAGCAATATGTTTCATACACCCATTGTGTACAACGTATCGCGCCCAACACTAACCGTGTTTCTCCCCGACTCAACAGCGCCTAAAACTGGTGCTGCCATTGTTATTGCGCCGGGAGGCGGTTTTCATCTTTTGTCCATTAACAGTGAAGGCATTGATGTGGCAAACTGGCTTACAAAAAAAGGAATTACTTGTTTCGTTTTAAAATATAGGCTGGTGCATAGCACAACGAACAATCCTATCCAGGATATGATGGTCATGATAAATAAAAAAGACATGATTGATGAAGAAACAAAAAATGTGATCAGGATGGGAATAAGTGATGGCCGTGAAGCCATTGCTTATGTGCGCAAACATGCATCCGAATACAATATTTCTCCTGATAAAATTGGCATCATGGGTTTTTCTGCGGGTGGTACCGTGGCTGCGTCATCTGCATTTAATTACACGGCGGATAATAAACCCAATTTTGTCGCTCCTGTTTATGCCTTCTTTCCGGATAGTATGCAAACAACAGTGGCTGATGATGCACCGCCGATGTTCATTGCTGCTGCTGCTGACGACAGGTTAGGACTTGCTCCGCACAGTATTGGGTTGTATAATGAATGGATAGCTTCAAAACATCCTGCAGAATTGCACATCTATGCAAAGGGCGGCCATGGGTTTGGAATGCGTAAACAAAATATTCCGACAGATAACTGGATCGACAGGTTTGGTGATTGGCTCAGCGTGATGAATATCATAAAAGGACCTGCATCCCTTAGTTCACAACAGGTTGAATGGATGCAACGTACAATGAAAGACTGGCCCAATATTGCACGTTATGCTGAGGATAATGAAAAGTTGAAAACAACTGCTGATAAAAATCGTGTTGTCTTCATGGGTAACTCTATTATGGAAGGATGGAAAAATGCTGACCCGGATTTCTTCTCAAAAAATCCATACGTAGACCGCGGCATCAGTGGCCAGACAACACCGCAGATGCTGGTGCGTTTTCGTGAAGATGTGATCGCATTGAAACCTGCAGTGGTAGTGATCCTCGCAGGGATTAATGATATCGCCCAAAATACCGGCTATATTAAATTAGAAGACACTTATGGCAATATTATTTCTATGGTTGAACTGGCCAGGGCAAATAATATTAAAGTGGTGATATCCTCTGTTTTGCCTGCGTATGATTTTCCATGGAGACCTGGTTTGCAGCCTGCAGAAAAAGTGGTTGCCTTGAATAAGATGTTGAAAGAGTATGCGACAAAAAATAACATTGTGTATGTTGATTATTTTTCTGCAATGGCTGACGAACGAAAAGGCCTGCCGCAATCATTATCTAAAGATGGCGTACATCCAACATTGGAGGGCTACAAAGTAATGGAGCCCCTGATGCAGAAAGGTATTGCTGAAGCAATGAAGCAGAAATAAATACAAAAGGTCATGAAGGACACAAAGGCGCACAAAGAGCACCACGCGATGGTCTTTTCTTCGTGTTCGTCGTGGTTCTTGATGCTCTTAGTGACCTTGTGAGAATTATATTGTGTGACACCAGGATAAGAAAAATAATACAAACAATAATTCAATATAATCTTTATGATTTCAAAACGGTTACTTGTTCTTTCACTTTCATTATTTCTTTCCATTGCATCATGCGCACAGCCAAAAGAGCCTGTTATAAAAACAAATGCAGGCCTTGTTTCCGGAACTGTAAACAACGATGGCTATATATCTGTTTTCAAAGGCATTCCATTCGCTGCGCCGCCTGTTGGTGAATTAAGATGGAAAGCGCCGCAGCCTGTACAACCCTGGACAGGTGTAAAAAAATGTGATGCATTTTCTGCAAGCCCGATGCAGGCTTCCCCTGCGCCATTCAGCATGTGGAGTGAGGAGTTTTTAATAAGAAAGGAACCGATCAGTGAAGACTGCTTATACCTGAATGTGTGGACAGGCACAAAATCACCAAAAGAAAAAAGAGCAGTACTTGTATGGATATATGGCGGTGGTTTTTCAAGCGGTGGCGCCAATGTTCCTATCTATGATGGTGAGGCGATGGCTAAGAAAGGAATTGTGTTTGTAAGCATCAACTACCGCGTTGGTATATTCGGATTTTTTGCACATCCCGACCTTACGAAAGAATCGGGTTACAATGCTTCGGGCAATTATGGATTGCTTGACCAGATCGCCGCATTAAAATGGGTGCAAAAAAATATTGCAGCTTTTGGCGGCGATCCGAACAATGTAACTATTGCAGGACAATCTGCAGGATCAATGAGTGTGAATTGTTTGGTGGCATCACCGTTGGCCAAAGGTCTATTTAATAAAGCCATTGCAGAAAGCGGCGCCAATTTGGTGAGCGGTAATTTCGGAAGCAGGACTTTGCAACAGGCAGAACAGGATGGCATAAAAACTGCTACCTCGCTGCATGCGACTACAATTGAAGACCTGCGCAAATTACCTGCAGCAGATCTGATGAAAGGACAAACACTCCGTGGCGGGCCGATCGTTGATGGTTATGTATTATCTCAGCCTATCGGAGAAATATTCGCATCAAATAAAGAAAACAATGTTGCCTTGCTCACAGGCTGGAATGAAAATGAAGGCCTTGTATTCGGGCCAATTAAGAAAGCAGAAGATTTTAAAAAACAGGGTGCTGATCAATACGGTAATGATGCAACAACATTTTTAAAATACTATCCTGCAACCGATGATTCCGTTGCAAGCGCATCTCAATACAATCTTTCACGTGACCAGATCTTTGGTGTACAGAATTATACATGGGCGAACGTGGCAAGTGCACAAGGGAAAAAAGTATATGTGTATCGCTTCACCCGCAAAGTGCCCGGAACCGGCGAATATGCAAAGTATGGTGCATTTCATACAGGGGAAGTGCCGTATGCCTATGATAATTTAAAATTTGTCAATCGTCCATGGGAAAATGTTGATCACGAACTGGCAACCGTAATGTCATCTTACTGGGTAAATTTTATAAAGACCGGTGATCCCAATGGTAAGAATCTGCCTGACTGGAAAGCTTATAGAACAAAAGATAAACAAGTGATGATATTGGGCACGTCACAGCAGTCGGTACCAATGCCTGATGCAGCAGCTTTGGATTTTTTGTATACAAAGATGAGCGGTAAATAATATAGAAATCAATTTTTAAAATAAGCTCTTGGTATAAAAATTTAATAAATCAAATTACGATGAGAAAGGCCAGCTCTTGTTTAGTAATATTCCTGCTTTTGCACTCCGTTATGTTTGCCCAATTAAGCAGTCTCTCAGCGCCCACAGTTAAAACAGCAAATGGCGTTTTAGAAGGGACGGATGAATCAGGTATTAAAATTTTTAAAGGAATTCCTTTTGCGGCGCCACCTGTTGGTAATTTACGCTGGCGCGAACCTCAGCCGGTACAAAACTGGACCGGCATTCGCAAAGCCAATAAGTTTGGCCCAAGGGCAATGCAATTACCTGTTTTTGGCGATATGAATTTTCGGTCTGATGGCGTGAATGAAGATTGCTTATACCTGAACGTTTGGACACCGGCTAAAAAAGGTGACGAGCACCTACCTGTGTTGGTGTATTTCTACGGAGGCGGATTTATAGCCGGTGATGGTTCCGAACCCCGGTATGATGGTGAGAGTCTCGCAAGAAAAGGTATTGTTACCGTTACTGTAAACTACAGGCTCGGTGTGTTTGGATTTTTTGCACATCCGGAATTGACAAAAGAATCACCCAATCATGCGTCAGGTAATTATGGTTTATTAGACCAGGCTGCTGCATTGAAATGGGTTCAGCAGAATATTTCCGGGTTCGGCGGCGATCCTAAAAAAATAACGATTGCCGGCGAATCCGCAGGTTCATTTTCTGTAAGTGCACAAATGGCTTCACCCTTGTCAAAAAATATTATTGCGGGCGCCATTGGCGAAAGCGGTTCTTTGCTTGGGTCTATGCCAACAGCATCACTGGCTGATGCAGAAAAAGCAGGCAGTTCTTTTGCTGCCAATGTGAAAGCAAATTCGTTAGCCGAACTTAGGGCAATACCTGCTGATCAACTATTGAAAGCTACCGCCACTTCAGGTTATGGAAGATTCCCTGTTTGTGTGGATGGATATTTTTTTCCAAAATCTCCTTTGGAAATTTTTGAAAAAGGCGAGCAGGCGCATGTGCCTTTACTCGTTGGATGGAATTCAGAAGAAATGAATTATAAAATGTTGCTCGGACAGAATCCTCCCACAAAAGAAAATTATACAAGTGCTGTACAAAAAAGGATGGGTGATAAAGCACCTGCTATATTAAGCGTATATAATCCTTCTTCAGATGCTGATGTGGAACAAACGGCTACAGCGCTCGCCAGCGATATGTTTATTGGTTTCAGCACATGGCGATGGAGTGATATACAAAGCAAAACCGGCGGCAAACCGGTGTACCGTTATTTGTATGCACGCCCACGTCCTGCAATGAGAGCCGAAATGGGCAATGCCACCGCTAACCTTGCAGGCGGTGTAACAAGAGATACCACGGGTATAGAGCCCAAAGCTCCTTTGCCAAAAGGTGCCGTTCATTCAGCAGAAATAGAATACGCATTAGGTAATTTACCTACTAACCGTGTTTACGACTGGCAGCCTGAGGATTATAAAGTTTCGGAAATCATGCAGGCATTCTTTGCCAACTTTATTAAAACAGGCAATCCGGACGGGTTAGGTGTACCTGAATGGCCGGCAGTTGATAAAACTGAATCAGTACCTGTAATGCATATTGATGTTAATACCCGTATTGAGCAGGATAAAAATGCTGCGCGTTACCAGGCAATGCAACAGAACGCCGCGAAACCTTGATTTGCAGTTCACGCAGAGACGCAAAGTTTGTAAGTATGGCATATGCGTCTTTGCATCGCTTATAATCTTTGTGTGAAATTTATCGCCAATTTCATTTTATTCTATGCGCCAGGCAATACATCTTTTTAGCAATCTCTTGCTATATTCGCCACGCTAAAAAACTCCCAATGCTTTTGCTTGGCATAGATATCGGAACTTCCTCAGTAAAAGTGTCTGTTGTTGATGCAGACACACAGCAATCCATCATTTCGGCGCAATATCCTGAAACGGAAGCAGAGATCATAAGCCTGCAAAGTGGTTGGGCAGAACAAAATCCGGATACCTGGTGGGAATATTTTCAGCATGCATTATGGGAAGCCAATGTTTCCGGGAAGTATAATCCGAAAGACATTGCCGCTATCGGTATCGCTTATCAAATGCATGGACTGGTTGTAGTAAATAAATTACAGCTTCCGTTACGCAACAGTATTATCTGGTGCGATAGCCGCGCTGTTCCTTATGGCGAGAAAGCTTTTCAAACAATCGGAGAAGAAAAATGTTTAAGCTGTTTATTGAATTCACCGGGAAATTTTACTGCATCCAAACTGGCGTGGCTGAAAGAAAATGAACCGGAGACATTTAAGCAGATTTATAAAATAATGCTGCCCGGCGATTTCATTGCCATGCGTTTAACGGGAGAAATTACCACAACACCTTCTGCATTGTCAGAAGGCATTTTATGGGATTTCGAAAATGATGAGCTGTCTAAAGATGTCATGCAATTTTTTAAGTTCAAATCCAGTATTATTCCCACTGTAAAAGATGTGTTGAGCACGCATGGTTTTTTGAAGGATGAAGTGGCTGATACGCTTGGATTGAAACACGGAATCCCCGTTAGTTACAAGGCTGGTGACCAGCTAAACAATGCACTTTCATTAAATGTAATGCAACCCGGTGAAGTAGCTGCAACAGCCGGCACTTCAGGCGTTATTTATGCGGTGGCAGATGATCTTGCGTATGATAAGCAAAGCCGTGTAAATAGTTTTGCGCATATCAATCATACAAAAACTAAAAAGAGAATTGGTGTATTGCTTTGCATCAATGGCACGGGTATCATGAATAGCTGGGTTAAAAGAATGGCCGGCACTAATAAAACATATAAACAATTAAATGATGAAGCTGCGTTAATTCCCGCAGGTAGCGAGGGTTTACTGGTATTGCCTTTCGGCAACGGTGCAGAGCGCATGCTGAATAATGAATTGATTGGTTCATCGGTGATTAATATTGATCTGAATAAGCATACACCAGCGCATTTATACCGTGCTGCACAGGAAGGTATTGCTTATGCATTTAGATATGGTTTGGATATCATGCGGGAGAATAATATGGAGCCGAAATTGATCCGTGCCGGCAAGGCCAATATGTTTTTAAGCGATGTGTTTATTGACGCATTTGTAAATATTACTAATGTACCTGTTGAATTGTATGAAAACGATGGAAGTGTTGGTGCTGCATTAGGTGCGGGTATCGGTGCAAAGATCTTTGATGATGAAAAGGCTGCCTTTAAAAATATGAAACGGTTGAAGTTAATAGAGCCAAATGGAAAGCATGAATATGATAAGAGTTATGAAAAGTGGAAAACGGAATTATTAAAAGAATTAAACACACAGACATAGGAGAAACATAGGGCTCACCTATGTCTATGGTAAGCAAAATATGAGGTTTCAGTTTGTCGTGAGTTGTCAGTGGTGAATGGTGAGTAATCACCCTAAATGTGCGATATTCACTCACAACTGACTCCCGCATTGGCGGGACCACTCACAAACTTAACACTAGAATACATTTTAAAAATGGTCAAAAACTTTTGTGAATGAATACCATTCTGCCTCGCCGAAATAATGCTGTGTGAATTTATGGGCCTATGATCCTTATGTGTTTAAAATAAATCACCACAAAATAAAAACTATAACATGAGCAAAGAATTTTTTCCCGGCATCAGCCAGATAAAATATGAAGGCAACGAAACGGATAACCCGCTTGCCTTTCGCTGGTATGATGAAAATAAAATGATAGCAGGTAAGAGTATGAAGGACCATTTGCGTTTTGCATGCGCTTACTGGCATTCATTCTGTAATGTTGGTTCAGATCCTTTTGGGGAAGGCACACATTTATTTACATGGAATGAAAAAGCGGATGCTGTTGAACGTGCAAAAGATAAGATGGATGCAGCTTTTGAATTCATTACAAAAATGAGTTTGCCCTATTACTGTTTTCATGATGTGGATGTAGTGGATTATACCAATGATGTAAAGGATAATGATAAAAGACTACAGGCGCTTGTTGATTATGCAAAAGAGAAACAACAACAAACAGGCGTAAAATTGTTGTGGGGCACTGCCAACCTGTTTTCCAACAAGAGATATATGAATGGTGCATCCACGAACCCTGATTTTCATGTATTGGCGCATGCAGCCGCGCAGGTAAAAGCAGCGCTGGATGCCACCATTGCGTTAGGCGGGGAAAATTATGTTTTCTGGGGCGGCCGTGAAGGATACATGAGTTTATTGAACACCAACATGAAGCGGGAACAGGAACATCTTGCGATGTTTTTACATAAAGCAAAAGATTATGCAAGAGCCAACGGTTTTAAAGGCACATTTTTTATCGAGCCAAAACCCTGCGAGCCGACAAAACATCAATACGATTATGATGCAGCAACAGTGATCGGGTTTTTAAGACAGTTTGACCTGCTGAATGATTTTAAAATTAATGCTGAAGTAAATCATGCTACGCTTGCGGGCCATACATTCACGCATGAATTACAGGTAGCGGCTGATGCAGGATTATTGGGAAGCATTGATGCGAACCGAGGTGATTACCAGAACGGATGGGATACAGACCAGTTCCCAAATAATTTAAACGAATTGGTTGAAGCCATGCTTATCATTCTTGAAGCAGGTGGTTTTGGCGGCGGCGGAATAAATTTTGATGCAAAGATCCGCCGCAACTCGACTGACCCTGCTGATTTGTTTCATGCGCATATAGGTGGCATGGATGTATTTGCAAGAGCACTGGTAATCGCAGATAAAATTTCGCAACATGGTGAATATTCCGGGATACGTAAAGAAAGATACGCTTCTTACGACAGCGGCAAAGGCGCCGAATTTGAAACGGGTAAATTATCACTGGAAGATCTGAGGCAATACGCTATTGATAACGGCGAACCAAAAATCATCAGTGGCAGGCAGGAATACCTGGAAAATCTTATAAATAGGTTTATTTAACAGTGAGTTTGGATAAGCTTTTAATTCCGATTCGACCTCATCCCAACCTCCCGAAAAATCGGGACAGGCTTTCTCCAAAGGAGAAGATCAAGAAAGCTTGCATATTTTAATGCTTTTTCAAGTTGTGGAACTGTCAAAAGTCCTTTCCTTTAGAGAGGATTCAGGTGAGATCAATTTGAAAAACGATGACTTTCTCTTATACCCGCACTCTCGTTATTTAAGGAAGCAGCTTGTACGTATTGCACATACAAAAAGGGTTAGCGAATGATTCACTAACCCTTTAAATTTTGTGAAAAGAATTATTATTCCCCTACTACTTCAAATTCAACTTCGGTACTGTTGCCATTACCAAAATCGATATTTGCTTTATAGGTTCCCAGTTCTTTAATTTCATCAACAAGCGTGATGCGTTTGCGATCGATCTCGTAACCTTTTTGGTCACGCACGGCACGCGAGATCTGCAAAGGTGTAACACTACCGAAGATCTTTCCGCTCGTACCAGTTTTGGCGCCAATTTTAAGCGGTGATTCTTTCAGCACATTGATAACCTTATTGATTTCCGCAAGCATCGCTGCTTCTTTCTTAGCCTGCACTTTCATGCGTTCGTCCAGGCGTTTTTTATTGGCAGCATTTGCTTCAACTGCAAATTTGCCCGGGATCAGATAATTGCGTGCATAGCCGTTTTTTACGGTAACCAGTTCATTCGCACCGCCAAGGTGATCCACATCCTGTATTAATATTACCTGCATTGTTATTTAAATTTAGCTATGAGCTATGAGCTATGAGCTATGAGCTAAATTCTCGTAGCTCATGGCCCGCAGTTCGCAGCTTCTTATTTTAATAAATCAGTTACGTAAGGTATCAGCGCCATCTGGCGAGCTTTCTTAACAGCATCGCTTACTTTGCGCTGGTACTTTAAAGAATTACCTGTAAGACGGCGTGGAAGTATCTTACCCTGGTCGTTAACAAATTTTTTCAGGAACTCTACGTCTTTATAATCAACGTACCTGATACCATATTTCTTAAAGCGGCAGAATTTTTTCTTAGGCTTTTCGGTTTTAATGGCGGTGAGGTATTTTATTTCATTTGCTTTTGCCATAAATTATGCCTCCGCTTTTTCAGTTCCTGTAGATACGCCTCTTCTCTTTTTCTCATTGTACTCAACGGCGTATTTGTCGAGCACAGTGATCATGTGACGAAGCACCTGTTCGTCGCGTAAAAGCTGGATTTTCAGCTTTTCATTGAAGCTGGATGGCGCACTGTATTCCAGAACCCAGTAAATTCCTGTGGTTTTTTTCTGGATAGGATACGCCAGTGATTTCAAACCCCAGGGATTGCTGTGCGCAACACTTCCGCCATTGTCGGTAACAATTTCGGAATATTTTTTCTGAACGGCTTTAAATTCCTCATCAGAAAGCACAGGGGTAAAAATCACCATCAATTCATAATTGTTCATTACCCTGTTTGTTTTAATTTTAAAAAATAATTAAGGGCGGCAAAGTTAAGAAAGAATTGCCAATTTACATGCGCTTATTTACCTGGTTGAACCTGTAAGGATTTATTGGCAAACACCTTTAAGCTAACATTAACATTATCACTCAACACAGCACTGCTTCCGCCAACACCAAAATCCTTTCGGTTAATGTTGAATTCACCCCTGAGCTGAATCCCATTCTCCTGGTTTTCAACTGTAAAAGGAAACGTTATGGATTTGGTTACACCTTTTATAGTAAGATTACCGGTAACAGCGTAGCCATTTTGATTTTTTTTAATGGTGGTTGAAACAAAATTTATAGCGGGATATCTTGCAACATCAAAATATTCCTCTTTTCTAAGATGATTATCCCGCGCTTCTGAACCGGTATTAACAGTGCTTGCATCAACAGAAACATTAAAAGACGAAACATCAGGGTTTGAAGCATCAAAATTTATGGCGCCTTTCAAGCCGTTTAATGAACCGGATGTATTCAAACCAAAATTTTTAATAACAAATTTTACATCGCTTTTTTCATCAACCGGTTTGTATTGCTGTGCTTTTGTAACCAATAAGCCGATTAGCAAAAATGTAACACTGAACAGTGATTTCATTCGATTTTAATAATTAAGAACACGATGTTGAGATAAAAATTTATAAAAAAAAATTAAAATTTGCTGAAACGGAATTAATAGGATTTGCCATGTGTTGAACGGATAATAGCCTTAGACAAAACAGGAAATTTACTCATGATCTTTAAAAACATGCCTGTGGAAAATTCATTTCCCATCCATCGCTGAACCATCCTGCCTGTTCTTAACCTTGCTGCAAATTGCTTTTTCCAGTTCGAGCTATAGTTTCTTTCCATTTCATTTCTTGAAATTTTCTGTTGCAGAAAATTATTCATTTCAATAAAGGCGAGCTTGGCGCTGTGCATCGCCATACTCATTCCATTACCGCATAAAGGCGTTATCATTCCGGCAGCATCGCCCAACAACAAAACATGATCTTCCACCTGTGTTTTCCGTTCAAAACTTATTTGGGAGATCGTTAGCGGCGCATTATACAAATATTCAGATTCAGTAAATATTTTCTTTAAAAAAGCATTCTTATACAGGATGTTTTCCTGCATCTGTGTGATTGAATTATTATTGGCTGAAAGATTACTGGCATTGGTTAAATAACATAAGCAATATTTATCCTTCTCAACCGCGGATATGCCGCAATAGCCATCTTTAAAATTGTGGAGTGCAATAGTATCTTTTGGAAAAGCTGTCTTTATATGGTATTTAATACCAATGTAGTTATTGAGCTTATTCATCTTTTTAGCGGCGAACTTCCTTTCCCATTTCACATCAAGGTTGCTGCGCTTGCCATAAGCGCCGGCCGCTATTTTTACAGTGGTTTCTTCCCTATTGGTATGGATGACCTGGATATCCTTTTCAAATCGTACATCATTCACTTTTTCATTGGTGAAAACCTGTACGCCTTTTTGCAATGCAAGGAGGTATAAAAAATGGTCAATGGCATAACGGCTTATCCCAAAACCACCAAGATCAAGCTTGAATTGATACCCGTTCCCTTTTAAATCACTCACCACTAATTTTCTTATTGATGGCAGCTTCCAATCCGGGAAAGGCAAACCCAGGCGGTTTAAAAAATCATAGCTTTCGTAGCTGATGTATTCACCGCATACTTTGTGAAAAGGATAATTTTCTTTTTCAAATAATACAACAGAATAACCTGCTTCTGCTGCAAGCAACGCCAATGATAATCCTGCAAGCCCGCCTCCAATAATTCCGATATCATAGTCAGTGTACATGCCTAAAGGTTATAAGGTACCTGAAAGCCCATTTCCAGTCAACGGTATAATTTTTTATGCCTGATTTGTCTAATAGCGCTATCCATTCATTTTTATGAAATCCGCGTGCTACGCTTAAAGGTGCATCATTCTTAACCAGGTAAGAGGAAGAAAAAAATTTTGTAATGATCTTTATAGAATAATAGGCAAACCAGTTACGCTGCAGGTCATTAATAAAAAATCCAAGTGAAGAATGCTGATACATCCATTGTAGCTGGAATAATAACTCTTCTTCTTTAAAATGATGACAGAACAAGCTTGAAAAAATTATGTCAGGCTTTGTATTAAATTCAACTCTCTTATAGTCCTGTGCGAGCCAGTCTGCATGCTCAATGGCATAATCTCTTTTTGCACTTTCGATACATTCAGGTTTGATATCAATGCCTGTGCATTTAAATTGTATGTTGTTTTTCTTACTCCATTTATATAATTGATAAAGATTATTTCCATCGCCGCACCCGATCTCACAAATGGTAATCTTTTTTTTCCCGCCCAGCAATTTTTTAAACCCGGCCAATGTGATGTTATGCCCGCCTAACCACGTATTAATCGTATTGAGTTCACGCATGTTTAAGCGGATGTCTTCAAAAGGGATATCATCTTTATCCAGCAATTCTTTTTTGCAGGAACGATAACGCAGGTTTATTGCTTCGTGCATAAAAATGTTTCCATGGTTAAGCCAGGACCGAAAGCAGTTCCAAAAATATTTGCCGGCGCGTTATCATCAAGGCTATCGAGTATCTCTTTCAATACGAACAAAACTGTTGGCGACGACATGTTGCCATAGCGACTTAAAATACTTTTGGAGAAATGCATGTCTTCCTCTGTTAACTGTAATTGGCTTTTTATAGCAGCCAATATTTTTTTCCCGCCGGGATGGATACACCAGTGTGTAATGTCTTTTATCGATAAACCTGAATGTTGCGTAGCTTCTTCCACCAGTGCAGCAATATCCTGCTCGATCAGGTCGGGAATATAGCTGCTTAATGTGATGATAAAACCCCGGTGGCTCAGCTCCCATGCCATATCTTTTTTTCCTTTGTAAGCCACCTTGGAATAAAAGTCGATGAGCTGCAATTTTTTTTCCGAACGTATGCAATTTGAAACCAGCACCGCAGCGCTTCCATCAGAAAATAAAATAGTGCTCGAAGCGAGGTCCGGTGTATATTCTTTCTGAAAATGAATAGAACAAAATTCTGTGGCAACGATAAGCACGTTGGAGTTTGGTGTGCTGTCGCAAATAAGCTTAGCCAGTTTTAACGCATGTACAGCACCATAACAACCCATAAAATTTACAGAAGTTCTGAAAACTTCCGGTTTCATGTCCAAAGCTTCCGCGATCTGGAGATCAAGCCCCGGCGCGCTCATACCAGTGCAACTAACCGTGATGAGATGCGTAATCTCTTTTGGACTTATTATATTTTCCAGACAATCATTTATAGCAAGGATAGAAAGGGGCAATGCTTCCCTGTTATAGATCTTCATACGTTCATCTAAGTTGGGTAATGGGTCGCTCTGGTCAGTAGGAATAAAATTCCAGTGTTTTTCATCGGGTTGTGTATAATCTGCCAGTACGGTGTACCGTGTTTCGATATCGCTTTGCCGGTACATGAAGGCAAGCTTGCGTGCTTCCTTTTCATCAAGACCATAAATTTTCTGCATCAATGGGATCATGTCTCTCTGGCTGAGGCTATGCGGCGGTACTGCGGTTCCTATCGAAATAATTTCAATCAAGCTGGTTGAGTATTAATAATGTTATAAATGCCAGGTTGGTGCAGGTGGAGGCAATCTTATTCATACGCATGGTATGCTTAAAATCTGCATAACCCGTATCCTTATTCACCTGTAAAAACCATACCGTAAAATAAATCAGCACCGGCAAAAAAAATAATAAAAGCACGCCAAACAGGAATAATTTGCCCATAGAATAGAAATAACTAAAGAGCAAAGCGAATGCCACTGCATAAATGCATCCGCAAAAAATAAATGTTCCTTTTTTCCCCAGCATCATGCTAATGGTTTTCACCTTGTCAGCCGCGTCTTCAGTATGCTGGTAAATTTGAGTGATAGGATAAAATCCCCCGATCAGTAAAGTAGAGCAAACAGCTCCAATCCACGGAACTGCTTTGCCTGTATTTAAATTGGCTGCATGGAAAACCGTAAAAAAGATCAAACCGCCCTGGTTAATAATTACGATCAGGTATCCGATCAACGCATACTTTTTTAAACGTATTTTCCGGTAGCTGTATAGCCTTGAACACATGATGTAAATGAAAATGCAGGCTGCGGTCAATGGTGAAATGATCAGTGAAAATAAAACAGCCAGCACATCCATTATAACAGTAAAAATAAATAATTGGTTGGTTGGCTGCAGGGGTTCTTCTATCCCGCCTATGCTTGTTGTGTCCCTGTCCATATAACTGTTATAACCATTGCTGGAAGGGTAAACAAGCAGGTGGATGATTAGGAAAATAAGAATAGCATTTGTAATGTTTATATCATCTATAAATGACAATGCAAACCAGTACACCGGCATCAGGAAAAAAGAAAAAGGAATGCGGAGAAGTTGTATGGTGGAACGGTAAATCAAAATTAAAGCATTAAAAATTCTGACCATTATGCCGGGTTCCTGCATGCATCTACTTCAAAACCGCTATTGCTTTTTTTATCATCGGGTCATCAGTATTGGCAAATTCATAGTAGCCTTCACTGCGCCAGATCTGCCTTGCCAGCAAATTCTGAATTTGTTGCGTTACAAAAGTTTTTCCTGCAGCATTCAGGCCTTTCAGATCTATTGAATCTCTTTGAGCAAAACTTTCCAATTCATTCAATTCATTATCTCCTATATGAAATTCACGGTGCAACTGCTCCGGAGTTTTGTATTGTTGTAACTGGTCTTTGTGTTCTATGTAATAATTATATACAAAATTCCTTATGGTGCCTTTCACGAAAAGCTGTATCACGGCCTGGGGTTGCTGCGTGGTATCAAAAGGTACAAAAATGTCCGGCGTTATTCCGCCACCGCCATATACAAGATGGCCACTGGGTGTTTTGTATGCTTTGCCTTTTGGCTTTGAAGTATCACCCATTACCACTTCGCCATCATGAAAACGGTTCACCAGCTCGTCTTCGTATTGCTCCCTGCCTTTGTCGTATGGCTTTTGAATATTTCTTCCGAGCGGGGTGTAATAACGGGCTATCGTAAGTCTTAGCGCAGACCTGTCAGACAAATTAAATTGTTGCTGCACCAGGCCTTTTCCAAAAGTTCTTCTGCCAATAATAGTGGCGCGGTCCCAGTCCTGTAATGCGCCTGCAACTATTTCGCTGGCCGATGCAGAAGTTTCGTCAACCAATACTACTAATTTTCCTTTTTCAAAAACACCATCCTTGCTGCACCGGTACTCTGCACGCGGAGAATGCTCTCCCTGCGTGTAAACAATGAGTTTCTCATCTCCTAAGAACTCATCTGCAATTTCAATAGCCTGTTGCATAATGCCACCGCCATTGTCGCGGAGATCAAGCACCAGTTGCTGCATATGTTCCTGCTGCAGTTTTTCCATCGCCTGCATAAACTCCCGGTATGTAGTTTCGGCGAACTTGTTCAGTTTAATATAACCGGTTACGCTGTCAAGCATGTAGGCTGCATCCAGGGAATATAAGGGTATAATACCCCGGGTGATCTTAATTTTTTTTATAGATGAACCGCGCAGGATACCCACCATCACATCAGAACCGTAAGCACCACGCAATTGTTTTCGCACATCGATGGAAGAAATGTCTTTGCCTGTTAAATTGATGGTATCATTTACATTGATGATCTTATCTCCTATTTGTAAACCTGCCTTAAATGATGGGCCATCCGGAATTACATTCATTACATTCACTGTATCATGTATTATCTGGAATTCTATGCCGATGCCCTGGAAATTCCCCTGCAGGTCTTCATTCATCGCATCCAGGTCCTGTGGCGGTATATAAACGGAATGCGGATCAAGATGGTCAAGCAAACCGGTGATGGCAGGCTCTTCGAGGCTATCCATATTCACCTGGTCAACATATTTATTTTTAATAAGGGTGATGGCTTGCTGCAACGGTGTGGCATTTTCATTACGCAGAAAAGAACTGCCACCGGTGGTTCCTTCACGAAGTTTGTAGCCGATCACCATTCCAAATGCCATTACCACTGCAAAAATCAACGGCAACCAAACCTGTACTTTTTTTCTGACCATAAATTTTTCTCTTTGTATCTTGATGCGGAAAACACGAATATCGTAATAAGTGTTTATTTGTTTTATTTAAACTTAGCGAATGGCAACGATATTAATTGCTGACAGCGGCTCTACCAAGTGCGAATGGCGCCTGCTTCACGAGGGAAAGACAAAGAAAATTTTTACAACAGGTATCAGCCCATATTTCCTAAATGCGGAACAGATAACGGCTTTATTGCAAAAAGAGTTGCTGCCAAGGATAAAAGAAACGGCGATTGACAAAATATTTTTTTACGGAACAGGATTAAAAGATAATGCCAATAAAAAATTTCTTCATGCTGTTTTAAATAAAATTTTTCCCGGCTCCGCTATAGAAGTGCAAACCGATTTGTTTGGCGCTGCCAGGGCTTTGAGTAAAAGTGAAAAAGGGGTTTGCTGTATTTTGGGGACAGGGTCGAATTCCTGTTATTACAACGGGAAAAAAATTTTGCGTAACAGCCCCGGTATCGGTTATGTTTTAGGTGATGAAGGCAGCGGCGCCTACCTGGGCAAAAAAGTGATACAATATTTCCTGTATAACACTTTTGATGAAGAGCTGAAGCTTGCTTTCATGAATGAATACAATACTAACGCCGATGAGATAATAATGAACGTATATACAAAGCCACAGCCCAACCGTTATCTTGCTTCATTTGCTTTATTCCTTGCCGAAAACCGTGGACATTATATGATAGAAAATATAATTGAGGACGGGATGAACGATTTCTTCTTTACACATCTCGTCAAATACAGGGAAAGCTGGCTATACCCAATTCATTTCACCGGCAGTATTGCCTATGGTTTTAAAGACGTGATAAAAGGTTTATGTAACAGTTATGAAATGGAAACGGGCCTTATACTGAAACAGCCGATGGATGGTCTTGTGCAATATCATAGCGATAACTAATGAGCTATTCCGGGATTTTTCCTGCCCGACTGATTAGGTCCAGGGCGGATTTGTAATTCTGGAATTAGTCTTAGAACACAACGCAGCTTCAATTCCGAAATCAGCAATGCCTTGAACGAACAACCTTAATTCTTAATAAAGGCAGCTTTATATCTTTTATTATCAGTTATCAATACAAAATAATAAATGCCTGCAGCTAATGTTTGAACATTGACCGTTAACTGGTCTTTACCAGCCTGGATATTTTGCTGTTTAACAACCCGGCCTTTGGCATTCATTATAACCATGGTTGCCGTGGTGCTTAGTTTCCTGAAGAATACTGTTGTTTTATCATTTGATGGATTGGGTGATACAAACAGATAAGGCTTTTCATTGTCGCCTGTGATCAGTCGTTCAATTTTACTATAAGTATAAGTGCCGTCTTTATCCAGCATTTTTAAACGGTAATAATATATTCCTGGTGTTAAATTGGATTGTATATAACTATAGGACGTGGTCTTCGCGTTATTTCCACGGGCAGGAATATTGGCTATCCCGGAAAAATTAACGGCATTATCGCTTTCCTCCACCACAAACTTTTCTACATTCACTTCATTGGTTGTTTGCCAGTTTATAATTGCCGAATTGTTTTGATAAGAAACATCAAAGTTTACCAGTGTTAACGGGAGGCTGCAACCGGCATAGCTAAAATTTATTTTTACGCCTGCAAAATTGCACAGCGCGCCTGTTTGTGCCTGATTACCAGGCGACCAAACGCCGGTCGTTGTTGGAAATATGCCAATTTTATTGCAATTAGCGCAGGTAGCTAGATATAAGTTCCCATTATCATCAAACCTGGAACTGGCGCCATCAAGATGATCGCCCAATGCATTAGGATTCTGGGTTCCAAAAAATGATCCATACAACTGGCTGGCAGCATTTGCAGCCAATACAAAAATGTAAAAGTCATTTCCGTCTGTAGTTGTAAATAACGCATCAGGCGTTGTGGAAAGACCGTTAACAGAAGAGCCGGGAACGTATTCATGATTAGCGCTGCCACCCCAGCCCGCAACGTAAACGTTGCCACATTTATCCACACTAAATGCAACAGGCACTACATCAGGATTGGAAATGTTTTTACCAAAATTGGTCGAATATTCTATATCCAGGATATCACTGCTGAGTTTGGTGATGAACTGTTTTGATCCTTCTTGTTTCCACACAGCATTAATAACAGGGAATGTAACTGTTGTTGTCCCCATAACATACGGATTGCCTACATTATCGGCGCATATTTCGTACAACATGTCATTTCCTGTTGTGCCCACATACACTGTTCTTGATAAATTATTGCCATCCTTACTGAGCATTGAAACAAAGCCATCACATTGGCCGCCACTGAAACTGCTATGAATAATGCCTTGAGTATTATTCTCTGCATTTAACGCTATATCTGTACTGGAAGTTGAACCTGCCAGGTATATGGCGCCGGTTATTTTATTTCTTGCTATACTAAAAATTGCATCATTGTTGTTGCCTCCAAAAAAACTGCTGGTGTAAACTGTGGCCAAATTTGCAGACGCTTTTATAAAAACTCCGTCCTGCATTCCGCTTAGAGTTTTTTTGAAAGCATTAGCCGTAGTCGGAAAATCACTTGACTGGGTGCAGCCGGCAAAATAAATAGTATCGTTGTCACCGATCATAATATCAGCTCGTGAATCATCGTCATAATTACGCCGGATAGATATTGCTCCCTGGGTAACGTATTTTGGCGCTATGTTAACGCCATCGATGCCTGCTCCCCCGAATTTTCTTGAGCCTGCCAAACCAGATCCATCTGCATTTAATTTGGTAATGTAAATGTCAAAACCGCCACCATTTCCATAAGTTGAAGTTGTAACCGGAAAGTCAGCAGAAGTAGTTCTGCCGGAAATAATAAGATTACCTGATTTGTCCACTGTCATACTTTGCGGCTGTTCATTACCTGTACCGCCCAGGTAGGTAGCATATAAGCGTTGCGTGCCATCTGCACTGAATTTAAAGATCCCGATATCTGTTCCAATACCTGCACCTTCAGAACCATCTCCTCCATGAAATGTGGTTTGAAATGCGCCCAACGAAACAGGAAAGCCGCTATCAAACACAGTGCTTCCGGAATAAAAATTTCCCTGGGCATCATAAGCGGAACAATAGCCCCAGTCATCTGCCGTACTGCCAACATAGGATGAAAAAATAAGTGTCGGATCAATTACCAGGTCAATAGTCTTATCATAGCTGCCTGGTTTAAAAGTAACCGTGTTTCCTGAAATATTGAATGCAGTGTTTACAGCAGATTTAATATTATTTTTTACCTGGTAGGTATAAGGTTTTAGTTCTGATAATTCTCCAACAGAAGTATGGATAACAAGATTCTGGTTAATGGCAGACAGTTTATCAACTCCTTTAAACTGCAGTTTGATATTTTGCACGTCAGCGCCCGGATGCACTGTAAAATCATACTTGAAATTGCCGTTTTCTGCATAGTACCGAATGTCAACACCCTTATAAATATTCCTGTATGTTATCGATCCATGGGCACTGCAGCCTAAAGCCCATCCTGATGGTTCTTTTCCTATCAAATAATTATTATAACCAGGCAGTACATCAGCCAATTCAACTTCCCGATTAGCGCTGGCATTTTCAAATTTCACTTCGTAAGCATGCGAATGTAATATGTATGAATCTTTATTGCTTTTTGCATGGCCCGATAATACTTCCGCAATTGTTTTTAATTCTGCAGCATTATTCAGCAACACCCTATAACCGTCTTTCTCAATAAACAAACTGCCTGAATTTATATTGGCTTTATACTTTACGAGTGAATTCCATTGGCCTTTATTTTCTATAAACTGCAGGTTCTGGCTTTTAACATTCAAAAAAATAAATATGATCAATGTAAGCAGCAACGCGTTTTTCATTTGAATAAATTTGGTGAAATATCATTCTGAATACCTCTACCAAAGTATAGAAAAAAATCCGGTTTCCCGGTAAAATTGTTTCGCGAAAACCATAAAAAATAAACTGCCTGGCAGCCTGCCAAACAGTTTATAAAATGTAAAATCAAAACTTAGATATTATACTCCTTCCCCATCTCTTGTTACCAATGGTTCATTACTGGGTAATATTTCCAATCCTTCTTCATAAATATCAGCCATGTCTACGATCTCGGAGGTAACAAAGGAGACAATATCCCTGTTCAAAACATCCTTATGCGTGTAAAATAAACCATGCGGTGCGCCAGGATAAACTTTATACAATGAACCGGAAATCAATGAGGCTGCCTGTTCGCTTGTGGCCTTTATAGGAACTGTTTTATCCTTGTCTCCATGAATAATTAAGGTTGGAACATTTACAGATGCGAGCTCATTTCTGAAATCTGTTTGAGAAAAACTTTCCGCACAGCCAAGCATAGCTTTTTGTGAAGCAGTGAAGGCCAGTGAATTTGTCCATTCTAAAATGCCCTGGCTCACGGGACGGTTGATAAAATTAACCCCGTAAAAATGTTTGCCAAAGGTTGCCAAAAAACCCGGCCGGTCTTCCCTGATCTGCCGGTCAAAGTCTTGTATTTCTTCAAGCGGAACACCATCGGGATTGCTATCTGTTTGAAGCAGGGAGGGAACCATGGAACTCAGGAGTATTATCCTGCTGATCTTCTCACAATTGTATTTACTGCAATATCGCACCACTTCTCCACCACCCATTGAAAAACCGACAAGGGTTATATCATCAACATCAACTGAATCGACCAGGCTTTTCAAGTCTGCTGCCAGCACATCATAGTCATAACTGTTAAGCGACTGTTCGGATCTTCCGAATCCGCGCCTGTCATAAGCAATACATCGAAAACCCAATTCACGCAACGGTGTAAGTTGATATTCCCACATCTGGTGTGTGAGCGGCCAACCGCTTATGAATATGATTGGGTTGTTTTTACCAAGGTCTTCATAAAATAATTGAAGTTCTTCACTTTCCGTGGTGGATTTAAAGTAAGGCATAAACTAACTTTTTACAGGGCGACAAATTAGAAACAAAATGGATGCCACAGGCAATATCAGCCTGAAATTAAATCACTGTATTAACAGAGAAAAATAAAATGTATGATGATTGATGTTAATCGCCGGAAAAACGAATATTACTGTTAATACGGCTTATCAAAAGGCTGTAGCAATCCTGCAGCAACCTTGAAGCGATCTCATTCCTTCCGGGCGTGTTCATCATATTATTGTTGTTGATCATCAGCCAGTCCTGGCTGGTTAATGCACGCGTGTCTCCTGTGTATCTTGCCGTGGCATATGTCCAGTTATAATTGGCGGGGAAATTATCATACATGATATTATTGCTGCCATTTACATTATAAATACGGCATTGTAACACGGCATTGCTCTGCATATATCTTTCATTTACGTACACCGTAGCATATACGGTTGTATAAATTGGTTTGGGAGGATTTGATTTTGTACTGCCGGATTGCACTTCGGCAGATCTTTTATAAGTATAACTCCTGTTAAATACCTGGCCGATATAGATGGTTGTATAATTCATTTCAACAATTTTATCCGGGTAAATATGCTGCGATGAAGCCTGCCAGTCGGTATAAAATTTTACATCCCTGTACGACCTGAAATTAAGGTCACGCACCATTTGATCCTGGAAAAAATCATTCTGATAACCCCAGTAAGAATATCGGTAATTATTATAGTTCACCGGTTTAACTATAACTTTTATCAAAGCCTTGTCTTTCGCGGTGACCATCATTTGCGCCACGTCTTTGTAGCCGGGAACCGCTCTGTTCGCCTTGTCAAAAGCGTCATACGCCATTTGTGCATACGGTCTCGTGTTGTAGTTGAGGTAAGTCATGCCTTCATTGTAATATTCATTGGCGGCAAGACTGTATGCTTTTTGAATTTGTGCTGACGCATTCATAGGAGAAGGAACAGCTTGATGCGCAGCGGGTGTTGAAACGATGGCTTCATACATCTGCTGTATCACCGCCCAGTCTTTTGCAAGCGCCATATAACGGTCGCCGCCAACAAGATCAAAATACTTTGCTTCCGTAAGTGCTTTTCTTGTATTCAATGCATGTTCATAAGCTTCCGGCAGTAACCTCGCCGACCCGGCATCCTTCGGATTCTTTTTTAAGTTATCCACCAGGTCAAAAACCTGCTTGTCTTCAAAACTGTAGTGTTGCTGTGTTTGCTTTGATGTACTGCATCCAATCATCACCAATAAAACCGGTATCAGTAAAATTTGCAGTGTGCTTTTCATGGCAAAAGTTTACAAGGCAAAATAAAATATTATCAGCAACATGAAATGCTATTAAATTCATTTACCTGGTGTAGTTGTAGTGCTTTCGAGCGAATTCAGTGCGAAAGGCGAAATATTGTGAAGGATATTTTACAATCTACAGCACTACGCTTACTACTCCTGCAGATTTTTCCTTCTTGTAAACCACCAATACATTGGAACACCGGTAAGCATAAGGATAGCGCCGATGGCTGCTTCCCGCGGCCGGCTAAAAACTGTGTTGATGAGCAATATCACGCAAAAGACAACTACGATCGCCGGCACAACAGGATAACCCCAAACCTTATAGGGTCGTGGAGTATCCGGCATTTTTTTGCGAAGGATAAACACACCTAATGTGGTAGCGCCATAATAAATAAATACCGCGAAGATGATCATGTCTGTTAGCTGGTCAAAAGTGCCGGACAATACCAATATGCATGCCCACACACCCTGGTAGATAAGGGAATTTACAGGCGCCTGTTTGTCGTTCAGCTTAGCTACCGGTTTAAAAAAAAGGTCTTCATTCGCCATGGCAAAATAAGTACGGGAACTTGACAATATGGTTGCATTGCAGCATCCTGCTGTTGTTACGAGGATTAACAAAGAGATGAATAAAGCACCGCCATTTCCCCAAAAACTTTTTACGGCTTCAATAGCCGCTATCTTGGTACCATCCTTATATATTTCCTCTAATTGCTGACCAGGCAATAAAGAAAGATAGGTTGTGTTCACCAAAAGATATAAAGCGATAATGGTAAATATGCCGATCGCAATGCCTTTGGGAAGATTTCTTTTTGCATCTTTTATTTCACCACCAACATACCCGACCGATGCCCAGCCCTGGTATCCCCAGAATGCTGCGAGCATTGCCGTAAAAACTGCACTTACTGTAACGGGTGCATTATTTGATGTTGACATTTGTATGCGGCCTATATCGGCGCCGCTGCTGGTTAATCCAAAAACTATAATGGTGAAAATACTTCCAAAAACCAGTATCAATGTCCCCATGCTTACGCCTGCTCCTGTTTTAATACCTTTTGTATTGATCCACGTCAGTATGATTATTAAAATAATGGCAACAATTTTTACGGTGAGATCTTTAAAAGGATAAAACACACCACCAATATTTATATCAGCCCAGGAAGGCAACAACTGGGGGAAATGCACAATGCTATTTAATGATTCTGCAAACACATAAGCCAATGCGGAAATGCCTGCTGTTTGTATCACTGCGAACAAAGACCATCCGAATAAGAAAGCGAAAAATTTGTTGTATATCTTTTGGTAGTAAATATATTCGCCGCCTGTGTCGGCAAGCAACCCTGCAACTTCTGCATTGCATAAAGCGCCAAATAAACTAATAATGCCTGCTAATATCCATGCGATTAATACCCAGCCCGATGAATGCAGTTCCGCAGTCATTGGCGCTACTTTTTTATAAACGCCGGAACCAATGATATTTCCTATAACAATAACCACTACCATTAAGAGCCCGAGGGAGCGGTTTAGTTGAGGTTTGCTCATGTATATTTGTTTTTTTACTTAATACAATATTACATGGTTGCGGCTGCAAATGAAAATGATATTGCTGCATTAAATATTCTTATTAACAGCGCTTACAGGGGCGAAGGTTCAAAACAGGGCTGGACAACGGAAGCTGACCTGTTGGATGGCATCAGGACAGATGAGGAAGCCATAAAAGAACTCATGAACCAGGAAAGTTCTGTCATTTTAAAATTCACCGAAGAAGACAAGATATATGGTTGTGTTCATTTAAAGAAGGAAGAAAATAAGCTCTATCTCGGAATGCTTACCGTTTCACCACAATTACAAAATAAAGGTATCGGGAAAATTTTGCTGGCCGCCGCTGAAGACGAAGCGCGCAAGAGAAATTGTATCGCTGTTTTTATGAGCGTGATCTCCATGCGCACAGAATTGATCAACTGGTATGAAAAACATGGTTATGTAAATACAGGAAAGAAAAAACCTTTTCCGGAAGATGATCCGCGTTTCGGCATCCCTAAAGTAAAGCTTGAGTTTATTATTTTAGAAAAAGTAATATCCCCCATCCCCTGAAGGGGAGAAAAAAGAAAGCTAACAGATACTTCTCTCCTTTAGGCGAAAGAGATGTGAAATGATATACTTATTCTATAATGTTTAATTTCATTATACAATAAGTGCTGAACTATGAAAAAGTTTATTCTTCATTTTATACTGAGTGTATGTGCAATGAACCTGTATGCACAAAAAATTGCTGTTTTGAAAGATATAAAACATGGTAAAGCGTCTTCCTTTCCGCAATATTTGATACTTGCAGAAAACAAATTGTTTTTTTCAGCCGAAGATTCTTTGCATGGTGAGGAATTATGGGTTTCCGGAGGCACTCGAAACACCACGCGCCTGTTGCTTGATCTTAACCCCGGGACTGCAGGCAGTTCCCCGCAAAATCTTATTTACATGAATGGTTCTATGTATTTCACGGCCAATGATGGTATAAGCGGAAAAGAACTATGGAAATTGAATCTTGCTAACCTGGCTGTTAAAAAACTGACCAATACAAGTGTATCTTCTCCTTTCGGATTTGAAGAAAGCTTTTTCATTTATAATAATGAATTATACTTCTCATTTAATGATGGCATTCATGGCTCCGAAGCCTGGAAAACCAATGGTACCCTAAAAGGAACAGTTTTGGTAAAAGATATGAGGCCAGGCGCTATTAATACCAGCCCGCGAAAGTTCTTTATTTTTAAGAATAAACTTTTTTTCCTTGGTGAAGATGATATAGACACACAAGCCTTATATGTGATCAATAACGCAAAAGGCACTGCTAAAAAATTCTTTAATTGCGGTGAAGAAGGCTGTTCCGCTTTTACTGTATGGAAAAACAAGTTATATTTCTTTAGCGACGACCAGGTTTTTTCAAGCCCCAATAATGAATTATACGCTTCAGATGGTACTACTGCAGGAACACATATAATAAAGCAAATAAATCCAAATGGTTCTGCAACATATTTCGGACAGATCGCTGTAGCGAATGATCGCCTGTTGTTTGCTGCTGATGATGGTGTACATGGTATTGAATTATGGAAAAGTGATGGCACGGTTAACGGTACACAGATGGTAAAAGATATTGGAACCGGTAAACAGGAGGGCGTGCCAACAGATATGATCGTTTATAAAAACAAAGTAATATTCCAGGCGTATGAACATCCTGCTTCAGGTGCTACCTGGATCACCGACGGCACTGAAACAGGCACCATAAAACTATCAGATATATTAGTATCCTCTTCAGGAAAAAATTTTGTTGAAATGAATGACAGCCTTCTCTTTGTCGGCTATGTAAATGGTCACGGATTTGAATTATGTATTACCGATGGAACAGCTGCAGGAACAAAACTTGCATACGATATAAATAAGGGCATAGGCTCAGGCGTGCCTGATTTATTCACCCGGCGCGACAGCTCGTTATTTTTTACTGCTAACGATGATAAAAAAGGTTACGAAATATTTTCACTTTCACCAGTTCATTTTACAGCATCTTCTACGGAAAACAATTTTGAAGTAACATCTATAAAAGCTATGGAAGATAACGGTACATCCTTACACCAAAATAGCCCTAATCCATTTGCATCTGCAACATTCATTCAATATACTTTACCTGCTAAATATAAAACAGCGGCAATCGTGTTTGCCGATGCATCAGGCCGTGTTATAAAAACAATTGATCTAAATAATCATAATACAAACAATGGTGTGATGCCTGTTAATGCAGAAAATTTTTCCCCGGGTATATATTTTTATAGTCTTGTTGTGGATGGCAGGATCAGGTCAACTAAAAAGTGCATTGCCGGCGGGGAGTAATAAATATATTCATAAAAATCCCTGCAATACTTTATAAACAAATATGGCGCGTTAAGTATTACAGGGAAAAAATTTATGTCATTAAAGACATTGCTTAATTCCGGGACTCGGTAATTACAACAACGATTGGTTTCAAAAAGCAATCTCAAAATTTCGAAATCACAAATCCCAAAATATTAACTATCCGGCTGTTGTTTCTTCCGGTACATCCAGTCTGTTCTTTTTTACAAAATCATCGCGATAAGCTTGCAGGTCATCTATCAGTTTTGTAGCAATTTCAATGCTTTCATCTGCCTGGCTATGTACATCGGAAAGGCTTTTATCAAGCAGGTTTACACCTGCATTAATATTTTCAGCTTCCAGTTGTGCAATCTTTTTTAGCAACGAAGTTTGTGAGTTCTTAATATCGTCTAATTCGCGAAGCATTTTATCAATAGCTTCCAGTTTAGCACGTTTTTCCATAAAAATGATTTTACCCTCATGCACACAAACTTTATGCAGCAGTAAGTTAATAGTTTCCCATTATCCCATATTGAGCAGATATTTCCATTGCCATAACAGGCAAACAATTATCATATATTCGTTAAGAAAAATTCCTTATCATTAAACAATGTGCTATGAAAAATATAATGTTGATAAGTTGTTTTATTTTTTTCGGGATGATTTTCTTTTACTGTAAACCTTCATCTAAAGCAACAAATGTTAGTGACGGACATACCAGCCGGAATTCGCTTGACTGGCAGGGCGTTTATACAGGTATCCTGCCTTGTGCAGATTGCAGCGGCATAGAAACAAGACTTGAATTAAATACATCGCTTGACTATACGCTCAAAACAAAATACACCGGGAAAGCAGGCGATGTTTTTCAATCCTCCGGCAAGTTTAACTGGAACAAAGAAGGCAATACAATTATCTTAAATGATTCACAAAGCCCGGGAAAAGCAGACATGTATTTTGTTGGTGAAAATGCCTTGACAAAGCTTGATATGAACGGTAACAAGATAACCGGTAACCTGGCTGACAATTATGTTTTGCATAAATTGGATAATTCCATCCGTGAGAAATACTGGAAGCTTACAGAATTGTATGGACAACCTGTAGTTACAGACAGTGCCCATACAAGAGAAGCTTATATTATATTCAAACAAAAAGATAACAGGGTTATTGGAAGCGGAGGCTGTAACAATTTCAATGGCTCTTACGAATTAAAGGGTGAAAATGGGATAAACTTGTCTCAATTAATATCAACACAAATGGCATGCGCCAATATGGAGATTGAAACTCTATTTCACAAAGCGCTGCAGTCAGCAGATAACTATTATATCAACAGCGATACGCTGGTCTTGAATAAAGCCCGCATGGCGCCATTGGCAAGATTCATTGCCGTTTATTTGAAATAACAATAACATTTTGTGTTATTGAAAATTTACCTGCTATCAATTTTTTAATAATAATCCCCGCCGCAACTATGCGGCAGGGATTATTTATGTGTTTTACCCGGCTTAAAAAACTTCTATTGCATCATAAGTTGTTATGCCGGTGAGCTCACCATCACAATCAGTAGCAGGATTATAGTGATTGCAATCTGAATTAAACTGGCATCTGTCGGTGGGACATTCTCCATACACTATATCAAGCCAGTTTATACAGGGACAAGGGGAATAAGAATCACAACGCTTCCAGCTACATATGTGCCCTTGCCCGATGTGAATATTTGTGTACCCTACTATGGTAACCATTCGCGTGTATTGTGAATAAAATTTTGGCGTGGTAGCTATCAAACCGATATTGGCTTTTTTACCATTTGCCAGTACGGTTACATTTTTAATGATGACAAACTGTAAGCCTCCTGATTGGAGCAGCGGCTTTAAATACATGTCTTCTGCAGGCGCCATCACACTATTGCGCAGCCATTGACTGAACTGTTGTTTGGTTACGCCAACTACCTGTTGCATCGTTATGGGCGAAAACTCATTTTTAAAATGTTCATTCAACCTTGCCAATGCCTGCTTTTTGGTTATTGTTGTGGCTATAGCGCTATCAGTATCGGAGGAGTTAACCGTTTCACTGCCGGGTTGGGTAGTATCTTCCTTGCCACAGCTTTGCACGATCATTAAGATGAATGCAGCAAGCATCACCGTTGAAAATATTCTTATAAATATTTTGGCGTAACGGTTTGTCAGAATAAGGTTCTTCATGATTTTTTGTTTTAATTGTTGTAAATTTTTGAAGAACAAAATTCTGTATCATCAAAAGCTTTGTGATTACCATTTGCATGTTACAATGCGCTCATTTCAGACCTGTTTTATGCCATGATGATGGGATGTGTTAAAGCATGTTGCTTTACTATTAAGCAGTGTCAATGAATAAATTTTGTTTTTTGCACGTTATGTGCATTCTATACCTGGTTATAGCAACACCGGGTTTATTATTCATAAATGAAAACAAAAGAGGTTAGCCTGGAATTATATCGCCTGAAATAAGGAGGTTATTATTTTATGTTTACATTCTTATAGGTTAACATCCATTGATAGATATTTTTATTATTTTCTTTATAGTTAGGATCCACGACTTCGTTCCATATAGGGTGACCCTCACCGGGGAAAATAGTTTTTATTGCAGGAACAGGCGGACTGCACTTGTTAATATATTTTACATAATCGATCGCATAAGAACAGGGCACGTTCTTATCGTCCGCTCCGTTGAAAGTCCATATAGCTGTACCTGCTGCCGCGATCATTTTTCCTTTTTCCTGTGTTGGAGGAGAAGCGCCTGCAATGGGAACGGCTGCGGCAATTCTTTTACCGTAGCTGGTTACATAATCCCATGCAATTCCTCCTCCCATGCTTTGGCCGCTTACATAAACCCGGCTAGCATCAATGCGGTATTTACTTAAGGCAAAATTTAAAAAAACATCTACATCCGAAGACCATGGCCACCATCTGAATTGAGGCGATAAGACAATAAACTGGAAAGTGTGCCCATTCACGTAAAAGTTTGCGGGAAAATTGTGTCGTTTTATGAGCTTGGGAAGTGCATTACCTTCTACATGATGAAGATCGTCTATAGAGCCGTCACCCATACCTCCCTTTCCATGTAAATAAATAATCAGCGGATATTTCATATCGGGATGCTGGGCATACGAGGCAGGCAAGGCTTCAAGATAACCCCCGATAAGGTTACTAACCGTTTTTGACACCCTCGTTTGAACAGGCGGGTTTGCTTCCTGGTATTCATCCACCGATGAAGCGCCGGTTATTGCCCGGACGCCGGTTGTTGTGTCAAGGTTTTTTTTACAGGAAATGAGAAAGCATAATAAAAGTGCAGCAGTGAGCAGATTGAGGTCAATTTTTCTCATGCCCGAAGTCAGCAAACATAATGCCGTAATGGAAAATTCAGGGTAAGAAAAAGAAAAATATCGTATTGCATAGGGCTTGCAACCAGATATAAAGGATGGTCTGCTTTTGCAAACCATCCTTTATTTTATTATCATTCTTTTATTAATCTTAATATGACCGTTTTAGTATTATCTTTTACCTGTACGATATAATTTCCTTGTGAAAGATTTTTTACGGGAATTGAAACCTCACCGGAAATTATTTTACCGGTCTTCCATATTTGCCTGCCATTTATATCCGTCACAAAAATTGCAATATTTCCTTTTGCATTTGTAATAGAAACATATGCTATATCTTTTGCAGGATTGGGATACAAAACTGCCTTTAATGAACCATTATTTTTAATTGCTTCGCTAACATTTGCTGTAAAGCCTGCGGATTTTGTTGTAAAGCTTACGGGTTTACTATAGGCACTTGTTATATCCGGATTTGTGTCGCATACGGAAGTCACTTTCCATTCATAGGCAGTGCCTGGCAGTAAGCCTGTTAGTTTGTATGCGGTATCAGCTTTACCTGTGGTAATGGTTGTGAATGTACCCGGCAATTGCCTGTATTGTATCCTGTATTTTAATGCACACGGATTTGCCTTCCATGTTAGCGTGGCATTTTTTGTAGTAATATTTTTTGTTTTAGCTGCCCCCGGTTTAGCGCAGGTTTGATAACTAATTTTAACGGAATCGCTTGTATTTTGACAACCGCTGGCATCTATCCCTGTAACAACATAACTGCCGGCAACAGATACATTGATACTCCTGGTTGTAGCGTTGGTATTCCACAGGTAACTGGTATAACCGACACTCGCCGTAAGTGTTACAGTAGTATCCCTGCAGAATTGCAAAGGGCCGGGTGGTGTAATTACCGGCGGCGGAGGCTGGCTGTTGATTTTTATGCTGTCAATTGCATTGGCGCTGGTTATGGCCGGGTTTGTTGAAACCACTCTTACTTTAAATCCTGAGCCATGCAGCCCTGCAGGGACAGAACAGGTTATAATATTGTTGCCTGTATCTTTTATGCTTCCAATCTCAAGCGGGTTGCTGCCGAATTTGCCAAGGCTGTCGCTTAACTGTACTTTAAAAATGTTGTTTTTATTAAAAGCACCGCTCTTCTGATAACCTACTTTTACCTGCCCGCCCTGGCAAATGCTTTTGGCTGCTATGCTTGCTGCGGTAATAGAATTACCATTAACCACAACGCTAACCATGAATGAATCTACATTATCAAGGCTCCAGTTTCCCCGGCTATCCCTGCTTCTGATGGCAATTTTATGTTTACCGGCAGTCAGCCCGGATACATTTACAAACAGGCTGGCACCGGGATAATTTTTAGCATTGCTGATCGCGATTTCTATCCCTTTGCCATAACCGGGATCTTTATCAATATAGTATTCCGAACGCACTATATTTGGCACATTAAGAAAAGAGGTATCAGGCTTTAAAAACAACCAGGAGTTATCAAGGCTCCATGCGCCTTTTGCATCTTTTGCGCGTATCCCAAGCAAATGTATTCCCGGGCTCAGTGTATCAATTTTAATATCCAATGTTCTGTCGCTGATATTATTTCCTTTAATACCGCTGACCGGGATGGCATTCCCATAACCGGGATCATTGTCTATATAATATTCTACCCGCTCTAATTTAGGTTGCGCCTGTGCTGTCACAAACATTAACATACCTGACATGCAGGCTAATATATTTTTTAGCTTTTGCATACAATAAAGATTTTCGGGTTATTAATTATTGCTTTTAACGCTGAATGTGATTTGGTAAACAGGGCCGGTGCCTGTGGTGGAAGACGGCGCTTCCAGCAGGTAAAAGGATGGCACGGCAGGAATACCGCTTAACCGGTAAGGATACAGGCTGCCGGCTGCATATATGCCGCAATCAATGCCGTTTTCACCGGAACCGATGGCAGGGCTGTTTGGCTTCTTTAATTGCCAGCGGGCATCATTGCTTAATTTTTTCTGGCTGCTGTAACCTGTAAAAATTGCATCCTTATTTTGATTGATTTTGTTATGAGAGCCATTAATCCCACCTGCAATTTTTCCAACAAATACGTTGTACTCGTATGTTGAAGTGCTGGTTAACTCACCATCATAATCGAGAAGAAATACATTGTTTTTAAAGACAAAGGAAGGGTCATACCAATTGCCTGTAAATATATTATTTACAATTGTTGCACTCTGGGAAGTAGAAAGGTCAGTAACGAAGTCAGTAATAATACAATTGCTAATTAACATTTGATCGAGTTGGGCGCCAAAAGATGCTTGTAGGTTTATCTCACTTTGTAAAATTTTCCAATTTGACTGAACTGTATTACGAAAATCAATATAGCATTTACAGCGTTTTATAGTTATATTATCGGTAGGATAGTAATAGCATTGTAACTTTAAACCATCCACACCTTCAAAAACACATCCTTGTACAGCTTCTCCAAGCTGTATTGTTACACTCAAATTGCCTATAATATTTTGTAGTCCGTTATTTGCTCCAGTGCCTAATGTTGCCGTATCCACATAATAACCATAGCCTATTGTAACTATCTTCCTGTCATAATCGGCAGACCAGGTCCCCGGGAATAAGAAAATCGTATCCGGTTTGTTTGGGTTTGTACTGCAGGCATTCACTGCATCATTCAGGTCAGTAAAGTCAACATTATTTTTTTTTGGCCCGGAATAACCTACCCGGTAAATGTTGGCATTTGAAGTTGTTGTAATGAACAAAAACGCTGCAATGGCGGCAACGGTGAATAAATGTTTCATGGTTAATTGTTTTATATGATTTGATATAAGAAAACTTGTATTATGTCAATCTTGGATTGCCAGATAGCTTTTTGGGGTCACTTCCGTCTTAGTCTGCAAAGTAAATCTGCATGAATTCTTCTTTCAAATATTTGTCTTTAATTTATTTAGCAGCATTCTTATATTCAATAATGCATGGGCATAATATCTTATCATTAATAAAAATAGATATCTTATTCCTATAAAATTATTTTTGTAGATAACCTCTACATTTTATTTATAAAGAAATATTTGAAGCATGATACCTGTTATATTCATGAACTAAAATATCCAGGATGCATGCAAACAGTATATGGCCCAGAAAACTCTCCGGTAAGCGTACAAGCAATTGCAAGATTACCGGTTCTTAAACTTTTGGTTTAGCGGAATATACGCTTTAGAGATAAGGAAGAAGAGCAGCATTATACCTGGTGTTAAGTTAAGCATTGTCATTGCGGTATTTTTTGATTTAGCGATTTTGAGATTTGCTTTATAAACCTGGTTGTAGCTTCAATTACAAAATCCCTGTCCGAATGACTTTAGCCAGGCAGGAGCAATATAGCGAGCGCCATTTTACAATTAACATAGCACCAGTAATATGAGTTACAATGGAATTTTCTTTCCCGTTCTTGCTGATTTCTTTGCAGCTTCTAATATCCTTACGACAATTACATTGTTCTCCAAAGAAGAAAGGTCATCCACAGGGTTTATCCCGCCTTTTAATACGGCAGTAAGGTATTCGATATTGTCTTTATACATGTAGGGAGACACATCAACTTTATAATAGCTGCCCGTATCTCTGGCCATAAGGGAATTGCTGTTTAGCGCGTGGAGATAACCTTTCTCACCAAACACTTCCATATCTTTTATTCCATAGGGCCAGTTCCAGGAGGCTTCTATAATACCGGTGGCATCCGGGTATTCAAGCAATATGGTGGCATCGTCATCAACCCCGGGATAAATCGCAGGCTTTATCTGGTGGGTTATCGCAGTAACTGAAATGGGTGTTTTTCCCATCATCATCCATGTCATCAGATTGGCGCCATAACAACCAAAATCAGTGAGCGCCCCTCCCCCGTTTTTCACAGGATCGGTGAGCCATTCCAAAAAATATTTGCTGCAGCCTATTTCTTTCGGTCCCTGGTGACCGTCATGCACCACCATTTTTCTTATGCTGCCTATTGTATTTTTCCCATTCACCATTTGATAAACCTGCTGATTGGTCGGATACCATGTTGTTTCATAATTGGTGAGAATTTGTATATGATATTGTTTGGCCAATGCGCTCATCCTTTCCGCATCTTTTACCGTGGTTGCAAGTGGTTTTTCAACCATTACAGAAATACCTTTCGGCGCGCATGCTTCCACCACGGATAAATGATCGGCAATGGCATTATATGCCAGCACCGCATCCGGCTTTATGTGGGCAAGCATATCGTTGACGGATGTATAAAAAACAGAATCGGGCAACTGGTATCTTTGCTTGTATACATTTACCAGCTCCTTATCCGGTTCAGCTATACCCAATATTATTACTTCCCCGTTTTTATATTGACTCATTAAGCCATAGGCATGATCGTGGTTAAGTCCGGCTACGCCGACTTTAAGCGGTTGCGCAAAAACATGCAACGCGTTAAATAGTATAATACCCGCCAGCATAAAAACATTTTTATAAAAAATCTTTTTTATCATATAGCCTCGTTTAAAACTTGTTATTGCGTGAATTTAAACAGCATTTACTAATTGCAAAAAAGAATGATTAACACAATTTTTCGACTACAATGTAAAGGCTTGTATTTCGACGTTAATATCGGGTTATATTGGCAGCATGATCAATTTAGATTGATGACGAGAGCCGGTAATGAATGAACATGGTTCTTAATTTGCGCTGGTTACAATAGGACGCCATCCGCGGTCATAGCAGGGTCTGCACAACAGGTTATATGCGAGAGGGCGATCCTGTGTTTAATGGATAATAGGTGAAACTAAAACGCCGGGTCTCAATCCGCACACATTCGCTTTACTATGACGGCCCGGCTGCAACACAGACATTGCGAAAAACGCAGAGGCAAAAAGGACATACTATGATACTGGAAAGTATTGCCCGACAGATCAATTACCAGCTTTCATCTTTGCAAACTCATTCGCCATTTTATCTAGTTGTTGCGCAGAGATTGTTTCTTTATCCTCCTGTATAATGATCCTGTAATAAAAGCGCACCGTTTCTCCCTTTTGTAACCGGAGATTTTTTTCGCTTTTACCATTGGTGAATATTTTTTCTCCCAAAGGATTGGCGGCAAACAAACCGTAGCCTCTCGCATGCCAGAAAGTGGGATAATTGGGATTGGACGGATGATCAATGATGGTAACACTTACAGAATCATTCCCCATCCTGGCATACATTTTACACCAGGTTGCTCTTGTGCTCCACGCGCTGTCTCCTTCCTTTCCTTCACTGGTTATGTAATTGCCATTGGCGATGCTGTCCGTACTCTTTTTCACAACGGTGATATTGCCTTTGTCATCCGTGAACTTTTGATCTGTTGTGGAAGGGATTTGAAGTTCATGCGCCACCCTTAATCCCAGCATGCCATCTTTGGCATCGGTAAAGCGTACATCCGTATTTGCTTTCAATGTTGTCAGCCTGTCCATAATGCGCAGATGGGCATTGCCGCTGAATTCAAATCGTGTAGTCTCCTCCAGCAAAACATCATTGTTCTGATTGGTCCAGTTAGCATGATACGCCAGCACGCCTTTATCTCCGCCCGATGTTGAAAGGATGCTGTCCGTTTTTATCCAGCCATATAAATGCTTTTTATCGGCGGGAATAGCATAAGAATTATTCCAGAAATCCAAACCATTCACATTTTCATAATTGAACCAAAGGCCCATATGATGCGGGTGGTCTGTTGGTTCGCCGGGAAGCGTGTGAAAGGGAAATCCTCTTGTGATCGTTGTTCCTTTCGACGTGTAGATTGGGTAGAGTACCGGTTTCTCCAGCGTATCCGGGTACAAAAAACTGGTGAACAGTTTTTGTCCTATCGAAATATCAATCTTCTTTTCACCATCATCCTTTTTGATATTCACCTTTTCCTGTTGTGCCATTGAAACAGAAACGGAGAGAAGGATTATCGGTAATAAAATGAAATGTTTTTTGTTGTTCATCGTCTGATTATTTTGCTTTTACATTCTTAATAAGCTCTTTCAATTCTTTGTCATAAATAGTTAGTAGGTTAACGATTACATTTCAGCAGAAACTTTTCAGCAGTTCCTATTACAATTGTTTCAACAAAAGATATAACTCGCGCTCCGCCACTTTTACCTTTTCCTTTGCTTGAAATTTTTAACTGTTACTTTCACGCAAAAAGTCTTTTAGCGTTTGCAATTTTCTTCCGGATTTTTTTCCAGGTTTTCAAAGGCACCAAAACAGAAGTCTTTTCTCCGTTCCCGTCAACCATATATTTTAATGAAGTTGCCATATAAATCTATTCTCAAAACTATAGAATATCTGTGAATTGTTAGTTGTCAGCGGTCGCATTAAAGTTAACGTTTCAAGTATTTGCGATGGCAGGACATTCTGTGTTCCGTTACATCGATACCGAAGCTGATTTATTTGTTTTGCCGAAGATAACTACAAATGCTCAACAGCGCATTGTTGTTATACGCCATACTTAGAAACCTCAATTATTTATTTCATTATTGAATACACGTGTTTTGTCGGGATTTATCCTCTAACTTGTCATTTTTACACCCTGTCAAATTTTGAAGTAAATTTTAGTTTTGCAAAATCAATAAACTACAAGCTAAAATTTAGCATTATGAAAAATTTATTCAAAGTATGTAGCCTACTTAAATCAATACTGCTAGCAGCAATTATGTTTACATCATCGCAATCCAATGGACAGCAAATCAAATCTTCCAACAGTGGTTATGCACCTGTTAACGGCATTCAAATTTATTATGAAGTTTATGGCGAGGGCAAGCCTCTTATTTTACTACATGGTGCTTTTTATACAATTGATATGAACTGGGGCCAATTGATTCCTGAGCTGTCAAAAACCAGGAAAGTAATAGCTCTTGAAATGCAGGGACATGGGCATACTCCGTTTTCAGGTAGAGCATTATCGATTACTACTTTAGCAAGTGATGTGGAAAAAGTGATGGAGTATCTGAAAATAGACAGTGCAGATGTGGCAGGATATAGCATGGGCGGCTCCATAGCTTACCAGTTTGCTGTACAAAGTCCTGAACGCTTAAGAAAATTGGTAATTATTTCTTCTACTTATAAATCTAATGGTTGGCTGCCCCAGGTGAATAATGCTTTTAAAGATTTTAAGCCTGAATTTTTTGATAACACACCACTACAAGCCGCATACAATGCAGTGGCGCCTGATAAAACAAAATGGAGAAAGTTTTTAGAGCAAATGTTTGCTTTTGCCAAAGTACCTTTCAACGTTGGTGACTCTAATATTGCGAAAATCACTGCACCTGTATTAATCATTTCAGGTGACAATGACGGACTGGATAAAATTGAGTTGATGAAAACATATGAATTGTTAGGAGGAGGTGTTTCAGATCTTGAACCAATGCCAAAATCTCAATTGGCAATTGTTCCTTCACAAGGGCATGTTAGCCTGATGATGCAGACAACAACAATTTTGAACTATTTAAACAATTTTTTAAAGTAACCTAATGAATCTGCATATCAAATACAGAGCGTTAGTGGTATTTAACTTTGGAATTTCAAACATTAGAGCGTAACAAAGAATTGGCGAAGAACGTTGGGGCTTGACGAAGAACTGGTATTTGAAGTTCGGTCGAGTAGGTCAAAGCATTTCAGCTTTAACCGCTCACAGAACCGTACGTGAAAGTCTCCCTTCATACGGCTCTTGTTATTCAGTCATTTTATAATTCCTTTCTGCCAATGTACAAACATTCCGGTATTCATTTCCA
>DASUGF010000097.1:0-35620 GCA_036274175.1 Parafilimonas sp.
GAAGCATTATGCTTCGGGTGATAAACCTGCGCCTGAAAAACAGGGTATTTAAATAACCTCTCAAAAACTCACAGAACTAATTAACAAAAAATCGAAATAAACACAACAGCCGCAAACTCAATCTGCCGGCTGATGGGCGAAACTTTGTATAATATTTTTAATAGCAACTAAACTTCAGAAAAAAATTACTCCCGGAATCGCTGCGTTTAACAGCTTCAACTCTGGTAGAAAAGGTTTCTGTGTAAACCAACTTCCAATCTTTTGTAAACTTTGTTGATTTACTACCCGAGTTGGTGTGGCGGAACAGGCGGTCTTCCAAATTTTCTGTTTGCCCGACATAATATTTACCGGCTGATGCTGAATACAAAATGTAAACGTAAAAAGGCATTTAGGGTGTGATTGTAGTGGAGAATATCCCGTTTGCTAACGGGGTGACCTTCCCGAAAGCCTTCGGGACGCTCTAGCCCAACTGAGCTAATAAGCCATTCAATATATTTTCTGCTCTTTTTATTCTTTATTTCAGTTTCGCGTTTAACAGCTTCAACTCTGGTAGAAAAGGTTTCTGTGTAAACCAACTTCCAATCATTTGTAAACTTTGTTGATTTACTGCCCGAGTTGGTGTGGCGGAACAAACGCTCTTCTAAATTTTCTGTTTGCCCGACATAATATTTACCGGCTGATGCTGCATACAAAATGTAAACGTAAAAGGGCATTTAGGGTGTGATTGTAGTGGAGAATACCGGATTCGAACCGGTGACCCCTTGCATGCCATGCAAGTGCTCTAGCCAACTGAGCTAATTCCCCGTTATAATTCTATTTTAATGAACTGATCCGAAACCGTGACCTTCCGAACGCCTTCGGAATGCTCTAGCCAACTGAGCTAATTCCCCTTTATAATTTATTTTAATGAACTGATCCGAAACCGTGACCTTCCCGAAAGCCTTCGGGACGCTCTGGCCAACTGAACTAATTCCCCATAAATTCAAAAAACCTGTCTTATTTAAGTTCGCAAAAATAAAGGGTGAATGAACGCAACCAAAATCGTAAATTAATTCTTTAAAATATCTTCAATTGCCACAAGTTCGTTTTCTGAGAAATTCAAATTATCTAAAGTCGCGAGATTATTACTCAACTGCTCAACAGAACTCGCGCCGAGCAGCACACTTGTAATTCTTTGGTCTTTTAGCAGCCAGGCCAAAGCCATTTGCGCCAGCGACTGATTTCTCTGTTGCGCTATGTCGTTTAGTTGCCTGATCCTGGCAATCTTTTCTTCTGTTATTTCACTGGTTTGCAAAAATCCTGTTGACTTCGCAGCCCGTGAATCTTCAGGAATGCCTTTGAGATAACGATCAGTAAGCATGCCTTGTGCGAGCGGCGAAAATGCAATACAACCCACACCATTTTCTTTCAGCACATCAAGCAACCCGTTTTCCACCCATCGCACAAACATGGAATATTTTGGCTGATGAATGAGGCAAGGCGTTCCCAGGCTTTTTAAAATATGTACTGCCTGCTTTGCCTGTTCAGCATCATAATTGGAAATGCCTGCATATAAAGCTTTACCGCTTCTTACAATGTGATCCAGGGCCATCATCGTTTCTTCAAGCGGGGTGTTAGGATCGGGGCGGTGTGAATAAAATATATCAACATACTCCAATCCCATTCTTTTCAGGCTTTGGTCACAGCTTGCTATTAAATATTTTCTTGAACCCCATTCGCCGTACGGACCCTCCCACATGTGATAACCCGCTTTGGAAGAAATAATGAGCTCATCCCGAAGGTTGCCGGTAAAATCCCGTTTTAATATTTTACCGAAATTTTCTTCTGCGCTGCCGGGAACAGGGCCATAATTATTAGCAAGGTCAAAATGTGTAATGCCATTGTCAAAAGCATGGTGAATTATTTTTCTTCCATTCTCAAACACATCTACAGAACCGAAGTTGTGCCATAAGCCAAGAGAAATTGCAGGTAATAATAGACCGCTTTTTCCGCAGCGGTTATATTGCATGTTACTATAACGTTCGGGCGATGGCATATAACTCATAATTACTTAATTGATGTCAGGTAATGTGTTTCATTAATTAACAGTCAAACATAATTATTTTTAAAACAAAAGGTCTTTTAATAACAGGAACTGCTATCATGTTTGGATGCCTTTTGTAAAATAGGAATTGTACTTTAGTAGAATAATCAAAACCTATTTTATGAAACAATTTCTACGTTTTGCTGCTTTTATTATATTAACCCTGCCTGCTTTCAAATCACAATCACAGGTGACCCAACTTTCAAACAATACTAATATCCGTTATGGTATTGCCCTGGGAAGCATTGGCATACTCGCAGATGCAGATGGGGGGTTGTGGAGAACCGATGGCACAACCGGAGGTACAGTTAAATATACAACCAAAGTTGTTGTTGACAGCGGTGTTTCCCAGGTTATACTTAACAATAAAATTTATTTCGCAGGTATATCCGCTGTATCAGGAAAAGAACTATGGGTTACTGATGGAACGGATGCCGGTACACAGCTTGTAAAAGACATAGTGCCCGGTACCGGAAGCTCATCACCGGTTGATCTCGTGGTATTGAACAGCAACATTTATTTTTTTGCATCTGCATCAAATACAGGTATCGAACTATGGAAATCGAATGGCACCGATGCGGGTACTTCCATGGTAAAAGATATAAACCCAGGTACGGGCAGCAGCTATGACAGCGACAACACTTCGTTTTTTGCTTCGGCCGGTGTTCTTTATTTTAATGCAAACAATGGCGCAAGCGGGACCGAGCTTTGGAAAACAAACGGAACGGATGCGGGAACGGTAATGGTAAAAGATATAAACCCGGGTGCAGGCTCATCAAACTGTCAAAATTTTACAACGCTTGGAAGCAATATAATATTCAGCGCGGACGATGTTGACCATGGAACTGAATTATGGAAATCAAATGGCTCTGATGCGGGAACATTATTGATACAGGATATTGTTCCTGGCACTGATGGTTCATCGCCGGCAGATTTAGTGGCCTTAAACAACCAGGTGCTTTTTACAATCTTTAGTGGCGCAATATTGCCAACATTAAAATTGTATTCGACTGATGGAAACGGCGTTACTCTTTTAAAGGATTTCGGCCTGCTCGGTTTTGCGCTTCTTGCCAATTCGGTTATAATTAATGACAAGCTTATTTTTGGCGCTTCTACAGTAACAAACGGATCCGGCATTTGGTGCTCTGATGGTACCGCCGCCGGAACAACCCAGGTAAAACAGGTTAATGCGACAGGCGGGGGTTTCTCAATGCCATTTATTTTACCTGATTATCTCAGTTTTATTAATGGGAAAGATTTTCATACTAAATTATTTAATGGCAAAATAATTTTTGTCGGAGATGATGGTACTCATGGCGGTGAACTCTGGATAACCGACGGAACCGCTGCAAACACTGCGATGATCAAAGACATTAGAACTGGTGCAGACTCATCGGTAAGTCTCGATGCGCCATCATGGTTTTATACAGCTGATGCCTTTTATTTCGCAGCCAATAATGGTACCACAGGCAATGAATTATTTAAAACCGACGGAACGGAAGCAAATACGATATTGGTGAAGGATATTAACCCTGGAAGCAGCAATTCAAATCCGTTTTTATTTATGTTTTTGAATACCCATATATACTTCACTGCTGACAACGGAGATAATGCCAATAGCGACAAGGATCTTTATATGATTGATGAAGATGTAGTGCTGCCAGTTACATTGTTTGACTTTACTGCAACGCTTAACGGCAAGGCGGTTGATCTGAAGTGGACTACTTCCACTGAAACCAACACAAAGAACTTTTTAATACAGCGCAGTACGGATGCTATTCATTTTGATAATATAGGAAGTGTAACTGCATCTGGTAATAGTTCAACTAAAAAAGCTTATAATTTCATTGATGCAGGTGCAATGAACGTCGGCTCGAAACTGCTGTATTATCGATTGAAAACCGTAGATAATGATGGTCAATTCAGCAATTCAAAAATTGCTAAGATAGAATTGATGGCTGCCGGTAACATGATAGCGGTTTATCCCAACCCGGTTAAAGACAAGCTCTTTGTTGAAGCATCAAAATCACTAAGTAACGCCATAATTAAGATCACTGACCAAAGCGGCAAAACCGTATTGATACAAAAGATGCCTTCCATACAGGCCGGTGAAAAACATGCGATAAATATTGCCGCACTCGGTAGCGGAATATATTATCTCCAGTTTAATTCTGATAATAATAAACAAACCATACGTTTTATTAAATATTGATTTTAGTTTTTTTAAATGTAAACCAGGCAGCTTTTCATACGAGGCTGCCTGGTTTGTTTATTGAAAGATTTATAGATTATAAACCATTATTGTCCGGTAAACTTGGGCTAAAGCCCATTGGGTAAGGGTTTCAGATAAATAGCCCCAGGCTTAAGCCTGGGGCTATTGAAATGCGGTTCCATAAAGGGCTTCAGCCCAAATGAAAATATTTTAGTCGGGTAATAATGATTATAAACTATGCAATGCTAACCGGTTTGTTGTTTGCAAATATTCCTTTTAAGATGAATATGAGATCGGCAATAATTGAAGTTTTATTTATGCACATGCGGGCGCCTAACCGTAAAGCTTTGGCACTTGATTGATCGTTGTGATCGTCTGAGCATATGATCACTTGTGTGTCTTTGAGTTTTACTATTTTTTTTATCTGCTTAAGGCAAAAGAATTTACCTGTTTTTCTTTCCTTCATATCAATAAAAATATAATCGGGGATTATTGTCCTTAACTTTTTTATTGCGTCTTTTACATTCTTTGCAAAGCGACAATTATAACTCACCTGCAAATCATTTAACGCGAAGGAAAAAATATCCTGGTCGCGTGTATCGGGGTTAATCAATAGAATTTCTATACTGTTTTTCATGGTTAATCTTTTCCGTTTCAATTACAGCAATGGTTATATTATATTCCGGCTTGTTTAGACTCTTGTACAACAGGATCAATACAAAAAATATTACTGTATCGCCGGCAAAAAATCGTCAGAATTACACAAATAAATTCATCAATAAATATACCATGCTATAAGTTTTAAAAATTTGACACTCAGCTAATTACCAATTAATATTACTTTAGTTTTCCTGTAATTCTTTTCCAAAGAACGTAAATGCAAAAAAGTAAGCCTGGTACAAAAAGTTAATTATGCTCAATTGCCCGCTTATTAACAGAAATAAAATTTGAACCTGATCAACGTGATTTATAAAATGCGAAAATCTATTACCAAAGCAAAACTCACAGGATTTAATAAGCGTAATGTTGCAGTAAAACTGGTTGACATTCGCTCAACAGGGGAATATGATGCACTTCATATACCGGGAGCTGTTAATATTCCGGCAGAAGAATTAGAAACGCGGCAAGATTCGTTTACAAAAAGTGATGTGATCGTTTGTGTTTGCAATCATGGCAGCGAGCGTTCGCAACAAGCTGCAGAGCTGCTTTATAACCTGGGTTTTCAAAATACTTACTATTTAACAGGTGGAATTAACGCATGGTTCGATGAAAAAAATGAAACTGTTGTTTCACCTGTTGAAAATAAACCGGCCTATTCACTTACGCAGCTTACAAGTTATTTTCTTAAGCTTGGCTATTCCGGTTTTGGCGGCCCTGTTGCACTGGTTGGTTTATGATGCGATCATGTGCAACTGGTGCACTTATGATGCAATTGGTACGCAATTCATAATAAAAGCCTGCATGTGTTCTATCAGATGATTTTGAAATTCCTTTTTAAATCAACAATGCAAATTTTATTATAATGCTTCTTCTATCGTTTTTGCTATGATAGTGTCATCAATTTCATCTAAATACGTGGTGGTTTGTAATTCCGTTTCATGTTCCAATGCTTCCTGAAAATGCTACGCTCACCTTTTTATTTCTCAGATTAGTTGCAAAGGAATGCCGGGCTGCGTAAGAAGCAAGTTTTTTATCGAGCCCTATAAATTGGGCCATTTTTGCCAGGTCCCCGTTTAAATCTTTAAGAGCGCTGTCAATTCTTGCATCAATCTTTTTTGGCATATCGTGCGTATCGTTCAAAATAGGAAAAATGTAATCAATTTTTCCATTGTGAATAGATAAAAATCGATTATGGCATACGCTTTTGGGTGAAGCTGGAAATGGCTTTTTGCTCCGATTGTCGTCCGCCAAATGCGGGATCCTTTTCTGTCCATATCAGGCTTTGCTAAAAAGACATTCGGAGAACGTAAAAGTTCCCGAACCTTTTTATTATACGGATTTTACACCCGGCGTTACCCGAATTTCACATCTTCCAAACCATATTTTTTAATATCATCTGCCGGAACACCTTCCCATTTATTCGGGCGATTACCCACATACCCTACATCTTCCATACCTATTTTGCTACTGAAAAAGCCGCTGGCTGTAAGGCTTCTCATCCTGTTGAAGAAGGTAACGCCCTGTTGCATATCGGGCTTTGCCAGGGTGGGATACGCAATTTCATCAACCAATTGCAGTTGCTGCTCTTTTGAACAGTCAATAAAAGATTTCTCATGGCGTTTCAGGCAGGTAATATCCAGCCAGCGCAGGCCGCCACGCATAGGAACCTGGTGATCGGGCATATCCTGTACAATGAAGTCAATGAACGCCGGTACGCCAGCATCAGATGCACTGCCGGATTTTTCATCTTTTGGAATGATGATATCGGCCAGTACGGTGATGGTTGCGAGCTCTTCTGTGGTAAAAAATTTATTTTTTACCAATGCATTATCGCGTTCAACCTCATTGGGTAAGCGGTCAGCATTTGCATCATTAGTTGCCGGGCCGGAGGTAGCCGCTTCTTTGGAATTTGTTTTGTCTTTGCAGGCTTCTACCAGTACTGTGGCCGACAGACCGGTAATACCTAATGCTTTTAACGATTCGCGCCTGTTCATATAATGTCTTTAAGATTAATTAAACGTTTTGTTTTTTACTTTCTTCCACGATATACTCAGCGGTGCGCATAGATAAAGCGAGGATGGTCCAGGTGGCGTTTTTGTCGGATTGCTGCACCTGGTTGGCGCCATCCACCACAAATACATTTTTACAATCATGGGCCTGGCACCATTTGTTGAGCACTGATTTTTTGGGGTCATCACCCATCCTGGCAGTTCCTACTTCGTGGATGATCCGTCCCGGCGCTTCAAGCCCCCACATATCTTCCGGGCCATGTGGCGTTCCGGTTCTTACTGCGCCCATCTCATGAATGATCCGGTCAAAGGTTTCCTGCATGTGTTTGGCCTGGTTGATCTCATCACTGGTCCATTTATAATGGAACCGGAGAACAGGAATACCATATTTATCAACAACATCCGGATCAATCTCGCAATAGTTATCGTAGCGGGCCATACCCACACCACGACCTGCCATGCCAAATGTGGTACCATAAAAACGGCGGTAATCATCTTTTAAAGATGCACCATACCCACCGGCAGGTTTCATTTTACCATCTCTGCCAGGCACTGTTCCGTTCAGAGTAGGTACACCGCCGCCAAATCCGTAACCCGGCATGCCCATTCCACCACCAAATTCAATATGATAACCGCGGGGGAAATCGAGTTTCTTATTATCAAGCACCCAGGGCCCCAGGATATGTACCGAACCAACACCGTCTTCATTATAACGTTTACGGTCCATCAGTTGCGGAAGAAATCCACCCTGGGATGCACCGGTTGAATCCTGGAGGTAACGCCCCAGAACACCACTGCTGTTACCAAGTCCACCCGGATGCGCTGCCGATTTGGAATTCAGCATAATACGGGTGGTTTCACAGGAACTGGCGCCAAGGATCACCCGCTTTCCGAGCACCTGGTATTCGCTCCCGTCATCTTTGCTCACATAGGAAACCCCGGTTGCCAGTCCATTTTTGTCGGTCAGCACTTCACGCACCATCGCATTGGAGATCAGTTCAAGGTTGCCTGTTTTCAGCGCAGGAATAACCAGGCAGGAGGAAGCGGAAAAGTCTCCGTAAACTTTACAACTACGGTTACACTGTCCGCAGAAGAAACAGGCGCCGCGGTCATCATTGCCCTGGAGTTTTTCAGTTAAAACCGATCCCCGGCCCGGAATAACTTTTACACCGGCTTTGGCAGCCCCCTTCATGATGAACAGTTCGGGCAGCCTGGGTTTTGGTGGTGGAAGAAAGATTCCATCCGGGTCATTCTCCAGGCCTTCCTTTGTGCCATACACACCGATCATCCGGTCCACTTTATCATAATAGGGCTTTACTTCATCATAAGTAATTGGCCAGCGTTCGCTGATGCCGTCATCGGGCTGGAAATCTTTTGGCCCGAAACGAAGCGAGATGCGCCCCCAATGATTTGTTCTGCCGCCCAGCATACGGGAGCGAAACCACCTAAATTCCGTATCATCTTTTTTGGTATATGGCTCTCCTTCAAGGTCCCATCCGCCAAAGGCAGCATCAAAATCACCGAAATTCCGGGTTTTGGTACTGGCGCCGCGGCGCGGAGATTCATAACTGAATTTAAGTTGGGCGGAATGCTTTGCAGGATCGAAAAAAGGGCCTGCTTCCAATAACAAGACTTTAAGACCTGCATTAGACAAAACGTAGGCAGCCATGCCGCCACCCGCACCGGAACCTACAACAATCGCATCGTAGGTCTTCCCGGACTTTTTAATTTGTAGATCACCCATAACCTGAGAATAATGGCTTCAATAAATTATTAAAAATCGTTAAGGGGTCAATATTATGGATTCTAAATGAATTTTATTGCAGGCGAATACATTTGTTTTGAATTTATCCTTTTTCTGGATTGAAGAAGAATGATTTTTATTTGGGGCTGTTGGCTGTAGTATTTCAATTGAGCTGTGGTTCCGGCTTTACGTTGCAAGTCCGGCACGGAAGCCAATACACAGATGCCTCACCGGGCTTTTCACTTCAATCCGGCAGCCGGTGAGCAGTTGAATAAATGGCAGCATAACTCAACGTTGATATAAAAAACACAACATTTTAATTGTTTAAAATAATTTGTTGGCGAAACATTAATTTAATAATGGATATTTTGGTCAAGCATCGTCTCCTGATAAGGGACGATGCGCATTAATAATATCGCATCGTCCTCTTCGAGAGACGATGCCCAACATAAAAAATCATTATTTCATGAATCGAATTCGTTGGTCACAAGATCAACGAAAGCTTATTGCCAGGGCGAAAAGACATTCGGAAAAGTCAGCCATACAAGCATCTATTTCAACCTCAGCCATTCCCTTCTTTTATTATTATCAACTTATTTCTTTTACACACCAGCTTTACTTTTTCGCCTTGTTTAAAACCAAGTTGTCGTAGCCATTTACCTTCTATGCGTATAGCAGGTACGACAATATAAGTGCGTTCACGGCTGAGGTATTTGGTACTGATTGTTAAATGCCGTTCCATAAGCTTAATATTAGCAGGGCAGCAAAGTAGTAAAGAGCTTTCCTGTATGCAACAGCAATGGTATGTAAAACACATGCAAACTGTGTAAATTACATACCGCATCAGTGTTGAAAATGTTTTATTTTACAGCATCATTTATTTTAAACCTTTAACGATGACAGAAAATAAGATACATCACGGCAGGAATATTAAACGCTTTAGAGAACTATTCGGCATAAAGCAGGAAGCGTTGGCATTGGAACTGGGTGATGACTGGAACCAGCAACGGATATCTTTACTGGAACAAAAAGAAGAAATACCGGATAATGTATTGGAAGAAATAGCCAAAGTTTTAAAAGTGCCTGCAGAAGCCATTAAACATTTTGATGAACAAGCTGCCGTTAGTTACATAAATTCATTTCACGATAATAGTGTAAGCCATGTAATTGGCAACTATGGCACATACAATTTTAATCCAATTGAAAAATGGATGGAAGCCCTTGAGCAAAACAAACAACTGTATGAGCGTTTATTACAAGTTGAACGCGAAAAAGTGGAATTGTTGGAAAAAATGCTGAAAGAAAGACCCTGGTAAAATGTAAGCCTTCCCCTTTCCTGAGCATGCAGGGCTGATTTGTGCAGTTGGTTACTTGTGCAAGAAATACATGATTGCAAAGCACAAGTACGCTGCACTGCAACTGGCTAAGCCGTGTACCTTGCGCCAGCATTTTTGCAAAATAGTATTGAAGTCCATAATACAAGAGTGGTTATTTATAATCGTCATGTGGACGCGACGAAAGCCTTAAATATTATCCCCAATATTCAGTCGGTTTTTGCCAATTGTCTTTGTAAAGCAGCTTCCAACAATTCTGAACCTTCTGTATGAATTAGTCTCTTCTTCTCCTTAGACAACTTAGCGTTGTAAATCAAGGCATACCTTACACTTTCGTCATTATCAGTTGATAATAGCTCAAAAATCCGGTCGTTGATTTTTCTTTTCCGTGCCACAGCTGCCCTTACATCAGCATCTTCATCTTTTGCCAATAATTCAAGCATCTCAACAGGGATAGTCTTATTGTGAACAACCCAAAATTTATATTCCGGATGGTTCTGGATAATGTCAAGCCAAACAGCGTTATCTGCACTGTCATGACTTGCTCTGTGCTGTTCTTCTGCAATATCGCTTGTCCTGAGTTTTATAAACTCTTCTGCCGAAACTATCATAATCTTGCCTCAATTGTGGCTAACGCAAATATTTATGTAATTACATGCAATAAAAAATAAATTTTCCGGCTCCTGATTCAATCACTTCACATTCGCCAGTAGAAATTGTTATTGGCACAACCCAAACTTTTAATAATTCATTCGCCATATGCAACAGCGGCTACCATAGGTTTCGTTCTCCGCCGCGGCAGATCATTGTTCGTCCTGCGGACGCATCGAAAGCTTAGTTATCCCTTTTCCCGCAATGTCTCCTCAAAAGCTATGAGCGAAGCCAGGGACATTGCGGCAACCGGAGCACAAAAGCCTGTCATTTCCCCCCCATCTGTCGCAAGTATACAGCCGGCCTTTGCAGCGCAGCATACTTGCGCCTTGCAACTAAAAGCAGTAAACCCGCACAAGTGCCCAACCCACAAAGCAAACCCTGCATACTTTTACCATTTTATAAGTTTGTTCCATTTTGCAGCTACGTCTTTGGTTCATTTCAAAATCTTATCTGAATGGAAATGTAAATAAAATGTTTTTAGTAAGCGCCATGTCTAATGTCTCAAAGTAAATGACCGGATCAATAAATAGTATTTGGTTCTCCAACAAAAAAACATTCTCGTCATGTAAATCTTCAAGTATAATACCTAACTGTGGATTGTAATAATCATCATTTTTAGTTCTTGCAAAACCGTGGTCATTAAGATAGGGCTCTACAATTGAACGTGGAGCTCCTTCAGTCAGTAAAGCAAAAGGCTGCTTTATAATAACGACGAAAGCTTCATCTACATTTGTAAATCCGATTGTTGAATATTTGGTAGTGGGAAAAAGAATTTCGTGACAAAGTAAGCGATTGAAAAATTCTAACCAATTACCATGATAAGTACCAGCATTAGCCTTTATTACTTCGTAGCCATTTGGATGCAAATAAACTTTTTGTTCAGCACCTTCACCAATTTTCCGTGCAGCGTATTGTTGTAAAAATTCAATTTCATTAATCCATAAGCCGTTGCTTTGCGACCAAAGTTTCAAAGCATCTTCTTCAATAGGTTTTACTATTGAGTTATATTGTGTCCTTTCTTTACGATTGACCGGCTCTTTTCTTTTAGCTCCATTACTTGCTGCCTGGCTTTTTCCACAGATATTGGCAGCCTCTCTTGTTGGTTCATCAATACTTTCATCAGTTGCACTTCGTTGTTTACCCAACCATTGCCGAACAATTTGCGGTAAGTGTTCATCCATTCTGAAGTAATCGGTTTCATGTTTTAAAATTAAGTAAAGATAATAATAAGTGAGGCTATGTACAGTGAGACAGCATGGCGCTCCGTTACCGCCGGGTTCTGACTTCCTCGCCTTTATCAAAACACAATACGACAATTATAACTTTAGCTGGACAGGAGATGCCTACAATGCCGGGTTAAATGATAAGTTGTCGCCTTATAATTCTACACCAACAGGTATGGAGCCAAACCCTGCAGTCCCGTCAATATGCCTTAACAATTTTGTCACAGGCATGCAGGTGGATGTAGGGTGCAATTTGTATACTACTACGAATTCATATAATACCGTAACGAATTTTTACAATGAAAAAGGCCGCCTGATACAAACCAACGCAACAAACATCTACGGTGGGCATGAAATTACTGCAATGCTGTATGATTTTACCGGCAAAGTATTGAGCACATACCTTGATCACACCAACCCCCAGGCTGATGCAAACTTACATTGGGGGATAGGTACAGACGTGCAATACGATCACCGGGACAGGATATTAAAAACCAGGAAGCGCGTATATGTTAATGGAACAATGTTACGAACCACCAGGCTTAATGACAATATGTATGACGCCTTAGGTCAGCTTAAGGTCAAAAAGCTCGGCCAGTTGAAAGATGTTAATGGATTTAATACAAGCGTTTTACCACTTGAAACTTTGAATTATGAATACAATATTCGTGGCTGGCTCAGCAGCATCAATAAAGATTATGCAAAGTATAACAGCAGCAGTACTGCCAACTGGTTTGGTATGCAGCTAAGCTATGACTGGGGCTTTCATAGTAATCAATACAATGGAAATATCAGCGGCATTACCTGGTGCAGTAAAGGAGATGGCGAAAAAAGAGCATATGGTTTTGGATATGACAACATAAACAGGTTGCTGTTTGCAGATTTTAACCAGTACACTGCGGGTAGCTGGAATAAGTCAAAAGATATTAATTTTAGCGTGAAGATGGGTAATGGGACCGACTATACGACAGCCTATGACGAGAATGGCAATATCAAAGCTATGCAGGAAGAAGGAATTGTCGTTAAAACAACCGGCATAACACATGGTTTAATAGATGACCTGACTTACAGGTATTTTACAAACTCCAACAAATTGCAATGGGTTAACGATAATGCGCCGGCTTACAATATGGGTGATTTTGCAAATAACAATACAGGCAATAACGATTATGGTTATGATATGGATGGCAACCTTATATCAGATAGAAACAAATATTTGATTGGTGGCTCTGGTTTGGATGTTGACCCTGCTTTTGCTGCCATCCGTTATAATTACTTTCTGAACCTTCCGTCATCTGTAACTGTGTCCAATAACCATGGAACAATTAATTATAAGTATGATGCTTTGGGGAATAAAGCAGAGAAAACTGTAACAGAGCAAGCTAAGTCAACGACGACAGAATATATCGGCCCCTTTGTTTACGAAGTCACTTTTCAAAATGGAATTGCCGGGCCAATCAGACTACAATATGTTTCGACAGAAGAAGGCAGGTTCAGGCCGTTGTATGCAAATGAAACGGCTGTAGTTCCGGTGAATATCAATTTTGATTATTTCATAAAAGATCACCTGGGGAATGTGCGCATGGTTTTAACGGATGAACAAAAGCAGGATGTGTATCCGGCTGCAACCCTTGAGGGAAATATTGGCACAAGTGGTTCACCTAATGCCATTAACATTGAACAGGATTATTTTACTATTCAAACCTCGAATGTTGTAAACACACCGGCAGGTATGCCAGCTTATCAAAACAATAATGGCAATCCGCCTTTCAATAATAACCCAAGTAGTAATACTAATGCCAATAGTAAAAAAGTTTACAAATTAACCGGTACAGGTTCAAATGCTGCCAAAGGGTTGGATATGGCGCTTAAGGTAATGAGCGGTGATGTGGTTGATATTTTTGGCACAAGTTACTGGAACGTGCCTAATACAACACAGGGCAACGCAAACGATGTACTTACAGACATTCTCACCAAAATGTTAGTGGCTCCGGGCGGCTTGTTTTCTTCTAAAGGCCTGACCTCAACAATATTAACTTCGGGTAATAATCCAACTACATTGCCTATTGGCTTTCTGAACCGTTCTGTACCACCGGGTGATCCAAATACGCCTATGGCTTTTATCAATTACATCTTGCTTGATGAGCAATTTCAATACGTAAGCAGCGGGTATAGCAAAGTAAATGCCGGTGGTTTTAACGCCGATCACCATACTGACCTTCAAAATATCAATGTTAGTAAAAATGGATACCTGTACATATATTGCAGCAATCAAAGCCCGGTGCCGGTTTATTTTGATAATCTGCAGGTAATTCAAAATCATGGCCCGCTTGTGGAAGAAACACACTATTATCCGTTCGGACTCGCCATGAATGGGATCAGTTCGCAGGCGCTCAGCTTCGGAGAGCCTGAAAATAAGATAAAGTATAATGGCAAGGAAGAACAACGGAAAGAATTTAGTGATGGTAGTGGGTTAGAATGGTTAGATTTTGGTGCTAGAATGTATGATAACCAGATTGGGAGGTGGATGGTGATTGATAGGTTAAGTGAGAAATATCACAAAGTTTCTCCCTATAATTACGCCTTGAATAATCCTGTTCTTTTCGTAGACTTGGACGGGGATAAAATAGGAAACCCTAATTCTGATTTTACAAAATTTATTCAACAAACGTTGTCTTTAACTCAATATGGAAGATAATTATGGAAGAACATGGATAAAAGCCCTCGAACTATATATTTCCATACGACCGCTGAGAATACCGCTTTAGCGAAGTATTTAAAGTCACATCACGGCCTCACAACATCGTCAGCGGAATTTAAAAGCATCTTAGCAGGTGAGAATTGGGGGCTTGAAAAACGTTTGAAAACCATTTTTTCATTTGACTCCAAAACAGGGCGATGGGATAAAACAAAAGATTGGGATGAAACTCATGTTATTTTGAATACAAACAGCTCTCTAACTTATTTTTCTGACTTAAAAGGTACGGTAAGAGATGATTATGGTACAGACGCATTCGATTTACTGGAAGTGAAACAACAAATAGCTTTAATTCTGGTTTGGGCAATAGTACATGAATCCAACCATACTTTGCAAGATTCAGAAGACCCGACTATAGACGCACAAATCGGTGAAGTATACATAAAGAATTATGAGGAAAAAGATTATAGCCAAATGCAATCAGAACAGGAGTCAAACGAAGCAGCTCGACAATTTTTTCGACTCTTGAGTAAGCATCTACCTCAAGAGTTCGATTCTAAATACTGGGAAATGCAAGCAAGCCGGCAAGAACAAGAATCAAAACATTAGTAACTTATGAAAGCAATAGCTATATGTTTTATAACTCTTATTTCTGTTTCGCCCAGAACAGCAAAGGGGCAGATTTTTTGTAATAGCCTGAAAAATGATACAATACGCTTAGTAAAAGGATTTCTTATAATAAATAATCAGTATCATGACACTTGCTATTCAATAGCAAAAGATACAGTATATAATGTAATTAGCCTTGATGATGTTACCTGGAATGTGGAAGTTAGAAGTGGACGTTATAAAAAAATTTATACTAATCTTCGTTGTACTCTTGCAAAAGTCGGGCAAGAAATAAATAAAAACAACATTATTGGATTTTTAAGCAAAAAAGATGAGAGTTATGTCTACGTCAATGAAATCATATGTTCTGATTCTGATGGCCACATTGAATTAAAATTTGATGCAACCCCTTGACCCCTCAATAGTCCAAGTATTTTCATTAAAAAAAGGAAGCTGGCGCAAGTTTGGTAGCAAGGCGTTTGTGTGCTAGCTATACTTGTACCTTTATTTTTTATCCTTCATGAGCTTCTCAATAAGTTCATTTTTTTCTTTGGGCATGCGCACCAGGTGATCCAAATACGCCTATGGCTTTTATTAATTATATTTTGCTTGATGAGCAATTTCAATACGTAAGCAGCGGGTATAGCAAAGTAAGTGCCGGTGGTTTTAACGCCGATCACCATACTGACCTTCAAAATATCAATGTTGGTAAAAATGGATACCTATATATATTGCAGCAATCAAAGCCCGGTGCCGGTTTATTTTGATAACTTACAGGTAATTCAAAATCATGGCCCTCTGCCCTTGTTGGTGTTGTCACCAACAAGGAGTTCAATAAACAAGTTCAATCCACGGAATTCATTTACTATCCAGCGATTTGATAAATGCAATAACGGCTTTAATTTCCGCAGGTGTCAGGTTAAGTTTATCTGAGCTTAAACTTTGATTAGGTACAGGCACACCTTGCCCGGCGCCACCGCCATTGTTATAAAAATCCATTACCTCTTCCAGCGTGGAATGCACTCCATTATGCATATAAGGTGCAGTTTGCGCCGTATTCCTGACTGTAACCGTTTTAAATGCATGGTCAAATTCCGGCAGCCGGGCGCTATCGAAATAATTACGATGCAATAACATGGTAAAAAGCCCCCTGTCGGAATCAATCTCTTTGCTTTTCGTCTCTGCCGGAACGCCCAGCACTTCTGCATCCTGTGTTATAAATTTTGGCGGGAAAACCCCGCTGAACAATGGCATATAATGGCAGGTTGCACATTGAGCCTTGCCCATAAACAAATTAAATCCACGCACTTCTTCGGCAGACAGCGCCGTATCATTGCCTGACATAAATTCGTCAAAGCGGCTGTTTAATTTTACAAGGCTCCTCGTATATGCCGCCAGCGCTTCTATCACACACGCAGAGTCAAAACTTTTTTTTCCCGGGAACGCGTTGGCAAATAATATTTCATATTTCCCCGAAGCGATAATTCTTTTTAATCCTGTATTCAAATCGCCATCCATTTCTTTTGGATTATGCATTACATCTGCTACCTGTTCTTCAAGCGTTTCAACCCTTTGGTCATAAAACTGTTGCGGTTGCAATGCCGCATTTATCAGCGACGGCGTATTCCTGTCAATGCTGCCGGAACCCAAAATATTTGCATGCTTTACTATATTTTCTGCAAAGGCTTTTTCCGGATGATGACAGGACATGCAACTAATCTTGTCATTTCCGGAGAAAGCTGTTTCTGTAAATAAAGCCTCACCCAGTTTTATTTTGGCTGCTTTATTTTCCTGGTCAATGAATGGTGAATAAGCATCGGCAATAAAAGCATTTGAATCAAACAGCGTAAAAACATCCTGGCGCAGAAGCCTGTTATACCGGTATCCTGTTAAATTTAGTTTTCTTCGTAAAACTTCTATCGCGGTAGTTAAAGGATTAGCATAATGCCGGATAAATATCGCCCTGTCGAAAGCATTAAAATCTTTATTGTCCAACAGAAAAGCTTTACTCTTATAAAGCAGTTTTTGAATACTGTCACCGGAGGAGACATAATACATCAAAACTTTTTCCAGCGCCTGCAGGCTTGTAGCAGATTCCTCCATGCTGTTATGGCTAAGAGGGCAATCAAAACCTGTTATGCCGAGCGTTTCAATGCGGAACACCTCAAGCTTTGCAGCATCCGGTATTTGCCAGGAAGCAATCGGAATATTGGAAAAATAAGCTTTGAGCAACTGCAGTTTATCCAGTACAATATTTGTTTGCTGCTGCAAGAATATTCTTGCTGCCGTATCCGGTATGGGAAATATATATTCTTCCATTACCTGCAACCCGGAAGGTTTTACAATCATTCGCCCGGTAAGCTCCGCTTCCTGCCTCGGCGCACCGTTAATGAACCGGGCTGTAGAATAGGTAAAATATTCAGCCGCCCACTCTATCTTTTTATAATGCTTCCGGGCCGCAAGAAAAGCAGGTTGCCAGCTTCGGGGAGATTTTGTTTTTAAAGCCGGTTGCAGCGTATCTATAATGTAACTAGAAAAAGAGTCTATGTCCCGGCAAAGCGCGCCGGCAATCTCTTTTTCCGGCGTATTCTCTTTTGAACGGAGCGACAACAGCAATGCACTCGCGGCCACAGTTAGTGCCAACAGCAATATTATCCTAAGATATTTTTTGTTTAGCATTACTGTCCAAAATCAAACGCTCCCTGCAGCGGATTGGCTTTGGCATCCCTGCTGTTAAGTGGTTTAAGTCCCCAGCGTTTTTCAATAAAAGCCAGAATGCTTACAGTTTCATATTGCGTATGATCTATATAGCTTTTTTTAGCAAAAGGTGAAATAATAATCGCAGGAATGCGGCTTCCTGGCCCCCATTTATCAATAACAGGAGGCGCCTGGTGATCCCAGAAGCCGCCGTTTTCATCATAAGTCAATATAACAACGGCATCTTTACCGTTTGGACCATTCAATACAGTGTTGATTAATTCAATGGCGTGGGTTTCACCCGTGATAACATTGGAATACCCCGGATGCTCATTATTTATACCCAACGGTTTTACAAAGGAAACTGCCGGTAAGCTGCCTTCCTTTGCTGCCTGAAGAAAATCCTTTTCATCTTTCAAATGTTCTTTCTTCGCAGCGGTACCATCAGCATACGTTGCGAAATAAGCAAAAGGTTGATGATGATACTGAAATGTTTCATCTGCTTTTCCTGCCATAGCGCTATCCCATCCACCGGAATACCATGCCCAGGACACATTTTTTTTGGAAAGACGGTCTCCAATAGTAGGGTTGTTTTGATTGGGAACCAATTGTGTTGTATCTACACCCGCGGGATGTGGCTGGTTTACAGAAAAAATAGTGTTCACCGCGTATCCGTCCGGCGTTACAAGCCCGTCTGTTATCATTTTACCATTACCATCCAGTACGGCTTTTATGTTTTGAGGTGCATTGGGAAAATTAGGTGTGGCCGCTGCTATCAGCCATTGATGATTTAGAAATGAGCTGCCAAAAGCGCTGTGAAAAAAATTATCGCAAAGCGTATATTGCTGTGCTATGGAGTATAAAGGCAACAAAGCAGTTTTATAATATCCCATAGCCAGGCCCGCAGTACTGTTATACGCTGCAAAAAGATTCATTTTGCCGCCATTGATCTGGGTGCGCTCCTGGTAATACCGGTGCGTTACATCGGGCGTCTCTTTATCTGAAGGAACATACTGATCTATATTAAAATAACCGTTGGGAATGTTGGTGGGAAATTCGCTGGAACGGGGAATAGCAGGCAGGTACTGATAGGGCTTGCCATTGGCATCCAGTTGTGTAACCGACTCTTTGGAAGCATTGGCCAATCCATTGGCGCCGGGGAATTCTCCATACAGGTTGTCAAAGCTGTGGTTTTCCATATAAATTACTACAACATGGTTTACCTTGTCGATACCTTTCAAGCCAGACAGATCCTTTGATCCCGCTGTTTGTGCATGCCGGCTGCTACAACCGGCGATAATTAATACTACTATACCGGCAAAAAATTTAATAGCGGGGGTGTTTTTCATATGCATTGTATATTGGTTTTGTTTTTTGCGAATAAAAGTATTCTAAAATTGGTTTCCTTTCGGAATTACTTCATCATATATTAATCCGGGAAAAACCGTAAGTCTTATTTGATCCAACACATCCCGGCGTGTAGGTGACATAGCCCTGCATACCGCGTGCTCCATCATCTTCCTGCACATCAATTGTCCCTTATTAGCTTGTCATACCGTTGTTTGCCTTTACGCACTTATCTGCAAATACTGCTATATTTTTGATTCGAATAAAACAACACTGATGTTAATTAAAAAACACCTGCTTTACTTCATGCTGGTTACTTATTTTACCAGCACTTCAGTAAAAGGCATCGCTCAAATTGCAGACATCATCAACAATACCGGGGAGAAAAAAGTGGTGTTTGGTAATGACAGGATAAAGATGACATTAGAGTACAATCAAAAAGCAAATATTTCATCATTAATAATAAACGGACAGCAAGTGATCGAGGGCGATGCAGGTATTTATTCATTAATAAAAACGCAGGATTCAACTTATTCAACGTTACAGGTTTTATCACAGCCCGTTGTAGAAATTACAACCAATACCGTTGTTGTTTCATCAATTACTTATGGTGATAAAATCAACCCGATAAATGAAACATGGACGTTTAGCATTGATAGCAGTGACATACTATTTGATATCAGTAGAACTATATCAAAACCGGTAAAGGCAGAAAAAGCGTCACTTCCGGTTTTTATATTTAAAAGTATGGATACATGGGAAGGCGCTTATACAGATTATGGCGGTCTGGCGTGGTTTTATCTTTTTAATAATAAGCTCGATACTTACGGCGTTCATAGCAGTGCTACACAATTTTGGAACAGTAAAACAGGTAACGGGTTAACTATCGCCGTTGATGCCCGCGACAGGCAGGTTGCAATGAGTTACAGTCATACAGCCGAAGATAAGCTTGCATATGCTATTAGTGTTTCCGGGCAGGAAATGGTACCGCGTTTTGATTCCGGTACGCACAGGAGAAGATTTATTCGCGATACGACAGATGTATGGGCGCCTGTTGCAATAAACCCGGGCGCCACAAATGAGCGCATCACCTTCTCGTATTTTGATTATAAAAAAGAATCTGACCGCGGAATTTTAAAGGGTATAAATGGCGAACAGGTAAACGCAGTATCAAACACCATTGCCAGGATTGGCGTTATTGATAAACAACATTTTGGCGGTAATAGCTGGCACACACCTTATGGTCCTATTTGTTTGCACGAACAATATATCGCACAAATGGGACTTGCTATCAACGATAGTAATTATCTGAAGGGCTACAAGCAATGTCTTGATTTTTATCGCGACAATGCCATTACGCAAGATGGAAGAGTATGGCCAAGATGGGCGTACACCAACGAGGATGCTATGCCCGGAAAATTTACTGACAAAGGATTTTACGAAGCGCAGTGGGGATACCTGCTGGATGCCAATCCTGATTTTGTTACAAACGTTGCTGAGCTGTATGATCAAACCGGTGATATTGCATGGGTAAAAACGCAGCAGCAATCCTGTGAAAAAGCACTGGACTGGATCATAAAGAGAGACAGCAATAATAATGGATTGGTTGAAATGATGACCAACAGTCATCTGCAGAAAAGAGGCAGCGATTGGATAGATATTATATGGGCATCTTACGAGAATGCTTTTGTAAATGCCAAATTGTATCATGCGCTCGTTTTATGGGCAGCCATAGAAAAACAATTAGGCAATACAACAAAAGAAAATTATTATCAGCAGTTTGCAGAAAAATTAAAAGCAACCTTTAATAAAAAAACTTCAGCAGGCGGCTTTTGGGATGATGAGAAAAAATGTTATATACATTGGCGGGATAAAGACGGTTCCATACACGGCAACAATATGGTTACACCGGTAAACTTTATGGCAATTGCTTACAGTATTTGCGATGACAGTGTAAGAATAAAAACGATTCTTGATGACATCGAAACACAGATGCAAAAAGAACAACTTTTCTTTTGGCCGCTTTGCATGTACAGCTATAACGAGGGTGAAGGTAATGATTGGCAATTTCCATTTCCCAACTATGAAAACGGCGACATCTTTTTATCATGGGGATCTGTTGCTGTAAAAGCCTATGCTTCTTATAAACCGGCGCTGGCATTGCAATATGTAAAAAATGTACTCGCTCAATATGCAAAAGATGGTCTTGCTTTTCAACGTTACGGACGGGCAAAACAAGATGGCCTTGGCGATGACATCCTTTCCGGGAATAGTCTTGTGGTGGTGGGTCTGTACCAGGCTATCTATGGCATCAATCCGCTGTATAACCGTTTCTATCTTGATCCCCATATTACCAAAGACCTCGCCGGTACACAGGTAAAGTATAACTATAGAAATCAAAAACTATTGATCGACCTCGCTGTAAATAAGTATGCAGTGTCAAACAACCAGTTTAAGATCATCTCCAAAACCGACTTCGGTTTTTATAGCCAGGATAATGAGCTCCTGTATTTTAATGGAAGTAACATTGCTGCTTCTTTAAAAGCAATAACATCAACAAAGCATAACCTGACTATTGACATTCAACTGTGGGCATCAAATCAAATGTCGTGGATTCAATCTGTTGAAAACACACATTCCGGTAACATAACATACCAGTTAAATAATCTTAAGCCCGGAACGGATTATAGCATTTTAGTCAATGATAAAATAATAAAAAGGCTTAAGAGCAATACGAATGGCAGCCTGTCATTTGCTTGCGAAACCGGTAGCAATCAAAGTAAAATTGTTGTCGGGACAAGCAAGCCGTAAAGGCAAATCATTAATCCGGACGTATTTCCCGTCCCGCTTAAGCGAGAGGAATCTTCTGAGTAGGATACGTTTTTTTCTTACATCCACATATAAGTTTGAAATAACGGTTTTCTCAACAAAACGATATTGAATGTGAGTAACCTCCCTAAATTTGCGACGTCACCCACAACTCACAACTCACAACTCACAACTCACTCTCACCTCTCACCCTTTCCAGAATTCATCGGTAAACTCATCATTACAAACAGCATTAGCCGCTGTTTGCAATTTGCTGCCTATTTCTTTTAGTTGTTCTTCAGTCAACATATTTTCAAGGTGCGGAAACAATTCTCTTTCTTCATAACGAACATGGTTATCAACTGCATCTGCTAACATTTTCAATGGTAAAGGTTGAATATTTTCCGAAGCAATAATTTCCTTGACTTGCTCTTTTATAGCTGCATGTTCATTCAATGCTTTTTGTACGGCAGCATCCCGGATCGGTACAAATAAGATCGTTTCTTCTTCATAAAAATGCGGTTGCAGGTGTGTTTGCCAGAAATAATGCACATACCGTTTCATCCGGGCAGTTTCAATTTGCAGCTTTAACCCGGTTCGTATTTTCCAGCAAAACAATAACGCAGCATGGTGGTCTCTGGAAAGTGAAACAAGATTGTCATTTCGTTTAATAGGCATTGCAGAATTTTGTTTTCTTTTGAAATATTATTGCTTATTCAGTAATTCCTTTAAAACTACAGCCTGGTTATGTTCTTCGTCTTTAGCGCTATAAACCAGTGTGATCGTTTTATGCTTTTCTATTAATTGTTTTAATTCGTCAAGCGATGCTGATTGCTGAAGTTCAGCTTTGTATTTGGTTTTAAATGTTATCCATTTTTCAGGGTCATGATTAAACCATTTTCGCAAAGCAGAAGACGGCGCGATTTCTTTTAGCCATATATCAACGTGCATATCCTCTTTCTTAATGCCGCGTGGCCATAACCTGTCAACTAAAATGCGAAACCCATCCTTTCGTTCTTTTGGCTCGTAAGCTCTTTTCAATTGAATAATCATAACTCAACAGCGATGTTTAAAAGGCGAAGTGATCCTTGTTTTCATGATCGTGATATACTAAAGCTATGTTACGCAAAATATGATGTTTGAGTTTGTGAGTGGTGAGTGAATACCGATATGTAGGGTGATTACTCACCATTCACTACTGGCAACTCACAATTAACTTAACACCAAAAGCTTTTTCTTTTGCGATATTAGCTTTTTCCTCCAAACAATTTATCAACTATTCCGGACATCTATCACCGGCAAAAATATTATTCCGGTTCGAGCTGAAAACTGATTATAAGCAAGATTAACTTTATAAAAGATTGATCTAAGTCATGTTTCGCCTTGCGCTTGGTCAATTATAAAAAAGAATCAAAAAGATAGCTTCGTACCTTTATTTTATGAGCGCATACGCCAGTAAAAATGCAATAGCGTGCTATCATTGCGGAGAAGACTGTTCATCAACTCCTGTTATTGGAGACGATAAAAATTTCTGCTGTGAGGGTTGCAAAATGGTGTATTCCATCCTTAATAAAAACGGGATGTGCGATTATTATACCATCAGCCAAAACCCGGGCAACAGCCAGAAAATAAAAGTACGCACCGATAAGTTTGCTTTTTTGGATGATGAAAAGATAAGTGCACCGCTGCTTAATTATAAAGATGCACATCAAACCTTTATCACATTTTATGTTCCCCACATACATTGCAGCAGTTGTTTATGGCTGCTTGAAAATTTGCACAAACTCAACAAAGCAGTTGTAAGCAGCAAGGTAAATTTCAGCAGAAAAGAGGTTGACGTTATCTTCAATCATGAAGAAACCAACCTGCGCAAAGTGGCGGAATTGCTGGTAAGCATTGGTTACGAGCCCTACATAAGTTTCAGCGATATGCATAACGCAAAGCCGCGTATTGATAAATCGAAGATCTTTAAATTAGGCGTTGCAGGCTTTTGTTTCGGTAATGTTATGTTGCTCAGCTTTCCTGAATATTTTGGGGTGAATCCTACCGAGTATGGTCTTGTTTTACTATTCAGGATATTAAATGTACTGCTCAGTTTGCCGGTGTTTTTTTACAGTGCTTCAGAGTTTTATATCAGCGCCTGGAAAGGTCTGAAACATGGTTTCCTGAATATTGATGCGCCTATTGTTTTGGCTGTGGCCGTAACATTTGGCCGAAGCTTATACGAGGTGTTTACCAATACCGGTGGCGGCTATTTCGACAGCATGACAGGCATTGTATTTTTTATGCTGATAGGCAGGATATTGCAGGATAAAACCTACCAGCAACTCAGTTTTGAAAGAGATTATACCTCTTATTTTCCGATAGCTGTGACAAGAGTTAAAAATGATGCACAGCAATCTGTTGCCCTGCCCGATATCCGTTTGGATGATACCCTGCTTATTCACAATGAAGAACTGGCGCCTGCCGATGGAATTCTTACCAAAGGCAAAGCTTTGATAGATTACAGTTTTGTAACTGGTGAAAGCATTCCTGTTGTAAAGGAAATGGGTGAGATCGTATATGCAGGCGGCAAACAGGTGGGCGGCAATATTGAATTGCTGGTTATAAAAGAAGTGGCGCAAAGCTATCTTACCAAACTGTGGAACCGCGATGAAATGAATGCCAACAGAAGAGAAAATGAAAGATCGTTTGTGCATCTGTTAAGTCGCTATTTTACCTGGGTGGTATTTGCCATCGCCGCATTGGCGGCGTTATACTGGGGCGTTTACGACACTTCTAAAATATGGCCTGCTGTTACTGCAGTGTTGATCATTGCTTGTCCGTGTGCGCTGCTTTTAAGCAACACGTTCACAAACGGCAACATTCTTCGACAACTGGGCCGCAACCATCTCTACCTGCGTAATGCGCAGGCCATTGAAGAAATCGGCAAAATCGACACCATCGTGTTTGACAAAACAGGCACGCTAACGGATAGCAGTAACCATTTAATTAAGTATGACGGCGATGCCATTGATGATGACATAAAACAAAAAATTGCATCGCTGGCTGCTCAATCCAATCATGCCATCAGCAGGGCTGTTGCGGGTTATTTTGATGTAAAGAACACGTTGCCGGTTACAGGGTTTCAGTCTTTTACAGGCAAAGGCATAAGCGGAAAAATTGGTAACGATAATATTAAATTAGGTTCTGCCGAATTTGTTCGAAATAGTAATGTTAATGATGAAGCTTCATCTGCCTGGGTATCCGTAAACAATAAATTACTCGGCCGCTTCTTCTTTAAAAATCAATACAGGAACGACCTGTCGCGTCTCATCATACAGCTTAAAAGCAAATTCCGCATGGCGGTATTAAGCGGTGATAACGATGGTGAAAAAAATTACCTGAACCAGTTATTCGGCTCTGATAACACTGCCATATTGTTTAATCAAACGCCCGGGGATAAACTGAATTTTATCAAACAGTTGCAGCACGAAGGCCATAAAGTAATGATGATAGGCGATGGCCTTAATGATGCAGGCGCTTTAAAACAGGCTGATGCGGGCATCGCCATAACCGACAGTACCAACAATTTTACACCTGCGAGCGATGGTATAATTGAAGCGGATAAACTGCCTTTGTTGTATCGTTTCATCCGCCTTTGCAAAATGAATAAAACCATTGTAATAGGTAGTTTTATCATATCAGTCATTTACAATATTGTCGGTATTTCTTTCGCTGTACAAGGCGCACTTTCGCCAATGATCGCTGCGATATTAATGCCTGCCAGCAGTTTAAGCATACTGCTGGTAACCTTTGGCAGCAGCAGCATCGCAGCAAAATATTTAGGGCTGAAATAATAAAAGTATTTTTTACCTAACTTTAGTCTCCATGTGAATTTAGAAAAATGCCGGGGTTTAGTGCTTTTCATGTCGATTTGAAGAATGATTTTAATCAGCTATTTACTTGAGTTCTGTCATTAATTCGATTTTATACCGCCTCATACTTTTGCACCTCTTGAGATTATGAGTGTAATATTCATACTGTTAACCGCAAGCATCCTGGTTGCCGCTTTATTTCTCGGGGCCTTTTTATGGAGTGTAAAAAGTGGCCAGTACGATGATGAAGAAAGCCCGCCGGTAAGGATACTTTTTGATGATAAGGTCCTGGACGATAAACCTACAAACAACAATCAATAAAACTCTCTTATGATTAAGCAAAAAGACACAATTGGTGGAATTACCATTCCGGAAGAGGTGCAGGAAAAACTCGCTGTGGAACGGTTTTATTACGACAATAAGATCGTTAAGCTATTTGCCTATGCCACAATTTTCTGGGGCGCTATCGGCATGCTGGCAGGCTTACTCGCAGCCATACAGCTATACTTACCCGGCGCCAACTTTGACACTCCTGAAACCACTTTTGGCAGAGTAAGGCCGGTGCATACCAATGCAGTAATATTTGCTTTTGTAGGCAATGGTATTTTTATGGGTGTTTATTACTCGCTGCAACGCTTGTGTAAAGCACGAATGTTTAGTGATAAACTCAGCAACCTCCATTTTTGGCTATGGCAGGCTATCATTGTTTTTGGCGCCATAACCTTATTGGCTGGTTACACAACAGGCAAAGAATATGCAGAACTGGAATGGCCGCTGGATATACTAATTACCATAGTATGGGTGCTTTTTGGTATCAATATGTTTGGTACTATTTTAAAACGAAGAGAAAGTCACCTGTATGTAGCCATCTGGTTCTACATAGCCACCTGGGTTACCGTTGCCATGCTGCATATCGTAAACTCGATGGAAATTCCTTTCACTGCTTTAAAAAGCTATAGCTGGTATGCAGGTGTTCAGGATGCGCTGGTTCAATGGTGGTATGGTCATAACGCGGTTGCATTTTTCCTTACAACGCCTTATCTCGGCCTTATGTATTATTTTCTGCCTAAGGCAGCCAACAGGCCCGTGTATAGCTATCGTTTATCCATCATACATTTCTGGGCATTGATATTTATTTATATCTGGGCCGGCCCGCATCACCTTTTATACACAGCTTTACCCGATTGGGCGCAAAGCCTTGGCGTTGTGTTTAGCGTAATGTTGATAGCTCCAAGCTGGGGTGGTATGCTGAATGGTTTGTTCACCCTGAGAGGTGCATGGGACAAAGTAAGGGAAGATCCTGTTTTGAAATTTATGGTGGTGGCAATAACCTGTTATGGTATGGCCACTTTTGAAGGCCCGATGCTTAGCCTGAAAAGCGTAAACGCTATTTCTCATTTCACTGACTGGACGATCGCACACGTACACGTTGGTGCGCTGGGCTGGAATGGGTTTTTAACCTTTAGTGTGTTATACTGGCTTATACCCAAAATATTCAACACAACATTGTATTCAACAAAACTGGCGAACAACCATTTCTGGATAGGTACCATCGGTATCGTTTTATATGCGGTACCTATGTATTGGGCAGGTTTTACACAGGCAACTATGTGGAAAGCCTTTACCGAAGAAGGCACACTTAAATACCAGTTCCTGGAAACGGTAACCAATATTAAATCCATGTATATTTTAAGAAGTGTTGGCGGTACCATTTACCTGACAGGTGTATTTATAATGGTGTACAATTTATTTAAAACCGTTAAGTCAGGCAGTCTTGTTGCCAACGAAGCCGCAGAAGCTGCACCGTTTGCCAGGCAAATGATAACACACAGCGAAAAACACTGGCACCGCTGGATTGAAAAAAGACCCGTGCAAATGCTGGTGTTCAGCCTTATAGCAGTTGCCATAGGCGGTATCCTGGAACTGGTGCCAACCTTCCTGGTAAAAAGTAATGTTCCTACTATTGCTTCCGTAAAACCTTATACACCGCTCGAATTACAGGGCAGGGACATTTACGTAGCCAATGGCTGTTATACCTGCCATTCTCAAATGGTAAGGCCATTTAGGGATGAGGTTGCCCGTTACGGCGAATACAGCAAAGCAGGAGAATTTGTGTATGATCATCCTTTCCAGTGGGGCAGCAAACGTACGGGGCCAGACCTCGCCAGAGTTGGCGGGAAATACCCGGATAGCTGGCACTACAACCATATGTTAGATCCGCAAATCATGAGCCCTGGTTCTGTAATGCCTCCATATGCATGGATGTTGGATAAACAGTTAGATACTTCAACAACCGGCGCAAAGATCAGGGCCATGCAAAAAATGGGTGTTCCTTATCCTGAAGGATATGATAAGATCGCCAACCAGGATCTGATGAAACAGGCGAATGAAATAAAAGCCAATCTTAAAAAAGATAAAATAGAAACGGCCAGTACAGCAGAGATAGTGGCCATAATAGCTTACCTGCAGAGACTGGGCGTGGATATAAAGAAAACAGACAATGCAACAGCAGCGTCTCCGGGACAATAATTTTTAAAAACAATCACAAGAAATTCTATTTATATGAGCTTCATACATTATCTCGAAAGCATTACAGGCGTCTCCATATATGCCCTTATTTCTTTTGGTATATTCTTCAGCTTTTTCATTATTATGACAATATGGGCCTGTAAGGCAGATAAAAAACTCATTAAGACTTTAAGCAATATTCCATTGGATAATAACCAGGATACAAACTAATACAAGCATGAAAAAGAACTATAGAAAATTGATAGCCTTTGTTATTAACATTGTGCCGTTAAGCTTATTTGCGCAAGGCCCCCCAAAAGTAAACGAGGCGAAAAATCCGCAGGCAATAGCGTTGTTTGTTATCGCAGCCATACTGGCATTGGCCATTTATATAGCAGGTAAAATGCTGGTACAGCAGGCTAAAATAAACATGAAAAAAATAAAGAAGGAAACGGCCGGAAAAGTTGTTTCTGTACTGTTGCCGTTGTTTGTAAGCACAGCTTTATTTGCGCAGGACGCATCGCCTGCGGCTGCTGATGCCGCAGCCCAAACTGCAGCAGTGGTAAAAAGTGCAGGCCCTTTGTCTTCCACAAGCTTTTATGTATTGATTGCTGTAATAGCTGCAGAGATCATTATTCTTATCAGCATATTAATACAAGTAAGGGCATTAATGCGGGCGAATGAAGAAGTGCCCGTTGTTGAAAGCGCTGCTGCAACTGAATTGATAAAAGAAAAATCCTTTAGCTGGAAGAAAGTCTGGAATAAGTTAAACAGCTTTAAATCTATAAAGGAAGAAGCAGATATTGATATGGGACATGATTATGACGGCATTCGCGAATTAGATAACCGTTTACCGCCCTGGTGGATTTGGGGTTTCTATATCTGTATTGTGTTTGCCGGTATTTATCTCTGGCGTTTTCATGTATCGCACACCGGCCCTTCATCAGTACAGGAGTACCGGATAGCTATGCAGGAGGCGGAAGCACAGCGGGCTGTATATCTTTCCAAATCAAAAAATAATGTGGATGAAAACACGGTAACGCAATTAACTGAAGCATCTGATCTTGATGCCGGCAAGAAAGCCTTTATTGCCATGTGTGCAGCCTGCCATGCTGCTGATGGCGGCGGCACCGTAGGCCCTAATCTTACAGATGATTATTGGTTGCACGGCGGCAGCGTAAAAGATGTTTTCAAAACCATCACATATGGATGGCCTGATAAAGGAATGAAAAGCTGGAAAGATGATTATTCTCCTTTACAGATACAGCAGATAACAAGCTATGTGTTATCGCTGCATGGTACAAAACCCGCTACGCCTAAAGAGCCGCAGGGTACTTTATATAAAGCATCTGATGCTCCTGCTGCAGACAGCAGTGCAAATAAAGCAACAGACAGCACTGCAAATAAAACAACGGTAACTGCTTCTGTGAAATAACGATTATGGCATCAACAGTAAAAGATAAAAAAAATACTAAAGAAAGCTTTCGCGACAGTCTCGCAACAGTTGATAAAGAAGGCCACAGGAAATGGGTATATGCATGGAAACCAAAAGGCAGGCTTTATACTATCCGCACATGGCTGAGTTATCTTTATTTTATTATGTTCTTCGGGTTGCCTTTTGTAAAAATCAATGGCAGGCCGCTGTTCATGTTCAATATTCCCCAGGGTAAATTTATTGTATTTGGAAAAATTTTCTGGCCACAGGACTTCTTCATCTTCGGCCTGGCAATGATCACTTTTATCTTCTTTATTATTCTCTTTACGGCTGCATTCGGAAGACTGTTTTGCGGATGGGCCTGCCCGCAAACCAATTTTATGGAAATGATGTTCCGCAAAATTGAGTTTATGGTGCTGGGTAACGCCAATGAGCAAAAAGCATTGAAGAAAGCACCATGGACTGGCAGCAAGATCTTTAAAGTAACACTGAATCATGTGCTGTTCTTCCTGCTATCATTTATCATAGCCAATTTTTTTCTTGCTTATGTCATTGGTATAGACGACCTCAAAAAGATAATTACCGAACCTGTAGGCGATCACCTGGTCGGTCTGTCTTCAATACTTATTTTTAGTGGTATTTTTTATGGCGTGTATGCTTTCTTCAGAGAACAGGCATGTACTGTTGTTTGTCCCTATGGACGGCTGCAAAGTGTTTTATTGGATAAAAACTCGATGATCGTAGCCTACGATTATAAAAGGGGCGAGCCACGTGGCATACAAAAGAAAAATCAACCGGCTGAATTACAGCTGGGAGATTGCATTGATTGTTTTCAATGTGTGCGTGTTTGCCCAACCGGTATCGATATTCGCAACGGCGTGCAAATGGAGTGCGTTGGTTGTACGGCCTGCATCGATGCCTGTGACGATGTAATGGATAAAACACATAAACCCCGCGGTTTAATTCGTTATGCTTCTGAAGATTCAATAGCCACCGGCGAGCCTTTGCATTACACTTTCCGCATGAAGTTATATACAGGTCTGTGCCTGGTTGTGCTTATACTTTTAAGCGTGTTGTTGCTTACAAGAAAAGATATTGATGTTACCGTTATGCGCACTCCGGGCTTATTATTCCAGGAAAAAGGCGAAGACAGTGTATCCAACCTGTATAATATAAAAGTGATGAATAAAACCGATAAGGATATTCCGCTTACTATAAAAATTGAAAATATAAATGGCCAGGTACAGATTGTTGGAAAACCGTATGTGCATGTAGTGAAAGAAGGGCAGGGATCAGGATCATTCTTTTTAATACTTCCAAAAAAAGACATTCATAACAGGAAAACAGAGGTAAAGCTGGCTTTGTATGAAGGCGATAAAAAAATATTGACGGAGACTACCAGCTTTTTAGGCCCTGTACAGTAAAAAAATAACACTATGAACTGGGGACATAAAATAACTATTGTATTTATTGGTTTTGCTTTATTGATCGGAACACTGGTATATAAATGCACACAGCAGCAATATGATCTTGTATCTGAGGATTATTATGACCAGGAATTAAAATACCAGGATAAAATTGATGGAAGCAAACACGCAGCGGCAATAAGCCCTGTTGCCATATCGCAAACAGCCAATGATGTAATTATTAAAATGCCCGGAGAATTAAAGGGGGAAGCTATTGAAGGCGAAGTTTGGTTGTATTGTGCTTCCAAAGCTCTTGATGATGTAAAGCTGCCTTTAAATGTTGGTTATGATGGTATGATGCACATAAACAAGAGTAAGATAGCCGGCTCTAATTATACCGCTAAAATAACATGGAGCAGCAATAACAAAAAGTACTATAAAGAACTTCCGCTTATTGTATCAAGATGACCTGGCAGTTAATGATATCCGCATTGGCATTAGGCTTATTCAGCAGCTTTCACTGTATTGGAATGTGCGGTGCTATTGCTTTTTCATTGCCTGTTAAACATCTGTCCAGCTCAAAAAAGATTATCGGAATATTACTTTACAATTTTGGCCGCGTAACTGTTTATAGCACCTTTGGTTTGTTGTTTGGATTGTTAGGAAGGCAGCTATACATAGCCGGCCTGCAGCAATGGTTTTCTATAATTGCCGGTGTTGTAATTATATTAGTGGTGCTGCAATATGTGTTTAAAAAACCATTAATGCATTTACCGGGCTTTAATAAAGTGCAAATACTTCTGCAGGATATTATAGCCAGGTTCCTGCGTGCAAAAAATTTAAGTGAATTGTTTTTATTAGGAATGGCAAATGGATTATTGCCATGCGGCTTGGTTTACTTCGCTGTTATAGGCGCCGTAGCTACCGGTTCAACGGTAAGCGCTGTCTTGTTTATGGCTTTCTTTGGTTTGGGTACATTACCTGCCATGTTCCTGTTCGCTTATTTTGGCGTAAGTATAAATGTTTCTGTAAGAAATAAAATGAAAAAAGCCGTCCCCTATCTTCTTACAGTGATGGGCATGCTTTTAATACTGAGAGGCCTTGGCCTTGGCATTCCGTATATAAGTCCCGTTTTACCCGGAGCTACTTCAGCAAACATTGTGATTTGCCATTAAAATTTGTTGGGCTCCCCATCTTCCTGGCGGTGTGTGCCGAGAAACACTATTTCCTTATAAAGCGACAAGGAAATCAATGATAATATAAGAGTAATTGCATCAATGCAGGTTTTGATAGCAAGGATAAGCGGACGCTATAAAGAATGGAAGCATTAGTGGATGTTTGCGCTAAAATGGTTCACATTAAGGAAATGAACTCACAATTTTGGCATAATATCCATACTTTTAACTTCTTGTCCGTACCAAAATATTTTTAAATAAAATTTCAGAAATTATGCAACAAAATCAAAGTACGGACAGCACAGATCAATCATTTATCCCCGCAGGATGGATTGGCGGTTTTTCAGAAAATCCGCCGGCACAGCCTTATCCAAATTCAGAACTTCTCTCATCACTACCTTTTGAAGGAAATTTGGATAACATTCCAAACATTAACCGTATGTTGAGAGCTAAGTGGCCGGAATTTAGCTGGGAGGTGACGAAAGGTGATCCCAATACAAGAACCTATCAAATGTTTGCACCGGATATATCCAGGCTCGGGTATGATAATACCGGAAGAGTCTGGTCTATTATATGTCCTCAACAAGGAATTTATTTTCCGACACTTGGTGCTACGATGAACATTGAAGTTACTGTTACCGGAAACAGAGGTTGGATCAACGAGCTTGCTCCTACAGAAACATTATTTGCTGCAGATATCACTATCAAACCTACGATTTGGTTCAGTCCGGATAGTGTTGACGGTTCGTTCTGGAAAACGCTCCTGGAGTTAGACAAAAAATGGTCTGGCCAGCTACCCATCAATAAGGGTAAAGGGATTAGGATTAATGCATCCAGTGAGGATGGCACCAACGACATAATCCAGGTACGGATGGGTGAATACCCCAATTATCCTTTTCCCGAACGAGCAAACCATTGGGGTGATTATGCGTGGGCTGTTGCCAATTTAGGAGTAACTATAGGGAGTATAACATCAACTTCTGATCCAAATGTTGATGAGTTTAATGGCAAAGTCATGGAACTTTTCAATTTGGGTTCCGGTAACCTGCTGCAGGAAAACAATATTTTGATTTGGAACCTCTGGGCCGGGTCGCCTGAGTTAGTGAATCAGGATGAATGGGCACACCATGCAGAATATTGGCGGCATTCTATTGATGTCAACCATCGCCCACCTGAAGGTGAAGGAACTGGCATAACAGACATTAATGGCAAACCGTTTGAAGCTGACAAACTTACCTTAGACATTAAAATTGGCGAATTTCTTACGTGGATTGCATGGAAGCTGTTATAAAGAAGCAGTTTGGTGCCAGGTTCGTCCTTATTATATAAAATCAATTCAACTGGTAATTCTTGTGTGTCGATGGCTTTATAGCCAGAGCATATGCTACCGTAAACTTTCCGTTTTTGAACAGGAAGATGGTATGCAGATTATGCCCGGGGCGTTTTACAACAAGTGTGGCTTGATAAAATCAATTGAAGCATCTTTAGCCGCTATCACCTGATATTGAAATAATGTCTTAACAAAAATTATTTCATTGGTGTCTTAAATGGCTTTAGAATACGATGTGAAACCCATCATCATACAAGTCTTGCGATATATTCAATTTGGTAAATTAAACTAACTAAAAATCTAAATAATTTGGTTTTGGAATTACCATGCCGAAGGCGCGCCCGTTTTCAACAATAATGTTTACATCAAGCACCTCAGGAATTTTTACTTCAAGAAATTTCTCTAAAGTAGGCCTCGGACGCATTGACAGGTTATGCGCGAAAAAGGGATCAGAAGCAGCTTTTTCAAGTATTCTTTTTTCTACTTCGGACCGGCCAACTTTTTCAATCAGCTTTCCCAGTGTTTTTCCTTCCTTCATAGCACGTAAATAGGCAATCGATAGTTGCCTTTTTTTTATCGGAACCATTCCTGACCCATTCCCGGAATTTGCACCCGCGCTGCCGACGTCATATGTCGTTTGCCGGATTCCAAGGTTGGTAAAGACGTCTTGGCGTGTAAAAAGCCCATTTGCATTTAAAGGTGCTCCGGGCGTACTGTCTATAAATATATAATTACAGGAGTCGTTATTGAGCGAACCGTCGGTAAAAACTCCGGCACCGGTACCAATGTTGTATTCAGTGATAATCCAGCCTGATTCATCTCCACAGCCTGAACTATCATGCCATTGCCAGGTGCAGTAATAAGCCGGATTGTGCTGATAGAAACTCTGGACCCAGTCTACAGGCGGCGTATTTTTATCCCCTCCAACGTTTAAATCCATGCCCTGTTCCCAAAGGGTAATTACATACAAACTCACAAACATATATGTCCAGACATTCTGGTCTAATGCGAATAAAGCTTTGTTCCTCATTGCTGTAAATAGATTATCCCCTTCGGTCGGAAAATTAAAGGTTGAAAGATCAGATAAGCTGCACTGACTACCATTGTAAGTAAATGTGGTGTCCCAATTGCCTGCCACATCGCTGTGGTATACGGCAAGTTGTGCACCAACCTCCCCGCATGTTGTGGAAAACCTGCTTAAATAGTCGGCGAAAGCCCCATTAAGATCAGGAGGCGTATCTGTAGCCCAATAAGATAGCATGCCTGATAAAAAGGAGGCTGCAAAATTTCCTATCGGACCACCCTCAGATCCTATAGCCCAAAAAGCTCCTTCCATCACATTTAAAACTACCGTTAACCCGGGATCACTTTGATCAGGTTCTGTTAATAACAAATATGCGTTTAGAATCTTATCCTTACCATAACTGTGTATGTAATCATTGAAAGCTATCATGTTCATCAGATTGCTCTGAACGGTTTGGATTTGATCTTGAGTTGGTGTTGACATAAATAAAGTTTTTAGTTTAAAGTATATTTAGAGAAATCATATTTATTTCTCTCGGTTTGGTTCCTAAATATTAACTGTTGAAATTCTTTTTTCCGGGCAGCTAAGGTTCGGTGTTTATCCGTATAGCTATTGCAAGATATAATCTTATTTTGAATGTTCTACGGAATGAATTGCCTCATTTGCAGAGTCGGATAGGCAAGGGCATTTCAGCCCAAGCCCTCCACAAAACCGTGCTTGAGATTCTCACCTCACACGGCTTTTCTCATTCAGCATAAGAAGAATCTTATACATAATTGAACTAAACTTGATCGTCCACAGATTATT
>DASUGF010000098.1:0-166535 GCA_036274175.1 Parafilimonas sp.
CAAGCCCTTCTTCCTCTATCTCTTTAACAACTTTTTGCTTAAAGCTAATACTGTACCGAATGATTGTTCGTGGTTGTCTTGTCATAATATTTCAGATTTTTTGTTTTAAAAATCTGTCTACCTATGTCAGGACAAGACACACTCATTACTCATCATTCATCGCTCATCATTCATTACTCATCATTCATCCCTCATCATTCATCGCTCATTACTCATCGCTCATCATTCATTACTCATCATTCATCGCTCATCATTCATCGCTCATCATTCATTAATCGCCCTTCGAACATGTTTGATCACAAAATACAGTAACGACAAAATACAAAGAATAATCAAAATTATCCTGACATAAGTAGCTGTTGTAATGGAAAGACCGAGGCCTGTTCCTAATGCAATATAGCCGGCAAGGCATACAGGGCATTTTGGAATGATGGCAAAAATAACAGCAGGGGTTAGCATTTTTACAAATTCAACATAACGGGTTATAACTTTTTTCTTCTTCAAATCTTTAACGAGGCTTTGATCTGATTCTTTCCCGCTGTTGTGACAAGTACAAAGCTTATTATCTGCGTTCATACTGATGTTCCTCCGCATGGCAGCAACTGCCATTATTTGATTCGGCAACATAGCGCCCCGTATTAGAAACATAGCCTCCCGCATTGTACTTATCGTGATGACGAACCCAATTGGTCAGGTTACCAGGCCCGCCTTCATTCCGGCCTTTTGGCGCAATATCCAATAACATGTAAGTAGTGAGCTTTGATTCGCCACCGCGGGCATAGGTTGAATAAGTATGAAAGATGTTACCATGCTCATCTTTATAAAATGCACTGTCACCCGACAGTTCCTCGCTTAAAAACGGTATTTTTTGATAATTATAAAACACCTCATCATCAACAATATCTTCTGGCCTGAATGAAACATGGAAATCAAAATTGAAATCATTATTAAAGGATGAAACCCATTTAAAAGTCCAGCCCATGCGTTTTTTAAACGACTCAATTTCTTCAATAGGTGCACGGGAAACCGCAACATAACTAACATCATGATTATTCAAATGTACCAATGCAGCCTGTGCATGATCGGCACCGAAAGAACAGCCTACGCAGCCTTCTTTCCACCCGGGTCCGAACATAAAATGCTGCACGATAAGCTGGCTGCGGCCTTCAAAGAGATCAGCCAGTGTTTCTTTACCATTCGGCCCGTCAAAAACATAATTTTTGGTCACTTCTGTCCAGGGAAGTTTAAGACGCTCGGCTCTAACGCTATCATACAAATGAGTGAGTTCTTTCTCTTTCTGTAAAAGCTGCTTTCGTGCATGCAGCCATTCCTGTGGCGTTACAACTTTGTGCTTTGTGCCTGAAGCAACGGCTTCCATTGTATTTGTTTCCATATTAAAATTGTTTTACTAAAGACAACCAGGATCCATAAATCCGTACAAAGATTATCCTCATAATCTTTTACCGTTTTACCGACTAATAGTAAGCCAACATAACGTCCTGACAAATTCCGTGTTCTGTGTGACCCGTAGCAAAAAAATGACGATTCCTTCGTAACATGACTCTAAAGAATTAACTATCTCTAAAATAATTTTAGCTTCATTTTTGCAGACATTTGAACCATGATGAAACAAGCAATATTTTTTTTAGCAGCGCTTTTTATTTGTAATGCGGTTTTTAGCCAGTCAGATGAAAAAGCAAATATTCTCGCGGTGGAAAGAAACACGGCAAATGCTTTTACCAAGCATAATGTAGTTACCCTCAACCAGGTTTTTACTGATGATGCGAGCATTATTTCTGCTAAAGGGCAGATGATAACCAAACAACAGATGATGCAATACGTGCAAAATATAAACAGTGTTACTGTTTCTGATATGGAGGTGAACATTAAAGGCACGATCGCCATTGTTACCGGTATTCAAATAGAAACAGGTAAAAACGATGCGGGTGCATACACAAACAAATGCCGCTATACGGATGTGCTGGAAAGAATAAAAGGTCAGTGGTATATCGTTGCAAGCCAGGCAACGCTGATAGAAGAAGAATAGAAAAGCTATTGGTGGTAGTGGCTATTATACCTCTATTGCTGATTTAGTAATTTAGAGATTTCGTAATTTATACTGGTCATGAGCAATCTTAAAATCGCAAAATTCCCAAAATCAGGGAATATTCCTCTAACACGCTTTATTTAACGCTCAAAGCCAATGCACTCCAGTCATGATCGCCGTAACCTTTATCAAACAGATGCTGTAATTGCTGCTGAATAAGTTTGCCTATAAACATTTTTGAATCGATAGCTTCCGCTTGTTTCATAACAAGATTTGCATCTTTCAATCCAAGTTCCAGGCTGAAGGCAGCAGGCTTGTATGCCTCTTTAAGGATAAAATTTCCATAGTTGATATAAATGCCACAATTAAATAATGTTGATGTAAGCATCTTCATCCACATAGTTTCATCAATACTGCTTTTTTTGGCAAGGCTGATCCCTTCTGCCATAGCCTGCATGGCGGCCATTATCATATAATTCGTGCAAAGCTTTGCCGCATTTGCATTGCCCGGCGCATTTCCATATTCCCAGATACCAGTAGCCCCGGCATCATTCAATAAAGGTTTTACAATATCTGCAATAGCCTTATCTCCCGAAATCATAAAGTTTAATTTTTTTGCTCTTGCAGCTTCAGGCCTTCCGGAGACAGGACAGGCTATGTAATGATTTTTATATTGTTCATGAATCTTGAACAAGTCTTCGCTTGTTGCAGGTAGAATGGTGCTCATCGAAATATGAATACCGTTCTCTTTTAAATTAGCTGCTATGCCATTTTCACCTTTTGTAATTCCGGAAATCGCAGCATCATTGGATACAATGGTAAAAATAACATCACAGGCAGAGGCCAGTTCTTTTACATTATTACAAACCTTCGCTCCTTTTTCTGCAAGCGGTTTTGCTTTTGCTTCCGTCCTGTTATAAACAAACATTCCGGGATGTTGTTCCAGTAAATTTTCAGCGATGGGTGCACCCAGGTTGCCTAAACCAATAAATCCTATCTGCATAAAATATTGTTTAAATGATCAATGGAAAAAATATGTGATTAGTGAATTGTTAATCCATGTCGTTTACTTAGCATTTAATATTTTTTACCCAGGTAATAATGTTTAAAAAATATTCAATATTCAACACTCAATAATCAATGTTCAACGGGAACTTTCTAATTGCAGGCTTTCCATTTGAGCATTGAATATTGAACATTGAATATTGCGTATTCCCGATTGACTTCTCAATAATAAATGCTGATCAAACAGTTTATTCCTCACTCAAAAAAGGATACCTGTAATCAGTCGGCGGATTAAACGTTTCTTTAATAGTTCTTGCGCTTAACCAGCGATAAAGATTCAGCATGCTGCCGGCTTTATCATTGGTGCCACTGGCTCTTGCGCCTCCAAAAGGCTGTTGTCCAACTACCGCACCGGTGGGTTTGTCATTCACATAAAAATTGCCTGCCGCATGCCGCAATTTATCTGTTGCCAATACAATGGCATTCCTGTCTTTTGCAATGATACTGCCTGTCAGTGCATAAGGAGAAGTGTTATTGACGAGTTCAATTGTTTCCTCAAATTTATTTTCATCATACACATAAATGGTTAGTACAGGCCCGAATATTTCTTCGCATAACGAAACATAGTTCGGATCTTTTGCTTCAATCACCGTTGGCTCAATAAAATAACCTTTGCTTTTATCATAGTTACCGCCTGCAATAATTTCAGCGTTAGCATCTTTCCTCGCATTTTCGATGTAGTTCACAATGTTGTTAAAAGATTTTTCATCGATCACGGCATTAATAAAGTTGCTGAAATTTTCCACGCTCCCCATCTTCATGGTCTTCAACTCGGCAGTTAATTTTTGTTTTATTGCTGCAGCAAGATTCGACGGTAAATAAGCTCTTGAGGCGGCAGAACATTTCTGGCCCTGGAATTCAAATGCGCCCCTTGCTAAAGCTGTTACAGTTGCATCAACATCAGCGGACCTGTGCACCAGCACAAAATCTTTGCCACCTGTTTCCCCTACAATACGGGGGTAAGATTTATACTTGCCCACATTCCCGCCTATCGTTTTCCACATGTAATTAAATACACCGGTACTGCCTGTAAAATGTACTCCCGCAAAATCTTTGTGAGCAAAACATATTTCGCCTAAAACCGGGCCGTCAACATAAATTAAATTGATCACACCATCAGGCAAGCCTGCCTCTTTTAAAATGCGCATGAACATTTGCGCAGCGAATATTTGCGTATGTGCAGGTTTCCATACAACCACATTACCACACAAAGCAGCACTTGTTGGAAGATTACCGCCGATAGCAGTAAAATTAAATGGTGTAATCGCCAGCACAAACCCCTCCAGCGGTCGCCATTCCATGCGGTTATGCATACCGGGCGAAGAATTGGGTTGTTGTTTATATATCTCGCTTAAAAAATGAACGTTGAAACGGAGAAAGTCTATCAGCTCACAAGCACTGTCTATTTCAGCCTGGTAAGGATTTTTACTTTGCCCGAGCATGGTAGTGGCGTTCATGTGATAACGATACTTACCGGCTATGAGATCAGCAGCTTTTAAAAAAATATGGGCGCGATCTTCCCATGCCATGTTTCCCCATGATTCCTTTGCATTCATTGCGGCTTCAATGGCCAGATCAACGTGGCTCTTATCGCCTTCATGAAAATAACCAAGTACATGCGCAATCTCATGCGGGGGACGCAATGCCATCCTGTTTCCTGTACGTACTTCGTCGGCGCCGATATACATGGGAATATCAATTTCCTCACTCTTCAACGCCGTTAACACTTTTTTTAATTGTTTTCTTTCCGGAGATCCAGACGCATAATTGTAAACCGGTTCATTCGCCGGCATCGGGTAAGAAAAATATCCAAGACTCATATACAAAATTTGCCCGCAAAGATAACGCAGAACTTTCTCGTTTACGATTCATCTCCTGGTATAAAAAACAGTAACTTTCGCAAATTGTTTTGATTAGGAATTTTTAAACAAAATATCAGAAGCTTTGTCTGAATACTTAAATAATCTACCAATGAAAAATGTATTATTGATGCTTTGTTCGGCTTTTATACTATGCTTACAAACGCAGGCGCAGGATTCAACAAAACCAACGATAAAAACAGCCATTAATGCAAAACATTTTGTATTCAAGCCAACCACTATGATACCTTCCCGGGGAAGGTCAAGGCACCTGGACCTGGGTTATTTTTTTAAGGTGAACGGCGATACATTAAAAGTTTACCTGCCTTATATAGGGAGGGCCTACAGCGCTCCTATCGATCCATCTGATGCAGGTTTTGATTTCACTTCTACGAGTTATAACTACACTGTTACTGCAGGCAAAAAGAAAAGTTATGAGATCACTGTGAAAACAAATGACAAAACTTCCAATGCAGAATTCTATCTCACTGTTTATGATAACGGCACTGCATATTTAAGAACAAATTCTCCTGACAGGGAGAGCATCTCTTATAACGGGGATATACAAGAAAAATAAGATTGATGCAGTTCCAAATTCGGATGAAACCGATAATGTGACGTCTCTTAAATATAGCCTGGCTTAAAAATTATTACAGCAGGAAACTTTTCATATCCGCAATATTGGCTGCTTTGCTGAATACGCTTTTGTAATTTATCAGGCAACGACAATAAACGAAATTATATTTGTCCAAAATTTTCTGATGGAAAATAAGAAGGTAAGTGAAACCATTACCGTGATGAATGAAATTGTTTTGCCTAATGACACCAATGTCTTTGGTAATCTTATGGGCGGCCGTTTGATGTACTGGATGGATATTGCTGCAGGTATCACCGCAGTGAAACATTGCAACGCGCCCTGTATGACGGCAAGTGTAGATAACCTTAGTTTTAAAAACCCAATCAAGCTGGGTAATGTTGTGCATATTGAAGCAAAGATCACCAGGGCATTTAACACCTCGATGGAGATACATTTAAAAGTTTGGGGAGAAGACAACCTGCATCAATACAGGTATGAAAGCAATGAAGCATATTTTACTTTTGTTGCACTCGATCCCAACAACAGGCCAAGGCCGGTTCCCGCAGTAGTCCCGGAAACGGACGAAGAAAAATTATTGTTTGATGGCGCGCTCAGGAGACGGCAGGTGAGATTGATCCTCGGCGGCAAAATGAAACCCCATGACGCAAGCGAATTAAAAGCATTGTTTGTTGGCAGTTGAACAGTTGATACGTTGATCAGTTGATAAGTTGAAAGGTTGAAAAGCGTAGAGGCTTACAAGTCAACTAGTCAACCAATCAACTTATCAACTTTAAACACGAATCCTAAACGATTGTTAATAGAATCCGGGGCTTATGTAATATTTCAAAGACGCACATCTATCTGAAAATAAATTTACAATTATGAAGAAAATTTTTTTAGCGCTCACTGCAAGTGTATGTTTATTAATGGCCAATGCTCAAACGGTTGATAATACCATCAGGCAACGCACAATTAATGTAAATGGATCAGCAGAACTGCAAATCACACCCGACGAAATTTATGTGCAGATCGAACTGCGCGAGTACAATAAAAAAAGCGGTGAAAAAGTAGATATTCAAACCATCAGTAACCAACTTTTGTCTGCGGTAAAAAGTATGAATATTGCTGACACTAATGTAGTAGTACAGGGCTATTCAGGATGGGATGGAAACTATTGGTGGTATCAAAGAAACAAAAAGAAAAATCCTGATATGAAGGCCGGTATCACTTATGAAGTAAAAGTGAAAACAGTTGATGAAATGGGTAAGCTTGTTGATAAACTGGATGACCAGGCCACGCAGAATTTTTATATGAGCCGTACCTCGCACAGCAATATGGATTCTATAAAAAAACAGTTGAAAATACAGGCGATAAAAGCAGCTAAAGAAAAAGCTGTTTACCTCGCGGCTGCTTTAGGAGATAACGTTGGGCAAGCACTAATAATTAATGATCCTAATGAAGTTGGGAATTACCCGCGTCCTATGTATTCTGCAAACATGATGATGAAAGCTGAAGCCGCTGACCAGGCTGCACCTCCCATGAATGTTGACTTTAAGAAAATAAAAATTCAATACGATGTGAATGTGACTTTCGAATTGAAATAAACCTCCCGAATATTTAATTATAGCAGCAGGTTGTTTAACAGCCTGCTGTTTTTTTATAACCAGGTTCCGTATTAATTAACCTTTTTGCATTTATCTCATGTCAGCAATAATCCTTACTTTCATTTTTGTTTTTAAATCAACTCCTGATCCTGATGATCCAAGATTTATTATACCAAATTGCGCTAACGCTTGTCCCGAATATCGGTTGTGTTCAGGCAAAAACTTTAATAGAAAATTATGGAAGCGCTGAAAATATTTTCAAAGCAAAAAAGAAAGCGTTAAGCGCCGTTGAAAACATCGGCACCGTAAGAGCAGCCAGTATAAAAGCCTTTGCAGATTTTTCAAAAGCGGAAGACGAAATTCAATTTATTGAGAAATATAAGATACAACCACTTTTTATTACCGACAAGCATTATCCTCAACGCTTGTTACATTGTTATGATTCGCCAACGCTTTTATATTATCGGGGTAATGCAGATCTGAATGCTTCAAAAATCATAAGTGTTGTCGGCACAAGAAATAATACAGATTATGGCAGGCTGCTTACAGAAAAGCTAGTGAAGGAACTAAAAGATATGAATGTATTGATCGTAAGCGGTCTTGCATTTGGTATAGACGCTGTTGCACATAAATCTGCTTTGCAGTACGAACAGGAAACGGTTGGTGTGCTGGCGCATGGCTTACATACGATTTATCCCCGCCAGCATAAAACACTGGCAAAAGAGATCATGTTGCATGGCGGTTTACTTACGGAATTCCGCAATGGCGAGGAACCTGATAAACATAATTTTCCAAAACGTAACCGTATTGTAGCAGGCATGGCGGATGCAACCGTTGTGATTGAAACTGCCATTAAAGGCGGCAGTATGATAACAGCAGAGCTTGCCAATAATTATAACCGTGATGTATTTGCTTTGCCGGGTAAAACAACTGACCCAAAAAGTGCAGGCTGTAATTATCTTATTCAGAATAACAAAGCTGTCCTGTTTACCGATGCAAAAGAATTAACGGAAAGCCTGGGCTGGCAATCAAAGAAGATCAATAAAAAGCAACAGAAAGAATTATTTATTGAGTTGACGGACGAAGAGAAAATTATTGTCAACATTCTTAAGGAAAAAGAAACCACCCATGTGGATGAGCTCAATATCCGCAGCAATCTTAGCAGCAGTTCCGTTGCTGCCGCTATCTTAAATCTTGAATTGCAAAACGTGATAACAAGTTTACCGGGTAAGATGTATAAGATAATGTAAATAGTTTCAGATTACCAGTGTTAAGTTTAATTGTGTGTCAGTGGTGAATGGTGAGTAATCTCCCTAAATATGCGGCATTCATTCACAACTGACCACTCACCACCCACAAATTAAAACGTCATATTTTTACTTAACATAGCACTCGTTTCTGGTTGCAGGTAATTATGGGAATAACATGATCTGAAAAATCATTCTTCGGAGAGTTCCACTCCTTCCTGCTCTAAATATTTGCCAATACAAAACGAGTTGTTTTTCCAAAGCTGAACAGGTTTATTCCAGTTTATCCAAAGCCAGTCTTTATCTTTTTCAGCCACTAAAACCTGTTGGGTTGAAGTAAATATCCAGATAACTTTTTTCGTCCCGAATTCAAGCAAAATATCTGTTTTCCGCTTAATATAGCCGGTCTCAGTTATATCTTCCAACTCAGCAGTTATATCAACTTCTATTTGCAATTCTGCAGGAACATCAGCATAATGTTTGGATATTTTTGAAGATGGAAATACTTTCTTATCATAAAGCAAAATATCTCCACCTAAATTATTTTTATGGTTAATATGCAAACCCGGTTCCCCTGTGAAGATCAGGTAATTGCTATCGAATACCTGGTGTAATAACTTTACCAGATAAGCTACAATAAAAGCTTGTAAAGTACTTGCTCCCATAATTGATTCAGCGTTTAGGTTGTTGCGGATGGCCTGTTTATAGCCTTTATAATACAAAGGCCTTCCATCCATTATTTCATATATAAATGACTCAGGAATTTTTTTTCGCCGCGTTGTTTTTTTTCTTTCAATCATCAATCCCATACAAAAGCATTTCCTCAAATTTACGGAATGACAAACGATTGCCTTATACAAAGGATGCTATATATAAAACAAAACAGAGGCTTTGTGAACAAATAACAAAGGCTTGCGACCTCTATCAAACATCCAGTTCTTACATTTGCGGCAAATTTGAATTGAATGCAAAAGGATACTGCTGTTTTTTCTCTGATACAAAAGGAATTGGATCGCCAGCGCCGTGGCATAGAACTGATCGCCAGCGAAAATTTTGTGAGTCTGCAAACCATGCAGGCAATGGGCAATGTAATGACAAATAAGTATGCCGAAGGGTACCCGGGGCGCCGTTATTACGGTGGCTGTGAGGTAGTGGATGAAACAGAGCAGCTTGCTATCGATCGCCTAAAAGAAATATTCAATGTTGAATATGCGAATGTACAGCCACATAGTGGTGCACAGGCTAATGCAGCAGTAATGCTGGCTGTATTGCAGCCGGGTGATGCCATTCTTGGATTGGATCTGAGTATGGGCGGACACCTTACACACGGTTCGGCAGTTAATTTCAGCGGTAAATTGTACAAGCCACATTTTTATGGTGTGAAAAGGGAAACCGGTACTGTTGATTATGACATGCTGGAAGCAAAGGCAAAGGAGGTAAAACCGAAATTAATTGTTTGCGGAGCAAGCGCCTACAGTCGCGATTGGGATTATGCACGCATACGGGAAGTGGCTGACGAAGTAGGTGCGCTGATCATGGCTGATATTGCTCATCCTGCCGGTCTTATTGCAAAAAAATTATTGAACGATCCTTTTGATCATTGTCATATAGTAACATCAACTACCCATAAAACTTTGCGTGGCCCGCGCGGTGGTATCGTAATGATCCGTAAAGATGTGGAGAATCCTTTTGGGTTAAAGGATGTGAAAGGGAATATCCGTATGATGAGCAATGTGTTGGATATGGCTGTATTTCCCGGTACACAAGGCGGCCCGCTGGAACACATCATTGCAGCCAAAGCAGTGGCTTTTGGTGAAATTCTTACGGATGAATTCACAGTTTATGCCAAACAAATTATTGCGAATGCACAAGCCATGGCGACAGCTCTTCGCAATAAAGGATATCAAAGTATCAGCGACGGAACAGACAACCACTTATTGCTGATAGACCTGCGCAATAAAAATATTTCAGGTAAAAAAGCAGAGCAGGTTTTAGGCAAAGCTGATATAACCGTAAATAAAAACATGGTTCCTTTTGATGATAAAAGTGCATTTGTAACATCGGGTATCCGTGTGGGAGTGCCTGCTGTTACTTCGCGTGGTATGAAAGAAGAACATATGCAGTTTATTGTTGACAGCATTGATGATTGTTTAACGCATGCAGATGACGAAGCATATCTTTCCAATATCAAAAAGAAAGTAAATGAGTTCATGCAGCAATTTTCACTGTATCCTGAACTGAGTTAAGTTAATTGTCAGTGGTGAATGGTGAGTAATCACCCTACATGCGGTATTCACTCACAACTGACTCCCGCATTGGCGGGACCACTCACCAAACTGAAACGTCATATTTTGCTTAATATAGCACTAGGTTAACAGTGTTCGTACATCAAATAATTATTTGGATACATGATAAGAGGGATAGCTTGAAAACTATCCCTCTTATATTTAATAAAAAAATCTTACGCAATTACCATTTTAATAAAGCGCTTGCCCAGGTAAACCCGCTGCCAAAAGCTGCAAGGCAAATAAGATCGCCTTCTTTTATCTTTCCTTCCTGCCAGGCTTCGCATAACGCAAGCGGTATGGATGCAGCAGTGGTGTTTCCGTATTTCTGAATGTTGTTAAAGACCTGGTCATCTCTTAATTTCAGTTGATGCTGTACAAACTGGCTGATGCGCAGATTTGCCTGGTGCGGGATAAGCAACCTGATATCAGCCGGAGAATAACCATTTTGATCGAGCGCTTCCATCACCACTTCCGGGAATTTCACTATAGCTTTTTTAAACACCGCGGGGCCATCCATTGTAGCATGATTCTGGCCTTTATCAATCATTGCATGGCTTTCAAACAACTCCCCTATTTCAGCATCATCATAATCAGCCAAACCTTCCTTCCAATAATTGGCATGCGTGCCCGGGTTGTATAAAGCAAGTATCTCCGCATTGTTTCCATCACTGTGCAGATGCGTGCTTAAGATACCACGATTGGTATCTTCAGTAGGCTGTAATACAACAGCCCCGGCGCCATCACCGAAAATAACAGATACATTCCGGCTGCGTGTATTAAAGTCCATGGCAAACGAATGCTTTTCACTCCCTATCACTAATATGTTTTTATACATTCCGCTGCGGATAAACTGGTCGCCTACACTCAGTGCATATACAAAACCACTGCATTGATTGCGGACATCCAATGCGCCTATTTCCTTCATCTTCATGGCACGCTGCACCAATACGCCGCAGCCCGGAAAATAATAATCCGGCGAAAGCGTAGCGAAAATGATAAAGTCAATATCCTGCGCCGTGATGCCGGCTCTTTCTATCGCAATTTTGGCGGCTTCAACACCCATGGTTGCAGTGGTTTCACCGAAGCGGTTGGCAAACCTTCTTTCTTTTATGCCGGTGCGTTCCTGTATCCATTCATCACTGGTGTCCATATATTTTGTGAGGTCGTCGTTGGTAAAAACATTCGGCGGCACATACATTCCTATTCCTGCGATTATACTTTTAGGCATAGCAACAAAATTTTATTTTAAAAGTAGATATTTTTTTTGAGGCGGAATTTTGGGCATTGGTTAAAAACAAGTGACTAAAGTGACCATAATGACTTTGCAAAGGTTTTATATTCTAAAACATGATTCAATGCAAGGCAATGCATAACCATTTTGCCACGAAGCTTTATCTTTAAATAAAAATCTTATGAAATGTATCGCTGCTGCTTTTATAATAAGTTGTTTAATGTTGATTACACAACAGGGCGTTGCGCAAAACAGCAACTATGATTCGGTGCTTGCCAAAAAATTACAGGCTGATGATTATGGAATGAAAAATTATGTATTGGTAATATTGAAAAAAGGAACTGCAGATATCACGGATACAACCCAACGCAATAATATTTTTCGCGGGCATATGGCAAACATGGGCAAGCTTGCTGCAGAAAATAAATTGTCAGTAGCAGGGCCAATGGGTGAAAATGATAAGAACTATGAAGGCATTTTTGTGTTTAATACCAGCAGCATAGATGAAGCCAAAACATGGTTGGCCACCGACCCGGCTTTCCAGGCAAAAGTGCTGGATGCAGAATTATACCAGTTTTATTGCAGCGCTGCCTTGCAGCAAATTCCGGCCTTGCATGAAAAAGTACAGAAGAAAAGTTTTTAGAACAGGAGCATACGCTGATGTCAATTCTATAAATTTTTACGATTCGCTTGCAACATTTATTCTTTGCCGGATTGAATCATCCCATTGCTTTTCTCAGCATTTCAATACTCTTCGGCACAGCGGTAAACGCATCTTCTTTACCTTCAAATTCAAGCGACACATAACCCTGGTAATTTACTTTTTCGAGTATATCAAATATCCGTTTATAGTCAAGATCCAGACTGTACCACACCCCGCCGCCATAATATGTTTTAGCCTGTACAAAACTTGCATCAGGAGCGATCATTTCTAATTTTGAATATGGGTTCTCCAGGAAATTCCCGGTGTCCATTAAAATGCCAAGCCAGGGTGAATCGATCGCTTTTTTAATTCTTAATAATCCTTCAGGAGTTGAGCCCAATCCCCAGTGATTTTCAAGTGCCAGCAATACACCGTTCTCCTCTGCTGTTGGAATACATTGCTGGATACTGTCAATGCACCACTTAAAGCCATCGTCTTCCGTATAACCGGGCAGAATAGGTTCTACCCCGCGATTTTTCATGAGGTCATCAAAAGACGTTATGGTATTCCACCTGCCTGTATTCAACCTCATACATGGAATAGCCATTTTTGCCGCCAGCCCAATACATTTTTTTGTATGCTCAATTTCCTTTTGCAAAAATTCTTTATCGGGAGAAACAAAACTCTGGTGAATAGAAAGACAGGTGAAGGCAATACCATTCAGATAAGCACGCCTTTTTAATTCCTGTATGTATTTGTTGTCTTCACTTTCCATTTGCCGGTGGAGGATATCAACTCCTTCCACGCCAAGTTTTGCAGCTTCATCAATTACTTTTTCGATTGGAAATTTTTCCTTCTCGAAATGCCAGTAAGAGTATGACGAAATACTTAGTTTGATGCGCGGTTGGAATTGAATCGTTTCGGCCTTTGCAAAGCCTGGCAATAGCGTGGCAGCCACTGATCCCGCCATGCTGTTTTTAATGAAGGATCGTCTTGAATTATTCATTTGCGGTGTTTGTTTAATACTGAAGCAGATGTTTAACACGGTGTTTAAAGCAGGCTATTGTTAAGATAAACAAGCTATTTCGAGATTTTTCCTATTCGACCAATGCGCTCAGGCAGGCATTTAGGGATTTGCGATTGATCTTCAAAACACAATTGCAGCTTCAATTTCAAAATCCCAAAATCTCAAAATCAGCAATGCTGTAACCGACACTTTTATAATAAAATAACACTACGTCAATCTATCCTGATGATGTTGGCTGCATTCTTTTGCGCATAAGATTTTACCAGCGTCCGTATCATTTCATTCTCAGGATATACAGTAAGGTAATTCTTCAGATGTCCTGAATCGAAGGAAGTGTTATCATGCGGCAATAAACCCATGCCATAAAATTTACCATTTTCCACCAATACACAGCTTTGCCGGTTGCCCGTTGCCGGCGATTCCACGATGGCAAATGTGCCAAGATTTTGTCGCAGGTAATCTACAGCTTGCGTCACTTTTTCATTATACGCAGCACGGTCAATATTTGTTGGGATATACAATTGCTTTTGCAGAAAACACAAAGCCGGGTGTAGTTCAAATTCTTTCACCAGTTTCCATAACGCCCGGTGCGCATCGCCCAGCAAAACAAAACTGGCAACAGGGCGGGTATTTTTTCGTTTTTTATCAATGGCAAGCCGCAAAATCCCTGCTGAATCTTCAAACAAATAAATGCCGTAAAACTGTTCAGCCCTTTTCTGGCTGAAGTTATATTCAGGCCAGTATTTTTTTATTTCGATACTTTCAAGAATAAAAGCTGTAAATTCTGTAGGGCACTCCGTAAATGTTATTTCATAAATGTTGCGCAAAAACTCCTGGCGTTTTTTACCTGTGTTCAGGCCTGTGAAATGGCTAAGCACTCTTTTCTTTAAACATTTTGCCTTACCTACATAAATTATTTTTCCTTTCGCGTTGTGGAAATAATAAACGCCCGGCACATAAGGCAATAAATCTATATTTTCTTTTGGGAGATTAGGCGGCAGTATTTGTTCATGGTTTTCTTTTTTAAGGAAATCCTTTATCAGCTTTTCACCGCCTTCCTGTAAAATTTTCTGGAAAAGTATCGTTGTAGCGTCTGCATCCCCGCCGGCGCGATGCCGGTTTATGACCGGGATATTAAATGTTTTGCAGAGATGGCCAAGGCCATATTTCTGAATGCCTGGAAATGCTTTACGGCTCAGCTTTAACGTGCATAATTTTTTGGGGAGCCAGTGATAGCCGTTATCCATTAAATGATGCCGGATAAAGGTGTAATCAAAGTTTACGTTGTGTGCAATAAAAATGCGATTGTTTAATAAATTATAAATCTGCTCCGCCACCTCGCTGAAAAAGGGCGCCGATGCAACTGTTTCATTACTGATACCCGTGAGGTAAGTAATATAAGATGGAATCTTGTAACCGGGATTGATAAGCGTTTCATAGCGTCCTTCTATAGTGGCGCCGTTATGCAGAACGATCGCAATTTCCGTAATGCCGTTTTTATCGGGGTGGCTTCCAGTGGTTTCTATGTCGACGATAGCGTACACGTTACAAAATAAAAATTTAAAAGTAAACAGCAAAAATGAGTTTACACAAACGGAACTCCGGCATTGGCTACTTAAGTTGAGTTCGGCATGCAAAGCTTACACTTGGTTCTGCTAAGCTCATAAGCCTTTGTACACTATACCACCTTCCATTACAAAATCAACTTTGCCCATTACATGAATATCCTGTGCCGGGTCTCCATCAACAGCTATGATATCTGCCGTTTTTCCTTTTTCAAGCACGCCTGTTTTATCGCTTATCCCTAGCAGGTCAGCAGCGTTTACAGTCGCAGCTTTTATAGCTTCCAGCGCAGGCATGCCGGCTTCATTCATATACACAAATTCCATCCAGTTCTTGCCATGCGCATATACACCTGCATCTGTTCCGAAAGCAATTTTAACGCCAGCCTTATAGGCTTTACCAAATGTGTTTTGAATCAATGGCCCAACTTCCATAGCCTTCCGTGCAATCACATCAGGATAATAGCCTGGTTTCTTTGCCGAATCTGCTACAGATTTACCGGCAATAATAGTGGGTACATAATAAGCGCCGTATTGTTTAAACAACTCGATATCCTCATCATTCATATAAGTACCGTGTTCAATAGATGCTACACCGGCACGTATAGCACGTTTCATAGCTTCAGCACCATGTGCATGAGCAGCCACTTTCATGCCATAGTCTTTTGCCGTTTGCACAATGGCCTTAATCTCTTCTTCTGAAAACTGGGCGCCGCTGCCATCTTTTTCCAAGCTTAATACGCCACCCGATGCTGTTATCTTTATAAGATCGCTGCCTTCCTTATATCGCTCCCGGACGGCTTTTATACATTCGTCAACACCATTGGCCACGCCTTCCGCTATTCCGGGGTTCCCTCTAAACTGATCATTTAATCCTGTTGTAGGATCAGCATGACCGCCCGTTGATGCGATAACTTTGCCCGCAGTATAAATATGCGGGCCCTTCACTAACCCACGATTGATCGCGTTCCGAAGTGAAATATTAACGCCGGAACCTCCCACGTCTCTTACGGATGTAAACCCGGCCATTAACGTTTTTTCTGCATAGCCAATGGAACGGAAAGCATAATCAGCGGGATTAAGGCGAAAGCCGTCAATAAAATTGTTTGGGCTTGTTTCATCTTCTAAATGCACATGGCAATCGATAAGACCGGGCATTACCGTTTTGCTTTTCAGGTCAATTATTTTATCGCCATTATTTGCTTTGATATAACCTTTAGAAACATCGGTAATAATGCCACTGTCTACCACAATGCTCATTTCCGTGAGCATTTTTACATTTTTTACATCTACAAGTTTTCCGCAGTAGATGATGGTTTTTTGAGCACTGATTATTAATGTACTGATAGAAAGAAGAAAGAGTAAGCAGCATTTCATATAGTTGGTTTTGAAGTGAAATTAAGGAAATACCATATTTATTAAAAAGGTATTAATTATCATTCATCATTGGAAGGCAAACCTGTAATAATAACCAATTTAGCAGCATTCTCATTTAGCAGCACAAGATTTATTTCATTAACAAGCGGTAAAACTGTTTCATAGTTATTGTTTATCACATTCAGCACAATAAATCCAATAGTGTATTTTTTCAGGTTTTGCTGGTATTGCAAATTTTTATCTGGTAATCAAAACCATCTTTTTGCATAGCATCAATCAAATCGCCGTTTTCGAGTGCATTCCAACCTTTATCATTTACAGTATAAATTTCACAAACATGCTGCAACCGGAATTTCAGCTTGCGGGCAGGTTTTCATCGGGCAAGACTTTTTTCATATTCAGGCAGGCTGAAACTGAAGGAGATTTTCAAAATGTTCTATAACCTGTATTGCCTGTTCTTTTGATACAGAAGGGAAATCATCAAGAAAATCACTTAAGCAATATCCTGCTTTGATGTAATCAAAAAGGTTTTTTACAGGCACTCTGGTGTTGGTAAATACAGGTTCACCGCTTTGAATATTAGGCGATATGGTTATTGGTGAAGGCACAGGGCAAATGTAAAAATTTATGCCGACAATTCCTTCCACACAATTAAAACCAGTTAAGTATTTTTGCGCCCTTGTTAACTGATCTCCCACAGGGCGAATAATAAGCATCATTATTTAAACCGATGCCATCAGCACCGCAGTACAAGGGAGTGACACAACGAAGATGCCCGACGTATCAACTGCCGGTCAACAAAAAATATTCAGCAATGCAATTGATGAATAGTTAATAGAATAAAATGGAGTTATCTAAAAATTTTAATCATACAGCAGCGGAAGAAAAATGGTATCAGCACTGGCTTGATAAAAGATATTTTAACAGCAAACCCGATGAACGCGAGCCTTACACTATTGTAATACCGCCACCAAATGTTACGGGTGTACTGCATATGGGGCATTGCTTAAATAATACCATCCAGGATGTTTTGATCCGCCATGCAAGAATGAGCGGCAAAAATGCATGCTGGGTACCGGGTACCGATCACGCCTCTATTGCAACAGAAGCAAAGGTGGTGCAGATGCTGCGTGAAAAAGGCATTACAAAATCATCGCTGAGCAGGGAAGAATTTTTACAATATGCCTGGGAATGGAAAGAAAAATATGGCGGCATCATCCTCGAACAATTAAAAAAGATCGGGTGCAGCGCAGATTGGGACAGGACAACATTTACGATGGATGACCACTATTATAAGAGCGTGATACAGGTTTTTGTTGACCTCTATAATAAAGGGCTGATCTATCGCGGCGAGCGCATGATACACTGGGATGTGAAAGCTAAAACTGCATTGAGTGATGAAGAGGTTATTTATAGAGAAGTGAACAGTAAACTATATTACGTGAAATATAGAGTACTGGAAGAGTCAGGCATAGGTTTACATGATTTCTCCCCTTTAGGGGGCGGGGGCAATATTGTAATTGCCACCGTTCGTCCTGAAACCATTTTAGGCGATACTGCGATTTGTGTGAATCCCAAAGATGAACGCTATAAGCATTTTGTTGGCAAAACGGCGCTGGTGCCACTGATCAACCGCCGCATCCCGATTATTGCCGATGATTATGTGGAAATGGAATTTGGTACCGGCGCCTTAAAAATTACGCCCGCGCATGACATGAATGATTATAACATTGGCAGGAAATATAACCTTAATATAGTTGACGTGTTGAATGATGACGGCACTATGAGCGAGGCAGCCCAGTTATTCACCGGTGAGGACAGGTTTGAAGCGAGGAAAAAAATTGTCGCCGCATTGGAAGAAGCGCGTCACATTGTTAAGATAGAAGATTACAAAAACCAGGTCGGGTTCAGCGAACGCTCAGATGCCGTTGTTGAGCCAAGGTTAAGCTTACAGTGGTGGGTAAATATGAAAAAGTTAAGCGAGCCTGCACTGAAAGCTGTAGTAGATGAATCCATAAAATTCTTCCCGCCAAAATATGTAAATACCTACAGGTATTGGATGGAAAATATAAAAGACTGGTGTATCAGCCGGCAGTTGTGGTGGGGGCAAAGGATACCGGCATGGTACGACGAAGAAGGCAATTATGTGGTGGCAAAAGATGAACATGAAGCAAGAAAATTACTGATCGCTAAAAGAGTTGAAGCAAATATTACAACGACCGCACCCCAATTAAAGCAGGATGAAGATGTGTTAGACACCTGGTTTTCGTCATGGCTTTGGCCGATAGAGGTTTTTAGAGGAATGTCAAATCCGGGGAATGCAGATATTCATTATTACTATCCAACACAAACACTCGTAACGGCGCCGGAAATTATTTTCTTCTGGGTGGCAAGAATGATCATGAGCGGTTTTGAATATAAGGGCGAAAAACCTTTCAGCGATGTTTATTTTACCGGAATTGTACGGGATGAACAGGGCCGCAAGATGAGCAAGAGTTTGGGTAATTCACCAGACCTGCTTGCATTGATCGATAAATATGGCGCAGATGCAGTCCGCTTCGGCGTACTCATCTCCTCTCCTGCCGGCAACGATCTTTTATTTGATGTAAAGGAAGAAAGCACTTTAAAACAAGGCAGCTTTTTTATTAATAAGATATGGAATGCGTTGAAATTGGTAAAAAGCTTTGAGCAACGAGCTACGAGCGGCGAGCAGTATGCTCACCACTCACCACTCACCACTCACCATTTCGCTGTTCTGTGGTTTGAGCAACGCCTGAATGAAGCGAAAGCTGAAATAGAAAAACTGTATGAACAATTCAAGCTGAGTGAAGCGCTAAAAACCATTTACTCTTTGATATGGGACGATTTCTGTAGCTGGTATTTGGAATGGATCAAACCGGGTTTTGATCAACGAATAGAAAAAGAAATATATGAGAAAACGGTTGGCTTTTTTGAGACGCTGATGCAACTGCTGCATCCATTCATGCCTTTCTTTACGGAAGAGGTGTTTCATTTGCTGAAAGAACAGGAAACTGATCTTTGTATCAGGCAGTTTGAAAATATCCAACAGGCTGATCCTGAGATGCTGGCAGAAGGCGGTTTACTTAAAAACATAATTACAAACATCCGCGATGCCCGCAATAAAAATTCAATCAAACCAAAAGAAGCCATAGCATTATTTATCCAGACAGAAAACGAAAATGCGTATAAGGCTTTTGAAACAATCCTGCGTAAACAGGTTAATGCAACGGAAATTGTTTTCACAAAGGAAGCTATCCCGGGAAGTATTGTTCTGACAAATGAAAAAGACAAACTCTATATCAAAACAGAACAACAGGCGGATACATCTGCATTAAGATCTGACCTGGAAAAAGATCTTGCTTATCAAAAAAACTTTCTTTTATCGGTACAAAAAAAATTAAGCAATGAGCGTTTTATTCAAAATGCAAAACCTGAAATAGTTGAACTCGAAAGAAAGAAACAGGCAGATGCTGAGGCAAGAATAAAAACAATTGAAGAAAGTTTGCAGCATCTAAATTAGGACTGTCTCCCAACCTTTGTCTGCCTGCCGGTAGTCTTCTTCAGGAAAAAGGGAAAGACCACAACAATCATTTAATGAAATCTATAAAAATGTTTTTACAAAGCATCTTATTTACAGGATGCTTTTTTATTGGCATCAAAAGCAATGCGCAGAATTGGGACATAGATTTGCTCAGGGATATTAATCCGAAGGACCCAAACTCATCTGTTTGGAAGGGCATCTCAGGCTCTGCTTATCCCATAAGCATTGCAGTACCAATTGGTGTTTGGGTGGATGCAAAACTGGAGCACAACAAAAAGAATGAGTACAGAGCTTATGAAATTGCAGGCAGTGTGCTCATCGCGGCAGGCGCCACAGCTGCCATGAAAGTAATTTTTGACAGGGAAAGACCTTATCAGAAATATGATGAAGTTTATCCTTATAAATATGAAGACGGCCAGTCATTTCCTTCCGGTCACACTTCGCTGGCTTTTGCCACAGCTACAACCGTGTCACTGCAATATAAAAAATGGTACATTGTTGTGCCGGCCTATGCATGGGCATTTGGTGTTGGCTATTCAAGATTATATTTGGGAGCACACTATCCAACAGATGTAATTGGCGGCGCCGTTACAGGAGCGGGCAGTGCATTTTTATCACACTGGCTCAGTAAGAAAATTTTTAAACAATAATGGCAGTTTCAAACATAATTATACGCAATGCAACGAAGAATGATATTACATTGATCAACACTTTGGCCAAAAATATCTGGCCTGTCACTTATAGTGAAATCCTTTCACCGGAGCAACTAACGTATATGCTTGATCTCATTTACAGTTCTGCCGCTTTGCAAAAACAGTTTGATGCCGGTCACAATTTTTTAATTGCGGAAGAATATGGTCAACCTGTTGCTTTTGCTGATTATGGTTTATTGAAGGATGATATTTATAAGCTGCATAAGATTTATGTATTGCCGGACCAACAGGGAAAAGGCATCGGAAAATTATTGATCGGTCATATAATTCAAAAAATAAAGGAACAAAAAGCTATTGCGCTGTTATTAAATGTTAACCGCTATAACAAAGCAAAAAGCATGTACGGGCGCCTGGGTTTTACGGTAATCGGTGAAGAAGATATTGATATAGGCGAAGGCTTTTTTATGAATGATTATGTGATGGAAAAGAAACTTGATGAATAGGATTATGCAACCTTAAACATTCAATATCGTTGACTTAAGAAATACTCAATATTCAATATACAATATTCAATGCTCAAGGAAGAACCAAAAACTTGATTATTGTTTATTGAGTGTTGATTATTGAATATTTAGAAAATTGTTAAGTAAACGGCATTGATTAAACATTAAACCTTTAAACAAACTTATGAACCCGTGAACTCGTAAACCTGTGAACTATTTCCACGCCTCCCGTAAAAATCTTAACCAGTTACCATGCATAATATTTTCAATATCTGGATTTGAATAACCGCGCTTTTGTAATAGCGATGGAATTTTATTCAAATCTTCTATTGTTTCTAAATCATAAGGGCATTGTTCTTTGCCGAAAGCTCCATCCAGGTCAGAACCGATACCAACATGCAAAGTATTGCCGGCAAGCTGGCAGATGTGATCAATATTGTCAATTACTTTTTCCAAACCACAATGCATATCCGCTGGTGTAGAGATACCACGCTTCCAGTTGGGCACAAGCATCCATGCATCGAACGCCGCGCCAATCACTGCATCGCGGTCAATTAAGACTTTTATTTGTTCATCGCTGAATTGCCTGTTATGATTTACCAAGGCCCGGCAGTTATTATGGCTTGCCCAAACATGGCCATTGTATAAATTCAGCGCATCCCAAAATGCATCATCGCATAAATGCGTGGCGTCAAGAATAATATTTAAACGCTCCATCTCTTTCAGCAAAGCTTTTCCGTCTTCATTCAAATGACCTGTTGCATCCGTTCCGTTCGCATACCTACCGGGCCCGTAATGTGCCGGCCCAACGGCACGCAAACCATGTTCATAAGCGTGCTCCAGGTAATCAATGGTTATAACTGAATCGGCTCCTTCGAGGCTTAAAATATAACCGACCGGTTTTTGTGTATCATTATTACTATTCATCCATAATTCAACATGCGCATTTAATTCCTCAAGACCGGTTATCATTTTCATTTCGCCACAGGCTTCCATGGCTTTGTACCAGGCAAGCTGCGCCTGGGTTTGCGCCCATGCCTGTTCCGGTGAATGCCAGCCGGGTAGCGGGTTTCCGGGCGCAACGTATCTTGCTATCTGTGTTGCCACTACCAAACCGGTTCCGCCTTTGCGTAATTCGGGAAATGCTACGGTGCCTTTGGACCGATCCGGTTTGTCATTCATTCCTTCCTCTCTTGCTCTTATCTCATGAACAGATCTACGCAGGTCGCGGTTCCATTCCATTGCATTCATGCTGAGATCTAAATGCGCATCTATTGTAAACATGGATATTTAATTTTTTGACTGATGTTAATTCACACGCCTGATTTCATCACAGCAAAATAAGCATGTTATCAAAAAACACAAAACAACGTCTAATCTGCAACAGGATTCATTGTGCAAAAAGAAATTATTTATTCTTTACATCAAATAATAATAATCTGTAGTTTAGCGTGCACCTTTTTTATTAAACCCTAAACATCAACCGAATGAGTAACTCCCTATTTTTCTTCATTACGATAGTTTACATTTCGTGGGTAGCCATATCAGGCGCAAAGGCAAAACAGAAACGTGATGTCAATGCTGCAAAACCGGGTCAGCCAGGTGTAACAGATATGGATAAAATTGCTTTGGCTGAAAATGCATCGTTTTGTTTTGATGGTATCTCACCTGCGTATGAACCAGAGCAAACCGACCCACATCATTCCTATGAGCACGGCTATAGTAATGCAGTCAGCGAGTTACAATAATGATCAGCGATACTTCATTTATCAGAAATCCTAATTATCATGAAATAACCGATACGATCGAAACATTAGATTTTGATAAAATGACTGCAGTTGTAAACAGTGCTTATACTGCTGTTACCGAAATATATTACCGGGTTAAAATAATATATAATCCTCAAAACAATTATTGATCTTTCAGGTGCAATAAAATCAACGTCAACAAAAGAAAATTTAAAACTCTTTCAGCAGCAGCCAACCCATTCCATGTATTGCTTTGCCACATGGCAAACCATTCTCCGCCTATTATTTCAAATGCTATAAACCAAATTACAATTCCTATTATGATGCCTGCTATTGCCCAATTTTTGGCTCCGTGAAATGTTATCGCATCACTTTTCAGATTTTTAAAAAGCAGCCAGCTTCCTTTTATACAACAGAATGCCATAAGTGTTTCCATCAGTATTATGAAAATATAAAAGACGTTAAAAACAAAAGGGCTATTTATACTTCGGTAATGAAGGCTGCTATCATTAAACGTAGTATCCATTTTGAGTACGTGCTCTACAAATTGATAATTGGTTGTATAATCTGTAATGTTTCCAAAAGCAATTAAAGATGCCATTATACCAATGGCAATAACAGAAATTGCTTTTGCCAACCTGAACAGGAATGAGGTGGAATACATTTGGTTTTATTTTTTTGCATACAATGATTTACAGTTTATTGACCCAAACCTTTTAGCTTCAAATAAATAAATACATATCTTAGATTACCTTACGTATTTTACCATAATCTTTAGGCGCAAACACGATGAATATGATTTTCCCGGTTAAATACATGTAGAACAATAAAATTTTTGTTATGCAAACCAAAAATCAAAAAAAATTCCGTACGCTTTTACTAAGCATTTTTTTCTTTATTGTTCCTGCATTAATCTGGATATTGTGGATATATGTTTTTGAAACCAATTCAACGGCCTCTTACGAGGAGAAAGTAAAAATATATAACTCGTTTCTCCCGGAATTTATGCATAACGACACGCATCTTTCTCTTACCGTATTAATATCGTTAGTAGCTGCTATCGTCTTTGCTTCATTGAGTATGCGGAAAGCGCCTGCATTGTACAAAGCTATTGGTGTTATCATTATTATTATTAGCTTGCTAATCATGCTGCTTCAACTATTTTCAATGATGTAATACGTTCAGACCGTTATCTTCCTGTCTCTTGCAAGAACTTTCCATTCACCAACGGCTTCATTATTTTCAACAACAACCGCTCTTTCATATAAAGCAACGGTTGGGCAGATATGATAAGGCACACCATATAATACATCGCCTATTTTATAAACAGATGCATCATCCACTTTTAAAACAAGGTGTTCCTCGCTTTGACCGGTAGGTTGAACATTCTCTGCATTTAAAAAATATACCCGTTTCTCCAAAACATTTTCTGCAGCTACAGATTTATGGCCAAGATCAATACAAATGGTATGCTCATCCACAACAGAAATTACTCTTGCTATCACTAATGCAGCGTATTCAAATGGCTCGTCGGGAAATTGAGTTTTATAACCGTGGTCCCAAAATACAAATGTCCCCGGGCTGCATTCCACATCACTTCGCTGAGCATGTACAGGGAAAGTGGGTGATCCGCCTGCTACGATTTTCATCTTCTTACCGGATGATGATCCGATCTCTTCAGCAAGCTGCACTACGGTATCAAAGGCAGCATCTGTTTTTTCTTTACGCTCATCTACATCCGTATCCCTGATGTGGCCATCATACGCATGAAGGCCAATGATGTTTATTCCCCTGAAATTTTCGCAGTCATTAAAAAGATCAAACGCATTGGCAGGTTTTATACCCGTTCTGTCCTGGCCAACATTCAGATCAATATAAGCATTGATCACTGTATTGTTTTCGGAGAAAATAGTTGAAATGTTTTCTGCAGTGATCACATCATCGATCAAACAGGAAAAACGTGTGGAAGGATATTGCTGAGTAAGCTGCAGCAAACGCTTTGCTTTTGTGATCGTAGGCTGGTAAGCCAATAATACATCGGGAGCCTTGATACTTCCAAGCATTTCCGCTTCGGCGATAGTCGCACATTTTAATTTTGTAATTCCTGCATCCAGCATCTGTTTACACACTTCGCCGATCTTATTAGTTTTTACGTGCGGGCGAAGATGTTCAACATCTTTCATCTTTATTAATGAATGAATGTTTTGCTGAACGCGATCGTTGTAAATGATCAATGCCGGCGAATCAATGGCTTCAATGTTTTTTATTTCGTACCAGTTCACATCAATATTTTTAATGCACAAACATCATAAATAAATTATATAAAAAAAAGTCCTCAACAAAAGTTGATAACACAATAACATAAAATGTGGTTTAAGTTTCTGTTATCTTTATCGCATCTAACATCGCCACCCAAGACATTGCAATGCAGGAAAATATAATTATACAAATAAGCAACAGGCTTAAAGAAGTACGCACAGAAAAAAAAATGACGCTACAAGAACTTGCAGGTAAAGCCGGCGTTACAAAAGGCCTTATATCGCAAATTGAAAACAGCAGAACAATACCATCGCTCACGGTATTGATGAACATTATAAAAGAACTTAACCTTGACCTGAATGCTTTTTTTAATACCATTGAATTTGAAAAAAAGCCACTACATGTAATGGTCAAAAAAAAGTCATCCTATCAGCCATTTGAAAAAGAAAACGCAAAAGGCTTTTTGTACCAGCGCATATTATCAACTAACATAGAAGACGAACATATAGATATTGTGTTGCTTCGATTACAAAAGAATGCACGCAGGGGCATGGTTAAAACAAACGCTTACGAGTATAAATATTTAATTACCGGCAAAGTGGAATATACCATTGGAAAGGAAAAATACCTTCTTGAAGAAGGCGATTCTATTTTTTTTGATGCCCGGCAAATGCACATCCCTAAAAACGTTGGAACCACTGATGCCGTAATGCTGGCGGTTTACTTCTTCACAAGCAAGTAATTCTTTCTTCGCAAACGCAAACTCTCAACTTACGCAAACGATTGCTTAAGTATCTCTTTTTATTTTGAAATCAAAAAAAGTTTAGTATATCTTTACTAAGCATTAATATAGAATTAATGCTAACTTAATATTGATTGCGAAATTCTGTTGGGAAAAAGTCCGATTCTTGCATAACCATTTGGCAAGATTAAATAATTGCTTAGTTTAATATTTATATACTTCTTTAAAATTACCTGGTATGAAAAAAGCTCTACATTTTCTCAAAAGGTTACTCTTTTTATTAATGATCCTTTGTTCAGCGTTGCCCTGTTTAGCACAAAACGCAATTACCGGTACTATAACCGGCGAAAATAACATTCCTGTACAGGGAGCCTCTGTTATGAATAAAACTTCGGGCAAAGGCACTTCTACCAATGCTGATGGCAGCTTTTCTATTTCAGCTAAAAAGGGGGATGCGCTAACTGTTACTTATGTAGGTTTTGCCCCGCAGGAAATTATGGTTGGAGATAACTTAACGCTTAATGTAATATTAAAAGCAGATGATGCACAGTTAACCGATGTGTTGGTAACCGCGCTGGGGATAAAAAAAGAATCGCGGCGTATTGGTTATGCCATACAGGATGTAAAAGCTGAGGATCTTACCAAGGCCAGGGAGCCGAATGCCATTAATTCTTTGAAAGGAAATGTGGCCGGGCTTGTGGTAAATATCAATCCTGAATTATCAAGGGCGCCATCAGTAAACCTGCGCGGTGAGGGCAGGCCTATATTTGTTGTGGATGGTGTTCCCATTAATTCTGACACCTGGAATATTAACCCCGACGACATTGAAAGCTTTACCATTTTAAAAGGGCCAAACGCAGCGGCGCTATATGGCTTTTCAGGACGTGAGGGCGCTATTATCATCAACACTAAAAAAGGCAATAAATCTAAAAAAGGTTTTTCGGTTGATATCAATTCAAGCACCATGTTCAACAACGGGTTTATTGCTTTGCCGAAATACCAGGATGCATACGGCCCGGGGGAATATGGTAAATATGCTTTTGCTGATGGAAAAGGCGGTGGTGTAAATGATGCAGACTATGATATATGGGGGCCAAAGTTTGAAGGGCAGTTGCTGCCCCAATATGATGGGATGTACGACCCTGCGCAAACATATACAACAACTTTTCCTGATGGTACAACCTACGACGGGAATATAGAACCAACACCCTGGGTAAACCGTGGCAAAGACAATCTTAAAAAATTTATTCAAACCGGTATTCTTACTACCAACAGTGTTGCAGTAAGCGCTTCTACCGAAAAAGCTGACATTCGTTTTTCGCTTGGAAACACCTATCAAAAAGGTATTGTCCCGAACACAGAGTTAAGCACCACTAATTTTAACAGCAGCATTATTTACAGGTTCACGCCAAGGTTAACATTTAGCAGCGATATAAACTATACAAGGCAATCAACACCTAATATTCCTGATATAAATTATGGCCCCAACAGTATTGTATATAATATTATTTTATGGGGCGGAGCCGACTGGAGCATGAGTGATATGCGCAACTACTGGCAGGATGGAAAAGTAGGCATCCAGGAAAAATATGCTGAATACTTTCGGTACAATAATCCCTGGTTTATGAGTTATGAATGGCTGCGTGGTCATTATCAAAATACGGTGTATGGCTATATGACGCTAAATTATAAACTCACCAATGATATTGATATATTGGTAAGGCCCAGCCTTAATACGTATGATTTCCTGAACACCGAAAAAATGCCATACTCAGCCCGCGTATATGGAAGGGATGAAGCAAAGGGCGACTACCGCGAGGACAGGCGTTCATTATTCGAATCGAATATTGAAGCACAGGTAAAGTATCATAAGCAAGGTATTGCCGGCTTTCTGGATATAGATGGTTTTATAGGGGGCAATGTAAGAAGCCAGCGCTTCAGCGCCGGTTATACCACAACAAATTATCTTAACGTTCCCGGCATTTATGCATTTTCAAATTCAAGAGACCCGATAAAAGCATCTTCGTTCAATTCAGAAATGAAGGTGTTGAGTGCCTACTATTCTTTTGATATTGGCTACAGGAGTTATGTTACACTTAATCTTACAGGCCGTGTAGATAAATCATCAACCTTACCCGCAGGCAATGATGTATTTTTTTATCCTTCATTTAATTTAAGTACTGCCGTTTCCGATTATGCGAATTTACCAAAAGCAATTTCTTTCCTGAAATTCAGGGGTTCTTATACACAAAGCAAATCGGGCGGTACATCAGATTTCTACTATCCTAATACAGGGCTGGATTATGGTTATGCCCCGCCTTCACCTTACGGCGGACCCACGTACAGTTTTACACCGGTATATAGTTTATCAACTTATTATAATAACGCGGTCGGTGCAAAATATTCAGATGAGCTTATTGACCAGGATATTAAAACACAAAACAGGAAGGCGATTGAAGCAGGAATGGATATACGGTTTATGAAGAACCGCTTACGGCTTGACCTTACTTATTATCACTATCTCAACGGCCCATTGATCGCCTCGCAATCGCTTTCACAAGCCACCGGTTACACTTCTTATTTATTGAATGCGGGATCCTATACCAATAATGGATGGGAAGCCACCCTCAGCGGCACACCTGTTCAGTCAAAAAGCGGTTTTGTATGGGATGTTGCTGTTAACTGGTCAACTTATGTTAGAAAATGGGTTGATAATCCTTATCCCGACAATTATTCCAAAGACGGCTCGAGGTTAGACCTTGTATATGCCAACGCTTTTGTAAGAACGCCTGACGGCCAGTTGGTGCACGACGGCAATTCAGGTTTATTGCTTCGTTATTCTGATCTTGGCGTACCTGCCCAAAAGGTATATGGCCATGCTGACCCCAATTGGATATGGGGCATTGTAAATACAATCAGCTATAAAAGCTTTTCGGTGAGGTTCCAGTTTGACGGTATGGTAGGCGGCATTATTGAAGACTATGTACGCAAGAAAACCTTACAGGGCGGCAGGCATATTGAAACCACTGAGGGAGCTTTTGGAGAAGCAAGGCCCGATGATCCTACCGGCAATTTTTCTTACGTGGGAAATGGCGTAATTCTTACCGGCGGCGATATACAATTAGACCCATTGACAGGTGAGATCACTAACATAAAAGATCTTACCGCGCAGCAAAACAATGTAAAGACCTCAGTGCAGGATTATGTTTCGAGAATGGCGTCCATCCCTGATCTTGATATGATCAAAAAAACGTACACAAAACTGAGAGAAGTAACATTAACGTATAATCTTTCTTCTGTGTTTGGAAAAAATTCATTTATTCAAAGAGCATCCGTTTCACTGGTAGGCAGAAACCTCCTCTATTTTTTCCCTTCAAAATTCAAAGACCTCGATGTTGACCAATATACAAGTGGCAGCGGCTCTGATCTGCAAACACCTACTATGCGCAGCTATGGTATCAATTTCAGCATAACATTTTAAAAAAGTGTTTACAGAATGAAACAATTGCATACAAGCAAGCCTTTTCAAACATTAAATTCTACAGAAATGAAATACTTAAAAATATTTTTTATTGTGTTTACCATGCTCACATTATTCCAGGCATGCAGTAAAAAAATAGAAGCGTTGCAGGTAAACCCTAACGAGCCTACTGAAGCAACGCCAAGCCTCATATTACAAAGTGTATTGACAGATTTTGCAGGCGGCATGGAAGGCATCAATCCCTGGAGCAATGTGGCGATATGGGAACAATTCTTCTGCCGCAATTATCAATATTATGGCGATAACCAGTACGGCTGGCAGGATGGGCCTTTTGACGGGTACAGTGAATTAAAGAACGTAAAGAAAATGGAGGAAGAAGCTATACGTGCAGGAGCATCAAATATTAACCCCTATGGAGCTATAGCTAAATTTGCAAAGGCCTGGTATTTCTATAACATGTCTTCTCTTATGGGAGATATACCTATGAGCGATGCGTTGCAGGGGCTGGATAATAAAACGCCGGTTTATGATGATCAGAAAACTGTTTTTTTGAATGTGTTGAATTTACTGGATAGCGCTAACATTGAATTTGCATCGCTTTACGCCAGTGGGGACGTTACATTAACAGGCGATTATTATTATGATAATGATTTAACAAAATGGCAAAAACTTGTAAACACTTTCCAGTTAAGGGTTTTGATTGCCTTGAGCAAACGCACGGATGAAGGCGATCTGAATGTAAAAGGAAGGTTTGCCGCTATCATCAATAACCCCCAGCAATATCCAGTCTTTGAAAGCGCGGATGATAATTTTCAGTTTACTTATATTTTCCCGACAAACCCTTATCCAACAAGCCCTAACAATTATGGTTATGATGCTTTGCGGTACAACATGGCCAAAACCTATGTACAGAATTTAACAACATTGAAAGATGCCCGTGTTTTTATCACCTGCGAACCTGCGTGGACAATAGCCGACAGTATTGGCAACCCTGTTGATTACAGGGCCTATGTTGGCGCAAGTACCGGTGAAAGTATTGCTGTGATGTATAGTAAATGCATTGCCGGCTATTATTCATTGATCAACCGTAAAAGATATTACGATGGCTATACTGCAGAACCTTTTATACTGGCAGGTTATACAGAAATGTGTTTCAATATTGCTGAGGCTATTAACCGGGGATGGATCAGCGGCGATGCGGCCACCTGGTATAATAAGGGTATATCAGAATCTATGCGTTTTTATGGATTTACTTCCGGCCAAACGGATTACAAGGCGGAACTTTTGCACTTAGGCAACCCGCTTGGCGAATATGAAGAATATGATTTTTCTTTTAATCTCAATGAATACCAGCATCAGTCTTCAGTTATTTATGCCGGCAATAACAACACAGGATTAAACCAGATATTATTGCAGAAATACCTGGCATTTTTTCAAAACTCGGGTTGGGAGGCGTATTATAATTACCGGCGTACAGGAGTGCCTGCTTTTGATGGCGGCACAGGAATAGGCAATAATGGTATTATACCAAAAAGATGGGCTTATCCAACAGATGAACAAAATACAAATGCAGGGAACTGGCAATCAGCACTACAGGCGCAGGGCTTTAACACAGATAATATAAATGATGCAATGTGGTTAATAAAATAGCTGCGTCATCACCAAAGTTCTGAAAAGAGCTTTTAAAGCCCGGCGTTGTGTTATGTGTAGATCTCCGATAACTTTATTGAATAAACGAATCGCAAATGAATAATGAAGATATAAGCAGCGAAATCCTTTTCCTGTTTTCAACCTTTGGCGATGAAGATTATGATGGCGAGCCTGTATCCCAAACATCGCACATGATACAATGTGCAATGCAGGCAATAAAACAAGGTGAAGATGAAGAACTGATGATAGGCGCTTTTTTGCACGACATTGGCCACCTGCTCCGGCATAAACAAAAAACAGAAGCGATGGGTACTTATGGTGTGGTGAATCATGAAGGCATTGGAGCTGATTATTTACGTTCAAAAAAATTTTCGGAAAGGATCTGTGCAGTAGTGGAAAAACATGTGGATGCCAAAAGATACCTGGTGGCAGCACAACCTGGCTATAAAGAAAAATTATCAGAGGCAAGCCTGCAAACGTTGATATGGCAGGGCGGCCCGATGAATGAAGAGGAAGTAGCTGCTTTTACACAGCATCCCTATTTTAAAGACATCATTAAAGTAAGGTTATGGGATGAGGCTGCAAAAGAAACAGATGCGGATATGCTGCCGCTGGACTATTTTATTGATGCAATAAAGAAATATTTGGCCGCGGCGTAATAAAGAAGTTTAAGAATTTACGTGTTGTTTGTTACCCGCAATAATGAAGCTTCATAAAATAATATGATGCATCTGTGAGCAGGGGCATCCCTCTCCTTTGGAGAGGGAATGAAGGTGAGGTCAAAAACAATGGGCTTAAAGTTGTAACTGATTATAATGCCTGTTTGAATTGAAACAAAGATGCCATGAAAATATGCAGTACAAGTGTTGCGACGCAAGGAACGATGCCATAAAAAGATTTGCCCGTCACCAAAAAATTATTCATCATAGTAGCAATTAAACTACTATTGCTATGTTAGGTAAAATATGACGTTTCAGTCTGTGAGTGGTCAGTCTATATGTAAAAGGTTTCGGTGCAGCAACAGTCCGAGATTTAATCAAGGCTGTAATGAAGAACTTTGCTGATTATTTAATTCAAAACATTAGTTATGAAACAGCAAACTTCAGCTACTACCGAAACCGGTATCAAAGGTAGAAATATTATTGATTTTACAGGAAAGACGATTTATATGGGTATTGATGTGCATCAAAAGGATTACCAGGTAACCAAGGCATTAAATGGCATTTGTCTTGGCAATCATCGTATGGAAAGTGATAAGGAAAAGTTGATTGAATTACATAAAGAGCCATTATCCGGGAGCAACCTTTAAATGTGTGTATGAAAGCGGCGCCCGGGGCTTTACGCTTCAACGCACCTTGCAGGCAGCAGGTCAGTTGTGAGTGAATACTTCATAGGTAGGGTGAGTACTCACCATTCACAACTCACAACTCACGATTAACTTAACACAAGTAAAAAATAAAAACAATAATGAGTATTTCAACCAATTCTTTTTCAGTAAATGGTATTGAATACAAGCCGGCGGCAAAACCGGTTGTGGTGATTTGCATTGACGGTTCTGCGGATGAATACATCGATGCAACGATGGGACGTGACAGGATGCCAAATCTGAAAAGCATGTCGCAAAAAGGTTACCGCGGCATGGTGCGCGGGGCATTGCCATCGTTTACCAATGTAAATAACAGTTCTATTGTTACAGGTGTTGCGCCTGCTGTGCATGGCATCAGCGGCAACTTCTTTTATGATGAAAAGAAAGATGAAGAAGTGATGATGAATTCATCGGAATACCTGCGCGCTGAAACAATACTTGCCGCTGCATCCAAAGCAGGAAGAAAAGTAGCTGTGGTAACTGCAAAAGAAAAACTGCGCGATATACTTTCTCACAAAATGACAGGAATTGCCATATCTGCTGAAAAAGCAAACCAGGCGAAAAAGGAAACGCATGGCATTGATGATGCAGAAAAAATAATCGGTTATAAAACACCTGCTATTTACAGCGGTGACGCAAGCCTGTTTGTGCTGCGTGCGGGCGTGGCTTTTATTGAACAGGGCCTTGCAGATTTTTTATACCTGTCGCTTACAGATTATATGCAACACACGTATGCACCGGAAGCAGAAGAATCGCTGGCTTTTTATGAAGCAATGGATACAGAAATTGGAAAGCTGGCACAACTCGGCGCCGTGGTTGGCGCAACTGCCGATCATGGCATGAATGCAAAAGTGAAAAAAGACGGCTCTCCCAATGTGTTGTTTGTTGAAGACATGTTATCTGAAAAATTTGGCGATCATTTTCGGGTTATATGTCCTATCACTGATCCTTATGTGAAACATCATGGCGCATTAGGCTCTTATGTTGTAGTGCATGTAAGCGATAAATCAATTATTAATGATGTCAAGAACTGGCTGCAGGTGCAGGCTGGCATTACCGAAGTATATGATAAAGCTACTGCTGTTAAGCTGTTGGAACAACCGGAAGACCGCATCGGCGATTTAGTTGTACTGAGCGGCAGGGATGTTGTTGTAGGAAGGAGGCCGAAATACCACGACCTGTCTGCATTAGACGGTACATTGCGTTCGCATGGCGGGAGGTATGAAGAGATGGTGCCGGTGATTATTTCTCATCCTTTGAATGAGGCTTATAAAAGAAAAGCTTCAATGGACCCGCGCAATTTTGACATTTTTGATTTTGCCATCAATGGAACAAATTAAGTAAATGAGAAATAAGGAATGAGAAAATAGTGAACAGGCAATATTGAAAGCGAATAAGTGAATGGTGAAATGAATGATAAATTATAAGCGATGATATTCACTACTCACAACTCACAATAAAAATTTCACATCCTGAAAATTTAGAAGTATAATGAATATCACCCCCGTTTCTGCAAAACGAAAACCTGCAGCAAGCAATAACGACGCTGTGCTGAATTTAAGCTGCTATATAGCAGGCAATCCAATTAAATCCCATAACGTACTTGAAGTGCGCAGTCCATATGATAACAGGCTGGTAGGCATTGTAACACTGGCAGATGCAAAAGATGCGAATGAGGCTATTGAAGCCGGGCTGAAAGGCGGCAGAAAATTAAACCGGTACGAACGTTACGCGGTGCTTGAAAAAGCGCGTACGATATTGATGAGCCGCAAAGAAGAAATTGCTCAACTGATAAGCGCCGAATCAGGGCTGGCCATTCGGGAAGCGCGTTATGAAATGGGGCGTGCACACGATGTACTGATGTTTGCGGCCATTGAATGTTTGAAAGACGACGGGCAGATTTTTTCCTGCGATATTTCACCAACCGGCAAAGCAAGAAAGATATTTACATTCAGGGAGCCATTGAACTTAGCGGTAGCTATTACACCGTTCAATCACCCGCTGAACCAGGTGGTGCACAAAATTGCTCCTGCCATTGCCTGCGGCACTCCGGTTATATTAAAACCATCTGAAAAAACACCGCTCACTGCTATCCGGCTTACAGAAATTTTATACGAAGCAGGTTTGCCGCCACATATGCTGAGTGTTGTACTTGGCCCAACCAATGAAGTGGCAGAAAAACTGGTGAAAGATGACAGGATCGATCTTGTTTCTTTCACAGGCAGCGTAGCTGTTGGCAAACGTATTGCACAAACTGCCGGGTATAAAAAAGTGATATTGGAATTAGGTGGAAATGACCCGCTGATCATTTTAGAAGATGCAGATGTAGATACGGCTGTAACACTTGCGGCGGAAGGTTCTTTCCGGAATTCAGGGCAGCGATGCACAGCAGTGAAAAGAATACTGGTGCATGAAAAAATAAAAGATGCGTTTACAAAAAAGTTTCTTGAAAAAGTAAAGGACTATTCTTATGGCAATCCTGCTGACGATGATACAAAAGTGGGAACAGTAATCGATGAACACGCTGCCATTTACCTGGAAGATGTAACAAAAAAAGCGGTGGAACAAGGCGCTACAATTTTATCCGGTGGCAAACGTACCGGCGCTTTACTTGAACCCACCGTTATAACCGATGTGCCGCGTGATGCACAAATGGTGATGCAGGAATCATTCGGGCCGCTGGCTCCGATACTTAGTTTTAAAGATATTGATGATGCGATAGCGTTGTCCAACTCTACAGCATATGGCTTGTCTGCAGGCATTGTTACCAACAATATGCAACATGCCATGCGCTTTATAAAAGAATTAAAAGTAGGCACTGTAAACATAAACGAAGTGCCTGGCTACAGGATAGAAAACTCACCTTTCGGCGGCATTAAAGATTCAGGACTTGGCATTAAGGAAGGCGTGATTGAAGCAATGAAATGTTTCAGCTTCATTAAAACTTTTTCTATGCCGTGGTAGGGCAAGCTGTGAGCTTTGAGCTACGAGCTATGAGTTGGAAGCTACACGCTGCAAGCATTCACCATTCACTATTCACCAAATTAATCATAATGAAAAAAACTATCGTTATCCTTCTTCTCTTTTGCTGCGCTCAAATTTTTGCGCAATCAACAACATCATCTGCAAAGCCAAAAAATTTAATTGTTGTTTTAATGGATGGCTACCGGTGGAAAGAACTTTTTGGCGGCGCTGATTCCATGCTGTTGTTTGATAAAAAATATACTTCGCAGGACTCTTTATGGCTGATGAAAAAATACTGGGCAAATGATGCCGTTACCCGACGTGAAAAGTTAATGCCTTTTGTTTGGGGAACTATAGCAAAGCAAGGCGTTTTAATGGGCAACAGGAATTTGGGCAATGAGGTGTATGTAAAAAATAAATACTGGTTTTCCTATCCCGGACGCAGTGAAACATTTTGCGGCTATTATGATTCTGCAGTTAATTCAAACGAATATCCTGATAATCCCAATGAGAATGTGTTTGAATTCATCAATAAGCAACAAGGCTACAACAACAAAGTGGTAACATTTGCCTCGTGGAATGCCCTGGGAAGAATATTCAACCGTAACCGGAATAAAATGCTTGTAAACCTTTATGGTGAAGACGTAACAGGCAATAACCTTACGCCTTTGCAAAAAGAAATGAATACCATGCAGCATTATATTACAGATATATTCGGCAATAGCGAAAGGCCTGATGCCATGACGTACATCATGGCAAAAGCTTACATGATGGCAGAACATCCGCAGGTGCTATATTTTGATTTAGGCGATACAGATGAGTTTGCACATGAAGGCCATTACGACCTGTACCTGGATGCAGCTTATAAAACCGATATGATGCTGAAAGAACTTTGGGATTATATTCAGCAGGATAGTTTTTATAAAGACCAGACAACACTTTTACTGATCGCTGATCATGGCCGTGGTTATAACAGTGAATGGACAAGCCATGGGTCAGAGATCATGCACTCGAATGAAACTTATTTTGTCGGCATGGGCACTGGTATTCCTGCATTGGGTGAAGTAAATACAAAAGAAACTATTTACCAGGAAGCGTTTGCACAAACTTTTGCAAACCTGCTTGGTTTGAAATTCACGGCAAATCATCCTGTGGCGGATGCATTTATAATAAAATAACGTTGTTACAGACTGGCTCAGTCTTAGAGACTGAGCCAGTCTTTTATAAAACATGAATTCAGAAAAAGCGAATGTGGTAGTGGTTGGCGGCGGCATTTTTGGCTGCTCGATTGCTTATTACTATACTAAAAACAATCCTGGTAAAAAGATAGTGGTGCTGGAGCGCAATGAGCTTTGCAATGCGGCCACCAGCCGTGCGGCTGCATTGATAACTAAGATCAGGGCCAAAGAATATTTTATACCGCTGTCGATAGAAACCTACCGCGTTATTCCTGAAATGGAAGTGATGTTGAGTGAATCGATGGACGTGAAAAAAACGGGCGTACTGCATGTGGCGGCAAGCGAACAACGGGTGAATGATTTGAAAGAGCTGATGACGATAGCCGAAAAATTTCATCAGCCGGCTGAATATATTTCGGCGGAAAAAGCGCATCAAAAAGCGCCATGGTTAAAGGCAGATGAAGCTTTGAGCATTGGATTTATGCCGGAAGAAGCCTATTGCGATCCCTATTTGCTGGGAACTTTTTTTGCACGATGCGCTAAAATGCAGGGTGCGGATTTAAGGCAAGGTGTGGAAGTGAAGGAAGTGCTGATGGAGGGCAATACTGCCGTTGGCGTAAGTACAACGCAAGGCAATATGTATGCAGATGTTGTGATCATAGCGGCAGGCGCCTGGGCGCCGGTTTATGCAAAACAGGCCGGTATTGATCTGCCGATGGCGCCAACACGCAGCCAGTATTGGATCACAGAAAAAAATGAAATCTTTCCTGTCAGCTCCCCTATTGTTTTGCTGCCGGATGCACAGGCTTATGCAAGACCGGAAGGCGGCAGTTTATTATTTGGTATCAGGGAGAATAGATCATTCAGTGTATCACCGGCAAACATACCAGGTGACGTAAGCAATTTTTCTTTCAGCGATGATAAAGGGATGCATGACTTAAGTGAAGTGATAGATAAACTTGCCCGCTTTTTCCCGGCAGTGTATGATATAGGTTTGAAGTATTATGTGGCAGGATTTTCAGGTTATACGCCGGATAATAATTTATCGATGGGCATTGCACCCGGTGTGCATAATTTATTGCTGGCTACAGGTTGCGTCGGTGCAGGCATATCAACATCCGGCGGTGTGGGTTTAGCGTTTGCTGAGATGGCGGCAGGCAAACCCAACCCCTTTGACTTCTCGCATTTTGATTTAACGCGTTTTGGAAAGATAGACGCCTTCAGCGATGAGTGGCTGAACAAATGTGCCGAGGCCCGTTCAAAAAAAGTAAGTGGATAGATGTTTTCGAAGAGGTGATACATATTTCAGTACCGGAGCCTGTTTTAGCCCCTCGCCTTTGGAGAGGGGTTGGGGTGAGGTCAAACGCTGAAACACAAGATTTTAAATTGTTTAGTCGCACAATAAAAATTTACAGTTAAATATTTTGATTATGAAACAAAAGAAACTGTTGTTCACGCCCGGGCCGTTGTCAACATCAGCTACCGTTAAAGAAGCGATGCTTGAAGATATGGGATCAAGAGATACAGAGTTTATCAATACAGTAAAAGAGATTCGTAGTGAATTGCTGAGGCTTGCACATGTTTCGCAGCAGGAAGGATATGAAAGCATTATCATGCAGGGCGCAGGAACATTCGGGATTGAAAGTGTGATCAGCAGCGCTATCAATAAAAATGATGTACTGCTGGTATTGGCTAACGGCGCCTATGGAGAACGCATTGCAAAAATGGCGGGCATTCATCAATTGAATCATCACGTGTTACGCTTTGCCGAAGATGAAATTGTAACGCCCGAAGCAACAGAAAAGTTTTTAGAAGTACACAAGGATATTACACATGTAGCCTGCATACACAGCGAAACAACAACCGGTTTAATGAACCCTGTTGAAGCTATTGGCGCTGTTTGCAAACAACATGATAAAGTGTTTATTGTTGACGCCATGAGCAGCTTTGGCGGCGTGGAAATGAACATGCGGCAAATGCAGATAGATTATCTTGTTTCATCCAGCAATAAATGTATTGAAGGCGTGCCTGGCTTTGCTTTTGTTCTATGCAAGAGATCAGAACTGGAAAAAACAAAAGGCCAGGCAAGAACGTTAAGCCTGGATTTGTATGATCAATGGAAAGGGCTTGAAAGCAATGGCCAGTTTCGTTTTACACCGCCAACACTCAGTATCCTGGCGTTCAGGCAAGCCATTAAAGAACTGGAGGAAGAAGGCGGAATTAAAGCAAGGGAACATCGTTATAAAACCAATAAGAAAATATTGGATGACGGCATGCGCCAATTGGGTTACAAAGAATACCTGAAACCAGAAATCCAGGGCCATATCATTACGTCATTTCTTTATCCGGATGATCCGAATTTTGATTTTGAAAAATTTTACAGCAAGCTGAATGAACGCGGTTATATCATTTATCCCGGTAAATTAAGCAAGGCAAATGCGTTCCGCATCGGCAATATCGGGCAGATTTTTCCCGATGATGTAAAAGGCCTGATCGCAGCTATTAAAGAAGTAATGCAGGAAGAGAACATTATGGCAGAAGTGTGGCATTTGGTGATGAGTAGTTGAAACGTAAGCCGATATTGTTAATCACACAAAGCACCCATTTCTTAAGCGCAAAAACAAAATATGTTTGTTTCACAAAAATGGAAAAATAAGCTCTCTGCAATGCCGGCATGGGTTGTAAGTATTTATGCGGCCATTTGTTCCTTTTGCGTTTACTTCTGTATGTATGCTTTTCGCAAACCTTTTACTGCTGCAGGTTTCGAAGGCTTACATTTTTTAAATATTGATTATAAAGTTTGGCTTGTGTCAGCACAGGTCATTGGTTATATGCTCAGTAAGTTTTACGGTATTCGTTTTATTGCAGGCATGCAGCCTGAAAGAAGGGCCAATACAATTATTATATTAATAGTTTTTGCCTGGATAGCATTGCTGTTGTTTGCCATCACCCCTTCTCCTTATAACATTATTTTTTTATTGCTGAATGGTTTTCCACTGGGCATGATCTGGGGTTTGGTATTTAGTTATGTTGAAGGAAGAAGGGCAACAGAATTTATGGGCGCAGTGTTATCGGTGAGTTTTATTTTTTCTTCCGGCGTTGTAAAAACGGTTGGCAAAGGTTTGATGCTTAGCAATCATATAAGCGAATTCTGGATGCCTTTTTATACCGGTTCTATTTTTTTAATTCCCTTGTTCATCTTCACCTGGTTGTTAAACCATACTCCGCCGCCAACAGAGAAAGACGTACAGATGCGCAGTGTTAGAAAGCCAATGACGAAAGAAGAACGTAAAAATTTTATCCGTCTTTTTTTACCGGGTATTGTTGTGATTGTCACTACGTATGTGTTGCTTACCATACTGCGTGATTTTCGCGATAATTTCTCCAATGAATTATACACGGAATTAGGCTATGGCAATAACGCATCGATTTTTACAGTGACAGAAACGCCGGTATCATTAATTGTTTTGTTATGCATGAGCCTGCTCATTCTTGTCAGGAATAATGTGCGTGCATTCATGGTTAATCATTTCATCATCATCGCGGGTTATGCCATTGCGCTCATTGCAACTTTATTGTTTAACCGCCAAATCATTAGCCCCGTATTATGGATGATATTGGTGGGTACGGGGTTATATGTTAGTTATGTGCCATTTAATGCTTTATATTTTGAGCGCATGATCGCAACATACAGGGTGCGAAGCAATGTTGGCTTTCTTATTTACATATCAGATGCATTTGGTTACCTGGGAAGCGTGCTGATCTTATTTTTAAAAGGATTTATTGGTGTGCAGTTGTCATGGACAACATTTTTTACCGGTACTGTTTTTATTGTAACGATAATCGGCATTGGGGGTACATGCATAGCAGCCCTTTATTTCAGGCAAAAGTATAAGTCGCTTTTGGGCCTATCATCATCAAACATATCAACTCATGCCGCGTAAAAATTGTAATCATAATTGACGCGGGAAATTCAGAATCAGTCGCAGCAAGAATAACCTTATTGTTGAGATATATTGGGATGACATTGGCCTCATTCTGGCTGAACACGCAGCGAATTAAAAATTGATCTATACTTTCACACCTTCGTAGATCCCACTGATCAATATATTTTCATTGATTGCTTTAATGGGAAGCGTTTCATTGGCATTATCATATTCTTCCAGTTCCCAATGATTTTTTTCGTTTAGCCTGAATACTTCCAAATGGATACTTTCCGAATCAACCAGTATATATTCTTTTAATGCAGGAATATCGCGGTATAGCTTAAACTTTTCTCCGCGATCATAATTTTTAGTTGATTTGGAAAGCACCTCAATAATAACAGTCGGGTTTAAAACATTGTAATCATCATTATTAAGCGTTAGTACTTCCCCGCAAACAATGGAAATATCAGGATATGTAAACAATGTATTAACAGGAATATGTATGCGCTGGTCGCTGTTATAAGGTTTGCATTTCTTTCCCTTTAATTTATTATATAATAGGCCAGATAAATTACTCGTAATTGAGTTGTGTGACAATTTAGCACCTGCCATTGCAAACACTTCTCCTTTATAATATTCATGTTTTTCCAACGAAGCATTTTCCATTTCAAGGTATTCTTCGATCGAAATTTTTTGCTGGCTGTATGCGATTGCAGGTTCTCTGACTTCCATTGTATAAAAATACAAAATAGTTCAATGAAGACTGGCTCAGTCTCGGAGACTGATCCAGTCTGTCAGGCTTCACAAACCATCCTGCAAAAGCGGCTGTATAATTTTTCGTATTGAGGAACAATATTGTGTAAGTCGAATTTCATTGCCTGGGCCTTGGCATTTTTCCTGAATTGCTGAAGCAATTCATCATCACTCAATAAATGAATAGCAGCTTCACTCATTGTCTTAATATCACCAATAGCCGCCGTATAACCGGTTTTACCGTTAATGTTTATTTCGGGTAAACCACCGGCATCTGAACTAATAACCGGTACATTGGCTGCCATGGCTTCCATTGCAGCAAGACCAAAACTTTCATATTCGCTTGGTAGAAGGAACAGGTCAGACACCAGCAAAATCTCTTCTATCTGCTCCTGCTTGCCAAGAAAGCGAACACTATCGTGTACCTGCAGTTTGCGGGCCAGGTCTTCCATAAAACGGCGCTCAGGGCCATCGCCAACGAGTAATAACTTTGAAGGTATCTGCTGGTGTACATTGGCAAAAATTTGTATAACGTCGCCAACTCTTTTTATCTTTCTGAAATTGGAAGCATGTATCAATATTTTCTCATCATTCGGTGCAATTACCTTTCTGAAGGCGTCAATAGGTTTTTTAGCGTAACGGGAATTATCGACAAAATTTTCAATCACCTGTATATCTTTTTCTATAGCAAATGATTTATACGTTTCTTCTTTTAAATTTTGAGAAACCGCAGTGATGGCGTCGCTTTCGTTGATGGAAAAAGTTACAACGGGCTCATAGGTTTTATCCCTTCCAACCAAAGTAATATCAGTACCATGTAGGGTTGTAATTACCGGGATATCCCGCCCTTTCTTGAGCAGTATTTGTTTTGCCATGTATGCAGCCGAGGCATGCGGGATCGCATAATGCACGTGCAGGAGATCGAGATCATGATTTAAAATTACATCTACCATTGTACTGGCAAGCGCCAATTCATATGGCGGGTAATCAAACAATGGATAGGAAGGCACACTTACCTCGTGATAAAAAATATTGGCGCTAAAAACATTTAATCTTACCGGTTGCTGGTAAGTGATGAAATGTACCTGGTGACCTTTATCGGCAAGCGCCTTTCCAAGTTCAGTTGCCAAAACACCGCTTCCGCCATATGTGGGATAACAAACTATACCTATCCGCATGCAATCTTTTTAGCAAAGTAACAATGTAATGGTTATATAGTTTGAACCATTTATAAAGATTGTATTAAGTGGGTTGATAAGTTGATCGGTTGATTAAGTTAACAGGTATTGTTTACATATTTCAGAAGCCAGTCAATAATTCAAACAATTACACCTGGCAGAAATTGAAAATGACGGGAATAGTAAATATGGTCGCTTAAATTGTATCATTATCAGGAGCAATAAGTGTTGCCACAGGCACGCTAAGAGGATTTTTCAAAAGCCTGGTAAGAAGTGATAACAGATGCATCAACGTTTTCAAAACCTTTGTTATGCGCCAATACTTTTTTAAAATCTTCTGATGTATTGTTGCTGACCCTGATAATAATGCCAGTATCATCTTTGTTACATGCGCTCAAACAAAATAGAATTGCTGGTATTAAAAATAGCGCGCTTTCTCATTTTTTATTTAGAAACAAAAGAAAATAAATAATCGTTGTAATTATAACGATATTTCCCATTGCGCATGTTGTCCAAACTTACCCCAGTCTTTCATGGAACTCTTTAATTTTTGCGTCACCTCTTCATTATTTGCTTTCTTACCTTTTACGGGAGCTGTGAGATCTGCGGGTGTTGGATTGGCCAGTTCAACTTTGGTAGCATACCATGTTGCATGCAGGCGCGGTACTACCAGGCCCAGTATCATTCCCGGCAATTCATTAAAAGACTCAGGGCCTCCGCTTGTTACGATCTGGTCGGTATAAAAGGCTACAACAAAAACTGAATCCATTATTATGGTGGTCGCTTTACGGCATTTGAAGCCTGCAATTTCCCTGGTATCGTTGGTTATTTTCCATTTGGCCTGACGTAAGCTGTCCTGTATCAAAAATGTGGTTTCATACACAGTCTTTTGCGTAGTGCTTTTATCTGATGCCAGGTCGCAGTAAACAACGTTATCACTCGCAGGCCCTTTAAACCAATCCGGTATTTTTTGTGCCGTTGCTGCTTCACGTCCCGGCTTATACAATGTTTTATCCCCGTCAAAATACAAATTGAAGTAAGTAACATTAAATTCAGGGATTTGTTTTTTCATCTGCCCAATCCAGTCAAAACCGTTTTCATTATCATTGTCCCGCTGATCATCAAGGTTTTTATAAATGTTCACTCTTTTTTCAAATTCAATTTTGCCTTTGGAAATGAAGATATCCTGGGCAAATAATGAATAATGAGTGATGAGTAATGAGAAGCAAAAAATAGAAATTCGTTTCATAAATATTTTTTTATTGAGCTGATAGATCATAGTTCATGGCTCATAGAAAGATCATCATCAGGCCATGAACCATAACCTATAAGCTATGAACGTTTTATTGCCCCGGCGCCGGTAATCCTGCTGCTGATTTTGAAAAATTCCACACAAAACTCAACAGGAAATAACGGTTGATGGTGTTATAATTTCTTTCTGTGATAACATTTGTATTAATGGCACGGTCATAACCTTTATTCTGGTTAAGCAGGTCGTACACATAAAACTTCAGCAGGCCTTTATCATTCTTTAAAAATTTTCGGCCGATGTAACCATTCCATACTACAACGTTATTGTTGGTGTTGAATATATCTGTTTTCTGGCGCAGCTCTGCATGCACTTCATTATTCAACTCAAATTTCTTGAGGAAATACACTGTGAAATCGAGATTATGCGATTGCGTCCAGTATTTGGTCTTGAGCTCTTCATTGATAGAGGAAGTGGATATGTTATAGTTTGCACGTCCCCAATAATTGATGTTAAACTTCTTTTCTTTTTGTTTATTAAATCCCAGATCAAATCCCGGTGCATAATTATCCGTCCTGTTTTTTTCACCATTTACAAAATTGCTGTAACGGCCGCCGTTAAAATTCAAACCCCAGTTAAGATTAAAATCTGCTTTGGTAAACTTCTTAAAATAGTTCAACCCGACATACGCATTGTAATTACCGTTGGTATTCACATATCGGTAAGTGGTAATGCCGCCGGGTGTTGTAACCTGATTAGTGACAATGGCATTATTGGTAACCGTTGCATTTCCATACATGAAAAACCCGCGCTGACTAAGCACTTTAAAACTGTTTGCATTAAAATTAAAATTGTGAATAAACTGTTGTTTCAGGTAGGGATTTCCTATCGTTATGATGAGCGGGTTTGTATTATCTGCAACCGGAGATATTTGTGTAATGGAGGGCTGTTGCGTGCTGCCGTTATAAGACAAAAACACCCTTGAGGTTTGATTAAATTTATACACAAAATTGGCTCTTGGAAAAAAGTTTATATAATTACGGTCAAGTAGCGTATCCCTCAGCAAATCTTTTTGATTGAAGTTGGTGGAAGCAATATCCGTTCCCGCGCCAAAAGTTATTTTTTTACCGTTAAATTTCAAAGCGGCGCCACCGGTATTGGTTGTTACATCAAAACTGTAATGCGTGCTGTATAAAGTATCAAGCGCTGTATATTTTCCATCTAAATTCTTATTATAGGATAATTTTTCCGCATCGCTGGTGCTTAAACGGAATGCATAATTGAATTCAGCGAAAAGATTTTTTACGATCGGTTCCGTATAAGTGATCTTTGAATTAAACATGTTCGTATTGGCATTATTCTTCTTTTCCTGGTCTGTGGTATCCTCAAATGACAAAGAGCCTTTATTATAAAACGAATTAAGCGAATACAAAAAGCCATCCGTATTAGAGCCGTTATAAGCATCACTCAAATTCAGCGAAAGTGTTCGGCCGGTCTTCTTAAATTTTTTACGCAACAACAGGTTCGCATTCAGGTTTGAATTATCACCTTCTGCATTTGTATGGCGCAAACTTTTGTTCACCAGGATTCCACCGGCGTCTAAGGATTGGTTATCATAATCGCTGTACGTATCCTGGTGGCCCGTGTAACCTTTTACGGTTAATTTCATGGAAAAACTGCTGTCGAACTGCTGTTCATATATGCCGCTTACAGAATGGCGCCAGCGGCTGTTGAAAGTTTTTGCTTTTTCTGTATTATAAAACAAGCTGTCCGGTAACAGTGACTGTGATAAAGTACTGCCTTCTCCGGTTGAAGTGATCTTATTAAAACGATAACTTCCATTCAGGCTTTGTTTATCATCATGATATTTATTGGCGAAGTTTAAACCCGCCGCCCAGGCTTTCGGAATACCCTGGCCGTAATAATTACCGCTTGAAAATTCGTCATCGTTACCGCCCCAAAATATAAAACCGCCAAAATCATCATTAAATTCCGGGCCGCTTCCCGCTTCACCATAACTTCCCTGTTCCTCCCAGTTCAGGCCGGTTTTGCCGGTACTGCTCATAATACCATAACCTGAAATTTTCTTCTTGCCATGAAAATCATTGATCATCCCGGTATTATTCCACCTGTCTTTATTGCCGCCTCCAACATCAAGCTTTCCAAAATAGCCATTCTTCTTATCATCTTTTAATTTAAGATTAATGGTTTTGGTTTTATTGCCGTCGTCGATACCGGTGAACTCAGCCTGGTCGCTTTTTTTATCAAACACCTGTACCGATTTCAACGCATCGGCCTGCAGGTTTTGCGTGGCAACCGTAGGGTCGTCACTAAAAAATTCCTCTCCATCCACCAAAACCTTTTTAACCTCCTCTCCCTGCGCTGTTATCTTACCGTTTTTATCCACCTGTATGCCGGGCAGTATTTTTAAAAGATCCTCAACTGTGGCGCCATCGCGTACATGAAAACTGTCAGCAGCATATTCCAACGTATCTCCTTTCATACGCATAGCAGCAATTTTTGTACGAACCGTAACATCCGCGAGGAGATTGGCCGCAAGGGTCATCATCACATTACCTGCATCTTTTGTTTCACCGGGCTGAAAGGTGAGCGCATCGTAGTAATCAGCGTAACGGTTATGGGTTATCATTAAAATATACTGGCCCGAATCAATATTCTTCAATTCAAAAACACCGCCCTGTTTGCTGCGCGTGAAAGTATAGAGCGTTGAATCTTTAGCCTTTAATAAAGCTATGGTGGTATTTACCAGTTTTTCGTTGGCTGATGTATCATTAATAACTCCTTTCAGACCTGATTTCTGGGCTGAAACATACATGCTGATCGATAAGAAAAAAAGAAGGATAAAATTTTTTTTCATAAGCAAAGGGTGTTTCGGCCTGAAATTGAAAAAAATTATTCAGATAAAAAGTTAATGAATGCTAATTTTATATTAAAGGCTTGCTAACAATTTGGATGGTTTATGATATGCTTCAAAAATAATTTTTGTGTTTAGGTAAATGCAATGAATAATAGGCTATATATTGACGCTTTATTTAAGCCTTTTAATCTTTCAATATGAAGCTGATTTTTTTTTGGATGTGTTTATTGATGTTGGTTTTCTCTGCGGGCATAAATGCTCAATCAAAAAAATTTGATACCACTGTAAAAATGGGAACCCAGGGTTATCGCGTTGAATGCAATAATAAAAATGCTGATAAAAATTCAGTTACTGTTTCCCCGATCGGTTTAAAAACAGACGGGCCCGATCCATCTTTTTCAGTATATGGAAAAGTTACCAAAGGCTTCATAGATGATTTGAATGACGATGGCCGCCCTGATCTTGTTATCTGCATCTATGGCGGAGATAATGGAGCAATAGGAACGATTGTGGCACTATCTTACAATGCAAATAAAGGATTTGACCCGATCTATTTTCCTGACATTTATCTCGATGCAAAAATCAGGGATGGTTATAAAGGCTATGATGAATTTTCTGATCTGACGGGAACACTGTTACGAAAATTTCCAATCTATCTTCCCGCCGATACTACCGGTAAGGCGACCGGCGGCACAAGGGTTGTACAGTATAAGGCTATGATGGATAACGGCCATTTAGCATTTAAAGTTTTAAGATGGTATGACATAAAGCAATAATTGCCATTTAAAAAATTAACAACAATGAAAAACAGCAACACTCCGGATGCCACACAGCAGCATACGGAACAATCTAAAAGATATGAAGACATACATTTTGTTGACAGCACAAAACCTGTATGGAATTATTCTTTATTTACCGAAGAAGACATCAACAATTTTCAAAACGGAACGCATTATCGCCTGTACGAATTATTTGGCAACAAACAACTGGAGGTGCTGAACACCAGGGGTACCTATTTTGCTGTATGGGCGCCAAATGCAACGCAAGTGAGTGTTATAGGAAATTTTAATGACTGGAACAATGAAGCACATAAGTTGAATGTACGCCTGGAAAAAAGCGGCATTTGGGAAGGATTTATTCCCGGTGTATGGAGCGGCGAAAGTTATAAATATCATATACATGGTTTTGGCGGAATGAGGCTTGACAAAGGAGATCCATTCACACATTTGTGGGAAAGAAAGCCTTTAACAGCATCCATAACCTGGGGTACTTATTATGAATGGACAGACAGGCACTGGATGAAACACCGCAAAAAAAATAATGCGCTCACTTCCCCATTTTCTGTTTATGAGGTTCATCTCGCAAGCTGGATGCGGCCTGATAAGTATGATGAGGAAAGCTATAACACCTATGCCCAAATAACAGAACGGCTTGTGCCCTATGTAAAGCAGATGGGTTTTACACACGTGGAATTGATGCCCGTGATGGAACATCCATTCGATGGAAGCTGGGGTTACCAGGGAACAGGCTATTTTGCCCCCACTTCACGCTTTGGTAGTCCACAGGATTTTGCTGCCATGGTGGATGCCTTTCACAATGCAGGCATTGGTGTATTGTTAGATTGGGTGCCTTCGCATTTTCCTTATGACGCTCACGGCCTGTTTATGTTTGACGGAACGCATACCTATGAATATGCGGATATGCGAAAAGGATACCATCCCGACTGGAACTCCTATATATTTAATTATAAACGCGGGGAAATAAAGAGTTTTTTAATAAGCAATGCACGTTTCTGGTGCGACCGTTTTCATGCTGATGGTTTGCGTGTGGACGCGGTAAGCTCCATGCTGAAATTGGATTACAGCCGACAGGAAGGGCAATGGGAGCCGAATGAATATGGAGGTAACGGGAACATAGAAGCTATTGCTTTTATAAAGGATATGAATGAAACTTTGTACCGCGATTTTCCTGATGTGATAACGATTGCAGAAGAAGCCACCAACTGGCCCAAGGTAAGCCGGCCAACTTATGATGACGGGCTGGGTTTTGGCATGAAATGGATGATGGGCTGGATGCACGACACACTGGATTATTTTAAGATGGAACCGATGTTGCGGCACCTGCTTCAAAACAAGTTTACATTCAGCATGATGTATTTCTATGATGAGAATTTCATGTTGCCTTTAAGTCACGATGAAGTGGTACATGGCAAAAGCCCCATGGTATATAAAATGCCCGGTGACGAGTGGCAGAAGTTTGCCAGCCTGCGTTTATTATATACATATATGTACACCCATCCCGGCAGCAAACTTTTATTTATGGGAAATGAATTTGCCGCCACGAAAGAATGGAATTATAAAAGCGAACTGCAATGGGACCTGCTACAGTTTGTAAGCCATGGCGGCATGAAGTATTGTGTTCAGAAATTAAATGAGTTATACGCAAGTGAACCGGCATTATATGAGAAGCAATTTGAGCCCGGTGGCTTTGAATGGGGCGATTTAACCAAAGGCAGCGAGGCCGTTATTTCTTATAAGCGTATCGGCAATAACAGGAAGGATGATGTGCTCGTCATTTTAAATATGACAACAATGGTGCGGCATGACTGGGAGATGTATGTACATGATAAAGGAGAATGGCAGGAGATTTTCAATAGCAACAGCAAAGAGTTTTGGGGAACGGGTGATGTATTCAACCCGCATATACGTTGCGAATTGGTGGATGAACCAACCAAAGCATATAAGATCACATTAAATCTGCCGGCATTGGCGGCGATTGTTTTGCGATGATCAGCCAGACTGGCTCAGTCTCAGAGACTGAGCCAGTCTTTTAATTATACACTTCCGGATTTATCACATTAGGCAAAGGTTCTCCTTTTGATGCGGCGATAACATTTTGCGCTGCTAAAGTTGCCATGGCGTCTCTTGCCTGTTTTGTAGCGGAACCAATATGCGGAAGCACGCAAGCATTCGGCATGGTCAATAAAGGATTGTCTTTTGCCATTGGCTCAGGGTTGGTTACGTCAAGACCGGCGCCCCAGATTATATTATTCTTTAAAGCATATTGTAAATCATCTTCATTATGCAATCCGCCGCGTGCCGTATTAATAAAAATTGAAGTCGGCTTCATTTTATCAAAAGCCTTTTTATCAAATATTCCTCTCGTTTGCTCTGAGAGATTAGCGTGCACGGAAAGCACATCGCTTTGAGCAAGCAATTCCTCAAAGGAAACATATGTTGCCTCAAGCAATTTTTCTGCTGCCTCATTACGGTTACGGTTGTGATAAATTATATTCATACCATAAGCTGCTTTTGCTTTTTTAGCCATTTCGACGCCTATCTTTCCAAGGCCGTAAATGCCAAGTGTTGCGTTGTATAACTCCGTACCAAGGTTAGCTGTAGGATCATAAAAATTCCACTTATCCTCCATTATAAGCCTGTTCATGTAAAATGCTTTGCGTGAAACCGCCAGCATTAATAAAAATGCAGCATCTGATGTCGCATTGCTCAAAACTCCCGGTGTGTTGCTTACGGGAATTTTATATTTGGTAGCAGCAGCTACATCAACATTATCATAACCAACTGTCATTAATGAAAATGCCTTCAGGTGTTGGCATTGGTCAAAATAAACGGCATCCATTTTATCAAAGCCGCCGTTTAAAACAATATCATTTTGCTGACTCATGCTGATAAGCTCTTCTTTGGAAAGATTTCTTCTTTCGGTATTCATTGTAATGGTTAAACCCGCGTCCTTCAAAAGTTGTAATCCTGCTTCAGGAATTATTCTTGTTATAAATACTTTCATAGTGGTTAAAGTTAAAGATCAAAATTCACAGTTTGGTTTGTAACTTCCGAATCACTATTGACAAGTCAACATAATAATGTCAAAAAAAAAATCTTCGGTGTTTCTGTGTAATCAGTGGCAAATAAAAAATGGAAACATCTTGCTAAGACAGCATTAGTAATCAATTTTCTTTAATTGCTTTAAACAGCGCTAGTTCTCACTAATGCAAATAGCCTCAATTATTCAACCGTTTCTGCTCTATCAAATTCTCCAGCCATAAAATTTTATAGTAAGCCGGGCAGTAGAAATAATAATTGATGTAACTCCAGTGCAGGAATATTTGTTTGAATGGGCTCGGATAAGAATAAGCTGCTCTTGCCTGGAAAAATATATATTGTTTTTGATTGCTGTTCTCAAATTCGCTGATGCTTGTGTACGGCGGCATATAAATTTCCTGCTTTACACCTAAACGCATCAATGAAGTGCTCAGCAAAATTTTATCCATCACATTGGTGCTTGCATTAAATTCTTTTTGTGCATCGGCAATAAGCTGTTGTTTATACTGATCAAGTTCAGGAATATGAAAAGCGCTCATCAACCGCACAACATGATAAATTAAAATTGAAGACCGTACATAATACGGCGAAATATAAACCGGTGCTGATAGGTATTCACGGTTACGCACCATTTCTGTGATGAGGTGAAGTGTGGCGCTATCCTGTTTTACAAAAGGCAATTTTTTGTCCAATACAAAATATAAAATGTTGCATTGCACTGCGAAGTCAAAATCAGGCACGGTACGGCTTCCGAGATAAGTGCTGTATGCAGGAATATCACGGTATTTTTTATACGTCGCTATAATCTTCTGTTTAGATAAATTGGCAACATCCTGTAATCTTTGCTTTAAGTCGGTAATATCTTTATCACTGCTGCTGTCTGTCATTAAGATCATTACTGTGTCATCGGCATCTTCACCCTGGCCAAACACCTGTTTTAAATATTTGAAATAATAAGTGTGTGGCATTATCGGATCATTCGTTGCCCAAAAACCATAATATGGATAGCCATGTTTGTTGCGGTACAGCGGGTAAATTTTTCGAATTTCAGTGATGATATTTCCAGCTATCTCCTTGTCTTCATTATTTAAATACGGCATCATATTGCGCAAGGCAAAAGCAGTGATAGCAGTATAAAAAACTGTATTATCAGGCTGGTAATTATGTGGCGCACCGCCACATTGCCGGTAAGTAGGAAAGGATCCCGCATAAAATTCACCATCCGCTTTAACCTGCATGGATTGTATGTCCAATAACAAAGCATGAATAAGCGAATCATTGTTTTGTGCATGAGTTATTTTAATACCACTCAATAAAATGACTATGATAATAATTCTTTTACCCATGCTTATGTTTTGCCAGCCGTTGGAGATGAGGGTGTAATGTTATAAATATATTTGAACCATCTAAGAAAGTTGCCTGGTTTTTCCATGTCAACAATCATGTCCTTTCTTTCCAGTTTCCACCAGTCAACCCTGCTTTTGTGTTTCTTTTGTGTTTCGATAAATTGGTCAATAGCAACAAGGCTTCGTGCGTTGATCGTATTCATTACAATGCAAAAATCTTCTTTATCTCTCGTTGCATAGGGCAAAGCATAGATTTTTTCGTTCTGCAATCGTATTTTTTTTATAAAGTCTTTTTTGAATTGAAGATAATCATCGCAGGTATTTACCAGTGTATAAATATTATCCCGGACATCTTTATACAGGTCAAAAATGTCGTTGCCTACCTGGTATAAGCTTCCAATTAAAAACAAAACTTCCAGCATTTGTGCGTCAGCAGCTTCATCTAAACACTGATGATAAATAATAACGCTAACAGCACCCTTTGTAAACGTGATACGCCGCATTTCATCTTTCGGTATTTCCGGGTTTGTTTGTTTGATCGTTTCAACCTGTATATCCAAAACATCTTTAGATGCTTTAATATACTCCTCTTTATGCGGAACTGTATTCAATAAATACGTTTGAATTTCTTTAGCTACATGCGATGAAAATGTAGTGGCATTAAATGTTTCCGGATAAAAAGTGATCTGCCTGATGCTTTCATTGTCCAGTTGATCAATATCGAAAAGATCGTCTCCAACAGGCGTAAGGATGCCAAACAATGTGGCGCGCTTACGTTCTTCGTCACTCAGCTTTTTTCCATATAACCTTTTATAACTGCTGCATAAAAATGAGGTGATAAACATGCCGTAATAGTCAAGAATTTTACCACGCTGTTCCGGCTGAAATTTTCCTCCGTATTTCTGCTCAAGCTCGTCTAAATAAGGAATAAGGAATGTTTTATTGAATTGTTTTTGGACTTTGATCTCGCTGTAAACTTTTCTTGCAATGTTAATGTAGCGGAAGAAATTCATGCGGTGAGTGGTATGGTCAATAGTGAATGGTGAATAGTGAATGATTGTTTAACGCTCAAAAATAAATGTTTGCAATCTGAAAATGAAAGAAGTGCAAAGCAAGAATTAAAGCGCCACACTATATCAATGTTTTTTACATGCTGCACGCTGTTCAAGCTTAAAAAAATAGTTGGATCCGGGAGATTAAGAGAGGTATCAAATAGAAAGGCTCTGTGCTAATGCATTGACTATTCACCATTCACTATTCACTACTTCACATTCGCCACCACCTTCGCTCCGGCCCGCTTTGCAGATTGCATCACGTGAAAAACTTCACCATAGAAAGAAGCCGTGTCGGCATTAATAACAACAGAAGGCGTATCTACCGTATTGCGGTTTTTATTCACTTCAAATTTTATCAGGCTGTCAAGATTGTTGGGATCAATTTTCCGCTGCCCGATGTAGATATTTTGATTTTTATCAATGGAAACGACAATATGCTGTTTGGCTTTGGTGTCTTTTGAGCCCTTTGGATTATTCACCCTGATCACATTCGGGTTGGCCAGTGTTGAAATGATCAAAAAGAAAAAAAGCAGTATGAATAGAATATCATTCAGTGTTCCAGCGTGCACTTCCCCCTGTGTTTTATATCGTCTGCGTATGTTCATGTTTTGTGTTAATCAGTGATCAATAATGAGTAATGAGTTAAATCCCTTCAATTTCTTGCATTCATCACTCATTTCTCATCACTCATTTGTCGTTATCGTGTCGGCTCCTGCAAAATGTCGATAAATTCTGCACTCGCTATCTCCATTTTGTTAGCAGTTTTATCTACCTGGGTATTCAAAAAATTATACGCTACATACGACAGCAAACCAATGATCAAACCTGCTGCAGAAGTGATCATTTTTGTATAGATACCACCGGCAATCTCGCCTAACTCCAGTTCGCCTTTTGCAGCGATTGCAGAAAATAGTTGCAACATTCCTACGATAGTTCCTAAGAAGCCAAACATAGGTGCAATGCCGGCGATCAGTGAAAGTATATTAAGGTTACGTTCCATTTTATACATCTCGAGCCGGCCAATATTTTCCATACTTTTTTCAATAGCATCAATAGGTTTGCCAATCCGCTGGAGGCCTTTGTCAATAATACGCGCTACAGGGTTATCCGTATTGCGTGCAAGATTTCGCGCTGCTGTTATATTACCCGTAACGATATTATCACGAACAATGTTCATGAAGTTTGTATCAATACGCGAGGCTTTACGGATAGCGATCAATCGTTCAAAAAAAACGAATATTGCGGCTGCCAGCAATGCGTATAAAGGGTACATGATCCAGCCGCCTTTATTTAAAAGACTCCATACATTCATTGTTTGTGGCTGTTGCGCAATCGTATTTACAAGCGTTGTTGTATCAACCTGTAATAAAAATCCCATTCTTTATTTTGTTTTGATGTGTGCAAAATACGTTCAACCACAAAACAACGGCTGCCGTGTTGATAAATTACGCTAATATGTTATTTTAAGAAAGATTTTGCAGCAGGCTTTGCATTGCTTTTTGTTTTTGGGTTGCCGGCAAATGAACTTTACTCTACATGGTTTCATTCTGCTTAAAATTCTAAATGACAAAAGTGACTTCAAGGACATCATTCTAATTTTAACAGCCAACTTATAAATCTTTGAACAATTGAACATTTTACGCTTTCAATTAAATAATGCCATAAACCTACGAACCTTAAACTTTAGACTTTAAACTTAAAACAAACAAACTTATGAACCCGTGAACGCGTGAACTTGTAAACGAATAAACTAATGAAACACTTCAGTTTTAAAAACCGGGTCAGTCTTTATATCTTGCCCGCATGTTTGCATGCAGGCGAATCTCACTCACGTATTTTCGGAACTACAGTTTTAATACTTTCAAATTTGATCAGGGCATCATTGGCATTTCGGGTAAGAATGGAAGCGGCAAAACAAACCTGCTGGATGCCATTTACTATTTATGTTTTACCAAAAGCAGTTTTAACCGGCCTGATCAGCAAAGCGTGAAGGATGGTTACACGGGTTTCCGGATAGAAGGAAATTTTGAAAAACCGGAACAGGAAGAGAAAAAAGTTGTTTGCATTTTAAGGGAGAATAACAGAAAAGAATTTAGTGTGGATGACGAGTCCTATCAACGCTTCTCGGAACATATCGGTAAATTTCCCTGCATTATGATCGCGCCGGATGATGTTGCCTTAATTACCGAAGGAAGTGAAGAGCGCAGGAAGTTTGTTGACGCATTATTGTCGCAACTGCAGCATGATTACCTTGAGCAGTTAATTGCCTATAATAAGATATTGCAGCAACGCAACAGCTTTTTAAAATTTGCGGCTGAAAGAAATTCATATGATGAATCTCTGCTTGACATATTGAACAACCAGTTGCTCGAAAAAGGGAATTTTATTTATGAAAGAAGAAAGAAATTTCTATACACCTTTCTTCCGCTTGTTTTGCAACAATATACTGCTATTGCTGAGAGTGATGATAAACTGAATCTTATATATGAAAGCCAGTTGAATGATCAGGCATTTGAAGAATTGCTGAAAGAAAATTTTCAACGTGACATTTATTTGCAACGTACAGGTTCCGGTATTCATAAAGATGATGTGCTGATCGAATTACAGCAATCCAACTTTAAAAATATTGCATCACAGGGGCAGCGTAAAAGTTTACTGTTTGCATTTAAACTCTCTGCCTTCGAAATATTGAAAAAAGATAAAGGCTTTGCTCCCATTCTTTTACTGGATGATGTATTTGAAAAATTAGATGAAAAAAGAATGGAAAATCTTTTGGATTACGTTTGCGTGCAGAGCGGCGCCCAGGTTTTTATCACTGATACACATAAGGAAAGGTTACAACAAGCTTTTATGAAGACCGGTAAAGATTATAACTTGATTGAACTATAAATTTGCGGTTTCACGCAAAGAAGCAAAGTTGGCAAGGCAATAAAGTGTTATGCGCTTTGCAGAACTCATACTCTTCGCGTGAAATTCCAAGAAACCATACAAATGAAAAAAATATTTCTGCTGCTCGTAGCTCATAGCTCGTTACTCATAGCTAACTCCTTTTCCCAGGAGAAAAAAACTTTCACCCACGCCGATACTTTACGCGGCAGTATAACACCTGAACGCGCCTGGTGGGATGTGTTGCGATATGATATAACAGTGAAACCTGATTATGAAGCAAAAACCATTAAAGGCTTTGTAACTATTGCATTACAAGCAAAAAATACTTCCGGGCGTATGCAGATTGATCTTCAACAACCATTGGAGATAGATAGCTTTTCTGTGAATGGTGTAATGCAGGAAAGCAAGGATATAGCACACAACTCCGAGGCGTTAAATGTGTGGTATTTATCTGTTAAAAAATTGAAGGCAAAGGCATCTCAATATGTTACTATTTACTATCACGGTAAACCCCGTGAAGCCATTCGCCCGCCATGGGATGGCGGATGGATCTGGAAGAAAGACAAACTGGGCCGACCATGGATGAGCGTTGCCTGCCAGGGACTTGGCGCCAGTGTTTGGTATCCATGTAAGGATCATCAGAGTGATGAACCGGATAACGGCGCTTCACTCTCCGTTATTGTTCCTGATACATTGGTGGCTGTTGGAAACGGCAGGCTTATCTCAACACAAAAAAATAAGGATGGAACAACTACATTTAAGTGGGAAGTAAAAAATCCGATCAATAATTACAACATTATTCCTTATATCGGAAAATATTTAAACTGGAGCGATACCTTACGCGGGGAAAAGGGAACACTGGATTTAAATTACTGGGTGCTTGATTATAATCTCGACACTGCCAAAAAGCAATTTCAACAGGCAAAGCCAATTTTACATTCGCTTGAATACTGGTATGGCCCTTACCCTTTTTATGAAGACGGTTACAAACTGGTTGAATCGCCACACCTTGGAATGGAACATCAAAGTGCTGTGGCTTATGGAAATGGTTATCAAAATGGTTATCATGGCATGGATCTCTCGGGAACCGGATGGGGAATGAAATGGGATTTTATCATTGAACATGAAAGCGCTCACGAATGGTTTGGCAATAACATTACTTCAAAAGACCTCGCAGATATGTGGATACATGAAAGCTTTGCTAACTACAGTGAAACTTTATACACAGAATATCTATTTGGTAAGGAGGCCGGCGATGAATATAATGCCGGGATACGTAAACGCATTCAAAATAATGAAACAATTATTGCGCATTATAGTGTAAATGAAGAAGGCAGCGGCGACATGTACTATAAAGGCGGCAATATGCTGCAAACAATCCGTCATTCATTGGATAATGATGATAAATGGAGAGATATTTTAAGAGGGCTTAGTAAAACTTTTTATCATCAAACCGTTACAACTCAACAAGTAGAAAATTATATCAGCAAAAATGCAGGCATTGATTTTAGCAAAGTATTTGATCAATATCTGCGCAATACTCAAATTCCGCAGTTGAGTTACTATTATTCGGAAGATAAACAAAAAGTGTTTTTTCGCTGGGATAGTTGCATTGCAGGCTTTAATCTTCAATTGAATTTAATGCATGACAACAAGAGTCTGCGTATTTCTCCAACACAGGAATGGAAGAATTTAGATGATGCCTCTCTTTTTGATCCGGCGTCGATTGAAAAGAATTATTATATAAGAGTGAAGGAAGTAAAAGCTGAGTAAATGTTTTGTGCAAGTCTCAAGACTTGCCGCATAAAGCTGCGAAGTCCGGAGACTTCGCAGAGCGCAGGGTTCACCAAAACATTTTCAAATTTTCAAATTACAATATTGTCAAATTAGCCGGCCCAACCTTCTCTATCCAGACTCCTGTACTGAATAGCTTCTGCAAGATGTTCAACTTTTATATCATCGCTTCCGGAAAGATCAGCAACAGTTCGACTTACTTTTAATATCCTGTCATAAGCGCGGGCAGATAAATTTAATTTTTCCATGGCCCGCTTCAGTAAGTTTTCACCGGCCTGGTTGATCACACAAATCTCCCTTAACTGTTTACTGCTCATTTGCGCATTGCAATACATGCCTTCAATATTTTCATAACGTTCTGTTTGAATTTCCCTTGCTTTAATTACCCGTTCACGAATAGCTGAAGAAGGCTCGCCTTTCGTTTTCATATTGCTTAATTCGCTGAAAGCAACAGGCGTTACTTCAACATGCAGATCGATCCTGTCCAATAATGGTCCTGATACTTTATTCAAATATTTCTGCACAGCGCCGGGCGGGCAGGTACACTCCCTGTCAGGATGATTATAGAAGCCGCAGGGACAAGGATTCATAGAAGCGATCAGCATAAAACTGGCAGGAAAATCAACGGCCACTTTTGCCCGCGATATACTCACTCTTCTTTCTTCCATCGGCTGGCGCATCACTTCCAGCACTGTGCGTTTGAATTCCGGCAATTCATCCAAAAACAAAACGCCATTATGCGCCAAAGAAATCTCGCCAGGCTGTGGAATACCGCCACCGCCAACTAATGCCACATCACTGATCGTATGATGCGGCGAACGGAATGGCCGCCTGCTTATCAATGAACTGTTCTCTGGTAACTTGCCGGCAACACTATGGATCTTTGTTGTCTCCAATGCTTCATATAAACTCAATGGCGGAAGAATGGTTGGCAATCTTCTCGCCAGCATGGTTTTTCCTGCACCGGGTGGCCCGATCAATATCGCATTATGGCCGCCCGCCGCCGCAATTTCCAAAGCACGTTTGATATTTTCCTGGCCTTTTACATCATTAAAATCAACATCAAAATGCTGCTGTGCGTCAAAAAATTCTTCACGGGTATTTACAATGACAGGGTTCAATGAAGTTTCATCTTTAAAAAATTCAACTACTTCCTTTATATGTGTTACGCCATATACTTTTAAGTTATTCACCATTCCTGCTTCGCGTGCATTGGCTTTTGGGACGATCAGGCCCTTAAACCCTTCTTTTCTTGCCTGTATGGCGATAGGCAATGCACCCTTTATCGGTTGAACTGTTCCATCTAAACTCAGCTCACCCATGATCACATAATCGGATAATCTTTCGGGTTGTTCGATCTGCTCACTTGCTCCTAAAACACCAATCGCGATAGGGAGGTCAAATGCAGAACCACTTTTCTTTATATCTGCCGGCGCCAGGTTCACTACTATTTTAATGCGCGGCATATACCAGTCATTTGTTTTGATGGCACTCTCCATCCGCTGCAGGCTTTCTTTTACAGCATTGTCCGGCAGTCCGACAATGGTATAATGCTGGCCCGCACTTACATTCACTTCAATGGTAATGGTGATAGCCTCGACTCCGTAAACAGCGCTTCCAAAAGTTTTGACAAGCATAGCAGAAAGGTTTAGGTTATGATATGTTTATTTCAGCACTAAAAATACAACGCGCATTAAAATAAAGAAAAAATTGATTCTTTCTAACTAATTGCGGCTTTTATATTTGGTTGAGATAATCACTTAAAACTGAAAGCAGGAAAGTGCAGCTCATCAGCATTTATAAAAAGCTCTTTTATTTTACTCATCTTTGGAATCATTCATTTTGCTGAAAAGCACGAACTGACTCAATCATATAAAAACCCGATGGATATTTGATCCTGCGTAAGAGCAAATGCACTTGTCGTTGAAGCACATTTCAAAAATATTGGTCCATATTAAAATAAAACAGGTTCAGCATAAATTCTGAACCTGCGCATGCAAATTTTTATTTTCTAATTATAGTTACTTGAACGTGTTATATAAAGCATCGTACTTTTTATACAAAGCATCATACTTATCATAATCCTGGCTATTGCCATCCACTTTTGTACGGTCGCGTTTCCATAAATAAAGGTTACTCAAATAATTTACCGTACGGTTCAGGTTAGCTGTTTCATTTCTTTCCCTGTCTTGCTTTGCGTTCAAAATAGCGAAAGCCTTTTCAAGCCATGCACTGGATGAGTCCGCATAAACCATTTGCTCTTTCGCTATTGCTGCCCTTTGGGATTTTAATGCGGCTGATTCTCCTGAATTAGCATGATACCTGTCATCTAAAACTTCAAATACAACATAATCATAGTAACCGGCGCCAAATGCGTAGGTTCCGTTAGTATTAACTAAATCAAACGCTTTTCCATATGCCTGGCCTGCTGTTACTTTTAACTGGATTCTTTGTGCGCTGTCAAGCCCCTGCAGTTGTGCTGAGTCATTTGATTCAAAAGCCTGGGCAAAGCCTACTAATTTGTTCTCATCGACCGTTCCGGCAGCAACTTCCTGGTTATATTTCTGCAATAAGTCTGTAAGACTCGAATTTGCGGTCATATTCTCCATTTCATATTGTGTCCACAACGCATTATCATTTGGATACAGTTCTTTTGCCATCGCCAAATATTTTTTAAAGTTTACATCATCCTTTTTCTGATAGTAATGCCCGATTAAAAATTTATAAACATCTTCATAGTCCTGGCCGCCTAATTTCATATCCGCCACCTGTCCATAGTAACTGGCAGCACTATCAAGCATTTGAGCATTTTGTGCAGCATATCCGGTAAATAACAATATTGTAGTATCACCCGTTGCTTGTGTCAGCTTATTGGTAATTAATACATCGCCAAGTCTTTTTGCAGAAGAAAAATACTTAAAAGAGCTATCCCATTGTTTATTTTTCCAGAACGTATTTCCGGTGTTCAAATAACCATTGTAAACATTGGCAATACCACTCTCAAAATGTTGCTCTTTCATTTTTTGCAGTTCGGGATCTAAAGCCTGGTATTTACTAAAAGCATCCAGGGCTACAGCATCCGCACCGGGATATTTGGGACTCATTGCAGAATCAGCATATAAGCTACTATATACAAGCATTTGCCACAGGTAAGCATTGGGTTTATCCTTGTCTTTGAGTTTAGGATTGTTAACCATTTTGTCAACTTCTCCCTTTGCTTTGTCATATTGTTTTTGCGAAAGATACAATTGGATAACCGCGTCGTCTTGTGCCATAAGATACATGGCGGGAAAAATAAGTGCAACCGATAGGATTATTTTTTTCATGTGTTAATTTTTATTTTTAAAGCTATGCCGATCGCGTTCGGCATAAAAAGTTTATAAAAATAAATTTTTTACCGACTTATCTAACTGATTGATGCGATCAATAAGCAATTTTTTTTAGAATGATGTACAAGGTTAAAAACTTAAGCACCAGGATTGTCGTCCACATTATTTATAGCATCATTGCCATTGTTATTTTCTGACTCATCTTCATCCAGTTTGGAAATGGCAGCTATTTCATCACCGTTATCTAGCCTGATTAATATTACTCCCTGTGTCGCTCTTCCGGCCTCTTTGATGTTTGAAACCGATGTTCTCAAAATAATGCCCGACTTGCAGGTGATAAGGATATCTTCTTTTTCATGCACATCCAGGATACCTACCAACTTTCCTGTTTTCTCAGTAACATTTATTGTCTTTACGCCTTTGCCACCCCTGTTTGTAATACGGTATTCATCTATCTTGGTGCGTTTGCCAAATCCCTTCTCACTTACCACTAAAACTGTTTTATTAACCTCATTTCTTTCGACACAAATCATACCAATTACTTCGTCATTCTCATCATCCACTTCAATCCCTGAAACACCAATGGCGCCGCGGCCTGTAGACCGTACTTTATCTTCCGGAAAACGTATGGCTCTTCCGCTTTTAACCGCCATCATAATTTCACAATTGCCATTCGTAAGCCTGGCATCAAGCAGCTCATCCCCTTCCAAAATTGTAATAGCATTTACGCCGGTTGCCCTTGGCCTGCTAAAATCTGTCAGCGTTGTTTTTTTGATAACGCCCTTTTTGGTACATAACACTATGTTATGCGATTCAACAAAATCTTTGTCTTCAAGATTCTTCACATTCATGATCGCCTTTACCTTGTCTCCCGGCACAAGCTGCACCATATTTTGAATGGCCCTTCCCTTGCCTTGTTTCTCGCCTTCGGGTACTTCATACACTTTCAGCCAATAACATCTTCCCTGCTGGCTGAAGAAAAGCATGGTATCATGCGTAGAGGCAACAAACAAATGTTCTACATAATCTTCTTCTCTTGTTTTACTGCCGATAGCGCCGCGTCCGCCCCTGCGTTGCTGGCGGTATTCTGAAGCGCTTGTTCTCTTTATGTAACCTAAGTGAGAAATAGTGATCACCACATCTTCTTTTTCGATGAGGTCTTCAATGCGCATCTCGTTAGCTAAATATTGTATCTCTGTTTTTCTTGGTTCGCCGTATCTTTCTTTTACCTCAGTTAATTCTTTTTTGATAAGATCATACCTGAGTTCTTCATTTGCCAGCAATTCTTCCAGGCCCGCGATCTGTTTTTGAAGCTCTTCATATTCTTCTTTGATCTTTTCGCGTTCCATGCCGGTAAGGCGCTGTAATCTTAACTCGAGAATGGCTTTTGCCTGTATTTCATCCAAACCCCATCCTGCATTGATGAGGTTATCTTTAGCTATTTCCGGTGTTGCTGAACTACGGATGAGCTGGATAACTTCATCCAGGTGATCAAGCGCGATCAGGTAGCCATTTAAAATATGCGCTCTTTCTTTGGCTTTACGCAGTTCAAAATTGGCGCGGCGTATCACCACTTCCATCCTGAAATCAACAAATTCGCTTATCAATGATTTGACACTGAGGATCTTCGGCCTGCCTTTGCTTAAGGCGACATTATTGATGCCATAGCTGGTTTGAAGTTCAGTAAATTTGAACAACTGGTTGATGATAACGCTGGCAACACCATCCCGTTTCAGATCAATTACGATACGGGTTCCCTCCTTTTTATTGCTTTCATTATTTACATGTGCAATGCCTTCTATGGTCTTATCATTCACTAACTGGCCAATCCTGTCGGTTAACGTATCACGGTTAACCTGGTAAGGAACTTCTGTAATGATGATCTGTTCCCTGCCGCTTGGCTTGGTTTCAACATGGCACTTTCCGCGCAGCACTACCCTGCCCCTGCCGGTAAGCAATGCCTGCTGTACGCCTTCCATACCATAGATAACACCGCCGGTGGGGAAATCAGGCGCCTTTACCAGTTTTATCACTTCTTCAGGCGTGATCGCTTTGTTTTCGATGTAGGCTACGCAGCCATCAATCACCTCAGAAAGATTATGCGGCATCATGTTAGTAGCCATGCCGACCGCAATACCGCTTGATCCGTTCACTAATAATTGCGGGATACGCGTAGGTAATACAACCGGTTCTTTCAGTGAATCATCAAAGTTTAACTGGAAATCCACCGTTTCCTTTTCAATGTCATCCAGCATGCTCTCCGCCAAACGCTCCAGCCTTGCTTCTGTATAACGCATGGCTGCCGGAGGATCACCGTCGGGGCTTCCGAAATTTCCCTGTTTGTCAATAAGGGTGTGGTTCATGCTCCACTCCTGGCCCATGCGCACCAATGCATCGTAAACGGCGGTATCTCCATGCGGGTGGTATTTACCCAGCACCTCCCCTACGATACGGGCGCATTTTTTATAAGGCCGGTTATAATTAAGCCCAAGTTCATTCATGGCATACAGTATGCGGCGATGTACCGGCTTAAATCCATCCCGTACATCCGGCAGGGCGCGACCTACTATCACAGACATTGAATAATCAATGTAAGCGGTCTTCATCTGCTCTTCAATATTTACCTGGATTGTGCGATCGTTATCTGTAGTCTCCTGCGGTAGTTGATTATCTTCCATTCGTTAAATTACGTGTGTAAAACTGCTAAAAAAATAAAGCCTGCAAATGTAAAGTTTTCACCTCGTTTAACCAGCTTATGATAGGATTTTTTGTGTCTGATTTTGTTAATAAAACACTTAATATTTTCTTATAAAGATTGATAATTCCACTTACATTTATTGCGCATGAACCTGCCATATTTTTACGAGGAAAATATACAGCAACCTATACATGTTTTAAGTGAAGAAACGGGCCGGCATTGCATACAGGTTTTGCGCATGAAAGAAGGCGAACAATTGCAGCTAACAAATGGAAAAGGAAACTTATTTACAGCAACGATAATCAAAGCAGATAAAAAAAATTGCGAGGTAAAAATAGAAGATAAAGGTTACAAGTTACCTGATACAGGTATAATTCCACGGTCAACCGGAAACCGGCAACATGTAACCGGTAACATATCAATAGCTATTTCGTTACTAAAAAATCCATCCCGTTTGGAGTGGTTTATGGAGAAAGCCACAGAGATCGGTATTGATGAAATTATCCCGCTTATCTGCGATCATACCGAAAAACAAAATTTCCGTTACGACAGGATGCAAAATATCCTGGTTTCAGCGATGTTGCAAAGTCGGCAGACCTGGTTGCCCCAATTACATCAGCCAAAAAAATTCGATGATTTTATTAAGGAAAGCTTTGATGGCTTGAAATTGATCGCACATTGCGGTGACGAAGAAAAATGTTCGGTAAGTGCGTTAATGAATCAGTACAAAAATCAAAACAAACTTATACTCATCGGCCCGGAAGGAGATTTTTCCAATACAGAAATCAGCAATGCACTTGAAAAAAAATTTACACCTGTTTCATTGGGTGCTACAAGATTAAGAACCGAAACTGCCGGCATTGTTGCTGCAACTTTATTATGCAACAGTTTTTAATATTCGGCCATAGCACATTCATCAAATAACTGCCGCGCATAATCTCAAATACTTTACTTTACGCATTCACTAAATATATCAACATGAAGTATAAGCTGCTTTATGCGCTCGTTATACCTGTTGCTTTGTCTGCATGCAACAACAATAAAGAGCATATAACTGAAAAGTTTATCGAGACTGGTTATATGGATTCTACCACAAAACCCGGTGATAATTTCTTTGAATTTGTGAATGGTAAATGGCTTGATACGGTGCATATCCCTGAAACGGAGTCAGGCATTGGCGCTTTTGATGATCTGTACAACAGAACGCGTGACCATCTTCACGGGATACTGGATTCCGTTTCCAAATTAACTGCATCCGCAGGAAGCATTGAACAAAAAGTTGGTGATTTCTATGCGTCAGGAATGGATTCTGTTACGATTGAGCAACGCGGCTATGAACCGGTAAAGCCTTACCTGGAAAAAATAGATTCCATAAAAGATGCAAAAGGCATTATACAATTTGTGAACGGGCTACAACTGGAAAACAGCAATCCAATTTACGGGCAGGCCGTGGGTGCCGATGAAAAGAACAGCTCGATGAATATCGCCATTTATTTCCAGTCGGGATTGGGTTTGCCTGATCGTGATTATTATTTTAAAACAGATACGGCTAATCAAAAAATAGTTGATGCTTACAAGATGTACATGAAGAAATTATTCACGCTCACCGGTGACGATTCTTCAAAGGCAGCCATTGAAGTGGCACAAGTGTATGAATTGGAAAAGCAAATGGCATCAAGCCATAAAACACAGGTAGAGCTTCGCGATCCGCAAAGCAATTATCACAAAATGGCTGTTGCAGACCTGGATAAACAAATGCCTGTGTTTGCGTGGAAAAATACATTGAGCGCTATCGGCGTGCATGCAGATTCAGTTAATGTCAGCCAGCCGGCTTACTATATCAAATTAAACCAGTTATTGCAATCCATTCCTGTTGAAGTATGGATATCTTACCTGAAATTTCATGTGCTGAATGATGCGGCCAATGCGCTTGGCAGTGATTTTGTAAATGCGCGTTTTGAATATGTGGGCAAAGCGTTGAATGGCCAGGAAAAATTAAAACCGCGTTGGCAAAGAATGGTGCAAAACACAGACAATAATCTTGGTGATGATCTCGGGCAACTTTATGTAAAAAAATATTTTACAGAGGATGCAAAAAAAAGAATGCTTGATATGGTGAACAATCTCCAGGATGCATTTGCCAAACGAATGGATAACCTTGACTGGATGAGCGATAGTACTAAACAAATTTCGAAAGATAAACTTCATGCATTTCTGAAGAAGATAGGTTACACTGACAAATGGAGAGATTACAGCAAGGTGACTATAGACCGCACTAAGTACTTTGAAAATCTTGTTTCCTGCGCAAAAAATGAATATCAATACCAGATCAGTAAAGTGGGAAAACCTGTTGACAGGATGGAATGGGATATGACGCCGCCTACCATCAATGCAGGTTACTATCCCACTTTTAATGCGATCGTTTTCCCCGCGGGCATTTTACAGTTTCCGTTCTTTGATCCCGGTGCTGATGATGCCATTAATTATGGCGGAATCGGCATGGTAATAGGCCACGAAATGACACATGGTTTTGATGACGAGGGCGCGCAATATGATAAGGACGGGAATTTGAAAAACTGGTGGGGTACGGCAGATAGCGCAAAGTTCGTGGCAAAATCAAAACAGGTTATTGACCTGTATAACAGTTTCTTGATCATTGACAGTGTACACGTAAACGGCGCTTTGACAACCGGCGAAAATATTGCAGACATTGGCGGCATCGCTATTGCTTATGATGCCTTTAAAATGACAAAACAAGGGCAGGACACAACCAGGATCGATGGCTTTACACCAGACCAGCGTTTCTTTATTTCATTAGGGCAGATATGGAGAGAAAAATATAAACCCGAAGCCCAGCGGTTTTATGCGAATATTGACCCTCATTCGCCGGGCATGTTCAGGGTAAACGGACCACTGTCAAATTTCACTCCTTTTTATACTGCATTCAATGTGCAGCCCGGTGATAAGATGTATTTGCCGGAAGATAAACGGATAAAGATTTGGTAGTAAGGGGGAATTGGGAATTAGGAATTCGGAATTAGGTTGGATTAATTTGTGAAAGCTAGATAAGTTGATTGGGTGGATAGGAATAGAAAATTGGGAATTGGTAGCAATTTTTTGAATAGACAATAGCCACGCGCCTTTAGGCCGTGGTATGGACTCCAGACCTCAAAGACTTTAGCCAAAACAAAATAATGAGATCGAATAATTTTTTTTGTTTTGTGTGAATCGAATATTACTTTCGCGCAGCAAAATGAAAATGATCATTAAACATACAAAGTGCACAAAGATTTTCTTTAACCAGGAAGGTGCATGATGTTGTATGCTTAAAAAGATAAACAGAAAGCCTTCCAAAACGGAAGGCTTTTTTAATAGTATAAAAAGTCAGAGACTTTGAGCAAAAGTCTGCGAAGTCCGGAGACTTTGCATAGCGTACAAATAATATAAAAATAAAACACAAATGAAAGTTGCAGTAGTTGGCGCAACCGGACTGGTTGGCACAAAAATGTTACAGGTTTTAGCAGAAAGAAATTTCCCGGTTACAGAAATAATCCCGGTGGCAAGTGAACGTTCTATTGGTAAAGAAGTGGAGTTCAAGGGAAAAAAATTTAAAGTAGTTTCTGCAGATGATGCTATTGCCGCAAAGCCAAACGTAGCAATTTTCTCAGCAGGTGGAAGTACCTCGCTTGCATTAGCGCCAAAATTTGCTGAAGCCGGTATCACTGTTATTGATAACTCCAGCGCATGGCGCATGGATCCTACAAAAAAACTGGTGGTGCCTGAATTGAATGCAGATGTATTAACAAATGACGATAAGATAATTGCTAACCCCAACTGCTCTACGATTCAAATGGTGGTTGCATTAAATCCCCTGCATAAAAAATATGGAATAAAAAGAATCGTGGTAAGCACTTACCAGAGCGTTACAGGCACAGGTAAAAAAGCGGTTGACCAGTTGTTTAATGAACGTAAAGGCCAGGAGGACGGACCGATGGCTTACAAATATCAAATTGATATGAATGCTATACCGCAGATCGATGTTTTCCTGGAAAATGGTTACACCAAAGAAGAAATGAAGATGGTGAATGAAACAAGAAAAATCATGCGGGATGATAACATAATGGTTACAGCCACTACGGTTCGCATCCCTGTCATGGGCGGCCACAGTGAAAGTGTGAATGTTGAACTGGCTGATGAATATGACATCAATGAAGTAAAAAAATTGTTGAGCGAAGCGCCCGGTGTTGTGGTGCAGGATGATCTGTCTAACCAGGTTTACCCGATGCCTTTATGGGCACATGAAAAAGATGAAGTATTTGTTGGAAGAATAAGAAGAGATGAAACGCAACCCAATACTTTAAACCTTTGGATAGTGAGTGATAATTTACGTAAAGGCGCTGCTACCAACGCAGTACAGATAGCAGAATATTTGCTGAAGCAGGGTTTGTTATAAGCAACCCGCACCGGTTTCCTCCTGTTTTCATTGGTGGGTTAAGATTTCTTATATTCGTTAGCCATATAAAGCTTTGGAATTCGCTAACCTGTTTAACCCACCATTAATGAAAGCCTTATGTTTTTTTACGATACTCTTTGTTGCTGTATCGTCAACTTTAAGCGCACAGGTTATTCCTGATTCGCTTAGAGCTGATTGGTCGCATGCCGGTTATGATGGCACAATTCCCGATACTTCTTTCATCATCAATGTAAAAAACTTCGGGGCGTATGGCGATGGTGTTCATAACGACTATAATGCTATTGTCAATGCAGTAAGTTCTTCGTCAGTGTTCCGGGTTATCTATTTTCCTGCCGGAAATTATTTAATAAAATCTTCTATTATACTACCGGGTAATATAGTTTTCAGAGGTGACGGCATAACCAGTAATTTGATTTTTGATCTTTCTGCCTCCGGTGAAAAAGATGCGATTGTTATTTCCGCAACACAAACAAATACGTTTGTTAACATTATTTCCGGGTATAGTAAAGGGTCAAATGTTCTTAAACTTAAAAATACTGCTGGTTTTACTGCAGGAGGTTTTGCAGAGATAAGAGAAGTCAATGGTGCATGGAATACAGTGCCTGTTTATTGGGCAACTTATTGTGTAGGACAAATCATAAAAATCAAAGCTGTAAATGGAAACAATATAACCACAGAACCCGCTTTGCGCATCGACTATACAGATACGCTTCATCCGGAGATCAGGCCGGTTAATTTAAAAACAAATGTTGGAATCGAATGCCTGAAGATCACCCGTCTCGATACAATCGTTAACAACAAGCATGGCTATAATATTAATTTTTCCTACGCAGGTAATTGCTGGGTTAGAGGTATTGAATCAGGAAAAAGCCAGGCATCGCATATAATGCTTGCATCGAGTAAAAACATTTTAATAAGCGGTTGTTATTTTCATGATGCTTTTGCCTATGACGGAACATCTACTGCCGGTTACGGTGTAACCATGATCCAGCATAACAGCGACTGCAAAGTTGAAAATGGCATCTTTAAACATTTACGACATTCAATGGTAGCTAAGCAAGGCGCCAACGGAAATGTATTTGCCTATAATTATTCATTTGATCCGTTCCGTTCGGAAGACCCGCATGATGCCGGCGGCGATATGTTGTTACATGGTCATTATCCTTTCGCAAATTTATTTGAAGGCAATATCGGGCAAAGTATTGTTGTTGACGATACCTGGGGGCCAGCGGGGCCATACAATACTTTTTTCAGGAACAGGTCAGATCTGTATGGAATTATTCTCTTTGACCAATCAGTAAACTCTGACAGGCAAAATATTGTTGGAAATGAAATTACCAATACTGATTCTTCGAAAGGAAACTATTATCTGCAACCCGATCATCATTTTACTTACAATAATAATGTCAAAGGCACTATTGAACCTGCTAACACCAATGTATTAAATGACAAGAGTTATTACTTAACAGGCAAACCCTATTTCTGGAATGTAAGTTCTTTATGGCCTTCTATCGGTGGTTCAAACGTTTTGAATTCAGGCACTATTCCAGCCAAAGAAAGATATCTATTCAATCAAAATAAAACCATTTGCCTGGAAGCGCCTCCAGCAGCTTTGCAGATTTTTATCGGTGCTGACAGTATTCAATGTAATGGTGGCATTTCAAAAATTACGGTAAGTGCCACCGGCGGAAAAGAACCTTATCAAGGTATTGGTGAATACTATAAACCGGCGGGGAATTATACATTCGTTGTAAGTGATGCATTTGGATACCCGGACTCAGCAAAAATAACTTTGGGACAGCCGGATCCGGTCACTGCTGTTATAAATACCACAGCTTCTCAAACCTGCAAATTATCCGGGTTAATAACTGTTGCAAATACAACAGGAGGCCACCGGCCATATTATTTTAGTTTGGATGGAATGAATTATACCCCGGATTCAATTTTTAAGAACATTGCTTCCGGCACATACACAACCCGGATAAAAGATGCCTCTGGTTGTATCGATTCTATTAAAGACATAACTGTTGGCAGCGTTCCTACTATTGCAATAACAGCTAAGACTACCATTGCAGGCAATTGTACGAATGATGGCACGATAACAATAAAAAGAACGGGTGGAAGCGCGCCTTTTCAATACAGTATAAATAACAACAATTATGTAAGCACTAATGTTTTTACAGGGCTTGCCCCCGGTATTTATACAGCATGGGTAAAAGATAAAAAAGCATGTGTTGATTCACTTAGAAATATAACTGTCAGCCAGGCCGCACCACTCAATATCTCCATAAAAAAAGTGAACGTTAGCTGCAAAGATGGTAGGGATGGAAAGATCACCATAAAGGCCGGTGGTGGCATAAAACCTTATCTGTATAGTTTAGATTCCATGAACTACGCTTTAAATAATGTGTTTGCAAATCTTAGTCCGGGCGCCTATAAATGTTGGGTAAAAGATTCAAAAGGCTGTATTGCCGTAGCAACAACCATTATCAATAATGGAAAGGTGGCTTGTCCGCCGGGCATATCATTAAATACAATTAATGATCAACTAAATTATAAATTGGCAATTCCAGTTTCATCCAATCCTTCAACTCAAAAATTTGTATTAAAAATTAAAAGCAGCGGTGAGATGCCAAAACAGTTTACCGTGGCAAATGTGTATCGAATAACGCCCAGGGATCACCGGAAAAATAAAAGGGCAGGCAGTAGTTGAAACACGATCATTATCATCGCACGCTGATATTTGAAGATAAAGGATAACGCAGGTTACGGTATTTCATCATATCCACTTTTATGCTGCCAACCACGATGGGGCTTTCCACGCGCAAAGGAATATGATTGGGATCATCGCTTACCCATACGGTCATTTTTTCGCCGCCTTCAAAAATGGTTCCTTTTACCAGCAAGGGTTTAAACTTAATAGCATTAAATTTTCCATAACGGGTTTTTACAACCTCTTTGCCAAGATAACGGATATAAAGATTATACACCTCATTATCTAAAAACATACTAAACGGAATTTTGTCTTCCGGTTTGTACTTATTGAAATCTATATTGCGTGCATAGTAAACTGCACTTAATACGTCTTGTATGCAGGGAGGGACTTTATAAGTACCTTTTGTGGAAGTAGCCGTACTGCTTTGATGGTCGAATGTCACATCTTCGTTTTTTTTATACCCGCCTTCATCCACTCTTCGTATAAACTTGAGTGGTTGAAGGGTTGTTGTATCAAAATATGTTTCATAGCGGTCTCTTACTTTAAATATCCAGTCATATCTTGAATTAGACTTTCCTTCTCCTACTGCATGATAAACCGGTGTGTTATTTAGTTTTTCAAGAGTTGTGGTAAAAGATGCCGTGCCTGCGTTTACATATAGCCCAATCACAGAATAAAAAACGCTGAAGGTTAGAACTTCATTAGGCAGGAAGGCCTTATTCCGGGCGTTGCAGAAATCATCATCAGCCGAAAGTTTTAAGCATAACACCAAACATGCAAGGGTCACCAGAATTTTTCTCACGTTTTCTTATTATTTAATTTATCCGCTCTTTTAAAAAGTTTTATGCTAAGCAAAAATAAACTTCCCGCTGCCGAAGGTATTATAAGATTTACAAACCAGATAACTGCAATGGTAACAACAATGCCAAAAGCATCGGGCGTTAATAATCCAAACAACTGTCTTCCGGCTTCGCCTCTTATACCTACATCTGCAAAAGGAATAGTTGGCAAAATTGCCAACAATAAAAATAAAACACAGGTAGTACAAATGGCGTCAATCACGTTGATATTCACATTCAGCATATGCAGCACTACTATATATTGAACAACAAAAACGCCAAAACGGATACATGAGAGATTTAAAATTCTTGTTAACTCTTTCCAATGAAATGTCTCAAGACCTTCTATCAAATATTTATACTGCTGAACAAAGGGAATTTTTTCCGCCAGCTTTGTAAGCCATGATAAACGGAAATACGTCAGTATCAGCAATGCCGTTCCTAATACAATCATCGAGATAATTCCATTTAACCATAATACTGAAAAACCCTGTATCACCCGGGTTTTATCCCATACATAAGTTTTAAGATACATCAGGGAAATAACACCGATCACAAGGGTAATGATCAATTGAGCCATGCTCCCTGCAACATTTAATGCAACAGAGCGCAGGCGGTTTCCTTCTTTCATGTATAAAGCCCGTCCGGGGTATTCTCCAAAACCGTTAGGCAGGAATAAAGACAAGGCGAGCCCGGATAGGATGGCTTTTACCGATGTTACAAAATTAACTCTTTGCACAGGCCGCATCATCAGTTGCCATTTGCGTGCTTCAATACCCCAGTTTACAAACAACAACAATAACAGTAAGGCGATCTGCCAGGCATTATGTTTTGAAAAGGCTGTCTTTAGCAGGTTTAATTTTTCAGGAAGATCAGGCTGGGTTTTTATTTTGGTGTAAATAACATACAAGAGAATTATAAACAGCAGCGGCCCTAATACATAATTCAATAATATTTTAAATTGCCTGCTGACTTTTTTTTTCTGCATGTAGTTTTAATGATGACAATTAAGCAAAATAGTATTTTCACACTATAATGATGCCATCTTCGAAAATAATTTTAGGGATCGATCCGGGAACAGTGGTCATGGGGTATGCTGTTATTATTGCAAAAGAGAATAACTTAAGACTATTGCACATGGATGTACTGAAGCTGACTTCACAGAAAGATACGTATCAACGGCTTGAAATTATTTTCTCAAAAGTAAGTGACCTGATAAAGATTTATCAGCCTACTATGTTTGCTATTGAAGCGCCATTTTTTGGTAAAAATGTACAGAGCATGTTGAAATTGGGAAGAGCGCAGGGAGTTGCTATTGCGGCGGCCATGCAGGCTTCCCTTCCGGTTACAGAATATTCACCGAAAAAAGTAAAACAGTCAATTACCGGTAATGGCAATTCTTCAAAAGAACAGGTTTTTAAAATGCTGCAGCAGATAATACAACTGGATGAAGCCCCGCATTTTTTTGATGCTACCGATGCGCTCGCCGTTGCGTTGTGCCATCATTATGCAACCGCCTCTCCTATTTCTCCGCAGAAAAAATCTTTTAAAGGATGGAAGGAATTTATAGCGGCGAACCCGGGTAAGTTGATCGGTTGACTGGTTGATTGGTTGATCAGTTGACATGTTGATTAGCAGCAGCATAGTTTAACTTCTTACTTATCAACTTAATCAACTATTCAACTTAATCAACCATTCAACTTAATCAACCATTCAACTTATCAACTATCTTCTGTTGCGCTTTCTTCAACTGCTCCTCACTTAACTTTAATTTTTCCCGTGTAAAATTGATATCATTCGCTGAATTAAGAGGCACCAGATGAAGGTGTGCATGCGGCACTTCAAGGCCGATTACTGCCATACCGCATCGGTTACAATCAAATGATTTTTCTATAGCTTTCGCAATAGGCTTTGCAAAAACAAGCAATTCCTGCAAATAATCGTCACTCAGATCAAACATGTTATCTGTTTCAGTTTTTGGAACAACTAATGTATGCCCCTCAACCAATGGAAAAATATCCAGGAAAGCATAGAACTTATCGTTTTCGGCGATCTTATAAGAAGGAATTTCGCCGGCAATGATTTTTGAGAAGATACTCATAATTGATTTTGAAATTTGGAGTTAGGAAATTGGGAAATTATACTAAAATAATTGTTGTACGACTAAACAATCTAAATGACTAACAATAAAAAAGCTGCAAAACAATGCAGCTCTAAATTTCATGCAATAAATGGTTTTACAGGCTTATTTCTTCTATCTTAAATTTCAAAATGCCGGTAGGCGCTTTTACTTCTGCCACTTCGCCTTTTTGTTTACCAATTAACCCTTGTCCTATCGGTGATGCCACAGAAATTTTATTAGCCTTCAGATCGGCCTCTTTTTCACCAACAATCTGGTAGGTAACGGTTTTTTTTGAAGCAACATTGGTAATGGTAACCCTTGTTAAAATGGAAACTTTACTGGTATCAATTTCACTTTCATCAACAATCCTGGAATTAGCAATATGGCTTTCCAGTAAAGCGATCTTAGCTTCTAGAATTCCCTGTGCCTCTTTTGCTGAATCGTATTCAGCGTTTTCTTTAAGGTCGCCTTTTTCCCTGGCTTCTGCAATTGCCCGCGACGCTGCCGGCCTGTCAACAGATTTCATGCGCTGTAATTCCTGGCGCATTTTCTCGAACGCATCTTTTGAAACATACATGGTATCGCTCATATTCTCCGGTTTTAAAAGAGTAAAAAAAATACAACGCCGCAAATCATGCAGCGTTGCATACTACAAATATAGAAAAATTGATTGTAAATAAAAGTTAGAAAATAAAGAAAATCAAACGTTAAAAGTGCTAAACATATCGAAAAATATGAAGATGTTCCAGACCTAAAGCCAGCCTCTTTTCAGGCTCCTCATCTTCGGGTTTATAGTATTTTTCTTGCTTCTAATTTGTCCAAAACAACCTTTGCCATTTTAAAGTACGCTTCGTGGCTATAGCCGGCAATATGTGGAGTAATAATCACATTTTTCCTGTTGCATAGATTTTCGAGTTCCGCTTTTTCTGCCAAAGTGTAAGCGCTCAACTTTTCGTTCTCCAGAACATCTACGCCGGCTGCCTGTACCAGGTTGGTGTCAAGCGCATGTATTAAAGCTTTTGTATTGGTAACTTTTCCCCTGCAGCAGGAGAGAAAAACAGGTTTGCGTTCCAGTTGCATAAAAAATTTTTCACCGGCATAATGGTAAGTTTCTTTTGTAAGCGGCAGGTGCAAACTTACCACATCCGCATATCTCGCAATCTGGTCAGGCTCTGCTTCGCGGATATACGTGCCGGCAAAACCAAATTTATATTTGTCGTGCGCTAACACGGTACAATCAAAAGAGGCAAGCAGTTTGGCAAAGGCGGCGCCTGTATTGCCATAACCAATGATACCTATAGTTTTACCACTCAATTCTGTGCCGCGGTTGGCGTCGCGTATCCATTGACCTTTTTTAATTTCTTCAAAACTGCCGGTGATATTATTAAAAAGATTCAGTAATAGACCCAGTGAGTGTTCAGCAACAGCATTGCGGTTTCCCTCAGGGCTGCTTACGCAACAGATACCTTTTTTTTCTGCATAATCAACATCAATCAATTCCATTCCGCTGCCCAACCGGCCAATCCATTTTAAGCTGTCTGCTTTATCAATTAATGCTTTATCAATTTTTAACCTGGTGGTTACAATTATTCCGTTTGTGTTTTTAATAAGCGCGCCGAGTTCTTCATAGGTAACTGCGGGGATATGTAAAATTTCGTAGCCTTTGATCTTTAATTCGTCTAATAAATAAGGATGCACTCTTGCAGTAACTATAACTTTCTTTTTTATCATGCCTTCATTTTAAATGTGAGCAACGCGAAATCATCAACACTTAGCTGTTCTGCACGCTTGTCGAAAATTTCATGCTGTAAAATATCTTCCGGAAATAAATTACGAACAGCGTTGCGCAATTTTTTTCTCCGCTGATTAAATGCGGTTTTTACGAGGAGGAAAAAATCTTTCTCTGTTTTCATCAAAGGAGTTGTTGATCTTTTTGCTAACTCTATAACACCGCTCATAACTTTTGGAGGCGGGTTGAATGATGACGGAGAAACATCGAATAAATATTTCACCTGATAGAATGCCTGCACCAATACACTTAATATGCCATATACTTTGCTGTTGGGTTTTGATGCAATGCGCTGCGCCACTTCTTTCTGAAACATACCGATCACTACGGGAGCATGATCTTTCCATTCAAGAATTTTGAAAAGTATTTGCGAAGAGATATTGTATGGGAAATTCCCGACAACTATAAAACTGTCTTCAAAAGGCATTTCAGCTTTTAAAAAATCCTTATGTATTAATTTATCTTTTAATGACGGATAAGTATTCAGCAGGTATTTCACCTTTTCGTCATCAAGCTCTATGGCTTTGAATTCAATAGCATTTAACTGCAATAAAAATTTTGTTAATGCGCCCGCACCCGGGCCGATCTCCAATAAATTTCTAAAGGAATGTTCCGTTAAAGCTGCAATAATTTTCCGGCTGATATTTTCATCTTTTAAAAAATGCTGCCCGAGAGATTTTTTCAGCGTGTATTGCATAGGCAAAAGTAGCAGATGATAAAGCGTTAATGAAATTGAAGCAAAGCTGAGCGAAGCATCTGCAGATGCAGGGAGTGACACAACCGTGCTCAATAGAGTTCATTGGCTGGTAACAAAATATTTAACTTCTTTCAGCAGCTCTTAACCAGCGTTCAGGAATTTCATTGTTTAATGCGGTTGTATAATCGCTACCGCTGCAGGCCACAAAGGTTTTATCAGGCAACTGCATCCACCACCGGTGTGTTTTTTTGCTTTGTAAAAACAATGTTTCAAAATCTGCAAACATCAACCTGAATTCATTAAAATCTTCACGTTGTTCCAACGGCGCTTCGTTCTTGCCCTTTTGTATACCGTCCATTAAATACCAAAGCATGTGGCTGACCTGTTTTGCAGTGAGATCGCTTATATCCTGTGCAGCATTATACCCATAAATTCCTATGGAGTTTGCCAGGCTGCTCATACCGGCAAATTGCATAAGCATGCATGCCTCTTCGCCATTAAATCCATTAGGCGTAATGCGGTTGGCCGGGGCATGGCTATGCTGAATGGCGGTAATATCAAATGCGAATACGTGCGCATTGCGTATCACAGGCTCCATGGTTTCCATGTGCTCTTTTACAACGCCAACGCGGTAACAATCAAAACGTAGTTTATCAATGGTTTCCAGCATGGCCGGGTGAACAAAATAGCTTTGAAAACCAATATGATTGTAATGCTTTAAATAATTTGGTTCGCCTGTAAACATCTTTAACAGGAAATGTTCTGCAGGCAACCGGCTTTCCATATTCATATCCAAAAAAGCATCAACACCGGTAACCTCTATAATTTTTTGTTGTGCAGCAAACACATTGTATTGCGCTAACATAATATCATGTGAACCGCCAAGTATTACCACTTTTTTTCCTAAGGAAAACAATTCGGACAGCGCCTGTTGTAATGCAGAATAAGTGTCTTCCAGCAAAGCGCCAGTTTTAATATTCCCAATGTCTGCAACTTTTACATCGGTATGCCAATGGTAGAGATTATAAAAATGTGCACGGATCGCATTAACCCCTCTGCCATCTTCTTTATGCATGCCCGCTCCACGCGTTTCACTGCATCCAATAATAACAAGATCAGCCGCAGCAACATCGGGAAAATTATTTGTATATATATCAATATAACTTCCCAGTTGTTTATTGTTAAAGCCATCGTCGTTGTTATAAAACACGGCGGAATTTACAGGTTCTAAAAAATCAATTATGGTGTCTACCGGGGAAAATGCCATATACTTTTTTATAGAGACAAACATAATTAATTCCTCTGTAAAACATCTGTTTATAAATATCGCGGGAAAGTATTGATTGCAAAAATTGCCGCTTACATTCCAATAATGCCTTGAAAACTTTGTTATGATTTTGAACAGATAAAAAACGGTTATAATTTTTATTTTTGAATTGTTTAACCTGTACATGAACATTAAAGATTTACACAGGTAATAAATTTGTACATAATGGATAATGTTGTTAAACCTATATGTATTTTTTTGCTTTTCCTATGTTATCCGTTTGTCTTAAAAGCACAGCATAATCCTTCTGTACTCCCCTCCTTAATTAATGGTGAAAGAAAAACAATCAATGATAACGACCGGGAATCCATGCTGAAGCAAAAAATGTTTGTAAAAGTTCTCACCAGTAAGCATACAATTTTTGTAGGTGAGCCTGTAATGGCAACCTATCAGTTTTATGTAGATATAACCCTTAATGACCGCCCCACCGTAACGAAGCAACCGGAATTTATAGGATGGAGCGTAAAAGAATTGAATTTTGAGCAGGGACGCAATATAGAAAGCCTGCGTGACGTGATTTATGCTGTTTACACATTACGGAAAGTTCAGTTAACTCCATTGCAACAAGGAACGCTTTCGCTTGGTAAAGCCTTTGTAAATAGTTTAGTTGAAGAATTGAACCCTGAAAATCCATTTGAGCCAAAAAAATACAACATTACTGTTAGTAACGCTGAAGAAGTTGTTGAAGTAGATCCTTTGCCTGAAAAAAATAAACCCTCAAATTTTTATGGCATCACAGGTATGTTCAGCATATCCGCTAAAGCATCCGGTACTAAAATTCCTGTTGGTGAAAACGATAACCTGGTAGTTACCATAAAAGGCTCAGGTAATCTTGATGCTATTGTTAAGCCAGAAATTTCATGGCCCGACAATGTAGAACATTTTGATGGCAGCGACTCCCAGCACCTTAGCCAGGATATTTTCCCGATAAGCGGCGATCGTATCTTTACTATACCTTTTATCGGCAAAAAAGAGGGGAATATAAAAATACCCCCGGTAAGTTTCAGCTTTTTTAATACTTCAACAAAAAAGTATGAAACAATATCTTCAGATAGCATTGCCATCACCTTCACAAAGGAGCTGGCAGGAAAAAACATATTTAATGATGTTGTCAATTACGACATCACCAACAGGAAATATTTATGGATCGTTCCGGCTATTGCGCTTACAGTTGCATTAGTTGGTTTTATTTCTTACAAAAAAAACAAAACACATGCATTAAAAATGGCAAGCGCTACCAACGTTACGGCTGCCCCGGTTTTTGTGCAACCACAACCGGTTTACTATGTTAAATACAGAACTGATTTCTCCCGCTACCTGAGCGAACTTGAGCCTGTTACAGACAATAAATTATTTTTTACAAAAGCAAAAAACATACTTACCAGGGCTGTTGCAGAAAGAATCGATTCCAACCAGTATTCCGAAGATGTTTTATTAGATGAACTTAAGCAAAGAACCTACAATGCGCCGGTTTGCAATAAAGTGAATGCTTTATATGAAGCTTTTAACCTGAGCCTCTATGCACCTTTTGAAACCCAGGCTGATCTCGCATTTTATTTTATTGAATTAAAGCACGTAGTGGAAGAACTACAAGCGGAAAGCTAGCACAATGTTAAGCAAGATATGATGTTTCAATTTGTGAGTGGTTCCGCCAATGCGGGAGTTGTGAGAGGACACATGCCGCATATTTAATTTACTCACCACTCACGCTTAACTTAACACTAATTTGTAAACTTATACCCCACTCCTCTTACTGAATGAAAATGCCTGGGATTGCGGCTGTCTGTTTCAAAATATTTTCTGAAGGTTAAAATAAAATTATCTATAGTTCTTGTATTAGGATAAACTTTATACCCCCAAACAGATTGCAGGATCTTTTCTCTTGTTACAACCTGGTTTTTATTTTCGATCAGTAACCTCAGCAACATAACTTCTTTTTTACTTAATTCAACCTTATCTCCATTTTTTAATGTTACTTCCTGCGCTGTAAAGTCTATTGTGTTCTCATCAAATGTATAGGTATCAAAAGCAAAATCCTTATCAACGATCTTTTTATTTTTCACAATCAGCTTATCAACGCGTAATAAAAGCTCTTCCAGGTTAAAGGGTTTGGTAAGATAATCATCAGCGCCTTTTTTTAAGCCCAACACCCTATCCTGGCCTGTATTTTTTGCACTCAGTATCAACACAGGAACATTATTATTGTTAAGCCGGATATTTTCTATAACGCTTATGCCATCCATTTCAGGTAGCATCACATCCATAATGATCAAATCAAAATATTCCTCCTCCACCATTTTCATGGCTTCACTCCCGTCGTAAGCTGACGTGACAGAATAGCCCTCCATCTCAAGGTTAAGCTTTAGAGTTTCATGAAGGTTTTCTTCATCTTCTACCAGTAAAATATTTGCTTTTTCTTCTTTCATCATGTATTGAATTCAACAATAAAAATACTGCCGGCAGGTTGGTTATTCACGGCTTTTATTTTTGCTTTATGACTTTCAGCAATCCGTTTGCAAAGATATAATCCAAGGCCTGTTCCCTTTGTCTTCCGTACGGCTTCATTGCCGCTGCGATAAAATTTTTCAAAAACTTTTTTCTTTTCATTGTCGCTTATCCCGCTGCCTTCATCCATGATCTTTAATAATATTTTATTTTGATGTTTATTTAATTCAAGGCAAACCGGTTTTTCTTTCGGAGAATATTTCAACGCATTGTCGAGCAAACTGTTTATCAGTAACTGCAGCAACAATCTTTCCCCGTTGATGTAAATATTATCTTCTATATTTTTTTCAATTGTTCTTGTCAAAAACCGGTGTGAAAAATCTGAAGCGCATTTATCCGCCAGTCCGGAAAGATCAACTCTTTCCTTCGCTGGTGCATAGTTGCCACTTTCCAATTGCGCTGTTATCAGGATATTTGAAGTAAGATCGTTCAGGCGGTCTGTTTCCTGTAAGGTAGTAGTTATTAACCGTTGTTGTTTTTCCTCATCCAACTTTCGCTTCTGTAATGTTTCAAGACTAAGATTGATGACTGCAATCGGGGTTTTTAATTCATGTGTAACAGCCATCATAAAATTCTGTTGCTGTTTGCCAAGCAAAAATTGTTTTCTTACCGAACGATAAACAAACACAGCGCCTATTAATGTTACCAGCACAAATGTTATCCCTTCACTTATCCATTGCGCGGTTTTTCTTTTGTGTTCTTCATTGATTAAATCCAGGTTCTGTTCATAGGCTGTGTCATCTTTATTCAACTGCAGTAATTTATACATGCGCATCTGGTCATTCTGGTTTTGAAGCGAGATGAACCACCAGACCCATGCCGCCATAATAAATAACAGCAGGAACCAATAAACTATTGTAATGAATGTAAGCCTGCGTTTTTTATAAGCCGAGATCATCTATGCAAAATAAAATAATTAAACCACAAAGATCCTGGTACAAAGAAAACATCTGGCGGTTGCAACGCATCTTTGCCTGTGAACCTTTGTGGTTTAAAATCTTATAGTTATCCGGTTTTATGGCTGCAGTGTTTAAGCAGTTTACCGAAACTGTTGTGGTATGAATAAGGTTAGCTTAGTATGTAATTTTTCATACTCAATTAATACTTTGCGTTGCTTTATCTTGTCAAAACCATTTGTTTGGTATGCACCACATTTCCATCTACATATAAAGAATAAACATACGTGCCTGAATTCAATTGCCCTTTTTCTATCGTGATCTTACCATTGCCTTTGGCAGCAGTAACAGTCTTTATAAGCCTGCCGTTAATATCTGTTATATTAATAGAGGCCCTGCCTGCGGTTTGCGGTACATAATAATTAATCACGGTATTCTGCGTAAACGGATTGGGTGCGTTTTGTTCAAGCGAGGCCTTAACAGCGCTGTTGGCATTTTTCAATAGACTGTTATCAGTAGAAGAAGCATGTGTTTGTAGAAGCTGTTTCACCAACGTAGTAAGGTCTTCTATTTTTCTATCCTGGCTGTTTATTTTTTCCTGTTGTTCCTTTACCTGTGTTTGTAATTCCTGTATGCCTTTTATAGCTATCACGCCAAAGCCTGAATAATCCATGGTATATACGTCAACTTTCCTGTCTTTGTTTGTGTAATGTGATACAAGCGACGGAAACACTTTCATTACTTCCTGTGCAATCATGCCATTGTATTCTTTTCCATTTTTATCTTTTTTGAATTGATATGTTGACGGTTTTAGCCGGTTGATTTTGTCAAGCACAGAAGTCATGGGCTTGATATTGGTTTTCAAACGCTCATCAGATGCAGCCGTATAAGTTCCGGAAGCATGATCAAACCGTCCCACAAGATTATCGACATTGTTATAGTACAATAAAAAATCCTCATCAACAAACTGTTCCCAGTGCGTCTGATTGAAATTATTAAAAATATTAAATCCCCAAAGGTCAACTCCTAACCGCAACCTGTAAGCTTCAGGGAAAACAGTACCAATACCTAAATTGCCGCTTCCCGACAACACCATGCGCACAACGTTATTATCTGTTCTGAATTGAAAACCGTTGGGATGAACCGCACTATTATAAATGATGCCGCCGCTGGTACTTGCCGAAGGTTTGCCAAACAGTATTCCCGTTTCAAAATTAGAAGGCGCCAGAATATTAATATAGTTATGTATATTGTTCTCCAACACCAAAGATGCATCAACATAACCTGCTGCACCAGAAAGGCCTTTTACCACATGCAATGGATTAGTAGGAGTCTTGGTCCCGATACCTACAAGACCGTTATTTAAAATACGCATGCGTTCAAGGTTCTTTGTTCTGAAAACAAGCGGTTTATTGTCAGTGGTACCTATGAAATTACGATTCTGCGCTGTGCCTGCATTGCCGGTGAGCGACCAGCTTTGGGCATTTACGGAAACGGTGGCTGCACAAAACAGCGTCATGATAAAAAGAAAGTTTTTGTTTTTCATTGTTAACATTTTAATGGTAAAAAATTTTGTTTTTTAATCCGATGTAAAATTGAAGCAACATGGAACCCTTACTGGTAGCGGTTTTCCGAAAGGCTGATTTTTTTTTCCAAGCGGAGCGTTGCAGATACATTTAATTGTTGAGTATTATAATCGATGAGCTATTATGTATAAAAGGTTACAGCAATAAAAAAATTGCGAGCATACAAAATGTGAATTAGTAAATACCGTATTATACCATTGAAATCCATTAATATGCTTTAGTCGCTTCTATGTGATAACCTATGTGTCTAATGCTTCTATTTGGTTTGAGATAACTTTAACCGCACAGGAGGCAGATAGAAAGCATAGAATTTCGCATAGAAATGCAGTAACTCTAATGGTAAAATATGTTAGGATAGCAATAAATTGAAAAAGCATTCAGGTATATAATTAAAAAAGCAGCATCAATTCCTTAATGCTGCCTGGCGCGTTTTAAACAATCGTATCAAATTGTTTTGTTGTGCACATAACAATCTGCTATCTCCTCTATTTTTTATTCTTGTTGCAGATATTCCGGTGAAGTATGAGAAGAAAAAGAGATCCTGGCTTTGGCTGGTTATACCGAAGGTTATCAACTTAATAACCATCCTGCCAAAAGAAATATCAATCCTTTAAAGGCGCACCAACATAAATAAATGATCATTCCTTTCTTGCCATAGTTTTTCAAAAATGATTTTGATATGATCGCTTTCATACGCATATATTTTTAACGCAACGTGGTTTTGAACAAGTGATGTAAGCTGTATTTGTAATAAAACCTTCAGTAATGAAAATGTTATATCGTTTGTTTAAACAATCGTTTCTAACTGCTCTTTTTCTTAATGAATGGAATGATCATGGGAACCCATTTTTTATAGTGACGGTATTTTTCTCCATAAACATGCATAAGGTCTTTCTCTTCCAGTTGGATGGCCGTGAAAATATAGCCTGTTGTTAAAACTGCGAATAAGAGATGCGCAATGGTCATAACGGGAGCCGGCCAAAATGCAATTAAGAAACCGAGATATAAAGGATGACGAACAAACCTGTAAAACATGGGTACCCGAAATGGTAGTTCTGTATAAGGTTTGCCCTGGAAATTTAACCATACCTGTCTTAATCCAAACAGGTCGGAATGATTGATAAGAAAAGTAGAAATAAATACAATGGCCCAGCCAGCCAGGTAAACAACAAGCAATATGTTCTTCACCATTTTGTTTTCGATTAACCATACAACGCCCCCGATAGGTTGCCATTGCCACATCAACAACATTAAACATAAACTGGCCAGTAATACAAAAGTGCTCCGTTCAAGGTGTCGAGGAATGATCTTAGTCCACCAGCTTTTAAAAGCAGGCCTTGCCATTATGCTATGCTGCAAGGCGAATAATAACAATAGCGATGCGTTTATGAAAATGGCCCCCGCTAAAGGAACCTGTGGTTTGCCGTCAATGGTTTTAGGTACTATTATGTTGCCGACGAATCCTATTGCATAAAGAATAGTTCCAAAGAATGCGAGGTAACAAACGAGACCATACAACAACGAAAATATTTTTTTCATGATTAGCGATTTAAAAATGTGTTTAAATTTTTAATGTGTATTTATCAAAAGCTTTATGAGAAACGGATACAAATTTGAAATGATGTAAAACTTATGCAGAGCAGGCTTTTCCTAAAGGCAGGTTTTTTTTTCCAAGCGGAAGAAATCCGGTATGTGTTTTAGCAATGTATTGTGGAGATAACCTTCGTGATTATAATAACTATTAAACCCGTTCGGGGTTTTGCTGTTGCATGATGCATGATTCTATAATCATTTCACCCCTGCCCATTTGGCCTGGCAAGCCTTTAGGATTGAAATCTGCTTGCCCGATTGCATTACTTTATTTTTTGTTTACGCAGCGGAATTCTTTTCCTGTACGTTAATTGCCTCCACATCCATTCTGCTGGCCCGAACCTGAATTTAAAAAGCCAAAACATACTAAATGAAATTTCAACAAGAAGCCATATAAATGCCAAAAGCCAAACAATGTGCATAGGAAGTGTCCCTAACTTTCCAAAACCAATACCGTAAAGCGAAATGATGAGAAATGCTGAAATCAGTAGATAATTTGTCAGCGTCATTTTCCCTAACGATTGCAAAGGGATAAAGAATTTTGATCTTCCGAATGTGATGTATAAAATAACCAGCGCGCTTGCATAGAAGCAGGATGTAGAGATGATACCCAGTTTGATTACTGGCTCCCAATTAACCTGATCGGTGCTGATCACTCGCTGCAGTGACAACCATCGAATAATAAAATATGCAATCATTAAAGGTGCAGTAATGAACAAAATTTTTTTGAAGAGGGGTTTTTTGGTTTCAATGGATTCAAACAACCTTACCCTGAGTAAAAAGTATCCGAAAAGAAATCTGCCAAGTGTTTCAATGATATCATGCAAATCGACGGCAGTTAGAATAAAAGCTTTATAATACAAATTAATATTAGCCTTAAATACATCAATAATGTTACCATTAAGATATTGATTATATAGCAGCTCCATGTTTTCATCTGTAAAATAATCGGGCTTATTTTGAAACATCAATGAAACAAAAGGCGAAATAATAAACATGCAAATAAGTGAACAGATCAAAATCTTATAAGTAGAAAGTCTTCTAAACACTAAAAGCAAAACGCCGCTTAACGCATAAAGGTGCAAAACATCTGCCCACCAGAAAAGCGTATGTACCGCACCAATGATAAAAAGCCAAAACATTCGCCTGATGAAAAAAGGAGTTGAATTAATATTTTTCTTTTCAAGGCTGGTAAGTATTAAACCAAATCCATAGCCAAACAATATGGAAAAGGTGGTATAGAACTTCCACTCAAAAAAAATTGTGTTGATGTTTGCTAACGCTTTATCAAAAGGAGAAGAAATTGAATCAACAATAGTTGATGGAAGATTCTGGGTATTATACGCTGTAAAGTTAGCAATCAGCACACCCGTAAGTGCAAAACCCCTGATAATATCAACGACTACTGTTCTTTCATTTTGCTGTACCGGTGATGGAGTTGTCATGTTGTTTTGGCTTATCATTCCATAATAAATTGTTCAGCCGGAGACTGTTGCTGATTTTATAGTTCAAGATAAAAATTTTTGTTGAAAAGAGTTCCGTCGCATCAACAACTGCAGCCAATTGCGAAACAAAAAAGTTGATATTGAATCCGACCATCTACCCGATTAGTAAACTTATGATCATCGACTTAACATATTTTATCCATACATCTCAATACCGTACATGAAAATGTAATTGTAAAAATTGCTGAATATTCAATAAAAAGCCCGGAAAGAATTCCAGGCTGTATTTATTCATCACCTAAAAGAGAGACTAATTTAATCCGCCGCCCTGGCTGCCAACACGCTGACTTTCTTCCTCGGCGCCGGTCTTACGCTGGCGTGCATTTTTAACCTGTGCACTTCCAAAACGGTACACCACACTTAAACGCAACTGCCTGCTTTCATTTCCACCATTCACCTTCATATACTGCCCGGCAAAATCGCTTACACCACTCCAACGTAATGTTTGAAAAATATCTGTTACACTTGCTTTCGCTGTTAGCTTTCCTTTAAGAAGCGTTTGCTGTACGCCTGCATCAACACTCCATATATCTCCGGTTTTAAAAGTTCCCTGCCATATAGAGGGCGAAGAGTAAAAACCACTTACTTCAAGCGTGGTTGTTTTTGCCACTTTAAATGTTTGCTGCGCATAAATATTCACTGCATATACATCCAGGTCAATAGTGCGACCCGCACCAAAATCAGCTTTATAATGTGAATAGTATGAATTCACATTGGCAAACACACTATACCATTTTTTTTGCCATGGCATACTTATATTCAGGCCTACTAAATCCTGAGTTGCCAGGTTTTTCTTTGTTATAAAAGTCTTTGACCTGTCTGCCGTATCTATGATCTGCGAGAACACATCATTCACATGACTATAGGTTAATTTGGTAGTTAATTTATAACCTAATGTGTTGGTCAATGAAATACTGTTGGTGTATTGTGGTGTTAGCTGCGTATTACCTTTTTGATAAGTATATTCATCTAGTTTGAATTCAAATGGATTCAGATCCTGGTAAGCCGGGCGGTCAATTCTCCTGCTATAACTTAAACCCCACTGGTTCTTTGGATTTTTATTCCAGGTTATAGCAGCACTCGGAAAGAAATCGGTATAATTCCTTTTAAAGCTGGAATCATAAGGAAGATATTCATTTCCCTTGGCATTATACCCATACGAGATTCCTTCTGAATTCGTGTTTTCAACGCGAACACCTGCCTGTATCATTATACCTTTAAACTGCCTGTTATAATTTACATAGGCAGCATTGATGTTCTCTTTATAATTGAAATCATTGCTGCGCAGTGTATCCAGGAATTTATCGTTCGTAAATACATTATACCGCTCAAAATTATTGGTGGTTTTTACATAAGATATTTTAGCGCCATACCCTAATCTTCCCTTCTTAAAGTTCTGCTCATAATCTGCCTTCGCAGAATAAATATCAATCTTAGTTGGGGCGATCATATTATAGACATATTGATTCTCCAGGTTTGTACCTGTAGAATCATAATAGTAATTTGGCTGGTACTGATTGCTTTTAATATTGTAATATCCATAATCTGCATCCACGTTTAATTCATGACCTGATGTATCAAGAAAATGATAATTGATGTTTGCGTTTACGTTATCCCTGCTGCTCACACTTGAATTATCAGCCATAAGGATCCTGTCTGTTGTATTGGTTGGCTCGTAAACTATTGTTGTATGACTTTGATTGGCAAAATGCGGATTGGAAATGTTGCCATTTACCATAACGCCAATCGTATTACGCTTGTTGATAAAATAATCCACGCCGGCTTTGAAATTATGGCTTTGATTCTTGAAATTCATTTTTGAATGCTGATCGAAAATGGTATCCAACTGAATACGGTAAATATTCATAAAGCCCTCATTCCTGTTGTTATTATAATTATAGTTTCCGAAAATGTTTACTTTTTTATTGCGATGATTAAATGAGAACCCCGCATTATATTTTGGATAGATACCGATATTATAACCAGCATTGATGGAGCCGTTTGTTCCAAAAGCCTTATTCTTTTTCAGGCGGATATTAATAATACCTGCATTACCTGCAGCCTCATACTTTGCTGACGGATTAGTGATGAGTTCAATTGATTCTATCTGCGAAGACTGTAATGATTTGAGATAAGCAGCAAGATCAGCCCCGGTTAGTGGCGAAGGCTTTCCATCGATATATATCTGCACGCCGGTTTTTCCTGCAAGACTTACATTTTCATCTTTATCCACCAGTACACCTGGCGATTTACGCAACAATTCCAATGCATCGCTGCCGACTGCATTGATCGTGTTTTCCACGTTTAAAATAGTTTTATCTGCTTTCACTTCCACAATTGGTTTTTGCGCGGTAACTACTACATCTTTTAAACCACCATTCGTTTTTGTAAGCGAAACAATGGCTACATTAACATCGCCGCTACCTGAAACTTCAAACGCAGGTGAATAAGCGCTTGCATAACCAACATAGCTTACATTGGTCAGGTATTTTCCATCTTTTATATTTTGAAATTTATACTCACCTGATGTGTTGGTCACTGCGAGTTTTACAACTGCAGAATCTTTTGCATTCAATAAAGAAACACTTGCATTGGACAATAATTTTCCTTCCGCATCTTTTGCTATGCCTTTTATATTTTGTGCTGTTGAAGCAAATGCCAAAAAAATAAATGCACTTACTAATGATAAAATTCGTTTCATAAATTCCGTTTGTAAAATTGATTACAGTTATAGTAACTGTATATAAATGTTTTATTAATGGCACAAAGAAACTTATGAGTGGTAGGGCTTACAACCATTAATCGGTAAAACGACATTTAATGAAGATGAACAGTATGTTTTATGTGATAAGGCGCAGGCCTAAAGTTTAAGTTTGGTTTTACCTAATGTTAAGTTATTGGGAATTTTCAGTGAGGAATGGTGAATAGAATGAATGATGAATAATCAGTGATGAGTGAGAAGGAATTTGGAATTGGTAAATACTATGAATTCTATAGTGGATGACTTTCAATAATGAATAATACAATAAATCCGCAATCTGCAATCGCCAATCTGCAATTCTCAGATGTGAATCGTCAAACGTGAACCGTGAATGATTGTATTTGCACCTCGAAGCTAACAGCCCGGCCTCGCAGCTTACTTTTTTTATGCAACCTTTACCCTTTGTATAACTGCAAGCACAGGTGATTCAATTACTTTTACGTCGTGATGCTTGAACATAGGTATTTCCAAAAAGCCACCTGCATCTACTTCAATTATTTCGCCTTCAATGTAACACCTGCATTTGCCTTTTAGTATGATAAAACACTCTTCTACTTCCTCATGCACTTCATCGGGGTAATCAATTTTGCTCCAGATAATTGTTTGCGAAACACCATGTTCATTCCGCAGCTCCTTAACAAACATATTTCCTTCCAATGCTGCAGGCAACAATGGTTCTACGATACGCAACCAGGTGCCCAGGTCGCTATATTTATTCAATAAAGGGAGATTTTGAGAAGTCGCTTCCAGTTCTGTTGCGAGGTTATCAATTAACTGAGCTATTTTGGTTTTTAATTGTTCGCCAGGGTCGATAGCGTTATCCAATGCATACTGTTCAAGCGTTTGCATAAAAGCATTTATCTCATGCTGTACATCAGAATGTAGTTGCGCGTATTGTTCAACCGTTCTGCTTTCTTCATCGCTCAATGTACCCAAACAATAATCTTCAATTATTCCTGATGCTATATAGGTTTTACTATCCATTTGCAAATTCAAAATTAATTTTTATTTGCGTTTTCATACAAAGTTCTCAATTGTTGCAAACCCGTTCGGCTCCTGGTTTTTACAGTACCTAAAGGGATTTGCAGTGTTTGTGCGACCTCTTCCTGGGAATATCCCCAAAAATATAAGAGATCAATTACCTGTTGATATTTATGTTCCAACTTAAATGCCAAACCTCTTAATTCTGTATTCTCTGCTTTATGCTGTGTTAGTACAGGTGCGGTTAGCGTTTCCTGCAGTTCCGCTTGCATACGCATCTGCATTTTGTGTTGCATGCTGCGCAGGTAATCAATGCACGTATTACGTGTGATATGCAACATCCATGTAAACAATGTCCCCTTTGATGCTTCATACTTATCAATGTTCTTCCATATCTTTATAAATACATCCTGCAACAATTCTTCGCCAACAACTTTATTCTGAACTATCCTGCAGATAACGCCAAACAGCGCAGGAGAATACCTGTCATATAATTCTGAAAAAGCGTCACGGCTTCTTGCTTTAAGAAGATCTGAAAAATGGTTATTATCACTTGTTAGCGTGGCCGTCATCAGGGATTTCAGATGTGGTTATAAAGCTAAGCAAATGTTTTATAAAATTAGATAGCGCGAGAATAATACAGGGCAAACGCATCTAAATTAATAAAGCTCATAAAAGAGGCGTAGCCTTGAAAAATTTTGTACTAACAGGTTTTAACCCGTTAAAAAGCAGCGAAAAATCACGAGAGAGCCGCAGGCTCGTTAAATATGTATCGTGCCTACGGCACTCCTATTCAACTAAAGCTCATTCATAACCCTGCTGAAGCAGGGTTTTACAAAACAGAAACGAGCCTACGGCTCTTCAAAATTTAGATAGTGCAAGAATAATAGGATCGATTCTTAAATATATATCTAGTGTAACGTCAAGATAATATTGTCATATTTTCGATGCAGGTCACTAAGAGCACGGCGAACCACTACTAACACGAAGAGGAGGATGTTACATTGTGGTCTTTGTGTCTCTTTGTGCACTTTGTGACCTATTTGCGGATACATATCGATCCGACATAATGTGATTGACATGACACTAGTTATAATATTAACGATCACGCTGATGGTTTCAACCGCAAAATGAAATTATTTTTTACAATACACCTTACTTAGTCCACTACTGAGGCCACCTTTTCTTCTGAGAAATCAGCATTCAACATAGAAGCGCTTCTTGCAACCAATGCAGCGAAATTTTCAAATGCATTACGTGAGGTCTCATCATCACTCATCATAACGGGAACGCCTTCATCACCGCCTTCTCTTATGCTTTGTACCAGCGGTATTTGCCCTAAAAAAGGAAGGTCATATTCTTCGGCCAGGCGCTTCCCTCCTTCTTTTCCGAAGATATAATACTTATTGTTGGGTAATTCTGCCGGAGTAAAATAAGCCATATTTTCAACGAGCCCGATTACCGGAACATTCAGTTGTGCCTGTGCAAACATGGCGATCCCTTTTTTTGCATCTGCTAAGGCAACCAGCTGGGGTGTGGTTACGATCACAGCGCCGGTAACCGGAACAGATTGCATGAGGGTTAGATGAATATCACCGGTACCCGGCGGCATATCTATCACTAAATAATCCAGTTCGCCCCAGTCAACATCTGTAACAAATTGTTTTATAGCGCTGCTTGCCATGGGTCCCCGCCATACGACTGCGCTTTTTTCATCCACCAATAAACCTATGCTCATCAATTTAATACCATATCGCTCCAGCGGAATAATCATCCCTTTGCCGTTTACGTCATGCATCATCGGGCGTTCACCACGCACGCCAAACATGATCGGAACACTTGGGCCATAAATATCCGCATCCATCAAACCGATCCTTGCATCGTGCTGGGCCAATGCGAGTGCAAGGTTAGCCGCGACAGTGCTCTTTCCAACACCACCCTTACCGCTTACCACCGTAATAATATTTTTAACGCCAGGCAGTACAATTTTTGCATCATTCCGTTTACTGGTTGTGTGTGATGTGAAATTTACATTTACTATGATACCCGGATCTATCTGTTGAATTGCTTTTATGCAATCGGTCCGCATCAGTTCTTTTAAGGGGCAGGCCGGCGTAGTAAGCACAATGGTAAAAGAAACAACATTATCATTAATCGAAATATCCTTTACCATATTCAGCGTAACTATATCTTTTCCAAGATCCGGCTCCTGTACAACACTTAAGGCGCGCAGGATATCATTTTCTTTCATCGTGCATATTTTTGTTAAAAATATTTTGAGGCTGCAAAGTTAACTGCCTGCTTCATTTATTTTGTTAAGCTTGCGCTTTCTTTGCATAGAAATTGATGAATACTAATTGAATGAGTAAAACTTTACGATACCTTTTTTTCCCGGGAATGATTTTTTTGTCGCTGCAGGGTTCTGCACAAAATCAAACACAGCCACGAGATTCTGTTGTTCAGTTGTATGGTGTTGTGATGAGCGCCGACAGTCTGCGCGCTTTAGATGCCACCAGTGTTATTGTAGAAGGTACCGGCAGAGGCACTGTTACCAATGAACAGGGCGTGTTTTCCATCGTGGTTTTAAAAGGAGACACCATTCGTTTTTCGAGCATTGGCTTTAAAGATAAATCAATAATAGTTCCGCATAGCCTCCAGGGAAATCAATACAGTGTAATACAATTGATGGTAAACGATACCGCTTATCTTCCTGCAACTATCTTAAAGCCCCGGCCATCCCGCCCACAGTTTGAAAGAGACTTTGTAAACACCGATGTGCCGGCAGATGCATTGGAAATTGCACGGCGTAATAATGATGAGGCCACGCGAAAAGCTTTGTTGATGACGCTGCCAACCGATGCCGGTGAAGCCAGGAATACACAAATACGCAACCAGGCTGCAACTTATTATTATTCAGGCCAGCTACCGCCTCAAAACATTTTCAACCCGGTTGCATGGGCACAGTTTATACAGGCATGGAAGCGTGGTGATTTCAAAAATAATAAGTGACATTTTTTTCAGAACAATATTGATCTGAAAAAAAATATTATTCTTTTATCTTAGCGGCCCTAATGTCTGCCGTTGCATCACGTTATCAATTCAATTATTTATTCATGAAAAAACTAATTGCTGTAATTGCAATATTTTTTGCTGCTGCCCTGCATGCGCAGGATAAAAATATTCCCGAAAAAAGTATTGACGATAAAAATATTGTTGTTACAAAGCACCAGGTCAAAGTAGGTGATGTCACAATAAATTATACTGCAACAGCAGGCTTTATGCTGATGAAAGATGAAAACGATTCACTTAAAGCAAAAGTATTTTTTGTTGCTTATACGAAAGATGGTGAAAAAGATACATCAAAACGGCCGATATTATTCGCCTATAATGGAGGTCCTGGTTCTTCCTCTGTATGGCTGCACATGGGCGCCATCGGTCCGGAAAAAGTTGTATTGAGCGATAAAGGAGAAATGTTACAACCTCCCTTTTCCTATACCGATAATGAGTATACCTGGCTGGATAAAACAGACATTGTTTTTATTGACCCGATGATGACCGGTTTTACAAGGCCTGCGCATGGCGAAGACAAAAGCAATTTTACCGGCTTTGAAAATGACACCCGTTTTGTGGGTGATTTCATACGTTTATATACTACCAAATATGCAAGATGGAGTTCTCCTAAATTCATTGGTGGTGAAAGTTATGGCACTACGCGCTCAGCAGGCGTTGCCAGCTATTTGCAGGAGCGTTACGGCATGTATCTGAATGGCGTTATCATGATCTCTGCTATTCTGGATTTTGGCGCTGATGAAACTGACCGTGGCAATGACAGGCCTTTCCCGTTACAATTGCCCACCTTTGCTGCAACTGCATGGTATCATCATAAATTATCTTCGCAATATGCTGATCTCAAATCTTTATTAAAAGAAGTAGAAGCTTTTTCAATGAGTGATTATGCATCCGCTTTACTAAAAGGTGATGCGTTGAATGAAACAGAAAAAGACCAGGTAGCAAATAAGCTTCATCAATATACAGGCTTATCAAAAGATTATATCCGGCAATCGAATCTTCGTTTATATGTGGGAAGATTCAATAAAGAATTATTGAGAGATTCAGGACTAACTGTTGGCCGGTTAGACAGCCGGTTTACAGGTTATGATTATGATGAAGCCGGTGAACAATATGAATATGATCCCAGCTACGACAAAACGATCTACGGACCATTTGCTGCCGTGGTAAATGATTATATAAAACGCGAATTGAAATTTGAAAGTGAACTGCCTTATGAGATATTAACAGGGCGCGTTGGATCGTGGCCTTTAAGCAATGACCGGTATTTAAATGTTGCAGAATCACTTCGCGAAGCCATGACAAAAAATCCTTTTTTGAAAGTTTGGATAGCGCAAGGTTACTATGATATGGCAACACCTTATTTTGCAACTGAAAATGTTGTATCACATATGTTCTTAAAAAAAGATGTACGGCAAAATCTTCATTTTACGTTTTATGAAGCCGGCCACATGGTATATATTAATAAACCATCATTAGCACAATTAAAAGATGATTTTTCAAATTTTATACAACAGGCAATGCCAAAGCAACAATAAGCTTTTAACAACGACAACTATACAACGTCAAAAATCAACATCCGCTAAAAACTCTTATTTTTGAGGCCGAGCAAGAAAATCAAACTGCAATTTCATTATTAACAAGTATTAACCGGTCGCAATAAATGTCAGCAAAAGTTACCAAAATAGGCGTTTTAACATCAGGAGGAGATTCACCAGGAATGAATGCCGCTATACGTGCTGTTGTGAGGACTGGGCTCTACCGTGGTCTTGAAGTTTTCGGCATCGTACGCGGATATAATGGCATGATAGAAGATGATATTTACCAGATGAATTCACGTTCCGTAGCCAATATTATTCAACGCGGGGGTACCATTTTAAAAACTGCACGTAGCAAAGATTTTCTCACTGAAGAAGGAAGAAAAAGAGCTTATGCCAATTTACAAAAGCGCGGCATTGATGGTTTGGTGGTGATAGGTGGTGACGGAAGTTTTACAGGTGCATATAAATTAAGCAAAGAGTTCAATATTCCATGTATCGGCATTCCGGGTACCATTGACAAAGATCTTTATGGTACAGATTTTACTTTAGGCTTCGATACGGCTGCTAACACAGCAGTGCAGGCAATTGATAAGATACGCGATACGGCAGACTCTCATGACAGGCTTTTTATTGTAGAAGTGATGGGCAGGCATGCAGGCTATATAGCGTTGCATAGCGGTATTGCTACGGGCGCTGAAAATATTTTAATGCCTGAAGTGAATACAACACTGGAGGAAATGGTGGCATCGCTTTCAGAGCAGGAAAAAAGAAAAAAACTTGTAAACCTGGTTATAGTGGCGGAAGGTTATATGCCTGATCCCGCACACCCTGAATTAAAGGGGGCTAATGAAGTTGCCCGCCTTGTACAGGAAAGATTAACGGGCCTTGAAATAAGGGTTACCATTTTAGGCCATATACAAAGAGGAGGGCCACCTTCCTGTATCGACAGGTTTATTGCCAGCCGCATGGGTTACCACGCTGTAGAATGTTTGGTTGAAGGAAGGCATAATGTAATGGTAGGTATTTTACATGACAGTATGCATTATACGCCGCTTGAGATTGCTATACGTGAAAAACAAAAAATTGGTGAAGACTGGATGAATCTGGTAAAGATCCTGGCAAGCTAAGTGCTCATCTTAAATAAAATATTCAATTTGTTATGTCAGACGCCATATCGAAATATCTGCACCAGGAAATGGACCGACAGGCAGGTATAGAACATACATTTCACCGTACAAAAATTGTAGCAACAATTGGCCCGTCCTGCGATACATATGAAAAAATGCTGGAATTGGCGAGAGCAGGTGTGAATGTTTTTCGTTTAAACTTTTCTCATGGAAAAAATGAAGATAAAGCCAGGATACTTGGGTTGATTGAGCGAATGAATAATGAGGAACCTTTTAATGTGGCATCTCTTGCAGACCTGCAAGGTCCAAAGCTGAGAGTCGGGGATATTCAAAACGGTTTGCTGGAAATTCGCAATGGTGATATTCTAACCTTTACATCAAAAGAAAAGGTGGTTGGTACAAAAGAAAAAATTTATGTATCCTATCCCAACCTGCACCAGGATGTAAAAGTGGGAGACAAAATATTGATAGACGATGGAAAACTTGAAGTTGTTGTAATAGAGATCACTCCTGCTGAAGATGTAAAAGTGGCTGTTACCTATGGGGGAATCTTATTACCTAAAAAAGGTGTCAATCTTCCCGATACGGAAATATCGCTGCCTGCATTAACTGAAAAGGATCTTACTGATCTTGAATTTATCCTGCAATACAAAGTTGACTGGATCGCGCTTTCCTTTGTGAGAAAAGCAGAAGATATCATTGATCTTAAAGCAAGAATTGCAGTAAAGAATTCAAGCAGCAAAGTGATTGCAAAAATCGAAATGCCTTCTGCACTAAGAGACCTGCGCAATATTATCCTTGAATCAGATGCCGTGATGGTGGCACGCGGCGACTTAGGCGTAGAGCTTCCGGTGGAAAAGGTTCCTATGGCGCAACGTGAGATCATCAGGAAATGTATTCATCGCGCAAAGCCTGTAATTGTAGCCACCCAGATGATGGAAAGCATGATCGATCATGTAAAACCAAACAGGAGTGAGATAACTGATGTAGCCAATGCCGTGCTGGAAGGCGCTGATGCTGTGATGTTAAGTGCGGAAACAGCAACAGGAAAACACCCGGCTTTAGTGGTTGAAACGATGCGCAAGATCATACTTGAAGTTGAAAAAACAGAATACCGGTACAATCGTGAAGAGGATCTCAAGCCTCTACCCCACTCTCCGTCTTTCTTAAGTGATGCTATTTGTTACAATGCGTGCAAAATTGCGCAGGATGCCAATGCAGATGCATTAATTGGTATGACGCAAACTGGCTATACAGCCTTTATGTTAAGCAGCTACAGGCCAAGAAGTCCTTTATATATTTTTACAAAAGTGCACAGTCTCGTTAACCAGTTAAGCTTAAGCTGGGGAGTACGCGCCTTTTATTATGACGAAGAAATAAGCCTGGATGATATCTTTTTTGACCAGATAAATATTTTAAGGGAAAGAGGATTTATTAAGAAAGATGATGTGGTAATCAATACCGGGAGCACGCCGGTGAATTTGCACCTGCCGACCAATGTTTTGAAGATCACGAAAGTTGAATAAAATCCCTCCCCCGCCACGCGGGGGATTTTTTTTATAATTTGTATATTTTACAATTAAAACGCAACCATTAAATAACTACGAAATGAAAAATTTGCTACTGATCACCTGTTTTTTTATCTGCAGTGGTTTGCAAGCCCAAAATGCAGACTCAGCATGGTTTGTAAACAACTACACGAAAAGAGAAGTATACATAACAATGCGCGACGGCGTCAGGCTATTCACGTCGGTACTTATGCCTAAAGACACTAGTGTACTTCATCCTATTTTAATGGAACGAACACCTTATTCATGTGCGCCTTACGGAGAAGATCAATTACCGTGGTGGTTCGCCATGTATTATTTCATCAATTATTTTAAAGAAGGTTACATATTAGTAAGACAGGATGTACGCGGAAGGTTTATGAGTGAAGGAGAATATGAAGATGTACGCCCCTTCAACCCAAACAAAAAAGGTACGGAAACAGATGAAGCCAGTGATACTTACGATGCTATTGACTGGCTGGTAAAAAATGTTCCTCATAATAATGGCAACGTTGGCGTGTCAGGAATTTCTTATCCCGGCTTTTATTCAACTATGGCAGCCGCAAGCAATCACCCGGCATTAAAGGCGGTAAGCCCGCAGGCTCCGGTGACCAACTGGTTTATTGGCGACGACTTCCATCATAATGGCGCATTTTTTCAAATGGATGGTTTTTCATTTTATCCTTCATTTGGAGAACAGCATCATACGCCAACAACAGCATGGCATAAAGGAGTTGATTATTATACCCACGACAATTACAAGTTCTATCTCGAAACAGGAAGCCTTAAGAATCTTGGCAGGATCATGCCGGATACAATTACCTTCTGGAAAACATTATACCAACATCCCAATTATGACGCCTGGTGGAAGGCAAGAGATGCACGCAACGCTACAAAAAATTTGCAACCGGCGATGCTTTGGGTGGGAGGACTGTTTGATGCGGAGGACTGCTGGGGCGCCTGGAATGCCTACAAAGCCGCTGAAGAAAATAATCCCGGAAAATCGTTTAATAAAATTGTTGACGGGCCCTGGTATCATGGACAATGGTTTACCAATGATGGAACACAGTTAGGGAATATTCAATTTGGTTCTAACACAAGCAGGTATTATCAGCAACATTTTGAAATCCCTTTCTTTAATTATTTTTTGAAAGGGACAGGCAGTATTGATAGCATTGCAGAAGCCAATATTTTCCTCACAGGTAAAAATGAATGGAGGTCATTTTCAAAATGGCCGCCTGCGGAAAAACAGGATAAAGAGATATTTCTTGCTGATTCAGGAAAATTAAGCTGGAATAAACCCACTGTTTCAAAAAATTTTAGTGAATACACCAGTGATCCTGCGCATCCGGTACCTTATACAGAAGATGTACATTTTCAGCGTACGCGTGAATATATGACGGATGACCAGCGCTTTGCTGAACGGAGGCCTGATGTGCTCACATTTAAAACAAATGTATTAACCGACGATATAACGGTAACAGGAAATATTATTGCAGATATCATGACAAGCATATCCACAACAGATGCGGATTTTGTTGTAAAAGTAATTGATGTGTTCCCCGATGATTTCAGCTATGCCAAAAAGAATGATGATGATGGAGATGAAGATGAAGCAAAAACCTATCCAATGGGCGGCTATGAAATGCTTGTGCGTGCAGAAATCTTTCGCGGACGATATCGCGATAGTTATGAAAATCCCACTGCATTTACGCCCGGCAAAATTGAACAGGTAAAATTTGAATTGCCTTCTGTTGCGCACTGCTTTAAAAAAGGTCATCGCATTATGATACAAATACAAAGCAGTTGGTTTCCATTGGTTGACAGGAACCCGCAGCAGTTCGTCAATATTTATACCTGCGATGAGAAAGACTTTATTAAAACTGATATTAAGATATGGCATGATACGCAGCATGCATCGGGACTTATACTGCCGGTGCTTAAATGATTTTGTAATTTTGAGCAAAAGAAATTTCTATGGAAGCAATATTAATTGCGCCAAAAGACAAAACGGAGCAGGAAATCGTAAATAATTTTTTAAAGTTGAATGGAATTACAGGTTTCGCTGTATCTGAAAAAATGAAACGTTATCTGGCCGGATTAGAAATGATTGAGATAGCAGAAAAAAACCCAAAGTTTGATATTTCAGAAGAAGAAATTATAAATATGCTTAAAGAAGGCGAAGAAAAGGTTTATGGAAAACACAGAAAAGAAAGTAGTGATTGATAGTAATTGGTACATTTCTTTTTTAATAAAAAAAAGCGATAGCAGGCTCAATGCAGTTTTATTAAATTATGACGTTGAATTAATAATATCCAATGATCTGATCAACGAACTGAAAAATACCATTCAGGAAGAGAGATTCAGAAAATATTTTCCTATTCCTGATGCCATGCTTTTTATTGAACGGTTGCAGCAAAAAGCAATATTTGTAAATGTAACTGCTCCTTTACAGGAATGGTGCCGCGATGTTAAGGATAATTATCTTCTTGCTCTTTCAAAAGATTCAGATGCTGATTATCTTATTACAGGCGATAAAGATTTGCTTGTTTTAAAACAATTTGAAAACACATTAATTATAACACTCTCACAATTTCTTGAAATTATAAATGCACTGTCATGAAAAAACTGATGATTCTTGTTTTTGTTTGCTTAACAACGCTTTGTTTTTCCCAATCGCTCAAAATTATTCCACAACCAGTAAATGCTGAAGTAAAACAGGGTAGTTTTACAATCTCGACCGATACAAAAATTATTTTATCACAACCGGGCACTGAAAAAAGCGCAGCTTTTTTAAATGATTACCTGAAAAAATTTTACGGCTTTGAGTTACAGACAGCAAAAAAGAAATCAGGCAATTCTATTGATCTGTCAGTAACGCATACTTCCAATAATGCTATTCCCGGCGCTTATAACATGAACGTAGGCAGTAATAGTATTTCAATCAATGGCGACGCAGAAGGTGTTTTCTATGGCATTCAAACTTTAATACAATTATTGCCGCCGGAAAAATCAAATACCCTCGTTATTCAGCAATGCAGTATTAAAGATGCGCCACGGTTCGCCTATCGTGGTATGATGCTCGATTGCGGCCGTCATTTTTTTCCTGTGGAGTTCGTAAAACAATACATAGATTTTTTGGCATTGCATAAGCTCAATACCCTTCACTGGCATTTAACAGAAGACCAGGGCTGGCGTATTGAAATAAAAAAATATCCAAAGCTCACACAGGTTGGAGCCTGCAGGAATGGCACGATCATCGGCCATCATCCCGGCACCGGTAACGATAACACAAAGTATTGCGGCTATTATACGCAAGCCGAGGTAAAAGATATTGTAAAGTATGCTGCTGACCGGTATATAACCATCATTCCCGAGATAGAAATGCCCGGGCATGCCTCTGCTGCTATTGCGGCTTACCCGCAATTAAGTTGTTTTCCTGATGAACCCACTCCTGTAGCGAAAGGTGTAACCTGGAGCGGCGATTCATTAAAAAAACAGGTGCAGCAAAGCTGGGGTGTTTATCCCGATGTATTCGCACCTACAGATTATACATTCAAATTTTTGGAAGACGTGTTGGATGAAGTAATACAGTTGTTTCCTTCAAAATATATTCACATCGGCGGCGATGAATGTCCTAAGGATTACTGGAAACGCTCGGAGTTCTGCCAGAACCTCATTAAGGAAAAAGGATTGAAAGATGAACATGGCCTGCAGAGTTATTTTATTGGCACTATTGAAAAATACCTTAACAGTAAAGGCAGGCAGATCATTGGTTGGGATGAAATCCTGGAAGGTGGCCTCGCCCCCAATGCAACGGTAATGAGCTGGCGTGGGGAAGCCGGTGGTATTGAAGCCGCAAAGCAACATCACAACGTTATTATGACGCCAACTACCTATTTCTATTTTGACTATTCTCAAACAAAACATGAAGACAGCCTTACCATAGGTGGCTATCTCCCGCTCGAAACTGTATATAATTATGAACCATTCACTCCCAAGCTTACACCTGATGAACAGCAATATATTAAAGGCGTGCAGGCGAATTTATGGACTGAGTATGTTAACGATGGGAAAAAAGTAGAATATATGGTGTTTCCGCGTATGGAAGCCTTGTGTGAAATAGCATGGAGCAGCAAGGACAAAAAGAACTGGCAGGATTTTCAGCAACGGTTACAAGCCCAATATAAACGTTATGATTTGTGGCAGGTGAAATACAATACAAAGGGGATTAATAAAGGGGATTAAACTTCTTATCGATTTGAATTTTGTATATTATGCTTCGTCACGTAAATATTCTTTGCATACGATTGCGTAGTTAAAATTGTAACGCAAACAATATTTTTGCTCACCAAATGATAAAACCAAAAAGACAAACATCATGGTAGATTCCTTTGAAAAAATTCCGGTTGAAATTTTTCCAACCCCCAAAGAAGGCTCGAAATATGCAGCCGCGGAAATTGCAAAACTCATCAGGCAAAAACAAAATGAGAATAAAACCTGCGTATTAGGGCTTGCTACTGGTTCCACACCGATCAGCATGTATAAAGAACTGGTGCGCCTGCATAAAGAAGAAGGCTTAAGCTTTAAAAATGTCATCACATTTAATCTTGATGAATATTTTCCTATAGCCCGCAATGCATTTCAAAGCTACTGGAGTTTTATGCACCGCCATTTGTTTGATCATATTGATATTGATCCGGCAAACATTCATATTCCAAACGGCGAATTGCCAAAAGAAGAGGCCAAGCAGCATTGCATAGAATATGAACAAATGATTGATGAAGCTGGCGGCATTGACCTGCAGGTTTTAGGCATCGGTAATAATGGGCATATAGGTTTTAATGAACCCGGATCAAGCATATTTTCAAAAACACATTTAACCAATCTCGACAATAGCACGCGTGTTGCCAATGCCAGGGAATTTCAGAATATTTCCAAAGTGCCGAGGCTTGCGCTTACCATGGGTATAAGCACCATCATGAAAGCCAGGAGAATCTTATTGATGGCCTGGGGTTTTAAAGCGCAAATTGTTGCCAGGTCTGTTGAAGGCAATGTAACCGAACAGGTACCTGCAAGCATTTTACAACAACATAATGACTGCACTTTTATTGTAGATGAACAAGCCGCTTCAGAGCTAACCCGCTTTAAATCGCCGTGGCTTACCGGTGAGATTGAATGGACGCCTAAAATGATCAAGCGCGCCGTTGCAAATCTTGCTTTAAAGCTGAATAAGCCTGTTTTAAGTTTAACCACGCATGACTACAATGAAAATGGTTTAGGCGATCTGCTGGTTGAAAAAGGCGATGCCTATGAAATAAACCTGCAGGTGTATTATTTGCTGCGCGACAGTATAACAGGCTGGCCCGGTGGAAAGCCTGGTGTTGAATTACCCACTCATCCTGAACGCAGCGAACCCTATCCAAAACGCGTTATTATTTTTTCTCCGCATCCGGATGATGATATCATAAGCATGGGCGGAACTTTTATGCGCCTGCACGACCAGGGCCACGAAGTACATGTAGCATACCAGACCAGCGGCAATATTGCTGTTACAGATGAATTTGTGACAAGGTTTATAGATTTTGCTGTTGGCTTCCAGGAAATGTTTAATATGGACAATGAGAAGAGCGCCAAAATACTGGATGATGCGCAGAGTTACCTGTCCTCAAAAAAATCCGGACAGGTTGATACGCCTGAAATACGTGCCATAAAAGGATTGATAAGAAGATGCGAAGCGAAAGCCACCTGTAAATATGTTGGGCTGCCTGACGGCCGCTGGCATTTTCAAAACCTGCCTTTTTATGAAACGGGCACTATAGAAAAAAAGCCGATGGGAGAAGAAGATGTACTGCTAACCATGCAACTCTTACGAGAAATAAAACCGCACCAGGTGTATTGTGCTGGCGACCTGGCCGATCCGCATGGCACGCATAAGGTTTGCCTGGACATCGTTTTTGAAAGTTTAAGAAGAATAAAAGCCGAAGGTGATGAATGGGTGAATGATTGCTGGATGTGGTTGTATAAAGGCGCATGGCAGGAATGGGATATTGCTGATATTGAAATGGCAATACCGATGAGCCCCGACCAGGTAATAAAGAAACGTTTTGGCATTTTCATCCATCAAAGCCAGAAAGATGCAGTGCCTTTCCAGGGAAGTGATAACCGCGAATTCTGGCAGCGGGCAGAAGACCGCAACAGCAATACGGCAAACCTGTATGCTGCCTTAGGGCTTACAAGGTATGCAGCCATGGAGGCTTTTGTGAGGTGGAAGTATTAGCGATTATTGAATTCATAGCTAATAATTAACATTTTTGTTGGAATACATTTTGCCTTTTCCAGTCTAAATCTGAATTATGAAAAAGACATTATTTCTTATGCTCCTTGCCGGTATATCATTTACCAGCCTCGATGCCCAAAAGAAACAGGACTTCAACTGGCAGAAGATCGGCGAAAAAACTGTTGATTTTAAAGCCAGCAAAGACGCAATAACCATTGGTGCAACGGATAATTTCAAAGCCCTGCAAATAAAAACTGCGGATGCACCTGTTCATATTGATAACCTGGTAGTAGTGTATGAAAGCGGAGATCCGGAAAATATTCCTGTCCGTTATGACTTTAAAGCAAATTCGGCAAGCCGTGCGATTAACTTAAGTGGCGCTAAAAATAAAATAAAGGAAATTGATGTTGTGTATCGCACTATTCCCAACTGGAAAGGTGATAAAGCCCAAATAGAGATCTGGGGCTCGAAGTAATTCTTGTTCAATAATTGTTTACCGCATGTAATAAATGTTTACATGCGGTTTTTTTATTCCTTAAAATCTTTACAGGTACAAAAATTATTTCTCCGCGTAATAAATCATGAAATAGTTTTGCCGCCACATTATGCAAACAAAGTATAGCCAGTTTAAAGCCATGCTTGCCATTACAAAAGGCAGCCTGAGCTCCATATTAAGAAGCCCGTCTGCAGTGATCTTCAGCATAGTTTTTCCATTGGTTTTTATACTGGTATTCGGATTTATAGGCGAAGCAGGCGGTATAACGCTTGATGTGGCGCTAAGCAAAAATGCCGATACGGTTAATAACCCTGTTTATGACGCTATTAAAACTATACCGAGCATTCATTTTGTAAATGAAGATGACAGTCTTTTAAAAGAAGACCTGGAAAAGGGCAACATAACAGCCATCATCAATATTGTAAGGAATACCCCAGGTAATCCTGCATATACGATTCAATTAAAAAGTTCAGAAGCAGTAAATCCGCAAAACCTGCAGGTATTAGAATCTATTTTAAAAGATGTTATCGGGAATTATAACGAGCAACACTTTCCGCATTCGCAATCGATTGCCAATGTCAGTAATCACGTTGAAAAAATCCCCGGCAGGGAATACAGGCGCATAGATTTTATTTTGCCGGGGCAACTGGGTTTTTCTTTATTAAGTGCAGGGGTATTTGGAGTGGCATTTACCTTTTTTAACCTGAGGCAACAACTCATTTTAAAACGTTTTTTTGCAACGCCTATTCGCCGTACCTATATTGTTTTTGGTGAAGCTTTAAGCCGTGTAATATTTCAAATGCTTACCGCCATAATTATTATTGGATTAGGGGCCGCAGCATTTCATTTTACGCTGGTGCGAGGCTTTTCTACTTTTCTTGAAATTATGCTGTTAAGCTTTATAGCATTAATTGTTTTTATGGGTTTTGGATTTGTGGTCAGCAGTGTCGCCAAAAATGAAAGCACCATTCCTCCTTTTGCAAATATGTTTACCCTGCCACAATTTTTACTGGCAGGCACTTTTTTTCCTGTGAGTGTTTTTCCAAAATGGCTGCAGGGATTTTGTAATATACTTCCGCTTACACATTTCAATAATGCCATGCGCAATATTTCTTTTGAAGGCGCAAGTTTCATTAGCTGCTGGCGCGATGTAGGCGTATTGCTTATTTGGGGAATAATTATATATGCGGCTGCCGTAAAAGTTTTCCGCTGGGAATAAATTCTGTTTGATTTCAGCATGTACATTTTACACATTGAAAAGCCCTGATCATTAATATATGGTTAATGTATTTTTCCTGTGTTTTTCTCTTTTTTATGCAACATATATTTGGCGGGATATTTGAATTGCTAACAATATAAACAACGAATCTATGAGTGGAAAAACAACTATCGGAACCAACTTATCAACTTTGATAGAAAAGCTGCAAAAACAAAAGGATGAGCTTACGATAATTTATCATAAGGCAATTTCGAAAGGAGAAAAACTTACTGAAATAAAAACACTTTATATCAGTTTAAAAGAGGTTGATAAAAAATTAAGTGACCTGATGCGCGTATCAATGTAGTCATTCAACATCCTCTATATACAAAAAAATTCCCGCCTTAACAGCGGGATTTTTTATTATTGGTAAATCGTTGTATGCAGTTGATTTCAGGAACATGCAAGCTTGTCGCGCTGCTACTACTGTCACGTCAACATGAAATTGTCGTGCCCCTCACAAGCTACAAATGCACACAGAAAGATTTTTATCGCAGTAGAGCTAACGGAGCAAACATAGCTTTCTCTGTTATCTCTGCGTCCTCTGTGCGGGTATTTCCTGCACCATAATTCAGTTGACACCACACTACAATGTTATATTTGAATTTCTTTATTTACAATAAAGCATCACAGGTTTGGCAACGTTGATCACTAACATAAAATTACTAGTCAATACAAGAAGCGATAATCATCTTTTACGTGGTGAAGCGTTATCTAACTTGCCATGTATAGAAAATGCTTACCTGGAAATTGAGAATGGGAAAATATCAGGTTATGGCAAAATGGATGAACGGCCAACATCAGTGCAGGACGACAACGAGATAGATGCAAATGGCACTTACGTCCTTCCCTGCTGGTGCGACAGCCATACGCATTTGGTGTTTGCCGCCAGTCGTGAAGAAGAATTTATTGATAAGCTAAAAGGATTGAGTTACGCAGCAATTGCGGCAAAAGGCGGAGGCATATTAAACTCTGCCAATAAACTGAATGCAACCAGTGAGGATGAACTTCTCAGTCTTGCTCATAAACGATTGAATGAATTGATACAACTCGGCACAGGAGCTATTGAAATAAAAAGCGGTTATGGTTTAAGTGTGGAAGGCGAATTAAAAATATTGCGCGTCATTCGCCGGTTAAAAGAGGTTGCACCAATTCCCGTTCGCTCAACATTTTTGGGAGCGCATGCTTATCCATTAACCTATAAAAATGATCATGAAGGTTATATAAAACTCATCGTTGATGAAATGCTTCCTAATATTGCAAAAGAGCAATTAGCCGATTACATTGATGTTTTTTGCGAAGAAGGCTTTTTTTCTGTGAATGAAATGAAACGCATTTGTTATGCAGGAATGAGATTGGGATTAAAACCAAAACTGCATGTAAACCAGCTTAACAGCATTGGTGGAATCGAAGCTGCTATTGAATTAAATGCTTTAAGTGTTGATCATCTTGAAACAATGACCGATGATGATGTAGCGCAACTATCCAATAGCAATACCATTGGGACATTATTACCCACCGCGGCCTATTTTTTAAGAATGAATTATCCGCCTGCAAGAAAATTGATCGCCGCAGGTTCTGCTATCGCGCTGGCTTCAGATTTTAACCCCGGCTCCTCTCCCAGCGGCAATATGAATATGGTTGTATCGATGAGCTGTATCCAGATGCGCCTATTGCCTGAAGAAGCTATAAATGCAGCTACTATAAACGGCGCGTATGCAATGGAATTACAAAACGAAGCCGGGAGCATAACCATTGGCAAGAAGGCTAATCTTATTTTTACAAAACCAATTCCTTCACTGGCTTTTTTACCGTATGCTTTTGGAAACAATTTAATTGATAGGGTTATGATAAACGGGAAGTTTATTAGTGAATTGTGAGTGGTGAATAGTCAATTGGCGAATACGCAATAATCAATGTTCAATATTCAATCTCATTGATAAACATTCACCGCTTGAATATTGATTATTGAGTGTTGAACATTGAATATTTACATGGTCGTTGGTGAATGTCCCCTCTCCTCCAGAGAGGGAAGCTATTACGTCAATCTTTCATCTATATCCAAGTGATGAACTTTTGCTGTTTCTTTAGCAATCGTGTAACCCGCATCGGCATGACGGATAACCCCGATGCCCGGGTCATTGCGCAACACACGGCTTAATCTTTGCGCTGCTGCATCCGTTCCGTCAGCAACGATCACCATGCCTGCATGAATGCTGTACCCCATGCCTACACCACCGCCGTGATGAAGGCTCACCCAACTGGCGCCGCCCGCAGTATTCACTAATGCATTCAGCAAAGGCCAGTCAGCAACAGCATCACTGCCATCCAACATAGCTTCTGTCTCCCGGTTCGGAGATGCAACGGAACCTGTATCTAAATGATCGCGGCCAATAACAATTGGCGCCTTTACTTTTCCGGTTCTGACTAACTCGTTAAATGCAAGTCCGGCCTTTTCTCTTTCGCCTTGCCCAAGCCAGCAGATCCTTGCAGGCAAACCCTGGAATGCAATTTTTTCCTTAGCCAGTTTTAACCAACGTTGCAAAGATTTATTTGCAGGAAACATGGCTGCAATTACTTCATCTGTAACGGCAATATCATTTGGGTCACCGCTTAATGCGGCCCAGCGAAACGGACCTTTCCCTTCGCAAAACAGCGGACGGATATAGGCAGGTACGAAACCGGGGAAAAGCCCCCCTGCCCCCCGGTGGGGGTTTTTTTGTAAGAGTGGTTTATATCGGAAAACAAGTTCTGAATTTGGGTTCGTTTCTTCATACTCTAATGCACGTGTTCTTATATTATTGCCATAATCGAAAGTGATGGCCCCTTTGTCTTGTAATTGTAACATCAGTTGCACATGACGATACATGCTGCAATATGCATATTCAATATACTGGTTAGGATTTTTTTCTCTTAAGATCTTTGCCTGCTCATACGATATTTCATGTGGCCAGTAACCGATCAGCGGGTCATGCGCAGACGTTTGATCGGTTAACGTATCAGGCGTAACATTTCTTTCAATCAACCTTTCCAACAAATGCACGGCATTGCATAAAACACCGATACTTTTCGCAACACCTTCCTTTTTATATTTCAATGTTGCATCAATTGCTTCATCAATATCTGTATATTTTTCATCAAGATACTTTGTTTGCAGGCGTTTATCGATGCGCCACTCTTCCACTTCTGCGATCAATGCCACGCCCTCATTCATGGTTATCGCCAATGGTTGTGCGCCACCCATGCCACCAAGTCCTGCTGTAACATTTAAGGTGCCTTTCAGTGACCCGCCAAAATGTTTATCTGCAGCCGCAGCATACGTTTCATAAGTGCCCTGCACGATGCCTTGCGAGCCGATATAGATCCAACTGCCGGCTGTCATTTGTCCATACATCATCAACCCTTTTTTCTCCAACTCATCAAAATGTTTCCAGTTAGCCCAATTCGGAACCAATTGCGAATTGGAGATCAATACGCGCGGCGCATTTTCATGTGTTTTTAAAATACCCACTGGTTTACCGCTTTGAATTAACAATGATTCATCATTCTCTAAAATTTTTAAAGCAGCAATTATATTATTTAATGCTTCAAAATTTCTCGCTGCTTTGCCGCGGCCTCCATATACGATCAGCTCATCAGGTTTTTCGGCAACTTCCGGATTTAAATTGTTTAACAACATGCGCAATGCTGCTTCTTGTATCCAGCCTTTACAATTCAGTTGCGACCCTGTTGGTGTTTTATATTTAACAGCATCGTATGTAGGTTTTATTTCTGTTATCATTGACAATATTTTTATGTTATCAGCCGTAGTATTTCATGGCAGTCCGCCGCGGCGGATCACTCCCTGCATCTACATGAATGCTATGGGCAATATTCAGACTGCTTTTTTTTTATTAACCTTCATTCATTGCACAGTTAAACTCACTTTACTCAAATAGTTTTTTTATTCTTTTTGGATTTTGGGAAGTGTTCCAGAAAAGCAACAATTCAATGCTTTTTTTATCCTGGTTATGTTTGTAAATTAATGCTACACGCCTATGTATAAGCGTATATCTCACATCAGGGTTTTTATAATTTCTTGCAACACCTAAATGTGGATGATTAGATATATTCAGGATTTTTTCTTCAGCTAACAATTGAAATTTATCAATTTCTTTTTGAGTCCAGTTTGTTTGCAGGTATCGGATAATTTTTATGTAGCTGTTAATAGCATTGGGCATCCAGGTAATATCACAAGGCATCTTTTATTTTTTTCATGGCTTCTGCATGTGTTAACCCCTCTCCATTGTCTGCCTGTTTAATGGATTCTTCAACCTGTAATTGAATTTCTTCAGGCATTTCATTCCACCAGTCTTCTGTATCAACTTCCAGCATAGCATACACCATCCTCAATGTTTTCTCATCAGCATTGTCTATCATGCTTTTTACTTCTTCTCTTAATGCTGTTATTGCTTCCATAAACTAATTTTATATGAAGTTACAAACTCTACCGCTTTCATCATATCATCAGAAGCCCCCTATTTTATTACTTGTCAAACAATGATTTAAGTATTTGTAAAAAATCATCCGCAGAAATAATATTCACTTTCGGAAAGGAAAGATTCTTTGCAGATTTAAAATGATTATCATTCGTAACAATATATTCGGCACCGGATGCAACTGCTGTATCAAAAAATTTATTATCATCTTTATCAATGCTGATAGCATTCCAATAATAATAAATATCCTGCTGTTTTACGTAATCCGGATCAAGAAGAATGTCTATAATTTCTGAAGCAATTTTTAAAGGATATTTCTGCAATACTAGTTCTTCATATTCAAGCAATACATCTGTTGATGCATATAAAGTAATCTCTCCTGTCAAAAATGCTTGCCAGATGGCATGATATTTTGTTCGTGAACTAATGCAGTTTATTAAAACATTGGTGTCAATTACAACCTTCATTATTTCTGGTTGTAAGGAGTTCTGAAATGTTCATTGCTCCAACGCTCATAATCCCCCGCTGAAATATTATTTTCATCTTCCCATTGTTTTAATTCTACGTCAATTGTTTTTGCTTTTAAAAAAAGTATTTGTTTTTTTATAAGTTTATAATCTTCATCAGGCATTGGTTCTTTAAACAAACGAAGCATTTGTAATTGTTGTTCGTTCAATTTAGTAGGGTTTTGCGATAATATTTCAGGATCTATATTTTCCATCACTCAAATTTCATATAAAGTTACAAACTCCACCGCTTTAATCATATCATCATGCAACACCCTGTCTTCTTCATTAAAAGAAACCACCTCTCTGAATTCCGCATGCAATTTTTCTAATGTTTCAGAACTTTTCATTGGTCTTCTGAAATCCAATGCCTGTGCGGCACTCAGCAATTCTATGGCTAAAACTTTTTCAACGTTATTGATCACACGTAAACATTTAGTAGCAGCATTCGCGCCCATACTTACGTGATCTTCCTGGTTATTGCTTGATGAGATAGAATCAACGCTTGCAGGCGTGCATAACTGTTTATTCTCACTTACAATTCCTGCTGCCGTGTATTGCGGGATCATAAACCCGGAATTTAATCCGGCGTCTTTTACAAGAAATAACGGAAGGTTTCTTTGGCCACTGATCAATTGATATATTCTCCGCTCGCTTATATTCGCCAACTCACTCATTGCAATACTTAAAAAATCCAGGCGTAATGCCAAAGGCTGCCCGTGAAAATTGCCACCTCCAACAATTAAATCATCTTCCGGAAAAATATTGGGGTTATCTGTTACAGAATTTATCTCGGTTAAGAAAACATCCAACACGTTTTCAAAAACATCTTTTGTTGCTCCATGCACCTGCGGTACACAACGAAATGAATACGGATCCTGCACCTGCTCTTTTTTACGTACCGCAATGCTGCTGCTCTCTAAATATTGCCTTATATTTCTTGCTGTTTCAATTTGCCCTTTGTGCGGGCGGATAGTTTGAATGCATTCTGTTAATGGTTCTGTTATACAATCAAATGCATCAAATGACAAAGCACAGATAAGATCACCCATTTTAATAAGCTGCTCGGCTTTCTTCAAACAATATAAACCGTATGCGCTCATAAATTGCGTACCGTTGATCAGCGCTAATCCTTCTTTGCTTTGCAAGTGAATGATACCCCATCCTAACTCTTTCCATACACCATCCACCTTACGCCTTTTACCTTCATAGTACACATCACCCAAACCAATTAAAGGCAGACTCATATGGCTTAACGGTGCAAGATCGCCAGAAGCGCCCAGCGAACCTTGTGTATAGATCACCGGCAGCACATCGTTGTTGAACATATCCATCAAACGCTTCACCGTATCGATTTGCACACCACTGTAACCATAGCTCAGTGATTTAACCTTTAGCATCAGCATCAGCTTCACAATTTCCAGAGGCACTTCCTCACCCATTCCGCAGGCGTGCGACTTAAGCAGGTTATCCTGCAATTTTTCTATCTGGCTATTATTGATACGGACATTCTGCAAAAAGCCAAACCCAGTATTAATGCCATAATACAGGTTACCCGACTCAGTCATTTTTTTATCGAGGTATTCGCGGCATTTATTAATGCGGTCGTGTGCATCGAATGTTATAGAAATTTTCTGATCATAATCCAGCAGGTTTTTTACCTGCCCGAAATCAAGCCAACTTTTGTCGAGAGGAAGATAATTATAACTCATAGCAAACAATCAATTACAAATGCGAATCAATTCTGTCAAAGAAACTTTTCTGCTTCAGCCCTGATTCGATGCCGGTTAATGCTTTCAGGATCTTTTTACTGCTGCTGCCCGAACTTTCAGCAAGCTCATTCATGGCCTTTTCAAGAGCAGTCCACACAGGTTGTATTTTCTGAAGCAGCTTTTCTCCTTTCGCCGTAAATGTTATGGTTTTATGACGTGCATCTTTCCTGGAAACAACGGATTTGATCAGGCCTTTTTGCTGAAGGTTAGTAATTAGCTGGCTTATAGCTGAATGAGATACTTTCAGGCTATCAGAAATCTCCTTGATAGAGACTTCTTTTTTGAGGGAAAGAATATGGAAGACCGGAAACCACGAAGCGTCGAACTCAATTTTATGCTCTTTATAAATGCGGTTAACATCATTTATAAAGATATCGCCCAATCTTTTTAAACGGCTTCCAAACACCAGGAAGCCCAGATCCTGGTAAAAGTTCATTCAACAAATATATAAGCACTTATATAATTTTCAAATTTTAAAAAAGACTATATAAGTGCTTATACTATTTCGGGATGCAATTATTTACACTTGTTCCAATCTATGCCTGATACTACGGCAATAGTACTTCCGGCCTGGCATATCTTGTTGCCTTTGGCATAGGTATTATAAGTTTTATAAACTCGTACGTTTACATCTGTATTATCACCCAAAATATTATCGGTTATATCAAAATTGGTGCTATCAACAGGATTGGTATTACGTGTATCTACCATTATACTTGCCATACCCTTAACTGATTTTCCGCCCAGTTTACCACTGTTTTTAATTGAGTTATTTTGTACTGTGAGCTGGCCCGCACCGAGGCACATCATACCTGCCGTGTACGTGTTATTGATAGTATTATTATAGACGCGGGCCGTTGTGTAACCTCCTAAACTTATACCGCAACCCTGGCCGTTAGGTTCAAACTCGTAACCGCAATTCGTGATGACGTTATCGTGGATCAAATTCACTCCTTCAGAAGCGCAGGATAATTGTATTCCGCTTCTGTTAGTGCTATCAATGATCATATTATACACCTTAATATAACCAAGACGTAATGGTTTTGGCTGAATTATTTTGCCATTGCAGCTAATAGATCTTGTGCCATTCGGATCAGTACTTCCCATATACAAACCTTCCTGGTTAACTTTTTTTATCCTGCCGTCATGAATTCTTATATGATTGATCACCCAATTAGGATACTGCAGGCTATCTATACAAGATGCCTCCTGTTTTACCCAATAACCATAGGTTTTATTGTATACATCAACATTAGCAACTTCAATAAATGCTGAACGTCCCTGGATGCTTATGCCAACACCATCATTAACTTTTGTCTCAATACGAAACCCATACTTATGCTTTGTACCTTGTCCAAGCAACCTTACATACCGGCAATTGGTTAAAGAAATACCGTTGGTTAGCTTAACCTGGGAGCCCTGATTTATAATTATTACCCAGTTTTTCTGAACGCCGTAAAAGTTTTCTAATGAAAGATAACTCCAATCTCCTGTTAAAACCAATGTGTCACCGGGACTATACTTGAAATTCTTACCATTTATATACAAGCCCTTGTCAGCGTTTTTCGTTAAAACGATCCTTTTGTGGCCAGGCGTATTTTGTGCTTCAGACAGGTCATCGTCCTGAACTGTTGTTGCCGATGGAATTACCTGGTCCTTTTTCGAACAGGCATAAAATACCATTAACGTACATGCAATACATGCAATTACCAGGAGTAATGGAAGTTTTCTCATTTGTTTCTGATTTTTGTAGTCTTAAAATTGAAAGCTTAAAGAAGCTGGTTTTTTCGGCGCGTTGACGGCAAAAAATATTCCAACGATGGGAAATTTTTTTTCCTAACTTTTTTTTAACAAAACAAACGTTAGTTTGAAATCAGCCGGCAGTAATAGTTGATTTACTAATGGGTAAACTTCCAGAGTTTGTCTTTTTAGGTTTCTTATAAGTAAAAAGAAACCAACCCACATTATTAAGGATAAACAGGTTATAAAAGACTACAGGTATTATAGAAGCACCGGTGATGCATAAGATAAGCGTAATGAAAACATTATGAAGCCCGAAAACGTGTACTACAATAGTTCTTATTAAAGCAGCGGCCATCACATGCATAACATATATGTATAGTGAATGATACCCAAGAACCCTTAGCCATGCAAACACATTCCAGCACTGAAGCCGGAAAGAAAATGCAAGCATGGTGAAACACCCTGTTAGTGCAATCGCTAAAAACTGTAACTGGCTTAAGGGATGAGTAAGGTCCTGGATAACCGGATGATCTAAATAATATATCTGTACTAACACAAATACAGGTAATGCCAGGATCAACGTCCAATAATTTTTAAAGAATTGTTGAATACGTTCCTGAAAGAAAAACACGGATATTGCGTCACCAAGAGCAAAAAAGATAAAAAACTCCATCCAATCGGATATCATGCTTACCTGTTGTAGATGTGAAGACAAAAAATAGAACCCCATTCCTGTTATCAGTAATGCCCACCATTTTTGCGTAATGAATTTTTTAATGAGCACATAAATTACCGTCGCATTAAATAAGGCTGGCAGGTACCAGAACTGATCAAGATTTCTTGGCTGATAAAAAATGTAAGTATAGTCAATTAAATTTCTTTCTGAATTAGTATAATTAGATAGAATTATCTGAAGCGTTACCTGTATAAAAACCCAGATAAAATAAGGATAAATAAGCGTCTCAAATTTTGAAGCTATGAATTGTTGCACAGATTTTTTTGCCAGGCTTCTGCTTACAAAAATTCCTGAGAGAATAAAAAACAAAGGCATTCTGAAACTGTAAAAAATCATGTTGGCATTTACGAGGTAATGCGGCACAAAAGCGCCGCTTCTTTCAATACCCAAAAGAGAATGCCTGTAAACAACCAAAATAATAGCAATGCCTTTTAAATAATCAACCCAATGCAGCCTGCTCTTTTTAAGTGCGGGAAGATTAAATGCTTTGGATACCCAACCATATATCTTGCCATTATTGTTATTCATTGGATATAGGTTTTAATGCGCCCGCTGAATCCTTGACACCGGTTAAAATATCTTCTTTTTGTTTCGAAGTTTCTTTTCTTAGAAAAAGAGTGTCTTTTAACTTAAGGAATCGGGATTCATAAAATCTGAAACTTAGTTCAGCGGCTCCATACACAATAAGTGTGTACGGAATAAAAAACAGAATTTTCAACGCAAGGTTTTCCGTTACAAAAAATCTATTGCATACATACACCAGAATTGCCCAATGAAATAAATACATGCCATACGAAACCTTCCCTATCCGCACCATCCATTTGCTTTCCAATGCAGCACGTATAAATGAAAATATTTTACTGCTGTGCATACTGACGATCGAAAGAATGAACGAGGCGAATAACAAATTCAAACAGGTATAGTGCCATACGTGTTCATAGAGTTCTATCTGGCCATGATTGTATCCCAGGTCGTTAAAATAAAAGCTGCCAGAGTTTGTGTAGATGAAATTCAGTGCGCCTGCTATGGCGGCAATTATTAAAGCGGCAATAAAAATAAATTGAGGTTTTTTTATTTTTTTATCGAGCGATAAAACCGGAATAAGCCCACCCATGGAAAAAGCATCAAGATGGCTTAATGTATTCCAATAAACAGCATCTGCAACAACAGCAGGCGCCAAGCCCTTGTGCTTATAATATTCCCCCAGTAAAAATCTTGTTACAGGCGAAATTGCAAGTATTACAAGCATCAGGTATTTAATAAACTTAGGCGGGCAGAAAAACATTATTAACGGAAAGACCAAATAAAATTGTTCTTCAATGCAAAGCGACCATAAATGTGTAAACAAAGGATTACCCTGCCATTGAGGTAACGACCTTGTATAATTGAAGGTATATGTAAAAAGATACGGTGCGTAATCAGCGTAATAAGAAGGTAAATGAAAAAGTAAATAACTCAGGCTTATAAACAGCAAATAGCCAAAGTATAAAGGAAAAATGCGCAGTGACCGGCGAACCCAGAATTTTTTAAACTTAAATGAAAGCGGTGCATCCGCTTGCTTTTCCTTCCATAATATGCCTGTAATCAGAAACCCTGACAACACAAAAAATAACTGCACGCCAAACCATCCGAAGTGAGTGATTTCTGTGTGAAAACTCATCACAAGTATTATGGCAATTGCTCTTACGCCATCCAAACTCTTTATATATCCTGCATTCGCACTCATTAGAAGTTGCTTAAAAATATTCCACTTTTATATCGCCAGGCAATGATTGCTGGTATGCCTTCAGATTTGTTCTAAGAGAAGAGGCCATGTCTGGTTTCACTGCATAAAATGAAACAGTTGCATCACCACAGATCACATTATTTTCAATCTGCCACGTAGCTACCTTTTGCCATTTACTTAATAATGCCGGATCAAACCAGCTATCATATACTATTGCAAAATCAATATGCTCATTGTTAGCCACGATGCTTAAGAATTCAGGCGTAGAGCTGTTATTTTTTTTAGCTTTTGCTACCTGGATATTTGCAAGACCCCATAAGTCAAGAATCTTAGCCTGGTTAAGATAAGAAACAGCGCCAATATCATTCACTGCCACAGCATTCATATCATAGTATTTCTTAACAAAATTCCCCATTTGATATTGTTGCTCATAAATATTGATACATGCCTGGCTTGCTTTCGCATAAGCGGCAGTGCTTCTTAATATTAAAGGAAAGAAAAGAAAAAAAGCGACCAGTAAAGAAACCGCCAATGACATTTTATTTCTCGTTAAGTGCCATTCTTTTAAACCTTTTACCGTAAGTATTGACAGTATAACAGTTGAACATAACACTAAATAAGCTTCATACCTGTAAAACCAACCCGTGGCTGCAAAAGAAAGCTGCAAAAGCGTGCAGATCGTCAGTACGATAATTATCAGCTTATAAGCAATCATATTTTTGATTTGGCTTCTGAAAAAGAAAAAGCCAAGCGGTAAAATGAGTAATAATCTTTGTGTGGCAAGTGCTGTGATTCCTGTTTTAGCTATAGTTAACTTGTCAATTAAAATGTTGGAAATAAAATTGACAAACCCATTACCTGATAACTGAACCGGGCTTGATTTTAATAAAACAGAGTTTGGTAAAAAATAACTGCCTTTCATCACGGAAAATATCCCGAAAATGATCAACGGTAAAATGGAAATAAAACCCAATGCAAAAGCTGTAAGTATTCTTTTATAATAAAGTAAAATACAACATGCAATTGCCATAATAAACAGACCTTCATAGCGCAGCCCACAAATGATAGCTCCATAAATAAATAAACTTACCGGCAGTTTCTTTCTTTTTAAGGCATTGTTTTCTGCGGCGCCTATCCAATCAGAAAAATTAAATATAAAGAGGAATGAAAACAGGCACTGCAGCGTGTGCTCCATACCACTGATTATTATTACCGGCAGCGGTGTAAAAAATATCACGAGCAGCAGGATGATAAGCTGAAATTCTAAGCCAATATTCTCCTTTTTAAGCCTTTGCTGAATAACGATAAGCAACACAATACCTGCAATAAGATTTATTATAAATGGAATTATTGTATTAACTCCAAAGAGTGTAAATGACGCACTTAAAAGTATTGTATATACAATAGATGAGGATGCTGATTGAAATTCATTCGCAGATATACCCCAGTTATGATACAAAGCTAAATTTTTAGCAATGGACATATGGATATAGGTATCGTCAAGCGGATAAATAAATACTCCGTTTGTTGATCGTAATACATTCAGTTCAATCAATATAACCGGAATGATCAAACCGCATAAAGCCAAAGCCAGCACTACACCCCTATTCTTTATAATCAAATTTTGACGCACGCCAATTTATTTTAACACATCTTCCAGTCTTCTCCCAATAAGTCTTTCCAATTCAACTTTTATAAGATCCTGTTGAAGCTGCAGGTTTATAGCCTTTACTACTTCATCGTTATATTTTTTTGAAGCTTCGTTATATGCTTCTACAGTAACAGTTCCATTTCTGAACTTTTGCTCTGTACTTAAAAAAGCTGCCTGCTCGTCATCAACAGCCTGGTTTTGCATTAACAGCAATTTTTCATTAGCCTTATATTGCTTGTAATTGGAGAGCACGCTTGCCTTTATTGATTTTGCCAATTCGGCTTGCTGAGCCTTTTCAATTAATTGTGATTGCTTGGTCATTTTAAGATCAGTACCGGCCGAAGCAATCAATCCCAGTGGTATGGTAACACCAATATAAAATTTTGGATACACATATGTTGGATTGACGGTGTTTGACTTAGCGAAAGTCTGGTCATTATACGTTGTTGACAGTGTAAGCAGGTTAAGCCATGCCGTCCTTTGTTTTTTCAACTGGTATTCGAATATCTTTTGCTGATACAAAGTTTGCTCGTAATTCGGCTGTGCCAATGCAAGCTCAACGAGCCTGTTTTCGATAACGGTATCCTCCACCTCACTCAATCTTAATGAAGTTTGTGGCGGCGTTTGCTGATTTGTTTCAGTTCCCTGCGGCAAGGTATCTAAAGTTGCATTCACCAAATTTGAGATCTGTTGGTCGCCTGCAGTTGCATTATATGTTATTAGCAATGCTGATCCAAAACAGAATATGACTTTCTTCAATTGTTTCATGGTTTATAGTTAAAATAACAGACTTTATATTTCAGTGATACTTAATTCGCCTTCTTCTTTTTTATCTAAATCTTTCAGTTTAAGTGTTATGGCAATAAGCGGATAATATACAACCACATCGGTAATCTGGCCGATGGCATCCTGCGCAAAATCTGCTACATAAAAAGAGAAGAGAAAAGCGCAACATGCGGCAAAAAGTATTTTTTTTTCAGGGTCATCTTCATCGAAGTACCCTCTTATACAATTCTTTAAAACTACAAAATATAAAACGCAGATTATTATAAGCCCGATCCAACCGGTTTCCAAAGCTTTTTTCAGGTAACCGCTATCCGGCGGGAAACCTGCAAGATAATGCGACGGATTAAAACGCAGTCCGCCTGCACCGGTAGTGCATAAACCTCCGCCAATAGGATGTGAATATATATAAGGCTGTATAAAAGCTCTGTTTACTTCCCTCACTTTATAGGAGTCATCATTAGTACCGTTAAATGTTGTGCGAAACCGGTTAAGCGTATCATTACTATAATAAGGAACGTACATCAATACAATAAAAGCTACTCCGGAAACTGCGGCAAAGATTCTTGTACTTTTTTTGTTAAGGGTTAACAGCATAAACATGGCAAGGCCCGCTGCAGCCATTGCATTCGCGGTTCTTGTACCGGAATACGCCATGCCAAGGAACATAAAAATTACGCCGCCAATAAGTATCAATTTTACAGGCCATTTTTTTTCATTCCACGCAATAATGGTAAACAATATCCCACAGGAAGCCATCATTATTCCATACGCTGTAGGGTCAGACATTGTTGAAAATTTTCTAAAATCGCCACCGATAAAGATCAATCCGAAACGATTGTCATCGGCCATTGCCCATGCTCTTTCATAATTAAATAATCCATGCCATTCCTGGATACAACCATATATGCCGGTGATGGTACAAACAATAAATAATAACGTCAGAAAATTCTTTATGCTTTTATAGTCGTCAAGCGCTTTGTACGCAATAAAAAGAAGGAATAATGACCCAAGTGATTTTCTGAATGTCTGATACCAGCCATCAAATGAATGAGCATACGGGTTAAACAACTCAATAAGTAAATAAAAGTAAAGAACCAATATGGCGATAACAACCGGTGTATGCACAAACTTATTGACTGAGCTCTTAAGATTCGTCCGTTTAATAAAAAAACTAAAAAGTGTTGCCATTACAAGAATGTCTGATGCCACGCCTGTAGGAAACTCATCATTAAAGAAATATCTTGAAAAAGCAAAAGCAAAAAAGCAATAAATAACGTTGATATATAAGCCCAGTTGTGTATTTAATATACATGCCATTACAACTGCAGTTGAGCATATGAGGCCGGCAACAGCAATACCCAAAGTGGTTTGAACAGCAAAAAGATAACCTAGTGCAATAGCAAAAAAAGATAACAAAGCATAACCTGTAATGTTGTTCAGTTTTTGCTCAATAAATATTTTATGTAAAAAGGTGCTTACAGCAGAGTATAAGACATTTTTTATTTTAACAACACTTGCAGGCACCATTCTAAAAGAATAAAATTTTCAAAAAAATATAAATCAGCGCAGCTGCAACTGTTAACGTTACAATTTTTTCGTGCACTGAAACTTTTCTTTTAGTCATGGTATCGTATATTCAGATGATATTTTTAAACATCATCGAGGTTTTCCAGCTCAACCATATTTAAAACAGAACCGCAGAATTTACCGTTCAGGCTTTTGAAGAATTTTATTGACTCTTTGTCTATTTGCTTGATAATATGTTTTGCAGAAAATATAGCTACTACACCATCTACATAATGCGTTAACTCTTTACTGTCTGAAAAGTCATTTAATGGCGGACCTTCGAGGAAGACATAGTCGTAAACCTTTGTGAGTTTTTGCAAATGTTGCAGTAAGTGCTGTGCCGGCAACACTTCAGATGGTGTGTAGTCGCCGCCACCGCAACCTATAACATAAATCATTCCCGTATGAACATCCACAGAGGCTTTCTGAATTTCCCTGATAAGCTTATCGTCAACCATATTGTCTGTAACGATTTTTTCCAAAACAGGCGTACCATGCAATTGAACGGTGAGATCATTATTGCAAAAGTTGGTATCAATAATCAGAATCTTTTTCTTGCTTAAGCTAAAGCTGTAGGAAAGAGCCTGTATCAATGTGGTTTTGCCCTGGCCTTTCCTGGTACTTGTAAAGAGAAAGATCTTTTTGCCGCTATGTTCTATTTCATAACGCAGTTTCCTCAAAGATTCCCGGAATTTATTATCCCTGTTTTTATCCACCGCACTTTCGGAAGATATTGTATTGGCAACCACTTGTGATAAATCTTTATTTTTCAGGCTCATAAAGTTTACCATAGTTAAAAGCCTCAAGTTAACCACCCGCGAAAATATAGCTGGTGTTTTAGTGGAAGAATCGAGGTAAGTAAGAAATACAATTATTAAGATAGAACAAACGAGTGTTGCCATACCCGCCATACCTACAATCAGCAGCCTCTTTGAGGGTTCGGGTTCAATAGCGGGCTGCCCAACGAGTATTTGCCGGAAATTATTTAATGCAGCGTTAGTTTGGTCAACTGCATCGTTATATTTTTTTAATAAGTCTAAATATTCCTTGTCTGAAAGATCAGCATCTTTAGTCAGGCTTTGCGCAGCTGCACTTCGGCTTGCTGCGGTGCTTGCGCTACCCTGCAACTGGTTTATTTTTGATTGAAGCGAGGCTATATGGACTTTTTCTGCCTCAATACTAACCTCAAGCTCACTTTTTTTCATAAGTAAAGTGGACTTATCAATCGTTGATACGCTGCCTCCACCGCCACTTCCAACGTTTTTAATCTTGTCCTGGTATTGCTGTTTGAGATTGTTGTATTTATTCAGCAAAGCCTGGTCTGTTGAACCACTGTTTAGGTAAGCTGTATTAGCAGCATTCATCTCATCACGCAGCCTTAAAACGTCGCTGTTATCAACAATTCCGGCAGGTCCGCCAAGACCTGCCAATTGTTTATCTACGCTTTTTAAAGCAATGGTATTGGTTGTAAGCTTGTCCTGTTCGTCGTCCAAAGTTTGTTGGAGGCTGCTTATCAGATCAAAATTACTTTTGTTAGCATCCTCAACATTTGATAAACCTGTTGAAACAATTGCCTGGTTTTTCTGCTCGCGATCGTGTTTCTTTTTCTCAAGCAAGCTCCGCAAAGTATCAATGGATTCTTCTGATCTTTCGTTACGGATAAACCTGTAATACCGCACAAAATTCTGGTAAACATTATTCACGACAAACGCGGAAAGCTCCGGATTTTCTGACCTGTAGTCTATCTGTATATAATCCGTTCTTTCCAGGCGATAAACAGCTAAAGCACTGGCAAGCGAGTTATAATCATATCCATACAATTTTAAAAATTCGATCAGCTTTTTTTCATCCGGTTTATACGAAGTAAGAACGCTCATTGAATTAAGCTTGGACGCAAAAACGCTTTTAGCATGCTCAAGATTAACTTCGCTGTAAACATCAGACTTCTTTTCTTCATCACTTAATTCCCGGAATGCCTCATCAGGGTTTTCCAGGTCGTGAAGAATAACACCGTATGACAATAGGCTCATTACGGTGGGAGAAGTAAATGTAACTATAGCATTATTGAATTTTGTATCTGCCTCAAAAAAGTTATTGTTGTCATTTATTTTAACTTCATCACTGGTTGTAAAACCTGTTGAGATCTGCGAAATCGAGCGATATATATAGGGCTCATCCTTCGTAAAATACCAGGCAATTAATGCTGCAACAATAGCGGAACCTATTATGATCCATTTTCGCTTCATCAAAACCCGCAACAGATAAACAAAATCCATATTAAAATTTTAATAGTTAACCAACCTAATGTTTGACCAGTTTTAGTATCCTGGTTTCGTTTTGTTTCAATAAGGTAACCTTAACTATATAAATTCCGGTAGTAAGATTGTTTGGAGGTGTTATTTTTAACAAATTCTTTCCTTTCATAAGGTTATCCCACTTTCTTTGATAATGAGCCCGGCCGTTTATATCGTAGATCTCAACCTGAACATCATCATTTTGCAGTAAATTAAACGACAATGTAAAATTACCACTGAAAGGGTTAGGATAAGCATTAATATTTCCAAAAGCGTTGCTAACTTTCCCAGCAGCCGTGCCCTGTTTTGCCGCAGAAGCTACCATGTTATCAAGTGACGATGGTTGTGCCGGCAAGGTAAGAGCTGGTTTACTGTAGCCTTTTGCGATCAATGCACCTATAAGACCAAATTGTGATGTAGCTGTACCCGGCGCTACAGATATAATTATTTCACCATTTGCATCCGGGATCACACCAAATAATGTTACGGTTCCGCTTGTGTTTAATGAGGTATTCAGCAACCCGTTTTTCCCATTCGCCGTATAAGCAACATTTACATCTCCAAATGCCCTGGAACTTGCAAAAAAGGTAAGATCATAAAGCATATTCAGATTTAAACCGCTTAATTTAAGATATGCTGTCTGACCGGGGAACAAACCGTAGCTCTGGGCAATAACCGCGTCAGGGAATATGCCTGAATTATTTCCGGTGGTATTGCCGTCGCCATAGAGGCCGGCAAACTCATTCAGTTCTGTTAAACTTATCCCGGATGCATAACCGGCTTCATCTGTAAAATTATCCCAAACATAGCCTGCCTGCGGCGGAGCCGATGTATTATTCCATGGAGAAGGTGCTAAACTATCAAGCGTGAAATTGATATTAAGCGCGTAGGCTACCGTATAAGCAATGGCTACGTTTGAAAAACCGGAATGGCTACCGCTCTTAATAGCGCGAACTAAATAATAATATGCCCTGTTCTGGGTTAAGTTCTGGTCAGTATATGAAGTTGCATTGATACCCACTGTTGTAATTAAATTGTAACTACCGGTTGTGCTGTCTGCCCTCCATACTTCAAAACCCGTTTCATCGGTAGACTGATCAGACCAGCTTAAACTCACCGAAGTGCGTTTATTGTCTGTAACAGTTAATCCTGTAGGTTTTATTAAAGATGCCGTATTATCATAGCCGAGGATTATCAGCGAACTTATGTAAGCGTAGTCGGCGCCGGTGGCTTTCGCAACGGAAATATCAACTTGTCCGCTTGCATTGGGCGATATACCATTGATCTGGACAGTTTTGTTAATATTATAGGTTGCATTTAGCATTACTGTCTGACCGTTAATGGTAAAATTCGTTTTCCCATTCAGGCCATCATCATGACTATTAAAGAAAACGAAATTGTATTTTTTACTTGTTGACAAGCCTGAAATCCTGATCGTCTTAGCGGAAGTCGAACCTTCAAATTCTGCAGTCCGCATAACTGTTTCAGGATAGAGACCTTTATTATTTCCGGGCCGCATTCCTGAAGCAACAACTCCCTGAAAACCGCTAACCAGTGTAACAGAAATAGGTGTTGCATTATTATTGCCATCTTTTATATTGTTAAATGTAGTTCCCGGGAAAGGCCAGCCGGTAAGATTATTCCATGGTTTGCCCGCGAGGCTTCCATCCGAAAAATTAAGATACACTGATGATGTACTTTGGTCAACAATAGTGATATTAAAGCTCGTTGTACTCACAGAATCGCTGTTATCCCTCGCGGTGACTGTAACGCCAGGATAGAATCCTGTGATGCTTGCTCCGGGCGCTATTAAAAATGAACCGGTACCATTTCCATTATCAGTAAATGTTACAAATGAAGGAAGTGCCGAAGATGTCAGCGTTATCTGATCAGTTGCATCATCGTTAACTATCACAGGCACTGTTACCTGGCTATTGTTATTTACAACAACATCGTCAATTGCATTTATATGAGGCACTTTATTCAGAACAAAAACACCAGCAATATTGGAGTAAGCTGAATTGCCATAGGTATTAGAGCCAAGTACCTTATAGTAATATTGCTTCCCACTGCGGGCTGAAGTATCAAGATAACCTGTCGCATTTGGCGCGGTTGCTTTTATTAAAGCATAACCGGAAGCCTGGTTTAAAGAGCGGTAAACCTGGAAATTATTTTCGTTATAGGAAGCATCATGCCATGAAAGCTGAACACCACTCCCTGTACTTTCTGCTATGAGCGATGAAGGAGTTAATGGTACAGTTCCATCATCTAATACAGAATTTATAACAAGCGCATTTAAATAGCCCACAGGTGTATTGGCAGCTTTAGCCATCGTGAAAGTAATATTCCCGTTAGCATCAGGTTGTAAGCCGTTTATTGAAACTGTATTCTGCGTATTGTCCTGCACATATTGTGAAACGGTTTGATTTCCTGCAGTAAAAGTTGTAGTCCCATTGTCCGGAACTCCGGTCCACGAGCTGGCAGCAAGGAATGTAAGATTATATTTAAATGAAGTATTAAGACCTGTGATCTGAGCCGTTACAGTTTCAGGTCCGCCAAAAATTCCAAAATAATAATAGTCTTTAAGAATTGCGTCAGGGTAAACTCCGGAATTATTTCCTGTAACGGGTCCACCATTACTTGTCGAAAACCAACTTGTTTGCAGATGTAAGCCCACGGTAGTGGCAGTATTGTTATTGTCTACGAGATTATCAGTATTAATTCCTGTGATATTATTCCATGGTGCTCCAATATCATCAACATCTTTGAACCTGGCATATATTGTAGTATTTGGATTCTTATCGGTAACGGTAACATTAAATGTCCTGGTACTCAACCCTCCATTGCCATCATTTACCTTTACTTTAATAGAATAGGTTCCTGCGGCGGCATAGCCCGGATGCAATATCAATTGTGCAGTAGTATTATTTAAAGTATTAAGGCTATAATTATCCGGCGCGTTTGATACTGACCAGGTTAAAACATCTGTTGAATTTTGATCATGACCATTCAGATCAACTGTGAGATTATCATTTTCGGCAATAGTATAATCAATAATCGAATCAACTACGGGATCCCAGTTTGTACTTACTGTGAGCGCAAAAGTAGTTGTATCCTTTCCTGTGTTAGGATCTTTTACTATAATCTGAATATTGCTATAACTGCCTACCTGCGCCAGTTTGGGCTTTAATCTAAGGGTTGCTGTGTTATCAGGATTGATGATGAGTTTTGCAAAAGCAGGCTTATTTTTTATGGCGTACCTTAACGGGCTATTATCAGCATCAAATGCTGTTATTGGTATAACTGTTGTAAGCCCATACCTCACACTTCTGCTTTCAATATCAGTGATTACCGGAATATTATTGGTTGTCTTTGCCTTTACCGCTGGGGATGGTGTAAAAATATCATTTACCCCAACCGCATGTACTTTAAAATAATATACTGTATTTGAATATAATGACGAATCAGTGAAAGAACTGGTGTTAGGAAGCAATGTGGCGCGTAATTTAAAGTGGAGGCTATCTCCGATTGATCTGTATATTTTATAAGCCGTTTCATTGCTCGCCATATCTTTCCACGTTAATGCTGCCACCGAGGGTGACTTTACCGACGCTTTAAACTTCGTTACAGCCAATGGAGCTGCCGGCAGGTTTAATGTAGTTGCAGAAGAAGATGGGGTATAGAAGGCAGAATCAGGGATCAATGCTTTGGAAATGCCGGGTCCCCCGTAGCTCACATCAAGGTAAGCGCCACCTTCTTTCTGGAAGAATGTTACGAAGATTGGATAAACACCTTTAGACAGCGTGATATTGCCAGACCTTTCTGTAGGAGATTGCAGAAAATCATTATTTACCACAAGATGGGCCGCATCAAACCCGCCAATATATAATTTGCTTCCATCATCAGACTTCGTGTAAAATGTATATTGACCATCTGCCGGTATAACAATATTTCCTTCATATTTTACTGCATAATAGGTTGAAGCTGTCGCCACAGACAATGATATATTCGTTAACGTGCCTGTTTTTACCGGTGTCAATGTATTAAAATCAGGTAAATTATTCCATGTTCCTATATAATATGAATATTTTAAACCATCACTGTTGGAAGCTCCTGTAGTATTAATTGCTTGTATCCGGTAATAATAGGTGGAAACAGGATCTAAAGCAGAGTCTGTAAAACCGGTTGCATTGGCTGCAGTGGTTTTTATGATTTGAAAAGGTCCATTTGCACTCTGAGCCCTGTAGATTTCAAACCCGGTTTCATTAGTGCTGTTATCAGTCCATGTTAAATTTATCCTGGTGTAGTCCAACGCTGTTGCAGTAATATTTGCAGGCGCCAAAGGCAACATTTCAGAAGATGAAGAATTATCTGTAAAGAAATTATCAGTGATTTGATGCCGGTTTGCATCGCCAAATAAAGCCTGGCATGTCCAGTACAACTCCATAACTTCTCCACCCCCTTGCTCAAAAAATGCAGCAGAAATAGGATAAACACCGGGTTGCAATGTAATCGTTCCTGATTTTAGTTCCGGAGCATGCAAACCGTCATTGTTAACGAGAGGAGTTGCTGCTGCACTGTACGGGGCTAACCATAATTTACTTCCATCGTCAGAATTAGTTTCAAATGTATAGGTGCCTGCCACAGGGATTTTAATATATCCTTGCCAAACAAAACCAAATTGATCGTTGCGGTTTCTTACAGATATATCAATATTCGGTGTAAAACCGGTTTTTACCGGTGTAAGTGTATTGAAATCAGGCAACACAGACCAGGAACCTTCATAATATTTATACTGAAGACCTTGTAATGCGCTAAAAGCGCTAACCTGGCTGCTTTGGGTGGAATAATTACCGCTTAAATCTTTTGCCTTCACATAAAATACATATTGTTTGCCTTTATCCAGGCCGTTGGCGATAATACTCAATTTGTCGGTTGAATAGCTTTTGATTCCATTTATATAAACATCGTACCTGTCAATGCCAACATTGTCTGTCGCAGCATCCCAGGCTAACGTTGCAGAAGTGTTGGTTGTAGATACAACATGCAGGTTTGCCGGAGCAGAAGGCGGTGTTTTATCTGAAAATGTAGTTGCATTTGCTTCATTGGAAAGCAATGCCGCTGCGTTGTTATTTACAGCCCTCACTACATAATAATAATTTGTGTTAGGTAAACCCGTTGAGTCAACATACGTTATTACGTCGGCGGGCACGCTGCCGATAAATACGTATCCGCTCCCCTGTAAAGTTGAACGATATATTTCAAACGCCGTTTCGTTAAAAGTTGCATATTGGTTATTAGCCCAGTCTAATTCCACCTGTGTATTCGAAAGAGTTATTGCTATAAGGTTTGAAGCCGCATCGGGGCCATTGCTTCCGTTTGCATTAACCACTTTAAAAGGAGTTGAAAAAACACTGCTACAGCCAAATTGCTCCTTTACAGAAACTACATAATCACCCGGTTGTGTAACATTTAAAATATTAGATGTTCCGAGGGTGGAAGTATCGCCCGCTTTTTTCCAGGTATAACTTATATAATTATTCGGCACTTGGAGGTTTACAAAGTTTTTACCGTCAGCAGCAGGAATAACAGGGCTGCTTAACCCTTGCACGACAATCGCAGGAGGAATTGTTGCGTCTTTTAATTTTATATGCACGGGAGTGTGCGACCAGTCAGACCAGGTATTTCCTCTTTTTACACGTGCCTCATACATTCCTGTATCTGTTATTGGCAATGTATTTGAATTTGCACCCACGATTAAATTTCCATTTCTACGCCACTCATAAGTGTCAAAACCGGGCGCTAATCCTATGGCTGTGTTTATAACATCACCCGGACAAAACTCTGTTCTGCTGTTAAGAGGCCAGGGATTTGCGGCATAAGCGCTTAGAAGAAATGGATAGAACCCTGGTTCCTGCCAAACCATGTCCCAAACGCCATGGCCAAGATCAGGGTATTCAGTATAGGAAAAATCGCCGCCCGCATTTAAGAAAGCGTCTCTAACCTGCTGTGCAGTAGATGGTGCGGGCGAACCATCTCGTCCCCCCTGAAATAGCCAAATAGGAGTATATTTAAGTCTATTTACAATAGAATCATCTTTATAGCCAATAGATACACCTGACATAGGCACTGAGGCAGCTATATAAGTTGGATGAGTTATTGCCATTTCCCATGAAGCCTGCCCTCCGGCTGATAAACCATTATCACTTATACGAAAAGGATCCAGTTTATTGTTAGTAACCATGTAATCAATTATCTCTGTAACAAACTGGTATTGCCCCGAACCCCAAAAGCCCTGGCTTTGCATACATAATACGTACCCGTCAAATGAACCATTGGTTACAGCATTAGCAAACCCCTGCCCGCCATGATAGAGTTGATATTCGTTATCATAGATGCTTCCTGTTTCCCCTAATCCATGGAAAAAGACCAACATAGGATATTTCTTGCCATCATTAGCTAACGGATCATAGCTTTTAGGAAACTTAAGGCGAAAAGCACAGCCTTTATAAATGTATGCCTTATAAGCCGTTGTGTTCCAGCCTAGTCTTACCGTTCTCACCCATTTCCCAATTTGGCCATATGTGGGCTCTACCGGTGGGTTAGCTGAATTATATGTTATTACCGGGTCATTTGGGTCTAGAACTGATTGGGCAGCAACCTTGTTTTCAACAGTGGTGCAAGCAATGAAGATAAGCAGTGAAAGGTAAATGTTTCGCATGTTCGGATTTTTGGAAAAACAGTTAAATATAAAATTTTATAAAATTAAATGCCTGCCTGCCAATACACAAAATGAATTAGTAAAAACATAAATTTTATTCGTAAATGCAAAAAAAGCCGAAGTAAGTTCTGGCTGAATCGGGAAGATGTTGAAATATAATTCTTAGAACAGGCAATATAAAGAAGGCTATCTGTAAAATTCCAGATAGCCTTCTTTTTTTATTGTTTTAAGACCTTGATTTGGTTAGTGTGCCCGGAGTTGACATAAATTATCTTCAACATGTATATTCCTGGTGCTATAACCTGGTCATTTAAGAATTTGAAATTATATGAGCCCGGCGAAACATGCCCTAAATTCCTTCGCAAAATGAGTTTGCCGTTGATACTATAAAGCTCAGCCTGTACATCATCTGCCTGCTGGATTGAGAGTGACATTGTGAAGTCACGACCAAAAGGATTTGGATATACGGCAGCTTTATTTTTTGTGTTTGACACCGTCGGTGCAGTGGCAGCTTTGCTTATCCCGGAAGCTTGAATATCCGCTTTAAGTGCTTGTTGTGGAGTTGGTATGTTTTTATCAGATCCATCGTATTCCTGAATAACAAGTGCACCAAGCAGCCCAAATTGTGACGATTTTGTGTTTGCAGCAATTGTTATAAAAGCCTCGCCATTTTTATCAGCAACTACGTTATAAAGCGTAACTGTCCCCCTGGTATTGAGCGATGCATTTAATACCACCTTTCGGCCGTTCACTGTGTAAGCAACATTCACATCTCCGCTTGCCTGTGAACTAGCGAAGAATGTAAAGTCATACTTCTTATTTAAGCTAAGCCCTGTAACTTTCATTGAACCGGTTTCTCCGGTAAATAACCCATAACTATCTATTAGAACTTTATCAGGGAATATACCTGAATCAGTTCCGGTATTCATCCCTGCACCGTACAGCCCTGCAAAGTGGCTTGTTTCTTCCATGCTTATGCTTGAAGGCACACCTGTATCTTCCAGGAAATTATTCCATTTTAAGCCTGGTTCAGGTAATGCGGAAGTATTATTCCATGGAACGCTGGCATTGTTTATACTAGTGAAATTTACATAAATAACCTGTGAATACGTAGTTGCAGACACTGCGTTAACAAAGGCGGATTGTAAACCTGTCTTTATTGCTCTTACTGTATAATAATAAGTCTGGCCAGGTATCAAATTTGAATCAACAAAGCTCGTTACATTGGCCGGCACAGTTTTTAAAAGAGAATAGTTAGAACCTGAACTCTCATCAGTTTTCCATATTTCGAACCCTGTTTCATCAAAACTCCTGTCTGACCATTGTAAAGCCACAGTTGCCTTCGTAACAGCAGTTACCCTTAAATCCGACGGCGCAAGTAATTTTAATGTGCTGTCATAACTCTGAATAATCAGCGCATTAAGATAAGCAAAGTCCTCGCCAGGTACTTTAGAAACTTTAATTACCACCTGGCCATTGACATCCGGGATAATACTGTTGATCTGTACAGTTTTATTTATATTATACGCTGCGTCCAGGGTGACTGTTTGACTACCAACAGCAAAATTGGTTTTACCCTTCAAACCATCATCGTGGCTGCCGAAAAATACAAAATTGTATTTAAGACTTTTATTCAACCCGCTTACTTGAATTGAATCTGTTTTACTGCTTCCTTCATATATACTGGTGCGCATTACTACTTCCGGATATACGCCTTTTCCATTTCCGGGCTGCATTCCTCCAGCAATAGTTCCCTGGAATCCATTTAAAAGTTTTAACGAAACTGAAGTTAAGCTGTCGTTATCATCATATAAATTGGTGAGTGTTGTACCTGATGTAGGCCATAAAGTAAAATTATTCCATGGATCAGGTGCAAGGCTGCCATCAGAAAAGTTGATGTAAACGGAGTTCAGATTTTGATCTGTTACAGTTATATTAAAGGATGTTGTATTAATAGAGTCACTGTTATCTGTAGCCCTCAGCGTTATATTTTCAAATGTGCCTGTAATACCGCTTGAAGGACTGATTGTAAGCAAACCATTCCCATTGCCGTTATCAGTAAATGTCACAAATGACGGCAGATTGTCTGCAGTCAAAGTAATATGATCAGTGATATCATCTTTTGCAGTTACATTAAGCGTTATTTGCTGGTTATTTTTGATTGTTATATTCGCGATTGGTTGTATGCGAGGCGCACGATCAATAGTAGTTATACTTACAATATTGGAGGAATCAGAGAGGCCTTGGGCGTTTGAAGCTTTTACCAGGTAAAAATACTGCGTATTGCCTCCGGCAGTTGTATCCAAGTAACTTGTTGTATTAAAAGGAAGATAGGATTTTATGACTGAAAAAGGTCCGGTAGCACTGGGCGCTCTGTAAACATGATAATTGAGTTCATTATAAGCCACATCTCTCCATGACAACTGGACGCCACCTGAAGCAATTGATGCTGCCAGGTTTGCGGGTGCTGCAGGTTTTTCTGAATCAGCATATAAAGATTTAATTACAATCGCATTTATATAGCCGGCCGGCGTGTTTGGCCCCTTGGACATAGTAAAACTAATGGTACCATCCGCCGCAGGACTAAGATTATTAAAATCTGCTGTAGTTGCAGTGTTATTCTGGACATTTAAAGATTTTGCTTGAGAGTTAATGGTAAAAACCGTGCTTCCATTATTTGGCGCACCAATCCAAACACTTCCCGAATAAAAACTAATACTATATACTTTCGAGGGATCAAGCCCGGTAAATTTACTTGTAACAGTTTCAGGACCACCAAATGCTCCAAAGTAATAGTAGTCTCCCGTAACATTGTCCGGATAAATGCCGGAATTATTACCGGTCCGCGGACCTTCATGCCATGTTGCCCACCAGCTCGTTTGCATGGCAAGCCCTATGCCAGTACTTCTGTTCAGGTTGTCTTTAAAATTGGATGAATTAACCGAAGTAATATCATTCCACGGCGTCCCTTGCGAACTCACATCTTTAAATCTTAGATATACGATCAGATTAGGATCTTTATCATTTACTGTTAACATGAACTGCTTTGTTGCAGTTCCGCCATTTCCATCAGTAACTGTTACCAACGCTGTATAAACTCCTGCTGCCGCATATCCGGGCTTCAGCACTAAATTCACTTTCCCATTACCGTTTGGTATTAATGAGTAGTTATTGGGCAACCCGGCTACTGACCAGGTCAAAATGTCTCCTGCATTTTGGTCATTTGCGGTCAACGATACAGAGAAACTATCACCTTCGTCTAAGGTATAATTTGAAATATTATTAATAGTAGGATCGTAATTATTATTTACAGTTAACTTAAAAATATTACTGTCGGTTCCTCCTAAGGTGTCTTTTGCAAAAATTTTTATATTGTCATAATTCCCTGCTTGAAGGGAAGTAGGATTGCAAATTAAATTTGCCGTACCATTGTTATTATTGACAAGAGTAACAAACGGAGGAAGAGAAAAGGCATAAAAATTTATCGGATCAGCGTCTAAATCTGTTGCCGCGAGTTGTATCACCGTTTGTACACCGTATCGAACAAATTTTTGAGTGAACTTGTTATTGATTACGGGGTTGTTATTTTTTGTTATCGCTTTTTTCGGTTTCCTGTCAATAGAAGATGTATTGCCTCTTAAAGCATATACCCTATAATAATAATATGTATTTCCGTATAAACCTGTATCGGTAAATGTAGTTGAATTCGCCGGCAATAACGCTGCCACAGCGAAATGTGATGAATCGGACATTGATCTGAAAACCTGGTAATTCGTTTCAGTCGTATCAACGTCACTCCAAACAAGTTTAATGGAAGAAGAGGATAGTGAAATTGCGTCTAAATCTGAGGGAGGAGCAGGCCGTTTAGGCGCTTTCACTGTCGTAATAGGCAGGCTATCCGTAAATGCTGAAGTCCCATAGCTGTTTACCGCATTTATCTTGTAAAAGTATTTCGTCTGGGAAGACAGTGCCGAGTCAATATACTGTGTTTCATTTGACGCCGTTGTATGCACTATCTGGTAACCTTTACTTGCTCTCAAAGATCTGTAAATTTGAAAGCCGGTTTCATTTTTACTTTTATCACTCCAGGATAGCTTTATTTTATTGTAAGCAATAACAGAACCGTTAATGCCGGATGGCTTTACAGGAATTGAGTCTGCAGGTAAAGTTCCCCCGGTAAAATACTTGTCTTCAATCTGATGCCGAAGTGTATCTCCATACAGGTCGGAATTTATCCAAAATAATTGCAGCGTGGTGTCCTTTGTATGTTGAAAATAACTTATTGTGATTGGATAAACACCTTTGTCCAGGAATTTTCTTACTGTCCTGGTTCTGTTTCTTAAATGATTATTATCAAGCAATGGCGGCTGCGAGGGATCATACTTACCTAGCCAGAGCTGACTTCCGTCATCCGAAGTAGTTCCTATGCGATAATATCCGGAAATCGGAACATTGAGATAACCCTGCCATAAAAACCCAAATTGGACCTTTCTTTTGGCTACACCGAGATTAATGTTTGGTGACACGCCCACGGCTAATGGAACAAGCGCGCTAAAATCAGGGACTGCCGTCCAGTTACCTTCATAGTATTTATATACTAACCCATTTAAAACCGCAAGAGAATTCACAATATTACTTTGCTCAGAATTGTTTCCGCTTGAATCCACAGCTTTTACATAAATTGAATATTGTTTGCCTTTCTGTAAACCGCTAACAATAAATTTATTGTCAGATGTCGAATAGTTATTCGCGCCATTAACGTAGACATTATACTTTTGAATACCAACGTTGTCGGTTGAACTTTCCCATTGAATACTGATTGAGGAATTAGTTGAGTATAGAATCCGCAAATTGTCCGGCGGACTTGGCGGAGTCTTGTCAATTGAGGTGGATACACTTGCAATATTTGACATTGGTGCAGCCCCATTATCATTTACTGCTCTTATTTTATAAAAATAAGTTACGCCGGGAGACAATTTGGAATCTTTAAATTCTGAGTTATCGGCAGGAACTTTACCCACGAAATTATAAACTCCATTTTTTGAAAGACCTCTGTAGATTTCAAAGAAAGTTTCATTGTTAACAGGATGTGGGTTGTTTTGCCAGCTAAGGGCGATTTCAGTACTTGAAATAGTAGCAGCATAAAGATTAGTGGCAGCGTCAGGTCCGTTTGGCCCATTTGCATTAATTACTGTAAACACAGGGGAAGGGATGCTGGAGCATCCATACTTTTCTGTAACTGACACCGTGTATTTGCCCGGTTGAGTTGCGGTATAAATTCGTTGAGTGTCAAGAACACTGTCACTACCAAGTTTTTTCCACTTATAACTGGTATAGCCTTTGTCAGGCACCTCAAGATTAACATAATTTTTGCCATCACCGGAAACCAGCACATTGCTCATCAAGCCTGACACAGTAATTGGCGGTGTAACAGTAGGCGGAGTAATATGTATAGAAACAGGTATGCGGGACCAGTCCGACCAGATCGTTCCTCTCCGAACTCTTGCGTCATACACTCCAACAGATGTTACATTTAAACTATTATTACCGGCTCCTGAAATAACTTCTTTATTCTTTCTCCATTGGTATTCATCAAACCCGGGAGGTACACCTATCGTAACATTTATTGGATCATTAGGGCAAAAACCTGTTCGACCAAATAGCGGCCACGGATTTGAACTGTAGCCCCTTACCATAAGAGGGAAAAAATCGGGTTCGGCAAAGGCGCTGTCCCAGACGCCATGACCAATGCCAGAATATTCAGTATAAGTATATTTCCCTCCCGCAGCAACCATGGCATCCCGCACTTGTTGTGATGTATAGGGAGATGGGGAACCGTCTAGCCCTCCCTGAAAATTCCAGATTGCCGTGAACTTTACTTTGTTCACAACATCTGCATCTCTGTAGCCTATAGAATTATTAGACATAGGCAATGATGCCGTAACATAATTTGGATAATTAAGAACCATATCCCAGGATGCCTGTCCACCTGAAGAGAGACCATTGACACTTACGCTAAATGGATCTAACTTATTATTAATTATCATGTAGTTGATAATATCGATTATTTTTGTATAGGATGTTATTCCCCATGTGCCCTGGCTTTGCATGAACAATACATACCCATCAAATTTGCCGCTATCTACAGCATACATGTATGGTTGCCCTCCATGATACAGATGCTTTTCATTGTCAGTTATAGGTCCAGCTTCACCGGCGCCATGGAATAATATCGCTAATGGATATTTCTTACCATCATTTGCAGTAGGATTATACGTTTTGGGGAACTTTAAACGAAAGCAGGCGCCTTCATATATATAAGCTTTATAAGAATCAGTGTTCCATGCCAAACCTCTGGTTCTCACCCATTTACCTATTTTACCAAAAGGAGGTTCCACCGGAGGGTTTGATGGGTTATAATTAATCACCGGGTCGCTCGGGTTTAGCACCGATTGCGCACTTAAAGTGGCTTGTATACATATTTGCAAGGCAAGGAAAAATGTAAGGGCGTAGAAACTTTTCATTCAACACAGTTTGATGGTGAAATGTAAATACAAATTTTATGATGAAAAATCAGAAAATAATCAGTTGTTTGCAAGTCAATAAATATTCTTCGTGAATGTATCTGATCCGGAGGTGAAATATCTGATCCCTTCTACATTGAAACATTTTCTCATATCTTAAAAAGCCTCAAATTCTATGCCTCAATCAATATTAATCTTCATAGTTTGACGATCCGCCTTTTCCCAGGTTGCTTGTTGTTTATTAAAAATGAACCGGAAAAAGCCCTGAATCACCGATACGTTCATAAAAACAAAATACCCGGCAAACTTAAAAAATTTTACTCGAGAATCAGAAGAAATGTAGGATGAAATAAATGAAATCAGGTAGAATGCAATTTGAAGGAACAGGCAAAAAGTATAAAAAGAACTATTTCCTTTCAAAACAATAATAATATTCGAAACGAGTACCAGAATCAGGCAAAAAGGACTTACAAGCCAGCGCAATACCCGGTGAGAAATATACAGGAAACTAAGCCTGGGGTGCTTCCAAAATTTAAACAGGGAAGAAAGCATTTGAATTGCCTGGAACCCACCCGCCGCAATACGTATTTTTCTTTTCTTTTCATCCTTCAAAGACATTGATGGAAGTTCCGTTGCATAAGCACGTGGCTCATAAATTATCCTGTAACCTTTTTGAGCAGTTTTCAGCGATATTACAAAATCGTCAAGGATAGTTGATTCAGGAATAGATTCGTAAAGATCTCTTCGCACTGAAAACAATTCACCTGCAGCGCCAACCACGGAATAAAATTCGGAGTCAATTTTTTTCAAAAAAGATTCATATCTCCAATAAAGTCCTTCCCTGCTTCCTACGCTATCAATCTCGTCCGATAATTTTATAATTCTTTTTTCTCCTGCAACCCCGCCTATAATACCATCTTGATAATGAGATACAATTAAGTTAACCGCTTCTGTATTTAAAAAAGTATTGGCATCGCTTATAATTAATATGTCATTACGGGAAGCCGCGACGGCTCTGTTCAACGCTGCAGATTTTCCTTTTCTTTCGGGAAGGTGCATAAGTTTTATCTGCGGGTAAAAACTAATTATGGATGCAGTTCCATCAGAAGAGCCATCTGTTATAAATATAAATTCAATTTTTGACGAAGGATAAACCTGCTTTAGAGAATTTTTGATTTTTTCTTCAATAATTTCCTGCTCATTATAGGCAGCTACAATAAAAGATACGGTTGGATAATGGTTTTTTACGATTTTTTTATTAAATTTCGGGCTTAATCTGTTAATCAAAAAAACTATAATTGCATAGCCTACATAATTATAAAAAATTAGAAAAATGCCGAGAAAGAAAATATATTTCCAAAAAATCATATTTGCAAATTAAGTTCAATCAATTCAATCGATTACCGCTTTTGCAAGAATTTGGCTTGAGTTTTTTTGCGTTCCCGAGCATTTTTTTAACGTTTACCAATTTTCTATAAAATACGGTCAGATCAACGAATAATTTTAAGTTCTGACTGAACTACAACTGTAAATTAAAAGGAGACCAAGGTGGTGAAAAGTACACTATTAATAATAGATGATGATGAAGTAATGGTTTTATTGTTAAAAAAACTGTTTGAAAAAAAATACACTGTTTATACGGCCAGCGATGGCGTTGAAGCTTTGCATTATCTTTCACAGGGAGTTAGGCCGGATTTGATCATATGCGATATTTTAATGGAAAATATCAATGGGTATGAATTTATAAAGCATCTTACAACAAGTATTATTTATAAAAGCATACCGGTTATTGTTTTATCAGGTGTTCCCAGAACAGAATTATCTCACCAACTACCTCCTCTGCTTAAAACAATAAGTAAACCTTTTGACCCCCTGCAACTCGTAAATGTAGTCGAAACAACCATTCTCAAGGCTTACGACATCAATTTTATGCAATAAGATTAACTGTTATGAATACTGTATTAAATCCTAAATTTAAAGATCCTCAAGATATTTTGCAACCAAAAAGCCATCTTATAAAACAGAAATTAAAACTGCTCTTGGTATTATCTGCCACAACCGCAGAAAAGGAACAAACTTTATTTCCGGAATTTGATGCAGTGGTTGTTTCCGATATAAATGAAGCCAAGCAAATTATTCATTTACATAATGATGACTTTGTTGACACAATAATATGTGACTCAGAAATAGGCAGAAGGGATATCCTGGATTTTATAGGCTTTTTGAATTCCAGAAAATTAAGCACCCGTGTGCCTTTACTTTCCTTTGTTTTTCGCGGACAGCCGGGACACAAAATCAAATCAAATCATATTGCGGGCATAGATGATGTTATATCCAGCCATATTTCTGCGGATGAGCTGGCAGAAAAAATTGAAATTTTAAAAAAGTATAAATTCTTCAAAGATAAAATGCCTTATCATATCGAGTCTGCTAAATCCGAAAGGCCGGACTATCAATATATTTCAAAACGTATTCTGGATATTATTCTTTCTTCGCTGTTAATCATCCTGCTATCACCCATTATAATATTGATTGCTATTCTGATAAAGTTAGAAAGTAAGGGCCCCATTTTTTACAAGTCACTACGCGCCGGTAAATGGTACAGGGTGTTTACTTTTTTTAAATTCAGAACTATGGTTGTGAACGCAGACAATATGGTTGCTGAATTACAGTACATGAATGAATACAAAGATTATCAAACATCTTTCTTTTTTAAATTAAAAGACGATCCGAGAGTTACCCGCGTTGGAAAGATTTTGCGAAAAACAAGCCTGGATGAATTGCCTCAACTTATTAATGTTCTTAAAGGTGATATGAGTTTGGTAGGCAACAGGCCCCTTCCTTTATATGAAGCGCAGACCATTACTATTGACAAATCGGCAAAAAGATTTTTTGCTCCCGCCGGAATAACGGGGCTATGGCAGGTAAAAGGAAGGTCTAATGATAACCTTACTGTTCAGGAAAGAATTAACATGGATATAGATTATGCTGATAATTCGTCTTTTTTGTATGATCTAAAAATCCTGCTAAAGACACCTAAAGAATTAATTCAAAAAAATAATGTTTGATACAATACTCGAAATATTCTTTATAGCCTTACTTATATACTGCAGTTTCTCCTCGGTATATTTTTTTATTTTTTCATCAGCCGCTTTATTTAGCAGAAAAAATGTTAGATTAAATTTTCCGGCACCAACAAAGCGCATAGCAATATTGGTTCCAGCTTATAAAGAAGATGACATTATTATTTCCACTGCAAAAAATCTTTTAAATATTGATTATCCCGAGAATTGTTATGACATATATGTGATTGCAGATTCATTTCAGTTCCAAACCATTCAGCAGTTAAAGCAGTTACATATAAATGTTATAGAAGTGTCTTTTGAAAACAGCACCAAGATTAAATCGCTTAACCAGGCCTTTAGGAAAATCACCAAACCTTACGACATAGCTTTAATATGTGACGCAGATAATATTTGTTCAAAAGACTTCCTGAAGCATATTGATTTTGAATTCGCAAATGGATCCAAAGCAATACAGGGCAGGCGCGTGGCTAAAAATATTGATACTGATTTCGCTGTGCTTGACGGACTCAGTGAAGCAATTAATAATAATATTTTCCGTAAAGGCGCAAATGCTCTTGGCCTGTCGTCTGCACTTATAGGTTCAGGAATGGCGTTTGAATTTGATGTGGTGAAAAAAGTTTTATCAGAAATATCAGCAGTAGGCGGCTTTGATAAACCGTTGCAGTTAAAAATTATTGAATCCGGCATAAAAATTAAATACCTGGAAAATGCCTTGGTGTTTGATGAAAAAATCGATAATCCGCAAGCATTCAGCCAACAAAAGAAAAGATGGCTTTTAAGCCAGTTTATTTATCTAAAAGAATATTTTTTACATGGATGCCGTTTGCTGGTTAAAGGAAACTTCAGCTATTTTAATCTTGCGGTATTAAATAATGTTGTTCCTCCCAGAGTGCTCCTGGTTTTTGGCCTGGTATTATTCACATTGCTGAGTTATTTCATCCAGCCCCCGATCATTTTTGCACTATTTGTTGCGAATTGTATCCTGTATTTTACGGCTCTTGTTATGGCGGTGCCCGGAGAGCTGATCAGCAAAAAAATGATGATAGCCATTTTACAATTACCCAGGGCCATATTCTTAATGTGCATTTCTTTATTCACTTTAAGAAAAGCAAAAAATGTTTTTATCCATACGGTGCATACAAAAAATGAAGTGAGCAATCCACTATATAAGAAATGAAAGTTAATCCGCTCATATCGATCATAACCATAAATTATAATAACACCGGTCTTACGGAAGATTTGTTGCGGTCGGTGCTTTGTCTTGAATATAACAATATAGAAGTAATTGTTGTTGATAACGCTTCTATACAGGATCCATCAAAGGAGCTAAAAAAAATTCTTCCTTCAGTTAATATCATTTTAAGTAAAAAAAATCTTGGTTTTGCCGGCGGCAATAATCTTGGCATAAAAGCAGCCAGGGGCGACTATTTATTTTTTGTAAATAACGATACCGAACTTACTCCGGGAATTCTCAACGGTTTATTGGAGATATTTAAAGATTACCCTGATGCGGGTGTTGCAAGCCCGAAGTTTCATTATTACTATGCACCGGGAACGATTGAATTTGCCGGTTACAAAGCCATCAATTCCTTTACGGCAAGAAACAGCATGGTAGGTTGCCGCATAAAAGATGAAGGACAATATGATGCCGTTTCAAAAACAAATTATGGCCACGGTGGTGGAATGATGGTATCCCGGCAGGTTATTGACGATGTTGGTTTAATGCCGGAGGTTTATTTCCTATATTATGAAGAGTTTGATTGGTGCGAACAAATTAAAAAGAAAGGATATAATATTTACTATCAATATAAATCACTTATTTATCATAAAGAGTCAATGTCTGTTGGTAAAAAAAGCGCTTTGAAAACATTTTACCTGAACAGGAACAGGATATTATTTATGAGGAGGAACGTAAAGGGCCTTTCATTTCTTGGTTTTGCCTTTTACTACACATTTTTTACGCTGCCGAAAAACACGTTTAGTTTTTTGCTCAGAAAGGAGACGGATCATCTGAAAGCATTTTGGAAAGGGCTTATTTGGAATCTTTCAAATCGTAACCTTAAAAAAATTGAATTATGTGCGGAATAGCTGGTTTTTGCGACTTTGATAAAAAAACGCCTGCAACTGTATTGCGTTCCATGACCGACGCTCTAACACATCGGGGTCCTAATGACTCAGGGTATGAGCTGATCGATAACAGCGTTGCGGTTATTGGTCTCGGTCAAAGACGACTATCCATAATAGATCTTTCAAGCAATGGAAGGCAACCAATGCATTTTGAGGGCCTGACCTTAATTTTTAACGGAGAAATTTATAATTATCATTCAATACGTAATGAACTTATAAAAGAAGGTTATTCATTCACTTCCACTTCAGACACAGAAGTTATTTTAAAAGGATACCATCGTTGGGGAGACGCTGTTGTGCATAAGTTAATTGGCATGTTTGTTTATGTGATCTATGATGTAAAAAAACAGGAAATCACTATTTGCCGGGACAGAGCCGGCGTAAAACCTCTGTACTATTATTACAACAATAACGTTTTCCTTTTTTCATCTGAATTAAAAAGCCTGCATCAACACCCCTCCTTTTACAAAGAGATAGATGTAAACAGCCTTTCGCTTTTTCTTCAGTACAGCTACATACCCGCTCCCCACACTATCTTTAAAAACACTCACAAATTAAAACCGGCGCATTATCTCAAACTGTCATTATCCAGCAAGAAAATTTCAGAAATAAATTACTGGGATGTATGCAACTATTATAATAAACCTACATTGGATATTTCTGAACAGGAAGCGATCAATGAAGTTGAAAAATTGCTAATATCCGCATATGAATACCGCATGGTTGCTGATGTGCCGGTGGGATTATTCTTAAGTGGAGGTTACGATAGCACAAGCGTTGCGGCTATTCTTCAAAAAAACCGCACTGAAAAATTAAAAACTTTCACGATCGGCTACCATGAATCAGCTTTTAATGAAGCTCCGGAAGCGAAAAAGATCGCAAAGTATTTAGGTACCGATCATCATGAGTGGTATGTATCTGCTTCGGATGCTGCAGATATTTTTCACAAACTGCCCGAAATATATGATGAACCTTTTGCGGATAATTCAGTCGTTCCAACTGCATTGGTAAGTAAACTCGCCAGTAAATATGTAAAAGTTTCATTATCTGCCGATGGCGGAGATGAAGTGTTTGCCGGGTATAATAAATTTAACCAATCGATCCGTTATACAGAATCCGTACCTTATTTTATGCAATCATTTTTCGGGAATATGATGTCTTATATCAATCCTGAAAATATTCCCTATTTCAATAAGCAATACAATTTTGCAACCCGGTTTAAAAAAATGCAGCATATCTGGAAAGAGAAATCACCGGCGGCTGCCATGAAATATATAAGCCAGTACATAACGGAAGAAGAAGCCAATGTTTTCCTGCGACATAAATATGAAGGTTACAGGACAAATTTTGAAAGCGAGAACAAGTTGTCTCCTGCTGTTAATTCATTGAACAAACTGTTGGCAATCGATTACCAGACATTTTTGGTTGATAATAACCTGGTAAAAGTTGACAGGGCAACGATGTCCGTAAGCCTTGAAGGACGAGAGCCCATGCTTGATCATCGTATCATAGAGTTTGTGGCACAGTTACCCGCGCATCTTAAGATCCGTAATCAAACCAACAAATATATCCTGAAGCAAATTGTTCATAAGTATATACCTCAAACTTTAATGGAAAGGCCTAAAATGCCTTTTATAGCACCATTAACTGTTTGGTTTAAAGATGAACTGAAAGAAAAGATCAATTATTATTTAAGTGAAGAAAAGCTCAATGAAACAGGATTATTCAATAATGTGCCGGTTATTAAGCTCAGGAATGATTATTTACAAGGCAAACGTGTAACCTATCAAAAAGTTTGGAACATATTAGTATTCCAGTTATGGTATGAAAGGTGGATCAAGAATGCCGCCTAACATCATTTTGTGATGACAGAAAAGAAAAAAATAAAAGTATTGCAGGCTATAAGGCAGGGACAGGTTGGCGGTGGTGAATCTCACATACTCAGCCTTGTTAAGCATATTGATAAGAACCGGTTTGAACCGGTGGTCTTGTCATTTACAAACGGTCAAATGATCACTGAATTAAACAACAGCGGCATTGAAAATTTTGTGATCCCTTCCGAAAAAGCTTTTGATTTTGCGAAATGGAAACAGGTCAAAAGACTTATGCAGAAAGAGCAAATTGACCTTGTGCATATACATGGTACCAGGGCTACATCAAATATTTACTGGGCCGCAAAAGATTTGGGATTACCTGTAATTTATACCATACATGGATGGTCTTTTCATGATGATCAGTCGTTGCTGGTAAAAAAGGTACGCATCCTTTTTGAAAAATGGATCACTCAAAAAACAGATTGTAATATTTCCGTTTCAGCATCCAATCAACAAACAGGGCTGGAAAATATTTCAAATTTTAAATCAACGGTTGTCTATAATGGAATTGATCTCGAAAAATTTGACCCGCAGCGTATTGAAAGAAGGTCTTTAAGGAATGAACTGAACATCCCTGCTGATAGTCTGGTGATAAGCTTTATAGGAAGAATGACCATTCAGAAAAATCCTCTTGGCTTAATCAAGGCTTTTAAAAAAGTTGTAAGCAAAGAACCTAAAGCCATTTTGCTTATGGTAGGTGATGGTGATCTGAAAAAAGAAGCAATTGAACTGTCGAAAGATATAGGCCTGGAAAAATCAATTGTATTTAAAGATTTCAGAACCGATGTTGCCGATATTTTGTTTTCATCAGATGTGTATTGCCTTCCTTCTTTGTGGGAAGGATTTCCAATAGGTCTATTGGAAGCAATGGCAATGAGCAAACCGGTAATTGCAACACAGGTTGATGGTTCATGTGAAATTATACAGCATAACAAAAACGGGATATTGATCGAACCTAAAAATGAAAAGATGCTCGTTGAAGCAATGCTTGAACTCATCAGTAATAAAAATTTAAGAACTGAATTGGGAAAAGCAGCAAGACAAACTATTACCGAAAATTTTGATGTGTGTAAGATGACAAAAAAAATTGAAAGTCTTTACGCAAATGTTTTATCTGAAAATTAATCAGGAGATGCAGGAAAAAGTGAAAACATATGAATTTGAAAGAATAGCCGATAGAAAGCGCATAGACTTTATTACTGATTTTTTGAAAAGTTCCCTGCCGGCAAACGCAAGCATCCTTGATGTTGGTTGCGGGAATGGTGTTATAAGCCGCCATCTCGGGCGATTTGGTTTCCGGGTAACCGGAATTGATGTAAGCGAAAAAGCAATTGGCAGAGCACAATCATTAAACCAGTTCAGCAATGTAAAGTTTATGATAAAAAGCGCTGAAGATCTGATAGCTGAAGGAATAAAATATGATGCTATTATTTGCAGCGAGGTGCTCGAACATCTTAATGATCCTGATGCATTGCTTGAAGTGTTAAACAAAAGCCTTTCGCGCAATGGTAAACTCATTATAACAGTACCTAATGGAAACGGACCGCGGGAAAGCCTTGTTACAAAACCGGTGTTGAAACTCAGAACTAAAAACAACTGGCTCTGGAAGCTTATTCTCAACGCTAAAAAGCAATTGGGCTACAATGGAACAACGGTTCAATCAGATGCGGATAATTTAGATCATATTCAGTTTTTTTCTAAGAAAGACATTCAGCGTCTTTCTTTAAGGCATAACCTGAAAATTATAAGGTTTGGAAAAGCAAATTTTGTTGAAGACGTTTTTCCATTCTCATTTTTAGCGAAACGCATGAAAGTTTTACAGAGGCTCGATTGCAGACTGGCAGATTGGTTACCATACTATTTTACCGGTGGATTTTTTTTCGTTTGTGAAAAAAATTAATTGTTAGAATTTGAATTAAGCTTAATAATGAAAATAGCATACTTAGCATTAAATGACCCATTGGATAAAAGATCCTGGTCTGGTACCACCTACTATATTGCCAGGGCATTACAGAAAAATGGCAATGATGTGGACTTTCTCGGGCCTATCAAACTACCTAAATGGCTTGATAAAGTATTGCGTGCAATGGCCAAAACAACAAGAATAATTTTCAGAAAGGAATATATTACAAAATATAGTTTGCTTTTGAGCTGGTATTCATCCAGGCAATTCAATAAAAAATTAAAAGGTAAAACCTATGATTGTATCTGCGCCCCGGCGGCTTCTGCAGAACTAGGATTTTTAAAAACCAAGTTTCCGGTTATATATATTACTGATGCAACTTTTGAACTGGTAAGCAATTATGACTATAGCGAGTTCCATAAGATGTTTTGGTTTTCAAAAATTGAAGGCAATCTTTTAGAACGCAATGCGCTTAAAAAGAGCTCCGCTATTATGTATCCTTCCCTGTGGGCGGCGGAATCGGCAGTGAATGACTATCACGTATCAAATGAAAAAGTTTTTATTGCTCCTTTCGGTGCGAACATCGATTTAATTCCTGATAGAAAAATCATATTTCAGAAATTAGAGAATAAGCAGCTTACATTGCTTTTTTTGGCAGTTGACTGGGAAAGAAAAGGAGGAAATATTGCTTTTGATGTTTTGAAATTTTTACAGTATACGCATGGCGTTCAGGCTAAACTTATCGTATGCGGGTGTGAACCCCCTTCCCATATTTTACATCCGAATATGGAGGTTATTCCATTTCTTGACAAGAACAAACCAGAGGATTATGAAAAGTTTGCAGGCATAATGTCGTCCGCACATTTTTTACTGGTACCAACACGCGCAGATTGCTCATTACTTGTAGGGTGTGAAGCCAATGCTTATGGCGTTCCAGCAATAACAACAGATACAGGCGGCGTTTCTGAAATTGTAAAAGATGGCATCAACGGTTATTGTTTACCTTATTCCGCAGATGGCAGTACCTATGCGGCTTTAATTGCTGAGTTATTTATAAATGAAGATAAGTACAGAGATCTTATTTCTTCAAGCAGGCAGCGTTTTGAGGAGCATTTAAACTGGCAAAAATGGTCAGAAAGCTTTGATGATATCTTCAGAAAAAAAGTGCTAAAAAAACATAAGCAATCTGCTGCTGTACTTAGCTTGAATTAAGCCACTCTCTTTCTAATTTATTCTTTGAATAGAAAGTATAGTATCATCTTCTAAAACCTTTATAAAATCAACGCCGGCGAATGCGGAATAACTGATGTTATTTTTTTTATCTGTTATAAAAACAGGTATATATAATTTTTGAAACTCCTCATCATTAAAAATATTTTTCATTGCCAGGTTGTCAAAATTGTTTTCATCACGCAGGCTGAAATATACGTTTGTTGCTTTTTTCAAATCATCACATATTGCAGGCAACAGAATGTCAGGCTTTAATTTGTAAAATATATCTTTATTAAATGCTGCGTGGTTTTTTATGCCTTTTCTGTCACCCGGACTGTGACCCATTAAAATATTATTTAAACCCATAAGGTCAACAGTATTTCCCTGGTACTTTAATCCAAACCCGCCAACTGCTATCATGCCTATGGAAGGTTTATTCGAAGGAAAAGTTTTATTAAGCTTTTCTGCAAGGTCCCTCCCCTGCCGTGCCAGTAAAAATTCAAAGTTCAATTGCGTTTTTGCAGGGTTTTTTAAATCAATCAAATCATTCAATCCAATTGCAATGAAAAAAATGATTATAACAGAGAAGCCAAAGGTTTTTATACTGGCTTTATGGATACTGTTGTTTTTTACAAGCCACACGATCATTAATATTCCCCACGCAAATAATGGCAGCAAATCCTGGTAAAACCTGAACCCGCCAAAATGATCACCACCAGTAGTGAAAGGCAAAACAAATCCCACTAAAACTATTACGGCAATGATGCAGGACTTCTTAATGATCATACTGTCTTGTAAAAACACATCGCTATTTCTGTTCAATAACTTTAACCTGGTTAAGCCGTAAAGTAAAACAATCATCATAGATATCAGCAGTAAGCTGATCACAGGCTGATAACCTGCAACGAAGTTTATGGCATATTTGACACCTTCCGTCAGGTTGTAAATTTTATCAGACGAAATTTTTGCATAATAGGTATTAGGGAACTGATACCCAAAATAATGTAACCTGAAAACAGTGAGGCAGATTGTTGTAACAGCAACACATAACAAATAAAGTAACGGGTAGAATATTTTCCTTTTGTTTTGAATGAATGTATAAAACAGGATTGTTGTAAAAACAAGATTCCAAACCAATGCTTCAGGTCTTGTAAGTATTAATAAACATCCTAACCCAATGATTGCTATCCTTTTTTTTATTGAAATACTGCCCGTTTCAACAGTTGCAGACACCAGTAGTACAAGTGAAATAAAAATAAAATTCCATAGTGCGTTTTCCATCAAGCTCAAAACACTCCACGCAATAAAAGAGGGGCCTATCGTGATAATAAAAGTGCAATAAATCCAAAAAAAATATTTTGAAAATTCGGGGTATAATTGTTGAACATCTTTTTTTATAGCACGAAAAATATTTGTTACGACTAAAGTGGTAAGCAGCAGTGACAAACAAATAAGCAATAATTCAGGTTGCACTGTAATCATATACGCAGCCGCACAAATTAAAACCCACAGTAAAGAAGTAAAGCCTTCAACTTTCTCTCCATTCGTATTAAAAACAAACCCGTGTCCATGGGCAATATGCCGGGCATAGTTTAAAAAAATATTCCCATCATCAATTCCAATGGTGCCTGTACCAAGATAAACGCAGTCAATAAATGCGAGTAGTGAAATGAGAGCAAGAAAAATAAAAAACTGCTTAAAAAACGACATGAAATTTTCTTATTATACAATTGCTTTGTCCTTTACACCAATCAGTTCTTCCAACTTTTTTAAAATTAAGGAATCTGTTTCCATATCAAATTTTCTCGCGAACAATTTTGCAGAGACCTTCAGTGCCTCATAGTCATTATTTGTAAGAATTTTTGGATGGGCCAGACCTGAGCTCCAATCAACATAAATAAGATTATCGGCGATTTTTTCTTTGAACGGAGAATTATACAATATCGTTGAAAAGATAAATTCATCAGCGCCCCAGCAATATTTAAAATATCTTATAACGGAAGGATTCCGCTCTAAGAAGTCAAGACTGTATTGAATAGCCTTAGTCGTAAGTGTGAACCAGTTCGATCTTCCCACAATTTTATAATCAAGTGGGAATTTTCTTTCGGGAAAAATATAAGTGAGGAAATTTCCAAGGCGATACTTACCGGGAATGCGCCAGTTTATCAGGTGATATTTTTTTACTCTCGGCGCAACAGGCCATTCATCTTCTATTGACTGGCAGGTTATAAATTCTGTTTCTTTTCTTTTTAAAATATATTCATATATCTCATTGGCGCTTTTTAACGGAAAATCCTGTGCAGAAATTACATTTACATAATCGTAATTGGCAAGTGATATCTCTCTAAAACCATTTAATGTAGCCTGAATGGTGCCAAATGCTGCCCAATAGATCTTCGCTCTTTTCTTTATAAAAAAAACATTTTCATAAGTTGATAAATGATCAAAAGGTGCAGCGCTTGCTTTCTTGTCTATATGAATATAAAAATCAAAAGCAGGATGTTGCAAAGCGTTTAAAAGCATTTGTAATTGCCTCGGATTCTTATGAGCCAATATTAAAAAAGCTATCTTCATATCAGTGCTGGGATCGTAAATTGATGCGCCTGTAAAAATCCAGGCCATTTGTATAAATATCTTTATAAGAGGCAAAGATGTAAGTCCCGATATTAGACAATTGCATGCCAATTTCTTTTTTCATGATAAAATACCAAATTGTAAATCCTATAGCTCCGGCAATTAATGTTGCGATGGCAGCACCATAAAAGCCCATGTATTTTAAACAGAAATAAGAGATAACCAAATTAATTATGAGTGAAACCGTATTAATTATGAAACATAATGAAGGCTTACCTATCGAGTTCAATAAATTTGCAGCCTGGTTTTGCATAGGTCTCATTAAACCGGTGAGCATGTACAATTGCAAAATAGGAGCTGCGTCTACGTATTTCGACCCAGCTATTATGGTAATTATAAATTTCGGAAACAGTATAATAAATATAGCTGCAGGAGTAGTAAAGGAAAGCAGGATTCCAACCATTCTCTCATACAAATATTTAACCTTAGCCGTGCCTTCATGTACTACAGCATTTGATATTTTTGGAAAAATAACTTCTGCCGCTGCATAAGAAGGGATATCAACCAGGCCATTTATACGTGAAGCTGTATTATAAAAGGCTACAGCGCTGTTGGAAATAAAAGCTGCAGTCATCACCTGGTCCAGGTTGGAAAAAATATTTGACATTACACCAGATCCAAAAATATAACCTCCGTAACCAAATATTTTTTTTATTGATTGGACTGCAGGGCTAAAATTATGATGAAGGTACTTCCTGCTAAATAAATACAGAACAAAAGATCCGCAAAACACGCTTACTGAAGAATAAACTGCCAGTGTTGCCAGCGAAAATGGTTTTTCAGAAAAAAATTGACAGGTTAATAAAGTAAAAAAAATAACCTGTCGTACCAGGTAGCCGGCAAGCACCCCTTTAAAATCAAGATGCGATTGCTGTATAGCTTCAAAATGCGAAAAGAATACCATGAATATCAGGCCAGGTGCAAACCAGTATAATGTTGTAGAAAGATCTGTACCGGCGTGCAGTTTCATACTCATCCAGTCTGAAAAAAATACTAGGAAAAGTATGAACAAGAGTGTAATTGTTACATTAATCAAAAAGGAGGAAGACGCTATAGACACTTTTTCCTGCAAATCATCACTGCCGCTTACATATTTAATATGTGCGTTTTTCAACAGGCCGCTTTTTGTCACTTCAAATACGGACGTAACCGTCAAAAATAAAGCCCATGTACCCATCTCTGCCGTCGTTAGTACACGAACTAATATTATAAAGTTTATCAGCCCGAAAAACGTAAGAGAAAATCGTTGCAAAATAGTATAAAAAGCGGAGCGAATCCAATAAGATGAAAAGTAGCGTTTCACTTGCAGTCGTGTTATCAGTAACATTTCAAACTTACAGTAAAAAGTTCATTCACAATAAGAATTTGACTTAAATTGACTGCCAAAAATCGCAGTTTTTTTTATTTGGATTTTTATTAACGACTGCAAAAAATTTCTGGTCATGCAAAACATAGTTATAGCTCCTTGCGGTAATAAATCAAACATGTTTAATTCCTTTTGGCTTAACCAAAAAGAAATAAAACAATTCGATTTGTGTTTGCTTTTTTATCATGAAAAAATTGATAATCCGGGTTTGTATGTTGATGCCGATTACTTCTACCAATTAAAAGATTTTAAATATCATATGCTTTATCAGCTTTTTACAACAGTTGAGCCTGGTTGGTTGCAGAAATATAAATATTTTTATTTTTTAGATGATGATATTAAGATAAATACCCGGCAAATAAATAAAATGTTTGCTTTAAGCGCGGTATTTGACACATGGATAAGCCAGGCCAGTTTGTCGGAAAATTCGTTTTGCAGTTGGCCAATGTTTAAGCAACAGGATGACAGTTTTTGCAGGTTTGTCGGACAGATTGAAGTGATGGCGCCGCTTTTTAATGCAGAAGCCCTGAAAAAATGTTTGCCCAGTTTTGTTGGCAACCGGTCAAGCTGGGGAGTAGATTCTGTGTGGTCGAAAATCCTGGGCTACCCCGAAGATAAACTCATTGTATTTGATGCAGTTACTATGGAGCATACCAAGCCTGTTGGCGAAGGCGAATTGTATAAAAAAATTGGAATTGATCCTAAAAAAGATTGGGAAAATATTATAAATACATACGGTGCAAAAAAACAAAACTACCGGGAGTATGGACGACTGGCAATTATTAATAAAAATCATTACCTCTTCAATTTTCTGGGAATAAAAGGGAAAGAATTTTTCAGAACACTGCAAAGGCATGTAAATGATTACGATCTGCCTTCAAGAATAAAAAGCCAGCTTAATAAATTAACTTCTTCTAAAAACTCAAACCAGGCAAAAAAAGATATATGAATAAATGCCCGCTTATTTTTTTGTTGTGCATACTCTATGCAAACAGTTTCTGTAAGCCGTCAAGCCATTCTTCAGATCAAACCATAATTGCTGCTGCCGATACATCGATTCACGAGGGAATTACAGATACCACATGGCTCCAAACCACTTTAAAAAAACCTATCTGCCCCGGAAAAAAAATTTATTTGACCAAAGGCGGTGATAACGGCATTTACATTGATGGAGTTTCATTGGGATGCAAACCTGGCGACACCCTGGTTTTAAAAGCTTCAAACAACCCATATGCTTATTTTTCAACGGGAAATCTCTATGGAACGGAAAGCTGCCCCATAACTATTATCAATGAAGGCGGCCAGGTAAATCTTAGCAACGGAATGGCGTTTGATAACTGCCGCTTTGTGAACATAACGGGCACAGGAGATGCTAAAGAAAATTATGGTTTTAAAATTGAAGATCCGGCTTCAAATGGGGTAGGCATAGACATACATGGCAGGTCTGCATTCATTGAAGTGCAACACATATTCATTTATAAAAAAACTTATGGTTTCTGGGTTAAACAAGAAGGCAGTTGTATTGATTCGTTGCAGTACCCAAACTGGGTAATTAATAATATTTACCTGCATGATAACAGGATAATAAAAATGAACCAGGAGGGAATGTATCTTGGTTCGACTGATCCAAACGGAGCAAGAGATATTCCCTGTGACGGAAAAATAATAAGGCCAAAACCTTTACGCCTTGGAAATATAAAGGTCTATAATAATATTATTGATAGCACGAACCGTTCAGGCATACAATTATCATGCGGATCAGATATGCTCAACGAAATATATAATAACACAGTTACCAATTGCGGTTTTGAGTTGAGTACAATACAAGGTAATGGGATAAGTCTTGGCGGATATACACAAGCCAGGGTTTATAATAATCGAATAGACCATACTTACGCGCTTGGCATATTGTGTTTGGGCAGCGGTAAGATCCTGATTAAAGACAATGATATTAATAATAGCGGCGAATTAAGTGGGCAAAAGGCAAATGGCATGGCCGGAATTATGGTAGATACACGCCCCACTGATCCTGTTGACAGCACTACAGTATTTATTCTTAATAATAAGATCGGCTCCAATACTGATTATGCGATCAGGATTTATAAAACTGTCGATTCGTATGCAAAAGGCAACGTTATCTGCAACAATTCAGGCACTGCAAAAGTTGACGATGGTGTAAATTGGATCAGTGATTGCACAAAGAAAAAATAACTCTCTCTGTTAGTACGTACTTCAATGAAAGTTTTGTGGAATTATATCAACAAGAAAATCTTCTGAAAGGTTTATAGTTTTTTTCTGTGGCAAGGGAAAGCATAGGAAGATCATCCGGGGAATCGCCATAAGCATATATCTTTTGATAAGTTGAAAGCTCATATCGGCTTTTTATATGTTTTACCTTTTCCTTTCCTGAACAATTACGACCATTAATTTTACCGGTGAGTTTTCCATTCTTAACTTCCAGTTTTGTTGCAATACAATCAATATTATATTTCGAACACCAGGGCAATATCCAATTTTCGGCAGAAGCAGAAATGATGATCACGGGTGTTTTGTGCCGAAGATGTTTTCTTATTTCAAGTAAAGCGCTTTTATTCAGCAATGCGGGTAATTTTTTTTCAGCAAATTCAGTACAAAGCGCATTGAATTTGTTGATATCAAAATTTTTTAAAAAATAAGTCAGCAGTATCTCTTTAGCCTTATGGTTTGAAATGATCTTCAGTTTGTAGGCTACAATAACAGGCGACAAAATAAGAATACCCAGGTAATAGTTGAGATTTCCTTTAATGAATTTCAAAATTTCGGCGAGGGTATCCTTTGAAGTAACAGTTCCGTCAAAATCAAAAAAAGCTATTTCAGATGTTTGCATTTTTAATTCAGCACTTATCATAAATTTTTTTTCTTAAACATATTCTCCGGAATAGATTTTATTATCATCATTATCCATTTCCAAAACCATTTAACATAAACAACATTTCGTCTTTTTCTCACTGCTTTTTCAACCGCATCGCCAACCTGTTGCGGATTTGCAGTTAACAAAGGTGGTAAATTTAATTCAGCCGTCATTTTGGTATTTACAAAGCCGGGCAAAACCGTTACAACATGAACATTATATTTATAAAGTCTGTTTCTTAATCCCGATAAGTACGCAGTAAAACCAGCCTTTGCACTTCCATATATATAATTACTCTGTCTTCCTCTTTCACCTGCCACTGAACTTATTCCAACAATCACGCCTTTCTTTTTGGAAGCATAGTCTTCTGCAATAATATTTAAAATAGATACGGCGCCTGTATAATTAGTCTGTATGATTTTTTCTGATTCCTTCCAATCAGCAACTGCTTTTTCCTGTTCGCCTAAATAACCAAAAACACAGACCGTGATATCAGGTGAAACTCCAAGTTGCTGATAAAATGTTTTATGCCCTGCAAAATCAAGTGCGTCAAATACCACCATTTTAGCCGGCACTTTGTAACGGATCTTAATATCTTCCATTAAAGGCAACAGGGCTTCCTGGTTACGACCAGCTAAAATTATTTCAAATCCTTTTTGTGCGTATTTCCTTGCAACAGCTATAGCCATATCAGAATTAGCACCCAATAAAAGAACTGACGGCATTATATTATTCTAATTAGTTATGGACAATCTTGATGACTGAACCGATGTAAATTTTTTCCCGGCGTTATATTTTTCAATTACAGATGCAAACTTTTTTGCGTTTGAATAGCCGTTCCAGAATTTATCGGATCCCATCCTCGCATCTTTTGAAAGATAAATACGTCCTCCGTATTGTAAAACAATTTCATCCAGTTCATCGAGGAACTCAAACAGGTTGTTGCGAACGGGAAAATCCAATGCAAGTGTATAGCCTTCCATTGGAAAGGATATTAAATCAGATTGCTCACCAAACACTTTCAATACAGCGAGAAACGACCCCCAGCCTTTCTCCGATATTTTATTCAGGATTGTGATTAAACCATCTTTGCGTTCAAGCGGAATTACAAACTGATATTGTACAAACCCTTTTTTTCCATAACCCCGGTTCCAGTGCAGAATGGCATCTAAGGGATAAAAGAAAGGTTCGTAGGGGATATTGCTGATCTTTTTCTTTTTGAAATTTTTATGATAGTAGAAAAAATTAAAAAGCTTTACTGTAAAATTATTCAGCACCCAGGAAGGCAAATAAAAAGGAAATGTGATTGCCTTCTTTTTTGGCAATGCCAAAGGATATTGTTTTTGTTTTTCGTTTAACTGATCTAACATGGCGTGTTCCCCCAGCATTAAAACGCTTCTTCCAAAACCTCTTCCTTTTTTAAGGCAATCGATCCATGCCACTGAATAAGTAAAATGTTTATTCTGTTCAAACAGGTCTAATAATTCTGTTAAGTTATCCGCACGAATTGTTGTTTGATGGATATAGGAAGTTTCAATTTTTTTAAGCTGGAAACGTACACAAACAATTATGCCTGTTAAACCCATTCCACCACAGGTTGCTTCAAAGAGATCAGCATTTTTCTCACGGCTGCAAATAACAGACTCCCCATTATCCATCATTACTTCCATTTCAATTATGTGCCTGGAAAAACTGCCATCTACATGGTGATTTTTTCCGTGAACATCAGAAGCCACCAATCCACCCATTGTTACGAATTTGGTACCTGGCGTTACGGGTAGAAACCAGCCATCAGGTACAATTACCTCGAGCAATTGATCAAGTACAATACCTGACTGGCATTCAATAATGCCTGTTGTTCTGTCAAAAAATAAGATCTTATCAAACTTTAAAGTAGAAACGGTAACATTTGCCAATGAAGCATCACCATAACATCTCCCGTTACCCCGTGCAATTAGGGTAGGATTATCTTTTACAATCTTCTTCAATTCACTTAGCGTGGTGAATTGAAACTCATTGCTGTTTAATGCCGGATAGTTTCCCCAATTCGCGATACTTTTCTGCACACTTAATTATTTGAATATTGAAACATCAGGTAAATAAATTATCAGATAAAAACTTATTATCCATAAAATTAGAGTTACCTGTAAAAATTTGTCTTTATACAAAATATCTGTGGGCGAACCCGTGTTATTCTCTATAAAAGTAATTTGTAAATAGCGCATTAATCCAACTATTACAAACAAAGATGTATAATACAGCCTGTATGTATTCCATCTTTCCATTACTTCAGGAGAGATGGTGTACATAAGATAAGCGATAATGATAATGCCGGTAAAAAGTGAAAGCATCACATTTAAAAATTCGAGATTGTACCCTTTGATGGCTTTGCGCATATCAAGCCCGGAATCGAGTTTAATTAAAACATCATCTCTCCTCTTGGCAATTGCCATAAACATAGCCAGCAAAAACACCATTATCATGAGCCATTGAGAAATGCCGATCATTGCAATAACACCGCCTGCTTTAATTCTTAACACAAAGCCCATGGCCACTAAAACAATATCCAATACAGAAATGTTTTTCAAGCCAAGTGAATAGCCGAGATTCATTACAAGATACAGCATCAACACAAATAAAAATTTCAGCTTTACCAATGCTGCTACAGTAATGCCAAGCGCCACACAAACAAAAAATAAAGTAATAGCCGCTTTTTTTGAAACTACGCCTGAAGCTAATGGCCTGCTGCATTTTACAGGATGCTTTTTGTCAGCTTCAATATCCATGTAATCGTTAAGTATATAAACAGCGCTGGCAATGAACGAGAATGCAATAAAACCGGCAAAACAAGATAAAAGCTTTTCAATATTAAATATTTCGCCTGAAAAGAACAGCGGAAGAAAAATGAAGGCATTTTTGATCCAATGCTTTGGGCGAAGTAAGCTTAAATATTGTGTTATCACTTTATTTTGTGCAATTGATCCTGAAGTAACCATTTTATTTACTTAAATGTTTATTGATCACCCTGCTTAATGCTTCAAGACATTTTTCCCAGGTATGAGAACGCGAAAAAGCTTTTCTTTCCTTCTTTGAAAGACCGCTGTCTTCCGCCAGTGCTTTTTCTATTAACCTAACAAATTCTGATGGCGAATCAGAAAGGTAAGTGTATGGTTCAAACATGCGCATGGCTTCAGTTCTTGTAGCCACAACGGGTTTTCCCATAGCAAGGTATTCATCAATCTTTAAAGGATAATTTCCTTTGGTTATTTCATTTTTAATTTGAGGATTGATACAAATATCAAAAGCATTTATGTAAGCAGGTAATTCGCTCACCTGTTTGCGGCCCAAAAAGTGAATGTTATTGAATTTGCGCAAAAAAGTGTTTTCGAAATTGGCACATTCGGGTCCCACTAAAACAATATTGGCATTGCTGTATTTTTCTGCAATGCCGGCAATGATATTTTCATCAAGCCTGTCCGCATCCAATGCTCCGGTATATCCTATAACCGGGTATGAAATATTGTGCATATCTGCCGGAATTTCATACTCAATATTTCCATTAAATATTTTTGTATTACATCCCTGGCCGATATAATAAGAAGCAGGGTTGTATTGTTCGCAATAAGAAGCGTAGTATTCGGAATTTGTAACAACAACATCCGCTTTTTTTATCAGTTCAGGTTCTAAAACATCGCAATGTTTCTTCCAGTAATCATACCCTCTTAAATAATCACGGCAATAGTAAATATACAGTGACGGCGATAATAGTTCCTTTAAGTAATAACCATTATAAATATCGTTATCGTTAAACAGGATTATATCTCTGAGGCCAAGCTTTTTGGCTGCGCTTTTTATGTCGTGAGCAAAGCGTTTATTGTTGGTAAAATTTATTTTTTTAAATACAGATGTGGAAGGAAGCCAGTTTATAGATTCAATAATAGATTCAGGAAAGAATTGCCACATGTTCTTTTGAACTTTTTCAATCTTATTCCTGTTGTTCTTTATTACATCATAATGCAGTTGAATACCTTCGTCCTTATCTTTTGAAACCCAGGTTTTGCGGTTAAGAGGTTTATTTACGTATAAAACCCTGTTATGTTCGGCAAGCCGGGTGGCAATGTCTTTACAATTACTGCCTATATTATAATACCAGGGCTGCAGGCCAATGATAACAATATCTTTCCCCTTTATAGAAGAAAGCTTTGAAATATTTACCTCATCAGCAGCAAGAGATAAGATTTCCATTTGTAGTTAAAAAAATTTGATCAGTTTTTTGATTTACCTAAACCCTGCAGCAAAATTGGTGGAGTTATTAATTTTATTGTCTCTTTCATTGACGTTACAAACCGGGATTTTCTATCTTCTTTCCTGTATTTGAAAAGGGTATTATGATCTGCTTCACTTATTGCGCTTTCTTCTACAGGCCTTCCGTTTGTATAATAATATAACGCAAGTGATTTGCGTGATCTTCCTTCAGGGCATCTTACAACGTTGGGGTTTCCGTGATAGGATGTACTTGTAGTTGAGAACATAGCCATTCTGTTAAAAAGAGGAAGTATGGACTTGCGACAGGCTTTCATATCCACATCCCACAACTCAAATTGGCCGCCATATTCCTCTTTCCAGTCTTCGTTCAGGTATATAAGTACATTTAATCTTCTGTCAAGTTTTGTTCTTGGATGTTTATTAAAATCAGCGTGGATTTTAAGCATCCCGCCCGGAACGATCTGGTGGCAACCGCCGCCATCAAAAAAAGGATCAGGAATAAGATTTTCGATTCCGGTAAGCTCTGATAAAAATTCAAGAAAGGGTTGGGAATTTAAAAAATGCATGAATTCTTTAGTAGTTTCCCCAAACCTGTATTCTCCCTTTGAGGCAAGCTTTACCTGGTTGGCATCATTGTATTTCAAGTCGGGGTTTTTTGACATGTCCGGGAATTCGCTCAGCACTTTTCTTAAAACATCTTCGTTGAAAAAATTATCAAAATAAATACTTGGAAAGGGGTCTGCTGCAGCATATGCAGTTTTATATTCGCTCGCAATTCTTTTCAGCTCTTCAACAGATTTTGGTATAAAGTTCATCTGAAATTTTTATATTTTTAATAATAATATCAGGATACTAAATTAGATAATAATGTACAGCACTGTAGTCTTTTTATGTGAATATTTTGTTTTATCCCATGTGCGTATTGATTTACCTGTTAAACGATTTTTAAACTGATTTGAATAATTCTTAAATGAAATTCAATTATTCTATTGCCCAAAACTACTGGCTTAAAAATTTAGATATACTGATCATAGTCATGTTTTGCTGCCTGCCGCTTTTTATGAGCTTCCCTTACAGGGTTAACATTTTTTTATCATGGGAAGGCGCCTACCGGCTTTATCTTGGGCAGGTACCTTATAAAGATTTTGGCTTGCCCATGGGGTTCGCTTATTGGGTAATACCAGCTATTTTCTTTAAGATTTTCGGCCCTTTTCTGATCACACTTGTTAAGGCACAGGTCTTTTTAAATTTCATATGCTGTTTTTCATTCCGGGGAATTTTACAAAAGCTCGGGCTTGCCGATGGCATAAGAATTTCCGTAATGATAATTTTTTGCCTGACTTATATACTTATTAATTTCTGGCCCTGGTATAATAATTCGGTGATCATATGGGAGTTAGCAGGCTTGAATTTTTTATTTGGATTTTTTAAAAGAACAAACAGGAGCAGATACATGTATCTTATTATGAGCTGCTTATTTCTTTTTGTTTCTTTTTTTACTAAACAGGATGGCGGATTTTTAGGCTTTGCAATAGCTTGTGCACTTGTTTTGTACAATTCATTGATAACAAGAGTGTGGAAAAACTTTTTTCTTTTCCTTCTTTGTTATGCGCTGATCGGATTTTTAATAATTCTGCCTTTTACAAAATACAGTTTTGGTTACTGGTTTAACTACGGGCAGCCGCCGCATACAGCAAGATTATCATTCCAGGATTTACTTAATGAAGTTTTAGCCGGATCTCAATGGATAAAATTCTATCTTCTGCTGATAGTGTTCATTGTTGTTTTTAAAATACGTAACACAAAAAATTTCTTTTCCAACAGGCAGGAAATGCTGTTTTTGTTACTGACTTTAGGAATTTTAACAGAAGCGCTGATTTTCGGAATGACAAGCTATACCCCACCTGATAATAACATTTTCTTTCACAGTTTTGCAATAGCCTATATTATTACAGGTTTTACTCAAATGATATCCGTTGATGTTAACAGGCTGCCATATTTTTCAGGCCTTGTGGTGCTTATATTATTTTGGTGGTCGGGTGGTTATTGGCAATATTTAAACCGCATAGCTTCCCGTATTTTCCCTGCACATGAAACCATAACTAATGATCCTTTACCTGCTGAAAATGTTATTAATGCACACACCTACATGCTTAATCTCGACACCAATTATTACGAAGATGAAAGCACCTGGACGACCATAGATTCCCTTGAATCATTTCAAAAAATATATTTACCACCATCAACTATCGCAGGGATAAAGCGCCTCGAACAAATGCCTGTATTTAAAAATAAAAATGCCGCGATTCTCAATATGACGGAATTAACCCCGTTAGATTATGAATTTGGCTATAAACTTGAAACAGGTGAAAATTATCCTCTTTGGGATCATTTGGGAGTTTGTATGTTCAATAAACAATGTGATGATTTTTGTAATAAAATCAAGAACAGGGACTATGACGTTGTCCTGTTTGAAAATATCCCTTCATTGAACAATTTCTTTCCTTTCAGAATACGGGATTCACTGCAGGTTTATTACAATAAAACTGATAGCTTTCTCGCACCCAGGAGGCCAACCAATGGAACTATAGAAGTATATGTAAAATAGTTAGAAAGAAATTACGCCCTTTAATTCTTCAAAGAAAACATCTTTTTTACGTGCTGATATTGGTATGGAAGCGCCGTCAGTCATGATTATGGAAGCGCCAACGCCTTTTACGATTTTTATCATGTGGCGGATGTTTATCAGGTAAGATTTATGAACGCGGTAAAAACCTTTTTCGGTTAAAAGCTCTTCAAAATCCTTGAGCGATTTTGACGCCACATAACTCACATTCCCTGTTAGCTTTATTTTAGAATAACTGTCCAGGGCTTCGATATACATAATCTTGCTAATATCAACTATATCATATCCATCGGCAACGTGTACAACAATTTTTGAAAAGTTCTCGGGTGAATTGTTGAAAAAGTTCTTGATCAAACCGGTAATTTCTCCAAATTTATTTTGCTTGTTTCTTACCTTTTCAATGGCATTAACTATATCCGAGGCTTTGAATGGCTTTAGAATATAGTCCATTGCAGCCATCTTTAAAGCACGCACAGCGTATTCCTGGTATGCAGTTACAAAAACGATCTCAAAATTTATATTTGAAATTTTTGGCAGCAACTCGAAAGATGTATAAGGTGGCATTTGTATGTCCATAAAAACAACATCCACTTTCTCCTTTTCTATATGATCTAACGCATCATCAAGATTATCGGCAGTCCATACAATATCCACATTTTCGCAGTCAAGAAGAATTCTTTTTAAAATTTCAATGTTTGAAATTTCATCATCAAGAATGGCGGCTTTTACATTTTTCATAGTGCACAATTATACCAAAAGTTATCGATATTTTATGAAAATGTTATTAAATATTGTGTATGGGCAATCCCAGTTCCACCAGCAAGCCTTCGCCGCCACTTGCCTTTTTATCGGTGAAACTTATATAAGCATTTGTGTTCGAAGTTTCATTGATCATTTTAAGCCGCTCACTTATAATTTTAAGCGCAGATTTTTCATACTTTGGATAACTCTGTAAGTCTCTTTTTAATCCAATACCATTATCATCTATTTTACAAATCAAAAGGTCATGTTTGATTTGGAGATCTATTTTCAGCTCAGCATTATGTTTCTTTGGCGCCAGGCCGTGCCTGATTGCATTTTCAACAATAGGCTGAATCATCATGGTAGGTATATAATAATTTTTAGATTCATCGGCATTTAAACTGCTCATAGTGCATGTAAAACTGTCGTTAAACCTTAACCGCTCGAGTTCAATGTATCTTTTTACAAAAGTTATTTCATCAGCTATTGACACCTGCGGTTTTTTAGCATTTTCAAACATTTGCCTTAGCAGAATGGAAAAATCTGATAAATAATTAAACGCCTTTTTATTTTCATTAATCATTATAAGGTATTGCGCAGCGCTCAAAGAGTTATAAATGAAGTGTGGATTCATCTGACTGCTAAAAGCCTTGGTCTCTAATTCTATCAGATTTTTTTTTTGTAAAAGCTCTTTGTTTTTTTCGGTAAGATTGTTATACATGCGTTTATAAAAATAACTGCCGGCTGCAATAACGGCTAAAAGAATATAATAAGCCAGGATGGTAGCAAAACTCATAATGGTGTTGTGATTAGCAAAAATCAAATTATATAGCTATTTTCGAAAATGTTAAGCTAAGTAAATGAAGTTATTTTATTTTCATTTAATTAAGCACATAATTTGGGAATAAACAAACCTTTACATGCCCTGGAAAGCCATATCTAAAAGTGAGGTTAATAAGTGGAATGAAAGATTAAAAGCTACTGATGCGTTATTTTATCAGTTTCCTTATTATGTGTCAAGTGAATATAATTCCTCATTCTCAAAAGCACTCTTCATAAAATATATTGAAAATGAAGAGGAAATTGCTTTTGCGGCTATAATTGAAATTGGCCTTTTCCCTTTTAAAGTTGGCATTATAGAAGACGGCCCTGTATTGTTGCGAAAATATGCTGACCTGCAATCTATGATTGGTGATCTTAAAAAATTTGTCCATAATAAAGGTTACATGCATTTACAGCTCAGGCCTCCGGTTAATTCTCCTTTTAACCTTTACCTGAAAACGGATAAAACTTTTGAGGATCGTGTTCATTTTCCATTTCATTTAAAAACCGAATTTGATTGGAATATTTACAACAAGCCTGAAAAAGAATTATTAGCAGGTTTTAAAATGCAATGCCGGCGCAAAATTGTTTTAGCAGGCAGAGTTCCTTATAAATTTTTCAAAATAGAAGATGAGAAAACGCTGTCAGACATACGTAAACTTTTTAATGAGGTAACCGATACCAAAGGGTATGGTTTTTTACCATTTAAAACATATGAAAAGATTTATAGGGAAGGGAAAAAATATAATTTATGCGATTTCTATGCTGTTTATCTTCATGATCAGCTTGTAAATGTTGCACTGATCGTAAAGGACGGCCAATCTTTTTATCATTATACAAGTGCTTTAATAGTAAAAGGATTTCATGCAAATGAGTCGCCTCCTGCTAAACTGCATTTTTTTATTATGCAGGATTGTTTTTATAATGAGCAAAAGAAATTTTATAACATTAGTTTTGGAGGTAGCGATAATTTAATCCGGTTTAAAGAACTGTTTAATCCGATTGAAATAGAAAGACCACATTATTACACATTTGTTATCAAAAAAAATACGCTGCATGTGTTTTCACAATTTTCATCAAAATATACAACACACTTGAGGAGTTTTATTAAATCGATTGATAAGGTATTTAAGCGATCCCAAACGTATTAATTGCTTACTGAAATGCCGTTAGCATTAATCAACGGTTTCCAGCAGCGTTCTGAAAGAAATGAAGTTATCGCCCCATTTATCTATCGTTGCTTTGAACAGTTTGTCCGAATATAACTCGATATACTTGTTATATAAAGCCTTACTTTCTGTAAAATATTGCGCCACATAAGTTGGGCCTTCTTCATCATCCTGTTCATGGAGCTTCAAAAACCGGCACCTGATAAAACAATTTGTGTTTATTATTGCAGGCATGTGCTCCTCCTTCATCCAGGCAACCCACGCATCATTTATATTCCAGCTTATTTTAGTTGTTACATTATAAATAAACATAACTATCAAATATCAATTTCTATATATACAGGACAATGGTCACTGTGTTTTATTTCGGTGAAAATTTCCGCGTCTTTCAAATTATTTTTTAAAGGTTCAGTTATGTTGATATAATCAATTCTCCATCCTTTATTTTCCAACCTTACATTGGGAAATCGCTGGCTCCACCAACTATACCGGTGCGGTTCAGGCCGAATGACCCTGAATGCATCAATCCATCCATTGGCAAAAAGCTTATCCATCCAGGCGCGCTCTTCCGGCAAAAAACCCGAAGTTTTTATATTGCCTTTAGGATTATGAATATCAATTTCTTTATGCGCAATATTATAATCTCCGCAAAGGATGATCCTGGGATGTGTTTGTTTTAATTTTTCCAGGTAATTAAAAAATTCAGCTAACCATTCATATTTAAAGGTTTGTCTTATTTCGCCTGTTGTACCCGAAGGAAAGTAAGCATTTATTAATCGCGTATCACCAAAATCAAGCTGCAAGACCCTGCCTTCATCATCACTTACTTTGTGGCCCGTTCCATAGACTACATTTGCCGGTTCAATTTTTGAAAAAACAGCAACGCCGCTATAGCCTTTTTTTTGTGCGGAATACCAATAATCAAAATAACCCAGATCAGCAAATTGTTTATGTTCGACATTTTCTTTCCAGGCTTTTGTTTCCTGCAGGCAAATAACATCTGCCGGATCTGTTTTCAACCAATCAATAAACCCTTTATTTAAAGCCGCACGAATACCATTTACATTATAACTTATAATGCGCATTTCAAAACTTTGCTGCAAGATAATACCGAACACGTTGTTGTTCACGGTATAAAGGCATATAATATCAACTTTGCATTAACAGCCTTGCAAATTATTTTTGCAGTTTTAAATTTACATATGCAATTAAAACCGGTAACTGTATTTGATGATTTAAAGCCTGAAGATTTTAAACGCGATTACTTTAATACGAACACGCCTGTAGTAATGAAAAATTTTGCTAAAAAGTGGCCGGCTTACATTAAGTGGAACTGGGATTACTTTAAAGAAATAGTAGGAAATAAAAAAGTTGGCATTTATAATAATGTAAAAAGCGATGCCTACACTCCTATCAACAAGGCCGATGATTACACAACATTTGGAGAGTACGTGGATATGATCAGAAAGGGGCCGGCTGCATGGCGGATTTTCTTATTTAATATTTTTAATCATGCACCACAACTCACCAAAGATTTTACCTGGCCTGATGAATATATGAAAGGCTTTGTAAAACGGGTCCCCATGCTATTTACAGGTGGAGAAGGATCTATTACCCATATTCATTTTGATATAGACTTAAGCCACATCTTGCACACGCAATTTGCAGGGCGAAAAAAGGTTTTACTATTCCCCTATAAAGAACAATATAAATTATATCGCAAACCTTTTGAAGTGTTGAGCCTCGCCGATTTCAGCAATTATTATGACGAACAAAAAAGCAAACTTGATACAAAAAAATTCCCGGCACTTGAAATTGCAAACGGTTATGAAATAACCCTCGAACACGGAGATACGCTATTCATGCCGGGCGGTTACTGGCATCATATGGAATATCTCGATAGTGGTTTTGCCATGAGCCTTCGCGCTTTAAACAGTTCTGTAGGCGGAAAATTAAAAGGCTTATGGAATATAGCAGGCATGCGTAATATTGATACGCTTATGAAAAAAACAATGCCCCATAAATGGTATGACTGGAAAGAGAAAAAAATATTTGCAGCAGCAAATAAAGAATTAGCGCTTAGTAAAGCATCAGTTTGATCTGAATAATTTTAGCATAAAAAATCCCGTTGTACGCGGGATTTTTTTTATAGTTATTTATCAATAAGTTTATTGAGATTTTTTGGCATCTTCTAAGAATTTCGCCAATCCAATATCGGTAAGCGGATGTTTCAATAATCCCAAAATTGGTTCGAGTGGAGATGTAATTACATGTGCCCCTAATTCTGCTGCACGAATAATATGATTGGTGTTGCGTATAGATGCTGCTAATATTTGCGTCGAATAACCCTGGACGTCATATATCTGCGCTATCTGCGCTATTAATTCCATACCATCCCAACCGCTATCGTCAATGCGGCCAATAAACGGGGAAATATATCTTGCACCGGCCTTTGCTGCCAGTATAGCCTGCCCTGCAGAAAAGCATAATGTACAATTGGTAGCAATACCATTATCCGTAAACCATTTAATTGCTTTTACACCTTCCTTGATCATAGGCACTTTTACAACTATATTGGGATGGATCGCAGCCAGTTTTTTTCCTTCAGCAACAATACCGTCAAAATCTGTTGAAACAACTTCAGCACTAATATCACCATGCACCATTTCACATATCGTTTTGTAATGGTTCATGATAGCTTCCTGGCCTTTAATGCCCTCTTTTGCCATTAATGAAGGGTTCGTGGTCACTCCATCCAAAATACCAAGATCATTCGCTTCTTTTATCTGAGCAAGATTCGCTGTATCAATAAAAAATTTCATAATACAACCGCTGTGCGGAGTTTTAATTAACGTGAAGAAAATTCCTGATGATTTATATTCCCCCTTCAGGGGATTAGGGGGAAGTAAAAAAGGCAGGCTGATTACATCGCACCGCTACAACCGCCTACTCTTGCTGCCTTCCGGCCCTGGGAGGGTTCAGCAGGAGCTGGTCGTGTAAGACCTGCCGGGCGCAAATGTAATAATAAATGATTAAAGAAACTCAATGTTTAGGCATGTTATAACTATCTATTGTTATGGCACTTACCAATTGGTCAACCCTGTCGCTTAATGACCGGTAATAAACAAGTATTGTGTAACTGTTTTCGGTTTCACTGAAGTTACCTTCTGTATCTGCAGTTTCTATTATATTTTTTTTATCATTTACGGGTTTGGTAACATAGGTATAATAATAATAACCCTGTTTAAGCAATAAAGTTTTTTCAAATATTTTTTTATCTGCATTATAATCCATCCGGCACATGGCATCATCGCAATTACCGGTTGCCAGCTCACCTATCAGGAAAACATTCTTACTCGCAAAGTCAGCCGGGTTTTCAGGAATAAAAGTAAAATGCACATTGGCATAATCACCCTGCCACCAGGGATTGTTTACATCCAGTGCACGCACCTCATATACACCGTTTAAATCAACATAACTTATATAACGCATCCTCGAACGTTGCGGATCGGGTTTAAGCAAAACTGTAAATGGCTTACTGTTTTGATCAACACTGTCAACACGTTCGCTCTGAAAACGAAAACTTTGCAAATCAGCCCACCGGTAATCTCTTCCTGCAGGAAAAACGCAATTATTATCATTACTATACTCGTACAGGTTACCGCGCATAAACGAAGGCTGAATTCCCGTAATCGCATTATCCCATCTGAAATTTTGAAGCACCACAACTTTTAGCTGTTGTTGCGGATTCATGATATTCAGCTTGACTTTATCAACTGTAAACTGAACTTTTTGATGCGTGCGAAACAGCTGTGTATTAAAAGGCTGTGTAACTTTCGCAGCTACCGGGAGTATATCATTGACTATTAAAATACGCCGGGTGAAGGCCAGTTTTGATGTATCACCATTCAGATAAACTTTCAGTAAATAATTACCGCTGATCTTAGGCATGCAGCTTTGTTCCGGAAGCAATGCCTGGTAGTGCACATATTTCGTCTTTGCTATAGAAGAATTCCGGTATTGCCCGAATCTGCCTTGTGTAAATCCCTGCAAAAAATCAAATGGACTTAAATTGGCCGGAACCCAGTTAGCATCACACAAGACATAAGTGTAATTATAATTTTTTACGCTGGCATCCAGGTCATCAAAATGCAACTCCAGAGCCGAAGGTGTATTCAGGTGAATAATGGGGTATGTGGCCTGGTTGCCGAACAGAAACAATTTTACCGTGTGAATATTGGGCATGTAAATTTTATCGGGTTGCTGGGCAGAAAGATTACATAACAGGAGCAGGTTTATTGAAACGGTTAAAGCAATTTTTTTCATTTGATTAAGGCTAATGGTTCAAATGTAATAAGATTTTTTGTTGACCGGCAGTTGTACATTGCGTCATCTTCCTTGTGTCACTCCCTTGTACTGCATATTTTCATGGTATCAGGTAAAGTCTTTGCTCAACATAAAATCAACACTGCTATCTTAAGCAGAATATGACGTTTTAATTTGTGAGTCTATATGTAAAAGGTTTCGGTACAGCAACAGTCCGAGATTTGATCAAGGCTGTAATGAAGAACTTTGCTGATTATTTAATTCAAAAACATTAGTTATGAAACAGCAAACTTCAGCTATTACCGAAACCGGTATCA
>DASUGF010000099.1:0-42541 GCA_036274175.1 Parafilimonas sp.
TATCGGTACTCAGAAGTATCGTCATGAACATTCTTAGAAAAAACCAGGTTCGCAATATTAAAGGCGAACTTTATGAAAACTCCCTTCACTGGACAAAAGTCTTTAGTTATCCACAGGTTACTTAGAATTGAACAGCCCTGACCCTTAATATTAAAAACGAAAAGCAACCTGGCAAAGTGTTACATTGCTTACCATCCCGGTGATGATTGACCTACCATGGGGTACGGCGTGTTTGCAGCCAGGATACGGAAAAAACGGACCCAATGACCAAAACGACGCCGGCCACGGCAGTTGCTCGCGAAGAGCAAAATATATACACGAGGGCTTATTTAAGAATAGGAAAGAGAAGTATTTCTCGCACAGATCATTTGTTAAACAGGTACAAGTTTGTAGTGTGTTAGAACCGGGTACGTCTGGTGCGATGCGTAAAACTATCTCTCGCAAACTTGCGAACTAAATTAGGGATAAAGTTTTAAACAGCTATCGCCGGCAGGAAAATTTTTTTGTAAAGATGGTATTCACTTGCACGTTCTGAGTCTATGGGTTGTGTGCCATTACAAAGTTTGATAGCAGCCGCTTTAATGCAGCTATATTAATGAAAGCCTCATTATTATTGCTTTTGAATTATAGCACTCTCTTTATCATTCATTCTGGTAGATGACGCGACCTCTCATCTTACGCAGCGCTATTGAATATTTCCCCGGCTCGATAGGATCATTCAGTTTAACGCTCATCTAATCACGGCCCTGACGTACCACGTATCCTGTAAACAAAAATTCGGTTTTTAAGGGTAACCCCTCATCTTGCTCAACACGATACGACCTATTTTGAGTCATTTGACTCAGCGTGATTTTTTAAGTGCTAATAATTTTGTTCGCACTTAAAAATTTCAAAAGCAGGGAGCTTGGTTAATAGTTGCGCTTAAGTTTTGAATAAGTTTTGAAGTTAAATTATGGGAATAATTCCTGCAATTGGCTTATTTCCATGTTGTTGAATATCCGATGGCTAAAATCTAAAGAAATGAATATAGAAGCTCTTGTAGTTTATATAATTACTGGTGGAATAGCCATTATTGCGGTTGTTGCTGTTGCAATGGCTTGCTATCTGTCCAATTTTATAATAAAGATTGGAGAGAAGATGGGCATCGATCCGTATGACAGCGAAATGAATGTTAGATACAGCAATCATCAGGATGATACATATTTAAAGTAATCTCATTCCAACGTTTCTGTAGCCGATATGTATCTCCAAACCGGAACTATTATAACATCCATGCGCTAAATGAAAACAGTACTGCATTTTTTGATTCGTGTTTTTTTTACCAAAAAAGGTGTTAGAAAATATTACAAACAAAAAAAGACTCCTTAAAGCTCATAAACACGCCCGGCTCCCTGTAGTCGATAATCCTTTTTTATAAATATTGTATTCAAAACAGTGTTTTGCCACAGTCGGCATTGCGATACTCAACCGTAGTTTCACTACCGGCTTTAACCTTCAACCAAAGCATCATCTCCCTATTTATCATTCATTTGCGCCGCAGGGGAATAATAACCGTTTGCATATAAATGCGGATTCTTATACCGTGGCCCAAGAATCAGTCAAAATTCTATCACAAAAACATACAACCGTTAGCTTATTTTTGCGCAAATTTTGCTTTATGAATTTTGACTTAAACGAAGAACATTTAATGATCCGGCAGGCCGCCCGGGATTTCGCTGTTACCGAATGCCTGCCGGGTGTGATTGAACGGGATGAAAAAATGATATTTCCCAAAGAACAGGTTCAACAACTTGCCGGCCTCGGGTTTTTAGGGATGATGGTAAGCACAAATTATGGCGGCTCCGGGCTGGATACCATCAGTTATGTATTAGCGATGGAAGAAATATCGAAGATCGATGCCAGCACTTCTGTTTGCATGAGCGTGAACAACAGCCTTGTTTGCTGGGGCCTTGAAGCTTTTGGGAGCGAAGAGCAAAAACAAAAATATCTTGTGCCATTGGCGCAGGGCAAAAAAAATGGTGATTTATATATTGGTGCATTTTTACTAAGCGAGCCTGAAGCCGGCAGCGACGCTACTTCACAGCATACCACAGCTGAAGACATGGGTGACCATTATCTTGTAAACGGAATCAAAAACTGGATCACAAATGGTTCAAGCGCAAGCGTATATGTTGTGATGGCTCAAACGGACAGGTCAAAGGGCTCACGCGGCATCAATGCCCTGATCATTGAGAAAAACTGGCCGGGTGTAACAGTTGGCCCCAAAGAAAATAAACTAGGTATCAGGGGCAGCGATACGCATTCCATTCAGCTCACTGATGTAAAAGTTCCAAAAGAAAACAGGATAGGTAATGATGGCTTTGGGTTTAAATATGCTATGCTGGTTTTAAATGGCGGCCGTATCGGCATTGCGGCACAGGCGCTTGGTATAGCTGCGGGCGCTTATGAAAGATCCATTCAATATGCGGTACAAAGAAGATCGTTCGGGAAACCTATCATAAATCACCAGGCAATACAATTTAAACTGGCAGACATGGCAACACGCATCGAAGCAAGCCGCCTGCTTGTATATAAAGCTGCCCTTGATAAGGATAACAATAAAGATTACGCTATAAGTTCCGCAATGGCTAAGGTATTTGCTTCAGAAACAGCCATGTGGGTTGCAACAGAAGCAGTTCAGATTCATGGTGGATACGGCTACGTAAAAGAATATCATGTTGAACGCATGATGCGGGACGCAAAAATCACCCAGATCTACGAAGGAACCAGCGAGGTGCAGCGTATAGTGATCGGACGTTCTTTATCACAATAAAAATTTATCTTCTGCGACTCCAATAATTTGGATCATGTGAAGGGCAGGCTGAGCTTCTGCGACTTTCAACACAGGAAGAAAAAAGCATTGTACAAAAAGAAACCATCAGCACAGTTAAAACAAATTTTCGCATAACAGATTTTGATAACGAGATTAACGCCAAATATAATACGAAAATTGTACGAAAAAGTTAGCGATTTATAAAAAATACCTTCAGCTTGCCCCGATGTTGATTAAGAACTAATATTATTTTCGCGCAAGCAATCTATAAAATGACTCTCCAGATTTTACATCCGCTAGCCGTAATCGACCTGGAAACCACGGGAATTGACTTGGCAACTGACAAAATAGTTGAAATAGCCATTGTGAAACTTATGCCAGACGGCGCCATCCAAAAGAAAAGGAAGCTTGTAAACCCACAAAAACCAATACCCCTGGCTTCCAGCAATGTGCATGGCATAACGGATGAAATGGTAAAAGATGCACCTGCTTTCAAGCAGATTGCTAATGAAATAAAGCAGTTTTTGAACAACTGCGACCTGGGTGGCTATAACAGTAACCGCTTTGATATCCCCATGCTGGTGGAAGAATTTTTAAGAGCCGGCCTCGATTTTTCCATGGAAGGAAGAAAACTAATCGATGTGCAAAAGATATTTCACACAATGGAGCAAAGAACACTCAGCGCTGCCTATAAATTTTATTGCAACAAAGTGCTTGATAATGCGCACAGCGCCGAAGCAGATGCCTCGGCAACACTTGAAGTTTTACATGCACAGATTGAGCGCTACCCTCAGCTCGGCGTAACCATTGAAACCATTTTAAACTGCATCGGTGAAGATGATTGTGTTGACTTTGCACGTAGAATGGTTATTGTAGACGGCGTGGAAATTTTTAATTTTGGAAAGCATAAAGGCAAGGTTGTTGCTGAAATTTTAAAAATAGAGCCGCAGTATTACGATTGGATGATGAAAGGCGATTTCCCGCTTAATACAAAGCAGAAGCTTACGGAAATATTTAACCGCACTTTAATGAAAAAATAAATTAATCAATTTTTGGCTTTTTATTTATCTTATTGAAGCAGAATATTGTATTTTCGAAAACAGACCTTGCGCGTTTTGGAAAAATTAGTAATCATACCCACTTATAACGAGTCAGAGAATATACAATTGATTCTCAAGGCAATCTTTGCGCTTAATCTTAATTATCATGTTTTGGTTATCGATGACAGTTCACCTGATGGAACTGCAGATAAGGTAGATGAATTGCAGATATTTTATCCAGAAAAATTATTCCTGATAAAGAGAGAAGGGAAACTTGGCCTGGGCACCGCTTACATAGAAGGTTTTAAATGGGCCATTGCAAACGGGTATGAATTTATTTTTGAAATGGATGCTGATTTTTCACATAACCCGAAAGACCTGGAGCGGCTCTATAGTGCATGTAAGTATGATAACTATGACGTAGCTATCGGTAGCCGGTATGTGCCGGGAGGCAAAATTGAAAACTGGCCGCTTGACAGGCATATTTATTCAAAAGGAGGTGCTTTATATACCAGGATCATAACCTTTATGCCTGTTAAAGACCCTACCGCAGGGTTTATCTGTTACAAAAAAGAGGTGCTCGAAGCAATAAATTTCAATGAAATAAAATTTATCGGCTATGCCTTCCAGATAGAAATGAAATTTGCCGCCTGGAAACTGGGCTTTAAGCTAAAAGAAGTTCCCATAACTTTTATCGACCGTAAAATCGGCGTAAGCAAAATGAGCAAACGCATATTAAAGGAAGGCGTCTTAGGCGTTTTGATGATACAATTAAAAAGCTTATTCGGAGATTATCATAAACGCATGAAATTCAGCCCAAACGATTATCCTGAGCCTGTACTCACCGATACCAACAACGTAACTTCTTAATTAACATCTATTTATTTAATTCGTAAAACTGCCTGTTTGTTCTAAACATTATTTATATACATTTGCAACGAGGTTTATAATAATTACTACCCCAACTTTTTTATAACCCTTTCCCATTAAATTCTCTCTTTATTTATACTTATTTTTAAAATGCTGGCTATGTATTCTTATGCATTATTAGAAGCAGGTTGTTATTACCTTGTGCAGGAAAAGCAGAATGAAGGACTTATTTTATTACAGGTGAAAGTTATCAGCGATCATTGTATGTATGTTGAAAAATATAACGACGGTGTTTCACTGGAATGGAAAAGAAAAACAGATCCCATATTTGATATAGTAGAGTTACTGGGCGATGAAATAGTAAAAGACTGGACAAAAATTTATTATAGCAACGAGGATGCTTATTATGAAGAGGATGATGAATAAAAAAGCTGACTCTCTTATGTAAAAAAATTATTTGCTTGTCATTTTTACGAAAGGAATAATCATTTCTTCCATGCTCACACCTCCGTGTTGAAAGGTGTTTCTGTAATAGTTTACGTAATAATTATAATTGTTGGGATAACACAGGTAATTGTTCTCTCTTGCAAAAATGTAAGACGAATTCACATTCGGTACCGGTAGGCCGGCAATCCGCGGATCACGAAAAGCCAGGACATCTTTAGGTTCATAATTGAGGTTCCGGCCATGCTTGTAGCGTAGATTCGCAGTTGTTTGTTTGTCCCCTATTACTTTACACGGCGTGTTTACACGAACGCTGCCATGATCTGTTGTCAGCGCCAGGTTTATTTTTTTGTCAGCAATCTTTTTCAAAGCCTGGTGCAAAGGGCTGTGCTCAAACCAGCTTTTTGTGATGCTGCGGTAACTTATTTCATCGCCGGCGAGTTCCTTTAAAACCTCCATCTCGGTTCTCGCATGGCTAAGCATATCTACGAAATTGTACACGATAATATTGAGATCATTGTTGAGCAGGTTATGGACGTTATTAACGAGTTGTTGCCCGTCGTTGTGATTAAGCACTTTGGTATAACTGTACCTGAGATCGTCTCTTTTTAAGCGCCTGAGCTGGTGTTTAAAAAAATCTTCTTCGTACATGTTTTTACTCCCTTCTTCATCGTCATTCTTCCAGTAATTCGGGAAATTTTTTTCTATTTCGATGGGAAGCAACCCGGCGAAAATTGCATTCCTGCTATATTGTGTAGCGGTGGGTAAAATGCTGTAAAAAGTTTCCTCTTCCTGGATACGGAAACTCTCTGCAAAAATTGGTTGAATAGCTTTCCATTGATCGAGCCGAAGATTGTCAATCAATATAAAAAAAGTAGGGGTATTCTTTTCAACCTGTGGTAAAATCTTATGCCTAAATAAATTATGGCTCATAACAGGTGCTTCAGCTTTACCCGTGAGCCAGCTTGCATAATGCTTACTGATGAATTTAAAGAATTCTGTATTGGCTTCCTGCTTTTGCGTTTGAAAAACTTCCTGCATTTCAGGACTGTTGCTTTTCTCCATTTCAAGCTCCCAGTAAACAAGCTTTTTGTAAATCTCCATCCATTCATTAAAATCCGGGCTGCTGTTTAAAGCCATGAACAAATTGCGGAATTGCTGCTGGTAAGCCGATGTTGTTTTTTCCGCAACCAATCGTTTGTTATCAATGATCTTTTTTAGACAAAGCAAAACCTGGTTTGGATTTACCGGTTTGATAAGATAATCTGTAATCTGGCTGCCGATAGCATCTTCCATTAAATTCTCTGTTTCGTTTTTTGTGATCATTACTACCGGGATGTTGCTCACTTCCTTTATTTTTTGCAAAGTTTCCAAGCCGGTAATACCAGGCATAGTTTCATCCAATAAAACAACATCCAGAAGATTATCTTTTACAAAATCAACCGCATCAAAACCATTCGTCCTGGTGTGTACTTCATACCCCTTATTTTCTAAAAATAATTTCTGGGATTGAAGATTCTCTATTTCATCATCTACCCAAAGTATAGTTGCTACAGCCATAATTATTTTAGATTTACGATTTCAGATTGCAGATTTGCGATTGCCGTTTGAAATTGTTTACAATCTTTGCAGGCAAGCACAGTTTGTAAAATTATCTTTTAATAACTCCGTGGTTACGCAGTTAAATGTTATTAATAATTGATTTAACAAAGCCTCAACATAAATGCCTGCATCCAAAAGGAAAATTATTAATGATCCGATATATGGATTCATCACTATTGATAATCCTTTACTTTTTTTGATCATTAATCACCCCTGGTACCAACGCTTACGCCGTATTTATCAAATGGCATTGGCGCAAATGGTTTATCCTGGTGCAGTGCATACGCGCTTGCATCATTCCCTGGGAGCCTATCATTTGATTTCACTCTCTATTACTGAATTAAAGCATAAAAATATTGACATAAGCAATGAAGAGGAAGAAGCAGCAAAGGCTGCTATCTTATTGCATGATATAGGCCATGGACCTTTTTCACATGCATTGGAAAATGTGCTGATCCCCGATGTACATCATGAAACAATTGGCCTGCGAATAATGCACAGGCTGAATGAAGAATTTGGAGGAAAGCTTTCAACCGCTATTTCCATTTTCACCGGCGAGTATAAGAAACAATTCCTGCACCAGCTTATAAGTGGCCAGTTGGATGTTGACCGCATGGATTACCTGACCCGTGACAGTTTTTTTACAGGCGTAAGTGAAGGCGTTATTGGTTACGACCGTATTCTCAAAATGCTTACCGTGCATGAAGGCCAGCTAATGATCGAAGAAAAAGGCATATATAGCGTAGAAAAATTTTTGGTTGCAAGACGCCAGATGTATTGGCAGGTGTATTTGCACAAAACAGTTCTGGCCGCAGAAAAAATGATCGTGAAGATTATACAAAGGGCGAGAGAGATTTATACATTCCACACCGAATTAAAATTGAATGCAACGCTTGATTATTTTTTTGATACATATTCTGTAATGAATGATGAGGCGCTTGAAAAATTTTGTTTACTGGACGATTATGATGTGATGTTTGCTGTAAAAAAATGGAGCAGCCATAGCGACAAAATACTTTCCATTTTATGCAGAAGCTTACTCGATCGCAGGCTGTATAAATGCAGGTTGCAAACCAATGCTTTTGATGAAAACGAGGTAAAAAATAAAAGAAAATCAATTGCTCAAAGATTTGGTGTTTCAATAGAGGAAGCCGGTTATTTTATTTTTACGGGAGAGGCGATGAATACCACCTACACACTAAAGGATGAACGTATTAATATAATTTTTAAGAACGGCGATTGCAAGGATATCTCGCAGGTGGATGACCCTTTAATTCACAAAACGCTTTCTATGCCTGTTAAAAAATTTTACATTTGTGAATTAGTGTAATCTTGCATAATTTGTTAATTATTTCCGTTATTCCGGAATCAGTTAAAATTTATTTATGAAGATCAATGCAGAACGCATTGCCCAGCTTATAAACGGAAAAGTTGAAGGAGACAAAACTGTTGAAGTAAGCTCATTTGGGAAAATTGAAGAGGCAAAGGAAGGGCAGCTTGCTTTTTTGGCCAATCTTAAATACGAGGACTTCTTATACACAACAAAGGCTTCAATTGTTATTATTAACGAGGGACAGGAATTAAAACAACCAGTTACGTCGACGTTGATCCGAGTGGCAGATGCTTACATCGCTTTTGCCAATCTGTTGCAGAAATACCAGGAACTAATGCAGGCTCAATTGACCGGTATCCAGCAGCCCAGTTATATAGATGTTTCTGCAAAACTGGGCAAGGATATTTTTGTTGGCGCCTTCACCTACATAGGCGAAAATGCTGTTATCGGCAATAATGTAAAACTATACCCGGGAGTTTATATAGGCAATGATGTAAAGATCGCCAGCAATAGCATTATACATCCCGGCGTGAAAATTTATTTTAGCTGCATTGTGGGAAAGAATGTTACTATCCATGCCGGTACAGTAATTGGCGGAGACGGTTTCGGATTTGCACCACAGGAAGATGGACAATATAAAAAAGTTCCGCAAATAGGAAATGTAGTGATAGAAGACAACGTTGAGATTGGATGCAATTCAACAATAGACCGTGCCACCGTTGGCTCAACCATTATTCATGCAGGCACAAAGCTCGATAACCTTATACAAATTGCACACAATGTTGAAATCGGCTGCAATACGGTTATTGCTGCACAGTCGGGCGTAAGCGGCAGCACTAAAATCGGTAACAATGCAATGATTGGGGGCCAGGTGGGGATTGTCGGGCATTTACAAATTGCCGATGGCGTAAAAATAAATGCTCAAAGCGGTGTATCTAAATCAATCAAACAAAAAAATGCAGCCGTTACCGGCTCTCCCGCTTATGATTATACCAGTGCACTGCGTAGTCAGGCTTTAAGCCGCAACCTGCCACAAATGGAAAAAAGGCTTGCTGAGCTGGAAAAACTTGTACAGCAATTACTACAGGAAAAAGTGAGTTTTTAATTATACTTAGCTTTTACGATTACTATTACCACTGTTATAAATCTTAGCTTTGCACGCCGGAGGAATCTTAAATATTAACATTCAGTTAAAATTAACGCCATCCCGGAATTTAAAGTGAAGTAAATGGATAACAATTTTAATCCTGACAAGCAACATACTCTATCAAAAGCGGTAAGCATAAGCGGAACAGGTTTGCATACCGGCGTATTGGTAGATATGAAGCTAAGTCCGGCACATCCGGGTTTTGGGCTTCAGTTTCAACGCACTGATATATCGGCATCTGCTATGATAAAAGCGGATTGCGACCTGGTAACCGATACCAGCAGGGGAACAACCCTCCAGGCCGGAGACGCCAGGATCAGCACGGTTGAACATATATTGGCAGCGCTCACCGGTATGGGTGTTGACAACGCACTGATTGAGATTAACGGGCCTGAAATACCCATCGTTGATGGAAGTTCACAACCTTTTATAGAGCTGATCGAAGATGCCGGTGTTACAGAACAGGAAGCCACAAAAGCCTGGTACAGCATTGAAGAAAACATTTATTATTATGATGAGGAAAAGAGGGTAGAAATGACGGCCCTTCCTTCAACCAGCTATCATATAACTACACTGATCGATTTTAATAGCCCTGTGCTCGGCACACAACATGCAGGCCTGAAAAATATGCGTGATTTTAAAAACGAAATTGCGCCTTGCCGCACTTTCTGTTTTTTACATGAGCTGGAAATGCTGTTGGATAATAACCTTATAAAAGGTGGTGATATAAATAACGCTATTGTTATAGTGGATAAGGTGGTAGATGAAAAGGAAATGAACCGCCTTCAAAAAGTTTTCAAGAAGGAAAAAATTGAAGTAAAAAGCGAAGGTTACCTGAATAACCTTGAACTGCGCTTCCCCAATGAACCCGCCCGGCATAAATTGCTTGATGTGGTTGGCGATTTATCCCTGGTAGGCTACCCGGTTAAAGCGCATATCATAGCTAACAGGCCGGGACACAGCTCTAATGTTGAATTTGCCAAAAGGATAAAACAATATGTCAGAAAGAATAAACATCTTAAAGATGTTCCTATGTATGATGCTACGCAACCTGCAGTTTTTGGTTTTGATCATATTGAAAAGGCCCTGCCTCACCGGTTTCCATTTTTATTGGTTGATAAGATCATCGATATTACTGATAACAGGATCATCGGGATTAAAAATGTGACCTTTAACGAATGGTTCTTCCAGGGGCATTTCCCGAATAATCCCGTAATGCCTGGCGTGTTACAGGTTGAAGCGCTGGCACAAACAGGAGGTATTTTATGCATCAATGCCATGCCTCCCGGGAAATACGATACTTATTTTGTAAAGATCAATAATTGTAAGTTTAAACAAAAAGTTGTGCCGGGAGATACCATGATCCTTAAGATGGAATTAAATGGCCCAATCCGCCGTGGTCTTTGCGATATGAAAGGCACCGTATATGTTGGCGGAAAAGTGGCAACAGAAGCAGATCTTGTGGCCCAATTGGTAAAAGTTGAATAGAAACGATTTAGCGGTATTATTAGCCATGAACGGTTAACTTTGCCGCGTTTAAAAACTAAATATGAGCTGCTTTAATCAGGCAGATACAGAATGATTCATCCGCATACGTATATACATCCTGACGCCAGGCTTGCCGAAAACGTAAAAGTTGAGCCGTTCACCGTTATTCACCAGGGCGTAACAATTGGCGAAGGCACATGGGTAAGCAGCAATGTCACCATTATGGAAGGCGTTACCATTGGTAAAAATTGCCGCATTTTCCCGGGGGCCGTAATAGGCGCAGTACCGCAGGACCTGAAATATAAAGGCGAGCAAACGTATGTTGAAATCGGTGACAACACCACCATAAGAGAATTCGTAACTATTCATCGCGGCACCAGCGACCGCTGGAAAACAACTGTTGGAAATAATTGTCTTATCATGGCTTATAGCCATATTGCACATGATTGTTGCGTAGGCAATAATTGCATAATGAGTAATAACAGCCAGATGGCGGGTCATGTGATCATGGCGGATTATGCGTGGATTGCCGGATTTTCAGCTATCCACCAGTTTGTAAAAATCGGGCGACATGCATTCATTGCCGGAGGAAGCCTTGTAAGAAAAGATGTTCCTCCCTTTATTAAGGCGATACGGGACCCGCTAAGCTATGGAGGAGTAAACAGCGTAGGATTAAAAAGAAGAGGCTTCTCCCTGGAAAAAATTAATGAAATACTCGACATTTACCGCATTATTTATAACAAGGGGCTTAATACATCAAAAGCGCTTGAATACATACAAACCGAATTACCTGCGTCTGAAGAACGCGACGAGATCATCGATTTTATACGCGGAAGTGAGAGAGGTATTGTAAAAAGATATACAAGAACAGAAGCGGAAGACGAATAATACCTTAACAAAAACCCCTTCTTGTTTAATTATTCAACATGCAGATATCCCTCACCAATGCCGGCAAACGCTTTAGCCGTGAGTGGATATTCCGGAACCTTACCTGGCAATTTTTATCCGGAAATAGCTATGCCATAACAGGACCTAACGGCAGCGGCAAAAGCACTTTGCTACAGATATTATCCGGAGCCCTTGCGCTAAATGAGGGCAATAGCGAATGGAAATCAGATGGCCTGACTATTCTGGCCGATAAAGTTTATTTACATATCGCCATTGCTGCACCTTATTTTGAATTGATAGAAGAAATGACGGCAAAGGAGTTTCTCACCTTTCACAGCAGTTTTAAAACCTATATCAATGATGTTTCAATTGCCAGTATTATCCAGGAAGCAGGCTTGTTAAACGCTGCGGATAAACAGATCCGTTTTTTCAGCAGCGGCATGAAGCAAAGATTAAAATTAGCCCAGGCTATATTTTCGGATGTGCCTGCTATTTTACTGGATGAGCCCTGCACAAATCTTGATGCTCCGGGATTTGAATTGTATTATAGGTGGATAGACAATTATTGCAAAAACAGGCTGGTGATTATTTCAAGTAATGATAAGAACGAATATCATTTTTGCGATCACCAGATCAACCTACAGGATTATAAATTAAGCAAACCGCCTGTTTACCCTTAATGGTTAATGGTGGTGGTGATGATGCACCTTCTCCTCAAATTCACTTAATGAGATTGGCTCTTCGGTTTTAACAGCTTTATATTCCAGCAGATGAAAAAGCTTTTCAGATTGCAGGCGTATATAGGTTTCTTCAACAAATTTCTTGTCTTTCATCATGCGGTTGGCATATTCGTCAAGCCATGGCATATCGCCAAAACTCTGGCCCTGCATATAGCTGATCAACTGTCTCTGTGCAAAATTTTTAATCTCTTCGGGTTCAACTTTTATACCATTTTCATTGATGAGCTTGCTGCTGATCAATGTCCACTTTAACTGGTTTAAAAAGGCTGGCAATTCTTTTTCAGCTTCTTCCGCCGTTTTTACTTTTCCAGAGCCTTCCTCGATCCATCTTTTTAAAAATTTCTCAGGGAAAGAAACATGCACACTGTCAATAAGGTGATGATACAGTTGATCCTGCAACTGGTTACTGCTTTGCTGATCATAATATTTTTGAATATCTTCCTTTACCGCATTGCGTAATGATTCCTCATCCTTAACATCGCGTTCAGGATATGCAGATTTAAACAAATCCTCATTCAATTCAGCCTTTTCAACAAAGCCAATCTTTGTTATGGTCAGGTTGAAAAATTTCTCTGTGTTGGCAGCATCAGATTTGTCTAAGCCAAGATCTTCCAGGATAAAATCCCTCTCCTTGTCCTCAAAAGCTTTATTAAGTTGAATCAAAAAGGTGTCATCTTTCTTTTTACCCATCAGTTCCTGCTGCACCTCCGGCGTAAAGTATTTTACAAGCAGCGAATTATCTTTTTCAATTCCGCCTTCAATATTGTTTCCTTCTGCATCCGCTTCTGTGAACTTTACATTCAAAACTTCTTCATCACGGCTTACTGTTTCAGGCTCCGTCATTTTGCCGTAGCGTGATTGCAAACGGTTTATTTCATCGTCAATTACATCATCCGTAACCTGTATTTTATAGAAAGTGCCTTTCAGGTCATCAAGGTCAATATTCAACTCAGGTTTTAAGCCGATCTCAAAAGCAAAAGCATAATCTTCCGGCTTGTTCATATCCAACTGTCGGGAGTCATTTTCAAAAGGCAAAGGCTGGGCAAAAATGTCAAGCTTTTCCCTGTTCATGTAATCGTTCAGTTCTTTTTCCACTGAGCGTAGCACTTCTTCAGTAAAAACCGACTGGCCATACATTTTCTTAATCAGGCTGGAAGGAACCATTCCTTTTCTGAAACCCGGGATATTCGCATTTTTTGCATAGGATTTCAGGCTTTTTTCAAACGAGGGCATGTAATCTTCCTTTGCCAGGTTTACAGTAAGCTTATCATTAAGGTTGCCGATGTTTTCGCGTGTAACTGTCGCCATTATTATTAGTTGATCGGTTGAATGGTTGATATGTTGATAGGTAAATACCTACCAATCAATAAACTTGTCAACCTTTCAACCGGATTTGTGCGGATGATAGGAATCGAACCTACATGCCTTGCGGCGCCAGATCCTAAGTCTGGTGCGTCTGCCAGTTTCGCCACATCCGCTTAAACGGGGCGCAAAAATAAGGTAATTGATGGTAAAAAATGAAGCGTCTTCCGGAAGCCTTTTAAATTAACACTTTCAGATAATTTCTTTAAGCAAAAAAAAATGCCACATGATACTGCGGCATTTTTTAGAGATATGGAAATTATTATTGTTTAACAAGAAACCTGCAAGATTTATGCAGGCTTTTATATTGCAACGTTCATTAATTATACCGGTCTGACGCAGGATGCGTCTGACCTCAATTCCATTTAGATCAATTGCTCTTCTCATTCAGCCACTGCGTTCTGCCATAACCTTGCAATACATGCTTCTCGCTGTGATACGAAGAACGAACCAATGGCCCGCTTTCTACATAATCAAACCCAAGGGAATAACCTATCTCCCTGAATTCGGCAAACTCATCGGGGTGTACAAAACGCTGAACGCTCAAGTGTTTGGTTGTAGGCTGAAGATACTGGCCGAGGGTAAGTACATCGAGGTTTACCGCAGCAAGGTCATTCATCGTTTGAATAACTTCTTCTTTTGTTTCACCCAGCCCAAGCATGATACCGGTTTTGGTACGTACGCGAAGTTCTTTCAGGTAGCGAAGTACTTCCAGGCTGCGGCGGTATTTTGCCTGTATCCGCACCTGCCGTGTAAGCCGCTCCACCGTTTCCATATTGTGGCTGATCACTTCCGGCGCTGCTGTTGCCACACGTTCGATATCTTCATGCTGGCCTTTAAAATCAGGTATTAATGTTTCCAAAGTGGTATCGGGATTTAAAGCCTTAACCGCTTTAATTGTATTATACCAAATAGTTGAGCCGCCGTCTTTTAGCTCATCGCGGTCAACGCTGGTGATCACCGCGTGCTTCACCTTCATTAAATGTATGGCTTCTGCCACACGTTGTGGCTCATCCCAGTCAACAGGTTCCGGCCGGCCGGTAGCAACCGCACAAAACCCGCAACTGCGGGTGCAAATATTACCCAGGATCATAAACGTGGCCGTACCCGCGCCCCAGCACTCCCCCATATTCGGGCAATTTCCGCTTTCACAAATGGTGTGCAGTTTATGTGTATCAACCAGGTTGCGCACATGCTTATAGCTTTCACCAATTGGTAATTTAACCCTTAGCCAATCCGGCTTTTTGGTTTTTACCAAAGTAGTATTTTGAGATATACAGGCTGTTTGTTCCATGTTTTGTTTCAAAAGTTTCAGCGTTTTCAGAGGTTTCAAAGTTTCAGATGTACTGACTAAACCGTCAGACGGCTTAACGTCTTCCGATAGAGACCCCGGCGGCACGCAACGGGCTGATCGATCTTACCGGAAATTGTATAAGCGTCATAAAGGTCCAGTGATGCTACATCATGTTCTGAAACCTATCAATAAAATCAAGTGCAAAAATACTCACTTTCGGGCGCCGAATTCTATGGCCACATAAGCATTATAGAAGAATTTTTGATTGGGAGCGTCAACCATGATCGGCATATTCTTGGTGTAAAACTCGCCGCTGATGCCAATTTCCAGCGCAGAAACCAGCTCATTGTAGCGTCCATAATCAAACCGCAAACCCAAATGAGCAACGAGACCGGGTACAAATTTCATTTCGCCAAACCCCTTCGTAAACCCTGCCGATGAAATGGGATAATACAGAAACAGGGTATCCTCCGGCCCCTGGTATTTTACATCGCGCGTAGTATTGGCGTTGGGGTCATAAATAGTAACATAATAGGGTTTCAAAAGACCGGCAGAAAAACCGCCGCCATAGATGGCCGACACAGCAACACCGCTTTTGGCGCCCTTGCCGCCTATAAGCCTTTGCTGGCCAATGCCCAGGTTCACATTAAAAAATACATTTTGTTTTCCATAAACAAAGGGATTGCCAACCGGGAAACCGGTATTGATATCTGTAGGAGTTATTCTTTCCTCTTTATGGCTTTTTCGCTCCCCGACCTCCACAAACCAGGTATTTGTAACAGTAGTGGTTTTGTATTTGCCATGTTCATACAAAACAGTCCAGCCGTCTGTATTTAATTTAAACCCAAAGAGAAATTGCTTATTAAAAATGAGTGCGCCTTCTTCTTCCCGCCTGATAAGGTCTGAGAGGTGTTGCTTGCGTTCCTGTTTCTTCCTTTCTTTTTCGCTCATCGTTGCCGGCTGCTGCTGTGAAAAAGCCTTATTTAACATTATAAAGCAGAGTGCCAGCAAAAAAATCTTCCTGTGCATGTGTAATTTTGATAATCGTAAATTTATAACAAATATTGTGTAATGACTTCGGAAATAATATATAAAGGTGCGTTAAGAACAGCCGCTAAACACCTGCAAAGCAGCACGGTGATTGAAACGGATGCGCCGGTGGACAACCAGGGAAAAGGAGAAAGATTTTCCCCTACAGACCTGATGGCAACTTCGTTAGGCAGTTGCATGCTTACTATCATGGGTATTAAGGCAAGAGATATGAAGATTGACCTCAACGGCACCGAAATCAGTATTAAAAAACACATGAAACAGGAGCCAAGGCGTGTGGGCGGTATTGATGTACAATTTAAGTTCCCATCTGTGCTGAACCTTGATGAAAAAGAAAAAGCGATCCTGGAAAGAGCCGCATTAACGTGTCCGGTGGCTAAAAGCATTCATCCTGATATTGAAGTGAATGTTGATTTTGGGTGGTAGCTTTTTTAAAGTTCACGGGTTTACAAGTTCACGGGTTATTCATCAACCAATCAACTTGTCAACTTATCAACCTATCTGCCATCAAGTTTAAGGTTTAAAGTTGACGACTTTAACTTACGTGGTTTTGGCATTCACGATTCACGTTTGACGATTCATGGGTTCACGAGTTGGTGCTTATAAACTTATCAACCAATCAACCTTTCAACCTGTCAACCAATCAACCAGTCAACTTATCAACCGATCAACCAATCATTTAATCAACTTGTCCGCAACAACTTCACACCTACCGCACAGTCAAGGCATAGTTTTTTGTCACAGTAATTATTTTTCAGATGGATCAAAGCCTGGCTTTCCAGAGCATTTTTGTTAGCAACGCCATAAGCCTGCCATTGTTTGGTAATAACATTTTCTTCGGGTTCGATTTCCATTAAAAAATTCAGCGACCTGTCTTTCCAGGCGCCATCATTTTTATTAACTCCATATGCAAATAAAACCGGAACTATGGTATTGATAATAATATGCCGGATAAATGAGTTGCCCATGGCTTTTGGCCGGTAAACGGCAGCATCGTTTAATGTGTAATGATACGTCCAGAAATCGTTGGCAGTAACGTCAAACCATTGAAAGAACTCATTCAGTTTATTGGCTGACTTTATTGTAGAGAATAAATGGTTTGATTGATAAACAAGCATCGCCAGTTGCGCCATTCTTAACGTTGGAAAATTGGAAGGCCGCATCCGTAAAAAAGCGGGTTGCTTCTTTACCGGTGACAGGCCATATTTTTTAGAAAGGAAATTGTATTCTTTTTGAAGCATTATGGCATAGGTTTCTTCAAATTCTCCGTGCAGTAAACCGGCCTGCCCGAGCAATAAAGCCTCCAGTTGATGGATCTGGCCTTTATGTTTTGCCAATAAATTTACGGTTACCGTCATAGCAATTTGTTCAAACACTTCTGCATTCACTCTCATTCCAAAACTTCTGCAGAGGCTTATCCAGAAAACTTCTTCCCAGTTATTATTGCTTTCCTTAAGCCAATGCATGATCAGATTTGATTTCTCCTGCAAACGCTCTGCAATCAACCTCTCTTTCCAGCTTAACCAACTGACCTCACTCAGAGCCGGCAAGGCAGAAGCGCAGGGAATTGGATCTGCGGTTTGCATAAGATGCTCAAAGCGCTGTAATGTGATTTTTGGAACCAGCGATTGCATTTCAAGCGTAGCGATTGGCTGATGAATATCATCAAGCACCTCTTTATCGTTTATCCATACAACATGTAAAATAACATTGTTATAATTTTTATCCAGTTCATGTTTATGCTGATACCAGTGCGATGCCTGTACATGCAGTTCAATGTTCCCGACCCAGGTAGTGCCGGCAATTTTTATTCGCGCTTCAGAAAAATCAGGCCCCGAATTCCTGTTCAGCATTCCCGGGTGAATTATTTGCAAAGGCTTTCCGTCTGTTGTGGATAAGCCTGATTGATTAAAATACCTGAATTGCCAGATAAATTGCAGCAGCCGTTCGTTCATGGGATTAAAGTTGAACGAACAATTTACATAAATCTTTAAATTTTTCCCTGCAGAAATTTATTTATTTCTTTTACCACGCGGCTCACCGGCAAACCCATTACGTTATAAAAATCCCCGTTGATGGATTTGATCCCTACCACACCAATCCATTCCTGGATGGCATAGGCGCCGGCTTTATCATAAGGTTTGTATTTATCAACATAGAAACTTATCTGTTCGTTTGTAAGCTCATGAAATTCCACCTGCGTTATATCAGCAAAGCTTACCTGTTTTTCGTTTTGCAATACAACCACTCCTGTAATTACGTTATGCACTTTTCCCGATAATGATCTCAAAATTTTTACAGCGTCATCCCGGTCTGCAGGTTTGGTGATCACTGTATCGTTTAGCACAACGATCGTATCCGCGGCGAGAATAATTGGCCCATGTTTAATTTTTTGCTGAACAGCTTTTGCCTTTTTCATCGCTATCAAAACCGGTATTTCTGCAACGGGTAAATATTCAGGGTATGTTTCATCGGCCTCGCTGGCTTCGACAGAAAAATCTATTTCAGCCCATTCAAGCAATTGTCTTCTTCTCGGAGATTGTGAGGCAAGAATTATTTTTTGCATGCGGTTAACTGTAAATGCGGAAAAATATCATGGAAAGAATGCCCGTCAGCATTACAAGCTTTATCATGCCACTGAGCTTATGATAATCCTGCGGTGTTTGAGCCTTGTATAATTTCCTAAATATGTCGATCAATGGAATAATGATAAGCAGCAGGCAATATATTGCTGCCAGCCACCAGTGCAACTGCAGCATATATATCGTCAACAAAAAAAGGATCAATATGATAGTGGTCAGCCAGATCGCCGTGTATATCTTGGATGCCTGGATACCCCAGACAATAGGCATGGTCTTACATCCGTATTTCCTGTCTCCTTCTATGTCTTCCATATCTTTAACTGCTTCGCGTATCAGGGAAGTGATGAATGCAAACCCGGCATATAAAAACGTTACGCGAATAATTTTACGGATGTTCACATCAGCGGGATTGAAAAAGAAACGGGCTTCACACCAGGTCACTACCAGCACAGTCCATGCTGTCAACAGGGAAATAAGAACGTTACCTGACAGCAGCTTTTTTTTGAGAGAGATAGAATAAATGAACAACAGACAGGCACAAATTAAATTTGAAAATCCCAATAACGTGACACGGGAAGTGAGATCAAGATAAAAGCCAATAGCCACACCCGCCATACTCAGGAAGAAATGCCACACGATCGTCCAGCGCCGCTTGATAAATTTCTGGACTATTAACCGTTCCGGCTTGTTGATGCGGTCTATATTCATGTCGAAATAATCATTGATAATGTACCCGGCAGCGGCAATGAATACAGATGATATTATGAGCAGAAAGAAGTTACCATAGTTAAGGCTTGGTTTTTTATTGCCTGCCGCCAACAGCGGCTGCAGCACGCAATACATAAATAATACTTGGGTGATGGCTATAAAAATTAAGTTAGGCCATCTTATTAACCGGAAAAATGCGTTTACTAATTTCAGAAGGCAGGTTTGGATGCAAAATAATTAAGAAAGCATTTAAAATATGTTATAATGATGGAGTATGCGTATCCAATATCCATTTACCCTGCAGTTTCATCACCTTTTCAATTACATCACGCACACAACCTTCGCCACCTTTAAGCGGTGAAATATATCTCGAGATGGTCTTTATTTCCGAAACTGCATCAGCGGGGCAACAGGCGAGGCCGCAGTATTGCATTACTTCAAGGTCAGGAATATCATCGCCCATGTATAGCATCCCTTCTTTTTGCAGTTGATATGTATTGATAAGTTCTTTTAATTTTTCCAGCTTATTTTCAACGGGCATATACACATGTTTAACACCTAGTTTGGAAAGCCGTTCTTTTACCTGTGGTGAGTTTCCGCCGGAAATAACAAAAATTGAATACCCTCTTTTCACGGCCAGTTGTAATGCATATCCGTCCTTTACCTGCATTTTCCTGATCATCAGGCCGCCATCCATTACCAGGAGGCTGCCATCAGTAAGCACGCCATCTATATCAAAAACAAAAACATTTATATTTTTAAAAATATCAAGCATAATCAATGTTTCATCAAAACTATGACTTCATGATATGCAGAACCCGGAAAGAAAAATTTTTTAAAAAATAAACTAACATTTGTTCGGTTTATAAAAAAATTATACTTTGCAACACTATTGACTTTTTGAATTTAGTGTCAATCGGTTGCTTGCTCATAACAACCCCGTCGGTTCCCCGACGGGATTTTTTTTGTACTGCTTTATAATTATTATGAGTTTATTCGTCAGCATAAAACGGAACAACAATATTCCGGGTTTGCAAAAGACAAAAATATCCATCTGGCGTGTGTAAGTATGCTATTCCTGCAGGCAGGAATATAAAGAAAGTATTAAGCGAAGAAAATTTGAGAAAAATTTATTGCTATAAAACCGACTGCCTCAAAAAGAGCAAGGCCAGGGATATGTGGTTATTCATTATTTTGGAAATGGAATGAACCCAAAGGATGTGGCACTGTTAAAGTATAAAAACATTGATGAAGGTTACATCACCTTCGAACGTTCAAAAGTAGAAAGGACATCGGCCAGTGATGCTAAGCAAATAACATTCTATATAACGGAAGATATTCAACGCATTATAAACACATGGGAAAATGTTTATAATACTCCTGAGACTTATTTGTTTCCGATTTTGGAAGAAAGCCTTAACCCACTCACAGAGTCTTTTAAAATTGACTACTTTATTGCCCAACCAATAAGTGGATGCAGGAGGTTTTTAAGGAATTAGGGATTCAAAAATAATTTTCAACCATCGTTAGCCGACATACGGTTGCTACCCATCTTAGATTTGCCGGTGCAAGCAAAAAGTATATACAGGAATCGCTTGGGCACTCAAGTATAAAAACTACAGAAAATTATTTGGACAGTTTTGAACGGGAAATAAAAAAAGAGTTTGCTGAAAGGCTTTCATCTATTTTCAAGTAGAATTAAATCTTTAGAAAGCATTGTATTATGGATATAACACGAATTAAACGTTTGCTGAAAGAAGAAGAAAATATACATCTTGAATTTAAAGAGGCTACCAATGCATTGCCTGGTAATCTTTTTGAAACTATATGTGCTATGCTTAACAGGGAAGGTGGAAGTATTCTCTTGGGCGTTAATGATAATGGAAATATTACAGGAGTTAGCGATGATGCTGTTTCAAAGATCGTAGCAGACCTGGTAAACCTTTCCAACAACCCGCAAAAACCCAATCCTCCATTTGCAGGTATATACTATCCATAGTTTCAGGTTTTGAAAATCTGAATCATTCACCCAGCCAGAATTAGGTTTTTTACCTGCCTTAAAGCGCTCATAAAAATTTACGCTCCCCTTGTCTGAATAAATATATTTATCAAATACATCCCCATTGCCAAACATGCGGGGATCTCCCTGCGTTTTCAGGCTGTCAAACAATTCCTGTTTTAATGCAATTTTTTTATCTAAGTATTTGTTATTTGCGGCAAGGTTAACCATGCAATCCGGGTCTTGCATAAGGTTATACAATTCTTCAGCGGGCCGTTTTCCAAAATTTATTTGCCAGTATTTAAATTCAGCATCATCCTGGCTAAATACCTTATTCAATATAACAGTTTTGGTAGCACCGCCATCGGTATTAAGATAGCCGGTTTCAGGATTGCCTGCGGGCCACCTGTCGGGCTTAAAATTGCACAGGTATAGCCACCCGTTTTTAATAATCCCGCGAATAGGATAACCCCAGTCATGCGGCCTGCCAACATCGTGCCTTTCTTTGCCAATTAATACCTCTTCCCTTTTTTTGTATCCAGGGTTTTTTGTATTAAACAATAGCGTTGCAATACTTTCACCTGCTATGGTGTGCATGCCGTAATTGGTTCCATTATCTAAGCCTGCCAGGTTTAAAAAGGTTGGGGCAAAATCAATAAAGCTTATATAATCATCTATTGTTCTGCCTGGATTTTTAATGCCGGCGGGCCACATAATTGCTAAAGGCAAATGATTTGAAAATTCGTACGCCTGTCCCTTAACCCTTGGAAAAGGCATACCATTGTCGGAAGTAACAACTACGATTGTATTATCTAACTCGCCTGCATCACGCAACATTGTTAGCATCTTTTTCAGCTGCTTATCAAAGTATTCTATTTCATAAGCGTAATCAAGCAAATCTTCCTTTACTGAATCGGTCTTTGGCCAAAATGTATATATGTCTTTATTCTGCACATCACTGATTGACTTGCCACCTTTGGTTGTGCCGGAGCCATACTCATATCCCCTGTGGGGTTCCAAGCCGCCATACCAAAAGAAGAAGGGCTTTTGCTTGTCTCTTTCATCCAAAAATTCTTTGAAGTTAGCCGCATAATCAATGGGGCTGATACCTTTTGCAGGCGGGGTTGTTCTTTTTTGATTATAAGGTTTTATCAGCAACTGTCTTGGCGTACCATCGGCATTTTTTGCAACACCGGGCGCCCATCCTTTCCCGGTAAAGGCAACATCATAACCATTCTCATTCAGCACTTCCGTAAACACTTTAAATTCTGAAGGAAAATAAGGCCAGTGATTGGCTGCCTCTTCCAATTGCCAGGAATATCTTCCCGTAAGAATAACAGACCTTGATGGCGCACATTTGGCATTTGGGGTATATACATTTTTAAATAGCAGCCCATTTTCAGCCACATAATCAAACGCCGGTGTTTGAACCCATGCACAGCCATACGCACCCATGTGTTGCCATGACGCATCATCCATTATCGCAAATAAAATATTGGGATGCCTGGAAACCTGCTGGCCAAAAGCATTCAACATACCCGTTATTAAAAGGAATAACATACATGCTTTCTTTTTTGTGCAATAAACTTTATTAGAGTGAAGCATAAAAAATGTATTGAATGAATAGTTGAAAACGAAGTGTGCTATTGTATGTTGAAAGTGTTTACAGGAATTAATTTCTTATTCATATTTAAACCACACAGTTGCTTTACAATCTTTATTTGTAACGGCCCTTACCCAATGTGCATTAAACCCATCAGGAAACGTATAGTGAATGGGTTTACCTGCAGGTACATGAAATGTTTTATATTGATGGAAACCGGTCAGGTCAAAATCAATCTCAAGCGTTATATCAACATCCTTGTCTGAAGTAAGTAAAACGTTTTTTTTATCGTAACCCGTCATTAAAAAAGGAAGAGAAACTTCGTTGGTTTTTACTGCTGTATTTTTCCAAACGCCGCCTTCTCCGGCCGGTTTGCCCATCTTCCATAAATCATCAATAGCACCAAACCATAAACCATTTTTATCGTCACCAAAATAGTGGCCATCGGGTTTTGCATTCATCTTTGTGCCACTTATAACCAGCAAACCCCGCCAGGTGCAAAAATCTATTATCTTTTTCTTATGCGTTGTTACCGGCCTGATGGCAATAAAACCACTTTCTCTTCCAACTTCATAAATAGTGCCCTGTACATTCAGCATAAATCTTTCCGATTCCGTTTCACGTTCATCCCTTGAATCAAATGTTTCATATTTTTTTGACGTAACAGGCAGGCGGAAACGGCCTGTTTTATCTTCAATAATAACGGATGCATCATCAATGGTGTAATGCTTTTTAAAAGCCAGCAATTTTTCCATTGTTGCTGTACTATCAGGTATATTTTTTAGAAATTGCAGTTGCTCATTTACTTCTTCATATTGCGTTTGATTATTTGAAATATTTAATACCTGTAAATTTTTATTTGGAAAAGCTGATGGCCGAATTAAATTTTGTTGTACGCTATCTTTATCATTAATATCAGCAATCGAAGAAAACATTGCGGGCTGCGGGTTTGCAGGTTTTCCTTCATAATGAAAAAATGCGGAGGCAATACAATCTTTGTTTGTTTTTATTCTTATCCAATTGGCAGAAAAATCTTTTGGAAAAATAAAATAGGCATAGCCGTTTGCAGGAACAGTAATGGTTTTATACCTTTCCCATTTATTATTTCCGGCCTTATCAATTTCAATACTAAACATTACCGGCGCATCTGCGCTGTCACTTAAATGCAAAGCTTTTTTATCAAATCCATTTATTAAAAATGCATCTGAATAAACATTCGCTTTTACTGTATCATTCATCCACACGCCACCCCAGCCGGCTGAAGGCCCCCAGGTTGTAAGATCATTCCACGTGCCAAACCATAGATTGGATTGTGCCCGGCCTGCCATCGGGTTTTCGAGCATGGTGGTTTCATCGGTAGAAATAACAATTTTATTATTCCAACTGCAGAAATCAGGTATGTAACGCAGGTGCGTATTTACGGGTGCAATACCACCACTGTTTTTGTAGGAGAATGTTTTTGGAAAATCATACATCATAGCATGCATATCCATCAAAAATTTTCCACCGGTTACTTCGCGAATGCGCGGCCACTCCGTATACCAGCCGCCCCAATGATCATAGGTATGAGCGCCTTTTGGCAAACGGTAAGTGTACCATTTTCCATCATCTAATAATTCAAGCAAAACAGATCGTTTATCCCAGCCGATACTCCATAACGGGCTTTTATCTGTTGGCGAGCCATAGATGCCGCCGGGGCCGGTTACATCCGTAAACTGCCGGCGCTTAATGATCTTCCATGTTTTTCCGTCCCAGCTTGCCAATACGCCTTTTTCTTCCAGCGTTTGCGGTTTTATATTTCCGGTTTTCAACATACCTTCCGGCACTTTAAATACAGCATCTTCGCCGTTGTTGGCAATTACCAACTGGTGTTGTGCAGTATAAGCACCTTTGCCATGCCAGCCGGGCACGGGTTTTTCAAAAAGTTTATCTACCGTTAATGAATGAATATCAGCCTCATAAATTTTGCCTTCCATATCATAGTAATAAACCATATTGGCAGGATCGGTAAGGTGCCTTGCAATGGCTGTTATTCTTCCCGGCATGACAGAGGGTGGTATAACACGTATATGCGAACTGCTGTCAATTAAATAAGCGCCAATAAGTAGCTGGTTTGATTCTTTATGGATCATGCGGCCGGCCGGTGTGCCACCAATACTTTCCGGATGAATGGTGAGGCTAAGATTACCATCAATACTATACAATTTATCTGAGCTGCCGTTTGGCTGGTGTGGCGAATAGGTTACCATCCACAACTGGTTTTGCCAGGGAACTATAGCGCCAATGCCACATTCACCGCCATCGGCATATGTATTATAATGGGAAAGTGTTCCATCGGGTCTTAAAGATTTACTGTGATCGTTAAACACCGCAAGGTGCGGATAAACGCCACTGACCTGAATGTATTTTTCATTATCTGTATTTTTTTGCGCTGTTGCAACCTGCCTGGCCAACAGGCAAAACATCATGCTGAAAGCAACGATAGCTGCTCTATTACTTGTGTTCATCCGTAAATTTTTATAATGATCTAATACTAATATCCCGGGTTTTGTGTGATCTTGGAATTCACTCTTCTTTCAATATCCGGTATCGGCCAGAGGTACTGGCGGCTTTTATCAAAATTACGTTGCGCTACTACCTTAACATCACTGCCAAAACCTGAATAGTCGGCAATGCCATCACTATCAATTGGCGTTACGCCGGGAAAAGGCCATTTCGTCCTGTCCTGGTTAGCAGGATCCGGCAAACCAATTACCGGTTTGGCAAGCGCTTTTTCAGCGAGATGCCAGCGTATTAAATCCATATACCGCAAACCTTCCAGCGTAAATTCAACTCTTCTTTCCCTGCGGACGATTTGCCGTAACGCAATCTGATCTGTTGTTGTAACTGCCGGATAAGCTGTAACATCGGCAGTTGCCACGCCATAGGCCCTGGCCCTAACCTGGTTGATGGCGTCTAAAACAGGCTGATCAATCTCGCCCAATTCAATTTTTGCTTCAGCATAAGTAAGCAGCATTTCTGCATAACGGCAAATAATGCGGTCATTATCTTCGGCAATATTATCAGCCCAGCTTTGCTCAATCCCCTTCTTCCATAAAAACCCTGTATAGCTGGCAAATGGTGCATTGGTGCGGCAGTCATTATTTTTTATTAAACCGTTGGCCTTTGCGCTATACACCTGCAAAGAATCCGGATGTGGCTGATAATCTACGCCCAGCCACATAGTGCCAAATTCAACAATGCTGACCGTAAGCCTAGGGTCGCGGTTTTTAAATGGATTATGATAATCATATAAAGGAGATTCATCAATAGGTTTTCCATCAATACATTCATAGGCATCTACCATTTCCCTTGTGGGAATACGTGCGCCGTAACCACCAACATTGCGGGGCAAAAAATCCTGTACACCGGTGCCGCTGCTATACACATTTTGAGACTGGTCACGCGGAATGCTGATGATTAACTCCGCATTATTCTCACCGGCTTTTACAAATAAACCGCTGTACGTCGGGTACAAACTGTAAACACCCGAATTTGCCAGGTCTATTACAGCTTTTGCAGCATCCCGCGCCACATCCCATTTGCTAAAATATAAGGCTGTACGGGCTTTTATAGCCAGTGCTGCCCCTTTTGTTAAGCGTTTTACCGAAGATGCCGGGTATGATTCAGGAAGATTGGCTGTCGCAAAATCAAGCTCATCGAAAATGAACTGCAGAATATCATCTTTACTTGTTCTTACATTATTGGATGCTTCTTCCAAAGTTTGCGGCGCTGTAATAAAAGGCACATCGCCAAAATGTGTTATCAGCCTTGAATACTGGTAAGCCCTTATCAGCCGCATTTCCGCTTCATATTGCGTAATGGCTGTAGCAGGCGTATTGCCCGCTGCCTTGTCTTTATTAGCCAGAAAACTGTTTACCCTTGCAATAGCGTTATAACAAACTTGATAAAAGCTCTGCACATTGCCGTCCTGCGCATTCATCGTTCCAAAAGTTACCGCATTGCCCAATTCGCCGCGGTACCAGTGATTATCTGTATAAGTTTCATTATCATTCGACCAAAAATCTACGCGGTATAAATCATTCACCGCCATTTCAAGCTCAGTCTGATTTTCATAAAAGTTATCGGATGAAGGCTGATCAGGCGGCGTAAGGTCAAGTTTGTTACAACCGATGCTGATAAAACAAAAAGCAAGCACTATATATAAGAATGAATGTTTCATTGTTAAAGATTTTTTCAATTAAAATTTAATGCTGATACCGGCCAGGTAAGTTGCAACTATCGGGTAAGATGAATTGCCTGATTCAGGATCTATATATTTTGGAAAATGGCTGAAGGAGAACAGGTCGTTTGCCGCCAGGTATAACCGTATAGATTGGCAACCGGCTTTCTGTAAAAACGCCTGTTTGAATGTGTAGCCCAGCGTAATATTTTTTAAACGGAAATAAGCGCCGTTAATGAGCCAGTAATTTGATAAAGCATAATTATTGCCGTTTGAAACCCTTGAAAGGCGCGGATACTTTGCTGCCAGGTTTTGTTCAGCGGTTTTGGTAAGGCTCCAGTAGTTGTTGGCAATTTCAGTAGAAACATTGCCAAACGCTTCCGCAAAAGGCTGCACCACATCTGAATTTAAGCGGCTTAACTTTTTGCCTACGCCCTGCCACACCAGGCCGAAATCAAAATTCTTATAATCGAGATGAATGTTTCCGCCATACTGGTATCTTGGCAACGACCCGCCTAATAAAACCCGGTCATCGGCATTTATCACACCATCATTATTAATATCCACATAGCCAAGGTCACCCGCCGTTACTGTGTTGCTGGTGCGTGGTGAGCCAACAGTGTCTTTTGCATTTTGATAGAGGCCGGTTGTTTTATAACCATACCATTCATTAAACTCACTGCCTTCAAAAGTAGATTGGTCGCCAATGATCTTCGTGCCTTTCATATCCAATATTTTTGATCTGGAATCAGAAATATTGAAGCCCACTGAATAGTTTACGTTGCCAATATGGTCTCTCCAGTTAGCGGTAAACTCCCACCCGTTCACGCTTAATGTGCCTGCATTTTGCTCCGGTTTTCCATAACCGAGGTTTAAAGGAATATCAAGCAGCAATAAAATGTCTTCTGTTTTTTTATGGAAATAATCCGCCGATGCAGTAAGCCTGTTGTTGAGGAATGCAGCATCGAAACCTATGTTTTTCGATATGGTGGTTTCCCATGAAATATTATTTACAGCATACACCTGCTGGTTGCCGCCAATAAGCGGTATAACAACGCCATTTTGATAAAATAATGCATTGGTGAAATTTATTAAAGCCTGGGAAGGATAATAGGTTGGGTTGCCATTGGCGTCAACCGTTCTTTCATTACCCAATTGCCCGTAAGAAGCACGCAGTTTAAAGTAAGAAAGCCAGTTTATATTCTTCATGAAGCTTTCTTCGCTTAATGCCCAGCCCAAAGAAACAGAAGGGAAATAAGCATGGCGGTATTCCGGTGCGAAGCGGGATGAATTATCGTTGCGCAAAATACCGCCCACATAATACCTGTTTTTATAGTTGTAGTTTATGGTGCCCATAAAGGAACGGATAGAAAGGTCTGTAGCGCCGCCTGAGTTGGTCCAAAGCTGTTGCGAGCCTGCATCCAAATAAGGGAAATCTGTCAGCGGGAAACCGCTCCTTGCAGCGCTTAAACTTTCATTATCGTAATACAATTCTTCAAACAAACCCAGCACATTTAAATTATGCCCCCCGTTGAACGATTTATTATACTCGGCAATAAACTGCCCGGTTATACTAATGTTTTCCCAGCGGCTTTCCGTAAGGTCTGTATTAGCCCTGTTGGTATAGGAACCCGGCGTGCCATCCGGGTTATTGAAAACAATCTTTTTTGCAAAATATTTCTCCTGGTCAAATACGAGTGCAGGAGAAATTAAACCCGTAAGCCTTAACTCTTTTATTGGATAGAAGTTAAGCGCCAGCCTGCCCGTTAACTGGTTATCGGTATATTTATCAAACCCGCCTTCATAAATCTGCGCTACCGGGTTACGGCCATCCTTGCCGGGAGCATAATCGCCATTGCTGTAATAAGCCTGGTAAATAGCAGGCATCACACGGCTTTCATAAATAGCGTTGCCGCCATAAAACCCTACAGGCGATTTATTTTCACTTCTTAAGAACGATACATCAATATTACTGTTCAGCTTATTATTGATCTTCACATCATTGTTCATCCTGAATATTAAACGCTTGTAATCGCGGTTATCAAACAAGGCGCCTTCATCAACATAGCCCAGCGATATTTTTGTTTTTACTTTATCAGAACCTGCTGTATATACCAGGCTATGCTGCTGGCGCGGGGCAAAGCTGTTTACCAGTATTTCTTTTTGCCAATCGGTGTTTGCAAACGGAAAAACATCGGGATGCGCCTGCATGCTGTCGGCAAAATGATCAATATAATCCTGCGGGTAAGGGCCCGAAGAAGCGCCATCGTTGGTTGACATTTCATTGAACAAACGCATATAATTCGGTGCATCTACATAAGAAGGCTGCGACAGCGGTTTGTTCATGCCATATTCATAGCTATATTCAAAACTTCCCCTGCCGCTTGCGCCGCGTTTGGTAGTTACCAGAATAACGCCTGCAGCCGCACGGGAGCCATATACGGCCGCTGCGGCATCTTTTAAAACGGTAATGGTCTGCACATCATCCGGGTTAATATTGTCTATGCTGCTGTTGGGCACACCATCAACAATTATCAGCGGGCTGTTTGTATTAAGGGTGGTAATACCGCGGATAAGTATACTGGAACCTGCGCCGGGAGATGAGCCGTTGCGGGTAACAGATACGCCGGCAATGCTGCCCTGCAGCGCCTGAGATAATTGTACATTCCTGCGGTTGCCTATATCTTTTGCATTAATGGTTGCAACGGCGCCCGTAACATCTTTTTTTCGCTGGGCGCTATATCCTGTAACCACCACCTCATCCAACCCCTTATCAATGGCTGAAAGTTTTATGAACAGCGGCGTATTGCCGGTAACGTCAACAGCTTGAGTGTTGTAATTAAGAACTGATACCTGTATGGTTTTTGTGCCTGCGGGAACCTGTAGTGAGAAATGCCCGTTGTTGTCAGATGCCGTGCCTGCACCACTGCCGGGAACAGTAATACTTGCCCCTGCTATGGGCAAATTGGTGGCAGAATCTGTAAGCGTGCCTGTTACTTTTATTTGAGCCTGCAATGCAGTCGCAAAGAACAGCGCACCTAAAAAAATGGAGATAAATTTCGCCTTCATAACAATCGTTTTGTGTTAAGTGCTTTTAAATTGGTGTATTAATTTTTTTTGCGGGATGGTAAATTTAACTTTGCCACCACCGGGCTAAAAAGTTTTGGCTTATGCAATGCCTTAACAAAACTTTGAACAACTCTATTTATTGAAAATGAATATTTTGCGTTGCAATGGCTGCTGAAAATGAACAATATGAAAACAAGCAATCTTTCTATTATCTTGAAATTTGTTGCCGGCTGATAAGTGAAAAGTTTGGAAACGACGATCTTGCCTCATGGACCAATAGTAATTATGTTCAGCTCAGTAGCCTTTTATACCGCAAAACATCAGTGCAGATAAGCCCGAGTACACTTAAGCGGATTTTTGGAAAGCTTAAAACAACAGAAAGATATTATCCCCAAAAAGCAACAAGAGATGCATTGGCACAATTTGCAGGGTTTGAAAACTGGGATCTTTTTATTTTAAAAAACCTCAGGCCGGTAAAAGACAGGGAACAAAAAAAGGAGGAACAGGAAAAAAATGAGCCGGTTCCTCAGCCACTAAAAACCATTCATAGAAAAAAAATACCGGTAGCTGCAATTTTACTGTTGGCAGTTGCAGCCATGGCAATTGTATGGCAATTTTCTAAAAAAGAAAACCAACCTGCCATAAACCTGCAGGGTGTAAAACTTATTTGCAAAAACCCGGTAGGGGGTAACCCTCATTCTGCAGATTTTATGATCAAGCTGCCCAAAGATTTTTCAGGCGATACTACTAAGTTTAAAGTAAATTTTGATGACGGCAGGAGAGAAAAAAACGAAGCAACAAACGAATTATTTACTTATTATTATGAAGTGCCGGGCCGTTACTATCCTGTATTAAAGTATAATGATGTTGCAATAGATACTGCTATTGTTTATTTGGAAACCAACAACTGGACTGCCACTGCAATAATGCAACATGACACTACAAGGGTATATCCTGTAAATAACCAGCCGGGTAAAGATGGAATGCTAAATGTAAATGCTGAAGCATTATTTCATGCCGGGGTAGATACCAACAGGACTTTTTTTGTGCATTTTGTAAATGCAATCCCAATGAAAATCAGTGGCGATAATTTCGAATTGACTGCTGATGTTGTTACATCTCAATTCCGGCCAGGCGTAAGATGTTCGCAGGTTAATATTGATGTATATGGAGAAAAATCAAAACATTCCATTATGATTATAAAGCCCGGCTGTGTAAGCTGGGCACACCTGCATTTTTCTGATGTTGAAATTAATGGAGAAACTTCTGATTTGCGTTCAACGGGTGCAGACCTGTCAAACGGTGGTATTATTAAACTTCGTGTGCAGGATAAAAATGTAAGCCTGTTTGTAAATAATAAACTGACTTATAAAACTATTTATCATTTTCCCCTTGAAAGGATTTATGGGGTTGATGTTGTTTTTGCTGGCATTGGCATGTTGCGCAACCTGGCAATAAAGGATTTAAAAACCGGCGAGGTGCATGCCTTGAAGTAACATAACAGATTTAGCCTCCCAGGCATATCACATTTTAATTTGAGTTTGCGCCAATTGATTTGCCGGAAGTAAACCTCTCATCGCGCAACTGAAGCGAATCATTAAGCATTATATATTGTTGCAGATAAATATTGGCATCGGTTTTATTATTCAGCTTATTAATGCTGCAGGCAATGACTAAGGGCGGCTGAATAAATATAAAAGTGCCGGATGGCAACAATGGGGTTTATGAGAAACAAGTCAATTATACGTGTAACTGAATAAGGTTAATTAAAATCGGCTTAACCGTTATGAACTGCCACCAATCGGCAGGTAGTCTTGCGGATTTTTTATAACATCAGGTTGATATTTTCTTAATCATCCAAACTTAAATTATGAAAACTGCCTGCCCCTTCACGTTATTGCCCTGATTTTTTATTATGGCTGCCTGCAATATGCCGCAGGTGCAGCAATGATTCTTTGTAAGCATCTTTAATAAATTTTGAATCGTAGCCATAAGTAATGAACCGCATTCCTTCATTCACCCACTTGTTCACATCTTCCATATTATTCAAATGAATCCCCGGCGCTACCCCATATTTGTTACATTGAGTGATAACTTCCCGGAATGCTTCCTCCATTCTTGGATGATGCAACTGGCCTGAAATGCCCATATCATGGCTGAGGTCTGCAGGCCCTATCATGATAGCGTCAACCCCCTCTGTTGATATGATTTTTCCGGCGTTATTAATTCCTTCTTCACTCTCAATCTGAACAACGGTCATAAGTTCCCGGTTGGCCCATTCCAGGTATTCATCAATCTTATAATCCCTGAATAACGTGGCGGTGGTTGAAACGCTTACGCCTCTTTGCCCCATGGGTGCATATTTAACCGATTGAATAATATGTCGTGTTTCCTCGCCGGTTTTCACCTGTGGCAATATTAATCCCTCAGCTCCGATATCAAGCATTTGCGCCATTTGATGGTACAACTTATCAGGAACGCGTACAAATAAGCCTAACGCCTCGTATTTAGCTACCAATGAAAAATTGCCAAGGGTTTCATAATCGTAGTCATTATGCTCGGTGTCCAGTATGATATAGTCCCATCCTTCTGAAGCACATAAGGCAACAGCCTGCGGCGACTTCAGTAGTCGAAGCATGGTTCCAAAACAAACCTGGCCTTCCTTTAAGCGCTTTTTTACAGTGCTGATCTTCAAACTCATTGTCTGTATTTTTTTAGTTGTTATTAATAGATTTAATAGCTATTTCTGTACTTCTGGCAATAGCTATTATTTTTTCATGAGCCACAATTCGGCAACCTGTGTGCCTCTCTCACCTGGGCCACAAGTCCACGTTAGTGTAATAGTGCCATCAGCAAAAGCTTCCACAGGAACCGGAAATTCATAAATGGGTTCTTTACCCGTTTGAATAAAATCATGAATAAGGTATTTCCCACCGGCTACCAGTTTTATTGTAGAATTAAACCGGCCGGTATAGGCCACACGTATCGTGTAAGAACTCTTTGAATCAAGGCTGTCATATTTCACCATCAATGGTGTATCATATAAAGTGGTAACCTGGCTCATCCATGCCTGCGGAATGGCTTGCCCCCCGAAGCCTACAGGTAAAATATCCACCCATTCATCTCCGTGCAGGCTGGCGCCAAAATCAACGAGGGGCGATTCGAGGCCTCCCGGATCTTGTGCCCATGTTTTTTGCCACATCACATGCTTCCAGCTTTCCGGAGATCCTAAATTGCTGTAAAAGCCACCGGGGCCTGGGTCAGTTCTGTTCAGTAATTTGTCAATAGCCTCCAATCTTGATTGTTCAGATGGCAGTTTTGCAATCTTTGCACATTGAGACAAAAGCCACTTTGAATCATTTAAGGGCAAATCAATATTATCCATAAAATTACCCCTGCCGGCTACCGCCTCCTGTGGTTTTTTGACTGTTAGTTGAGAGCATATACTTCGGTACACAGAATCAGACAATGCAAAACAACGCTGGCGAAGTTCCTGCATAACCGGTTTGGTAACAGCTTGCTCAAGAATCGTAGTGGCTTTGCCAATTGATTCGAGGGAGCCTGCATTTTTTGTATCTCTTAAAGCGTTCCGCGCATCGCGCTCAAGGCCGGTTTCATAAATAAGACGATGGCGCGTATAAGCATCGTAATAAGCCCTCAACAAACCCATTTGAAACCTGAAATTACTCAATACTTCAGGAGAAGCGCTCTTTTCCATTTCCTGCCATTGATGCAAAGTGCTGTCCACACTGTTATTATCTAACAGTGGCCCCTTCAGGTTATTCTCAAGTGCAATGATGCCTTGGGCGAATGTTTCTGTGTAATCAGGCCCGATAAACAATCTTGCAAAATCACGGAGTGTTTCTATCATCGGGGTTGTGGGATCCCAATCCTGCCCGCTCCACACGAATTTATTTACATCATCATTAATTCCTTCGGAATAACTTATGCTTCCGTTCGCATACTTTGCAAAAAGATTTTGAATGTGCTTTTCCTGTGTTGGCCGCGGATTATAACACTCCCGACCTAATGTAATAGCATAAGCGAGATCCCATTGTGGCACCGGGTACTGGCAACTTAAGCTGTGTGTAATATCAGGATATCTTCTTATCGGAATATCTTTATCTACAAGTTGCCGCACTTTCTGAATGGGCTCTTTCACCCATGGGCCAAACACCACGCCACCAAACCACGGATATTTGCGATTGACCTCTTTGTAAAATGCATCATACCATTTTTGAGAAGGGCGAAAGACCTGTGGCGAAACCCATATTTTTGCCTCGGGATGATACTGGTGCAACACCACAGCCAGCCGTTTCAGCCATGCAAACAAAACCCCCGGCTCCAGGTCACCGGGATCTCCGCCGGGAACAAAAAGATCGTTTAGCTTCGGCAATACTTTAAAAACGTTGGCCGCTTCATTTAACTCTTTCTGAATTGAATCGGAGGAGGTGTAATTGCTTCCCATGTTTGGATACCACATCCATACATCAAGTCCGTATTTTTTGCAAATGCGCGATTGCTCCGCAATCATTTTAATAGCCGGAAGCTTCATGTGGCTGTTACTAAAATCATCATCTGTGTTGGGTGGCATGATTTCAATACTATTGGCGCCAAAAATTGCAAGGCTCCTGATATAATGATCAAACTGATCGACTGTCCAGGCATCGTAAGCGTTTGTTTTTGGGCGGTAACCCAATTGATGCCCGCGAATTGGATAAGTGGGCGTGGAAGAAATATTTAAATTTCCAGGTACAAGTATATGGCCTTGGCGCATTTCCATTTTTCGCAGCAAATATCCTATGCCATATAATGCCCCACGTTCATCAAATCCCGAAATAATGACGGTTTGTTCATCTTTAAGAAAAGTTATCTTATACCCGTCTTTACCGGTTGGAGAAAGTTTATTCAAAGACGTACAAAAAGCTTTTGGCAAGGTGGCTTCCTGTTTGGACGTGCATATCACAATCAGCGGAGTATCGTGTGTTTCGAAACTGCCGGCAACAGGTAAAAGTATATTGCTGTGTTCTTCTATTGTCTGTTGTAAAACCAAAACAGCTTCCTTTAACTGTGCATTATTTTGCTGAGGGTAGAAAATAGCTGCCTGCGAAAAATCTGCCTGTTGTGCAAATGACGGTTGCTGAATTAACAGCCAGAAAATAACTGGCAGGATAAATTGTTTTAAGCGCATGCTTAGAATGATTGATCATTGAAAATTGGCTACTCCTGCTTCAGTAACCATATATCACAAATTCTCGATTGTTGCCGCCAGTTAATTTTTGATTCCTCAGGCTCATCAAAGGTAATTTCGATTTTACCATCGTACACATACTTAACCGGCACCGCGAATTCCTTAAATTCTTCAAACTCTTTGTTGTAAATAGTTGGTTCAACCCGCTGGCCGTCAATCCGCAAAAGGGCTTCCCCATAACCGGCAATCCTTATCATATAATGTGCTTTGGGGTCAAGGTCCTCATAAACCAATTTGGGGAAATTTTGAAATGTTTGTGTAGATAAACGTTTCCGGCTCATTCCATTATCCCACCAGGCTACATCCGTTGCATCGTCCGACCAGGTTAGAACGTGTGGTTCTTTAGATATATTAGAAATATCGTCGTAATAGCTACCGGTACCCGGGTTTTCCCATGTGTAGATAATTTTCAGACGGGCAAGCTTTTTCTCTTCACTATCCATCTTACGAATTTTTGCAAACTCATCAGACAACCACCAACGGTTATTTAAGGGATAGTCAAGAAAATCAAGAATCGCACCGCGCTCTTCACCACTTGCATTGTATTTTTTAACGCTGGTTTGCATGCCGATTGATTCAAATAGAGCAGCGCAATACTCAACAACTTTTTGTCTTAATTCGGGCGAAACAGGATTTTTATCCGCTTCATTTACGATCGCTAAAGCACTATCCATCGCTTTATCTGAACCAATTACAGCCGCCTTTTCAAGCACTGCATTCGCTTTTATTTCAAGCCCCTGCTCATATATCTTTCTGTGCCGCGTATAGGTGTCATAGTAACACCGCATCACAAGCTGCTGCCAGCGCCAGTTATTTTTTAAACCAGGGTTTTTTAATTCAAGATGCTGCCAAAAAGCAAAGGTTGTTTCTATCGCTCCATTTACTTCAACCGGGCCAACCCAGTTTCGCTCGAGCGCTACAATGCCATTCGCTGCAGGCTCCGCCAGTGAAGGTCCAAAAAAGTAACGGGCATATTCCTCCATAATGCGGGAAACATTTTTATTGGGATTCCAGGCCAATTGGCTCCAAACAATTTTATTTACATCATCATGCACACCATCCGAGTAGGAAATAAACCCATCAGTAAAGGGAGCGTACCTATTGTGAATTCCTGCATAATAAAATGGTTGAGGGTTACAAACTTCGCGGCCTTCCGTCAGCGCGTATGCCTGGTCCCAATTGAGCACCGGGTACTGACAACGAACGGTATGGGTAATGTCGGGATAAGAAATGTGCTTATATTTTACAGGCAACCTGAAACGTGTTTCTGCGAGATCGGGGCTGGAAGGACCTGTAATTACACCGGTGAGCCATTGGGGGTTATTCTCATTTAAGTAGTTATAAAAATAATCCACCTGCGAATTATTAAATCCCTGTAAAGAAACCCATACGCCGGCATTAGGATGATATTTTTTAAGTTCAGCCGCAATGCGTTCAAGAAAAGGCATTACGTACTTTGGATCATTGTCGCCGGGGTCACCTCCCGGGAAAAAGACACCGTCGAGTCTCGGGCATTCCTTATAAAATTCAGCATGTTTATTTACCTCAGCCTCAAATTTATTCTTGTCCGACAGGTCAACATCGGCAGGAGTCCAGACCCAATAATCAAGCCCGTAATCATTGCATATTTCACTCATCCTCAGATTCATCTCTTTACGTGGTACTTTCATATTGGGCCCCGGCGCATCATCCTGGAACGGGATATTTTCAATGCTGTTTGTTCCAAACAATGCAAGCTCACGTATATATTTTTCAAATTGGCTTACCGTCCAGGCATCCCAGGAGTTTGCCGTGTTGCGATAGCCAAGCTGGTGCCCGCGGATGGAATAAACAGGCGAGGTAGCTATCTCATTGGCCTTATCGAATAATATCTTTTTCTTTGAAAGTTCGGCTGTTCGAAGGAAATCTCCTATCGCAAAAATCACTCCTCTTTCGTCGGCGCCAATCAACCAGAGAATATCTTTTCCATTCAGTTGGGTAAAAACAATTCTGAACCCTTCGGCTTTCATTTCCGGAAATACTTCTCCGGTACGCTTTGGAACAGGCACTCCGCTAATTTCATCATCTTTTGTCAATGCTAAAATAATAACAGGAGTATTTTCAATTTTTGGGATAAGCCGGAGATTAATGGAAGTGCGTAGAGCTGCTTCCTCCTGCAAAACCCGTATCGCTGTTTCTCTTACAGGATGCGCTATTCGGGAAGAAGTAATAATAGAAGCTTTACTTAAATCCACTATTTGCGCTGATGAAAAACCTGGATGGATTATTAAAAAAGAAAGAAAAATTGTTTTGAGAAAAATGAATTTGTTCATAATAGCAGGCTATTAATTCTGGGAGTTAAATATTATATATATTGAAAATAGATGCAAAATCTAATTGGGTTTAACGCTTATATATTGGCGATGTGGCAGTATTCTTTGTTCCGTCTACCCATAACCGCTGCTGATTAAGATACTAAAGCTCATTGTTTATTCTGTTACTCGGCGTTATTCGTCTGCCAAAACAAAGCTGAATAGCGAACTAAAAGCTGAGAATATATTCGTCGCCCCGCCATATTGCCAATGCATTGTCACCGGCTGTTGCTTTGTGTCCACCATGAAAAATTATCTGATATAATGATTTCGTTTTTTTGCAAATGATGTGTAGTCTTCATCGGAATTGTTCTATAATGAAGATTGTATTTGTCGGCAAGTTGCCGTATTTCTGCTGTGTCGTCATAGGTCAGCATGAACTTTCCTTTTAACTGCGCGGTCAAAGAAAAAAGCCGTTCATGGTCTATATCGAAGTAAGTGTATAGCCGTTTGCCTGCGACTGTATAAGGTGGGTCAATGAAAAAGTATGAGTTGCTGTTGTCAAGGTTTTGCTCTAATACTTCAAATGCATCCCCATTAAAAAAACTAATCCTGCTTCTGATGTAGTCAATTGCTATAATTCTATCGTGTAAGGTTTTGGGATACCAACGAGAAGCAATACCTTTTCCGTTTTCGCCATTTTTTATCATACCAGAGCCTTTGGCAAGGATACCTCCATGAAAGATTCTATTTTTTAGAATTGTGCAAAAGGCAACGTCAGAAATGTCTTTGTTTGGTTTATCCAATTCAGATTTTACATTGTCAATTGTGAGGTCATAAGAGACTATTTTATCAGCAAGCCATTTGTGTTTTCCATTCAGAATAACTTCCCAAACGGCTGCAATTTCCTCGTCTATCTCTACCATTTTGATATGGTCAGCTAACTTTTCAAAAGCTGCAGTCAAGCTTACAATTCCACCTCCAGCAAATGGTTCTATTAATTCCGAAATACATTTTTGTTCTTGTCTTAGCCATTGTCTAACTGTTGGTATAAGCCATGTTTTTCCACCAGGATAACGAAATGGACTACGCTGCGGAACAGATGCAACATTTATGACTGCAGTTTCTGTATTCCTCTCTTCTAATTCAAACATTGTCATTTGATTTTTCATTCCACAACTACGTTTTCAATGTTATCAATATCAGATGCTCCTGAACGCTTGGCATCAAGTTTCTTTTGCAACAATTGAGTAAACTCGCTTATTGAGCCTGCTTCAAATTTTGCAATCTGTTCTAAGGCAATAGCAAATTTGGTATAGATGATTTTGGAAAGTTTAAGTTCTAATCGCTTTTCTTCCTTAACAGGAACTAAGTCATATAGGAAAAATGCAAAGTCTGATTCTGCTTTGTCAACTTGAGGCAAATGTGGCAATGTGTTATAAAAAGCCGTCTGCAATGCAACTGCTTGCCTTTTGCCCCATTGTTTAAGAATAGAGCCTTTAGCAATTATTTGTGGAATCAGTCGCTTTCTTGATGAAGAAAGATAATCCGGTTTGGGATATTTAAATGCTTGTGTCCAACTAAAATCAGATGTCGGGTTTTCCAAATAGGCAGAAAAAGGCCCTGTCAAATTCCCAGAAATGTAAACTGCTTGAACTTCGAGAGAACCAAAGTCGAGTACCCGACCCTTGTCGTCATAGGCAACCAAAACGTAGTCAATGTTTCCTGCAGATTTGCCAAACTTATCTTTAAGTCTTACTTCGCCAACATGTGTCCATGTAGTTTTGTCATCAAATATAAAAGCTGCTGCATCGCTTACGATTTTCCAATCTTCCCTAAAACGGATTGGACAAATTATTACTGGATTGCCCTTATGATTAAGACTACAAACCCCTAAAGGAAATTCAATGCTATTTTTTGTGCAGTTAGATACAATATTGTTAAAAGGGCAGAGTTTGTTTTCACGATAGCGAACCGCTCTCTCCGATTGATTATCAATTGTAAATCCAAAAATTTCTGATAGTGGTTGATTACTTTTGTCTGCAGTCATGTCGTCAAAAATAGCTAAAAATTTTCGCAATTATTCCGCCTGAATCCTTATGTGGAAAGTTGGTGGTTTGTCAAGTGCAATTGACGGTAACAACCTAATTTATGCCTTCCTTTACTTTATTTTTTTAAGCTCTTCCAGAGTCCACGGTTTATCTCTTCCTTTCATTTCTTCTCTTATTTTCTTTACATCATCGCGTGTAACAACAGGAGAAATATTTTGTTTGCCGGGCGTTTTGTTTCCAAATTCATATCGTGCATAGCTTAATACATCAGTAATCCACCAATCGCCGTTCGCCGCCATTGAAGGCATCTCACCCGGATATGTTTTTCCTTCAACAGGCCCTGTTAATCCGCCTATTAAAATCCTGAGTGCCATATATTTTTCTGAGAATTGTAATGGGCCGGCTCCAACAAGTGGCGGAGCAGTCATAGTGCCGTCGGCTGCTGCTAACCCTTTACCGTCTGCACCATGGCAGTTAGCACAGAACGATCTAAATGTTATTGCTCCATCGAGTATTGTACTTTTATCATCTTCAGACAGATGACCAAGCCTGCCTGCCAGTTGTTTTACCATTTGGTTTTCATCAAGTGCATTTTTGCTGGCCACAATCATTTTATTATTTGAATTACCCTCTGCTATTTTGCTAACGATTGCTTTAGCCCTATCCGATTTACTCTGATACAGCGACAACAATACCTGCACACGAACATCATAGCTTAGATCGTCTTTAAGTTTCGCTACTTCATCAATCACCAGGCTATCATTTTTCTTTAGATATGCCTCACTGATCCAAACGGCGGTTTTTCTTACCTGTGGATCTGGATCATTGAAGGCGTGTATAAGCGTACCTGTATCAATTGAATTCAATCCTTCTAATGTCCACAAAGCATGAATGCGGGCCAGGTGGCTAGTATCATTTCCCGTGAGTCCACTTTGCCCTGTGGCAATAGATTTCAAGGCAGGAACCACCGACAGGTCGCCACGAATAATAATCAGTTTTTGTGCATTATCGCGCCACCATCCATTAGGATGCCCGAGGTATTGCAAAAGATTTGCAGCAGGCTCATTCAGCAGGTTAGGTTTCGGGCCGCGTTTAATTCCATCATAAACAACCCGGTAAATGCGGCCACCTTCAACATTTTTAGCGAGGCCAAGGCTATCTATTTTATTTCTAAGAAAAGAACCCGGCTTTGTCCAGTTACCTTGCTGAATAATTCCGTGGTACATGTCTACTATATACAAATCACCATCCGGACCCGTAGCGCTATTTACAGGGCGAAAATTCATATCTGAGGATGAAATAAATTCTGAACTGTCATAGGCATTTTTCATAAAAGTTTCTCCTTTTATATCATATACTTTGGCTCTTCGTACGATTCTTCCAACGGGTTCGCAAACAATATAATCGCCTGTAAAATCCTTTGGAAACCCATCACCTCTATAAATAGACTGGCCACTGCAAGCTGTAAAATGATTCAGCGTATTATTCGGACGCAGCCTTTCATTTCCACCCTGAACATCGGGAGTGGCGATGATAGGCCATACCGCCTGAAAACCATCAGCCAGTTGATCAGGAAAGTTAAGGTGCCCGTAAACAGGATTGATTTGAAAACCCAATGCAGGTGTTTCTCCACCCGCGCTGGAGAAAAATAAGCGCCCGTAATTATCATGTGTTAATCCCCACTGGCCATCAACGCCGCCGGCAATGCTATCTACTTGTATAACACCGTTTGTATAACGGAAACGCACGGGTTCATAAGTCATATACATCCAGTTGTCCAGGTTCCAATCGAGCCCGCTTCGCTGGTGTTCCATATTCTCATCACTGGGAACGTATTTATCATTTTGGTAAACTATTTTCTTTACATCAGCTTTACCATCGCCATCCGTATCAGTATAAGAGGTTATAGCAATTGAATTGGTCTCATTTACAAGCAATGAATTTCCTACACTTTGCATCATTCTTGGCAATAAAAGGCTATCAACGAATATTGAACTCTTATCCATTTTCCCATCATTATCAGTATCTTCCAGCAGCATGATCCGGCTCAATGGAAGCCTTTCGCCGGTTGCATCGGCATCCTTCATATAAGTAAGCATTTCTGCCACATACATTCTGCCGTTACCATCCCATGTAATAGCAACCGGGTCCTGGATCATCGGTTCGCTGGCCACTAATTCCATGTGGTATCCTTCAGGAAGATTCATGGAATTCAGGCTTTCTTCAGGAGATAAAAATGCGGAAGACGGGTGTGGGTTAAAAACCGGCTTTTTTTCATTTTCACGGGTGGTACATGTAAAAGCAATTATTGCCAATACCACCAGGGCAATAACCTGTAATTTAATTTTCATATTGATAATTGATCGCGTGTTGCAGTTGCTATTTTTCTTTAGTCTACTTTAAGATTGCTATATTCTTTCTTCCAGATGACCTAATTCCGTATAAAATGCCCTGCCTCCATCGTATTTATGATACACGCCATTGGATGATATCCCACAGGCATATTTTGTTAAGATCATAGCTTTTTTCATCAATGGTAATCAGCACATGAAGACAGGGCTGTTCAATTCTAAGTAACCTGTGGATAACTAAAGACTTTTGTCCAGTGAAGGGAGTTTTCATAAAGTTCGCCTTTAATATTGCGAACCTGGTTTTTTCTAAGAATGTTCATGACGATACTTCTGAGTACCGATAG
>DASUGF010000100.1:0-137947 GCA_036274175.1 Parafilimonas sp.
ATTGCCGGATTTCCTGATAACATTTTTTAAGAAGTAACTGAACCACATAGCCACATAGTTCCGCAAGGCGCATACACGTCAGGTTAACAAATATATTTAGCTCCGGAGGAGCTTCGTGTTTATAGAAGAAGTGCATTGACAGGAACCATAACAGGCTTCTTCGGAGCCACGTAAATTCACAGGCATGCAGCTTCCCGGGAGCTGGTTCGTTCATTGCCGGATTTCCTGATAACATTTTTAAGAAGTAAACTGAACCACATAGCCACATAGTTCCGCAAGGCGGGATAGAATAATACATAGCAGAATTGTTTTGAAAGCTATATGTAACTTGTGTTAGGCTGTGATACTTAACTAAAAAAGAGCCGCCTTTCAGCAGCTCTTCATTCAGGATTGCACTCATTAAATAAGAACACTTAATTCCCGCTTCAGGGGATGGGGATTTAATCCTCCCTTCAGGGAAACGGGATGCACCTAACTTACCGTCAGCTCGCCGGTGTAAATGCTGTTGGAGGCATTAATGCCATCCTCACTTAAAAAAGCGATCCAGGTTTCAACCTGAAAGCCATTAAAGTTAGCTACATCCAGCGTAGCTGACTTTGTACTGCGTACGGCGGCGCCAATGGAAAAAACGGTAAGGTTATAATTCTTACAATAGGCTACCAGCACTGCTTTATCAGTGGGTGCTGCCAGGCCTAAGCCACTGTTGTCCGTCCATGTGAAATGAATGGCCTTATTGGTGACGGTGGCGGCAATACCCGTGGCATTGGCAAGATCGCCACGGCTTACCAGCGCTTTGGCGTAATCAATGGTGAAGCCGGGTGATGTACCGGTAATAGCATTGTGATAATTGTAAGCAAATGCGGCATTGCTTTCCGACATATCCATCGCATATTTTGTGAAGGTCAGGTTCACCAATTCTGTCATGGTGGAAATAAAATTCATGAGCAGTGAAAACTTCAGTTGATTATCCAACTGCGCGGGCGTAGGTTCTCCCCTGGGCCGGCTGGATTTACTGCGGATATAATCAATGTCTTTCCAGCTTGCGCCCACAATGGTGCCTACTGATCCTGATACCGGGCCTAAAATGCCCTGTCTGATTCGAGCCATAATTTTAATTTTTTAAAAGTGAATAAATTGATTTACGGCAAGATTAGAACAGCCCGGACACCTCCTTTCCTGTTTGAGCAGTTTTGGTAAGGCATCGTTAGAAAAAGGAACAATAAGGCAGCCCCGGGCATACGAGGGCAGAGAAAGTATAAAACGCCAGGTGTATAGAGTTCACCTTAAACTTTTAACCTTAAGCCCGGCGGTACTTATCTCATGTATTATACTTCCTTTTATCTTTCACAAAAATTTTTCATTCGCCATTACACTCCCTTTCATGTTTTCTCTACATTTATTTCATCATTTTCAGCCTAAAAAGAATTGCTATGATCAGTGATGCCCAACCCCTCGTAAAAGCGTATTCCATTTCTGAATTAGCTGCTTTATACCGCATCAGCACAAAAACCATTAAGACCTGGCTGAAACCCCATGCAGAAGCCATTGGTGTGCGGCGTGGCCGTTATTACACCACGCTGCAGATAAGGATCATCTTTGAAAAGATCGGTATGCCGTAAACAGTTATGGTTGGTAAGCCGGAGATACTGTGTAAGAGCGGGATTTCACTGTCAATGTTGGCGTCCCCGCCAACATAATTTTCTCCTGCCTTCGCTGGCCTTGTGGCCAACGAATCCGATTGTACGAATATTGCTGATTACGTTAATGAAATCCTTGTTGGTGAGGACACCAACAAGAGCGGAATCCTTGTTGGTGACAACACACAACAAGGGCGAAGTCACTGCCAATGCTGGCGTCCCCGCCAACATAATTTTTTCTTCCTGCCTTCGTTGGTCTTGTGACCAACGAATCCGATTGGAATGTTGCTGATTAGGTTAATGAAATCTTGTTGGTGACAACACACAACAAGGGCGAAGTCACTGCCAATGTTGGCGTCCCCGCCAACATAATTTTCTCTGCCTTCGCTGGCCTTGTGACCAACGAATCCGATTGTACGAATGTTAATGATTACGTTAATGAAATCCTTGTTGGTGAGGACACCAACAAGAGCGGAATCCTTGTTGGCGAGGACGCCAACAAGACCGGAGTCAATAGGATTTTCATTGTACATATCATTTCAAAAAAAATTACTCATTTTCTTCAAGTTCTATAATTCTAAAAGTTTCTGGCATATCATTCCAGGTTCTATCTTTTAAAGTCCTTCCATTTTTTTTCTTATTCGTTCCGCCCCATTGTTTAAAGAAAAATTTTGCATTATTTGCTTCACATTGATCTAAAATATTCAAGACCCAGTCTTCATTCATAGGTCTTGGTTTTCGTCCGCTTTCCCCACCAACTATAACCCAATTTATATCTGTCAAATTCATGTTTGGCAACGGACCGATTAAAGGTTCACAGGATAGAAACTTTATTAATGCACTTGTTTGTCGCAAATCATCTATGCGATACATTACTTTTTCATTTTCTACTGAAACGCCCATCCATATATTATGGCTCCATTTTAATCTATCATTATATCTTAATAAAACGTCACTTCGTTTGGTTAAAATCTGAAATACATGCTGAGGATTGTCATTCATAACTTTGAATACTTTTTCTATAAATGAAAAAGGAACATTTTTATGAAATAAATCACTCATTGAGTTAACGAAAACTATCTTAGGCTGCTTCCATGTATAAGGAATACTTAAAGCATCTTCATGCATTGTCAACTTAAAAGCATTTGCATATTTTTCAATACCCATTGCCTGTAGTCTTTTTGCCATTACTTCAGCATAACAATATTTGCAACCAGCGGAAATTTTATTACAACCAGTTGTGGGATTCCAGGTCATTTCAGTCCATTCAATATCAGATGATGCCATTATAATAATTTTATTGATTGAATGTTTTCTAACTTATGTAGATCAGATGAAATCAGTGTAAAGTCAAAATCAATCTTCTTATCGGTTTTCAAATTTTTCAAAACAGTATTCACATCTTTAAGTAAAAAGCCTTCATTAAGACCAAACAGATACACATCATAATTAGTCTTAAAATAATTATTTAAAATATAATCAGCTAAGTTTTTTTCGAAAACCTGTCGTTTATTAGGCTTATCATATTGCTCAAAGAGTGAAGGAGTCTTTATGTTTATTTTTTCATTATCAATATCATAATTAGCTTCTCCTCTTAATGTATCTTTTTTCCAGGCAACAGATAAAAACTTTTCTATACCTAACGTATGATTTGTTCCGAATATCAACCCATATATGTTGGCTCCTTTTTTTATAGAGAAAGGCGCAAGAAAATATTTTTTATTAGATGGAATGAGTGATTTGTAATGGTTTAATACTTTTCTATGAATATGATAATAATCTATGCTCTCTACTTCTTTAGGATCAAAAGGAAAATATTTTTGGAATTCAGTTGTAGTTGCAAATCTTTTAAAGTAGGAAGAAGAAATAAAAAACAAAAAATCAGTTTGTTTTAAAGAAGTGATTTTTTGAAATATATCATTAGTAATTTCTTTTATTCCGTTTTGATCAAGAAAAAGAAAGTTTGCAGAATTTTTCATTGAATTATAATGCTCATCGAAAACAGCTTGAAAATGTTTATTGTACGTTTTTATTTCGAAATCAGTATTTAATCCCGAAACATTTTCTATTAAAGCATTATAGCTATCCCCATCTAATTCATTTAAGTGAAGCGTTACTTTTATATTGTTTTGAACGATGTGATTATTTAGGGATTGAATTACATCAATAGCTATTAGAGGACTTCCGAATTCTGCATTTTTATCTTTACCTCTTCCTGCAAAAAAGTCAAAGATTTGTACCGCTTTCCAAATAGGATTTTTCTTAGCAACAAATACTGGCAACCATTCCCGAAAATATTCTTTATAAATCCCAAGCTTTATCCTGGTCCCTTCATCAAATGGTTTATCAAAGAGATTTTTAGCAGGCATGAAACAAAAATACTAATTTATTTAGCTTTATACTAACCAATTATTTCTTTTTACGGCCTTATCAATCTCTTTCACTTCATCTTTCAAATACATTTAGTTTTCGTCCCACGCCTTTGCCTTTGATCTTGTGACCAACGAATCCGATTGTACGAATGTTGCTGATTGTGCTAAACCCCGAGGGTTTTAAAAACCCTGGGGGGTTACCGGGCAAGGCTTATTCCTTTATGCTGCCTTGCTTCCACCAGTTTGTCAAAGGCCTGCCTTGCGTGGTGGGCTGTTTTATATTGTACTTTCCCCGGGTCTCGTATTATGGGCGTCTCCTGTTTTTTTATAGGTTGTATCAAACGCATGCAGGTGCTCTGTTTTTGTACAGGTGCGTATATGCAGCAGGTAAGCAGCCTCCATTAGTTTTTGCAGCATGATGTTCAGTTGCAGTGTATCCCATTCAAGGCTGGCATCTGTAAAGCTGCTGTATGATAAAGCGTATTGTACAATGGTATCAAACAGGTTATCGTATTCATCTTCTTTTCTAATGAACCGCACCGTTTTTTTAAGCGCTTTATAGGGGTTAAAAAATTCTTTTACAGTTAGGTGCCGTGGGATATACAACCAGTATTCCGTTGCATCATACAGTTTGCAGTACAGGTTAAGATTGGTAAAGTCAGGAACAGGCCTGTCTTCTGCCGGAGTAATAATTCCTGTTTGCCTTATACAGCCGCTGCCCGTAATGACCACAGCAGCATGCAACAGTTTTTTATACGCTGCATAAAAATAAACAAGGTCGGCAGGGCACGCTCCTTTCCAGAGCTTATTGCTGTTGGCAGCCAGCAACGATGTTTGAATATAATTCCTGGCAGATGGTAAATCAAACACTTCAAAGAAATGGCGGAGGGCTGTATAAGCGCCGGTTATATGTTTGTGTTCGGTTATCATGGTTTTATGGTTCATAGATCATAGTTCATAGTTCATAGCACATTCTTCTGCTCGTAGCTCATAGCTCATGGCTCGCAGCTTGCAACTCACCCCCAGCAAAACTTCCATCTTCTTCCTTATCATCCCGATTTGTTTGCCTTTAATAGAATATTCACTCGTGTAACGGCTGCAGGTGTAAGCCTGTTGTAATATATGCAGCAGGCTATCTTCTTTTGATGATAGCGGTGGAAACAGTATATGCAGCAAGGGCTGGAACCAGCAGGCATAACGGTATAGCAACAACAGGTTATGCGAAACAGGCCGGTAACCGCATTGGTTGTACACAATGGAAGTAAAAGATTGCTCTGCGCACTGGTGTAAAAGAAAAGCCGCCATAGCATATTGTTTGCGAATAACGAACAGTTCCGCACCCGCATAAAACTCTGATGCCCGCTGGTGCCAGTGGTTATCGTACTTATTTCGCAGCGGCACGGCAACCGGTGTTATAAAACCTGCATCGGGTTCTGTGAACAAACGCTCTGCCTGTGCCAGTACCGTGCAGGCAAAATAGCCGCCCTGCTGCAACTGCGCATTAAAGCGGCTGAGCGGCATACACCAAACCGTTACAGTGGTTACGGCCTGCAATATATTCTCCAGGCGGCTTTGCATTTGTACGCATTGCTCGGCGCCGGCATCTGCTATTACCAGTAACAGGTAAGCGTTGGGTGGTGCTGCTGATTGCGATAGGGTAAAGAACAGGTTGTTGTATTGCATGGCAGTGGTTGCCAGTATAAATACGGCCTCGGGCGCCTCGTGTTGTTGAATGTGGTGGCGAAGTTGCGCTACAATGTTTTCATCATTGTTCATAGGTAAAAATTATAAGGTTGTATAATGAGTTTACGGCTTTCATTGCATGTTGTAAAAGAAGATTGGTATAGCAGGTTTGTTCGGTTGCATAATGCTTGTATTTTACTGTATGCTAAGCAACAAATTTTGCTGTGTACCACACAATAATAACGGTAGTAAAAAACCACTGCATTTATTATACACAAATGTTTTTTACCACCTGTTTAAATATTATTTTTGAATATGCATACAAGTATTGATATGGAACAACCCAAACAACAACACCGTGGCAGGCAACTGCAAAGGGTAAGAGAAATGCTCGGTGTAAAGCAGCTTACATTGGCTACCAAAACCGGCTTAAGCCAGCAATATATCTCCAAGCTGGAACAAAGTGAAACTATTGCCGATGATGTACTGGAAACGCTTGCTGGTGCTTTGGAAGTGCCGGTAGATTTAATAAAGAATTTCGACGAGGAAAAGGCGATATACAATATTCAAAATAATATCACTATTAATGATCATGCTTCAAATGCAAACTACAATCATCAGCCTATCTTTAATAATAGCCCGGTTGATAAGCTTGCTGAACTCTTTCAAAAATTGCTTGACAGCGAAAAAGAGAAAGTGGAATTATTAACGAAAGCTAATAAGGCCATCGTTGAACTGATGGAACAGAATAAACAGTTGATGGAGTTGTTGGGGAAGAAGTAGATAATAACGATTGGTAGTTGAAGAAGAATTGATGAGTCGGAATTTTCTTTAAGGTGTTTAAGACATTATAGTTTCCAATTTAAATTTCCACTTTTCCCAACCGGGCATTTCTTTAGACTGCAGATCAAGAAATTTTTGAGTATGATTAGAATGAATTAAATGACATAGCTCGTGAGTAATTACATATTCTATACAGCCAATCGGCGCCTTTATCAATTCAGGGTTTAAAATGATTTTATTTTTAGGAGTGCAGCTTCCCCAACGTGTAGGCATTTCTCTTAGTACAATTGAAGAGGGTTCAACTTTATATTTTCTGAAACGCTCGATGATGGGGTTTGCATACTCAGTGAACTTCCTTTTTGCGTTTTGCAGATACCAGTTTTTCATTAAATCTTTTGCTCTGGTTTTATCAGCGGTATAAACTTCAATAAACCTTCCTTTCAACATTACGAATTCTTCTGCTGACGAAATAATTTTCAAGCGATATTGTCTTCCCAGATACAAATGTGTTTCACCGCTTACAAATCTTCTTTCAGGTGTTCTTGGTTGAAATGATAAAAAAAAGCCTTGTTGTTTTATGATCCATGAAGCTTTCTTTCGCACAACCTGTTCAATCTTTTCTTTACTGATATTTAAAGGAGCTTTTACCAAAACTTCACTATCGGGCGTAACCGTAATGCCCAGGGATTTACGGGGTGAAAAGGAAATTAAATAAGCTATCCGCTTTGACCCAAAGTCTATTGCTCCTTTCATTACCTGTATTTGATTTTAGCAACATCAATACATTTTTCTGCGAAAGAATCCATATCGCCGAAACTCATAGTGATATTGTATTTGTCTCTTACTTCATCAATTAAATAGTCGCCGATGTCAATTTGCAATTTGCCTGTAATATTAGATTTGAATTGCCAGTCAACAACCGGTTTTCCGTTATCAAACACAGCCTTATTAATTATTTCATCAACAGCCAAAGCGGTTTGCGCAGAAATTCTTTTTCGAACAGTTTCATCCTGAATTTTATTATCCAGCGATTCTTTAAATAAACCATAGTAAGCTTTTGCTGCTTCTTTATTCTTAAGCTCCTCAGGCATCGAATTATCCGAATGTGATAAAACACTGTTCATTATTTTTTGTGTCCGCTTTAAATACTCTGCTTCCAGTATTCTTCCTTCTTCATATTCTTTAATTGTTTCCTTTAACAGTTCAGAAAACTTTTTATAGAATACAGGATCTTCGTCAATCTTTTCACTGATATGTTTTGCTGTGCGAGTTGCTATCTTATCTGCCTTGGCTGCATTACCTAATGTTTTCTCTACTTCTTTTGCAAATTTTTCCTTATCAAAAATGTTTACAAGATCAGTGATTACTTTCACCTCATCTGTTTGAACATGCTTATCAAGCAATTTCTGAATTTGCTCTTCATACTGTTTAAAATTGACTGTATCAGAATAACGCTGCATTACTGATGACCTTAAATTCATGAAGAACGCGAGATCTTCTTTATACCGGTTGATTGTTTTTTCATCTGTTTGTTGATGAAATTGAATTGTTGACAACGCAACCTTTAAGGCTCTTGCAAAAGAGGATAGCTTATCATAAAATATAGAACGCAGCGCTTCATCCCTTAACAAATATTCATACGCTTCTGCGTCTCTTTTATTGGCAATGGTTTTAAACAGCTCCCATACTTCAGAATGTTTTTGAGGTAGTTTTTTTATCTCTTCATTTATATTGGTTAATGTTCCAAACAAATCTTCTTCCTCAAACTCTTGAAACTCTGAATACATGTTTAATGCTTCATCCAGTTTGCCTAATACACCGTAATAGTCTATGATGTAACCAAAATCTTTTCCCGGGTAAACCCTATTTACCCTCGCAATTGCCTGCAATAATGTATGCTCTTTTAAGCTTCTTGTAATGTATAGAACCGTATTAATAGGTGCGTCAAATCCTGTTAGCAGTTTATCTACAACAATAATAATTTCAGGTTTTGTCTGATGTTTAAAACGGCTGATAATATTATCCTGGTATTTTTTGGGCGTGCCATGTTCCTGCATCATTTTATTCCAGAACTGCTTTACCCTTTCAGATGACTTGGCATAAGCAGTTTCTTCGCCTTCCCTATCATCCGGTGCCGATATAACTACTTCGCTGCTTATAATTCCTATTTCATCAAGAAAACTTTTGTATTTGATAGCCGCATCTTTTGTTGCGCATACCAACTGCGCTTTAAATCCTGTTCCCTGCCAGTTATCGCGAAAATGTAAACTTATATTCCAGGCAATCCCATAAATCTTTTGCTCTGCAGTATTTAATTGATCCGCCCTGCTGAACTTCTTTTTCAGATCAGCTTTCTGGTAATCATTCAGCGGTTCTGAGATCATATTGAAGAAAGTATCGACCGGAGTTTCGTTTACTTTCTGAACTGCATATCTGCCTTCATACAACAGCGGCACTACAGCCTTATCCTTTACTGCCTTATCTACTGTGTAGGTGTCTATGATGCCGCCAAATTTTACAGCAGTGCTTTTATCTTTTTTGAATAAAGGCGTTCCGGTCATAGCAATGTAACATGCATTAGGCAGGGTTTTTTGCATGTTGATGTTAAATGTTCCGTGTTGTGTACGGTGGCCTTCATCTACCAATACAAATATGTCAGGTGACTGTAAAGGGGTGTTTGTTTTTTTTATGGCTGCTTCAAACTTGTTAATAACCGTTGTTATCACAGCATCACTCTTGCTTTCAAGTAATTCAACCAAACGCTGACCTGTAGTTGCATTGTCAACTGCAATACCGCATTTGCGAAATGTTTTCGTTATCTGGTCATCAAGATCAATCCTGTCTGTAACTAAAACGATCTTAGGATTACGGATAGATTTTTCCATTGCGATTGCCTGCGCAAGCATAACCATGGTAAGTGATTTACCGCTTCCCTGCGTGTGCCAGATAACGCCACCCTTACGCTTTCCATCTTTTAATTCCTTTATCCGTTCAATTGTTTTTTTAATCACAAAGTATTGCTGGTAACGTGCTATCTTTTTTTCCCCTGCTTCAAATACTATAAAATTGAATATAAAATCAAGCAATCTTTCAGGACGGCATAGCCCATAGATATATTCATCCTGGTTAACTGGTAAAATGCTTTCTTTTTCCAATGCATCAAAGTATTGCCGCACATATTTGAATCTTTCGCTGAATAAATTATTTTTTTCCGCATCTGATAATGGCTGATTCTTTAAATGCAGCAATTGCTGTTTATATTTTGTTTCATCTTCTGTAGAAGAAAACTTTTCTTCCCAATGCGCCCAGAACTTTTCAGGTGTGCCGTTGGTTGCATACAGGGAATGATTACAGGCGATGCTTAATAAGGTTTGTGCATACACATATAAATGACGGATGCCATCTTCCTGCTGGCTTCTTAGTTGTTGCGATATAGCCTGCTCCAATGGTTCTTTTAAGTCAGGCCGCTTACATTCTATAATGCATAAAGAAATGCCGTTTACAAACAAAACAATATCCGGCCTGTAATGCTCTTTGCTGGTACTGCGCATTACACTGTATTCCTCCGTTACATGGAAAACATTGTTTTGAATGTTTTGCCAATCAATGTACTGAAGTGTAAAACTTTTTTTATCACCGTCTATGCTTTGCTCCAGTGATTTACCAAGTGTGATCAAATTATATGCTTCTTCACAGGCAGCAATATAACCCTCATGCATGGGCATATCTTTAAGCGCCTGTATACCGGCTTCAATATTTGAATCACTGAAGACCGTTGTTTTGGTGGAACTTACTTTAATAGAATTTATCTCTTTCAGTTGTTCACGTAGCACTTGTTCCAACAATACATTGGTTGTTTTACCACCACGTAATTGCAAAGCTTGCTCCGGTGTTATATAGTTGTAGCCAAGCTTTATCAACATTTGCAATGCCGGTATTTGGCTGATATGATCTTCTTTAAAAGATGGTACGTCCATATTCAGTTTATTTCCATAATTCAGGCTTTAACCACTTCGTAAGCGGCGATAATCTAAACTTCGATTCGAAATTGCTTTTTTGGATCGTTTTAAGACATTTCGTGTAATCCTTATTGTCTAAAAGTGGATTTAAAAGAATTGCAAAAGGTATACTATTCGTATTTCCAATATGATAATTATAGCCTAGCTCTTTCATTTCGTTCTTCAATAAAATATCAAATCGATATTCCCTTTCATAACTAAAAACATACTCCTTTCTAAAGGCAGGATACTGCACTCTTTGTAGATTCAACTTTTCATTATTTGCTCCAATAAGATTTTTATATTTAACTTTCCCATGAACAAGCTTAGATATATTTGTCATACTAATATTAACTGTATTTAATTCTATCCTCTCTTTAAAATCTTTTCGATTAAATCTTAATGCGTACTTCCTTCTTTCTTCATCAGTCTTGGCATATGTGTCCCAAAATGCCAATGTCTCTTTATTGCCTTCATGAAAGCAACTGATTAAATGCTTTCTTTTCCTTGCCTCAATTTCTTTGAAGTCAGGCACTTTTTTTTCCAAATCTTTAATCATAACACATTCCATCTTATCTCCAAATTTGTCTGAACGAGAAAACCATATAGTTCCTGTTTCCAAAAATTTTATAAGAAATTTTTCAGAGATAAACTTGTATAAATATCTACCCTTTATTTTTTCTGTATTATATTCTATCCAATCCATCTCCAAATTTATTTTAGTGAGGGATAATGAAATAATATCACTTCAAGCTTTATTATTCTTAGTGAATCATCAGGCAACGAAAACTCGTAACTGATAGAGGATTCATAAGTTTCTGTGATATATCTTTTGAAGCAAGGATGATTTTTAATTTTTTCTTTTACGCCTTCAATAACAGCTTTAAATTCCTTTTGATCAACAAAAAGTATCAACGCAGTTTTTGAATCACGATATGTTAAATATCCCAAAAGCTGATCTATTGCTTCGTGAAAGCTTTTCTGGCCCCTCCAGAATTTACATTCAGCAACAAAAAGATTGCTTCCATCTTTTGAATACTTCAGTAGGATATCTGTTTTGCCTTTTTTATTGAAAGCTTCGCCTACACCAGATGTAGAATCATAACGTGTTTCCAAAAAAAGAAGGAAAATATCTCTTAGGTCTTCTTCATGTTTGCTCAAATAAATAGAGGGCTTTCTTTCAATTGCTTTGCCAACATTATAAAGCACTTCCTTTATATCATTATAAACTTCATCCTGAAGTGTTGGTATAACTTCTTTTCTTATATGTTTTGCTGTTTCGGTTACAGGGACTGGAATAGTTTTTTTTGTTACGGAAGGAGGAATCATAAACTCAGTTGACTTGGGATTAACCTTCAAACCGATTTTTTCCATGAAATCAAATTTCTTGGCAACTACTCCCTTTCTTTCATGAAGCCAGGTTCTTATTTGATTTTCTAAATTATTGTTCCATGGTGCTATTTCTGCATTTACCATCGGTATATTAACCGATACATCCCTCATTATTTTACTTAATTGTTCATGGTATTTTTCAGCATTTAATTCAATAAGTGTTATAGTTGCAGTTATAGTATTTGAATTTATATGAACGCTTTTATCAAGATATACAACGGTACAGCTTGATGGATGACATTGAAAAAGTATTTCATTGCCTTGAAATGGTATTGTAACCTTTATTTGATATACCTTCTGTTTATATTGTTCGCGAAACATGTTTTCCCGGGTTTCAAAAGCTTCTTTCGGTTCTGAAGGTTTTGGCTCTTCCAAACATAGCGGTTCAATCGTATATTCTCGTTTGAGTTTTTGAATTAGCCCGCCAATATCAGTTGATTCAGTTATTTCGAGCTTATTAATCTCATTTGCCAATGCGTTTCTTACTCCTGAAATAAATTCATTTAAATAATATTTGTTATGAATACTTCCCATAATATTCTTAAATTTTTACCCTTATTTTTCCCGTTAATAACTCCTGCATCAATCCTTTCTTTTGCTCTTTCAATTGAAACAACTGTTGTTTATGTAACCCAATTTCTTTATCAGCTATTTCTAAGATATTCTCGATTGCATTTTGTTCTGTTAATGATGGTACTGGAACTTTTATTTTTGAAAACTCATCCCATCGTAAGCCTCCACGACGATCAATTGATCCTTCCATTCTTTTTTGATATTCGTGTATATAAAAGTGTGATTTCAAAACACGAAATAAAAACTTGTCGTTTATTGTTTCATTCGTTTCAAATACTGTGTACATCGGGCTAATTAATGCTTCTTCATAATTTTCCTGATAACCAATGGAACCTTCTTCAATATGATTGGTAGCATAAGCAAACGTATTCTGCGGAACAATTTTATAAGGGCTTAAATCATTACTAAATATTTTTCTTCCAAAATATTCTAATGAAGAAACTAACCCATCATATTTGGTGCAAGACAATACGATTAATTCTTTATCTTCTTTATTTTTCAAAACTACTTCTTGTGCAATCTTTTTAATAGGTAGATACTTCCATTTCTCTTCAAACCCTGGCAACCTTTTTTTACCTGCAAGCAGTTGTTGCATTAATACTTTTTTGCATAATTCTTTTTGAGCAATGAGTTGTTGAAGCTTTTCAATTGCTTTATCCCATGTGAAAAGAACTGTACCGATTGATATTTGTTCTTTAAGAGGCGGTATTGAAATTTTTAAACGAACTAATTTTTCGACAGATAATCCAGGTTGGGCAGATGATTCTGATAATCTATTTAAATTGAGATAATCTAATTTGTAAGCAAGAAATGTATTGTTATTACATGGATTCGCTTGAACGGCAATGGCATGTTCCGAAACATAATTTTTTCCATTTATTCTAATTATGTTTCCGCAAAGTGCACCTTGCCTACCAATAAGCAAGTATTCACCGTTATGTGTAAATTTATCAGTATAGCCTCTTAAGCCATTGCCTCCATATACGGCATATAAACCACCGTTAGAAATATTCTCAGATGTAATCCCAACACCACTTTTAAAAGTTGAGCATAAATCACCCAATTTCTTTACTTCCCAATCTTCAGGTGTCCATCCGGAGGCAGTATGTTTATACCCTTCTTTCACCATAGTAATTTTATTTCTCTGCTGCAGCTTTAATTCTTCCTATCATATCATTCATCACCATTGATACTATTTTATTTCTTTCATTTTCACTTAATGGTTCATCATAAGAATAGGTATGCCCGTCGCCATTATTTATGCGAATTGAATACCTATACTGCTCAAACGAGAACTCAAGAGAAAATCCGAAAAATTGATCTGTCAAACTATTTTTGAATCCCTGTAAGCTATAGCTGTACTGTAATGAATGCAGCGTTTTGTTTTCATCTTTTATCTTCTGCAACCAGTTTTTTTTCAGAACCTCCCAATCACTTTCCCTACTTCCTAAAGAACGGCCAGAGTTATCGTCACGGTATTGTATGGTTCTTGAAAAATCAATAAATAATGGTTTGAGTTTTTCGCACTTCTCTTCCAATGATATAAAAAGCGGAATAAGGCTATCCTTCAATAAACTGAACAAAATAGAAGAATTTTTTTGTACAGAAAATGTTTTTTTATTGCCTAACTCCCTTTTTAATAACTCTATTTGCTTATCTATATCATCAGGTTCTTCAATTTCTTTTCCTTCAATTGCATTTAGTACTATTTGCTGAGAGCGCAATAACAATCCATCCATAAAATCATACAACAAGTCAGGTGCACCTCCGTAACCCTGTATATCTGCCAGGTATTGGTAATAAACATCTTTTTCATTTTCTTTTATGTAAATCGCAGGATAACCATAACTGATCAAGATAAGGTTGGTAAGTATGCGTACAGTTCTTCCGTTGCCGTCATAAAAAGGGTGTATAGTAATATAATCAAGATGAAACTGAAATGCAAGTTGTACAGGGTGCAAAGCTTCATTATCCCCATTTTGTATTTTTTCCTTTTGTGCGTTCAGCCAGTTAATAAGCTGATGCATGCGCTCAGGCACTTCAGCAGGCGCTGCAAAATCGAACCGTTCATCTTTATAATTGTACAGATAATTAGTATCTTTTTTCCAAACACCGATCTGTTTCTTTTTCGCAGTGTCTTCTTCATGCACGATGCCTGCATGAATTTCTTTAATGCGCTTTTCAGAAATATTCAACTCACCCTTACCTATCTTCATAATATTTGTAATTACTTCGTCATGCCCCTTCATTTCCAATACATCCTTGATAGGCTTGCCTTCCACTGTAATATTTCCAACCATTACAGTACGTGTTTCCTGTTTTGTAAGGGAGTTGCCTTCCATACTATTGGAAGTATAGTTCCACTCAAGCCGCAGTTTATAATTAATCTTATTTAGCACTTCTGTTGAAAGCTTGCCATAAGAAATAATCTTTTTCTGCAGTTCATTGATTTGTTGTAGTTTATTTGAATATGGCATGATTGATTGTTGTAATTCTAAAATTTAAAAAGTATGTACCTTTCTTTTATAAACTATTTTGTTACGAGTGCGCATTTGTTTCTTTCTTTATTTCTTCAACCAAGAACTTTTTAAGCAGATTATTTAATTGGTCAATTTCGTCAGAAAGAAACATGTCGTTATAATGTTTTGTAACAGCAAAAATTTTATTATTCCATGTTCCTACTGTACCCACTCTTAATTCAACTATATAACTATTATGATTAAAATTGAGATCAAGCCTTATTGTATAATTGGTTGCTTCTTTAGCTCCCCTTAAACCATATTTTATTTGTTTCCATCCAATATTGTTTACATCCTCCTTATAGATATCGTGGCCAAATATTTTTATACTGGATTCTGTGGACCTTTCCAAAGGGTTACGAAATATATTAACGGTTTCAAACTTTTCATCCCAATGATTTACATAATGGAAGATTTTGTTTTCACTAAATAAGCCGTTGAAATATTCAGAAGTTTTTTCTATAGATGGCCAAATTTTCTTATTGCAATATTCAAAAATATTATACAGCAACTTAGGAGATTTAGAAGGATTGCTTGTTTCTGTCACTTTTCTTTTTATCAGTTCGATTTCTTTAATAAAATCATCAGTTTCTTCTAAAGATTCACCTTTTGCAGCCTTCATGCTTAATTCCAAACTCCATATTAATTGCTCGCTTATATAGGATATCAGTGGTTCATAATCACCGACATCTGCCAAACGCAATACGGCCAGGTAATTTTTTTTATCCGCAGATTTAATAATTACAGGCGGCAGGTCATTTTTTAATAAAATATAATTCATCAGCAAACGGGCAATACGACCATTACCATCATCAAATGGATGTATGCGTACAAATTTGTAATGCAACATTGCGGCAAGCGTAACCGGGTGTAATGCTTTTTCTTCAGAACGGTACCAATCTATAAGCTCCTGCATTAAAACAGGTGTATCTGCAACAGATGCATATTCAAATATTTCACCGGTGCTTAACCTTACTGAATTAGGCAATTCTTTGTAATCGCCCACTTTAATTAACCGCCTTGTGGGTTGTCCGTCAGGTGTAATTGCTTCTTTCCAAAAAGGTTCAACGAGTATTGCTTTGTTTAAATTTTTTATAAAGGCCTCTGTTAACGGTCTTTCATTATCGGTAGCCAGTTCTTCAATCAATTTCAATGCAACATCATGGCCTTTCATTTCTTCATACTCACGGAACGTATGATTGCCTTTTGTATCGCCGAAAATCAATAGCAATTCTGTTTCACCGTAAGTAAGCGTATTACCTTCAATATGATTTGAATTGTAGTTGAACTCTAAACGAAACTTTTTATCAAGCCTTGCCTGGTCTTCCTGTTTTAGCGGCGACAATTGCCGTAATTCTTTTGCAAGGCTGTCAATTTGATCCATCAGGTTTTGCATAATGCCGTCATTTATACTTTAAATTTAAAGTTGTTCATATAGATGTCTGACACTTTTGAAGTGTCTGACATCTAATCTGTATTCAAACCAAGTTCAGTTAAATACTTTTTCATTTCCTGTTGCACATCAGCCAATTCTTTTTCAAGCACATTGATCTTTACCTGTACAGCTTTTATGTCTATCTCTGCCTCTTCTTCAAATGTGTCAACATACCGTGGAATATTCAGGTTGTAGTCATTTTCTTTTATCTCTTCAGGCGTAGCAACATAACTGTATTTTTCTTCAACAATACCTGCTTTCAATTCACCTGCATTGAACTTGCGGTATATATCCACTATGTGCTCAATATCTTTTGCCCGCAGTTTGTTCTGGTTTTTACCTGCTTCATAATGCTGTTCTCCACTTGCATCAATGAACAAAACGTTTTTATTATCACCCTTACCCCGATTGAATATTAAAATGGCAGCAGGAATACCTGTACCATAAAACAGGTTGGCAGGCAACCCAATAACGGCTTCCAATAAATTTTCCTCAATCGTTTTCTGGCGAATCCTTCCCTCACTCGCTCCGCGGAACAAAACACCATGCGGCACCACCACACCTACTTTACCACTTTTCTCATAAGTAGTTTCTATCATGTGACTGATAAATGCCCAATCTCCTTTGCTTTTAGGCGGCACGCCTCTCCAGAAGCGGTTGTATTTATCTGCCGCAGCATCATCTGCACCCCATTTATCAAGGCTAAAAGGCGGATTGGCAACAACCGTATCAAACTTCATTAATGTATCGCCTTCTTTCAGTTTAGGATTGCGAATGGTATCTCCCCAACGGATAACGGCATTATCAAACCCGTGCAGGAACATATTCATTACTGCTAAGGCCCAGGTGCTGCCATTTGCCTCCTGTCCGTATAGCGAAAAATTATCGAAACCTACTTCTTTCCCCGCCTTAATAAGCAAAGAACCCGAACCACAGGTAGGATCGGAAATCCTTGCACCCGGTTTTGATTTAGTAAGCTTTGCAATTAATGTTGATACTTCAGATGGTGTAAAAAATTCTCCTGCTTTTTTACCGGCATCACTTGCAAAATTTGCAATCAAAAATTCGTAGGCATCACCGATAACATCATGTCCAGCAAGATGAGAAGGACGCAGGTCTAAACGTGAATCATTAAAATCAATAAGCAAATGTTTTAAACGGGCATTCTTTTCTTTTACATCGCCAAGGTTGCTACTGTTAAAATCAATATTACGGAAGATACCGGAGCCGTCTTCTCCCGAAAGCTTTTCACGATTCGCTTCTTCAAGATCGTTTAATGCAATATTGATAAGCTCGCCAATATTGCTCTCATTACGATGTTCATAGAGGTAATAAAAAGAGCAATGCTCAGGCACTACGAAACGCTCATGCTTCATGGCGCGTTCCGTACGCTCACTATCATTACTATATTTTTTCAGGTATTCGTTGTATTTATCTCTGTGAACATCACTCACATATTTTAAAAACAACATGGTGAGAATATAATCTTTATACTGGCTCGGGTCTATAACGCCGCGAAAAGTATCGCAGGCATTCCACACAATTTGGTTCACTTCATTTTTACTAATCTTATGTTCCATGTAATTATTTTGATGCGGTTAATAACAATTTTTGAATGAAAGTATCCTTTAAGGTTGTTATTTGTTTCAGCAGTTCCTTTTCACGATTTCGTAAATTTTGAATCCGGATGACTAAATCCTGTGTTTTCATATCAGGAATATTTATTTCCATGGTTTTTAAATTTTGTATAGAAACAGAAACTATTGTAGACTGCGCGAGGTGCTGGTAAAGCAATCCTTTTGTATTAGGATGATTTAGTAACCAAACTAAATATTCAGGATGAATTTTGTCTTTAAATTCTTCTGTAATCCGAAGAACAACGAACGCTGATGAAGCTACAGCTTTTCCAATTGCTTCTTTATAAGTTACAGCAAAGTTGTTTAACCCCTTCGCCGCAAACAGTACATCACCGGAATTTAATAGATGCTTTTGAGGTATATTGCTTAACTGCAAAGCAGGCATAACCATAGGATTAAACCTTCCATACTCATCAAAATGACTTGCCTGCAGATAATAAATGTCTGCATTAATATCAGGTTTAAGGAATATACCTGATTGGAAATAGACAATATTTTCTAATTTTATTTTCAAATTTGATTCAGAGTATAAATTATACTCTAAATCAAAGATAAAGATATTTTCTTTTGATAAAAATTTATTTTTGAGTATGTTACATACTTTAAATATTAAGATCAATATTATGTGTTATGTCAAGTTGGTAAAACAATTGTTTTCTATACCATCATCTCCTCTTCAAACTCTTTGATCCGTCAAACCCCACCCGAAAAAAACTTAACATTAAGAGGAGAGCGTCACTGTTTTATCGCGATAACACGCACAACCGGCGCAGGCAGATTCCTTTTCATCGTAGCGGGACTCTTCAAGCATAGCCACCATACACATTGAGGAACCACGTTTCAGTAGCAATAACTTCAACATACAACCGCACCATTTTATAGTGGTTGCAACCATACACAAAACCCGGTAGCGGAGACTACAAAGTCTTCCCGGCTTTTCGCTATATTCATTATATGAAACGAATTTTCACAAACCCTTTCATCCTGTTGCTGGTCTGTGCCGCGCAATGCTGTACGCTTCAACATTGCAGCGCCCAAACGGGCAGTGATTCTTTATATACCTATGGCACCGCTTCGCCCGGGGAACAGGCAAATTTTACCTGGGAAGAGAGATAGCCCATATTTTTGTCAAGTATCGTCTTCCGCCTCAGGCGGAGACGATGCACTATCCCTTCACCCACATCCATCCAATGCGTTAACTTAACAAATGAATGCTGGTTGTTCAAAATATAAAAGCAGGCACTTGAAGGAAAACCACAGTTCAAATAGTTTTACAGTTAGCTACAAGTCTTTGTAAGTCTGTCCATCCATAACCACCATGGAATTCACCATTCTTTGCAAATAATTTTTTTGCACCCATTCGTTCATAAAATTTATTGGAAGGATTATTGGCATCACCAAATAGTAACATAGAAGTCATTCTGCGTCGTATAAATTCATTAGCGACTTTACAAATTAATTGTCGTCCCAAACCCAATTTGTGGTATTTCTGAAGAAGATAAATTTTATTCAACTCTCCTGTGAACGCTGAAAAGTCAATGAGGTTGTAAGGTTGCCCTTTTGCAAACCCAATTAAACCTTCCTCTTTTTTTTCGATTACAAAGCAAAACCAACTGTTATCCTGATCTTGAAAAGCCTTTTGCCATTGCCATTCACGTGTTTCAATGGTTGGCGCATTAAAACTTCCATGAGTTTCTTTAAAAGTTGTCACGTGTAGTGAGGCTAAGGCCGGTACGTCAGCAATAGTTGCTTCCCTGATTTTGAAAGAATGCTGCACTGTTTTAATTGCTTTTTTTATTTTGGAAATGTTCAATAAAATGGCTTACAACTTCTTGATGGGTTAGTTTGATTGACATACGTAAATATACATATTCTTAGTGCATCGTCTCCGCCCGGGGCGGAAGACGATGCCTGGCATTGAAATATTTTTGTATACCCGGCTTTGCATCCTTTCCTTTAATGCGCCTCATGTAACTGACAGTTGATAACCGGCAATTTTAATAACGCCCCGTTCTATACAAAGAGCTATATTATGAGGCCACATGGCGAACACAAGCTTCACTTTTCTTTGCAGCGGAAAGCTTTATCATTGCAGTATGAAGAACCAAAAATTGCTGCTTGCGGTATGTATTGCCTGCCTGTGTTTGTCAGAAAATGCCCGGGCGCAAATTGCTGTTGAAGAGGCCATGACTAAAAAGCATCCCGACTGCAGGGATGTATTCCTGAATGCCATTGATGTTATTCCACAGTTATACCGGCAACATGAACTTGACTCGCTGCAGAAGGCCATTGACATATGGAAGAACGCCTGCGGGGAAATATACGAGGTACAATATACAGCCCTGCTGCTGGCAATAGAACGCTCCACCTATAACAGTGCGCAGCCGGACAGCAACCTTATTCCATTGCTTAACCGCTATGCAATGGCATACGCTAACGCAGTTACCTATAACGCTTATTATGGGGAGTCTGCCGGCTATTATAAGATCAGCGCCACCTGGGGCAGGTTGCTGCTGGCAAGGCCCGGTCTTACCAAAACAGAAGCGTTTATATGTAATGTTTTTGCAGGCAATATAAAAGAACCGGAGAAAGAAATAAGGCAACATAAAGAGGAATACAGCACGCTCTATACGTTGCTGAATGAGGCGCTTGCCGCACAAAAGAAAGCAGGCAGCGTGGAATGCACGGTATTAACCGGCATATGGATACCCACCAATAATGCTGCCGTGCTTGGCGTACACCCTTCATTGGGTATACAGGTGGGCGGCAGGTACAACAGGCACCAGGTTGATTTTACTATACAGTTCCGCTTCCTGGAAAGTGCAGGCGTATACACCGTAGAGCGGGATAATAACTTATATGACCTTGACCATTATTTCGGAGGGTATATTGGCATTGATTACAATTATTATTTTATTAACCGCACCAAAACAGATGTCGGCCTGCTTGCCGGCGCCGGTTATGACGGCTTTGATATAGCGAATTCCGGTAACGATCATCATAATGACTATCTTAAGCCTTTGAGTATTTCTTCTTTTAATTTTAATACAGGGCTGCGTTTTAATTATGTTTTTAACCCGAAATTTTATCTCGGGCTGCAGGCCAGGTATAATTGTATCAACTACAGCACCGGGGGCGGCAGCAGCCTGGCGGGAGACGCTTTCTCGGCTGACCTTATTATAGGGTTTACTACCAGGACTTATGCCAGGCAAAAAAGGTATTGATTGTTCAGCCTTTGGCGGTGTTGGTATTTTATTGTGCCTGCATTTTTAAGTAACAAATATGTTTTACTTTTTCCCTCTTTAGTAACAATTTTTTATCGCTCATGGCCGCCGGGCCTCGTCCCGTACGTACGCATAAGCGTCAGGTTAAGGCTGCCATAAATCTAATAAAAGCTACTATAAACACGAAGCCCTATGGAGCTAAAACATTTTATTAGCTTGACGCCCCTGCGTACGATGCCGGGCTTTGATCTAATTATAAACCGGTGGAATAAAGCCGTAACCGGTGTTATAATAAAGCATAACCGCGAAGCTTATTTACATATTGCCTGGCCTGTACGGCATGGTTTTTTCATCAATGCTTATAAATTGTATATATGAGTTCAGCATTTGTAAAAGAAAGTGAAGAGCAATGGCTGCATGATGTATCGCCCACATTAAATGCGCTTATCGTTTACCTTACAAGAGAAAACAATGGCGTGCGTGTGTATGAACGCAGCAGCTATATGGATAATAAACAGGGCAAAACCGTGCATGTAATGAGCAATGGCGGCAGCTATACCAAAGACCATGAAGGCAAATGGTGCATGGTTTAAACAGTAAGTAAATTACCTTCCAAGGGCACTGTTGAGGTCAGCAGCCGGTCAAACGCATACCGGCGCCAGGCTGATACTGTTGCCGGCACTCCCTGCCAACTAATCATTATATACAGGTAAACATTTTATCTGCCGGTTGGTGCCCGGAGGCTGACCGGCAGAGGAAAGACCTATCTTTATCCGTGCGTACAATTAAATATATCATCCTTGTAAACTTGCTATTTTTTACTATTACAATATGCATTGGCCAACAAAACAATACCGGTACAGTAAATACAAAACATCAAAAAACACGCAGCGCAATTCTGAAAGATTCAGATAATGATGGCGTGCCAGGCCAATTGGATAAAGAGCCAAATACGCAGGCAGGCTGCCCGGTAGATACACACGGTGTTATACTGGACACAGACGGTGATGGCATACCTGACTGCCGGGATAAAGAAAAGCTGACAGACCAGAATTGTTTTCCTGCAGATTCAAATGGTATTGGAAGATGTCCGCAACCGCTTTGTTGCCAGGTTGATAATTTTGGCTGCTATATGCCGGACTTCCCGTCCTTTCAATTTAAACCGGCGCAACAAACATTGCAGCAGGACGAGCCTTTATTGGATAGCCTGGCAAAAGCAATGATGGATTACCCGCCCTGTGGTATAACCTTGCAAGGTTATTATGCAGCAACTAATAAAAGTTCTTACAAATTAACCCAGATACGTATTCAAAATATTATAGCTTATATAACCGGCAAATGGAGTGTGCGTGCAGAAAGGTTTACCATAGTCATAAAGCCAGGCACTTATATCAATGCTGTAAATCTTATACACAATTAAGTTATCCTGTTGCAGCAAGTTCATGTACAGCCAATAAGGCAAGGGGGAAAGCCTGCGTCCCGGCAGCATAAGCTTCGCCTGTAAACACAGGGTCGCGCCACACAAAAGCGGGCAATGCAGGCCTTGCCAGGAACCCGGACAGGCAATGCAGGTAACCCGGGTTTTATATTGTGCGTTTATTAAGCAGGAAATTCCCGGTCGGCGCCGGGAAGGACGTATTGCAAGACAAAGTTTTTTCAGTATAAGACACCATACAACGCCTCTTTTTACGGCAAATAAAAACACTCTGTAAAGCTTATGCAGTGATATTGTGAATACTGTAAAGTTCATTCAGTAACAATTTTAATACTGTAAAGCCTGGTCAGTAATACCTCTAAAAGTGTAAAGTTTTCAGGATAAGACAAAAAGAATTAGGGCAAACGCATCTGATTTTTATTAAGCCTGAAAGGCTTGAATAATAATAACACCGGATGAAATCCGGTGGGTAAAAGACCTGATAGATTACTAAACCCTGAAAGGGTTTAATTAAGAACGATTCCGATCTATGTATTGATCTCAAAGCATTGCCGTTTATGTACGCACTTTAGAGAGACGATTCAACCACTCTCCGTGGTTGTCTTTATCTCTATTGCTTGTATCCCTCCATTGCATGCAGGGTTATTATTATTCAATACCTCCGGGATTTGGAATAGTATCCTTTAGAGCCGTATTTTAATTTAGATGCGTTTGCCCTGCAAAAAGAATACGAGGCTCTTTTATTCTATATAAACTCGATATATCTTCGATATTTATTCGATATTTATTCGATATTTATTCGATATTTATTCGATTTGTTAGATCGAGTAAATAACGGGTTAATATTATCTTATTCCCGAAAAAATAAAGAATCGGTTAGCTTTTATATATTATTTTTAACGACCCAAAACCTTTTCATTCCAACTGGTTGACGGTTTTCATTTATCCTTTAAACTTTTATAGTATGGCAAGAAACAACACTGGTGTTATAGGCGCCTTTATAGGAACGATAGGCCCTGTGACGGGATTTATGCGCAACGGTCGAAACATTCTGCGCACCAGCACTTCTTCAATAAAAGACAAACGAACGCCTTTACAACTGGAACAACGGGCAAAGATCAATACCTGTACCCACTTTACGAAGGCATTCTCCGGTACCGGTTTCTTAAACAAAACCTTTCCAGCCTATGGCCATACCGGTACGGGTTATAACAGGGCTGTCAGCGCTTTAATGAGCCGCGCCGTCACAGGCGTTTACCCTGGTATGCAATTAAATTACCCCCAGGTATTGATTTCAAAAGGACGGCTGCCCGGCCCACAAAATGTAAAGCTGGCAAAAAAGGCAAATAACACTTTGCAATTCAACTTTACTGACAACAGCACAGATGGTATAGCCTCGCCGGATGATACGGTTATACTGGTGACATACGCGCCTGGCCTGCAACAGGCCGTATTTGGTTTACACAATGGTTTCAGAAAAGACAAGAAGGCGGTTTTAAATGTGGCCGCACTTAAAGGTTATATGGTTGAAGCATGGATAGGATTTTTGAGCAAGGATGAAGCGGATGCAAGCGATAGCGTATGGGCGGGAAGGGTGATGGTGTGATGCCCCCATCCACTGAAGGGGTGCGATATGACCGGAAATAAGATTAGGGCAATTAAACCCCGGGGTTTGAACCCCCCGAGGGTTTCGTAAGAGACCAGCTTGCATTTAAAAGGAGCTACCTAAATATTTCAAAGAAAACAGGCGTATTCAAATTTTCACCGGCGGGTGAAAGACACTCCGCCTGTAGAGTCCTATCGGTCGTGTGTTTTCACCGACCGGAAATTAAAGCCTAAAACATTTTAAAATTGTAATATATTTATTCTGAAATACCGGAACCTGACGAATAAGCTTTACAAACCTATTAGACCAATTTACAATGATTGCAAATAGTTACAAGGGAGATTATACGATTGAGAAAATAACAAACTTTGATAGTGAAGAAGAATTAGTTAGTGTTGAAGTGTTTGGTTAGTAAAAGAAAAAAGCGACTTGCGCCGCTTTAAATGTTTTCACAACGATAAAATCTTATTGTGATTTGCTTCGCTGTAAAAATAAGAAACTAAACAATAAACCGAAAAACTATATGAAAAAAATTCTTGGGCTTGATATTGGAACTACTTCTATTGGGTGGGCAATTGTAGAAGCTGAAGAAAAAAAGGCAAATAAACAAACAGGTGAAACTGCTCAGTCGGATATTAATAATGACAGAATCGGTATTTATCAAGATGCCATCGGAGTCAGAATTATACCCCAGGATACCGACAATATTACATCTTTCAACAAGGGAGAAAAATTAGTAAAAGGAAGTACTCTAACGCCTGCTGCAAAAAGAAGAAAAGCCAGAGGAAGCAGACGAATGAAAAGCAGGTATAAATTAAGAAGGGGTAAGTTAATTGCTGTATTAAGCTTCCTTGGTATGCTGCCTGAAGGTTCTTACGAATTGGATGAAAAGGGAAAAACTTGGATTCCCGCAAAAGAATCACAGGGAAATTGGTACACTAAAATCAAAGAATTTGAATATGATGAAAAAGGAAACAAAAAGAGAATAAAAAGAAGTGCAGACATTGGTGAAAGCCTGTACCAATTAAGAAATGATGCCATCATTATTCCGATAGGCTTACAGGATTGGGGTAGGATTATCTTGCATCTGAATCAATGGAGAGGTTATAGCAGCGACAGATTTACAAAAGAAGTTGATGATAATTCCGATGATAATTTTTATACATCCTTAGTTACATCCGTTGTCGAGAAAGAAAGAATAATGAAAGGTAAGAAGAACCCAAAAATTGAAAAGATAGTTTTTGAGATTGAATTTGAAAATGGAGATAAAGGAATAGATATAGTTTCTTATGGCGAAAATTCATATACGCAATTTAAAATAGGAAAATATTCTACCTATAAAAAAGAAATTAATGAAAAGGAAAACGGCAGTAAAGAAGTTTTATTGAATTGGCAAAAGCTAAAAGAGGATGATTGGACCTACCGGAAATGGAAACTAAATAAAGGTATAGATAACTACATAAATGAAGATAAATTAAAACATACTGTAGGTTCGTATTTTTATAAATTTTTTTATGACTCCAACACGATACAAAATGAAAGATTAGATAGAATAAGAAATAATGTGGTGGACAGAGATTGGTATGAGGATGAATTTAATAAAGTATGGGATGTACAATTTAATAATCACAAGGACTATTTTGAAAAGTTCAATATAGAAGATATAGTAAAAATTGCATTTAAAGATTTCCAGCCAATTATTAATGAGGTTCAAAAAAAACAAGGGTTGAAAGAGCAGCTAAAGTTTTTAATAAAAGATAAAATTATTTATTACCAGCGCCCATGGCAGCAGGCAAAAAACAAAGGTGAATGCCCTTTTGAATTTGTGCCTGATGTGAAACGCGAAAAAGATGGAACTTTTTCTGAAAATAAAAATGGCAAAAAAGTAATTGACAAAAACGGGAAAGAAGTTTTTGTAAAAGGCAGAACAGTTATTCCTAAAAGCCATCCGCTTTATCAAGAATATAGAATATGGCAGCAAATAAATAATGTGAGATTGTTTGTGAATGATAATGGAGAAAAACATGATTTGTTTGATTCTGCTGATTCATTTAAAAAACATACAGGCAAGTCAGTTGAAGAAACGAAGCAGCTATTATTCACTGCTCTTCAAGAAAACAAAACCATATCATGGAGAAATTTTGCAAAGGATACGTTAGGTGTTAAAAACATATTTGATGAATTGGAAAATAAGCAAGGCAGGAAAATAAAAAAAGGTATTGATACAGAAACTGGCGAGATAGCGAATAGTTATTATTCTGTCAACTTCAGAAAGAAAAAAAAAGATGGCAGCTATGACGATATAAGGCTTAAGGGTAACGCTACCAGATACAGCTTTCAAACTATTTTAAAAGATAAAAATGAAAGTTGGTTTAATGAAATCCATAGTAATAAACAAGCAATTAGCAATCTTCAATTTTTATGGGAATTAATTTACGACATCACTATAGCCGATAAGAGAAAGCTTGCTGAAAAAATTAAACTCCATTTTGATTTTGATGATGCAATTTGTGAAAAACTATCCTCACTTCAATTTGATGATAAAGGAATGGGAAACCTTTCTGCAAAAGCAATTCGCCAATTACTGCCTTTGATGAGCAACGGTAACAATCCTACAGACAAAGCAGCAAAAAGAGTTCAATCTTTAATACATCTCAACATAAGCGAAAAAGATAAAAACGATGATCAGAAACTGGGAAGCATTAGAAATTTTGTTACTGATAAAAAAGCTAGAATACGGTTATCACGATTTTCAAAAATTGAAGACTTTAAATACCTGAATTATTGGGAAGCCGCTGCTGTAATGTATGGTTCTCATTCAACTAAAAACACTCAAACACAATCTGAAATTACAAGAGTGAAGCAACACTCGATGAACAATCCTGTTGTGGAAAAAATTGTAAATGAAACTATTTCCATAGTTAATGAAATAAATAAAGTGTATGGTTTTGATGAAGTAAGAATTGAACTCAGCCGAGAATTAAAAGCAAGTATGGATGAAAGACAACAGATGTGGGAAGGAGCTAAAAACGGTTATGATAAAAATGAATGGGCAAAACAAATGCTACGGGAGCTAAAAAAAGCTTTGCAGGAAGATAACAGAAGCATAGCAAATATTGATGACGAACCCACTACCAATAGCAATCTGGACAAGATAAAAATTATGGAAGACGTAGTTAAATTTCAGCGGGGAGAGGAATATAAAAAGAAAGAAAAAGAATGGAAGTTGGACGAACCTTCAAAAGCAGAAATAACAAAGTATTTATTATGGCTGGAACAAAACTTCAAATGCCCTTATACTAATCAGCCAATACCATTAACTGATATTTTCGCAAAAGGAAAAATTGTTGAGATTGAACATATTCTGCCCAAGGAAAGGTATTATTCAAATGCATACTCTAATAAAGTAATTACATGGAGGCAAGTTAATTTAATTAAAGGAAGCAGAACAGCTTATGAGTTTATTGTAAGTAGAAGAATTGAAAACTCGATAAAGGTAGCCACTGCAGAGTATCCTTTAGTAGAGGTTGATAAATGGCAGGAGCATATTGAAAGCATGTTTCCCAAAGGAGCAAAAAGAAACAACCTGCTCAGAAAAGATATTCCTGAAGACCCTATTGAAAGAACTTTAAAAGAAACTCAATACATCAATAAAAAATTAAAAGAAAAGTTTGCGGAACTAGTTGGTGAAAGCAAAGTTTGGATAACATCAGGTTCTGTTACGGATATCCTTAGAGAGAAATGGCATTTGAACGATGTAATGAAAGATTTACTAAGAGAAAGATTTGAAAACTTTAATATAGGAGAATCAAAAAAAAGATTAAATCTAATTCATTGGACAACGGAACTAAATACAAAAACCGGCAAATATGAACCTGTAGAAAAATTCACAGGATACTCAAAACGCGTTGACCACAGACATCATGCTTTAGATGCGATTATCATTGCTTGCACGAAACAAAGTCATATTCAATACATCAATAATCTAAATAAAATAAATACAGTCGATCAAGACGATGATGAAGCAAAAAAGCACAAGTATTTAGACTTGAAAAAAGAAATCTGTGAAAATAATAGTAGCTCGAAATTTAAAACACCCTGGGATAATAATGAAAACAATCCTAAGAAGAATAGATTCGTTGCTGATATCAAAAAAGTTTTAAGCAAAGTTATTATTTCACACAAAAATACAAGGTTGCTTATCAGTCCTTCCAAACATCGCATAGATAAAAATATTGACTCGGGAAAAGTGGCTTCATTAAGAGGTGAGTTGCACAAAGAAACTAATTATGCCAGACGAAATTATTACATTGAAGGGAGCAAACTCGAAATTGATAAATTAGTATCGAGAATTTTAAATTCTAAATTTTATAATCAGCAGCAAGTTATGGTTGTTTATAAAACTTTTGAATATATTATTAAGGAGACTGTATTAAAAGAGAAGTATCAAAAACTTCTGTTACCTTATTTCACTCAATATAATAAATCAAACCTAAATGATAAAACAGGCAAAAAAGCTGATGACAATAGCATTTCTATTGTTCAGAATAAAATTTTAAAAGAAATTCAATCCCAAAAAACATTAATTGATACAAAAACAGGGAAACCATTACAGTGGCTATCTGTTTATACTAACAAAGACAAGGCAAGCCGTCCACTTGGTCTTTCTATGGATTTAAATAGTGCAAAAGAAGTGAAAGACATAGCTGACCCTAAAATAAAAAGATTAGCTGAATATCGCCTTCAATATGTAAATGATAGGATTTCTTTCATTGATAAGTTAGATAGTGACAAAAAAGAAAAAGATAAATTAAAAGCTATTGCAAAGTCTCTGAAGCTATACAGTAATGCAGTTTACGAAGTGAGATTAAAAACAGGAGATAATCAATTTATATGGGTTGAGTTGAAAGATTTAAAAGATTCAGATATAGATAACATTAGCTACGCCAAAAATGAAACCACGAAGTTTATAAAAGAAAAATTATCAAAGTACCAGTTATCAGAATTAAAGAAAACTTATTTTGAAGAGCCAATTTTTATTTCAAATAATCCAATTGAAATAAAAAAGGTTAGGCAAAAATCATTCTTTCAGGATTTATATGAAATAACTAATAATAGATATGTCTATTCAAGAGACATATTTATGACATATATTTTCAAAGAAAAAGGAGAAAGCAACTTGAATTGCAAAAGGAAGATTGAATTTCTAAAATTCTTGGACGCAATAAAAATAGTTTCATTTGAGAAGCCAGAAAAAATTAACTACTATGAATTACAAACAAGTAATGACTTAGAGTTAATGTTCACAATTTCTAAAGGAGATTTAATTTTTCTGCCTGAAAAAAACTTAGTTCATGAAGAAATAGAGGACATTGAATGGAACAATAGGGAAGAACTTATGCCTTTTTTATATATAGTAAAAGATATGGAAGCAAGCAATAAGAAAATTGTATTTCAACAATTTTATAAGGCGGACTCAATAGAAATTTCAGAAAATGATGCCAAAGAGTTATTTCAAATAAGTTCTAAAAATGGATTAAAAGAAGAAATAAAATATGGAACTACAGATATGCTTCAGCGATGCATCAAAGTATTTACTGACAAACTCGGCAAAAAAATAGTTCCTTATTGGAAATTTAAAAATGGTTGTTGGAATAAAGAAGATGCAGAAAGATTAGGGTTAGTCCCTTCAAAAAAATAAATAAAAAACTCCAAAAAAAACTTAAAATGCAAAAACTGAGCTCCTTAAAGATATACGCCATAGCAGTACTATATACTATTCTTCCCCAGAAAATAAGACAGATATTCTGTTTCAAACTCACACCGGCTGAGCACCTTGCTATTGGCACAACACTGGCCAAAATAAAATACTGGTGGTATTTTATAAAAAAGAATAAAAGAGACAATAGATTGCATTTTACATCTTCGAAATACCCCTCATGATCAAACGCACTATGTGCATTGAAAATCCCTGCTATCTTAAATGCTGCGATATGCTAATGGAAAGAACCCCGGGGGTTTAATAAAATCACAAACAAAATAAAACACAATATCAACAACTAATTATATGGCTATTACGACTTTCTACGGCATCTGCCTCTATTGCAATAAACAGGTTTCCAAACAACAGGTAAACCGCCACATGCAAAAACACCTGGAAGATAAGTTGTTAACCAGTAAACCCGGCAAATCATTTCTTTTAAAAATAGAAACCAACCCGGCCTGGGGCCGCACGCCTTATTTTTTAAGCCTGTGGGTGGATGGCAATGCGGCTATGAACGATATAGATATATACCTGCGAAAGATCTGGCTGGAATGCTGCGGCCACATGAGCGCTTTCACCAATAAAAAATTGAAAACAGCCAGGGGCTCTATGTGGGATTTTTTTGAAGCAGAAAAACTGTTGCAGAAAGGAGAAATAAAAGAATATGAAAACATAATGGAAGAAACAAGAGGTGAAATTCCCAAAAACCGCCTTACTAAAGATGTTTTAAAGAAAGACATGAAAATTGACTACCAGTATGATTTTGGCAGTACAACGGAACTACAGATAACCGTTGCTGAAGAATTTCCTGTGAAAGCAGATAAAACAATTGTGCTGCTTACCCGCAATGAACCGCCTGAAATTCTCTGCCACACCTGCGGCAAAGCGCCTGCTGTAACCGTTTGCACCGCTTGTTATGGTGAAGAAAGCTTTTTCTGTGCAAAATGTGCAAAGCAGCATGCAAAGTCCTGCAGTGACTTTAATGATTATGCAGCAATGCCGGTAGTAAATTCGCCGCGCATGGGTGTTTGTGGTTATACAGGCGGCGCTATCGACAAAGAGCGCGATGGCGTATTTGTAAAGTAAATAAACCCAAAGAACTATAATTGCTCATGTGAAACCCATCATTTAAAAAACGTATATTTGGTAAACCAGTTTTATGGAAATAGTTATTGCAAAAAGCCTTGCTGAAGAAATAATAGCTGAGGTGAGAAAATTATCAACGGAATAATAGCAAGTATTGATTACGCAACTAAAAGCTGCACGAATGCTGAAAGAAAACAAACCAATTTCAAAGGCAAAAAATATAATGCCAATATCTGATGAAGAACTGGATGAAATGAAACATGCATCGCGCAAGAGCTATGCGAATTAATAATTTTGTTTTAGACCCTAATATTTACATAAGCTATTTCATCTCCAAAACACAGGGCACATTATTAAGAATAGCTTCAGAAAACAGGATTACATTTTATTTGTGATGAATTGATTGTAGAATTAAAGCGTGTTTTAGGATATGAACGCCTCGCAAAATATGATATTGATATACAGGAGGTTGTCCGGTTTGTGAAGAATATTGGTACTAACGCAGAGCTTACCTATCCCATAAAAATGATGATCATCTCATTGCGCTTGCGTTGCAAACATCTTCAGGCTTCATCACAACCGGTGACAGGGATATATTATCAGAAAAAAAAATTTAGAGAAAAAATACAGGAAACTCAAAATACTAACCAAAGATCAATTCGAAAAAATGTTCATCCCCAAATAAATAATCATTTAATGATTAAATATACCATCTGCATTGAAAACCCCGGTAACCACAAATGCCACAATATACAGGTGGTAGTGAACTACGGCAGGAAACCCCGGGGGTTTGAACAACAACCCAATAAATAATTATGATCAAACGCACCATCTGCATAGAAAATCCCTGTCATCTTAAATGCCGCAATATGCAGATGGTGGTAAATTATGAACACATCAAAGGCTATGAAAACCTTTCTGAACGAACGGTACCCATTGAAGACATCGGCATGCTGGTTTTAGAACACCAGCAGATAACCATCAGCCATTATTTACTGGATAAACTGGTAGAGAATAATGCAGCCGTTATCGTCTGCAACGAAACCCATCATCCCAGCGGAATGTTGCTGCCGCTGGAAAGCAATACCATTCAAAGCGAACGATTCAGGGCGCAGATAGAAGCAACCGAACCATTAAAAAAACAACTGTGGCAGCAAACCGTAAAAGCCAAGATCAGCAACCAGGCTGCTGTGTTAAAGAAATGGAATATACAGCATAACTATCTTATCAAACTGGTACAGGATGTAAAAAGCGGTGATGCGGGCAATAATGAAGCAAAAGGTGCGGCTTACTACTGGAGCCACTTGTTCCCGGATGCCTGGCAATTCTTCCGCAAACGGGAAGGCCCGCCACCCAATAACCTGCTTAACTATGGCTATGCCATTTTAAGAGCTACCATGGCAAGGGCCATCACCGGCGCCGGTTTACTACCGGCACTCGGTATATTTCACCGCAATCGCTACAATGCGTATTGCCTGGCGGACGATATCATGGAGCCTTACCGGCCGTTTGTGGATGCGATCGTAAGGGGCATTATAGATAAAACATCGTCGGTGGAAACATTAACGCAGGAACTGAAAGTGCAGTTGCTGAAGCTGCCAACCGTGGATGTTTTATTAGGGGAAGAAACCAGCCCGCTGATGATTGCCACACAACGAACGGCAGCATCGCTGGCCAAATGTTATACAGGTGAACAGCGCAAACTGCTTTACCCGGAGATGCCATGATAAAACCCCGGGGGTTTACAAACAACAGTCTTATGCGACAATTCAGCGATCCGTTTCTGTCTGATAATTACTACCATGTTTTCAACAGGGCGGTTGGAAGTGAGGCAATGTTCAAAGAACCGGAGAATTACCGCTATTTCATGGAAAAAATGAAAGAACATATTTTACCGGTAGCTGACATTATTTCTTATTCTTTCTTACCCAATCACTTCCATTTATTTCTTCGGATTAAACCTGCAAATTCTATTGAAGAAAGGTTTCAACAGTTAAAAACCAAGCAGCAGCAACATACATATGACGCAAACCGCTCCTTGTTTATATCAGAACAATTCGGTAACTGGTGTAATGGATATACCAAAGCTTTTAATAAAAGATATAACCGGAAGGGCAAACTGTTTATGGATAATCTTAACAGGCGACTAATTGATTCCGATGCTTATTACAGTAAGATTGTTCATTACATTCATGCAAATGCAGCGCAGCACAAACTATGTAGTGATGTAAAAAGCTGGCTATACTCATCTTATCAAGCTATTGTAAATAATAGTGAGTCCTGGATTATGAGAAATGAAGTGCTTGAGTGGTTTGGCGGATTACAAAGTTTTATTCTTTTTCATAAACAGCCGATAAAACCCCGAGGGTTTTCAAAACCCCCGGGGTTTATAAAGAGCCATGAAAACTAACCGGTTAAATGCATATCGCATCATGTGGGTATTAGTATTTTTTGATCTTCCTACCGAAACAAAAAAGGAGCGAAAGATATACGCCGACTTCCGCAAAAAAATAATGCAGGATGGATTTACCATGTTCCAGTTCAGCATTTACCTGCGCCATTGCAGCAGTATGCAGAATGCGGATGTGCATATAAAAAGAGTAAAAAGGATATTGCCTGAGAAAGGCCACATCGGCATTATGACGATCACCGATAAGCAGTTTGGCATGATGGAAATTTTTTACGGTAAAAAGCTGGCTGCGCCGCAAAATATTTCCCAGCAGCTCGAACTTTTTTAACCCATATCCTCAGAACCGTCATTCCCGCAGCCTGTCCCGATTTTTCGGGAAAAGCGGGAATTCCCTGAATTATTACGTTCAGTACGAAAGTAAAAAGTCTTTACCCGGATAAGGAGTAAAGACTTTTAAACTCATTTTTTCATTCCTGTTTTTCTTTGAAACCCTTTGTGGGTAAGGCTTTCGGCTTAAACTGTTGTTATCAAAGATCACAAGAATAAAGTTTGAAAGCAAATCACAACTAATGACACGATTCAAAAAGGAGAACAGCTGTTGTTATCAAAGATCACAAGAATAAAGTTTGAAAGCAAATCACAACCTTTAAGTGCTACTATGGTAGAAAGGTGTTGTTGTTATCAAAGATCACAAGAATAAAGTTTGAAAGCAAATCACAACATGAGATCAACTGCTATGATAATTTTTCGGTTGTTATCAAAGATCACAAGAATAAAGTTTGAAAGCAAATCACAACGCATAAGTAGTGACCCAGACCATTATGGGTGTTGTTATCAAAGATCACAAGAATAAAGTTTGAAAGCAAATCACAACATTACTATATGCATAAATGGAATGGCAAACGTTGTTATCAAAGATCACAAGAATAAAGTTTGAAAGCAAATCACAACTGAACACCTCCCCGAATACCTGAGTGTATGGTTGTTATCAAAGATCACAAGAATAAAGTTTGAAAGCAAATCACAACCCAATAACCAGATGGACCCGGATTACTTAAGGTTGTTATCAAAGATCACAAGAATAAAGTTTGAAAGCAAATCACAACGAGAAGATGTTAGATGTTGAGGCGACTACTGTTGTTATCAAAGATCACAAGAATAAAGTTTGAAAGCAAATCACAACGGATTGCATCTTGATGGAACAGTTACAAGAGTTGTTATCAAAGATCACAAGAATAAAGTTTGAAAGCAAATCACAACGAAGGAATTGTATTGCCAAAAAAGGAATTTGTTGTTATCAAAGATCACAAGAATAAAGTTTGAAAGCAAATCACAACGAGCAGATGTTAGATGTTGAGGCAACTACTGTTGTTATCAAAGATCACAAGAATAAAGTTTGAAAGCAAATCACAACGCCGTTATGACCACCGTATCCTACACTCGAGTTGTTATCAAAGATCACAAGAATAAAGTTTGAAAGCAAATCACAACGCATCGTTAGTTGCTTGTTGTATTGCGCCTGTTGTTATCAAAGATCACAAGAATAAAGTTTGAAAGCAAATCACAACACTTAACAATTTTAAGGTTAACTGATGAGCGTTGTTATCAAAGATCACAAGAATAAAGTTTGAAAGCAAATCACAACATAAGGGCGGTAATGATATAATAGCCATTGGTTGTTATCAAAGATCACAAGAATAAAGTTTGAAAGCAAATCACAACCTTACCAAGGTCTGTGTCCCATTCCGCTCCGTTGTTATCAAAGATCACAAGAATAAAGTTTGAAAGCAAATCACAACGGTAATGCGAAGCTAAGCATGCGGAGAATGTTGTTATCAAAGATCACAAGAATAAAGTTTGAAAGCAAATCACAACTTTCATTAGAATGGAAATTTATTTTTCTTAGTTGTTATCAAAGATCACAAGAATAAAGTTTGAAAGCAAATCACAACACAACGCAAGTTTTATAATTATGCAAGCAAGTTGTTATCAAAGATCACAAGAATAAAGTTTGAAAGCAAATCACAACTTAGCAGCGCAAATACAGTAGAAGTTTCCGGTTGTTATCAAAGATCACAAGAATAAAGTTTGAAAGCAAATCACAACTGGCGAAGATTGGGAGCCAACCGAAGACAGTTGTTATCAAAGATCACAAGAATAAAGTTTGAAAGCAAATCACAACACTAACAATTACTTTGAATTTGGCAGTAATGTTGTTATCAAAGATCACAAGAATAAAGTTTGAAAGCAAATCACAACGGAGATACATTATATTTGAATCCTGGAAATGTTGTTATCAAAGATCACAAGAATAAAGTTTGAAAGCAAATCACAACCTAGACGAATTTTGGGCGCAATATGTCCTAGTTGTTATCAAAGATCACAAGAATAAAGTTTGAAAGCAAATCACAACTGATATTAAATACTACGCATGTGGTGAGTAGTTGTTATCAAAGATCACAAGAATAAAGTTTGAAAGCAAATCACAACCACATTGCGGAAAACTAACCCTCCCTTCTGGTTGTTATCAAAGATCACAAGAATAAAGTTTGAAAGCAAATCACAACGGAGTTCATCTTTTGTTGATTGCGCATCCTGTTGTTATCAAAGATCACAAGAATAAAGTTTGAAAGCAAATCACAACCTATATCTGCAACAGCTATTTCTTCAGTAGGTTGTTATCAAAGATCACAAGAATAAAGTTTGAAAGCAAATCACAACGTTGAAAGCTGCAAGGCTTCACGAAGAAGGTTGTTATCAAAGATCACAAGAATAAAGTTTGAAAGCAAATCACAACATGAAGCTAACTAAATTGCAGGAACTAAGAGTTGTTATCAAAGATCACAAGAATAAAGTTTGAAAGCAAATCACAACTTTTTGAAGGGTTTGAACCTGTCCAATAGCGTTGTTATCAAAGATCACAAGAATAAAGTTTGAAAGCAAATCACAACAGTTGACTGCTTTTTTAAAACACTAAAAATGTTGTTATCAAAGATCACAAGAATAAAGTTTGAAAGCAAATCACAACCGAATCAAGCTGCGAATCAAGCTGCGAATCGTTGTTATCAAAGATCACAAGAATAAAGTTTGAAAGCAAATCACAACCAGTTTATCCTTTGTTAATAAAGTAGGCGCGTTGTTATCAAAGATCACAAGAATAAAGTTTGAAAGCAAATCACAACTGGGACTGGCTTTGGCTTACAAAATTGGGGGTTGTTATCAAAGATCACAAGAATAAAGTTTGAAAGCAAATCACAACTGTGCGACGTATCCCTGTATTGCCCTTTCGGTTGTTATCAAAGATCACAAGAATAAAGTTTGAAAGCAAATCACAACAGAACGTTGAAGGCAGACCGATTCAGTTGAGTTGTTATCAAAGATCACAAGAATAAAGTTTGAAAGCAAATCACAACATAATATCAACGAAGATTTTTATAATGAGCGTTGTTATCAAAGATCACAAGAATAAAGTTTGAAAGCAAATCACAACCTGCTTCTGATGAAAAATTTAGAATAGCAAGTTGTTATCAAAGATCACAAGAATAAAGTTTGAAAGCAAATCACAACTGATTATCGTGGTTGGAACTTTAATCCTGGTTGTTATCAAAGATCACAAGAATAAAGTTTGAAAGCAAACCGACAACAAACAAGGGAAAAAAGCTAAGCAAATCAACGCCCGTTTAGATTTATTCTTTGTTGTTGTTTGCCTTATTTTTGTTACTAATCTACTGCATGAACATAAGAACAATCATAGCAGCAAACTTTAGAAATGGCTGTAAAGCCTTAGCAACAATTAGCAACAATGAAGGTTTTTGTGAGACAAAGAAAGCAATCTGCAAAAGGGAAAACTTCACTGTATTTGGAATTATACAAAGGCACTATTAAAACGGCTGATGGCAAAGTAAAGCCGGTAAGAGAATATGAATACCTAAACCTTTACCTGCTCGACAAACCGGCAAATCCTATTGACAGGCAGCAAACCAAAGACAATAAAAAATTAGCTGAAAACATAAGGGTAAAACGGGAACTGGAAATAAAAGAAGGCCGGTTTGGTTTTACCGCTAATTTCAAAGCAAAGGCAAACTACATTGATTATTTTAAACATTTTACTCAAAAGAAAACGATACAGGTATATACAAAAATTATTAATGATAAAAAACGTAAAGCAGTAAATAGAATTTCTGAAATATTCATTTAACATAACTACAATGAAACTGCAAAACCTGATTTTTGAAATTGATATTCTTAAAGAAAAATTGCAACAGCACCGGCATTTGCAAAGCGATAAGGTAAGCAAGGCCTTTGAATTGGAATATACCTATGAAAGCAACCGTATTGAAGGCAATACTCTAACCTTACAGGAAACCGCCCTGGTAGTTGAAAAAGGTTTAACTATTGGCGGCAAGAGTTTGCAGGAACATTTGGAAGCCATAAACCACACTTACGCTTTAGATTATGTAAAGGACTTAGTGAAGGATAAAACACCGTTTACAGAAACCATTTTATTAAACATTCATAAGCTGATTTTGCAAGGCATAGATAACGCTAATGCCGGCACATACAGAAAGGTACAGGTAATGATAAGCGGGGCAAAGTTTGTGCCGTCACAGCCTTATTTAGTGCCTAAGCAGATGGAAGATTTTTTTATTTGGTATCATGAACATAAGGAAAGCCTGCATCCTGTTTTGTTAAGTGCAGAACTGCATGAACGATTAGTAACCATACACCCCTTTATTGATGGCAATGGCAGAACAAGCCGCCTGCTTATGAACCTGATTTTATTACAGCATGGTTACCCGATTGCCATTTTAAAAGGAGATGCAGAAAGCCGCCTGCAATATTATTCAGCTTTGGAACAGGCACAGGTTAACAATGATAAGCAGCCTTTTTTAGAGCTGATTGCAATAACCCTGAAAGAAGCACTGGAAAGAATCTTAAAAGTAATTAGTGAATAAATAAACATATTCTGCACACCCATTACTATTAATAAGAAAGAAAGGAAAAAGAGAAAGCGAGAGAATACATTTGTAAGCATGGAATATAATAAATTGATACCTGCAAAATCTTCATTGCAGGACTATGTAAATACAGATTTAGGTATTGAAATTTATGAAGACCTTACAGCGAGTGAAGGCAAATAAAATCTCCTATCAACGTAATTGACAGTTAATTAATTTTGAGCGCACAATAAATATAAAACATTAAATAAAACTTTATGCCTTCAATTGTTACGATAACGTTCAATCCATGTGTTGATATAAGCAGTTCCGTTGATGCTCTTAAGCCCGAAAAAAAACTACGGTGCGCGCCTTTGGTGTATGAAGCCGGAGGCGGTGGCATTAATGTAGCCAGAGCAATAAAAAAATTAGGCGGAGAAGCATTGGCAATTTACCTGGCCGGCGGAAATGGGGGGTCTCATCTGCAATCATTGCTGGCTGCTGAATCTCTTGATTCAATGTTAATTGACACCGGTATCAATACAAGAGTAAATGTAATGATGATTGATAAAGCTACCGGTCTTCAGTACCGCTTTGTAACAGCCGGCAATCCCATCAATGACGCCAGTTGTGAACAATGCATCCGGGCGCTGGAAAAATTGAGTGACGTCAAATATATAGTGGTGAGCGGAAGCCTGCAGCCTGGTTTACCGCACGATCTGTTTGAAAGGTTTTCAGCCATAGCCAAACAAAAACAGGCGAAGCTTATTATTGACGTACCAACCGATGTAATAAAAACTTACCCGATAAAGGGCGTCTATCTCCTTAAACCTAACCTGAATGAGTTAAGCATGCTTGCCGGCAAGGAGGAGTTGGAGGGCGATGAAGTAATAAATGCGGCGAGGGCAATTATTGCCAAAGGCATTTGCGAAGTGGTGGTGGTGTCGATGGGCGCGGCTGGCGCACTGCTGGTTACAAACGATATTGCCCAGCGATTTATAGCTCCACCGGTTAAAGTAAAGACTACTGTCGGCGCCGGAGACAGCATGGTGGCAGGCATAGTGCTGTACCTGTCGAAAGATAAAGACATTAAAGAAGCGGTGCGATTTGGTATTGCCAGCGGTACCGCGGCCACACTGAATGAAGGCACGCAGTTATGCAGGCTGGAAGATGCGGAAAGATTGTATAAAGAAATGCAGAAATTTTGAACCTGGCAAGCATTGTCAAGCCCGGGTTGTGTTCTTGTATCTTGTCGCTAATTGAATTGCACGCTATTAATACTTGCCGGCATATGGCATTCTTTCCATTGGCAAAGGCGTCAGCCCGGGTACAGGAAGTTGTAAATAAAGTTCCTGGCAACACCAAATTCCATTCGTTTGTCCAATTATCACAGTTTAATCAAAATCTTAAATGCCTTACCGTTTCCTGCCGGTTTATCAACTGCTTTAAACTGTCTATACCGATATTTAAGTGACGCTGCACATATTGTTCCGTAACTTTTTTATCGCTTTCACTGGTCTTCACGCCTTCAGGAGTCATAGGCTGATCGCTTACCAGCAATAAAGCGCCTGTGGGTATTTTATTAAAAAACCCAACGGTGAATATGGTTGCCGTCTCCATATCGATGGCGTATGCGCGTACGCGTTGAAGATATCTTTTAAATTCCTCATCATGTTCCCATATCCGCCTGTTAGTAGAATAAACAGTACCCGTCCAGTAATCAATACCGTACTCCCTGATGGTGGTTGAAATGGCTTTCTGCAAAGCAAAAGCGGGCAACGCAGGAACTTCCGCAGGAAAATAATCATTGGAGGTTCCTTCACCGCGTATGGCCGCAATAGGTAAGATCAGATCGCCCAATTTATTACGCTTTTTCAAACCGCCACATTTACCCAGGAATAATACCGCTTCAGGATCAATTGCAGATAAAAGATCCATTACCGTTGCGGCTCCCGGTGATCCCATGCCAAAATTGATAATAGTGATCTTCTCGGCCGTAGCGCACTGGAAGGGCTTATCTTTCCCTATCACCTCCGTATTAAAAATTTCAGCGAAGCTGTTTACATAATTACTGAAATTAGTAAGCAGTATATAAGAGCCGAAATCTTTAATCGCCTGCCCGGTGTATCGCGGTAACCAATCCGCTACGATTTGTTGTTTGGATATCATATAAACAAAGTTAACAGTAAGCGCAATGAAAGAGGAACAATACATTTGCCCTCATGAACAAACAAACACAATAAATAGGTCCTGGCATTAATCATACATTCCAAAACATTCAAAAAACATTTATGACACCAACATTTTCTATTCGCGACGAAATAGTAGAAGTGATCAATAAATTATTTGTTTACACGGATGGGCAGGTATGGAATAAACTTATAGATGAAGTTTTTGCCGGCGAGGTTTCGTTTGATATGTCATCAGTGGGCGGTGAAAAAATGGAGACCACGCCCGAAAATATTTGTGCAATATGGAAGAAAGGGTTTGAAGGCATTGATGCCGTAAACCATCTTGCCGGTAATTATTTAATTCACATAAACAATAACACCGCATCGGCCTTTGCATATGCAACAGCTACGCATTATAAAGCATCAGCTATAAAAGGAAATACGAGAGAGTTTGTTGGCACCTATAATATCGGGCTGATAAAAAATGAAACCGGCTGGCGTATCAATCAATTCAAGTACAACCTGAAATATATAACCGGTAATACCGACCTGGCTTAATGCTGCAAGTTTAACGTGTTGTTCCGGAAATTGAATCACTAAGTTTTGTACCATCGTACATCTTTGTATGATGTACAATGTTGGATGTAGGATATGCGATGAAATTTTGTTATGGTAAGTGGAAAGCAGATCAGACATCAGTAGATCAGACATCAGTAGATCAGACATCAGCAGATCAGACATCAGGCATTCATCGGGCAACACACTTGCGCTATATTTTAATCTCCAGCTCCACATCACCATTTACAGGATGGCCCACGCAGGTAAGCACAGATCTTTGTTGCAAATCTTTTTCAGTTAGCACTTCATTATAGGAATGCCACACCTGCCCGGCTACACATTTTGCCACACAACTCGCACAACGGCCGGCTTCACAACTGTAAGGCAACGCGATACCTGCTTTTTTTGCGGCTTGCAAAATGGAATCGGGATATTCTACATCAAATTGAAAATGCTGATCGTTAAAATTAATTTTTACATTATACGTTTGTTTATCCGGTGGCGAAGCATCGCGCTTACGCACGGCATTGATCACAAAGTCCTCACGTTTTATATTGTTCTTTGGCACATCATTTTCCTGCAACGTGTACGTGCATAAACGCATATAGGATTCCGGTCCGCAGATATAAAACAGTGTCTCTGCATAAGGCGCTGATGAAAATTCATTCAGGAATGTGATCAATAAGTTTCTGTGCAAACGCGCTTTTGCGAGTTGAACAATATTGCTGAATAAAAACTTAATATGAAAGCGGTTCATGAATTTTTCTTCCAATGCTTTCAACTCCTGTAAATAAATTGTTTTATCCGGCGATGCATTGCTGTAGATCAACACCACATCAACAGGCCAATATGCATGCAATAAAGTTTTTATCAATGAATAAACCGGCGTAATGCCGCTACCTGCCGCAAAGAAAAAAACCTGTTTATAGTCTTTGATATTATCCGGTAAAACAAAAAGGCCGCCTGCACCAATGGTTACGAGTTCATCACCGGCAGTTGCCGAATCCACCAGTAAACGCGAAAAGAAACCATTTTCAATGCGCTTTACACCTATCGACAAAGGCTCATTTAAAGAAGGTGAGGATGTAATGGAATAAGACCTTCTTATCTCTTCCTTGTGCGAATAGCTTACCAACGTTAGATATTGCCCGGGCTTATAGCTAACAGCGTGATCATTTTCAAAAGAAATGGTTTTGAAGTCTTTTATATTTTCTGTGACGTCTTTTATCCGGAGTGTTTTATATAGATCGTTTGACTGGTTCATAGCTCATGGTTCATAGCTCATGGTTTATGGTTCATGGTTCATGGTTCATAGCTCATGGTTCATAGCTCATGGTTCATAGTTCATGGTTCATAGTTCATGGTTCATAGTTCATAGTTCATGGTTTATGGTTCATAGATCATGTGGCAAGATATTACAATCTCAAAATCACTAAATCAGAAATATAATAGTGATGATTTCAAATCAGATATCAGCAAATCAGACATCAGACATATGTTGTGCATAGTTCATGGTTCATAGCTCATGGTTCATAGCAGATCAGTAGTAAAATTTTGTATCAATCCCAAATCCCGAAATCGCAAGATCAGAAATATTAAGTGTGGTCGCCAATCAGACATCCACAAAACATACAACGGACATAACCCAATATCGAATCAATTTCAATATCCCAGATACAAATTACTAATTCCTAATTTCAAATTCCTAATCCTGATTCACCACTACTGCACCACCAGTTTCTGCGTATCAACCGCATCACCTGTAATAATCTTAATCACATAAACACCGCTTGTTAATTGCTGCAGCGGGATTGTTATTTGCTGGCCTGTAACTACATTACTTATGGTTGACCTGTAAACGATCTTTCCGTTAAGGTCATGTACTGCAATAGTTGCTTTATTGTAATCATTCAAAGCATGCAATGTTGTATGATTTTTTGCCGGGTTGGGATAAAGATCCCAGCGTTTTACAACGGCTGCAAGATCTATTTTTTGTATGGAGGAATATTGATAGCTGCCATCTTTATCCACCTGCTTAATGCGATAATAATTGATCCCGCTTAGCGGCAGGTTATCTGTATATGAATATTGCCGTGTGCCGCTGATCTGCCCTATGTTTATGGTGTTGATCTTCACAAATGAAACGCCATTATTGCTGCGTTCAATTTCAAAACGGTCGTTGTTGGCTTCATTTTGTGTTGACCAGTTCAGCAAAACTGCATGCCCACCTTTCTTTTGTACAGAAAAACTTAGCCAGTTCACAGCCAGTACTTCCGCTTTTACATCTTTGTTGGTGTACACATAATATTGGCCCGGTTGTAAAGTGACCGCATAGGCTGTTGAACTGATAGTGATAAAACCTGTTCCGAGGAAGCTATACCATTTCCCTGTTGAAGGAAATGTAACCGTTGCTGATTTAGTTGTAACACCAAAGTTGCCAAATACCATTACCTGCAATTCGTTGCCTTTAAGGCTTTGCCATTTAACAGTATCTGAAAGATTAAAAGCTGTTGCGCCGGTGATAAATGTATTTATATAGTCAGGGTAAGTTTTTAAATGGATAAGATCAGCATAAACATCATATAAAGCCCTGCGATCGGTATTGCTGTAATATTCCCAATGCGGGGGCTTTGGATCCAAACGGCAATTATTGTCGACGGTACCATTTGTACAGCGGTTGATAGAAAGATCATATCCCAACTCGCCAAATTGCCATAACATCTTTGGTCCGGGTTGCATTGCCCAGAAAGCGGCAGCCATACCATTTCTTGCCAAACCTGTAGGAATACTCTTTACATTATAACTTCCACCGGACGCACCATATTGTTCATTCTTATACATCAGCCTTTCCTCATCATGACTTTCCTGGTAGGTAACAAGATTGGGCTGTGCAAACCCGTGGCTCGTGTACAGCCCGTAATTGAAATCCCATCCATCTTTATAACCCATGGTAGCCTGGTTGTAATTATAATTTACATTACCCCATAGCATCATGCCTTCGTTGGATTCAACTTTTTGCTCGCTGTCGTCTGCAAACATTTCCAATATGCAATAGCTGTTTACAGATGCTGTTTGCATGTAACCATAATATTTTTTCCAGATATCAATGCGGCTTTGATCGTAGGCAGCAAAGGTGGATTCATTACAGTTATTGCCCATCGCATCACAGGTTTGTTTTTGTGTGAAGCCTTTAGCAAGGTCCCAACGGAAACCATCTATTTTATAGTTTTTCAACCAGAAATCAATCACGCGATGAACAAAGCTTTGTGTAGCTGCGCTTTCATGATTAATATCATAACCCACGTTGTATGCATGCTTTGCATATTGATTGAACCACGGGCTGTTAGCTGCAGGCACATTCAATGCATTATCCCAATACATCCGCACCATGGGCGATTGCCCGAAGGAATGATTCAGCACCATATCCATAATAACGGCTATCCCACGCTTGTGGCATTCATCAATGAACTTCTTTACAATATTTTCAGGACCATAAGCTTTATCCGGCGCGAAATAGAATGAAGGATTATAACCCCAGCTACTGTTGCCTTCAAACTCATTAAAAGGCATTACTTCAATAGCATTCACACCAAGTCTTTGCAAATAACTGAGTGTATCAATCAAGGTCTGGAAATTACCTGCGGCAGTAAAATCTCTCACTAATAATTCATAAATAACAAGGTTCTGTTTATTTGGCCGACCAAAATTATTTACCTGCCAGGTGTACGCAGGTTTTGCAGTTTGCAATACACTTACAATACCCGTTGTTTTTCCGGTTGGATAGGCTTTTAAATTTGGGTAAGTGGAAGATGAAATAAATTTATCGTTATCCGGATCAAGAATTTTTTCGCAGTTATAGTCGGCCAGTTTAAGCGCGCCATCAATCAGGTATTGATATGCATATTCAATACCTGCTTTCAGACCGGTGATGCGTATCCAGAACCGTTGCTTGTCAGGCGTAACATTCATTAAATATTTGGAAGATAGCTGCCAGTCATTAAAATCGCCTTCCACATAAATATATTGTTTTAAAGGTGCATACAAAACCAATACAACAGATGTGTCGCCGGGTTCATAATTGATACCATCTGTATCGCCTGCGGGAATTGGCGCCACGGTAACAACCGGTGCTACAATTAAATGCATGGTATCGGTGGCGGTAGTTCCGCTAACAGCTTTGGCGACTATAGTTTGATCGCCACTTATCGTTATAACAGGACTGGCGGTAAGACTGGTACCATTGCCGGAAGCCACTTGCGTTCCATTGAACAGTATGCTCAATGTGCTGGTCTTGCTTGCTTTTATGACGATATCAAGCGGATCGCCGGTAATTTTTGTTGTCGGTTCGGGGATGGGGTTATATAAAGGTTGTCGATACGGCACGTCTATCCTTGCATATAAGCCGTCATCATAAACGGGAATAAACATATCGCTGTTATCCCTGTTGCGTTGCACTTTGTTCCCATTCCCGCTTCTGAAAAGAATGGCGATCTTTTGAATTTTTTCAGATGCATTCGTAATACCAAAAAAACTGCGTAACCCGCCTGTGATCGTGTATTGCCACTTGTTGTTGCCCAGATAAGTACACTGCGCTGCAGCATTGATGGTGCCCCACGTAAACTTTACATAAGCCCAGTTGCCATTACTAAGATTAGTGATCACGCCAATGTGCACATACACATCGGTTGTGGGTGTGTAATTCAACAATCCCTGGTTGCCAAAGCTGGCATCCGTGGTTATGGCTACCGGAGTAGAACTTTCCTGGATGAAATCCGGTGTCCAGGAAAGCAATTGTGCGTTTGCATTGATTATAAGAAGCAATAAAAAAGGAAGTAAAAGTTTTTTCATATAGCGCTGTTAATTTGAACAGCAAAGATGTGTAAAGTTTACACGTTAAGCAAAACTATCTGATTTATTTTTTCATGCTTTTTGGGGATATGTAATCATCCTGCTCTCCTGTTTACTCAATAACCGGTAAGCACTCAACAAGGCAAAGAATTTTCAAAGCATAGATGTATACCTTTGAAACATGATCATAGATAAACCCGGAATAACGGTTAACCTAAAAAGTATTTATGATAACAGGTAAAATAAAAATGCCATTGCTGATCTTTACGGCTGCAGCGCTTATTGCTGCAACCGGCAAATCCATCATTCAAAAAAATTACACAAAGCCAGGAGACATTATTGGTTGCGGGCCTGATGTTAGCAATGCAATTTATGCAGGCGCAGACGGAAAGTTTATTACTGTTTTGCCAGGCTGGGGCGATCACACTTACCCTGTTTCGACCAACAACGACAGCGCACAAATTTATTTCAACCAGGGGCTAAGCATGCATTACAGTTATCACCAGCGGGAAGCCCTGGCTTCTTTCCGGGAAGCTGCGAGATTTGACAGCACTGCTGCGATGATATACTGGGGACAGGCGCTTGCATCGGGACCAACCTACAATTATGGTTATGCATATAAACAGCTTAAAACCATTCCCGCCATTATTGAAAATATGAACCGCTATGCCGTCAATGCATCTGCTAAAGAAAAAGAGCTGATAGAAGCGATGAATAAAAGATATGATGCTGATGACAGTGCAGATACAAAAAGAAATCAACTGAATGAAGCTTATATGGCTGCAATGAAACCGTTGGTGACGCAATATCCCGATGATATAGATATAAAGGCCTTGTATGCAGATGCCGTAATGCTGATACATGCATGGGATTTCTGGAATAATGATGGCACGGCAAAACCGTGGACAAAAGAGCTGGTGCAATATTGCGAAGACATCCTTCAAAAAGATCCGCATCATCCCGGTGCATTGCATTATTATATTCATGTTACAGAAGCCTCCCGCGATCCGCAAGTGGCTTTATTCTGTGCTGATTCCTTAAAAAAATTATTTCCCGGTATAGCGCACATGGTGCACATGAGCAGTCACGAATATGAACGCACCGGCAAGTATGCATTGGGCGTAGATGCCAATGAAAAAGCCGATGCATCACTTGTTTTATACGATTCACTTGCCAAAGGATTGTTCCTCTCTGTACATGTTCCCCACTACTATGCAGTTGAGGCGTATTGTGCAATAAGCGGCGCCATGCGGGAAGCTATTTCAAAGTCGTTAACCTGCCGCAAAAGTGTTAGCCCCACACACGTGGATACTTATGATCAATATCTCTACATGTTTCCTGAATTAACTATGGTGAGAATGGGAAAGTGGAACGATCTATTAAAAGATACCGCATCCTTACATGCTGACTGGACTTATGCGGTCATCCTTCATCACTTTGCAACAGGGATGGCTTATGCTAACACAGGCAATATCACTGAAGCACAAAAGCGGCTGTCTAAACTTGTGTCAGCAATGAAGGATACCGTTCTCCAGATAAAATTTTCACCTGTTAAAAGCAGCCCGCATGAATGTGCAATAATTGCTGAAAACATACTTGCAGCCACCATTCACTTTGAGAAAAAAGAATATGCTGCAGCATTGTCAGCGATGCAAAAAGCAATTGATGCAGAAGACAAACTTATTTATACTGAGCCTAAGCTATGGATGATACCTGCAAGGCAATATCTCGGCGCTTATCTTTTGCAATTAAACAAACCGGAGGAAGCAGAAGCGGTTTACCGGCAAGACCTTGTATGGAATCCCGGTAATGGCTGGTCGCTACTGGGTTTGTCTCAAAGCCTTATTGCACAAAACAAAATGAGCGAAGCTGCAAAATATAAACCGCAATATATGTATTCATTTTCCCATGCTGAAGTGATGCCAACAGTTTCGGCGTATTGATCTTTGCACAACTCCCTGTGTAATTACTCTGCCTTGCTGGTTTTGTGACCAGCAAATTCGATTGTATGATTGATGATGATTTTGTTCATGCAATTTCTTGCTGGTGACAACATCAAAAGGGGCGGAGGAAATAGCAATGTAGTTATGAAATAACAAGTCAGAGACTTTGCAGAGCAATATATGTGATCAGAAATAAAAATTCAAACAGCTTCTGCCCTGCTGTCAATTTTTATTTATTTTCATCGCTCAACATTCAACATTACCACATGAAAAAGATCTTTCTTTTTTTCTTTCTCACTGTTATTACCTGCGCTGTTTATGCTGATGTTCGCCTGCCAAAACTGTTTGCAGACCACATGGTGCTGCAAAGAGATAAGCCAATCGCTGTTTGGGGATGGGCAGGTAGTAAAGAAAAAATAACTGTTCAGCTAAACAATCAAACAAAAACAGCAACGGCCGGAAAAGATGGCAAATGGATAATTAAACTGGATGCGGAAAATGCCGGTGGACCTTATACAATGACGATAAAAGGAAAAAATGTTATCGCAATAAACGATGTGTTAGTTGGCGAAGTGTGGATATGCAGCGGCCAAAGTAATATGGAATGGATAGTGAGGAATACCGTGAATGCGGCGCAGGAAATGAATGCTGCCAACTACCCGATGATTCATCATTTTTTGGTGGCTAAAGATATAAGCGCCAAACCACGCGACGATATAAAAGCCGGCGAATGGAAAGTTTGCAATCCTGAAACCGTTGGTGATTTTACTGCTGTAGGTTTTTATTTTGCCCGTGAATTATATAATGAATTAAAAATTCCTATAGGATTAATCAATACATCATGGGGCGGTACGCATTCTGAAACCTGGACAAGCCGTGAGGCATTTGAGTTCAGCGATGAATTTAAAGGTATGATTGCAAACATGCCGTCGTTAAATCTCGATTCTTTATCTGCTGTGCGGGAGAAAGCAATGATGCAAAAGCTGCAGCAATTGCAACCCGGTTTTGGTAGTGCTGTAAATGAAGATGAATTAAAAAATGTTGATTATGATAACAGCAAATGGCCAGCCATGGAGCTGCCCGGCTTATGGGAAAATAAAGGCTTCGATGGTATTGACGGCATAGTATGGTTTCGTAAAGAAATAACCGTTGCTGCACAAGATGCAGGCAAAACAGCTACTATTGAACTGGCAATGATCGATGATAACGATATAACTTATGTGAACGGCATTAAAGTGGGCAGCACCAATGCTTACAATGCTAAAAGAAATTATACTATTCCTGCAGGCTTATTAAAAGCGGGGAAAAATATAATCGCTGTTCGTGTGGAAGATACCGGTGGCGGTGGCGGAATATATGGCGATGCAGCAGATATGAAAATAACCATCGATGGCAAAACACAATCACTGGCAGGACAATGGTTCTTCAAGGTAACATCCTTGCAAAAAGGCAATACTTCTGTGGGCCCGAACGATTATCCCACCCTTTTATACAATGCAATGTTATCTCCCTTAATACCATATACCATACAAGGTGTTATCTGGTACCAGGGTGAATCCAATGCAGGCCGCGCTTATCAATACCGCAAAGCATTTCCCTTAATGATAACAGACTGGCGTTATCATTGGAATGAAGGCAATTTTCCTTTTTATTTTGTACAGTTGGCGAGCTTTAATGCAGGCAATGGCGATAGTAAACATGGCAGCACCTGGGCAGAACTGCGCGAGGCGCAAAGTATGACGTTAGCCTTTCCCAATACCGGTATGGCTGTAACAACGGACATCGGTGAATCAAACGATATTCATCCGCGTAATAAACAGGACGTGGGTAAACGGCTTGCGGCCATTGCATTACATAATGTTTATAATAGACAAATCGAATACAGCGGGCCGGTATATTCTTCCATGCAGGTGGAAGGCAATAAGGCAATTCTTTCCTTCACGCATACCGGTAGCGGACTTGCAGCAAAAGATAAATATGGTTATTTAACCGGTTTTGAAGTGGCCGGCGCCGATAAACAATTTCATTACGCCAAAGCTTATATACAGGATGACAAAGTAGTAGTATATGCCGACGAAGTGAGCGTTCCGGTGGCTGTCCGTTTTGGCTGGACCGATGATGCGAAAGATGATAACCTATACAATAAAGATGGCTTCCCTGCTTCCCCTTTCAGAACAGACAATTGGAAGGGAATAACAGAAGATGAGAAATTTACGATTGGCAAATAATTCTCCCGGATAATCCTGTTTTATTGAGAAATAAATTGTGTTAACTCTTTTCGGTGTGACTATACCTGTCTAACATTTCTGTTTTTATTTGCACTTCCAAAGCCAGGTTTGCAATTATCTTTTTCAGCCGTTCGTTTTCTACAAGAAGTTCATTTAACTGCTGAACAATCTTTCGTTCTGTTTTTATTTTATCTGTTTGCACCGGCTGGAACTTTTCTTTCCATCTTGAAAAAACACTGTACGAAAGCCTGTGTTCCTGCAGTATTACATTTATACCGCGAACCAGGGCTTCATCAACAATTTTCCGCTTTTCATCATCGGTGAATTTCCTTCGGTGCAGTGTGTTCATAGCTTGTGTTTTAAGATGATGATTTGTTATTTAACGTGAGTTTTGGGTGTTGTTAAACCACATTAGGAACATAGAAACATAGTTCGCACATAGCTTTTGGAACGATTTCCTATGTGTGTATAACTATGTGCTTTATGTGTCTATGTTGTTTAATTTAAAATTTTAAAACTTTATCATGCTGAGATTCAATGCAGAACACCCAAAACTCACATTATTTAGTGGTCTAAGGCTTTAATAAGGTGTCAGACACTTTAAAAGTGTCAGACACCTAAGACCTTCTACTTTGGAAACAGCAGCCCTCCATCCCCACGAACTGGTATGGCCGCCCGGTGCGGCAACATTAATGCGCGGACCAACGCCCAACTGTATCTTTTGCCTGCCTACACTGGTAACACCGGTAACCAAAGGATTAATAAAAATGGTAGAAGTGCTTGCCTTCCGGTTTTGTGTATATTCCATATTACTGCCAATGCCTGCGCCGCTTTTCCAGTTGTAGAAAAGAAAAGGCTGCAGGAACATCTGGCTTACATTCTGCCGGCTGCTGCTGCCTGCCACACTCCATACCTGGTTGCCCAGTGCGCCGAAAGTCCAGCCATTGGTTTGCTAATGCCACTGCTGTAGGCCTGATACCAAATTTCTTTGTTGCGAAATAATCGTTTGTTCCTGTTGCCAACAGGAAAACAGGGCCGGCGCCCCAGGTAATACCGTTCTTTGTTGCTTTTGGACTGATAAAACCGCTTAATACAAAATCGCCCAGCCCTGATTGCTTTTCCCCTGCGCCTGTAATGTTATACTGCGTAGTAACCGGCATAATAATCCTGGTGATAAGGTTAAGCTTCGGCGTAAGCGAAAGCGGCACCACCGGTTGTATATTCATGGTATTACGGCTGCCTTTTAAATCGCCGATGCCGTAATCAGTATTATTTTGAAAAGGGACACTGATAAGCGATGAGATGGGGTTCGATAATTTTTTAGCCAGTTCCGCCGCATCCTGTTGGGCAAAAACGCTGTTACAAACAAACAGGAAACCGGTAATCCATATAATTGAATGCTTTACTTTCATAATCCTAAGCCTTGTTCAGAGACATGTTATTGCCGTCAAAAAATTTTATATGATGCCTGTTGTATTATTTATTTGTCTGCAATTTTTTTTTATCAATGACGTATTATTTCACTTTTTCAAAATCACCCGGTACCCACGTATTATTCAGTGCAGCTTCTGTTGGGCCATACAAACGAAGTATGGCGAAATAACCTTTGCCGGGAATCGTTTTCAGCCAGTTATCCGTTTTACCTTCCGGCGCCTGCGGGCCAACATACAAATCTGTAGAACCGTCCCCATTCGTTGCCGGCTTATCCCTTGAGCCCAATGAAGGAAAAGGTTGCCCGTTATTATAACCGGAAGCATTTTCTGCTTCATACAGCGTTAAAGACCAGAAATTGGCAGCCGGGATGTTGGGAGGAAGCGTTACTTTATAAGTAACGCCGGGATCGAGCGGTTTGCCTTCCCTGTCCCTGAAGGCAATCACATATTTAGCCCCTTTGCCCGGAACCTGGGAAATCATGCCGGGACTAAAAGAATAATAGTCAGTAAAAAACCAGATGCGTGCATCCAAATCGCGATAACCGCCATTTTTACGGCTCCATGATAAATCAAAAGGCCCGGCCGGGTTTTCAGCCGTGCCATCTGCCACCGGGTTTACCCACTGGCGGTTTGGATATACAAGGAATGACCTACCGCTCACACTATCCCTGAAACCTATTACGCGGCTCATTTTATAACCGGTTTTGGCTGCTTTATCCAGTATATCTTTTGAATGCGCATCAGGATTGAAAGGTTGCCCTTTGATTATTCCAAGCGTAGCCAACATGCCCAGCCAGTCAGTGCCGCCAATGCTGGCCGGTTCCTCGCTGTCAACCAGCCGCTTTAGTTGCTCAAAAGCACTGCCATCACTTGCCGGCAACATATTGGCGGCAATGCCGGAAGCGTCGGGAAATTTCATAGGTAATGCAACGGCCTCTTTGCCCAGCGGGTATATTTTAGATTGCTCTATCAGCGAAACAGCGGGTGTTAAAATGGCCGGATCCTCGTAAAATGCACGCAGGAATATAAAAACATTATTAGTGCCGGAACGATAAACATAAAATCCCGAAGGAACTTTACCCTTATAACCCGGTGGCAGAATAAGGAACTTCCCACCCTTACCTGCATCAGGGCCGGGTAAACCTACATCTCCGAAAAATTTTCCGCCATCAACAGGAATGGGGCTTTGCCAGAAATCGAGCAAAATGCCCTGCAACATAGGCGGGGCTTCAAATACCAGCGGCCCGTCTTTGCCCACATCAACATAACTCATGGCATATATCACATCTGAATTAGGTGTAGTAACGAGTGTTTTTGGGTCAAGGCGTTTTTTCCAGACAGGCAATATGTTGTAGCCTGCACCAAATACTTTTTCCGAACCTTCCTTCATGCCTATTGTATTAAGCAAAGGCATTGCCCAGAGATAAACCTGTGTGGCACGCTGAAAGAGCAATTCATCGTTCAGTGTTTTTGTTTCATCTTCCGTAGGCCTGTTTTCTACAAAGGCCATATTGGCCAAATCATCAAAGTGTGAACCGGTTGAGGCAACGCTATTGGATGAAGAACCGGCTTGCTCTTGGGTAGTGGTTTTATTTTGATTACAGGCTACCAGCACTGACGCTGATATTAACACAGCGATTGTTTTCTTCATAATATATTTATTCTGATCTTCAATTTTGCATTCTTTAACCCTTTAGTTATTCAATCATCACTTATCATTTCTTATTCACTATTTCACCTTCACCACGGCGGGCGGGTTCCAGCTATTGTTTAAAACACTTTCTTCCGGCCAATAACATCTTACATATAAAGAGAATGATTCTTTAGGTGCGGGCATCTTTTATTCAGTTTCATGGATTAACTTTTATATCATCCGGTAATTGTATGCCCTTTTCATCGAGGAATTTTTTGGCTTCCTGTATGTTCCTGAACCTGGTTATTTCCGTTGGGCCTGTGTAAACTTCACTCTGCAATGGCCTTGGCGGATACTGAACATAGGTTTTCATCAGTTCCTGCATTGCCTTATTGAATATGGGCAACGTCCAGGTTTTTTCGGTATAGCTGTTCATAAAGATATCATAGCGTTCCTGCGGATCCTGCCAGAGGTCATAAATAGCAGGCACGGTAGCTACATAAGCTTCATTGCCTCTCCAGCCCAGTTGCTGGCCGGGCATATCGCTTCCCGCCTGGGCGCCATTATCGCCACGGGTATTATAAACCGCTTTAAAATGGCTATACCTTATCGCGCCGGGTGATAATTCAGATTCTGTAAAATAATACCATACATTACGCAATGGCTTGCCTTCGTGGAAGATCACATTGCTCATGTCGTAACTATCAAAAATGGTAGGCTTTCCTTCCCTGTCGTTTTTAGGGAGTTGAATACCGGCAAGGCTGGCAAAAGTGGCCATCAGGTCTAAACCGCCAACAATGTCATGGCTGTCTGTGCCTGCCTGTACCTGACCGGGCCACCAGGCAATGGCCGGAACGCGGCTGCCGCCCTCCCTGTCAGTACCTTTTGAACCCCTGAATGGCGTATAACCGGCATCAGGATGTACATCCTGCCAGGCGCCATTATCTACCGTGTATATTACAAATGTATTTTTATCAATGCCCAGCTTTCTTATTTCATCCATAACGCGCCCTACATTGTAATCCATTTCCATCACACAATCCCCATATTTACTGCCGGCGGGCGATTTGCCTTTGAATTGTTTGGAAGGCAAATTAGGCTGGTGGTTCTTAGCGAAATTTACGCACATAAAGAAGGGATCGGAACCTTTGGCGTAATCGTCTAATTGCTTGATAACATTGTCGGTCATCATCATATCCAGTTCCGCAATATTGTCTTCCGTTACTTTGGAAACTTCACGTGCCGGTTTGCCGGCTTCGCCTTCCAAAACGCCTTTTGTTACTTTCTGGAAGAAGGCCAGCATTTCAGGGGTCATATCAGGGTTCCAGGAAGGAAATGCGTAAGTGTAGGCGTTTAAATGGTATAGCACTACGTTTTTCATAATGTCGAAACCCTGCGCAATAGGCATGGCATAATCGGCTTCGCCCAAATGCCATTTACCAGAAAAAAAGGTTTTATATCCGCCGGTTTTCAATACCGAAGCCAGCGTCCATTCACCAGCGGGCAGGCCGCCGCCTTGTCCCTGGAAAGCTACGGTGGTCATGCCGCTGCGGTTGGGGTACCGGCCAGTAATCATAGCTGCCCTGCCCGGTGTACAACTCGGCTGGCCATAAAAATCCCAGAACTGCATACCCTCGTGTGCCATGCGGTCGAGGTTGGGCGTTGGCATACCGCGGCCAACACCGCCGCCATATACGCCGAGGTCGCCCCAGCCGGTATCATCTGATATAAGCATAATAATATTCGGTTTCTTTGGACGTGCGGTTTTTTGCTGTGCCTCAGCGGTAACAAACAAGCCACACAGCATGGAGAGCAGGAAAACTGATAATAACCTTTTTTGATTCATAAATGTTGATTTTGATTGGTAAATTGATAGCCCGCAGATGAAATGACAAGGACGTTTTAAATGGGGAGTGGAGGTTCTTTCACAGACTAATCGCTATCATCGGAAACACCCCGGAGCGCTAACTTTTTATTAAAGCGCTTCCGGGTGCTTTACTGAGATGCACCTGTTCCTGTATCCCGGTTATTTCAATTGGAAAGCCTTAGCGAAAGTATAGTGCATCTCAATTTGTTTTTGTAGCAGTTTTAGCATAGTTGGGTTGGTGCTGACAGTTCTTTTAGGATGTGGGCTTTTCTATCAGTTCGCGCTTGGTTGCGCAATAATCCGCCTGCTATTTATAAAATTTATCGTTCTTCCAGTTTGCAGGGTTGTTGGCAATATAATTTTTTATGCGCTGGTATTCTGCCGTATCGCGGATAACGTGTTCGTGAAACCGCGATTGCCAGTCGAATGGCAATTTTAAACGGTTGGCATGTTTGGTTACCGCCGATTTATATGACCCTATAATGGATGAAACGGAATTTTTGCCCTGGTTTTAAAACCGTTGTTGGCCAATGGTTTGCCGGGTTGGGGCGGACGGATTCGGCGGGTTTGATTGGTTTGATTCGATTTAATTTTTTATTTCACGCCAGAACAAATATTTGCTAAAATAAAAAATGTTTTGGGGTGATGCAGCAGCACCAACAATAAGCAGTTTTCTTGCTTCTCAGCGAAGGGCATTACATTTTTTACCCGCATAGCGTAAGCCTCCGGTTTTAGCAGCAGTAGCTTGAAAATTTATCCAACACCTTCACAGCGAACCTTGGCTGAATAAAGTTTAAATACCTCATCTTAAAAGCTAAAAATGATCTCCCCGGTTTTTGTATTTGAAATTTTTTTCCGGCAAATCCCAGTGATTTGCGCAGATCAATTATTAAAATCTTTCTATTATCTGCGTTTATCCGCGCAATCTGCGTGAGCATATAGTGATTAATAATTTCAGACAGTCTCTTACAACAGTAACAGCACACCTCAATTTGTTTTTCAGCAGTTGTAGCATAGTTATATTTGAAGCACGAAATGGCTATTCCTGCTACGGATAAGCCATCCTAAGGGAAACACAATGTATTACCGGAAGCTGTTACTATATTTCGCTTGCTTTTTCCTGCTGTTTCATCAAAACCTGGCAGGGCAGTTTCCCGGTTATTATGTGCAGCACTTCAACAGCGACAATGGTATGCAGAATACCGTTAAAGGCCTTCAGCCAGACAATAACGGTTTTATATGGATAGCAACAGAATCAGGCCTCGTGCGGTTTGACGGCAGGGCATTTACCTTATTTGACCATGCTGATAACGGAACACCTGTAAACAGGCTGGCAGATGTTGGCATATCGAAAAAAGGGCAACTGTATGTGGAGGCGGGAAACAACGGCCATTATTACATGATGAATGCTGTCAATGAATTAGAGGACGTACCCGCTGCCCGGATATTTAATGACAGCAACAGCTTCAGGATTAGTATAAGCTATACAGAAAAATTGTACAATGCCTGCAAGAAAAAGTATGATGAAAAAACCATAGCGGCATGGGCTATACCAGGCCTGAAGCAATTCAGCTTTTTTCTTACCACGAGCATAGTGTATAGCAATGGCTGGCTTTTTTATTTAAATAAAGACCTCGGGCTAGTGGCAGCCGATACTGCCTTAACCACCTTTCACAGGCTTGCATTGCCCGGCCTTAAAAACCCGGTAACCAAAGGCAATAACCTAGCTGCGCCACCGGCCTCCCTTATGCAATACGGCAACGATATTTATTTGCGCTGGGCCGATAGCATTTATGCGCTGCGTTTTTCTTCCACCCGCGCCGGCGCTTCACTGCATGCTGTATTGTATGTAGGCGATATTCCCAATGTGATGGGCTTTTTGCCATTGCCGGCATATAATATGTTTATTGCAGCCACCGTAGCCGACGGCATTTATGTATTTCAAAAACAGGTATTTTCCACTTTGGTTTTACATAGCAGCCAGTCTAATATTTTTTATGCGCAGGCGCCTTTTGGCAAAGATGGCGTACTCACCAATGCAGGCGTTCTTTCGCCGGGAAAGTTTACGCCGCTGCCCATCAATTTTGACCCGCGTTTTATTTTTCATGCCCGCAATGGTGATTATTATGTATTGCGCAGGGAACAGGATGAAGCAGGCATTAGCAGGCTGGATAAAAACCTGGATGTTACAAAAAGAATACTGTCCACCGATAAATCCGGCGTGCGTTTTATGGAGATGCAGGATGGTTCAACCTGGCTGTCATTAAGCGCTTCTTTTTTGGGCCGGCTTGTGCACGACAGTGTTCAATGGCTTGATAAACCTGCCGGGCTACCCGATGAATTTTTTATTTCAGACCTGCTTGAAGCCGGAAAAAACAATGTTTGGATAGCCGGCAATAAAGGAGTGGTGAAATATGATATTTCCACCAGGGCATTGCAGGTGATACCGGGGATTGTTAATATCCCAGTCCGCAGCCTTTATAAGGACGCTTCAGGCGTATTATGGATAGGCACTTATGGCAACGGGTTTTATGCATGGCACAACAACAGGCTCACGGTGTTTCCTTTGGATGAAGATAAATACCTGGCTTATGTGCATACATTCATGGAAGATAAAACCGGCCATTTGTGGATATCAACCAACCATGGTTTGTTTGAATGCTTACTGAACGATTTACACAGGTATATTGATACAAAAAAAGAGCCTCCTTATTATTATTATTTCGACCGCACCGCAGGCTTTCTCACCAATGAATTTAACGGCGGGTGTTCTCCTGCCGGTATTGTATTAGGCAATGGCAAATTCTCGCTGCCTTCTTTAAACGGCTTAGTGCAGTTTTATCCAGACAGCATTAAACCTGCATTTCCCAACACAGAAATATTTGTTGACAATATTATCGCCGATACTTCAGTTATACCGCTAACAGGCAAGGCAATCACTATACCGCATGATGTAAACCGGCTGCGGTTTTATATTGTTTCGCCTTACTTCGGCAACAGCTATAACCAGCATATAGAATACAACATTGATAAAAGCAACGCATGGTACCCGTTGAATGATGATTATATTATTGAACTGAACAACATGCGCAAGGGCGAACATTCCATTGCTTTGCGCAAGCAGGCAGGCTTTGGTGAAAATAATTTCATAACAAAAGAAATTGCCTTTACGGTAGAGCCTGCTTTTTATGAAACCAACGCTTTCAAACTGCTTTTGCTGGCGGCTTTTTTACTGTTGTTGTATTGCCTGTACAGGCTGCGCATCAGGTATCTTGTGGGCCAGAAAGAAAGGCTTGAAAAGGAAGTAGCCGAAAAAACAAAAGAACAGCATGTACTTATCAATAACCTTGAAACGGTAGTGGCCGAACTTGAAGCCTCCAAAACAGACCTGCAGAAAACAGCCCTTTTTAAAGAAGCGCTTGCCATGATTATTACGCATGATTTGCAAAGCCCGCTGCGTTTTCTTTCCGATGCCATGGAAAGGATGCATGAGATAAATAAAAATGCAGATGCGGATACAAAAGAATTAAGCGTTGAATTAAAAAATACTTCAGCCAACATTCATCACTTTGTTGAAGACTTTGGCATCTGGATAAAGAAAGTAAACATAGCCGGCAACCTGAATGTTAAACCGGTGAACATAGCCGCGCTGCTTGCCGAACTTGAAATATTTTTCTCTGAATTACAAAAAACGAACGGCAATAAAATAATTGCCGAAGCTTTACCTGCAATAAATGTTTATGCAGATTACCAGTTGCTGAAAATAATACTGCGCAACATTATAGATAATGCAAATAAGCATACGCATGCCGGCACGATATGTATAAAATTATGCGCAGCCAATAATATTGCAACCATAGCAATAGCAGATACGGGAGACGGAATGAAACCCGAGCTATTACAAAAGCTCATACAATGCACACAGCAGAATGCTTCATTTGGCTATAATAAAGAAATAAACGGAATTGGCTTTGGCTACCGGTTTATAACTGATTTTTGCAGGATGCTTGATATTTCATTGGATATGAAAAGCAAGCTTGCGGAAGGAACAACGGTAACGCTTTCAAATTTGAAAATAAATGCAGCAAATAATAGCTAATAATAAATTTAAAATGCCTGCAAATATGCCCCATAACAGAATATTGATCGCTGATGACCACGGTATTGTACGCTCCGGCATTAAGGCTTTAATAAAACAACATCTTGAAGGAGACGAGGTATATGAAGCTTCTAATGAAAATGAAATTTTAAAACAAGTAAAATCCTTTTTTTTCGACCTTATACTGTTAGATATAAATATGCCGGGCTCAGACTTTACCGGTATGATGGAATGGTTAAAAAACACCTCGCCTGAATCAAACATTATTGTATTTACAACTTACCCGGAAGATATTTATGGCGAACGATGCTTACAGTTAGGCGCCAAAGCCTTTCTTAATAAAATAGCTTCCAATACACAAATTCTGCTTGCACTGAAAGCAGTATTAAGCGGCAACATGTATTTTAATGAACAACCGCAAAAAAGTATAGCCCGATCAAATAACAATAATAAAAGCAGCAACCCGTTTGAGCAACTATCTGCAAGGGAACTGGAAATTGCCCTGCTTATAAACAAAGGGCATGCGCTGCCGGATATTTGTTCAATATTGAACATTCAATACTCCACGGCTAATACTTATAAAAGAAGAATTTTCGAAAAACTGAATGTACATAATGCAATCACCCTGTCGCATCTTATGAAAATGTTTAAGATGAATGATTAATGTTTTCTCAAAATATCCTTAATAAAAGTATTCAAAGGATTAAGTGTTACAAAGCCGGCCAACAATTGACTGCGAGCTTAAGTAAACTAATTCGGGTATTCGATATAAGAGCAGCCCCTGGGAACTGCTCTTATTGTCAGCAACGGCCAGTATTAAACCACGGTTACGAGACTATTATTTCTTTACCGATGGCGTTACCTCTACTGCATATTTTTGACTCCACGTTTCATTTTTATCAATCACCCGTACCCTTACGGTTGCAACTCCGGTGTCCCCGCTGTTATCGGTTACTGTCAGTTCAAATGTGTAGCTTCCGGCTATCATCCCTGTAACTATTGTATTCTTGTCTGACTCTGCTACAATATTTACTATTGTACCTGCTGTTTGTTTCCAGACATAGCTTATAATATTGCCATCGTCGTCAGACGACAATTCACCGGTTAAAGAAGTCACGATACCTTTTGAGGACATTAGTGTCCTGAATGCCGGAACGGATTCAGGCGGCAAATTCGGTCCACTGGCTTTTTTGAAATTAACCTTTATTTTATGATCTGCTGTTACATTATAGAAGGTATAGCTTTGCACTACCCCGATAGGTGTTCCATCTATTACAACATTGCTTATCTCAAAGCCATCATTTGCTTTGAAAATATATGTTTGCTGACCGCCGCTATTGACCGTAGTTTTTCCCTCCGGTATAATATGACCGCCGGTTGAAGCTACTGATGTTATCGTAAATTGATTGGTTACGAATACGGCCGATATTTTATGATTCTCCCTCACATTTTTGAATGTGTACTTCGTTACAGCGGGATCAACTGTATTTCCGTCAACAGTTATACTTTCTGTATGCCATCCGTCATTCGGTGTAATGGTATAAATAATTTTATCTCCATAGTTCACTTTTGTACTTCCGGGAGGACTTACATTGCCGCCTCCTTTTGATGAGGCAGTAATTGAAAAGGTCTGAACAGCCGAACTGGCTGTAATAGTGTGATTCGCCGTGACATTTTTAAATGTGTACGAAGTAGCAGCGCCAATGGACGCCCCATCCACTTTAACATCCGCTATATCATATCCTTTTTTAGGAGTTATAGTATATTGCTGGCTGCCGCCCTGGGCTACAGGTGTAACGCCCGGGGGTTTTATTGTAATATGTGAATCTAAATCAGTTGCGGTAATATTAAACTTAAGATCACCCACGCAGCTTGTTTGAAAACTAACACCGGTTTGATTCACCAAATTACCCACATTGTTGCAAAATACATTTCCGCCTATGGACAGTATTTTGTCATTGCCATAGATAACAAACCCTACAGATTTACCGTTTTGGTTCGCAGTGTTATAACCTGTTTGGTTATTTTTTATGACCAGTTGGGATTTAGCTTTCTGGGGAGAAAATAAAGTGGATGCCAATTCCTCCGTATTTTTCTTCCAACCTTTTGTTCCCCTGGTGCCCACTTGTCCCGCTGTGTCTGTAACATTATCATGAAAATCTGTTACGCCATCTCCATAACTATAAAAATTATACAGGAAATTGTGATGAAACTGGTTTCCCCAGATCTTCGCATTTTTTGTTAAGGCGCCTATTGCAAATCCTGCCCCTTGTTGCGGGTTATATTCATACCCTGTATTGGTTATTATATTATCATGCACAAGCACATCGCCGGTATCTGCTCCGCTAATCTGTCCGCCCTGGCGGTTAATACTATCCATTATGATGTTGTCTAATTCAACAAATCCAACTCCCATAGGTTTGGGATAGGTAACTTGTCCACCGCAATTCATAGGCCTTCCACCGGTTGATCCTGTTGAGCCTTCATATAATGCATCTCCCTGTATATTCCTAAGGCTTATATGATGCAGATGATGGTACATGGCCCTTGTAGGATATAAATAAGACGGGTCACAATCATACTTATTCTGTACATCTGAAACCTCTGTTTTATCCCATAGGCCGCCAACTTTCCCATTTCTCAAATCCAGGTAGCACACCTCGATGTTATTTGATTTGCCTGTTATCGAAACATTAGTCCCTCCACCATTTACCTTTATACCATAAAGTGTATTCTCGCCCTCACCACTCAATGTAAGATTGTTGGTATTTTCTATGGATATGCCACTTTGGAAAGTTACCTGGCCCTTACCGTCAGTATAAATTACCACTTTTGAAGAATAGTCCTGGCATATATAGGCATAGGAATATTTACCTGACAAGACAATCGTATCACCTTGCTTACCCTTATTCTCACCACCAATCATCCAAAATGAATTGTCGCCTCTTTTCGTAGCGGGTTTCCAGTGTTCGGAATGGCCCGGCACCGGCGCCTGCACAACCGGAACCGGAGGTTTGGCAAATTGCTTTTTGGGCTGATTACACAGTTTTGTAAATACCGACTGCAGAAAGTTTACGGTAAGACCTCTTCTTTCTATTGCGTAGTTTACCGGCGTAGGTTCAGTAAGTTGCTCTGTGCCCTCCGGAACTTCCTGATACAGTGTTGCCATGGATTTGAAATAGCTTATATACATGGTATCTTTAACGGCGCTATCACCTTCCCCACCGCCATCGCGAGGTTGTTTCGGGATAAGTATCTTTATTATCCTGGTCTTTATACTATCAGGTAAAGGTTTGTATTTAAATACAATTATATAGTGTATTCCACACTTATACACACTACTTACGGCGTAAAGGCTATCATCCTGGCAATTGGCTGCGAATGGCAATAATACTATTATTAACCCTGCGATAAATTTGGTGATGACTTTCATAACGTATTGGTTTTTTTGAATGATCACTATAGATATATTTCCACAGAGTAATTCATCACAGCATTCATCAAACGCATATGTATTGATAGGGACAAATAATTAGTTTCAAAGACAGGACAGATATGTGTTAACAGGGACAGGAAATTATCAAAAAATAGTCTGCTAAATGTAAACGCAACCTGATGACCGGAGGTCAAGGTTTTCTATTGGAATTTGTTAATTTAAAGGTATTATAAATGTATTGATTCGTGCATTATTTTCAGGCTTTTTTTAGCAAACAACTGAAATTTAAACAGCCTGCCATTAAGTTTGAAAAGGGTAAACTGAAAGTGTAGAATTTACAATCCGGTACATACCGGAATCCCCCGCAAGAAAGTTGACTTCTATGAAATTTAATACTCGTTCAAACGGTTAAACATACTGCACTTTGCATCACTCCATTTTTGTATGCATTATCACTTCAACTCAACTGGCGCCTGGTAATATTCTTTACTTAGCAAAAGCAATAAAAGCAGCCTTTTAATGACTGCTCTTATTAGTGTCTAAAACCATCAACTTATTATTCACCACTACTCATCATCCTCCGTGAAAGGTTGCAACGGCCATTGGCATATTTATTTTTTTACGGAAGGTGTTACCTCTATAGCATATTTTTCGCTCCAGGGAGCACTTTCCTCAATCACCCTTACTCTTACGGTAGCAACACTGCTATCCCCACTGTTATCGGTTACTGTCAGTTCAAATGTGTAGCTTCCGGCTGTCATTCCTGCAACTATTGTAGTCTTGTCTGACTCTGCTACAATATTTACAGTTGTACCTGCTGTTTGTTTCCAGACATAGCTTATGATATTGCCGTCGTCGTCAGATGATAGTTCACCGCTTAAAGAGGTCACGACACCTTTCGAAGACATAAGTGTCCTGAATGCCGGAACAGATATAGGCGGCAAATTCGGGCCGCTGGCTATTTTGAAGTCTACATGTATGGTATGGCTTTCCATAACATTATAGAAGGTATATTCCTGCACTACGCCGATAGATGTTCCATCTATTATAACATCGGCTACCTCAGAACCCGCATTTGCTTTCATCACGTACGATTGCTGCTTTCCGGCATTTACAATAGTTTCTCCTTCCGGTAGAATGTGCCCGCCACCCGCAGATGATGAAACAATAGTAAATATGTTAGTTGCAAACGTTACAGATATTTTATGATCTTCCTTCACCTTGGTAAATGTGTATTTGGTTAGCGACACATCCTGTGCTACACCATCCACAATTATACTTTCTGTATGCCATCCGTCATTCGGCGTAATCGTATAGGTCACTTTGCCATTGTAGTTCACGGTAGTAGTGCCGGCCGGGCTTATATTTCCTTCTCCTTTTGAAGATGCCATTATAGAGAAAGTCTGGATGGCGGAGCTTGCTATAATCGTGTGATTTGCCTGAACATCGGTAAATGTGTAGGAGGTAGCTGCTCCTATGGAAACGTTATCTACCTTAACATCCGCTACATCATATCCCTTTCTGGGCGTTATGGTATATTGCTGGCTGCCGCCCTGGTTTACAGATGTAACTCCTGCAGGCTTTATGGTAACATTCGTATCTAGTGTGGTTGCTGTAATAGTGAAGCCGTTTATCGAACAGGTTGTCTGGAAACCAACACCGGTGTTGTTCACTAAATTACCTACATTATTGCAGAACACATTCCCACCGACGGACAGGATTTTGTTATCGCCATAAATAACAAACCCTACCGGTTTCCCGTTGTTGACCGCAGTATTATAACCCGTCTTATTATTTTCTATGATTAATTGGGATTTAGCTTTTTGCGGAGCAAATAAGGTTGATGCCAATTGCTCAGTGTTTTTCTTCCAGCCGGTGGTTCCTTTGGTGCCTACCTGCCCTGCCGTATCCGTAACATTATCATGAAATTCTGTTACGCCATCTCCGTAACTATAAAAATTATACAGGAAGTTATGATGGAATTGATTGTTGTAAACTTTTGCATTTTTGGTCAGGCCGCCTATTGCAAAGCCGGCGCCCTGTTGGGGGTTATATTCATATCCTGTATTGGTTATTATATTATCATGCACCAGTACATAACCGGAATCACATCCGCTTACCTGGCCGCCCTGGCGGTTAATGCTATCCATTACAATGTGGTCCAGTTCAACAAACCCGCCCCCCATGGGTTTGGGATAGGTAACTACTCCCCCGCAATTCATTGGCCTTCCGCCCGTTGAACCGGTTGAACCTTCATAGAGTGCATCGCCCTGTATATTCTTAAGGCTTATATGATGTAACCGATGGTGCAATGCTCTTGTGGGGTATAAATAAGATTGATCACAATCGTACTTGTTCTGCACATCAGAAACTTCTGTCTTATCCCATAAGCCACCTACGCCTCCGTTTCTTAAATCGACATAGCCAACATCAATGTAATTGGATTTACCGGTAATGGAAAGATTGGTGCCTCCGCCATTTACCCTTATGCCGTAGAAGGAAGATCCGCCGGATCCATCTATCCTTAAATGGTTCGTATTCTCTACAGATATACCGCTTTTAAAACTTACCTGTTTTCCATCTGTATAAAGCACCACATCCGAAGAATAGTCTTTACTTATGTAGGCGTAAGAATAGGCACCCGATAAAACAATGGTATCACCCGGGCCGCCTGCATTTTCACTCCCTATCATCCAAAACGAATTATCGCCTCGTTTTGTAGCAGGCTTCCAATGATTACTGTGACCTGGTACCGCAGCCTGCACAACAGGGGACATTGGTTTGGCAAATTCTTTTTTAGGCTGATTACAAAGCTTGTCAAACACCTGCTGAAGGAAATTTACAAATATGCCGCGGGACTCAAGCACAAATGCAACTTTTACAGGATCGGTAAGCTGCTCCGTACCCTCCGGAATTTCCCGGTGCAGTATTGCTTTTGCACTATAGAATAACAACCGCAGCGTATCGTTAATTACACTGTCTTTCTGACCCTCCCGCGCAAACTTTAATTTAATTACTTTAATCTTTACACTGTCGGGTACAGGTTTGTACTTAAATACAAGAATATAGTGCAGCCCACACTTATACACGCTATGCGTTGCATAAAGACTGTCGTCCTGGCTTTTGGCTGTAAATGACAATAACAGTAACAGCAAGCCGGCAATAAACCTGCTAATTAATTTCATGTTTTTGGTTTTTATGTTATCAATTAAACTACCGGCGCATTCATACGATAACATCGATGCTTTCACCGGGTGGTATTATCAGCATCATAAGGTATAATATATGCTTTATGCTTTCACAAGGCGGAATCAATGGAAATCATAAGGTAAAAGCAAGCTTTCATAAAGTGGTATTGACAGAAATCATGGGGCGATACAAAGCTTTCACGAGGTGGAGTCAGAGGATTCAAAGGATTGTCTTAGCTTATCATTGGGCGCCGGATTCTTGCAGATTTGCTTTCGTTGGCTATAGTCATTTCGAAGTGCAAAGTAAATGTAAGCCTTTTACTAATTACTTTATATATTTTCTTAACTTATCAATATAATTTTTAAAAGTTGTCATTTATATCATCTTTCCGGCAGACGCTTCAGATTCTAACAGCTAAGAAATCTTTGCGGATTGGAAATATTTTAAACAGGAAATGATGTAACAAACAAGGGATTTTACACAGGACTATACTGTTGTATTTGGTGCGTTTTTTTGATAGTTGTATGTCAAACAAGAATTGTCATTTATTTGCTACGGATCACACAGAAATACGGAAAAGCTTGTTGCGACATTATTATGTTGCTTACCATTAGATTGGTTAGGCCGCCAGATGTGGCTTTTCAAGCATGTGCGCTGTATATTTTTCCATAGAAGCCAATTACTTTCGTCATTGTAAACACAGTTGTACCGAACCCAACCTGGCAATAACCGCAATCTGTGCAGTATACACGTAACCATGCTCATTCAATGCAAGCCTTTCTAAGATTGCCCATGATGTATTTCAATAAATGATTGAATGATTGCAGGATCGATCTTTATTGCGCAACGGCAATAACCAGTTCTTTTTTAATAACCGGAAGGGCAGCGTTTTTTTTCTTTTTGTGTCTTCCGCGCCATATAAGAAAGCCCGTTACAGGAAGGCTGGCGGCGATAAGGCTTGCAAAAAATGCCAGTATCTTTCCCGTTATGCCCCAAACAGCGCCGGTATGCACATCATAATTCATGCGGGCAATTTTATCAGCTACAGAAGCATCGGCATACCTGCCGTATAGGTGTGTTACATTAATTTCCTCCAAGGTGTATTGATCAAAATAACGCACATCCGATTTCCAGTAAGTATCAGCATCGGGATTAGCAACAGCCTCAATAGCGGCAGAATCAGTGGCGGGAATATGCACTTCTATTACTGCTGCGCCCGGATTTTCCACATTCATTTTATGCCATATTTTATCAATAGCGGGGGCGCCGGCAGCCACATTATTCATCAGGGGTTTTTTGGAAACAGGTTCATAATACTCCACCATTGGTTTACCGCCGGATGTAACCCAGTATAAAGATTTTGCAAACCACTGAAATCCCCATACAAGACCGGTGACAGCTATAAATATGGCCACCCAGCTCATATAAAAACCCAATACATTATGGAGGTCGTAATTTTTGCGTTTGAAAGTGGCATTCCATTTTACAGAAAACCGTTGCTTGCGTGCAGCCTTATTTCTTGGCCACCATAATATCAGTCCGCTGATAAGCATGATGAGAAATATAAGCGTGGCAGTGGCAACTATCGGCTGGCCGATCGCCGGCGGCAGCCATAAATAAAAATGACCGTTCACTATTACGCGGAAAAAATCGGCATCTGCATCCTTTACTTTTAAAACCTCACCTGTATATTGGTTAATGTAAACGATATAATAATATTCAGGCTCGCTATTGTAAAAAACCGCCTGTGCAGATTTCTCTTTGCCGGCATAACTAATGCTGTGCAGGCTTTTTCCGGGCAGCGCTGTCGTTGCAACAGCCTGCAGTTTGCTGGGCGGCAGCACCGGTTTGTCGCTGCTTTCAACATATTGATAAGGTTCTGTAACCGATTTTATTTCCTGCTCAAAAGCCAGGATACAACCAGTAATACCAAGAAATATAATAATAACCCCGGAAGCAAGCCCAAGCCATAAATGTACTTTGCCGGTAATTTTTTTAAATGTTCTTGCCATTTTTATTTAATTCCTGTCTTATTGAATCCGCTAATTATTGTGCCCGCTATAACCACTTTACAAAACTGTTTATAAATCATGCAAAGCTTTGCTTTAATCGGGAAAACCGTTTACGAAATCAGGAAACTAAGCCTGCCGGTTAGTTACAATCTTATGGTTGTTTGCAGCCTGAAATTGAATGGCTTTTCAATATCAAACATCCACTCATTTATATCAGGCTGCCAGGAACCGCTGTTAGCATATTTTTTATTGGCCAGGTTGTAGGCATTCAAACCAATACTAAATCTTCCTGTTGCATAAGAAAGCCCGGCATCAAATATGGTATAGGCCGGTAAATACTTGTTGCCTTCCGAACTGTTCCAGCCAGGCCAGATGCCGCTTCGTTTATCCGTATACTGCATGCCGCCTCCTATACCAAAACCTTTTAATACACCATCGTTTACCTGGTATTTCAGCCAGATGTTGCAAAGGTTTTTAGCGGTTCCGTTATTCTGCAATCCGATTAAGGTTTTGTCTTCGTCTTCCGTAATTTTCGGGTTGGTATAAGAATAATTGGCATTCACATAAAAGTTACTGGAGATCTTCCCGGCAATATCAAATTCAATACCCTTGCTTCGTATCTGCCCGGTTTTCACATAATAGCCCGGGTGTACGGGATCGCTGTTGCCCACATCGTTTTTGATGATGTCATACGCGGAAGCAGCAATGGAAAGTTGTTTTTTAAAGAACAGCGCTTTCACACCAATTTCATTGTTTCTGCCGGTAAGCGCCGGCAACCGGCCGCCATTGTATATTAAACCGCGTTGCGGGAGAAAACTTTCATCATGCAACAGGTATGCAGAAATGTTATCGGTAAACATGTAGGTAAGGCCAAGCCGCGGAGTGAATTTATTTTCCGCTACTTCATATTCGGGATCTTCAGGCGTATTGTAGTCCTGGCCTGAAACAAGGTGCGTAAAACGCCCTGCCAGTGTAACGATCAGCTTATTAAATAATTTCAGATGATCCTGTACATACAAAGCCTCCCAGCGGTTGGTGGTTTGCCAGGTATAAACATAGGCATCATCACCCGGAGCGAGTTCTTCCTTTGGCAGGTAATATGTTGGAGATGCAATGGATAAAGGCACAGTTCTCGTGCCCCAGGTATCTTCCGATGTATTTCCTTCAGTGCCCGATCCGTAATCTATGCCAAATAATACCTTATGTTCCGCATTTTTTCCGGTATTGAACTTGCCATCTAAAAAAAGCTGTATGTTAGAAAGGTCGCCTTTCCAGTCGCTCGTACCCACATACCGGTTAATGGTATCTTTATTTTCAGACAAGCCTTCTATGTACAAAGTTTGCCCGCCCCAGTAAGTAGTCATGTAAGCCGCCTGTGCATTAAAAATCCAGTTCTCACTGAATTTATGCCGCAGGTATATCCTGTTATATAGGTCGGCAGCTTTCCATTTGGGATTGTTCGGGTCATTAATCGCCATGTCAGTAGGAATCGCCCAGAGATCACCATTTACTGAAATGGAACTGTGCACATTTTCCTGTGCTCTTGCTATCACATAATTGTTCTCAAAAGTTACGCTGGTATTATCGCTGAAATCATATTTTAAAACAGGCGCCACGAACAGGCGGTTAAAGGCGCCAAACTCGTAAAACTCATTATTGCGTTGATAACCGGTATTTAACCGGTAAGTTAGCTTGCCTTCTTTTTTAAATTCTCCGCCCAGGTCAATGGTCGTACGCATCATGTTCCAACTGCCGAGGCCGAAACCTATTTCTGCAATCTGCTGGTGCGTGGGTTGTTTGGTAACTGTGTTGATAAGTCCGCCTGGTTCTGCATTAGCCAGCATAAAACCGGCAGGCCCTTTTACAAATTCCAATCTTTCCACCATAGCAGCATCTTCCTGTGCGTTCCACCAGATGGGACCGCCAATACCGTTACGGTAAGTATTATAGGTTGCATCGGTGCCGCGTATCTGGACAGTCATATCCATACTGCTGCCATAGCTTTTGGTAATGCCGCTTGACAGGCGGAATATCTCCGTTTTTGAAAGCAGGCCCATATCGTTTAAAGTCTGCTTGGTGGCGATAGTAATGTTTTGAGGCACTTCGATCAGGGCTGCATTCAATCTTAACGATGTGGATGGCTTTTCTGATATGTAAGACTTGGTGTTTGAATTCACCACTACTTCTTTCAACTCCTGCTCTGAAGTTTTTAATTGCAGATTGATTTGAGTTACGCGATTTGCAGCAACAGTAATAGATTCTTCTGTTACACTATGACCAACTAAGGATGCCGTGATGGTGTAGTTGCCGGCATTTATATCTTGCAGGTTGAATTTGCCTTCATCGTCTGTCAGGGCGGCTAATTTGCTGCCTTTTACCTGGATGGTCACTAAAGGAGCCGCTTTGCCGTCGGATGTAGTTACAATGCCCTGCACGGAGCCCGTATTTTGTGCACGCACTATAGAAACAGTGGTGGTGAATAACAGCAATACAAAAAATTTTCTCATACAATTAATGGTTTTTGGCAATGTATAGGCCCGGTTGAAATGACCGGATGGATACCTTCAACACGTTTCGAATAAAGTTATCACGCATACTTTTGTTCAATAATACCAATCGGGAAAACGATTTACGAAAACGGGAAACTCGCCCTTTTAAAACAAAAACCGCCACAACAGGTGCAGCGGTTTTTTATGACTGTTTATGATGCACTAAAAATTATAAGAAATACTAAACCTTAAATTCCTTCCAGGTTCTGCCTGCCAGTAGTACGCGCTCAGCCATGAATAGTAAGAGCCACTGTACAGGTATTTATTCAATAGGTTGAACACATTGGCAGTAACCCTTAGTTTTTCTCCCTGCCAGAATAAACCGCCATCAAGTTTAAAATAATCAGGCAATTTTATGGCTGACTCCTCCCATTCGGTATGCCTGTCTCCAAGGAAAGTAAAACCGGCTGAAGCGCCAACGCCCTTTAAAGCGCCGCCCTGAACCTGGTAATTTAACCATGCATTTGCTGTGTGCGTTGCATAACCGGGTACAATATCATCCGCTTTTAAACCGCCGCCTTCATTTGCTTTTGTAACCCTTGAATCCGTGTATGCATAGTTGGCAACAAGGTTGAGACCCGGAGCGATTTGTCCGCGAAGATCGAATTCAATCCCCTGCGCTCTTTTTTGACCGATTATTATATATTCAGGATTGTTTGGATCAGGTGAATCCGGATCGGCTGTAGCTTCATTATTTTTTATGATACGGTAAACTGATAACGAAGTATTCCATTTGCCATTCATCCAATCTCTTTTAACGCCAAACTCAATATTGTTCCCTGTTATTGGTTGTAATTTACCACCGCCTGTTATGCGGCCACCGGCAGCCTGCGGCATAAAGGCCTGGTCGTATAACCCATACAAAGAAGTATGCTGGTCAATCGAAACACTAACACCGGCACGTGGCGTAAAATGCTTTGCCTTATTGTTATCTGTGCCCCAAGCCGTCATGGCGAGGTCAGTATATCGTGCAGCTAAGGTTACACGGAGCACATCATTAAAAAATCCCAACTCATCCTGTATATAGGCGCTTGTATAACGTTGGCCTTGCAAACCCCCGATAGCGGTTGCTCTTTGCTTAAGCGTTGACATATCATGATCAAACGAAGGATAACCGTTCGGAGGCATCCTGTTGCCGGGATCAAGTGTATTAAATTCACCACCAACACTGTCCAACTGGAAGTACTGGCCCCAGTCTGCCCAATAGTTTTTTGTGCCGATATCAATACCGCCAAGAATGCGGTGACGAACAGTGCCGGTGTATGCCTCACCATTTACAAATGCCTGGGCGAGTGTCATATTGCTTAAAGCATCCCAACTGCTTACTGACCTTAACATGGTACCATCCGTATTTACAGCCGCCGGCCACATAGAAGTGCCTGTTTGCTTGTAATGAAAATATGCACCCTGCACGGTTAATTTCCAGTCTTTGTTAAACTGATGCTGCATGTTTAAAAACACACTGTGATCATCCATTGTTGTTGGTTCCAGGCCAGGCGGCAATGTGGTAAAATCACGGGGCAGCGTAGCATAACCATCAGTTCCATAAACATAATAAGAACCAACATCGCTCATTTTGGCGTGTTGTAAAGTATATTCAAGTGTCAGTTTTGTTTTATCATCAACCTGGTAAGAAATCACCGGCGCAATACTATACCGGTTATTGAATTCGTCAGGACGGAAAGAACCTTTATTTTGTCCCATCAGGTTTAGACGGTATAATAATTTTCCATCGCTGCTAAGCTTGCCATCCAGATCAAGCGTTGCACGATACAGATCATAGCTGCCAACCGTGATTTCCGCAGCGCCTTTTGTTACACCGGTTGGTTTTTTCGTAACTACATTGTATAAGCCACTTGGGTCGCCCCCTGAAAGCATAAAACCTGCCGGGCCTTTTACAAATTCAATATGATCTACAAAGCTCATATCCTCTGTAAGCGGTCCCCAGTAGGAGTTTACTACGTTAAACCCGTTTCTGAAAGCCTGCACCTGTGATCCCCGGGCGCTGATATTTGTGTACATATCAGCCCAATGTTCCAGCCGTACAGTGCCACTTACATTGCGTACTACGCCGTCACTCATACTGATAACCTGCTGGTCTTTTAATGTTTTGCCGGTGATCTCCTGGATATTCTGCGGCAATTCAAGGATAGGTGTGGTTATGCGCAGGCTGGAAGAAGGGGTGTTGATTTTATAACCTCCGCCGGTTTTTACGATCACATCCTGTAACTGTTTATCAGAAACCTGCAGTTGCAGTGAAACTTCTATTGTTTTATCTGCCTGGATGGTTACATTTTCCGAGAGCGGCTCATAGCCTATCAACGATACCTCAAGGATATAATTTCCGGGTTGAACATTGCGTATAATAAAAGAGCCATCATCCGCAGTGAGGTTATTCTTCCTGGTGTTTTTAAGAATTACACTTACCATGGCAGCCGGCCTGTTGTCTGAAGTGGATATCTTTCCCCTTACACCTCCCAATCCTTCATCATTTTCATCACTGGTTGCCCATGCACTTTTTATGGTTAATAATAAACTGAATAATAAAACAAATCTTTTAAAATGTAACCTGTTGCTCATATGCTTCATCTATAATATTTGCCTGCAAAATTCCTTCTGGAGCAACGGAAGCATTTATTAAATAGGAAAACAAGTTTACGCAATCGGGAAACTGATGATAAATGAATTGTTTTTTTGACAATTGTTTGACATAATAATTAACAAGTGAATATTTTTCATCCTTATATATTTTAAAACTTCTTATTGACAGCGCTATATTCTTTTTTTACAAACGGTTCTTTGCTTTTAATTTCCTTTTTTATTTTGCGTCACCGTTATTTCCGGTGTATGGTTAATATTCATCTGATACAACCAAAAAACTTTCAGCAATGATCATCAATTCCAGCTTTCGTTTCACCACAATAATTTTGTTTGTTGCTTTATTGAATAATGCAAATGCTCAAACGGCAGTAAAATCCAATGCCGCTGTTATAACCTCTTTTCAAAAAAGTAACTATACCATTCCTGCAAAGGAATTTGTTTTAAAAAACGGCCTGACACTTATCGTACATGAAGATCACAGCGCTCCTGTCGTTTCCGTGAATATCTGGTACCACGTAGGCTCAAAAAATGAAAAGCGGGGCAGAACAGGGTTTGCACATTTGTTTGAACATTTCTTTTTTAATGGTTCGGATAATTATCCACATGGTTTCCGTGAAGCCATGGATGATGTGGGTGCTAATAACCGCAATGGTACCACTAATAATGACCGTACTAATTTTTTTGAAGATGTACCGGTATCTGCGCTTGAACGAACCTTGTATCTCGAAGCCGACCGCATGGGATTTCTTACACTGTCCAAAGACATGCTGGAAAGAGAAAGGGGTGTTGTGCAAAATGAAAAAAGGCAAGGCGAAAATCAGCCGCTGGGTAAAGCTTTTAATGAATTGCCCGGTAAATTATACCCTTATGCGCATCCGTATTCATGGTCGGTGATTGGAAGCATGGACGACCTGAATGCGGCTTTAATCGACGATGTGAAAACATGGTATCAAAGTTATTATGGCCCTAATAATGCCGTGATTGTTTTGGCGGGGGATATTACAGCAGATTCCGCACAATCTCTTGTCAGAAAATATTTTGAAGGTATTAAGCCTGTACCACCCATATCAAGATTGGATAGCTGGGTTCCTGCTTTGCCAAATAATATCCGTGATGAAGTACAGGACAGGATTCCGCAAACCATAATATTTCACATTTATCATATACCCGGATGGAAGAGCAAAGAACTGGAATATTTAAAACTGTTCGCAGATATAGCAGGCGGCTCTGAAACCACCCCGTTATATAAAAAACTTGTTTATGAAAAAAAGCTGGCCGACAATGCGGCCGCCTGGGTGGATGACCAGGAACTTTCAAGCTTACTATACCTGCAGGTAGTTGTAAAGAATGGCATTGACCCTGCTCTTGCAGAAAAGGAAATGGATTCCGTAGTGAATAAAATTTTACGGGATGGCATTTCAAAAGATGAACTGGAAAAAGCCAGGAACCGTTACCTCGCTGATTTTTCCCGTCGTATGGAACGCACCGGCGGAATGGGTGGCCGTTCAGATGTGCTGGCGGAAAGCATGACCTATGGCGGTTCTGCCACAGCATATCTTGACAAGCTGGAATGGATAGGTACCTCAAAGCCGGCAGATATAAAATCATCTGCACAAAAATGGTTGTCGCTGCCACATTATACGCTGCGGGTAAATCCTTATCCTGAAATAGACGCCGCTCAAACTGACGTGGACCGCTCAAAGCTTCCCGCTTTGTCAACACAACCCAATGCAATGTTTCCCGTCATTCAGAAAGCAACACTTAAAAATGGTTTGACGGTAATGTTACTGGAACGCAATACGGCGCCGATTGTGAATATCACGCTTGCAGTAAATGCAGGTATATCTTCCGATGCTTTGGCAAAAGCAGGTCGGGCTGCGCTTGCATTGAATATGCTGGATAAAGGCACTTCTACAAAAGATTTGGATGCCATCTCCAGCCAATTAGATATAAATGGCGCCGAGTTGAATACAAGAAGCGACCAGGATTTCTCTTATGTGCAATTAAAAGCGCTTAAACAAAACCTGCAGCCGTCTTTAAATATCCTGTCTGACATTGTGTTGCACCCTTCGTTTCCGGAAGACCAGTTTAAAATATTAAAAGAGCAGCAACTCACAGATATAGATTTTGAAAAATCTGAGCCGAACAGCCTTGTATCCCGCAATTTACCGGCGCTCATCTACGGTAAAGATCATGCTTATGCCATGCCGCAATCCGGAACCGGCTATACTGCATCAGTAAAAGAGCTTACGAGGAATGACCTGGTTAGCTGGCATGATACATGGTTCAAGCCAGGCAGCAGCACACTAATTGTTACCGGTAATGTAAGTATGAATGTTTTGTTGCCTGCATTGGAGACGGCTTTTGGAAACTGGAAACAGGGAGTTGCACCCGGTAAAAATATTCAAGCCATATCACCAACAAAAGGCGGTAAAGTATATTTAATAGATAAGCCTGAAGCAACACAGTCTGTTATCGTGGCGGCACAGGTTTCATTGCCGGGGGGCAGGCCAAATGAGGCGGCGATACAAACCTTTATGCAAAATTTTGGCGGCATGTCCACCTCAAGGTTAAACCGTAACCTGCGTTTAGACAAACACTGGAGCTATGGCTCAGGCGCTTTTTTAACCCAGACAAAAGGCCAGCGTATCTTAGAAGTGATTGCGCCTGTTCAAACAGACAAAACAAAGGAATCTATGATCGAGGTGTCCAAAGAGATAAAAGATGTAGCGGGTGCAAGGCCGCTGCAGGGCGAAGAATACAACAGTATTATGCGCAACATGAGCTTGCGTTTACCGGCACGTTTTTCTACACTGCAATCACTGGAAAATGCGGCAGTTAATGTGGTGAATTATAATCTGCCTGATGATTACTGGCAGCATTATGCTGTTAAAGTTCGTTCATCAACAGAGCAGGATTTAAATGAAGCTTCCAAAGAGGTGGTTCATCCGGATGAAATGATCTGGCTGATTGTTGGCGATCTCAAAAAAGTGGAAGCAGGAATAAGGGAATTGAATTTTGGTGAAGTGATAAAATTAGATGCCGATGGAAATGTAATCCCTTGAGAAGTTATTGCCACAGATAGCAAGATTTTCACGGAAGAAATACAACATCTGTTCATTTGTGTAATCTGTAGCGAATATTTAAGCAACTTCCTGGAAACAAATACAGCAGATCATGCAGTTTTTGAAATAAGGACCTGCGACGGAACCGGCGCAGTGATGCCATTTGTGCCTAAAGCGTGTTGTATTTTTTCCAAAGTGCCAAAATAAACATCCCAGTAGTTTTCTACAGTTGCATAAGGCCGTACGGCGAGCTCAGTAAAGTAGCCTCCCAGCTTTGAAACAAAAACGCCGGGCGGCGGTGTTTTCAATACTTTTTCATCGCTGTTTAATACGTCCAGTACTACCTTTCTTACTTTTTCTATATCATTTTCAGCAGCTACTGATATAGTAAGATCTACACGCAAACTCCCATGACGGCTGTAGTTAGTAATAATACCATTTGATACCATCGCATTGGCAATAATGGTTGTTTTGTTCTCGGGCGTAAGCACAACGGTATTAAATATTTGTATCTCCTGTACAAACCCGGTCTGGCCATTGCTTTCAATAAGATCTCCTACTTTAAATGGCTTAAACAACAAGATCAATACGCCGCCGGCGAAATTGGCAAGCGAACCCTGCAGCGCTAAACCCACAGCTAAACCCAGGGCGCCGATCACCGCTATAAAGCTGGTGGTTTCAATACCCACCATACCGGCGACACTTATTAACAGCAGCACTTTCAGACTTATGCTTATAAGGCTTGCCAGGAATGACTGCAGCGATACATCAAAACCCCTGCGCATCATTAGCTTACTCAAGATTTTAGAAATGGCATTGGTGATCCATAAACCGATTATGAAAAAAAGAATAGCGCCAAGAATTTTCATCCCATAAGTTGCAATTAACACCTGGATGTTCTCGTAGATTTTAGTCAGGTTATCCATAACGTTAGTTTAAGAACTAAAAATAATGTAATATTTATGTTTGATGCATTATTTTTTATCTCAAGGGAACGCGTAAAAAAAATTTAAATAAAACTGATCATGCTTCGTCCACCGCATCCGCCGGCAATGATGATCTGACTGGTCTGAAAGAGAAGTTTCGTTGTGTGAGATAGCTGAACAACACTACAAAAATGCTGGTGACGATCTTGGAGAAGGTTGGCCACCAGTGAAACACTTGTACAAAAATGTTCAGCAGGAGATAGTTGAGTCCTATGCAGGCAGCAACAACCAGGAGATAGCGGAAAATCTGTATCCGTTTTTTTGTTTCGGTTTGCTGCCATACAACGTAACGACTTAAATAAAAGCCGATTGGAAAAGAAATAACGAATGAAATAATAAAAGCAAAAACAAATGGCTTTAGCACGAAGGAACCTATATAAACTAGTTGTTTTTCTGCAAGGTAATTGTATGCATACGAAAAAATGGCAATATCCAAAAGCATATTGGCCCCGCCGCAGGCAGCATAGCGGTAGGTTTGCAGCGGCATAAATCTCCTGAATAGCGGATAAAAAAAATCCACTATTGCTAAAACAACCCTGCTTATAAATGCATGTATTTTTTGCATTGCGGCTGCGAAGGTAAAGGTAATTGCAGATTGCAGATTTTAGATCGCAGATTTAAGATTGCAGATTTAAGGAAGATTTTACAAGAATATAATGTTTTCTACCTGAACATTGAATAGTGAATCGCTGATGCCGGATTTGCGGATGTCTGATTTGTAGGCCGCCTTATAAGATTTCTGATTTTATTATTTAACGGTCACCTGTCGACAGTCCACCGTCCTTTGAGATTTGAAACATTGATACAGTATCCCACTACCTGAATCTTGCTGCGCACGATGAACTCTGAACCATGATCTATGAACTATAGTAATTGCAGATTGCAGATTTTAGATCGCAGATTTAAGGAAGATTTTACAAGGCGGAGCGCTAAAATGATAAATTGTACTTGCGAAATAATCAATATTCAACACTCAATAATCAATATTCAAGCGGGAAACGTTTATCAATGAGCATTGTATATTGAACATTGAATATTGAATATTTGCACTCGCCTAAATAATGTTTGCTTACAGGTTATGCACAGCGAATTAAGTAAGACTTTACAAGCCTCCGTTCGTTATTTTTGCGGTTTCACACTTTATTATGAGCGTTACGAACGATATTAAACTGATCACCACAAAAGCAATTGAAGGCTTATATAAAACTTCAATTGATGAAGCTGCTATCACGGTAAATCTCACCAAACCTGAATTTGAAGGCGATTATACGATTGTGTTATTTGCCTTGTTAAAGCCTTTAAAAAAATCTCCCGATGCTTTGGGTAATGAATTGGGAAAATACCTGGTCGAAAATAACAGCGACCTGTTTCAATCCTTCAATGTTATAAAAGGATTTCTGAACCTTGTTATTACAGACAGCTACTGGATCAATTTTCTTTCAAAAAATTATGATAACGAAAATTTTGGGAAACAAGCTGCCGGCCGTAAAAAGATCATGGTGGAGTATTCCTCTCCCAATACCAACAAACCTTTGCATCTGGGCCATTTAAGAAATATTTTTTTGGGATGGAGCACGGCGGAATTATCGAAAGCAACAGGCAATGAAGTGATCAAAACCTGTATCGTAAATGATCGCGGCATCCATATCTGCAAGAGCATGATCGCATGGAAACAATTTGCCAACGGCGCCACGCCACAATCCACGCAAACAAAAGGCGATCATTTTGTGGGTGATTATTATGTGAAGTTTAATGATGAATATAAAAAGCAGGTTGAAACGTTGATTGGCGAAGGAGTTGAAAAGGGAAAAGCGGAAAAAGAAGCGCCTATCATGAAAGCTGCACAACAGATGCTCGTGGATTGGGAAGCCGGAAAGCCCGATGTGCTTGAGTTGTGGAGCATGATGAACAGTTGGGTATATGAAGGGTTTGATGAAACGTATCAACGCATCGGTGCTGATTTTAATAAAGTATATTATGAAAGCCAAACCTATATTCTTGGGAAAAATTTAGTGGAAGCCGGTTTGGAAAAAGGTGTTTTTTATAAAGAAGATGACGGCAGTGTTTGGATCGATTTGACTGATGACGGCCTCGATAAAAAGATCGTGCGCCGTAAAGACGGGACGGCAGTGTATATAACGCAGGATATTGGTTTGGCAGTTAATAAATATGAAGAATATAAAATTGACGAGAGCATTTATGTGGTAGGCGATGAACAGAACTATCATTTTAAAGTGTTAAAGCTGATCTGTGAAAAGATGGGATTGCCTTATGCAAAAGCCATTCATCATTTAAGCTATGGCATGGTGGAACTGCCAACAGGAAAGATGAAAAGCCGCGAAGGCACCGTAGTTGATGCCGATGATATTGTTGACGAAATGATCAACATCGCGAAGCAAAAAACGGAAGAACTCGGGAAGGTAAAAGACTTTAATGAAACGGAATTACAGGAGCTATACGAAACGATAGGTTTAGGCGCGTTGAAATTTTTTTTATTAAGAGTTGATCCGAAGAAAAGAATGGTGTTTAACCCTGAAGAGAGTATAGATTTTCATGGTTTCACCGGGCCGTTTGTGCAATATACTTATGCGAGGATCAGGAGTGTGTTGAGGAAGGTGAGTGGTGAGTGGTCAGTGGTGAATGATGAGTTTACCAGTACAAATTTATTGCCGCTGGAAAAAAATATTATCGTTCAATTAGAACAATTTCCGGCTATTGTGGAAGAAACAGCCGCTCTTTTTGATCCTTCAAAAATTGCAGTGTATGTTTTTAATCTTGCCAAAACGTTCAATTCATTTTATACAGAGCATTCTATTGCGAACGCGGAATCAGAAGAGAAAAAACATTTACGTTTAATGCTGGCCCAATTCACGGCAAACACTATTTATGCAAGCATGCACTTTATGGGAATAAAAGTTCCGGAGAGAATGTAAAGCGATGTACGATATGCGATGTACAATGTTTGGATTTCTGATTTAGATGCGATACTTACATCGTACATCTTACATCTTTACATCCCACATCTGCCTAGTCCTTCGGCCTGTACTCCGGCTCGAGATTACAATATTTGAATGGCCCGAATCCATTGCCGTCAGTGGCTTTTTTACAGGGAGGTGGTAACTTTTTGTAAGCCTCGGGTTCTGCCGTAACTGAATCCGCATCAAAACCTGCGTTGGCTACTGCAGTGCGGATGTAATCCAGCGCGATTCGGTCGGGAATATACTGGATCTTTAATATGCCATTTCTCAGATCTGTTTTCCATTGCAAAATACCTGCATCCGTATTCGGGCCCTTTTCGCGGGTTAAAAAATTATCCAGCCTTTGCTGGCATTCCCAGCATTTCAATTGCGGCACTTTTATCGTTCCCCATTGTGCTTTGCCCTGCATTACCTGCGCATCGGCATGTATTGCAAAAAAGGACAAACAAAAAAAGCTAATCCATTTCATTTATTTATTTTTTATATTTTCAGCTTTAGTACGTTGCGGGATTTCGCCGCGGCGGATCATCCCGAAAGTAAAGCGATCCGGGATTTCATGGCAACATATCCATCCAACTTATAACGCTAAGCAATTTAAAAGATTGCTCATCGATTTTATTGAAATATTAAACGCCCCATGAAGCGGGATCTTTTCTCCAGCTTTGCAATAAATACTCTGCATCTTCAGCAACAATATTTTTTTCGATGGCAAGCCTGATCAATGATTCATAGCTGGTCAATGATTCCAGATCCACACCGGCGTTTTTAAAAGCTTCCTGCGCTGCGTCAAAACCATAATTGAAAATTGAAGCCATACCGATGACCTCCACACCGGCATTACGCAATACATCCACCACCTGCAAGCTGCTTTTTCCTGTAGATATCAGGTCTTCCACTACCACTGCTTTTTGCCCGGCTTCAAAAAAACCTTCTACCTGGTTGCCCAAACCATGTTCTTTAGGTTTTGGCCTGACGTAAATAAACGGAAGCTTTAACTGGTCTGCAGCCATGGCGCCCCACGCAATACCTGCAGTAGCAACACCGGCTAATAATTCTGCGTCGGGAAATTGCTCGAATATTACATTACACAGCTCGCTTTTAATAAAGTCGCGCAGGAAGGGAAATGAAAGCACTTTCCTGTTATCGCAATATATCGGGCTTCTCCACCCGCTTGCCCAGGTGAAAGGTTGTTCCGGGCTTAACTTAACGGCGCCGGCCTGTAGCAATTTCTCAGCAATGATTTTTTCATTCTTCATCACGCGAAGATATTATTCGATTGCAGATTGGCGATTGGCGATTTCGGATTTAAGATGAGCAAATGGATCATCGTTCATGGTTCATAGCAGGAACGGTTCTTAACCATGAACCATTCGCCTGAATTGCAGATTGGCGATTGCAGATTGCAGATTTAAGATTAGCAAATAGATCATGGTTCATAGTTCATAGCAGGAAATGTTCTTAACCATGAACCATTTGCCTGAATTGCAGATTAGCAAATAGATCATGGTCCATAGTTCATAGCAGGAAATGTTCTTAACCATGAACCATTTGCTATGAACTATTTGCCTGAATTGCAGATTAGCAAATAGATCATCGTTCATGGTTCATGGCAGGAACGGTTCTTAACCATGATCTATGAACCATGAACTATCCGCTTAAATCGTAGATTGCAGTTAAGAAAACTTTTTATGGCGAAAAAAATTATAGCAGCAGGCGGTTTGGTTTTTAACGATAAAAATGAGTTGCTGATGATATTCCGTCGTGGTAAATGGGATCTGCCAAAAGGAAAATTGGACAAAGGCGAAACAATAGAAGATTGCGCGGTGCGTGAAGTGAAAGAAGAGACCGGTTTAGAAAACGTAAGCATTAAAAATTTTGCAGGCATCACCTTTCACGAATATTTTGAACCACGCATCCATGATGATGTGTTAAAAGAATCACATTGGTATAAAATGCATGCACCCGGCGATCAGCAGTTGGTTCCGCAAACCGAAGAAGACATTGAAATGATCGAATGGGTGGATGCGAAGCAAATACCCGGGAAACTTGAAAACAGCTATGCGAATATTGTTGAGATAATTCAGAAGTCAACCATCTGAAAGAAATGTACGATGTTAGATGTACGTTTTACGATTTGAGCTCTGCTTGCTATTCACTATTTACCCATTCTATGTAGATTGTGATTGGACACTATCTTTAATTGACCCCCTTTTCAACCAATCAACTAATCAACTAATCAACTTTTCAACCAATCAACTTTTCAACTATCTCAACCCAATCAACTTTTCAACATTACTCCACGCCTTTAACTGACATTTCAATAATATAAACAGATTTGGAAGCGGTGATAAAAAGTATATTTCTTTCTTTTCCGCCAAAACAAATATTGGCTGTCCATGGTTCAGGCACATCGATATGTTCAATTTTTTCACCGGAAGGATTATAAACGGTAACGCCTTTGTTGGTGAAATAAATATTCCCGCGCTCATCGATCGTCATGCCGTCTGATGCTTCATCGGCAAAAAGTTTCTTATTAGAAAGCGTTCCGTTTTTATTGATATCGTACCGGTAAGTTTTCCAGTCACCCATGTCTGCTACATACAGGTATTTTCCGTCTGGCGTACCCACAATACCGTTGGGTTTTATGGTGGCACTGTCAACCCGTATTAATTCTTTCTTGTTGAAAGGAAGATAATAAACCTTCTCTCCTCCCAATGCACTGTCAGGTTTTTTTCTCGTCCAATAATCGCGTTGATAATAGGGATCTGTGATATACATTCCACCTGAACGATCTATCCAAACATCATTTGGCCCGTTCAGCACGTGGCCTTCGTAATCTTTTATTAAAACAGTGATCTTTTTACCTGGCGATATAGCAATTAATTCATTGTCTTTATCAGCACAACTGATAAGGTTTCCCTGTGCATCGAAATACATCCCATTCGATCTGCGTGCTCCATGCATGAACAAAGAAAGCTTTCCATTAATATCATATTTCCAGATATTATCATTGGGCTGATCGGTAAAAAAAATATTTCCTCCCTTATCTGTCGCCGGTCCTTCCGTAAAACTAAAATTGCTGTCAATTAAAGTAAGCTTTGCACCGGGAGCAAGAATGCTGTTGTGTTCAATGGATTGTGCAGGAGCATTACAACAAACAAAAAATAAAAGCAAAATAAAACTTACGATTCTATAACCTGTGTACATGGGGAGAAATATTATGTCAACCAAAATAAATAAATAATATAAAAAACGATAACCAACACATTATAAACTGCGGTTCAAAATAACCATATAAATTTTTAAAATGATCATTTTTACTTTTCTCGCAACCGATTGCATAAATGCTTTTATATTCGTATCAACGATTCAATTCTGCATTTATAACAACAAAATTTATTAGATGAAAATTAAAAACCAGTTAGCGATTTCTGCTGCACTCCTTGCATCCTGCAACAATAGCAGTAATACTGCCACTGAGCAGGATACAACTGCTGCTACTGAAACAAAAAAAGAATACCTCTCGCAACCGTTGGTATCACATATTTATACCGCCGATCCATCAGCGCATGTGTTCAACGGCCGCATCTATATTTATCCATCACATGATACAGCTACAGGCACTCCGGAAAATGACAATGGCGATCATTTTAATATGATGGATTATCACATTCTTTCGATGGATTCCGTTGGCGGCATTGTAACGGATCATGGTGTTGCACTAAGTATCAAAGATATTCCATGGGTTGGCAGGCAGTTGTGGGCGCCTGATGCAGCTTATGCCAACAATAAATATTATTTATACTTCCCTGCAAAAGACAAGCAGGATGTGTTTCGTATCGGTGTTGCGACAAGCGATAAACCGGAAGGCCCGTTCGTTGCAGAAAAAGAACCGATCAAAGGCAGCTACAGCATTGACCCCTCCGTTTTTAAAGATGATGATGGCAGTTTTTACATGTATTTCGGCGGTATCTGGGGCGGGCAACTTCAACGTTGGAACAACAACCAATATGATTCAGCAGCCCCGCTAAAAAATGGTGATGAGCTTGCTGTGCTTCCACGCATTGCCAAAATGAGTAAAGACATGAAGAGTTTTGCAGAACCTGTAAAAGAAGTTAAGCTGGTTGATAAAGACGGAAAATTATTTACGGAGAAAGATAACGACAAACGTTTCTTTGAGGCAGCATGGGTGTATAAATATAATGGCAAATATTACTTCACCTACTCAACCGGTGATACGCATTTTATATGTTACGCCACAGGTGATAATCCTTACGGACCTTTTACCTACCAGGGCATAGTATTAAACCCGGTTGAAGGCTGGACAAATCATGAGTCCATTATTCCATTTAACAACAAGTGGTATATATTTTATCATGATGTACAGTTAAGCGGCAAAACACATTTGCGCAATGTAAAGGTTACGGAGCTGCATTATAACAGTGATGGTTCAATACAACCTATCACACCGTTCAAAGAGTAATGGTTGAAAATTTTTTGATGACGGATTTTGGTCTTCGCGGCATCGCTGCCTGCGTGGCGAAGTCAAGCGTGTATCTTCCGCCTCGGGCGGAACTCTTCTGCAGTTGTAACATAATTCTGCTTCAGTTTCGATTTAACAACAACATCATTACGCTTTAAAGTTTTAGTGAAACTTATTTTGTAAAGTGCAACCATGAAATTAAGTATTCAACAGGTGTTTAAAAGAACCGGGCTGATATGGATGTTGGCTTTCCCCTTTTTATCGTCGACAGCACAAACCAATTCGATCCCGCATCTTGAAAAAAATAAAAATACAGTTCGACTTATTGTACATGATAAACCTTTTCTTATTCGTGGTGGCGAATTGGGTAATTCCAGTGCTTCCATGAACGAATACATGTTACCTGTATGGCAAAAACTAAAAAACATGCAGGTGAATACAGTATTGATGCCTGTGTATTGGGAACTGATCGAGCCCGAAGAAAGCAAATTTGACTTTGCTCTGGTCGATAGCTTAATAGCAAACGCACGAGCAAATGATCTGCATCTTGTTCTGCTATGGTTCGGAACATGGAAGAACAGCATGAGTTGTTATGTGCCGCAGTGGATGAAGACCAACACCAAGAGATTTGAACGCACTATTGACAAAAATGGCAGAAGCATGGAGATCATTTCTGCGTTCAGCAAAGAAGCGCTGGAAGCAGATAAGAAAGCTTTTGCCGCTTTAATGGATCATATAAAAAAAGTGGATGCCGTTAATCAAACCGTAATAATGGTACAGGTTGAAAATGAAGTGGGCATGCTAAGCACTGCCAAAGAAACCCGGCCTTCGGTACTTAAATTATTCAATCAACAAGTTCCCGGTGCACTGATGGATCACCTGCAAAAAAACAAAGACAACCTTGTACCTGAATTAAGAGAAAAATGGCAGCAGCAGGGTTTTAAAACAAAAGGCACATGGCAGGAAATTTTTGGCAGCAGCCTTGCTACAGATGAGATCTTCCAGGCATATTACTATGCATCCTATGTAAACGAAGTGGCAAAGGCGGGGAAAGCGATGTATAATTTGCCTATGTATGTAAATGCAGCGTTGAACAGGCCAGGTGCTTTGCCGGGTGATTATCCAAGCGCCGGGCCATTGCCGCAGGTAATGGATATATGGCATTTTGCTGCCCCTGCTATTGACATGTTATCTCCGGATTTTTATAATCCCGATACAAAATATTGGTGCAATCTCTATATAAGAAATAACAACACTTTATTCATTCCCGAGATACGCTTTGATTCAACATGCGGTGCAAAGGCTTTATATACGATTGGCCATTATAATTCGCTAGGCTTCTCCCCTTTTTCTATAGAAAATGTTGATGGCAAACCTGTCGGCAACCTGCAAAAAAGTTATAACCTATTACAGCAACTCTCGCCTTATATTCTTGAAGAAAAAAGTATTGTAAAAATGGATGGTGTGCTGCTTGATAAAGTGAACAACATTGATACGCTCACATTTGGAAAATACATTTTTAAAATTTCGCACGATAATACACTTGGATGGAACGGGCACAGACAGGATGCGGTTTGGGATGCAACGGGTGCTATCATTATACAAACAGGCGATGATGATTTTATAATTGGCGGTTCCGGCATAGTGATCAATTTTTCATGCATGGATTCAACCGTTAATGCAGGCATTGCTTCTGTTGAAAAAGGCAGTCTTGAAAAAGATACCTGGAAAACAATTTTAGTGTTGAATGGCGATCAGACACACCAGGGAAGACACCTGCGTATTGAGTTAGATGATTGGGATATACAAAAGCTGAAATTATATCAATATAAATAACCGATATAGAATTGTGTGCGATTGAGTTTCCGTAATTCGCATTATGCTATTTACTATTATCAAAAACAAGAGTGATTACTGCCGGCAGGTTTGATAGAAAGTGCAGCGGGGTCTTTCAGGTCTTATTCATGAGCTGCAGTGTGGTTTCACTTAACTAAAACAACGAATAGCTGTGTAATAAATTAGTGTAAAGACAATTGCAGAATAAGGAATTTAGGGTTGAATGGTGTGTTCATAGGTTAGCTACTTCTCATTGGAATAAAAAGGATTGCTGTCATAACCAAGATCCCTGTAACGTTTATCTTTCAGATAATCCAGCTTTTGCACTCTTTGAATTCTATGATCATTCATCAAAAGAATAGCCTCGCTGCCAGGCATGTTTAATATTTGATGCGGCGTTATATTCCCCAACAGGTCTGCAATTTCTTTTGAGCTGTAATATTTATTAATGCCAAACACTTCTATTATGTTAGAATTATCAACTATAGTCTGCCATTCTTTCGGATAGCGTTCTTTGATCTGTGAAAGGCTTTGAAAAAAACACCATATCCTAAGTCCGAAAGAGCGCATTAATGTAATAGAAGAAACCAATGGCTTCATCGTGCCGAGGTTACTGCACTCATCCAATATCATAAGCGTTTTTGATTGCGGCTTCCGTTTTCTTTCGCTTAGCAGGAATAATATTGAACGAACCCACAATTTTAATAAACTGTTGTAAGCATCCAATTTATTTATGGGAATAATAAAATATATTGTCATGGGTTTGCCGTCAATAAGATCCTGCACATTAAAACCTGAAGGCCCTCTTAGTGAATCAAGCACAACAGGATCGCCCAATAACGCAACATATTGCTGGGCGGTTGAAAGAATGCAAGGCCTCGTTTTATCAGAAGGTATTTGAAGATAAGCCGCAAGCAATTCATAAGCGAAAGTGCTTGTTATGGTTTTGCTGTCCATAAGTTTTGCCAATTCATAATCAACATCATCATTAAATAAAGCTTTACGCACATTGGCAAAATCTTTTTTAGCGCCAAGTTCATTTATTGTTATAGCGCTTATCAATTCTATCGCTTTATGATCCCAATACGGGTCATTGCTTATTGTAGTATTATCTCCCTGAAAAGCCGTGGCAAGCATAGTGCCGGCCTGGTCGTACGCATCTTTATGAATAGCTATATCCATCGGGTTAAACCGATGAGGATTTTTTGTAACTACTTTAAACGGGTCAATTAAAATAACATCGCCGAACTTTTTTCTCACATTAGCCGTTACACGCGCCGCTTCCCCTTTCACATCAATTACAACAAGGCTGCCGGGGTAAGTGAGGCAGGCAGGAATTATATTTGAACGCCCTTTGCCCGCCCCTGTTGGCGCAATGGTTAAAAGATGCGATTCGGAATCATCTGTTATCAGCTTATTTCCTGCAGGCTTATATTTTTCTTTTATAAACCCTATTTTGTTTGAAACGCTTGCAGCAGGCATTGTATACCCAAGTGGTATCATAGCTTTCATTTTACTGATTAAATAAAAGGGCAAGGGCTGAAAAAGAGGCCTGTTTAATAAGGGCTAAACCCGAAAGCCTTTATAATATTTTTATTTTCATCTTAATCATTTTTCACGTTGCATTATTATTTAATTTGGTTTTAAATAAATAACTGCACCATATGTCGTTATTTAATCTCTAACAATAATCAAAGCTATTGACCATATGAAAAACGATGATGAAAACGAAAGGCGATTTTCGGAAGAAACTGGGGATGGTTTATCGTACGGATCAGCAATTGCAAGTAAGAAACAACTTCTTTTTTTATTCAAAGTATTAGAAAATCATTCATCCATACGTTTTACAAACATACAGGAAAAATATACAAAGGATTCTTTAAAACCTTTAAAGCAATTGTATGAAGAAAAACTTGTGAAGCCATACGCTGCCATAGCCGGTAACTCAAAGCAACTTCCTGAATTCGATAGTGAGACGTTTGCAAAACTCATCAATAAAAAAGAAGCTTCGGACAGAGCTTATTCTATCCACGCACTGGCAGGTCTTGCATTGTACCTTGAAGATAAGAGAGAGAATTTAGAAACATGCGCTGACAAAATTTTTCAAAAAACTGCATGGAGTTTTTTTCTTGATTATTACAAGTTCCAGTTTTCACACATTGACTCCTATATATGGTATTACTGGCAGGATGAATATGTTGGAATTGCTGAAATGCATTTTACTGTAGATGCGACCAAAACATTCTGGACTGATTGCCGCATAGTTTATTATGACCTTGATGCATCATCAGTTTATAAAAAAAATACTATCAGTTCTGAAGTAACGATCATTAAAAATGCACAGAGTGATAATAAAGATCACCGGGCTTTTTCTTTTTATGTTTTGCACGGATGGCAAACAAGCCAATACACTATTCCATTACCCGCGGATATACAATCAAATAATTTTTTTTTATGTTCCTACGCAAGCCATACGAGATCTAATGCACCTATTTCGGGCATTGGCCTGCTAATGAAATATGATGATATCGAAAAGAAAGTAAAAGAGATAAACATCAATAAAAAAATTGATGATGAGATTTATAATATGCTGTATGAAAGAAATGCATTGTTGAATTATGAAAGCCCGAACTCTAATATATTGCCGAGCCGCCAATCAATTGAAAATATAAAAACCATCAGCGGTATATGGAAAGCATATAACTTAAGAAGCAACTATCCCGGCAGTACCGATACTATACAGAGCGGCATAGAATTAAATTATTTGTTTATTGAACCATCCGGTATTATTTATCTTAAGTGTGATGAAAACAAAAACAAAGCCTATAAAGGTTTCCTGCGTTATCCTTTACCGGAAAACACAAAGCTTATCAAATGCAATATACAGGTGTCAAAAACGGATAAGGTGTACAAAATGCATTTATTGCTGAACATTCATTATCCCCAAAAAGTTATGGATGGAGTTATTGCCGGCTGGACAGATAAGAACGAACCTTTTGCTACACTTATACAACTGGAAAAAATAAATGAATATGCTGATAATACAGAAACTGTTATTGAAAATTGTATCCCGCAATTTATTCCAAAAGAAAAAATATTAGATAATGCTGACCTGAACCCTGTACTACTGCATTTCTTAAGAAATAAAAAAAATTATTTAGACCTGCCTGGCGATTGCTTGCCTAATCATGAACCGGTAAGTAAAAAAATTTTCAAAAACCTCGCCGGCATTTATTATTTATTAAGCAGGGATTTTGAAGAAGGGTTAATAGACAAAGCAAAGCTTGAAATATTCAGCAGCGGCTCATTTATTGTTAATTACCCTGATATTTCCTATCGCGGTTCAGTGAAAGAATATATTACAACTTCTGCAAGAGAAAACTATATTTATCTTGATATATTTCAAAAGAAACTAAATATACAGGAGCAATGGAGCAATTACTCCGGCAGTATTGTATTTGATGTGGGAAATATTTTTTCGTATGATGATAAAAAACTGTCTGAAAAAATTACAACACGCGTAGGTCTTTCACTAAGAAAAAATCTTAACAACTACCTGCAGGTAAAAAAAGAAATACTTATTCCGGCCAGTGATCGCACAACATTTGATGAAGAGATATCCCGGAAATATATGTATGACGAAGAAGCCGGGTTGATAAAAAATCTTAAAGCACCAGCCAGTTCTGCAGGCTTGTCAATTCAACACAAAGAATTATTATTGGGCATACGGGGTAAAGAAAATAATATTATGCTTGTATCAGCCGACGAAGCCGCTTCAGGCATTATACGGGATACAAACTATTTTGAGCTTTATATGAATGCCTTTTTATTTGAGATTTTATTTACCGCCCCAATTAAAGATTCTAAAGTATATAATTACCTTATACAGGCGCTGCTGCATGTAGATAATTCTGCAGCTATTTTTACAAAACTTGAAACTATTTTTTCCAGATATAAAACAGCTAAAAAAATTAAAGATGAAATTATACAGGACATATATATCCTTAACCAAATGATTGCAGATGCCAACAAAACTGAGCTTATAAATATTATCAAAAGGCCGTTAGTGAGAATAAAAAAGATGGCCGTTGTAAAACAGATTGATAAGATTGTTGATAAAATAAGAGGCGTTAAATAAAAAAATTCATGCGCAGCAATATATTTTCCAATACATTACACATACGTTAATCAAAAACCAATGAAAAAAATCTTACTGTTTTTATTTTCTTTCTTTTTCCTGCTTCATCTTCAGGCACAGCAATACAAAAATTTTAAAGTCTCTGTTTATTGCCGCGCCTACGAAGTAAAACAGATGGGCGATACAACAAATTATTTAAAGCCTATCTGGAATGAAATTTCCAGGCAGCTTAAGGTGGATAAAATATATCTTGAAACACATAGGGATCTGATTATTGTTGACCAGCAAACCCTGGACATTGCCAAAAAATTTTTTAAAGACCGGGGCATTGAAGTCGCCGGGGGAATTACTTTAACGATCAGCGAGCCCAACCGCTTTCAAACATTTTGCTACAGCAATCCGGATGATCGAAAAAAAGTAAAAGAACTCAGCGAATACACTGCCAAAAATTTCAATGAATTTATACTGGATGATTTCTTCTTTACGAATTGCAAAGATGATGGCGCCATCAAAGACAAAGGCAGCAAAAGCTGGACCCAATACCGCTTGGATCTTATGGCAGAAGCAGCACAATCACTCATCATTGGCCCGGGGAAAGCAGCTAATCCCAAAGTAAAGATCGTAGTGAAATATCCGAACTGGTATGAACATTTCCAGGGTCTTGGCTTTAATCTTGAAAAAGAGCCAAAGCTGTTTGACGGCATTTATACAGGCACTGAAACAAGAGATGCTGTAATGAGCGCGCAGCACCTGCAACCTTATCTTGGTTATAATATCTTTCGCTATTTTGAAAATATTGCGCCGGGCAGAAACGGAGGTGGCTGGGTTGATCCTCCCGGTTCAATTTACTTTGACCGCTATGCAGAACAATTATGGATAACACTGTTTGCTAAAGCGCCGGAACAAACACTTTTTGATTTCCGTCAGCTAAGCCGGCCGATCTATTTTACAGACCGTGCGCCATGGCAGGGACAACATACCAGTTTTGATTATGACGAAATGATGCAACCGGTAAATTATAACGGTGATAGTGCTTACAGACCTTCAACTATTGCAAGAGTTGCAGGCTATACATTTGAAAAAGTTGATAAAGTTTTAGGACAACTTGGTAATCCTATAGGTATAAAAAGCTACCGCCCTTATCATTCTCTTGGTGAAGACTTCCTACAAAATTTTTTAGGCATGATCGGTCTGCCGATGGACATGAAACCTGAGTTCCCCGCTGAAGACAGTGTAATATTATTAACTGAAGAAGCAAAGTTTGATGATCACATTGCAGACAAAATAAAAAAGCAATTGACCGATGGAAAAACGGTGGTGATAACTTCAGGTTTGTTGCGTGCCATCCAGGATAAAGGACTGAATGATATCGCTGAATTACGTTATACAGACAGAAAAGCGCTGGTACAGGATTTTACTGCCGGCACATTCCAATTGATCCATAGTGATAAACCTGTTCTTATTCCGCAGATACAATACCTCACCAATGATTCGTGGGAAATAGTTTCCGGTATTAACGGTGATAATGGCTGGCCTATCCTGCATGAAGCTGATTATTCCAAAGGGCATTTATATATTTTAACTATCCCTGATAATTTCGCCGACCTGTATAATCTTCCTGCGGAGGTATTGAACAAGATAAGAGAGGTGCTTTGCGCTCAATTAAAAGTTCAGATAGAAGGTGCTCCAAAGATTAGCTTATATACCTATGATAATAATAGTTTTATTGTTGAATCTTTCCTGGATAAAGAAGTTGCTGTGAAGGTTGTTACGTCAACGCAATTTAATAAGATCACCGATCTGAATTCGAGCCAGGTTTTTAACGCTGAGATGAGAACCCCAAGAATGAGCTACATTGAAAAAAACAGGGGGCCTAAAAATGTTTACAGCATAACGGTTAAGCCTCATTCATTCAGGGTTTTTAAAATGGAATGATCTTAAGATATGAGCATATAAATTTGCGGCTGAGGCCTTGCGGATTAATGACACTTTCCCTGGACAGCCATCGCATCAGAAGCTACTATAATGCTTTACCTAAGGCATCAGTCTTTTTTAAAGAAGATCCCCTTATAATTAATTCAGATTTGATGATAATAGTTTGTGTAAGATTTATATCGGATATGCCACCCAGATGGTTTATTAAATGGATACATGCAATTTCGCCCATTGTGATACCCGGGTAATTGACAGTAGTAAGTTGTGGTTCTACGATACGGCTTATTTCGTCGTTATTAAAACCCACTATCGCGATATCTTCCGGCACACGTTTGCCCAGGTCTTTTAACGTATGCATTACAATTGCTGCACAAAGGTCTTTGGTAATAAAAATACCATCGGGTAAGGGCTTCATCTTTAAAACCTGGTGTGCAGCCTGCACGCTGGCTTCCTCAGTAAGATCATTTTCCAGCACATAAGATTCCCTGTATTTTAACCCTGCATTTTCAAGCGCCTCTTTATAGCCCCTCAACCGCTCCGCATATACGTTTCTTTTCAAACTGCCAGTTATATGCGCAATATTTTTACATCCCTGTTCTATCAAATGTTTAGTAGCGTCGTACCCGTTTTTGTAATTATCTATGATCACTTTAACGCCTTCCTGGTCTTCCATTACCCGGTCAAAAAAAACTACAGGGATTTGTTTTTTCTTATACTGCTCGAAATGAGACAGGTTCTCCGTATCGTAAGCAAGTGAAGCAATTAAGCCATCTACTCTTTTATTGAACAGGTTATCCGCATTGGCGGCTTCGAGCTTTGCTGTTTCGGAAGAGTGGCCGATGATCAGGTTATATCCTGCTTTTGAAGCCGCTTTTTCAATACCGGCCAAAACAGATATTATAAAATAGCTGTGTAACTCATGAAGGATAACTCCAATGGTATGTGTGCTCTGTCTCCTGAGATTACTGGCAAAGGTATTGGAACGGTATTCCATCTGCCTTGCCATCTGCAATATCTTCTTTTTCGTGTTCTTGTTTATTTCAGGATGGTCTTTTAATCCCCGGCTTACGGTAGAAGGAGACATTTTAAGCGCCCTGGCAAGATCGTAAATAGTAACATCTTTTGGCTTATTCATAAGCTTGTCCGGAAGTTGAAATTACTGGGCAAAATAATAATTTTTAAACATTTTCGCAATCGGTTGCGAGTTTTAAGCCTATTTTTTTTATGGCAGTTGCGAATTCATATTACACTTTCCCTTTTAAGGTTTGATAAAATAGTATCACCCTGAAGTTTATATAACGCTGCAGGCTTTAACTTTTCTTCATAATCATTTTCTGTTGCAAAAGCAATCCTGCAGGCTGCATGAGTTTTATATTCAATGGCCTGAATGATTCAACCAATTGATCTGCTGCCGTATTTTCTTCCGGCAAATAATCCAACGTTGCCATCAGGATTGTTCAACGACCAATGGGAAGAAGCATCATCCATTTCAATTTGAAATGTTAAGTATGTGTGCTTCGTCAATAGAAACTGTTAAGCATGCCAGCCATTCACCTGTATGCTTTCAGTCAGAACAGCAAATGCTTACAGCCTGCTCAAATCAAGATCATACACATTACTATTTTATTGCGCAGCAGGCATATTCAAAGGCATGTCTCGTTTCAGCATTTCATCTTTGTTGGCTATATCCCAGGCAGTATAAAATATCATCTGTGCGCGTTTGGCCATCAATGCAAAATTTATTTTATCCACAGTATCTGTTGGCTTATGATAATCCGCCAGCAACATGCCATCGTAGAAAAATAAAATAGGCACACCTTTTCTTGCAAAATTGAAATGATCGCTCCGGTAATAAATCCTGTTGGGATCTGCCGGGTCATCAAACTTATAGTCCAGTGTTAAACCTGTGTATTTGTTAGCAGCTTCATTAATCTTTTGCAAATCGCTGCTTAATTTGTCGTGGCCGATAACATAAACATAATTTGTGGTATCCGGAAGCTTACGTTCTGTATCAATCCTGCCGATCATATCGATGTTCAAATCTGCTGAAGCAGAATCTAACGATACGGTTGGATTATCGGTATAATATTCAGAACCCCATAAACCTTTTTCTTCGCCGGAAACGGTCATAAAAATCATAGTTCTTCTTGGCCCATAACCTTTCTTTTTTGCATCAACGAATGCCCGGGCAATTTGTAATACAGCGGTAGTACCGGAACCATCATCGTCGGCGCCATAATAAATTACAGAATCTTTTTTGCCAAGATGATCGTAATGGCCTGTTACAAAAACATATTCGCCTTTTTTATCCGTACCCGGCAATACACCGATAACATTGGTACTTTGCAGATTATTGGTTGCTTTTTGTAATTGCAAGGCAACTGCAGCGTTATAAACGCCATGTGTTAATGCAGCAAGCTCACTAAAACTTTTACCTGAAGCGCCCAATAATGTGTTTGCGGTTGCCTCGCTCACCAGCACAACCGGGATAACATCGCCTGATTTCTCCAGATACATGCTGCCTTTAGCGTTCTTTGCAAAATCAGCCCCGGGGTTTTTGAGTACGATAATAACCCCTGCAGCGCCTTTTGCTTTTACCGAGGAAGCCATTCCATTCAGAACATAAGAATGATATTGAATATAAATGTCGTCGGGTATATCGGTTGGCTTGTATTCCAGGATCATTACCCATTTGCCCTTTACATCCAGCCCGTCAAAATCATTGTTGAGCGAATCTGTTAACCCATAAGCTGCATACACAAAATTTTTGGCTATCCAGTTGCCGTTTGAAAGCGCAAGGCTTAATACATTGTAATCTTTGCCGAAAATCAACGTGTTGCCGTTTACTGACAGCGCAGAACCGGTAAGCGAATCCTGGTAAACCGGGAAGGCCATTTGATACTTACCGTCGGTTGCACCGGGCTGCAGGCCTATTTTTTTAAAAAAATTTTCAATATATGTTGCAGCTCTGCGCTGGCCTTCGGTAGCTGTTTCGCGACCTTCCATTTCAGGGCCGGCAATAACGCTGAGCTTAGCTTTTAATTCTTTGGGTGAAATAGTTGCTGCAAGTTTTTCAACAGGCGCCTGTTTTTGTGCGAGCGCACCTGTTGATGCCAGCAGTGCAATGAATAGCAGTTGTTTTTTCATGCGGAATTAAATTTTTTTTGCGATTTGCAATATAGCTGTTCTGATAATACCATCACTGAAATTCATTTCAGGAAAAAATATGTCTGGCTCTTGTTTTAAAAAATCCTTTATTTGTTTTAAAGTCATATTACCTTATCTCAAATACTTTTAAATAATCATTATTCACTGCAACAAGCAACAATCGTTTATTATTTGATGTTGTTACCAGCTTCATATCTTTTACATCACCGTCAATCTTAAATCCTGATGACACAGGTGAAATTGCTTTGAATTGTTTTTGTTTATTGCCTTTTAAAAAGCAACCATACGAAGCATCATAGCGTCCGGTCATTACCTCTGTTTGATATTCGTTGCCTGCCAGTAAAATATCCTTTATCCCATCGCCATCTATGTCCGCACATACAACGGCATTTACCGGTGCAAACTGTGCTTCCACAGGCAAAGCATGCATTTCAAATTTGCCATTGCCTTTGTTTTCAATCCAGCAACTGCGCGTTTCATTACAGGTAAATATCTGCAGGCTTTTATTATTCGTGTAAATTTTATCTGCTGTTGCTGTTGCATAGTCTTTGTTCAATAAGAATTGCTTCTTTATTACTGGAACCTGCGCAGCTAACTGATCTTTATTAATGGATGGATATAGTTTTCTTTTTCCATCTTCATCTTTGATGTAATAAAACATAACCGGATCGACCTTGCCATTTTTATCAATATCATCAGCATATAACTTCATCGGGTATTGCGCAGTTGCATGATAGTTACAATTCAATCCTAAATTACCGGCAATAATATCTGTGTCGCCATCGCCATCAACATCGGCGGCAACAAGGCTGCGCCACAGGCCATCCATACTTTGTAAACCTGTTGATGCCGTAACTTCCGTAAACGTTGTGCCATTATTTTTAAAGAACCGTATCGGCGTGTATTCTCCTGCAATGACTAAATCAGGGCGCTTATCATTGTCAATATCTGCCCATTGCGCTGCAGTTATCATTCCTGCCTTTGATAATGCAGGGCAAACTTTATGGGTAACATCTGTAAAAACCCCATTGTTATTTTGAAGCAGGTAGCTATTGGGTGGTAAAGGATATTGTTTGGAAACACGTCCGCCGATAAATACATCCGGATCACCATCGCCATCATAATCTGCGGTTACAACACAACCTGCAATTGTTTTTACACCAGATGAAATTGCATTTTCGTTTAACGTAAAATTGCCCTTACCATCGTTTAAGTATAAATGGGGTTGATAAAACATAGATGTGTCGCTAAAACGCATATCGCCATAGGTGACCAACAGATCCTGGTCACCGTCACCATCTGCATCAAATAAAGCGCTGCCTTCATCTTCTGTAAATTTTGAAGCAGGAATAAAATCTTTGCCGGTGAAACTACCGGTATTTGCTTGCGTAAAAATTTTCCCGGTTGAATTAAACCCGCTGCCAATATAAAAATCAGTCAGGCCGTCATTATTAATATCGCCAGTAGAAATAAACGGCCCTAATTGAGAATATTTTTGCGGCAATAAACGTTGCTCTGCATAATCATTAAATATATAATCATTGTGCTTATACAACGCATTTACGGAAGCTGTAACATCAGTTAAAGTATTTTGATTCATATCAGGCGACGGCTGCCTGTTTTCATTTGCATTCTTTTGATATAAAGTATAAGTTGAATCTGCATTTATATTTTCCAGTACCTGCTTTTGATTGTTCGCCCAAACCACAACAACAGAATCTGCTTTTGCATTTTCGCCTGTACCGAATAAAAGTTTTGTATCAACAGTTGATAAATAACCACGAACAGGATATTGTTCCTGTACCTGCGTTACGCCGTTGGCATACACAAAAATTTTTGCACCAAATCCTTTTGTATTCAGGCTATCGCCTTTCAATATAAAACCGATGCTGTGATTGGTTGCGGGTTTACCTGGTTGGTTTTCATTATTTATTAAAATGAATGCTTCCTTGTTGATATTATTTACAACCAAATCAAGATCGCCATCATTATCCAGGTCAGCATAAGCTGCACCGTTAGACATGGAGTTTTGCCTGATGCCCGATGAGTCTGTTATGTTTGAAAAAGTATAATCGCCGTTGTTGAGATATAGATAATTAGGTATCTCAACATGTTTAAGCGATACGAGTTTATCACGCAGCGTTTTTCTTACCTGGTCCTGTGTCGCGTTTTGGCCAATTGTTTGACTGAACGATATAAAATCAGCATTGATAAAATCTCTTCCGATGCCATTAGTGACATGTGCATCTTTATAACCATCATTATTAAAATCAGCAAGCAAAATGCTCCAGCTCCAGTCTGTTTCATTAACGCCGGCCATTTGCCCGATCTCGCTAAAGAAAGGCATTGAGGTATCGCCTCTTTTGTAATTGCCATTATTCAACTGCAGCATGTTGCGCATGAACTCAGGCGAATAGCCCATGTTTCTTTCAGATTGATACCTGTCGTAATTCATAAAAGAAAAAGTTTGCATTTTCCGATAATTATCTTCGGGCATCATATCAACCGTTGCAAAATCAATTTTATTATCGTTGTTTATATCGGCAGCATCGCAACCCATGCTGCTGTAACTCTGGTGCTTTGTTGCATTATCAATTACATTGGTGAATGTACCATTCTTATTATTCAGCCACAGGTCATCGTTCGAAATAAAATCATTACACACATATACATCGGGCCAGCCATCCATATTGAAATCGCTTACGGAAACACCCAGGCCATAGCCATCTTCTTTTATACCGGCATCCATGGAAACATCTGTAAACACAGGATGACCTGATCCGTTTTTATTGCCATCATTCCTGTATAACCTGTCATTGGCAGGCGACTTGCCTGTAAGGATTTTCGGATACAAATAATTGGCGGAATAGGAAGCATTCAACATGTAATTAGATAAATACATATCCAGGTCGCCGTCTTTATCGTAATCAAAAAATACAGACTGCGTTGAATAACTTGTATCAGCTAATCCGTATTCAACAGCTTCTTCTTTAAATGTACTGTTATGCTGATTGATGAACAGCAAATTGCGGGAATGCGTACCTAGTGTTTTGCCATAGGTGCAGAGATAAAAATCGTCGTATCCGTCTGCATTAACATCTGCCACACTGATGCCGGTGATCCAATCACCGGTTGAAACACCTGCTATTTGCGTAATATCTTCAAAGTGGTTATTGCCTTTATTGAGATAGAGTTTGCTGCTTACCTGGTTGCCGCAAAAGAAAATATCTTTCAGGTCATCATTGTTCACATCAAGAATACCAACGCCGCCGCCCATGTACGCAAATTCATTTAAAGCATCTCCCGGCATCCTTGTCTCGTCGATATTATTGCTGAATGTTATTCCTGTTTCATGTGAAGACAAATAAGTGAATAACCGGTTTTGATTTTTTTCTTTACAACCAAATGCAATGCAGTAAATGCAACAGGTTATGCAATAAATAATGTTGTTATGCTTCATGCAATGCTAATATTGATTGTTATAATTTATTAAAGCAATAACGTAAAAAGCCCGGGTAATTATTTTGGCGAGCATGCCAGCAACCCGTGTTTTTCGTTAATAAAATCAAAGCGGTTTAGCTGATAAGTTTTGAACTTATCATCATCTTCTTTGATTTTGATATTTGTATCAGCCGGCAGATCGTTAAACACCTGCACCTTGCCTGTAACCGGCCATGTTATTTCGATCTTCTCAATAAAAGTAGCTTTGCCTATACCAATATGTTGTTTTAAAGGATTGGAGCCAAAGCTTCCGCCGGAATTCACATCCCTGTAAACAGAGCGTTCCATATTACTATCTTTAAACGTTAGTTTTATTCTTGCACCTATTGCCGCTTTGTTGGAGGTACTTCCTTCCAATGAAAGATTTACCCAGTGATTATTATTTCCGCCCGGGTTCAGGTAAAATGAATTTTCATAAGCATCCGCTGTATAGGCACCGCCCATTTTGATATAAATATCTTCGTTGCCATCATTGTCAAGATCGGCAAAAGAAACCGCGTGGCCTTTTTGCAAATTACCAACGCGAGCAGCAGTGGTAGCATCCAAAAAATTGGTGCCATTTATATTTTTAAACAGCTTGTTTGGTACAACTGATCTTAATTGCGGATTTCCTGTGCCTAAATAAAAATCCAGGTAGCCATCGTTGTCAATGTCGCCAAAATTCGATCCCATTGCAAAAGCAACCCTATTTAAACCCACTTTATCCGAAACATCTTCAAACGTGCCATCCTGTTTGTTCCTGAATAAAAAAATTTTACCTGAATTGCCTATAGGTAGTTGTACTGCTTCGGCGCCGGCGTAATAGGAAAGCGATTGGGTGAATTCGTAACCGCATACAAGAATGTCGAGCCATCCGTCATTATCATAATCCCAAAACCATGTGGGAAAACTTCGGGATGTATTGTGGCTTAAACCGGCGGCACTGCTTACATCTTCAAATTTTATATCGCCATTTTTAAGCGATTCATTTTTCAATAATATTTTGTCCCCATTCATCGTAGATATAAAAATATCAGTTAAACCGTCATTATTATAATCGCCGGAAGTAACCCCTTTTACAAATTTTGTTACAGCACAGCCGGCATTTCCTGCAACATCTATAAAGGTTCCATTTTTATTATTGACGAACAATTGACATGGATGTGCCTCCTCGCCCGGCGATGTTTCGTTGCCTATAAACACATCGAGCCAGCCATCGTTATTAAAATCGGCCCATGTAGCAGTTTGCGATGGGTGAAAACCAAGCAGCCCGCTTTCTTTTGTTACATCCGTAAATGTGCCGTTACCATTATTCCTTAATAATGAATTTGGATTGTTACCAAATTTTCCTTTCCATCCGCCTCTTAATACAAATATATCCTTGAAGCCATCATTGTTATAATCCATCTGTTCTATGTGCAGCCCACCGGTTAAATATCCCAAACCTGAAGAGTCGGACACGTCTGTAAAAGTTCCGTTGGCATTATTGCGGTAATAACGCATGGGTTCTGACAGTGACCAACTACTTAAAACAATGTCAGGATAGTTATCGTTGTTAAAATCATCAATAACGCAGCCGCCGGCAATACATTTATAATTCAGTCCCATGTTTGCTGCTACATCTCTGAAAGGTTTCACCAGGCGCATGGAATCATCATTGCGTATTTTTAAAAGAAATTGCGGCGGCACCTGTTGCGGGTAACCACCTGTGGTCATGTAGGCAATATTCAACAGCCATCTTGATTCCAGGTCGCCGGGATCATTCGTTAATATGGCTTTATATATTTCAATAGCTTTTTCTGAGCCTGTTTTATCATGATGCACGCCGCCGTTGGAAATAGGATAGATGCATGATTCAGCATTATGGTTATGAATGCAGTTCGTTCTTTCGCCCAACCTGAAATAAGCACTGGCCATATCCTTCATCACTGATTGCCGTTGGTCGAGATTACCGGGAGGTATTTTATTGGGCAGATCCTGGTAGATGCCTATCGCTTTTTGTTCCTCGCCCAATTGCAAAAGGGCATTTGCTTTCTTATTAAGCGCTTCCGTTATCTCATTTTCGCCGGGAGCATTATGTATGATAGAATCGCAAAATTCAACTATAGCACCAGGGCTAAAAATATTATCGTGGTTATAATCATATTTTTTTGCCGCTTTTAACAGATCGATCATATCCTGGTTGGGAAGCGCCTTTTGCCGGCACGACATAAAGACAAAGAGCAGCATGTAAAGCAACAAAAGACTTATGTTGTCGCGTTTAAAACAATGATATATTCTATGCTTATACCTGAACAAACATGAAAAGGCAAACTTAATTATCATTACACTTTTAGATACAGTCATCCGCATAAACGCATTGTAATATCTTTCCCTATACACACAAAACTTTTTATTTGAAAAAACCTGCAATAGTAAAAAAGAGGCTAATGTGTAGCCTCTTTTTTATTCAAAAAACTTTATTTTTTATTGTATTAAAGGATTGGCAGCAATCTCGCTCGCGGGGATCGGGAACAGGTCCACCTGCCCTGGTTTGGGATCAGGCCTGATGGATGGATAATAGCCCGCTTTTCTCCACCTTAAAATATCAATATTGTTTATTTCTTCTCCAGTCAGTTCTACAGTCCTTTCATGCATTACTGCTGCTATTGCCTGGTTTTTGGTAGTTAGCGTTACAGGAGGCATATTTACACCGGGCCTGGCACGAACCTCGTTGATGTATTTTGCTGCATTTGCAAAGCTTCCTGTTTCTGCTTCACATTCTGCCAGCATAAGCAACACATCGGCATAGCGAAAAATTCTAAAATTTATACCGGAAGGTTTAAACCCGTTATCCGTCCAATCCAATAATGAATATTTACGGAATACCCTTTTTTTCAGAACACCGTTGTGGTTGCTTTGGGCTACATTCATTCCATCTTCTGTAAGCATTGTGCCGGGTACAGTACCATTATTGGTTAAAATCATATCGCCGGATTCATAGAATGTAAATTTAAATCTCGGGTCATTTGCTTCAAATTCATCAAGCAACTGATCTGAAGGAATCACGTTACCCCAAACTATTCCATACTCCTGGCTGCGCATGGTAGTTGCGCCTTGCGTAGGGCCTTCGCCGGTATTGCCCCAGTTATAGCCGCCATCGCCTTTATCAAAAAAAGCAACTTCAAATATAGATTCCGGGTTATTAAACTCATGTGTATTGGCAGGCTGCACAGAATAGGGTTTATCATTAACGTCACCATCAAAATTATCCAAGAAATGCGGTGCGAGACTGTATTTGCCATATACTTTCATAAGCGCTGTTTTTGCAGCCGTATAATCTCCCATCTGCATCTGTACTTTTCCCAATAAGGTATTTGCGGCGCCGGATGTAGCGCGACCCGGTTGGGCAGCATTGGCAGGAAGTTTTGAAACAGCATCGTTTAAATCATTAATAATTTGCGCATAGATGTCGGCTGCGGGTGATTTGCCTTTATAGCCATTTGCTGTGGTAACAGGTTCCGTATAAAGCGGTATATCTCCCCACATGCTTACCAGTTCAAAATATGCCCATGCCCTCAAAAATTCAGCTTCGGCAACAGTTACATCTCTTAATGCGGTATTATCAGTTACTTCGGGTCCCTTAAAAATAACAAGGTTAGCCCTGTTTATCATTTGATAACAACCGTTCCATACGCTCGTTATTACAGAATTTGAAGGCGCCGGCGAAGCCTGTTTTAATAATTCAGCTCTTGGCGCTTCCAATTGGGAGCCGCCGGCCCATGTTTCACTACCCCTCATATCATGCGTAAAGAACCACTCACGGCCAATAAGGTTGCCGCTACGTAAACTGGAGTATACAGCATCAACACCTTGTTGTAATTCAGCAGCAGTTTTAAAATAGCTTTCCTGTGTCGGGTTATCCGTATCAGTTACGTCGAGCTTTTTATTACAGGCGATTATGACGGCTGTGGCTAAAATAACTGTTATAATTGCCACATTTATATTTCGCTTCATAATGTTATAGTTTATAAGTTTTTTCTTGTTTTAAAAATTCACGTTTATACCTACCTGGTAACCCTTTGGCTGAGGATATACTGCATAATCAACGCCATTGGTTAATGATGTAGTGTTAACTTGCCTGTTACCAACTTCGGGATCAAAACCTGAATAATTTGTAATTGTGAGAATATTCTGAGCTGATACGTAAATATTGAGACCTTTAACCGCACCTTTCGTGAGCGACTGTAAAGATTGGGCCGGTACAGTATAATTCAGCATGATATTTTTAAGGCGCAGGTATGACCCATCTTCGATGAAACGTGTGGAAGGCCGTGCATTCTGATTCGGATCGGCTGATACTGCGCGGGGGATATCCGTATTCGTATTAGAAGGCGTCCATGCATTTAATACCTGTGTACCGGCATTAAAGAAACGCACCATGCCTTCTGTTGCCGTGCGGGTGGCGTTATATATTTTGTTGCCCTGTACACCCTGGAAGAATAAAGTCAATCCAAAATTCTTATAGTTGGCCGAGAGGTTAAGGGAATAGCTAAATTTTGGAATAAAACTTCCCAGGAATACGCGGTCATTGAGGTTAATAGTATCATTCCCGTCCATGTCTTTAAACATTAAATCACCGGGGCCGGTTCCGCCTGTTTGCAAAGCATGTTTAGCAATTGCAGCAGAATCCTGGAAAATGCCTTCTACTACCCAGCCATAAAAAGATTGAATAGCCTCGCCAGGCGCAGTATTGGTAGGATTATAGTTTCCTGTAAAATCCTGGTCAGACCCGGCTTCAATATTAGTAACCCCATCAGCTAACCTGCGCACCTCATTGGTAACAAAACTAAGGTTGGCAAGAGCATTCCATGTAAAATCCCCCTTTCTGTCGTTATAACCTATTTGAAATTCAAACCCGGTATTTCTCATGGCGCCGGCATTGGTAATTACACTGCTGGTTATATAACCCATTGATGGCGGTATAGGAACTGCCAATATAAGGTTATCTGTATTACGCTGGTAATATTCGGCAGTTAAGGTAATGGCATTATTAAGCAAACCCAGGTCGAGACCTATATTAAGCTGTTTTGTAGTTTCCCATTCCAGGTCTTTATTGCCCAATCGTTGAATAGAAGAGGCCGGGCCGCTGCTAATTACGTTGCCAAAAGGATAGTAAGCGCTGTTTGCACTAACAGTAGCCAGCCAGGGGCTCTCGCCTAAAACAGCGCCGTTGAGGCCGGTAATACCGTATCCTGCCCTTAATTTTAACTCAGAAATTTTTGTCTGATTTTTCATGAAGTCTTCCTGGTCTATCCTCCAGCCTACAGAACCAGACGGGAATGTTTGCCATTTATTACCCGGCGCCCAATAAGAGCCGCCATCATAACGAACAGTTCCATTCAAAAAATATTTGTTCTTATAATCATAGCTCACACGGCCAATATAAGATATGATGTTAAGGTCCTGCACCAGTGTTTGCACAGCCATATTACTTGCATTGTTCAGCGTTTGAAGATTGTTCGAAGCCTGGTTGCCGCTTGCATTTTCATTCTTGATCCTCTGGCCCTGGTATTCATACACAGCAATGGCGTTAACATGATGAGCGTCAAAAGTTTTATCAAAAGTCAGTTGTTCAGTATATAATTGAACGGTAGAAATCGCCCTGTTGTTTGTAATGGTGGCTATCGTTGCATTGGAACCGGCAACGGTGCCGCTATCATTAAATATAGGAGCAAAGCGGAAATCCAGCGTGTTCGCATAATCTACGCCGAATGTGGAGCGGAATTTTAACCAGGGCGTGAAATTTACTTCGGCGAAAACGGTTCCCAAAATTTTCGCAGTACTCCGGTTACCGGGGTTCTTTAACTCAGCATCTTCAATCGGGTTGGTTGGGTCGCCTCCATCTAACACAGAATTTACACCCCTGTAACCTCCCTGGGTAGTAGGATCATGTACCGGCATGTATGGCATTATCCTGATAACATTTAACAGGTTTGACCTGCTGCCTCCCTCATTATTATCATAGTCCTGGTCTCCGTAAGCAATATACAGGTTCTCCCCAAAGCTGAACGTTTTGCTAATGTGGTGCTCTGAATTAATACGGAAATTATAACGCTTGTATCCTACGGCAGGCGCTGTACCTGTTTGATCAAAAAAGCCGGCGGAAGCATAAAAGCGGGAAATATCATTGCCCCCACTTACGCCTATGTTGGTTTGCGTCATTGATCCCTGCCTGAAATACTCATCCTGCCAATCGGTAACATTGTTGCCATAAGTTGTAGCAGCTCCCTGGTATATCGGCGTATTTACCCAGGCCGGGTCTGAGCGCCTCGCCACTTTGCTTCCATTGTAAGCAGTTGCATACTGATCAAACTGATCCGGGGTCAGCAGATCCAGCCGCTGCGTAACATTCTGAATGCCATAATAAGAATTTAAATCCACATGAAGTTTGCCATCTCTCTTGCCTTTTTTAGTAGTGATCATTATTACACCGTTAGTAGCTCTTGAACCATAAATAGCTGCAGTAGATGCATCCTTCAACACATCCACTGTTTCTATATCCCTTGTGTCAATGGTTGACAGATCCCCGGTAGGAAATCCATCCACAACATACAAAGGATTGGAAGCATAAGATATAGAACTGATACCCCTGATAGTAACGATCGGCGAAGTTCCCGGGCTTCCGTTGCTTACTACGTTAAGGCCCGGAACGCGTCCCTGCAAGGCCTGCTGCACGCTTACAACAGGAACTTCATTTAATGTTTTGTTGTTAACAGTTGAAACAGCGCCGGTAACGGCTGTCCGTCTTTGTGTACCATAACCAACAACAACCACCTGCGCAAGCTCCTGGTCTGTTGTTGCCAGTGAAATAGTTAAGCTGGTTTGCGAACCTACATTAACTTCTTTGTTTCCATAGCCTACGGAACTTACTACCAAGACCGCACCGGGCGATACCGAAATGGTAAAAGCTCCGCTTTCGTCGGTGATGGTACCCATTGAAGTTCCTTTCACGGTTACCGATACCGCCGACAACGGCTTGCCGGCCTCATCAGTAACAGTTCCCCGTACCGTTTGGGCATCGGCAATTGTTTGAAAAGCTGAACAAAAAACGAATAAAAAAACGGTTACTAAGTGTTTTCTGACCACAGAAAACAAATGTTTGGCTAGTCGATTTGAAATGCTAATAGTCATAAGAGCTGGTTTAAAAATAAGAAGCTGGTTTTTAGTTTATAAAAAGTTGATGTTCATCCCCTGATATGGCATATTACACAATGGAATTCTACAACAAACGTCTCATGGTATCATCATTGCCCCTGCTCATCTGCCGGCGAAAAATTAAGCAATCTCTTTTTCCGGTCTTAAAACTGAAACCGATTTCGAAAAAGACATCAGTTTTTACACGTACGCTGCTTTTTAGATTAATTTTTTCTACAGCAATTAGTAAACTTTACCTTATAAAAGAAATTAATTCTGCGACTAAAATAAGATTTTATTTATTTTAGCAATCGGTTGCGATAATTTTTTTTATTTAGTTTCTTAAGTTTAAGGCTCAATGTTTAAATGAATGGTGATTTTGCTGTATGAAAGTCATAACAATCCGTACCCTCTTTATACAAGCAGTTAGTTAGTAATGAAGACCGCTTCTGAACAGTGGCGGTCTTTTTATGTAGTGTCTTGTCGCGCGAATTGTTATTTTTATTTGCCGTGGATGACGCAGAAACACGGAAGAATTTGTTGCAAAATAAATGTTGACCTACCGGCGTGGTTATTTTCCCAATTCTTTTTTTGTCTTTCCGGGAAGTTTATCTTTTACTAGGTTATAAGACTGCTGAATAAAATATTGCCATTGTTTTTTGTTCATGAGTTTAATATCCTCTATGAATATCCATTTATACCTTGCCATGTATGGGGCAGGGGAAAACCCCTTCTTTTCAGGTAATGTCTCAAAATCCTCGTCGCTTACTTTAAAAGAAGCGGTAACAGGAACATGATCCGGTGCCGTTACAAGAAACATTTTACCGCCTACATTAAAGCACAAATGATCTTCCCACTTAATGTCTTCCGTTACCGCAGGGAGTTTTTTACAGATGGCTTGTATATCTTCTATATTCATAGGTTCTGTTTTCTGATGCAAAGGAAATTAAAACCTTCACACAAAAAATAAAAGATACATTACCTGTTGGATCCTGTTACAAAGATTGTTACCCTTCTTCACTGATACGCTTTACCAATTGCAACATTCGCTCATAATGTAAACCTTTCCAATATATACGGTTGCAGTTATTGCATTGCCAGAAGTCATCAAAATATAACGCCGTGTTTTGCTGCAGCCTGTCAATAACATTTTCTTTTGGAACAGCTAACAGGATGCCATTACACACCATGCAGCGCGTAAAAGGGCCTAGTCTTTCTTTCAGATTAAAATGCTGTATCACCTGCAGTAACCGGATGCCAGGATCTTTATTAGTGACAACAAAGCTTTGTATCCGGGAAACAGTTTATCCGCAGCCGGGTTGCGTGAAAGCAATATCCTTTTTTCCCGTATCGCTATTTCTGTCAATTGCCGCCTGGAAAATTCATTATTATATCCGACATCAAAACCCGGCATGCGCAGTAATCTTGCCAATTTCCCAACATTCGCATCTGCCAGGAATTTATATTCTATGTGCATTAAGTGAATAAGTTTTTGCCCGCAGAATAAAATATAATTTTACTACCGTCAATTTTTATTCCTCTTTCGATAATCAAATTGATATGAAATTACTATTCGCCTGCTTTATGCTGTTTTTACCTTTTACAGATAAGCGCAAACCGGGGAACCCGCTCGATCATTTACCAAAAAATATTTCCGTTCTTACCCGTTTCGGAGAACGTGCAGATTTTTCGCCGGATAACAGGTCTGTAGCCTTTATGTCAAAAAGTTTCGGTGATGCCATGGAAATAGACCTGAAAACACATGACATAAAATGCCTTACCTGCAACATACCTGCTGCAGCATTTTTGCGGGTGATGCATTTGTCAACCGGCGATTATATACTCATTGGGCCCGATCATTTTGAAAACATACAGATCAGCAGGTCACGTGATAATGAACTTTGGTTCCTGGACAAAGAACGTGGCTCCAAACCAATAAAACTGGGACAGAAAATGAGCGAAGGCGCCGCTGTATCCAAGAAAAATTTAAAGATCGCTTTTGCGTTGAATCATGAACAGGAACCCGGTCTTGCAGCAGGGGCTTCGCGTATTATCATAGCTGATATAGATACTTCAGGCAGTGAACCTAAGCTTATAAATAAAAGAACAGCATATGAAAGCAAAGACCAGGGTTGCAACCTGGAGGCACAGGATTTTTATGATAACGACACCAGGCTCAGTTTTGTTTGTTATGAGCCGCAGGGTAAGGCATCGGTGATGGGAATTGATCTGAAAACGAATGAAGTGACTAATTTCTCCAAGGCGCCCGGAACTTATAATGAAACAGAAGGTATTTTTCCTGATGGATTATACACCTGTGTAGAGGCAGACCGGCAATGTGAATGGCTTGGCGGTGAGCGCGGCGCAGGCAATATTGACATCTGGAAGTTAAAGCTTGATGGAACAGGAAAAGATTTTGTACGGTTGACAAACTTCAACGATTATGAGGGTGGCAAGGCTTCAAATCCTGTTGTTTCCACTGATGGCAAATACATGGCTTTCCAGGTGGCCAAAACTACTGACCCGGCTGGCGTAGGTTACGGAATTTTGTTATATCAGTTTAAAAAATAGGCGTGCCGATACCTGTAACTGCAAAACGCGTATAAGCCGTGACATTAGCAAATTCGGTAGTATTGCAATTAGTGATCATCCTTTGTTCTATCAAATATCGGCTGCCTGAACAAATTGGTATAACTACATAAGCACGAGCTTTTTGAAAGCTGAATAATCAAAGATTAAGTGCCCGCCTTATCTGAATATTATTATAGAGTCTTAACTTTCTGGCTCAATTCTTTTTATGATAACGGTATCTCAGCAGCCAAAACACCGGATCCAGTCAATAGATATTCTTCGGGGGCTCGTAATGCTTATAATGGCTATTGACCACGTTCGCGATTTTTTTCACATCACTGCTTCCACAGATGATCCTTTAAATCTTGCTACCACAACCCCGCAGTTATTTTTTACAAGATGGATAACCCATTTTTGTGCGCCGGTCTTTGTGTTTTTATCAGGCGCCTCTGCATGGCTTGCCGGCCGGCGGAAAACCAAAAAAGAAATAAGCATCTTCTTAATGTACAGGGGTTTGTGGTTAGTGTTTATTGAAATGGCTGTAATAACCCTGGCAATAACGTTTAACCCGTTATACAATGTTTTTATATGGCAGGTGATATGGGCTATCGGGTGGAGCATGGTTATTCTCGGATTGCTCATAAGAACGTCTTTAAAACTGATCATCGTTATTGGTTGCCTATTGGTTTTTGGTCATGATATCCTCAGCTTCCTGGAATTGCCCAAAGAAGGCGCCGCAAATGTTTTATTGAAGGTATTCCTCACTGCATCCGGCACCATACTTAAAACAGGCGAAATGCGCTTTATCTTCGACTTTTACGCCATTCTTCCCTGGACAGGTCTTATGCTTTTGGGTTATGCCTTCGGAACGATATACAAACACAATCGTGATCAAGTGCAAAGAAGAAAAACAATTTTAAACATTGGCTTTGCTGTTACTGCATTTTTTATTGTACTGAGATTCATAAATGTATATGGCGACCCAAGCCATTGGTCAACACAAAAAAATGGTTTATATACTTTTTTGTCTTTTATCAATGCTTCAAAATATCCCCCTTCATTATGTTATACTACTATGACAATCGGGCCTGCTTTGATATTTCTTTCATTGACTGAAACTGTTCAGAACAGGTTCACAAAAATCCTGGGTATTTATGGCAGGGTGCCCTTCTTTTTTTATGTGCTGCATTTTTACCTGATACACACTATTTGTGTGATCGTATTTTTTGCAACCGGCCATACTTCAAATGAGATTATAGATACAAACACGCCGTTCCTGTTCCGGCCGCAGCATTTTGGTTTTGACCTGCCGGTCGTTTATGCGATATGGCTTTTTGTGATCACCGTTTTATACAGGCCTTGCAAGTGGTTTGATAATTATAGGAAAACGCATCGCCAATGGTGGCTTAGCTATTTGTAATTAAGAGGCTGAAAAGACTGGCTCAGTTTTCGAAACTGAGCCAGTCTAACCCGCATATTAAACTATTACCAGGTCTGTTTCCCTGATTATTTCCCTCAGCGCATCATACAACGTATCCAGGTCCTCCCGGCTATTAAAAGCCTGTATTGAATAACGGATAAACTTTTTATCATCCTGTCTTGAAACAGGTATTTCAATTCTATATTTTTCAAAAAGCAGGCGCTGTAATTTTTCAGGTTCATCCGTTTTAATCAACATGGCGCACATCTGTCCGAGAAACTCTTCTGTAACCGGGCAAAGCGGCTCTGTTTGCAACAGGTCACAAAAACGCTGGTAATTTGAATGTGCAAGCTGCCTGCAATCAGCAGCAACCTGATGCCAGTTATTTTCCTGCAAAAATTCAATGGCTTTTGGTACCGTTAAGAAAGCGGAAAAATCTCTTGTGCCCTGCATTTGATGATAATCTATAAACCGTGAATGGGAAGGTGCGGCGCTTTCGTATCCCCAGCTTATTAATAGAGGATCAAATAATGGCTGCAGTTCTTTTCGTACATATAAAAAAGAGCAACCCTTTGGTGTACACATCCACTTATGGCAGGCGCCTGTATAAATATCGGCACCAAGCGCTGTAATATCTAAAGGTATGTGACCCGGAACATGGGCGCCGTCAACAATAGTCAGTAATCCTTTTTCTTTGGCTATTGCAACAATTTCCTTTGCAGGAAATATCAACGCGGTGGAACTGGTGATCTGGCTTATAAAAATTGCCTTTGTCTTTGCAGTTAAACCACTGAAAAAGCCTTCAATAAATTTTTCTTTGGAAACGAGCGGGAATTGTACAGGTTGCCGCACATATTTTGCACCTGCCTTTCTGCAATAATAATTCCAGGTACGGTCCATCGCCCCATATTCAACATTGGTGCTCAGCACTTCATCACCTTCATTAAACCGTAAACTTTTTGCAATGATATTTATTGCATAGGTTGGATTGGTTACATATACCAGGTCATCGGCATGACAATTAACATATGCGGCAAGCGCCTCACGGGACCTTCGTAAATTTTTGGGACCTTCAAAAGCTATGAATTGCACGGATTCTTTTTCGAGCTCCAACTGCAATCTTTGATATTCTTCAAAAACCGGTTTGGGGCACGCTCCGAACGAACCAAAATTCAAAAACGTAATATTTGTATCTATTAAAAACTGTGATTTCAGGCTACTGTTTTGCATTCGTCAAAAATATAGGTTTGTTATGTTATTCGATTTGAACTTAAAATTCAATTGATAGCTTAGACATTCATTGTAAATCATCATCAGCTTTGATCAACATTCATTTCCATGTTTTATAAGTAAAACCTGACAGGCTTGCTCATCATGAGTAATGCTTTAAACAATCAAACCTATCAGGTTATAAGCAATAGTGTCACGTCACCATAAAATTGTCGTGTCTCCCGCAGGTGCACCAAGAAACGTTTTTGTCGCACAGAGCTAACGGAGTACACAGGGCTTTCCCTGTTATCTCTGCGTACCCCGTGCGGGTATTCCCTGCCTCATAATTTAGTTGACACCATATTAGTCCGCTTTTATCAACACCCTTTTCCATGTTTTATTATCTCCTATGATCAATGTATCGCCCTTTAAAAGAAAAGGCCTCGGCTGATCCGTATCCACATACCACGGCAATGAACCACCTTTTACATGATGTGTGATAACGGAGCTATTAAAATCAACAGAGTAGGTTCCAAAATAACCCAATGAATAATTATATACCCATTTCAGAAGGTTAATATTATAATTCCTCGCAGAATCTTCTGAAATATTTAAAACCGTATCAGCAGCGATATTCAGGTTTACAATGCCTGTTTTAGTATAGGTAAAATAACCCGAGGGATGCTTTCCATAATCATACTGCCATTGGCGGGTAGCAGGATCCCAATCAGCATATTCGATTAATCTCCAGGTACCAATCAACCTGTTAATTTTGTTTATGCTGTCAGGTGATATTGTATTCTTTTGCGCGTAAGCGTGTATGCATATCATTGACAATATGACCAGGCCAATGACCAGTGATTTTCGTTGCATCATAAAGCTGTTAATTAAAACCTTGTATATACAGCCAATTGAATAATATTATTTGAAACATCTGTGGCAGCTCCGTTTATATATTGATTCATGTATCCGGCTTCAAGATCAACTTTAGAACTGAACCGGTATCCAATGGATCCATATATCCTGTTCTGATCAAAAAAACTGTTGTTGATCTTGTCTTTATTTTGAACATTCAAAAAAATCTCATTTTGTATAGCTGCAAACACTCCCTTGCTAAAATTACTTTTTTGTTTTTGTAATGGTATGATCGTCCTCACAAAATAACGCAGCCGTTGTGCAAAAACATCCTGTGTTTGCTGTTCAATAAATCTTTGTTCTAATCTTAAGCGATTTTGCAACGATACCTGGCCAAATTTCAAATTATAAATGTATTGTTCCCAGATACGGTTTTCTGTAAGTGAGTTTTTTGAAGGTTCAGGCAACCTGTTATAACTGCCCACAAAAGCATAACCAACCGTTATATTGCTTTTTGTATTGAAATGATAAGTAAGCCCTGGTCTGACTAAAATATTCTTTACATACTGCCAGTCGTCTGCAGACCGGAATTGTATGTCAGATGTTAAACCAAAATGTTTGGAGAATTTATAGGTGTTGAACCATGCCAGCCAGCCTGAATTTTCATTACTGGTTTGGGCTGACAGGGTTAACGAAAAACATGCAGTAAAAACTAAAAAAAGAAAGGCTTTTCGTTTTTGCATCGGTTTTTGCGCAATATAAATTCAGATTGATTTTTCAGGAAAGGCAATCCGATGTTTTATCTTTTCCTTATCAATTCGCAAACATTCCGAAATATGTGTCCTGTTGTTTGTCTCCCGCTTTCGTCAAAATAGAAAATGAGCTTGTCAATAACCCCGGGAGTGATTATTCACAATTATTCAACAGTTTAAATTTTTGGTTTCTGCTTTAATATTGTTTTTTAATACTTTCATCTTCAATTGCTTTTCAAATAATAGCCGTAATACATTTTAAATAAATATTGATTTTGTCATTAAGTTTTACTTGCTAAATTGTGCATAGTAAAAAGTTTGCCAATGGGATCTTCTTCATTAATTGTTCTCACTATTGCAGCAATCGTTTTTGCCGGCGGAGGAATTGCAGTCGCAAAGTTCCTGGTGAAGGGAACTAAGAATCCTGTAAAAGGACAAGCATATGAATGCGGTATTCCTTCAGAAGGTTCTCCATGGAATCAATTCAATGTTGGTTACTACTTATTCGCGCTGATCTTTTTAATCTTCGATGTGGAGCTTGTTTTTTTATATCCCTGGGCTGTGGTGGTAAAGCAAATCGGTGTGACAGCGTTTGTTGAAATAATCATATTTCTTTTTATTCTTTTTATGGGATTTTTATATGCGCACAAACAAGGGGCGTTGAAGTGGATGTGAAGCCTCCTCCCAACCTCCTCCGGTGGAGGAGGAGGAAGAAATGAAATTACAATGAGTGATGATAATAAAATAAATAACGGATTTACAAAATCTCCCCCTTCCGGGGGAGACAAAGAGGGGGCTTTTCCCGGCCAGGTTCATCCTACCGCGGGTGGTGGAATTTTGGTCAGCAAGCTGGATGAGGTTATTAACTGGGCACGCTCCAACTCTTTGTGGCCGCTGGTATTTGGTACAAGCTGTTGTGCGATCGAAATGATGTCAACGGCTTCCGCAAAATATGATTGGTCGCGCTTTGGTTTTGAAGTCGCAAGAGCAACGCCACGACAGGCAGATGTGATCATAATCGCAGGAACGATCGTAAACAAAATGGCGCCTGTTTTAAAAAGGTTATACGATCAAATGCCTGATCCAAAATATGTGATCGCCATGGGCGCCTGTGCAACGAGTGGCGGTCCTTTTTTCTATAACACCTACTCCGTTGTGAAGGGTGCAGATCATGTGATACCTGTCGATGTGTACATCGCCGGTTGCCCTCCGCGACCTGAAGCATTGCTGCATGCATTGATAACATTACAGCAGAAAATAAAGAGTGGGGCAACGAGGGAGCAGATTAGAAATGGAATTGGGAATTAGGAATTTGTACAAAGTTGAATAGTTGATTGGTTGATAAGTTGAAAGGTGTCTTTTTATTAAGGACCTGGAATCGCTGATAAGCATGGTAACTATAAAAGATCTTAATGACGAATGAAGAACTAAAAATAAAATTAACTGAGCTTATTCCTTCTGCGGTTTTTGAAGAAGGCGGGGAATGGATAACTGCTTTTGTTGACGCATCAAACTGGAAAACCATTGCGCAACAACTCCGGTCAAAAGAAGGTTTTGAATTTGATTATTTGTTTTGCCTTACCTGCATAGACTGGAAAACACATCTTACAATGGTGTATCATATAACATCAACAACATACCGTCACACGTTGGTGATAAAAGCAAAACTTGACAGGAATGATCCTGAGATCGAAACGGTTTCAGATATATGGCGGACGGCAGAGTTTCATGAACGGGAAGTATATGATCTGTTTGGTGTAAAGTTTTTACACCATCCTGATCTGAGAAGGTTATTATTGACCGATGATTTTAATGGTTATCCTTTAAGAAAAGATTTTGAAGATCCGGTTAATATGATCAAGTTGTAAAGCCCCTCCATCTCTCCGCCGCGGCGGAGAGAGAAATAAGAACTTATAATGTACAGGCAAACAGAAATATTAAGCGATCACATCAAGTCTCCCCCCTCCGGGGGAGATTTAGAGGGGGCTGGAGATCTCGTTATCAACGTAGGCCCTCAACATCCTTCTACGCATGGTGTGTTGCATCTTGTTATTACATTAAATGGTGAAACCATTAAAAATGTTGAGCCGCATCTTGGTTATATTCATCGTTCCATAGAAAAAATGTGTGAGAGTTTGTCGTACCGGCAATTCATTTATGTTACCAGCCGCATGGATTACCTGTCTTCTCATATCAATAATCATGGCTGTGCCTTATGTGTGGAAAAAGGATTACAGGTTGAAATTCCACCGCGTGCTAAAGTCATTCGCGTATTGATGGGTGAGCTAACCAGGCTTGCCTCACATCAGCTTTGGTGGGGAGCGATGGCGATGGATGTGGGCGCCCTCACTCCTTTCTTTCATGCTTTCCGTGAACGCGAAATGATCAACGATATCATGGAAGAAACATGCGGGGCAAGATTAACGATGAACTACATGGTTCCGGGCGGCGTGATGTATGATATTCATCCGAATTTTCAAAAACGGGTAAAAGAATTCATTGCAGAATTCAAAAGAAAAATTGATGAGTATGATGAGTTAGTGACGGGGAATGTTATTTTTCAAAACCGCATGAAAGATGTTGGTTATCTTTCAAAAGAAGATGCCATTTCTTATGGTTGCACAGGTCCAACTGCAAGAGGAAGCGGCGTTAGTTGCGATATAAGAAAACTTTATCCTTATGAAGTATATGACCATGTTCAGTTTAATGAAATAATTGAAACCGGTGGCGATTGCTTTGCACGTTATCTTGTTCGCATGCAGGAAATGCGGCAATCACTTTCTATCATTGAGCAGTTGATTGATAATATTCCTGAAGGTGATTTCCAGGCAAAAACAAAGGCAGTATTGAAATTACCCAAAGGAGAATTTTATTCAAGAATAGAAACGGCACGGGGTGAGTTTGGAGTGTACATTGTAAGTGAAGGCGGTACAACACCCTACCGGATAAAATTCCGTTCACCGGGTTTTTCCAATCTTTCCACATTGAATCATATGGCAAAAGGATATAAGATCGGAGACCTCGTGGCAATAATGGGTACGTTGGATCTGGTGATACCGGATATAGACAGGTGAGGATGCCCCCATCCCCTAAAGGGAAGAAAGAAAGAATACAAACTTGTATTTGGGCTTCAGTGGGCATAAAATAAAATTTTTAACTTTCTTAAGTCCCTTCAGGGATTTAGGGCAAAAACTCTCCGCCGCGGCGGAGATGGGGGCAACAATGTTTAGTCTCGAAGGCATAACAAATTCTATTCACACATGGTTGAATAATACATTCAATCCAACAGTTGCATTATTATTTGAATTTGTAATTGTAGGATTGTGCGTGATCGGCTTGTTTGCCATACTCGGCTTGATATTGGTATTGATGGAAAGAAAAGTATCCGCATATATGCAGATCCGTCTCGGTCCAAACCGTGTGGGACCCGGCGGTACCTTACAGACCCTGGCCGATACTTTAAAGCTTGTGGTAAAAGAAGGACTTACTCCCAACGGTGCTGATAAATTTTTATTTAATCTCGCACCATTCCTTGTCATTATTATTTCGATGCTGGTATTGGCGCCTATTCCGTTTGCAAAAGGCTTCCAGATCTGGGACATTAACATTGGGGTATTGTATGTAAGTGCTGTTTCCTCTGTGTCTGTGATCGGTGTGCTTATGGCGGGATGGGCCAGCAACAATAAATATTCTTTGTTGGGCGCCATGCGCAGCGGTGCGCAAATTGTGAGTTATGAATTATCAGCAGGACTTTCTATCATTTCAATTGTTGTACTTACAGGAAGCTTGCAGATATCCGATATCATCTCATCGCAGCAAAACGGGTGGTGGATATTCAAAGGTCACATTCCGGCGATCATCGCATTTATTATTTTTATTATCGCAGTCACGGCAGAAACAAACCGTGCGCCATTTGACCTGGCAGAAGCAGAAAGCGAGCTCACCGCGGGTTTTCATACAGAATATTCAGGAATGAAATTCGCGTTATTTTTCCTCGCGGAATATGTAAACATTTTCATCGTATGTTCCATCGGCGCCATTTTATTTTTAGGTGGGTGGATGCCATTGCATATCGGCAACTGGAGCGGCTTTAATCATATCATGGATTATATTCCATCATCGGTATGGTTCATTGGCAAAGTGTTTTTTCTCATATTCGTCATCATGTGGTTTCGCTGGACATTTCCGAGGTTGCGCATTGACCAGTTATTAAATTTAGAGTGGAAATATTTGTTGCCGATAAGTATGTTAAATTTATTGCTCATCACATGGATAGCGATTATGGGGTGGCATTTTTAAACCCCCATCCCCTAAAGGGGAGTTATAATAGTTCTTAAAAAATTAATAATGACAACATAGCTGGTTCATGTTTATTAAAAATTATATATCCGATGTTTTTAACGCAATAAGATCGCTGTTGAAAGGCATGCGGCGGACGGGATATTATTTTACGCATCGGAAAGAAATTATTACGCAGCAATATCCCGACGTAAAGCAATCATTGCCCGAGCGCTTTCGCGGGGAAGTGGTGATGCCGCATGATGAAAACAATGAGCATGCATGCACAGGCTGCACTGCGTGTGAGCTGGCTTGCCCGAATGGTACGATAAAAATCATTACGAAGTTTGATATAACGCCCGAGGGCAAAAAGAAAAAAGCGCTCGATACATTTATATATCACCTTGAGTTATGTACGATGTGTAATTTGTGCGTGGAAGCTTGTCCGACTGATGCCATAAAAATGGCGCAAACATTTGAACACAGTGTATATGATCGCAGCCGGTTGACAAAGAAATTAAATAAACCAGGGTCAAAGATCAGGGCGGGTGTTGAATAGTGAATGGTCAGTGGTGAATGGTGAGTGCAGCGTTATTCACAAATTAGTAATCACAAACACGAATAAAATTGAATGGTCAATGGTCAATGGTCAATGGTGAGTGGTGAGTACTCACAACTGACAACTCACCACTCACTAATAAAAAAATATAAACTATAGTTTTAAAATAACAATCCCTTGTCAGCGTCACAAATAATTTTTTACATCATCTCCGCTTTTATTTTAGGAACAGGTTTACTCGCTGTTACAACAAGAAAAATTTTTCGCTCCGCTATCTGGTTATTGTTCTCATTGATCGGGATTGCTGCATTGTTTTTCTGGATGCAGTTAGAGTTCATTGCAGCCGTTCAGATCATTGTATACGTAGGCGGCATTGTTGTACTGATTATCTTTTCAATCTTTCTCACACAAAAAGCAGGCAATGAAATGCCTAAACCTGTTCGCAGCCGCACTTTCTTTGCAATGCTTGCGGTATTGCTTGGATTTATTCTGAGTTATATATTAATATCTCAATATAATTTTCAACCTGCGGATACGCAAGAATTAAATTTAAGCGTAAATAACATTGGCTCGCAGATGTTGAGCACTTCGGAACATGGATATGCATTGCCATTCGAAGTAGTGAGTGTGCTGCTACTTGCCGCCATGATTGGCTGCATTGTGATTGCGGCGCCATCAAAAATACCTGCGGGCAGGGATGTAGAAAAAAGCCCGAAGCTGAACGGAACTACAGAAATAAAAAATATTGATGAACTAAAAGAAGTCCTTCCATTACAGGAGGATACAGGAGGAACCGAAAATGCATGAGATACCGCTGACACATATTTTATTTGTAAGTACTGCCCTGTTTTTTATTGGCATGTATGGTTTGTTCACCAGAAGGAACATGATCACCATGCTGATGTCGATAGAGCTTATATTGAATAGTGTGAACATCAATTTTGTTGCGTTCAATAAATATTTATATCCCGATCAACTGAATGGGATCTTCTTTACCATATTTGTTATCACGATCGCTGCAGCAGAAGCCGCAGTAGCTATTGCGATCATAATTAACCTGTACAGGAGCCATCATTCCATTGATGTGGAAGATGCCGGGGAAATGAAATGGTGAACCCTCTCCTGCTCTCCCTAAAGGGAGAGTGTAAAGGATTGAATAGTCGAACAGAATTAATTTGTTGAAATGCTTAATTACAAAATTTCATTAATAATTAAAAGCTTGGCCTCCCTCTCTCTTTAGGAGAGGGACCGAGGGTGAGGTTTATGAACTACGGATCATACATAGAATGGATTCCTTTACTGCCGCTATTATGTTTTGTATTGCTCGGTTTATTTGGCAGAAAGTATTTTAAGAATTTTGCCGGTATTATAGCTACAATCGTTTTGCTTGCTATTACTGTGCTTTCCTCCATAACTGCATATCAGTACTTTTTTGTTGATGGAAAAGTGAACGGTGTGTATCAAGCCATCATTCCCATACAATATCACTGGCTTGAATTTACCTTCCCCCCACCGGGGGGAGATGGAGGGGGGCTTTCTATTGATATGGGTATCGTGCTCGACCCGATTTCTGTTATGATGCTGTTTATAGTAAGTTTTGTATCACTCATGGTACACATCTTTAGTTTGGGTTATATGAAAGGGGAAGAAAGATTTTCAACGTACTATGCATTTCTTTCTTTATTCACCTTCTCGATGCTGGGACTGGTTGTTTCAACAAACATTTTCCAGATATATATTTTCTGGGAACTGGTTGGCATTTCTTCTTATTTATTGATAGGATTTTATTTTGATAAGCCTTCTGCTGTTGCAGCCGCGAAAAAAGCATTTATCGTTACACGTTTTGCAGATCTTGGTTTTCTAATTGGTATATTAATGCTCGCATTTCACGCGGAAACACTCGATTTTCATACACTCATTGAAAGGCTTACCACAACCCAATCACAACAATTCATAAGCATTACCACAGGTTCTTTTTTGGGTATTTCAATGCTTACGTGGGCGCTAACATTGGTATTTGTTGGCGGCGCCGGGAAGTCGGCGATGTTTCCTCTACACGTATGGTTACCCGATGCCATGGAAGGTCCTACACCTGTCTCCGCCTTGATACATGCTGCTACGATGGTTGTTGCCGGTGTTTATCTTGTGGCAAGATTATTCCCATTGTATTCATCCGATATTGTGGTATTAAATATGGTCGCGTATGTTGGGGCGATCTCCGCTTTGCTTGCAGCAATCATTGCCTGTACACAGACGGATATTAAACGTGTACTTGCCTATTCTACCATATCCCAGATCGGCTATATGATGTTTGCACTCGGTGTATCACGGCACGGCGGAGAAGAGGGTTTGGGCTATATGTCTTCTATGTTTCATTTGTTTACACATGCATTCTTTAAATCGTTGCTTTTCCTCTGTGCAGGCGCAGTGATTCATGTTGTGCACAGCAATGAGATGAAAGATATGGGTGGCTTAAGAAAACTGATGCCGTTAACACACATCACGTTTTTAATTGCCTGCCTGGCTATCGCGGGCATTCCGCCATTCTCCGGGTTTTTTAGCAAAGAAGAAATCTTAACCGCCGCATATAATTCAAACAAGTTTATTTACGGGATGGGTGTTTTCACTTCCATGCTTACTGCTTTTTACATGTTCCGTTTGTATTTCATGATCTTCCATAATAAACAACCGCATATGGAATCGCATCATGGAGAAGGAAGCTTATCAATGAAGTTTCCGTTGGCAGTTTTGGCAATATGCACAGTGGTATCAGGCTTTGTTCCTTTTGCTTCTTTTGTTACATCCGACGGCGTGCCTTTTGCAACGCATGTTGATATTGTTTTTTCTATTTTACCGGTTACGCTTTCTGTTGCCGCAATTTTATTTGCTGCAAAATTGTATTACAGGCAAAATGAATTGCCGGGTAAAATTGCCTCATCACTCGGAACGCTATATCATGCTGCATACAGGAAGTTTTATATTGATGAGGTATATCTCTTTGTCACACAAAAAATTATTTTCAATCTTGTTGGCAAACTTGCAGCATGGATTGACAAATATGTCGTAGATGGCTTTATGAATTTGCTTGCAAGGATCACCGGAAAAATTTCAGCATTAATAAAAGGCCTGCAATCCGGTAAAGTGCAGGCGTATGCATTGTATTTTTTTGGAGGCATTGCGGCATTAGCGGTTTTGTTTATTTATTTATGGAAGTAGCGTCTGAACGGTGATTTGGAAAGATTCGAATGATTATCATGAAAGTAAATACGTGAATATTATTAAGTACAATCATGACTAAGAACTGAAGATTATGTGAATTCAGGATAAGAACTTTAATATTGAAGATGTTTGCTAATTGAGCAAGGACTTGCATCGTCATGTCGAGGTACGAGACATCTCCTGAAATTCAAGCTGGCTGAATGCTAAGAGATTTCTCCTATCGTCGAAATGACGTTTGAAGAACTTTATATTTTGCAATCAGTTTTCAAATTCACATTAATATTAATTCAGTATAAAATATTTAAATGAATTTGTCTTTACTCATATTAATTCCATTGCTTACAGCCATTGCAATTTTATTTTGCAAAGGCTTGAAACAAGTTCGGGCAGTTACATTATCCGGTGCAGTTATACAATTGTTTGCTGCTTTCTTTTTATGGTATGCTTACACGCATGAACGTGCTGCCGGCAACATTGCACCCATGTTGTTTGAAGATGGTTATATATGGTTTGCTTCGCTCAATATTAATTATCATGTTGGCGTTGATGGAATTTCAATCGCAATGGTATTGCTCACTTCTTTTGTAGTGCTTGCCGGGATTTTGGTTTCATGGCATCAACAACAAATGAGTAAAGAATTTTTCTTTCTGCTTATCCTGCTAAGTCTCGGTGCTTACGGGTTCTTCATTTCTCTTGACTTGTTTACGCTCTTCTTCTTCCTTGAAGTTGCAGTGATACCTAAATTTTTATTGATCGGCATTTGGGGAAGCGGCAAAAAAGAATACAGCGCTATGAAGCTTGCATTAATGCTGATGGGTGGTTCTGCGTTGGTTTTTGTTGGATTGCTTGGATTATATTTCAACAGCAATTTCGGCAGTACAACAACGTTTGATCTTTTACAAATTGCACAACTGCATATTCCTGTTGAAGTACAAAAAGTTTTTTTCCCTTTTATATTTATCGGCTTTGGAATTTTTGGCGCTTTGTTTCCTTTTCATACATGGGTTCCTGATGGCCACTCTTCAGCGCCAACAGCAGCCTCCATGTTTCTGGCAGGCATCTCCATGAAACTCGGAGGCTATGGCTGTTTACGTGTAGCGACTTACTTAATGCCCGATGCTGCACATTATTATTCACCGGTAATCATTGTGCTTGCAACGATCGCAATCATCTATGGCGCTTTCGCGACGATGATGCAGAAAGATCTGAAATACATCAACGCCTATTCATCCGTTAGTCACTGCGGGTTCGTTTTGCTTGGCATCGGGATGCTCACGCAAACAGCGATCAACGGCGCAGTGATGCAGATGGTTTCCCATGGATTGATGACTGCCCTTTTCTTTGCCGCCATCGGGATGATCTATGACCGCACACACACAAGAATGGCTGCGCAGCTCGGCGGGTTGTTAAAAATAATGCCATTCATTTCAACCGTGTTCGTATTGGCAGGGTTATGCTCATTGGGCTTACCCGGCTTAAGCGGCTTTGTTGCTGAAGTAACAGTGTTCATGGGTTCCTGGCAAAATGCAGATAAATTGTATCGTATCGCGACTATTTTATCATGTGCGTCTATAGTGGTAACAGCAGTATATATTTTGAGGGCCGTTGGACAAGCGATCATGGGGCCCTCACCCCTTGCCCCTCTCCATGAATGGAGAGGGGAAGATGCAGCCTGGAATGAAAAGTTTGCGGCAGCAATTTTGATCATCGGAATTATTGCAATTGGTATTGCTCCATTCTGGCTAAATGATTTAATAACACCCGGAACACAAAATATTATTCACCATACTATATCTACCGTAACCCTCAAATGAATAAGTGAATTATGACATCGCAGTTTTTTATATTACTAAAATTTGAGTTGCTGGTTGCAGTGATCATCTTCATTCTGCTTTTCATAAAACTGGGAAGTAACGAATGGAAAAACAAAGCTGTGTTGCGTGTTGTAAATATTTTACTGCTGATAAATTTTATTGCAGGTTTTTTTATGAATCATGACGGAACGTTGTTTGGCGATATGTTCCGGACAACCAGGCTTATCGAGTTACAAAAAAATGTTTTAAATCTCGGCACACTAATTATCTCTGCACAAGCATATCCATGGTTAAAAAACCATAAGCATATTTTGGAATTTTATATCTTATTATTGTCAACACTGCTTGGAATGTTTTTTATGATCTCCGGCGGTAACCTGCTAATGTTTTATTTAGGATTGGAGATATCAACTATTCCGCTTGCCGCCATCTGCAATTTCGACCTGGAGAAACGCCGGTCATCAGAAGCAGCAATGAAACTTATTATCTCATCTGCATTCTCTTCCGGTTTATTGCTGTTTGGTATTTCCCTTATGTACGGAACTACAGGCACGTTGGACTTTTCAGAATTGCCTCAGCATTTGAATGGAAGCTCGTTACAATTGTTCGCCTTTATTTTACTGGTTGCCGGTTTTGCCTTTAAAATTTCTGTGGTTCCCTTTCATTTATGGACGGCAGATGTATATGAAGGCTCTCCTGTTTCCGTTACCTCTTATTTATCTGTTATTTCAAAGGCTGCATTTCTTTTTGTGTTTATTTCTGTATTGTATAATGTTTTCAAACCGCTGGCAGCTACATGGTTCAATATGCTTATGCTGTTAAGTGTTCTTACCATGGTGATTGGAAATTTGTTCGCGATCCGTCAAAATAATCTCAAACGATTTCTTGCATTTTCTTCCATTACACAAATGGGTTTTATTTTAGTTGGCATCTCGGGAAGCAGCCAGATGGGAACGGCTTCTGTAATTTATTTTTTATTGATTTATGTTTTCTCCAATCTCGGTGCATTCGGCGTTATCGCTTTTGTAAGCGCCGCAACAGGTAAAGAAACAATGGATGATTATAAAGGTTTGTACAAAACAAATCCTTTCCTGTCATGGGTGCTCACTATTTCATTATTCTCGCTGGCAGGAATTCCGCCAACTGCGGGATTCTTTGGAAAATTCTTTTTGATAATGGCAGGTGCAGGCAAGGGAAATTATGTCTTTATTACCATTGCCGCACTGAACATGATCATATCATTGTATTATTATCTTAAAGTTGTAAAGGCAATGTTCATGGATGCGAATGAGCAACCGATCGAAAAACTATCCATCAACACTTTGCCAAAGCTTGCAATGATCATTTGTATGTCAGGTATTGTTTCAATAGGTTTTATTCAACCAATTTATAATTACATTTATTCATTGAGTTTTGGTTTCTAAATTTGCTTATGCTTAAAATGAAGTTATGCCAACAATAGAATTAAATATTCCTACCAACACAAAGTATAACGAACAAGAGTTAAAGGAATTTTTTGTAGCAAAATTGTATGAAGAAGGTATGATATCTACCGGTGTAGGTGCCAAGATACTCAATATAAGTAAGCGTGACTTTATGTTACTGTTATCAAAGTATGATGTTTATTATATAGATTATGATTTGAGCGATTATGAAAAAAAAATAATTTCTAATGCAACCTCGCTTTGAAATTATTATCGCCGATTCAAGCAGTATAATTGTTTTACACGAGACAGATTTATTATACCTTTTACATGAAATTTACCCGCAAGTAACTATTACACCACAAGTAGCCGGGGAAATAAAAATTGCTCTACCGGATTGGATGAATATAAGTGCGCCTTTTGATCAACAAATGGTATCAGCACTTTTAAAAGATCTTGACGAGGGAGAAGCATCATCAATTGCTTTAGCATTAGAACATAGAAATTCCTTGCTTGCCATCGATGAAAAAGACGGCAGAAAAGTAGCGGCTTCCTTTAATATTCCTATTATCGGCACGTTAGCCGTATTGCTTGAAGCAAAGCAAAAAAGACTTGTCGACAGTTTTAAAGAATGCCTCGATAAACTGCTGAATAAAGGGTTTAGGGTAAGTCCCCAACTAATTGAAAAATTTTTGATAGAATCAGGAGAAGAATAAAAACACCATAAAGCACATGGCTATCAATAAAAATCATGAGTTCGAAGAATTAAATGGTACAAAATGTGCCATTGTAGAAAAGAATGTAACAAAAGAAAGGGCAGATTTCTTAAAACAGGTATTAGGATACAATCATTATACAGTTGTTGTTATCCCCACTCCTCCTCCACCCGCAAAAGCTGTTCCGCAAGGCGGGGCAAAACCAGCTCCAGCCGCAGGTGCTGCAATTGCAGAAACTGTGCAGGCGGTTCCAATACCACCTGCTGAACCGCAACCTGAAACATTTACGGTTGGTGTAACCGATGTAACATTCAATTCGATCAATGCCATCTTTGGGAGATTATTAAAAGCGCCCGGCGGCCACGTTGTTACATTGGCTTACTGGCAGCAAAAAGAAACCACATCTCATGATGAGATTCCCTATTTCTATCCCCGCAATTAATTCATCTCAACCTGCAGCTTTGCAATAATATCAGCAGTAGTACCCGTCTCACCCATGCGTGGAAATATGAATTGCATACTTCTGTCATGTGCTTCCGGCACTCTGTCCGTCATAGCATCTGTTGCAAAACTTATATTATAACCAAGTTCACTGGCTGCCCTCGCGGTTCCTTCCACACCAATACTGGTGGATATACCTGCCAGCACAATTCCTGTAACGGTATTCTTTTGCAATTGTTCCTGTAAAGTTGTTTCAAAGAAAGCGTTCCATGTGTGTTTGGTGATGAAGATATCACTGCTGCTTGTATGTAGTTTGCTGGTTATTTTATACAGGTTGTCGTCATCAGGGAATGCAGGCATTTTTACATCTTTTCTTGATTTCAGCCAGGCAGCATCTTTCGGTTTTACGTTTACAATAACCACCGGTAAATTTTTCTTTCTGAAAGCTGCAATCAGTTTATTTGCGTTATTCAAAACTTCATCTGTTGAATGTGCAACCGGTGTTTCAACCACCATGTTCTGAAGATCAATTAAAACCAATGCCGTGTTTTTGTCTAGTGCTGTTATCATAAAATAATTTTTGATTTGTGATCAAGAGGCTGCAGCCTCAATAGTTTGAACACCGGGATGCGTATTTATTTTTATCGTTTCCTGTTTAGTTCTTTTTAAAGAGAGGAAATGCAGAGCGCCAATCAATAAAGCAATACAACCCTGGGCCAGTACGGTGTCCGGTACGCCAATGTGCTGCGAAACAAAACCCACTATCAAACCACCTAAAGGCTGCATTCCAAAAAATGCCATCGCATAAAAACTGATCATCCGCCCACGCATTACAGGATCTACTGTTGTTTGTACAAGCGTATTAGTGATGGTGACCTGTGACATCATACCAAACCCTGCAAGCATTGCACACAACAATGCCAAAGGGTAATAATACATGTGTGAGAACAACACCAGGCCGATACCAAAAACCAGTGTATTTATTGCGAGTATCTTTCTCAGATTTCTACCGGGTTTTAAGGAAGCAAGAAAAATAGCGCCACACAATGCACCCAAACCTATCATACTGTCTATAATACCAAAGGTTGACGCTGTGCCTTTAAATATATCTTTTGCATAAACAGCCATTAATGTAGTATAGGGCAAAACAAAAAGCGCCATAAAGCCAAGCATGGTTATAACAAACCGAACTTCTGTCGCATCCCTGAGATAAAGCCAGCCATCTTTTATATCCTGGATAATATTTTTTTCATGACGCGCTACACTGGTCTTTGGTAAACGCATCAGGAGGACTGAACTTATTACGGCAACAAAGCTTAAAGCATTTAATCCAAAGCAAAATACATCGCCAAATTTTTCAAGGATGAGCCCCGCTATGGCAGGTCCGATCAACCTTGATGAATTAACCATGGATGAATTTAATGCAAGTGCATTGCCAAGATATTTCTTGTCTTCTATCAGTTCATTCACGAGGGATTGCCTGGCAGGAACATCGAATGCATTGATGACACCAAGAATAAAACTCAGTGCCAGTATTTCCCAAACAGTATAATGCTTTGATAAGATGAGCAATGTAAGCAACACAGCCTGCACCATGGAAGCGATTTGCGTGATAAGCAATAAACGGTGCCGGTTATAACGGTCTGCAGTAGCTCCTCCTATAAATGAAAATACAAAGGAAGGAAACATGCTGGCGAATAAAGACAGGCCCAGCATGAACTTTGAATGTGTAAGAGAATATATTACCCAGCTTACTGCGGTTTTCTGCATCCATGTACCGATAAGCGATATGGATTGCCCGACAAAATATAACCTGTAGTTCCTGCTCTTAAAAGCATTAAACGTTGTGATCTTCATTATGTGTTTTCCTTTCATTCATCCTCATAATCAACCAGCTTATTCAATGGTACCAAAGCTTTTTTTAATAGTGAAATTTCTTCCTGCGTGCAAGCATTGGTGATCGCCTCGTACAACCAGTTATCTTTCTCATGGCGAACCTGTTCTACTACAGAAGCACCTTTCGCGGACAGTGAAATAAAAGATTTACGCTTATCATCTTTAGACGAACGGCGTTTAATATAACCCAGCTCCGCAAGGTGATTTAGTATTTGCGACATAGATTGCGTTGTGATCTTTTCCTTCGCCGCCAATTCATTGGGCAATAATTCCCCTTCATTGTATAAAAGTTCCATTACCGATCTTTCCGTGAGAGAAAGCGCCATACCGGTGACAGAATGTTTACGCAGCTTCTTTACAAGCCGTGTGATCGTTGTGCGCATCTCTGCAACTAATTTAATATCGGATTGTGTTGCCATTAGTTAACTAAACTTGTAAGTTTACTTTACAAAATTAATGAATTGTTTTTATTGCATCAATATTTTATAATTCCTTTGGAAAATACCACCGCGAAACAAATTTTTGTCTCCCGGGTCTGATTGTCGTTGGGTTTTGAATGTAGTAAAGTCAGTAGTTTGGTTTCAATAACGGATATAAATATGTTAGTTATTTGACATCATCATCCAATAACAATTTGCCTTTAACCAGCCATGAGGCGCCAAATGCAGCCAAAGCTATCCATTCTATCCAGAACACAGGCTTATATGCATCAAAGCGGTGGAACGTGTCGCCGGAGAAATTATATAAGGCTATTAAGCTCATTGACAGCAATATTATTATGCCGCATGTTCTGTATATTGTATTTCTCGTTCTTTTCTTTTTTGTTTTATTGCCATCGTCTTTTGTAAACAGGAAAAGCGATATCAATGCAAGTGTTATAAAAAATAAAGCAGAAAATCCATAATGAATATTATTCCGGATCGTATTAAGCGGCAAATGAAAAATGGCGCAGCTATCCGAACTATTGTCATTGGTTGGATACATTGCAATACCAAAAGCAAAACAACCCGCAAGCGACGTCATAACGTGATCTAACAAGCTATAACCTTTATACACTATCAGAAACAACGCGACCGCGCATACTATACCAGTAAATAAATTTCCCGTTATGGTGTAATAATAATGGCTTGTGGTATCCTGGATAAAACGGCAGTTTCCGTAGAAGTAACTTCCGCTTATCATAACAGCAGGCAATGAAATTCCAAGCCAGCCGATCGCTTTACGTAAAGTATCATAAGAGATCAGGCGTGGATCTTTGGTTGGTTGTTGAGGCATGGTGTTTTATTTGCTCATCGAATGTAAAGAAATGAACAAAACTGCAGGTTACCTTTCCATATTAATACTAAAAGCAAAAAGCCACCGGACTGGTGGCTTTTATTCTTTATATCCAAATCAATTCAGACCAACATCCTTAAAGGTTCTTCCAGCAAGCTCTTCAACGTTTGAAGGAATGCCGAACCTGTGGCGCCATCCACTACGCGGTGATCGCAACTCAATGTTACTTTCATTACATTCCCCGGCACGATCGAACCATTCTTCACAACCGGAACCTGTGCAATGCCGCCTACAGCAAGTATGCATGAATCTGGCGGATTGATGATCGCAGTGAATTCGTCAATGCCAAACATACCGAGGTTAGAGATCGTGAAAGTGCTTCCCTCCCATTCCGCAGGCTGCAGCTTTTTAGTCTTTGCTTTGTCTGCCAAAGCTTTTACCTCAGTGGCGATCTGGCTCAATTGTTTTGTATCGGCAAAACGCACAACCGGAACCAATAAACCCTCTTCTACGGCAACAGCAACACCGATGTTTACATGGCGATTAATACGTATTTTATCACCGAGCCAACTGCTGTTTACTTTTGGATGCTGTTTCAATGCAACAGCAACTGCCTTCAATACCAAATCATTAAAGCTGATCTTAACAGGGCTTAGTTCATTAAGTTTTTTTCTTGTCTCGACACAGGCATCCATATCAATGCTCATGGTAAGATAAAAATGCGGCGCTGTAAACATGCTTTCGGCAAGTCTCCTTGCAATGGTTTTCCGCATCTGTGAAACCGGCACTTCCTCAAAGTCTGCGCCCCCATCCCCTGAAGGGGTGTAACTAACAGCCTGAGATTTTAATGCTTCCTGTGATGATGATACTTCTTGTTTTTGCTCGGCGCTCGCAGCTCGTGGCTCGCCACCTGCCTGCGGCTTGAAATTATCAATATCACCTTTTGTGATTCTTCCATTATCCCCGCTTCCTTTTACATATTTTAGGTCAATCCCCTTTTCTTCTGCTAATTTTTTAGCGAGCGGAGACGCTAATATCCTTCCTTCATTTACTATTTGTTGTTCAGGTGCTTCCTGTTTTTCCACAGCTTGTTGTGGTACCCCGCTGGATGCTGTTTTAGAAACGTCACCTTCTGCTTTCTGCTGGTCCTGGCTGTCTTTGGCAACAGGCTCCTGTTGTACACCACCGCCTTTTACAGCGTTCACTACTTTATTTACATCAAATCCTTCCTTGCCAATAATGGCCAGCAGGTCATTTACGAGGATTTTTTCTCCCTGTTTTGCACCCTGGTATAAGAGTTTGCCATCTTTGTAACTTTCCAGCTCCATGGTGGCTTTATCTGTTTCTATCTCGGCAAGAATATCTCCTTTCTTTACATCATCCCCGACATTTTTTTGCCACGATGCAATTACGCCTTCTGTCATTGTATCGCTTAACCGCGGCATTAAAACCACTTCGTCCATCTTTGAAATATCAACCTTTTCGGATGCTGGTTGCTGGTTACCGGTTACAGGTTTCTCGTTACTTGTTTCAGGTTGTTTGGTCTCAGCCTTCTTCTTACTTGTATCCGGAGATCCGGAACCTGCATCTTTTTTTGCGCCATTTCCGCCAACCAGGCCACTCACATCTTCACCTTTATCGCCCACGATCGCCAGCAGGTCATTCACCTGCAGCTTGCCGCCCTGCTCGGCGCCGCGATGCAGCAAAACACCATCTTTATAACTTTCTAGTTCCATCGTTGCTTTATCCGTTTCAATTTCAGCAAGCAAATCGCCTTTTTTAACCGGGTCGCCAACGTTTTTATGCCAGGCGGCAATCACGCCTTCGGTCATGGTATCACTTAAACGGGGCATTAAAATTTTTTCAGCCATAATATTTTAATTTTTCTTCAAAACCCTGATGAGGTTCGGTTCCACCTCAGGCGGACTCCCGTCATCTGCACCAATGCTATGATGCTTTTTTGCGCGGTGAAATTAAGGTAAAATACAAACATACGGCAACGATTCACTAATACATTATTTGACGGAATCAATTTTGAAAACCTGGTTGCTGAATGGCGGTGTTTCCGGGATTTTTATTTTGTTGAAATTATAATTTACTGCGGTATGACAATTATTGCAGGTATTCGTAAGCATAATAAAGTTTTGCCTGAATGAATACGTGTTTCTTTGCTGAATGCTACTATTTAAACTGTCAATAGCAGGTTCTAACATTATAATTTTTTTTGTTTCGGGTCTGTCGGCAGCGTACGTTTTAATATCATCCACGGCTTCCATTATTTCATGAATTTCAAAATCAGCAAGCTGCCAGTTTTCTGCTGTACCTGCAAACCAAAGTTTTTCATGATGCACCTGTATGCCACTCATGAATTCTCCAAGTCCCGGTTTATATGCATTATTGATTTGTATTTTTAAACTATCAATTTGTGATTGTAATTGTTGATTGGGATTAGCATGTTGAGCGCAGGAAATGATCAGCAGGGAAATTGAAAATAGAATGACCGGGTATTTCATACGATAAAATTATCAATTCTAAATGCAGTCTTTGTTAAAAAGTTGATTCGCAATAAATAATTAAAACTTATTAAAATATTCTCCCTGAGGGATTAGGGGCATTGGTTAGGAGTTTATCTTAGCACCATGGACAAACGTTTGTTTTTGCTGGATGCTTACGCATTGATATTCCGCGCCTATTATGCGCTGATACGCAATCCGCGTATTACTTCTAAAGGAAGAAACACAAATGCGCAATTTGGTTTTACCAATACATTGATAGACCTCATTAACCGCGAGAAACCCACGCATCTTGCCGTATGCTTTGATGTGGAAGGAAAAACAGAGCGCCACACTGATTTTACAGATTATAAAGCCAACCGCCAGGAAGCGCCTGAAGACCTGGTAGAAGCAATTCCTGAAATAAAAAAAATTATTGAGGGCTTTAACATACCCTGTATTGGCGTGGAGGGTTATGAGGCAGATGATGTGATCGGCACACTCGCATGGCAGGCAAATGATGCCGGTTATGAAGTGTTTATGGTAACGCCTGATAAAGATTACGGCCAATTGGTACGGGATGGTATTAAAATTTATAAACCTGGTTACCAGGGAAGCAGTGTGGAAATAATGGGGCCTGCTGAAGTGTGTGCAAAATGGGATATAGAGAAAGTTGAACAGGTAATTGACATTTTAGGATTGATGGGCGACGCGGTGGATAATATTCCCGGCATTGCCGGGGTTGGCGAAAAAACGGCAGCCAAATTATTAAAAGAACATGGCAGTCTTGAAAATATTATCGCCAATGCGGAAAACATAAAAGGCGCCCTGGGCAAAAAAATAGTTGACGGAAAAGAATCTGCCATACTGAGCAAGAAACTGGCGACGATCATTACCAATGTGCCGGTACAGTTTCATGAAGAAGATTTTTGTTTGAAGGAATGGAACAAACCCGCGTTGATCGAAGTATTTGCAGAACTCGAATTTAAAACGTTGGGCAAAAGAATTTTGGGCGATGATTTTAATGTGTTTCAAACAGCGCCGGTTGGAGTGCAGACTGATTTGTTTGGAAACGCCATTGAAAGTGCTGCTGCGAGAACTATCATCGAAAAAACAGAAGACAACGAGATCGAGGAAAAAGGATTGGCAGCGTCAAAAAATATCAACAACACAAATCATGAATATATTTTAGTTGATGACGAAGATAAGATAAAAGAACTGGTCGCAACATTAATGGAGCAAACAGAAATTTGTTTTGACACGGAAACAACCGGCATTGATGCAAACGATGCAGAACTGGTTGGAATGAGTTTTTCCTATAAGCCCGGTGAAGCTTATTTTGTTACCTGCTCCACTGATTATGACGCCACCTGTAACCTGCTTGAATTATTAAAGCCTTTGTTTGAGAATTCTGATCTTTTATGGATCGGCCATAACATCAAATATGATCTGCTGGTATTAAAATATTACAACCGCGAAATAAAAGGCCAGGTGTATGATACGATGCTGGCGCATTATGTTGTTGAGCCGGATGGCAAGCGCAGCATGGATCTTTTAAGCGCACAATTCCTGAGTTATGAACCTGTGCACATTGAAGAACTGATCGGCAAGAAGGGCAAACAACAGGGAACTATGCGCGATGTGGAGATTGAAAAACTAAAAGACTATGCAGCAGAAGACGCGGATATTACGTTGCAGTTGAAATATTCTTTGCATCCTTTATTAAAAACAAAAGATGTTGAACGTGTTTTTTATGAAGTGGAAAACCCGTTGGTCAAAGTTTTAACGGATATGGAATTTGAAGGGGTGATGATAGACGTGCCTTTCTTGCTAAACTATTCAAAAGAACTGGAACGCGAAGCTTACCAGGCAGAGCAGGCGGTATATGCTGGTGCAGGTGTGAAATTCAATATCGGTTCACCGAAACAATTAGGCGAAGTTTTATTTGAAAAACTAAAGCTGAATCCTTCTTCCAAAAAAACAAAAAGCGGCCAATATGCAACCGGTGAAGATGTGCTGCTGAAGCTCGCACATACCAATCCTATTGTTGCAGACATATTAGCATACCGCCAGTTAACGAAACTTAAATCAACCTATGTTGATGCGTTGCCTTCATTGATCAACCGGAAGAGTGGCAGGGTTCATACAACGTACGGGCAGGCAGTGGCGGTAACGGGAAGACTGGCCAGTAATAATCCCAATCTTCAGAATATTCCTATTCGTACAGAACGTGGTAAAGAAATAAGAAAAGCATTTATCCCGAGAAATGGCAATGTGATCATCAGCGCAGATTATTCGCAGATCGAGTTAAGAATTGTGGCTGCCATGAGCGGAGATGAGAATATGTGCAATGCGTTTAAGAACAATGCTGATATTCATACAGCAACCGCATCTAAGGTGTTTAATGTGGATGCAAAAGACGTGACCAAGGAAATGCGTTATAAGGCCAAGAGCGTAAATTTCGGCATCATTTACGGACAGGGAGCTTTTGGTTTGGCAGACAATCTTGGCATAAGTCGCACAGAAGCAAAAGAGATCATCGACAATTATAAAAAAGAATTTAACGGCATTACCAGGTACATGGACAATATGATCAATTTTTGCCGCGAACATGGATATGTACAAACACTAATGGGTAGAAAACGCTGGCTTAAAGATATTAACTCAGGCAATTTTACTGTGCGTGGCTATGCGGAACGAAATGCTATTAACTCCCCGATTCAGGGTACCGCTGCAGACATGATAAAAATGGCGATGATAAAAATTCATGATGCCATGAAAAAAGAAAATTTAAGAAGCCGTATGATCATGCAGGTGCATGATGAATTAGTGTTTGATGCAGTGCCATCAGAGTTAGATATTTTGCAGCCGCTTATTTTAAATAATATGAAATCAGCGTTGCCTTTACCTTGCGAAGTTCCGGTGGAAGCTGAATTAGGCATTGGCGATAATTGGTTGGAGGCGCATTAAGAGCTTTTTTTTTAAAAAATGTAAATTTGAAAGAATAGTTACATCATGGAAACTCACAATCGCAATAGCAAAAGGAGAGGAATTTTATATAGGAACAATTAAAGAAATTCCTTCTGTAATTACACAAAGTGACACCATTGAAGAAACCCGTGAGAACGTGATGGACGCCCTGGCTTTATATCTTGAAAACATGCAGGAAACAAATAATCTTAACAATACCGTTCCGGAGGAAGATTCTTTCTAAACATCAATGCTTTTTCACCGACATGGAAGCAAATACGATATTTATAAAAATCAAATAAATAATAAGCAAACAACTGTACCCAGGCAGCCAAAACTGGATAAGTTCTTATGTGATGCTATTTGCAAACAGTTAGAAATTCCGAAACCTTAAATCTTTAAAACGTAGTCAGGCACGATTATAATAAGATTAACTTATATGGCTAATAAAACATCACAGCAAGACAACAAAATATTGAAACAGCAGCATGCTGATAATAATACAAAGGCAGTGGAGAAAGCACGCCGGGACAGATATAAAAAAAGATCTTGATCTTACACCACCTCCGGATCCCAGCGATGATCTTGACGAAGGTGAATTAGCACGGCTTGAGGGTGAAGATGAATGGAATTTATTATCAAATTGTTATGTGGAAAAAAATGTATTTCAATTAACAGCTTACAATATATATTGCGCCGTATTTCTGCTTGCCACAGAATGTATTGCTAAAAATGAAAAACTTCATTATTCACAAAATAAAAGTTTTGCAATGCCTATTCTTACACTCGACAAATTATCAACGATCTACTACCAGAAATTTTTTAGAAAGATCGCTGATGATCTCCAGGATATAAAACATTACCTGGAATCCACGCCGCAGGAAACTAAAAAATTGCTACAGTTATTCCAGTTAAGAAATGAATCGCACCGTGAAGAGAAAGGCGCCGATAACCCAAGGTTTACAGAGATCATAGAATTCCTGCGTTCCTGCAAAGAATCCAGGCTGGTGATGCATATCATAAAGGTGAAAGACCAACTTCGTACAATCTTAACAGACACCAACTACACCCATGTCGTAGGTGAGTTGTAAACTTTTCAATTTTTAGGTCATAGCAATAAATAACCGCGTTTATTTTAGCAAATGAATTTTGCTGATAATATTCTCCATTTCTTTTTTAGTCTTAAACTTCCCTTCAAACTGCCAAAAGATGTTGAAGTACTGGATGCGCATCAACGTAAAGATGTGCAACAGGCTTGCATGTCTTTTTATAAAAAATATTACAACGACAGTAATCAACGGCATGTATTAATAGGAATAAATCCGGGCCGGTTTGGCGGCGGTGTTACCGGTATTCCGTTTACAGACCCAATCCGTCTTGAAAAAATTTGTGATATTAAAAACGATTTTCAGAAGAAGCAGGAATTGTCTTCCGTTTTTATCTATGACATGATAGAAGCATTTGGCGGCGCCTCAACCTTTTATAAGCAGTTTTATTTTTCTGCCATGAGCCCGTTGGGTTTTATAAAATATGGAAAAAACCTGAACTATTATGATGACAAAAACTTATTGCAGCTTATTCAACCGTTTATTATTGACTGCATGCAACAGCAAATTGCGTTTGGTTTAAAAACCGATGTTTGCTTTTGCATTGGTGAAGGCGAAAACTTAAAATATTTACGAAAGCTAAACAATGAACATGCATGGTTCAATCAAATTGAAACATTGCCGCACCCGAGATTTATTATGCAATACAGCCTGAAACGTAAGGAAGAATTTATTCAGCAATACATTAAACTGCTTTCCATAGTTAATGTATGATTTCCATTAAGAATAATAGCGTCATAAAAAATATTATAAACAAACCTGCAAGAAAAGAATATTCCGCAAGCGCTTCATATATGTCGGCACGCTTTGTTTTGCTGCGGATGGAAAGAAAAGCACATAAGCAGCTAAACATAAACAATACAAAACATATCGCAGTTATCGAATCCATGATAGTTGTATCGCTGAACTTAAAAACTTTGATAGAGGTTAGCACAAGGAAACAAAATCCCAATAAATTAGATGCTGAATTTAATATCTGTGGTGATTTGTTGTCCATTGCTGCCGTTAAAATATGCGGTGCAGGGAGTGTTATACTAAAATATAAAGGGTCGCTGATTATACCAACCCTATTTGATCGTTAATGTTTTTATTTCCTTTACATTCATGAATTGCTTATACTTCGGCTGATATACTTCGCTCTCAACATAAGATATGGAAACATTCTTATTCTTAAGTTTTGTAACAGCATCTTTTATCCAGTCATCGGAGCCGGGTACATAACTATAATATATAAAAATTAATTCCCGGCCCGCAGTGTTTTTAAGTGTGATGTAAGTAAAATCCCTTTCTTCAACTTTTACCACTGTGCCATCTGTGCTTTCCAGCTTTACTGTTTGTACCTGCGACGGCATGGTCAATTGCATATCACCACCGTCAGCCATAGCAGTAGCCAGTTTCATAAAAGCCGGGCAACCGTTCTTCATCATTTCCATCATAAGCTTTGTCCCCAATTCCTGGCTTGCCGCCATATAATCATCGCCACTTCCAGCTATCTTGCCAACAAGATCCGGCGCCGATGTGAACAGGCAATTAAGAAATGCCTGTTGTATCTTTTCTTCAGAAGCGTCTTCTGCAAGATTGGCCTTGGTAAGGCAATCACATACTGCAATCGCTGTTGCATGCATAGACGTATCCTCCGTAGTTGATTGTGCAGTTCCATGTAAGAAAAACATTAATGCAAGCAGAGCGAATATTATTTTTTTCATTGTTTTTAAATTGCCGCTAAAGTAAATCATTGTTTTAAAACAGGTGTTGCCGCTGCTATAATTAAGTCTTTGTTCTGATTTAACATTAAATATGTGCAGGTTTTTGGTTGCATCCTGATTCAGCCAAAAATAATTTATCCGATTTTTGCGGCACAACATTTTTCATGATCAGCCAGTTCCAGGTTTAGGGTAAGAAAGTGGCACGCATTGATAAAGGAAGAAAAGAAAAAAAGCATTAACAAGAAAGCATGACAAAAAACTGGTTCCGTTCCCTTCCACTTTTCAACATTATGTTAAAGTATTCGCGAAGCCGGGCTTCCCGATTGAATTAAATACTTCATTACAACGCATAACACTTCCGGTAAACGATGCCGCAAAAATTTACCCGGCAATGATGATGATAAAAAAATAGGTATTGCTCCATTCGCCAAACACCGGAAAAAAACCTATCCTGCAGAGCAAATGGAAAAAGTGGTAGCCAATCTTTCAAATAACGGCTATAAAATATTTTGTTTGGTGGAGTTGATGAACTAAACCAACTTGATATCATGATCAGCATGGATTCGGCAAACATGCACCTCGCATCCTTATTGGTGTGCCTGTACTGAGTGTATGAGGCGCCACGCATCCTTTTGGCGGATTTTATGGATTTGGACAGGATCGCTCAAATGCTGTGCAGGGAGAAATTTATTGCGGTTCCTGCTCTGTTTTTGGAAATAAACCTTGTTATTGTGGAGACTGGGCCTGCATGAACTTATTTTCGCCTCAACACATTATAGATAAGACTATCAATACCTTACAAATAAAAAACCCGCTGCTTCTGCAACGGGCGTTGGTGTGCCCCAGGCGGGAATTGAACCCGCACTCGCGTTTGCGGCGAACAGGATTTTAAGTCCTGCGTGTCTACCAGTTCCACCACCAGGGCAATAAAAAAAGTTATT
>DASUGF010000101.1:0-39936 GCA_036274175.1 Parafilimonas sp.
GCATAGTTCATATTGCATATTTTGCTTACCTGTACTAAAGTTGAGGTGACTCTTATATGCCTTTAAACCAATTTTGACAAACAATGCCCAAAAGCTAAGGTATTTTTTTGACCTGATTTTTTGCTTGCGGATTTTAGGTAAGAGTAATATTCTTCTCGTGATATTAAAATTAGTATCTTCCTCTCCTCCTATAAAATGTATCAAATCATGACTAAAAGTCAACTGTCCAAACAAACCGGACGGCGAAGGATCTATTAACGATGATTCAGAAAGTTTTTTTCTAACAATTCTGCCTATACTGTCATGATTCGGATTCGACTGACCGTCTATTAGTAATGTCCAGTCAGCATCGCTTGCCAAAGTACATTCATTTCGTGCAATAGAACCAAAAAGCACTAAATCCATATCGTTGCTGAAAGCAGGCATTCCATGGCTTACCAAGGTATCAAAAATAATTTGCTTGTTTTCTGCCGTCTTTTGCCGAGCGCCTGCAATATTTAACCATCTACAACCGTGCTTATTTCCAAACTCTTCAAAATTCATTTTACATATTTTGCTGGTCGCCAAATTTAGAGACATTATATTCTACAAAAGTTAATTTTTACACACATGAATTCTACCTTCATTCTGGTTTTGTTCATTACGTAGATAATGATGTTTATTTTCTGCCATGTGACTTAAGGTTAATTATACTTCATATCATAGCTATAAGCCGTCGTTTTAATTAAAATTAAAATATCCTGACATTTTACACTTTTCGGTAAGCAAAATTTCATCATTAATAAAATCATCCAAGACGAATTTAATAGGTAAATATCATTTGCTTTAAGCTAAAAGCAATACACTTTAAATTTTGATCTACACAATGCTCGTTGGTAATTTCAATAACAAACTTTACAAGCCCTCCGGCCGTATTCATTGATGGCATCGGCTTTAGTTATCTTCCTGATTTCGTGTGTGCACCGGTTTAACCCGCTGCAATCTTTCGTTTTATGATAGGCATACGCTGTATTGCTATCGCAGATGTAAACATATTCCGCCTTCGCTTTATTTAAACTACTACCAGCCGGTGCATGAAAAGAAAGAAGGCTTGTAAGCGTTAACAGGAGAGTAAGCTTGATCATAAGTGATGATGTTAAGTTTTGAAAATGATTTTAGAACGTAAGGTGCCTGGCTGTTTTGAACCGGTACTTTTTGTTAGCTTTTTTAAAGCATTTGATCAGTGCATGCTTTGCCGTTTTTACTTCTTGCCGGCGTGCAGATAATATTTTCAATGCGCTTTTGGCGAACGCCTGTAATAGGAGTGAACATATGTGCCGTCTTTCCTGTAATATCCATTAACATGGACCGTCTTTGCAGCAGAATTATTGATAGAAGAAATATAAGATTTGGGAGCGCTTGCAGGCGTAGTATGTACTGAAAATGCGGTTGGTTGCGGCAGTGTGGATTTCCTGAAAATAACCCATGATGCATATTCTTCTTTGCTCATAGGCTTTATAAAAGCGTAGTCCCTTATTTTATACGCTCTTATGCCGTTGTAATTATAAATGTACCCACTATAATTTTTGTAATTGACCAGTGTATATTGCCCGGATGTATTTGCAACAATGATGCTCTCGCCTGCCGGTATTTGAGTGATCGTCGTCGCTGTGATATCAGCAATTGGTAACAGGTATACAAGATCGCCGGACGTAGTAGTGCAGAAAGGACCTTTAATGGTTGTGCCGCTTACATAAGCAGGTTTACTGCAGCTAAAATGGGCTGCTATAAGAATGACTATACAGAGATATTTCATATAGGTTGCTGTTCTGTTACGCAATAATGATTTTCTGGAGTTTATTCTTAAAGGAGTAACTATGCTTAACATTCTTCGAATGCGCTACAAAAATAGCCTTGGGGGCACCGCGTGTCAATCACATAGAAATAGGAAAAAAATAATGGGAATCTACTTTAGTAGATAGTTTATTCAGGGCCGCCGGATTGCATTTTCTTATTTGCTTCATATTTTCTAAAATAAGGAGAAGTTTTTCGAAACATCTGCAACAAGCTATTATTATCAGCCCTTTGATTTTGTTTCTTCATATTTCTGATTATTTCTTTGAGTAACATAATATTTTCCATTGCAAACTCAGTTAGTTTAGTTTCTCCGGGATTTACTGTAGTTTATTTGTGACCTGAAATTCAAGAGCAATGTCATATTTTCCAGGATTAACTAAGAGCATATTGTCTTATTTCCTTGCTTATCACTTTCAACCTGTTGTGCAGTTTCAAATTTTTAAAACCATTATTATGATAAAACAATTTAAAAATGGACAAAAAGTTAACAGCTCTGTAAAGCCGTTGCCTTTCTCATTAAGAAAGGAACCGGTTTTGAAAATTGGATGGGGCTACTATGTTTCATTCTTTGATAATAATGTTTACCCATGTACATTACTTGAAATTATTAACGAGTTTGAGAAGACAGAAGTGAAAATTGAAATTCCAATGAAAGCTCAATCAAGGAAAGGTTATTTAGACTCTAATGGAGTTCGGAATAACCATTGGAAACAAACCCATATTTTATATGCAACTGAAATTGGTTTAACCCCCGAAGATGCTGTTAGAAACCAGGCAGGTTAATCAAAAATTCCGTTTGCTATGCCGGCAGTTTTAACATGCTGTTACTTAGGGATAAGATTAATGACATGAAGCTCATTGATCTGATTTAAGAATGAGTTGTATGTCGGTAAAAACAGTGACCAACATCCGGGCATTATCTACATAACTTTTTAAGTAAATTTGTAACAAAATAAGTTGTAATGGAATTAGTGATTGATTTCGATAAGATTAATGATACTTCAAAAAAAGAATGGTTACTTCATACTCTAAAATTGATGGGTATAAGTTATAAGGCGAAAGAAACCCCGCAAACAATAGAGGAGTATAACAATGATCTTCAGGAAGGAGATGAGGAAATTGAACAGGGGAATTTTATAACTGCCGAAGATTTAAAAAGAGAAGCAGCAAAATGGTAGTAGTTTAGAGTAAGCGGGCCGCTGCCGAACCTGAAATTTTCAGGCTTTTTTATTGAGAACTTAACAAGAAATTTATCGGCATCCTATAATTTTACAGAGATAAGTTCTTTCACATTATAATTTATTCGCCTTTTGCAATCACTTTTTTTGACGCCCTTTGTTTGCAAATTTTAAAATCAAATTAGTTCAGGGTTAAAAAATAAAAGAGATTGATCTGATAATCAATCTCTTGGGATGTGACCCCGTCAGGATTCAAACCTGAAACCTTTTGATCCGTAGTCAAATGCTCTATTCAATTGAGCTACGGGGCCGTTTGTTTTTAAACAACATTTTTAAAATGGGCTGCAAATATAAAGATCATTCGCCAAATAAGAAAAGCTATTGTAAAACGTTTAACGTAAAATAAAATATTAGCTTTCCGGCTTTCTATGGTATTCAGAAAATTACACTTAACTATTTCCATTTTTTTTCTTCTCTTTTCCTGTAAAAAAGAACAATCGCCTGATACCTATTTAAACGCCTCTGCATATTACCCGTTGAAAACCGGGAATGTTTGGGTTTACCGTCTTGACTCTACCACCATACCTCCGTTTGGAACTTCGTTAGTGATACACAGTTATCATTTAAAAGACAGTGCCGGCGTTTCTTTTTTAGATAATACCGGCCGGGAATCATGGCCAATTTACCGCTCGATAACCGATACTTTGGAAGAGAACCCCTGGCAGAATATCTCTACTTATTATGTAACGGCAACCGGTAAAAATATTGAAGTAGTGGATGACAATAACCTCCGTTTTACCAAAGTGGCGAGCCCTGTGAGCGCAGGCATTACATGGCCTGGCAACAGCTATATTGACACCCGGTCTGCCAACACGCCTTATCAATACCTCGATGGATGGCAATATTCTTACGACTCAGTCAATCTTCCTTACACCACGCCCGCAGGTGTGATAGACAGTTCTGTAACTGTCAGGCAGCGTGACGAAACTTCTCCCGAAGGCCCGTTTGATCCCCAGTATTATCAGCAACGCAATTATTCTATTGAAGTGTATGCTTATAATAAAGGGCTTATCTATAAAAATTTTTTACATTGGACATGGCAGCCAACGCCACCACCTGCGCATTATGAATCCGGCAGCTATGGGATTATTCTAAATCTGATCCGTATCAAGCAGTGAAATTTGCACATACGGTAAATGACTTATCAAACTTAGTTTATACTCATTATAGTTGTCTGCACTAAACACTTAATTTTATTGAAACTTATGAACCATGAAAGCTTCCATTACTCAAAAAATTTTATTGCTTGCTTTGCTTTGTATCACAGGTAGTGTGCTTTTTGCGCAATATCCCAAATATGTTGTTGTATTCAAGGATAAAAATAACAGTCCTTATCGTCTTGATAAACCAAGAAAATATCTTTCTGCAAAAGCGGTGCAGAGAAGAACAACTTATAACATTGCGGTCGACAGTTCTGATCTGCCCGTAAATCCATCCTATATTTCTCAGGTATTAGCGCAGGGTCCCGTTACTTATTTAAGCCAATCAAAATGGTTAAACCAGATATTGATTTACACTACCAGCGCTGCGGCGGTGAATGCCATCAAAAGCCTTCCATTTGTGAGAAACGTCAATCCTGTAGGCCCTGCGTCTACTACATTTAAAACATCGAATGATAAGTTTAAAGAAACGATCGGACCGTTGGATAGATCAAAACTTATTTCGAAAAGCATTGTTGCCAATCGTTATGATTACGGAAGTTCCTACGGGCAGATCCATATTCATAACGGTGAATTTTTACATAATAAAGGCTTTACCGGCAAAGGCATTGTTATCACCATTATTGATGCCGGTTTTTATCATTATAAATCTATCGCGGCATTTGACAGTACCAGGGCACATAACCGGTTTTTAGGCGAAAAAGATTTTGTTGATTTTGACGGAAACGTAAATGAAGATAATGATCACGGAGAACTTTGTTTAAGTACGATCGCGGCCAATGTTCCCGGTGTCATGGTAGGCACTGCGCCCAATGCCAGCTTCTGGCTATTGCGTAGCGAAAATGTAAACTCCGAATATCCTATTGAAGAACATAACTGGGCTGCAGCAGCGGAATTTGCAGACAGCGTTGGCACAGACCTGATATCTTCTTCGTTAGGATATATGCAATTTGACGATGCACAGTTTAATCATACCTACAATGATTTCTATAAAAATTCAACGATGGTTTCAAGGGCTGCAACCTTTGCTGCTAAAAAAGGAATTATAGTAACCAACAGCGCCGGCAATGAAGGTGGCAGTAGTTGGAAATATCTTCTTTTTCCTGCAGATGATGACAGCGTTTGCGCGGTGGCAGCCACCAATGTGAATGGTAATATTGCTTCTTTCAGCAGTTACGGTTACCCGGGAAAAATAAAACCAAATATCGCGTCGGTAGGTTCCGGTACAACACTGTATGCTTCTTATGGTTTAACATCCGGAAGCGGCACATCATTTTCCAATCCGAATATTAACGGGCTTATTGCATGCCTCTGGCAGGCTTTCCCGGAATTTAATAACATGAAAATTCTGAAAGCAGTGTATAAAAGCGCGGACCGCTTTAAAACACCGGATGACCGCTACGGATTCGGAATTCCGAATATGAGGAAAGCATATAATATTCTTTTGAAACAACGCAACGCACAACTCTATAAAGGTGAATGGCTGATAGCAAATAATTCAAATTTTACTGATGAGATCTCATTTAAAATTGTTGCGCAAACTGACGGGTTGGTAACAATTAATCTTTTAAATGATGCAGGTAAGGTTATTGCAAAAACTGCTTTTACGACGGAGACGGATGAAGTATATGATAAAGCTTTTAAAGGTTTGGATCATCTTCCCGCAGGCACCTATTCACTTCAATATAGTGATGGGACAAATACAAAAACTATCCAGTTGAATAAATGATTTGTGCGTATCAGGTTGTTTTCCTGAATAAAGCAGCAAACATGGTGTCCGCTTTTTGATGATAGCCTTTCAGCAATTCCGTTTTTGTTAACTCAAGGTGTAATTCATTTTTTATAAAAGCAACAACAGTTTCATTTTCCTCTTTAAAAACAGAGCACGTGATATAAAGGAAATAGCCACTTATCTTCAAATAAGATATTGCGTTAGCAACGATCTTTTTTTGCAGTGATGCGTATGCTTCAATTTTTTCGTGTTGAAAAAAATATAGTTGCTCCGGTGTACGGCTCCAGGTTCCACTGCCGGTGCAGGGCGCATCGCAAATAATGAGATCGAATGAGGAATTGGGAATCGGGAATTTGGAATTAGTTAAATCAACAACAAAACTTTTATATCTGTTTATTCCTGCCTTTTCAAAGCGCTGCTTGAGATTTTGTATGATGGACGGGCGCACATCTGAAGCTGTAAGGTTTATGTTTTTTAATACATCATACGCTAATATTGATTTGCCGCCACTGCCGGCGCAGCAATCCCAAACCGATTTTAGATTTAAGATGTTAGATGTTAGATTTTCAGTTTCTGTAAGATGTAGAAATTCTTTGATTCGTTGCGATGAATAATCCTGTATCACCGATTCTTCATCAATATTAATTATTGAATTGATTTTTACAAAAGGAGAGAGGGCAATACAGCTTTCATCAATAACATTAAATGGAACTGCTTTTTCCTGCAGCTTACGGATGACCTGTTTATCATGGCCGGGCCTTACTCTTATAAAAACATGAGGCTGGATAAAAAATGACCGTATGAATGCAGGTATATCAGGGCTTTCGCTTAATTCATCCGCAAAAGGAAAGACATCACTCAGAGAAAACGATGAATATTTTTGTCCAATAAACTGAAGGCGTTTGGTTAACGAATCATTCCAATTGTTTTGCCATTCATCGTCATACAAAAAACTCCATTCGCCAATATTATCATTACATAGAAAAACAGCAAGCTTTAATTTTTCTTCTGCACTTACATTGCTAAGCGACTTTCCTAACCTGTAAAAATTATAGCATAAATGCGTTATATATTTCCTGTCTTTCGAACCGTGTTTTTTCTGTTGTGAAAAATATTGTTTTAAAAAATGTTGAAGTGGAAACAGGCCATCATACAGTTGTATAATTTTTAGTGCTGTATTAAAGTAGGATTGAAAACGCATTACTCAAAGAAAATTTTAACACGTTCATACATCAGTTTGTTACTTGGTAATTCATTCAGACTGGTGCCGCCAGAATAGCGTTTAAGGCCAAACAACCCCGCAAGGTTCCCCTTGTTCACTGCCAGTTCCAGGTAACCTGCGGAATTAAACCAGGCAAGCCTTTCACCTTGCTCAACAGCCGCATAATTCTCACTGATGCGTACAATACCGTCATCTGTGCGGGAGGGTAAAACGATCCTGAACCTGCGGCCTTTCCTGTGTTCTTCAAACTCATTTTTTGTGAGATTGATAACGACATTTTCAAACTGGTCAATAAAAATTATCTGGCTGTCGATCCAGTCAGTACCAACTGTTGAGCGGAAAGGATATTTTTCTTCAATATCTGTAACAACAGTCCCGTTTTTTTTCCAGTCAGTACCATTTTCAATAGCAAATAATATGTTGGCAAACGTCTCTGAAAAATTTAATACGCCAGCCAGATCCTGTTGTAAGATTTTTACTGAAATGATTTCATCAGGCTTTTGACCTGTTATCATAGTTAAGATGCCGTTATCCGGGCATGCAATGAACTGTTCTTTAAAACGGGTAAGTAATAAATGCCCCGGCGGCTTTTCAAATAAATTAATAATGATAAAATGAAAAGTGCCTGCAGGATAAAATTTAAAAGCATTGGTGCATACATAAGCCGCATGCAGATAATTATCGGCGACAAGCTGGTGGGTAATATCAACTATAGAAACAGCAGGCGCCGCTTTTACGAGCTGCCCTTTAATAGCGCCGACTACATAATCGGTTTGACCTATATCTGTAGATAAAGTAACAACAGCCATGAATGTAAATAACAGTCATTCGTTTTATTTAACCAAAACTCCTTTTTGAAAAAAGAACTTATATACCATTTTGTCGGCAAACTCAGGCATAAACCGGGTAAGCAGGATGGTTTCTTTTCCCTGGGCAGTTAGCACCAATGAACGTTTTCTTTTTTCGATGGCTTTTAAAATATGCCCGGCCACATCATCGGGGCTCATTAAGCTGTTTTCATCCAACGGTGTTTCGCGCTGTGGCTGCGAGTTTTTATCCAATGCTGCATTGCGGATATTTGATTTTGTATAACCCGGGCATACCCACATAACATTTACACCGCTGTATAATAATTCGGTTCGCAGCGCTTCCATCCAGCCCTGTAAGGCAAATTTCGATGCAGAATAACCGCTACGGCCGGGTAAGCCGCGGTAGCCTGCAATAGAAGATATCGCCGCCACGGTTCCCTTATTTTTTATGATATAAGGCAATGCGTATTTGGTGCAATAAACAGATCCCCAAAAATTGATGTCCATCACACGGCGTATGGTTTCAAGGTCTGTTTCACTGAACAATGCCCGCATGGATATACCGGCATTATTGATCAAAATGTCAATTGTTCCAAAAGTCGCTACAGCCTGTTCAACCATTTTTTTACAATCTGTCTCATTGCTTACGTCAGAGGACAGCGCCAATAAAGGCTTACCGGCATATATTGTTTGTAACTGGTAGAGTTTATCATAGTCGCGGCCACAGGTAACCACTTTAGCTCCTTGTTGCATTAATAATGCAACAAGGGCTTTTCCAATTCCATCAGTGCCACCCGTAACCAGCACGACTTTATCAGTAAAGAAAGACATGCTGTTCTTTTGGTGCAAATTTAAACACTTACACCTGCCGATTAAATGCAAAAATTACTTTAATATGAAATAAGATTTTATTTAAACTTTGGTGCAATATGTTTTTCGGCTATTTTTGCACTCCCAAAAAACAAAACAGGAGAATGATCTCGTAGCTCAGTTGGTAGAGCACAACACTTTTAATGTTGGGGCCCTGGGTTCGAGTCCCAGCGGGATCACTGAATAACTCAAAACTGAAATTATAAACCACGTAATAATTGATTTTACGTGGTTTTTGTTTTTAACACTGCTATGTTAACCGCACTTTACCTGGCGTAAAAGTGAACAATACCGTTAACAGTCACTCGCAGGATTTTTGCTCACTTTTCGATGAAACGTTTGTTTGGATTGAGTTTCAATTTTAAAATGTTTAAAAAAATAAAAGCAGTGTGCGATGAAAAATTATCAAACCCATTCTATTCTCTTTTGGTATAATAAGGCAAGGTGTAAAAATGAAAAAGAGTCTGTTTACTTAATGCTGACTATTGATCAAAAGGGAGTTGAAATCTCCACCTGCTAATAAGTCATGCGGATTAATGAAGGGCAGCTTGTAAACATCTTACATGAATAAATTGAAGAAAAAAATTTTTTATTTTAAGTTTTTGTTTTTTAGTTTGTAACGAGTTTGATATTTTAGAAATAGGTATCAAAGTCTAAAGCTAACTATGAAAATAAGCTAGACCAATACCAAATTTTTGAAGAGAAAGCACCGAAAGAACCTGACCTTAATACCGGCTAATACTCATAGTTGATTATGAATTTCCTGTTTTAATTGGCTTAACAGAAACGTAGTCGCATGAAACGCTTTTTGCTATGTCTTGTCCTGTTATGTTTGCTAATGCCAGCTTGCAGCTATGGCCAGCAAGGCACTCCTGTATCCGGAGAACAAGGCGATAGCACATGGACGAAAGAAAAAAGCCCTTATAAAATAGTAGGCAATATAATTGTATCAGCAGGTAAGACTTTGACAATAGAGCCTGGTGTTGAGATTATTTTCCAGGCAGGGTCAAGTACCCTGGATGTACAAGGCACCCTCATGGCAGAGGGAACAAGTACAGACAGCATTAAGTTTACAGGCACACCTACAGGTTTCTACACCCGGGAGTCAGGACCTGTAATATTGAATACATCCAGCATCAACTCTTCCCTTAAATATGTAAAAATTAGTGGATTGGGGTATTATATAAATACGCAATCAACGGCTGTTGTTCAAATGCTTTCTTCAAACAGTTGTTCAATAACTAATTGCAGTATCCTGAATGCTAAGGGAACAAGTGCAAGCATTGCGGGGACTAATCCCGTTTTTAGTAATAATACAATTGCAGGCAGCGTAAATCTGGATGTAATTATCGGCATAAATCAATTACCCGTTTTGGTAAATGACGGAAAACTCAAAGTGGGCCTTACAAGCAGTACACTAACGGCAAATGCAAGTATTTCCAATACAGAACAGGGTTATTACATGATGTCCAATCTGACTGTACCAGCAGGTAAGACTTTGACAATAGAGCCTGGTGTTGAGATTATTTTCCAGGCAGGGTCAAGTACCCTGGATGTACAAGGCACCCTCATGGCAGAGGGAACAAGTACAGACAGCATTAAGTTTACAGGCACGCCTACAGGTTTCTACACCCGGGAGTCAGGACCTGTAATATTGAATACATCCAGCATCAACTCTTCCCTTAAATATGTAAAAATTAGTGGCCTGGGATTCTATACAATAGATGACATGAATGCTGTAGTAATAGTAAAAACAGGACCAAGTAAAATTGAAAACTGTAGCATAACGAATACAAAGGGTACCGCTCTATCTTTAATAAGCAATAACCATTTTATATTAAATTCGGATTTTTCAAATAATGTAATTGGTGTTCTTTCTACTGGTGCAGACCAAACGATAAAGAATTGTCGTTTCATAGGCAATACATCTTATGGTGTCAAAAATATTAGCAGCAACATTTCTGATACCATTGACGCCCGCTATTGTTGGTGGGGCGATTCAACCGGTCCTACACATCCAACCAATCCTCCCGGGAAAGGCGATGCAATTTCAGACAGGGTGAAATACATCCCTTTTAATACTTCAGATTCAACAACTCAGGATACTGTTTTCAATAAAGCGCTTCAGTTTGATGGCATTGACGATTATGTTCAGATAGAACCTACTGCAGTAAATAATCTTTCCCAAGGAACAATTGAAACTTGGATTTATCTGAATTCTTTAAACGAGGAACCTATTTTTTCAAAACAATGGGACGGGTTCAATACTTTTTCTGTATTATCAATAGGTTATTTTTCAAATGATGGAAGTTCAAATGGAGGAGCTCCAATACCAGGAATACCTGGCAAAATTTATTTTCATTCTCAAAACTTTAAAACTAATCTATCTTCAGATTCTATATTAGTTGCTAATAGATGGTATCATATTGCCGTTACTTTTAATTCTTCAGGGGCAACTTTTTTCGTCAATGGTAATAAAGCAGGAAGTTCTGTTGGAGTTGATTACTCCATTCCAAACCAAATTGCTAATATTAACGCAAGAATGGGTAGTTGGGGTGGAGATGGAAAAGGCTATTTAAATGGTAAAATAGATCAGTTCCGTGTTTGGAATCTAGCTCGTTCGCAAGAGCAAATTCAAGCTGGTATGTGCTCTGACTATTCTGCCGCAACACCAGGCCTCATTCTGTCTTATAATATGAATGAGCCTGGCATCAGCACTATCATTCATGATGCAAGTTCAAGTCAGTCAAGTGGCACATTAGGGCCTGCACCTTTCAATCCTGTTTTTATAGATTCTGATATCCCATGTTCAGATACAAAGAAAGAACAAACAATCACCTTCAATCCCATTCTGCCTAAAGTATTCGGTGACACACCGTTCGTTGTACTTGCAACAGCATCTTCAGGCTTGCCTGTGATATATTCAATCAGTTCCGGGCCGGCATTAGTTTCTCATGATACCGTTACTATTCTCGGAGCAGGAAATGTGACCATTGTTGCCTACCAGGAGGGAAACGAAGAGTATTATCCTGCATCACAGCCTCAGGCTTTTGAAATAGCCAAAGCTATCCAGGAAATCAGTTTTGAAGCAACACTTGATACAACTTCAAAAGAAAAAAGGTATATTCTTTCGGCTACCGCTTCATCGGGTCTGCCGGTTATATACAGCGCTTCGGATAAGGGCGTAATTAAAGGTGATACTTTAACTTTTACCGGTTCGGGCAATGTTACAGCAAAAGCCTCGCAACCCGGAAATGCAAATTATGAACCAGCCTCCCAAGAAATAATATTTTGCATTGCACCCATACCACCGGGAGAAATAAGCGGCTTCTCACAAACCTGTGCAGGCGCTCAACAATACAGCGTTGTTCAGGAGAATGGGGTGAATTATAACTGGACGCTTTCAGATGGAGGCGTATTAAACAAAACTTCGGGCAGCGGAGTGGTTGTTACCTGGAACAAGACCGGCTCATTTATTCTTACAGTTACTGCTTCAACAGATTGCGGAGCCATTACGTATTCCGGGTCAAAGACAGTTGAAGTAATAGACAATATTAATCCTGGTGCTGCTACCAATATGTATCCGCCTGACGGAACGGTGATCTCAAAGTTTCCTTTTTCGGTTTCATGGAAGCCTGGTAATAATTCAGAATTGTACGATGTATATATTTGGGAACAGGGAACAGGAAAGCCCGCCGGACCGTTAGTATCAACTAATCAAATAGCCGCTTCCATAACCCAGGATAAACTCCCCAATTTTGCTACAGGCAAAACTTATAACTGGCAGGTAACAGCCAGGAATGGCTGTTCAGGAACTGAAAGTATAATCCAGGCTTTCACCATTGCGGAATTGCCTAATCTTATTGCCGGTAACGTTGACATTCCTGATACAGTTAATTCGGGTCAGCTTATTGATTTTAAAGCTGAGATAAATAATGCGGGAACGGTAGCAACGCCACAGGGCAGCATTTGGCATGATGCATTTTATCTTTCAATAGATACAGTTCTTGACCGGGGTTTACTGCCTGATGTGTATTTGGGTTCAAAACCAAATATTACTGCATTAAAACCGGATTCAGGTTATATAACCGGAATGCAGGCATTACTTCCGGAAAACCTGGTAGGCGATCAATACCTGGTTGTTGTGCCTAATGCTTTTGGCAATGGTTTGTCCGAATCAAATTTGAATGATAATATCGCCTCCAAGCACTTTTATATTAACCCAACCCCAACCCCTGATTTACGGGTAACAGAGGTAGTGCCTTCAGGCGAAACTTTTTCCAGCCAAAAAATACATTTGAGCTATACGGTACAGAGCTATGAGGTAGAAACATATAATGACAGCATCTGGAAAGATTATATTTATATAAGCCCGGGACAGGTTTTTGATAAAAACGAATCAGAAGAACTTCTGAAGATAACGCATTATGGCAAATTGCCTGCCAATGGTGAATATTCTGTCGATACATTTATCACAATTCCCCCCCGCATATTTGGCAGTTATTATGTTCATGTAGTTACTGATGCAGAAGGCGATGTTTATGAAAGAGGGAGTGAAGACAATAATACAAAAGCCGGTGGCCCCGTGACAGTTTACCTTACTCCTCCTCCTGATTTTATCGTTTCCTCTGTAAATGTTCCGGCAAGCGCTGTTCCCGGTGAATCAATAACCGTTGATTATACCGTGTACAACGCCGGCGCTTCCAAACCACCATTATTTGGTAATAATTGGGTTGATGCCATATTTATTTCTTCCCAACCTGAGTTTGATGAAGATGATGCGGAAAAATTAGCGATAATATCCCCTGCTCCTTTGCCTGCTATGGAGGCGGCAGAAAGCTATCATAACACTGTTTCCGTAAAAATTCCTGACGGTTTTAAAGGGCAACAATACATTTATGTATTCACTGATTATAACAAACAGGTTTTTGAATACTATCGCGACGATAACAACACTAACACTGCAGGTGCACCCATACAAATAAATACGCCTGACCTTTTGGTTGATTCCGTACAGGCGGCAGATACTGTTGCTTCCGGCGCCAACATTGAAGTTGGATGGACAGTAAGGAACACCGGTACCGGGAAAGTGCTCCCCGTAAACAGGATAGACAAGGTATGGTTATGCAAAACACCTGTATTCGACAGGTCCACTGCTTCTGATGTATGGGGGACAACATACAACAACGCACTTGACAGCGCGGCTGCTATCACAAAAGCATTAACTGTACCTGTTAAGGAATCGGAATCAGGCCAGCGTTATATTTTTATCGAAACAGATGCAGAGGGCGGTGTAACTGAATCCAATGAAAATAACAATATAAGTGCAGCGCATCCGGTTTATATTATTTCAAGCCCCGCTCCGGATCTGATTGCTTTGGATATATCTGCAACACCGGCCGTTATTGTTGCAGGGAATACATATTCCATTACTTACACAGTTAAAAATAATGGCACCGGAAATATTACGGGAAAAACATGGAAAGACCGTATATACAGGTCAACAGAGCCGGTTCTTAATGGAGCTAAGGAATTAAGAGATATTCCGGAAAGCCGCACATTGCTTTCGGGCGATACATACACTGAAACTGTTGATTTTTCAACCAGTCTTGCCGATATGGGCGGCAGTGACACGCTGAAGTGGTATTTCTTTGTAAAAGCAGATATAGATGACAATATTTATGAGCCTGATAATGATAATAACACGTCTTCATCTTCTAATGCGATTGCCATTACCCATAACCCGTATCCTGATCTCATAGCAACACAGGCTTATGGTTCAGACTCAGTAAAAACCGGTAAATTCATAACAATCACCTGGAGCGTAACAAAACAAGCCGGAAGCGAAGGATTAAACAATTACTGGTACGACGCGGTGCTTTTCTCTCAAGACACTATTCCTTCAGATAATGATATTTTCGCCGGAAGCAAAGCAATAGGCAATCCTTTTGCAACAGTGAATACTTACAGCCAGATCATGAATATCGTAGTGCCAAACGGTATTGCGGGTAATTATTACATGTTATTGGTTACCGATTATACACACCTGAATAAAGACATAAACCGCCTGAATAATACCAGGGTAATAAAGACCAATATTGGTGGTGGCGGGCAAGACACTATCATCGTGCATGTTGAACAGAGCGCTACTCCTAACCTTATTGTAAATTCCTTTACTGCGCCTCCGTCAGGCTACTCCGGTCAGCCGGTGGTGGTCAAATGGACCGTTTCCAATACCGGTGACACGTCAGTTGGAAAACCCTCCTGGAATGAGAATATTTATCTGTCAACAGATAACCAGGTTGACGGTAACGACAAATTGCTGCAGGCATATCTTCATACAGGTGATATACCTCAGGACGGATTCTATACTGATAGCCTGTTAGTCTTTCTTCCTGCCGGCGCCACAGGCAATTATTATCTTTTATTTAAAACTGATGGCAACAATATCATCTATGAAAACAATAAGGAAGATGATAATACGGCAACCTCATTTATTTTTATACAACAACCTGAACCCAGCGACCTGACTGTATCTGATATTTCGATGCCTGCTCAGGCATTCATGGGCGATTCTGTTAATGTATCATGGCGCTTAAAAAATATTGGTTCGAATGCTTCTGTTGGATATATGCGCCAGGGAATTTATATTTCCAAAGATGCCACCTGGGATAAAGACGATATTTTATTGACTGATATATCCGCAGAGATAAATCTTGCCCCCGCTGCTTACAGTGTTTTTAATCAAAAAGTTAAGATCAATGCAACACACCCTTATAATAATTTTATTATCGTACGCACAGATCTCCTTAATAACATTAATGAGACGAACGAAAATAATAATACCGGCGTTTCAGCAACAACCATTAATGTGTTGGTGCCTGAATTACCTATTGGCGGAGAGCCAACGCCGGACACACTTTATAATTATGAAGCGCTGTATTATAAAATAGTCGTGCCCGATAGCCTTGCCGGCGAAACCTTGCTCGTTTCCTTAAAAGGCGATTCATTCAACGCCTTAAACGAATTGTACCTAAGGCATGATTCTATCCCAACCCGTATTAATTATGATTTTGTTTTCCCTAATCCGGTAAGCGGTTCCCAGGATATCATCATTCCTGCTTTGGTAAAAGGTGAATATTATCTTATGGTGTATGGATCTTCATCATCTGCATCACAAAAGCAAAATATAACCCTACATGCCAAAATAATCAATTTTGAAATTTTAAGTGTTGATGCAAAAGAAGGCGGCAACACAGGATTGGTAACAGTATTAATAACAGGTGCCAAATTTGATGAGAACATGAAAGCTGTTCTAAACAACACTTCACTGGGAACTTATACCGCCACCAAAATAATATACAGGAACAGCACCTCTGTTTTTGCAACATTTAATTTAAGCGGGGCCAAAACAGGTATATACGATCTGAGCTTAATTAAACCAGGTATTGATACGGCTACATTGCCTAAAGAGTTTTCTATTGTTCCGGGCTCCGGCGGCGTAATAACCGGTGGCGGCTCCGGTTCAGGTATAACCTGCTATATAATAAATGGCGGCGTGGAAAGCCTGACAGAATTTAATATTGATGTTGATGAAAAGGTAAGAGTAAACACACCATTCTTCACATTAATTGAATTTCATAATAATGGTAATGTTGATGTGGAAATACCACTGGTGCACATAGAATCTATAGCCGGGGATGATGCACCCGTGAGTTATGAGAAAATCCTGGTGGACATATTAAAAGGCACAACCAATCTCGCAATAGACTGGATTAACAAAGAAAGCCCGGAAGGGACTTTAAGGCCCGGGGCAAAAGTTTATTCAATCTTTTTCAGCGCACTGTTAGGTGAAGAAGCGCACCGTTTTTATGAATATCAACTGATTGGCAAATGATAATAGAAAGCATCTTTTGATTAAAATAATTTCTGATGGGAAGATATTTTTCTTTTGTCCGTAAAAAAATACCATTCAACCTGCTGTTGAAACTGATATGTAGTTTGATGCTTTTTGTTGCCGGGTTAGGCTTGAGGGGTAATGCCCAAAACCTGACCAAGCCTAACATTGATGGCTTTTACGGCTTACAGGTAAACAGCTACTCAGGTAGCCTGTATTACCAGCGCGGCGATCTATACATTCCTGGCAGAGGCTTATCACTCAATATCAGCTTTTCTTATAATAGTGCCAACAGGTATGAGGATTATGGTTTCGGGCATGGATGGTCTTTTGAACTGAATCTTTTTTACGATACGCTTCCTAACAAGCTGTACAATCAATACGGAGAAGTTACAGCAATTATTCCGGGTATTCATATACATCGTGGCGATGGCCGGAGTGATTTTTATAAGGGGGGAACACAGAATCCTAAAGGCATTTTTGACGTCCTCACCAAAAGCGGTTCAACTTATATCCTCACCTCGAAAGATGGCGTAAAATATTATTTCGAAAATCCAACACATAAAAAGATCACCCGCATAACTGAACGCAATGGCAACGAAATAAAGTTTTCTTATGATGGCAGTAACCAGCTTAATACAGCTACCGATGCATCCGGCCGCGTAGTTACGTTTACCTGGAATGGTAATCATCTCCGGGAGGCCAGGTCGGAGGCTGCCTCCCCTGCACATTCAATTAAATACAATTATGATAATGCCGGCAATTTAATTGCTGTTCAGGACGCCCTTGGACAAATCATTTCTTATGAATATGGCGCGGAGTGGGCCATGATAGGCCTGACAGATGCGAACGGAAACAAGGCTGGAATTTCCTTCAACGCCAACAGGGCCGTGAGCTCTATTGTAACCTGTCTTGAAAAAAAGGAAATTGTTTATGACTATAACAATAAAAAAACACAGGTTTTTAACAGAATAGCCGGAACAAGCTCCAAAAACCCCTTGTCTGTTGAACGTACTTTACAAACAACTTATTCTTTTGATAATGATGGAAAGCTTATAAGCCGCACCGGTAACTGTTGCGGATTCAGCAATAAATACACGTATGATGCCGACAATAATATAACCGGTATTACCGATGCCAACGGTAATAAAACCATTTATGGGTATGATAAAAAGGGCAACCTGTTATCTGAAACAGATCCGCTTGGACGCAGCATTTTTTATACCTACGATGCGAGCTTTAACCAGGTAACCAGTGTAACAGATAAGCGCAGCAATAAAACGATCTTTAAGTATGACAGCCATGGCAACCTTACCGAAAAAGATTACCCGCTCAATATAGTAGTTAAATATGGTTATGATGATAAAGGCAACCTGACAAGCTTCACCGATGGCCGGGGCAAACTTGTTACCTATGTTCCCGATGAATACGGTTATGTAAAATCAAGAACCGATTCTGCCGGCACTGCCAATTATGTATATGACGCCTGGGGCAATTTGCTTTCTGTAAAAGATGCTAACCAGCATGAAACAAAATACAGTTATGACCTCATCAACCAGCTTGCTGAAATAAAGAATGCGAAGGGATTTGTTACCAAATATTACTACGACAAGAATGGCAATGTAGAAAGAATGGCGGACGCCAATGGCCATGAAACTACTTACCAATATGACCCTTATGATAATCTTATCCTGATTGAAGATGCCTTGCATCATACCACTGCATTTAATTATGACGGCACCGGATCTATGTTGGATAAGATTGACGCCAACGGCCACACAAGCTTTTATAAATACGATAACCTTAACCGGTTGATTTCGGAAAAGAATGCACTTGGGGAAACCACCGCCTATTCTTATGATGGCAATGGCAATAAGATTTCCGCATCTTATCCTAATGGCAACACTGTATATGCTGAATATGATGCGCTCAACAGGGCTACAAAGATCACCGACCAGTTGGGTGTGCTCGTTTCGTATGAGTATGATGCGAACAGCAATAAAACCAGCCAGTCCAATGGCATTGGTAATACAACAACCTTTAAATACGATGCCTTAAATCGTTTGATTTCAGAAGTTGATCCATTGGGTAATGTTACCACGTACCAGTATGATAATAACAATAACCTGGTTCAGCAAAATGACCGTAATGATAACCCCATGTATTACTATTACGATGCGCTGAACAGGATGACCGGTTCAAAAGATGCGCTGAACAACATCAATAAATATGGTTATGACCCTGTTGGCAACCAGCTTTCCGTTACAGATGCAAAAACCAATACAACCACCTACTCGTATGATGAGCTGAACCGCAAAACCCAGGAACAGTTTGCCGATCTCACCATAAGAAAATATGCCTATGACAGCATAGGTAATCTTGTAAGTCGCACAGATAATAACGGTGCAATCACTTATTATAAATACGACGATGTAAACCGGCTTACATTCAGGCAGTACCCGGGCGCCGCAGAATCGTTTACCTATGATGCGGAAGGCAAGATGCTCACTGCTGCCAACAAAAATGCAGTTGACTCTTTTAGCTATGATAAAGCTGACCGCATTTTAAGTGAAACACTGAATGGGAAAACCACTTCCTATGCCTATAACATTCCCGGTAAAACAAAAACAATAACCTATCCGGGCGGCAGGACGATTCAGCGAAACATGGACGGCCGCAACCACCTGGTAAGTATTGCAGAAAACGGCGGCGCTATAGCAAGTTTTATTTATAACAGCGCCGGTCAAAATACATCCAGGATTTTTGCGAATGGCACTACCAATACTTTTAATTATACAGGCAGGGGACAGTTGGATGATCTTGCTTTCGGACCAACCCATGTTAATGATGTTGATTACAGCTATGACAAAGAAGGCAACCCTTCGGCCGCTGTATACAAAACCCAGGCTGCCGAGCAATATGGTTATGATAACATCAACCGCCTGAAAAGCTTTACCAAAACCGGTAGTAACCAGTCATTCATGTATGATGGTGTTGGCAACCGGACTACTGCTGTTATTAATGGCGCAAACGTTACTTATGCTGTAAATAAAATGAATGCCTATACCGGCATTACAACCAATGGCAACACGGTAACTCCTGCATACGACGCCAATGGCAATACAACGGCTTATGCCGGCAACAATTACGATTACGATAATGAGAACCGCATTACGGTAGTTAATAACGGAACTACTGCCACCTATAAATATGATGCGTTAGGCAGGCGGATTTATAAAGCTACTGCAACAGATACCATTCACTATTATTTTGATGGCTTACAGGCAATTGAAGAACGCAACAATAAAGACAGCATTATAGCCAGTTATGTTTGGGGAACATGGCTGGATGATATTGTTGCTATGAGCCGCAATAACAACATTTATTACTACACCACCAACCTTATCGGCTCAGTAACTTCTGTGAGTGACACCAGCGGCAAACTAGTGGAGCGATATGCATATGACCCCTTTGGTAAGCAAACCATTTATGATGCAAACAATGTAATACTGCTGGTATCTGCGGTTGGCAATACTTATTTATTTACCGGCAGGCAGATAGATAAAGAAACGGGGCTTTACTATTTCCGGGCAAGGTATTATGATGCCGTGACCGGCAGGTTTTTGCAAAGGGACCCTTTGGGATATGTGGATGGGTTGGGGTTGTATGCTTATGTAAATAATAATCCATTATCCTCTTTTGATCCCATAGGCACTGAGGGCATTGATTGGTGTGAAGTCAATGACTTCTTGAATAAAGCCAAATATTATGGTAGTGAATTCTGGGAAGGATTTAGCGACGCTGTTGTTAGTGATGCAAAAGATTTATTAAGGTTAGCAACCGATGAAAATTATAGACATTTAGTTTGGGAAAATTTGAAAGATCTTACAGTTAAGGATGTAGCAATAGGATTTTATAATTATGCTACTAGTATCAATTCCGTGAGAGATTTTGGAGGACTATTTGGTCACTTAGCCTTAGCGGCTGTTGGACCAAAAGGAATAAATCTCGCAGCTAAAGGAGCAGGTTATATAGTCAAAGGAACAATAAAAGGGGTTGAGTCTGGATTGAATTTTCTGACAAAGGATGCTAAAGCGATAATAGGAATTGCTGAAACAGGTGGATCAAGTGCTCAATATTCTGTTGCGTTTGAAACTAAATTAGCAAGTAATTTATATCCAGGTAAAGGTTACTATTCTCATTTCAAAGCTGCTAACGTCTCTTTGAATAATGCAATGGCATCCGATGCAACTTTTGCCAACTCTATGACTGAATTAGGCATTTCAATTCCTCGTTCACCAACTGGAAGCATTTTAGGAAAGTCCCCAGCAGGATGGGTATGGCATCATGATATATATGAAGGTGTGATGCAGCTAGTGCCTAAAACGCAACATACATTTGGTAGCCGTTTTTGGGATGCTATGCATCCCAACGGTATTGGGGGAATGTCTATTTGGGGAAAATAATTAAATATTAAGAGATATGAAATTAGATGAATTGATAAAATACCTTATAAATCCTCAAGACTTGGAAGAACTGTATTTGATGCAAGGCTTAAATACAGAATCCGAAGCTTTACTAATCTACATGAAAGGCAATTTAGATTTGAAATCTGAAATTATCATTTTTGAATTAGAAGAAACGGCAGACAATCTTCTTTACAAAAAGGATGGGATTTCGTATATCCAATTGTTTCCTATAGATTATGCAGTGGAATTAATTGAGTCGGTTTTAAATCTAAGAACAAAGGCGAATTCTAATTTAGAAATAGCAAAGAGGCTTTTAGAATACAGGCAAAAGGATGCTTAACAAAGCATATTATAAATATTAGTTTAACAACTAAAAAATTATAACATGAAAAACATGTTATCTAACATATTTTTTTTGATTATCGTAGGCATATTTACATTTTCACAATCCTCTGTTGCTCAAAGTTCTAATCCATGTAATGGTGGCGGCCTTGCAGACGGTCTTTTCGGTAACGGCGGTTTTTTTGATAAATTAGATAGCACTCTTGGATTAATAAAAAAATGGTTTGTAGAAGGCATAACGCCCGGCGATCCTAACCAGATAACCGGCCCGGATGGTTATGCAGAAAAAAAATGGATGTCGGTAAAAGACAGGCTCAGCTACAGGATAGATTATGAGAATGATGCCAACATAGCTACGGCTTCTGCGCAAAATGTTTTTCTTCATTTCCCGGTAGATAAAAATATCAACATCAATTCTTTCCGCCTCGGCAGTTATGGCTTCAACCAATATAATTTCTTTGTTCCTGAAAACACTACTTATTACACTACACGACTAGACCTGCGGGATTCTTTAAACCTGTATGTAGATGTTACAGCGGGTATCGATATAGTTAAACATGAATTCTTCTGGACACTTAGGTCAATAGACCCGCTTACCGGTAAAGCGCCAACAGACCTGCGTGGCTTTCTTCCCGTAAGCGATACCGGTAAAGCTAAATTGTATGATTCGACCAACCAGGGAAAAGGCTATGCAACATTTTCTATCGTCCCGGAAAGCTTTTTAAAAACAGGCGATTCGATACCTGCCACTGCGTCTATTGTTTTTGATTTTAATGATCCGGTAGGTACCAATATTTGGGTAAATTATATTGATGCGGTTGCCCCGGCAAGTAAGATCAGTTCGTTTGATACAAGTGTAAATAACATCACGCTGCATTTTACCGGCACGGATGACCCCGGCGGTACGGGTGTAAAATATTACGACTTGTATGTGTCAGACAGTGCCAAACCATTTGTATTATATAAAACCAATATTGATAGCAGCTCGTTTGTTTTTTCCGGCACTCCCGGCGATGAATACAGCTTTTTTACATTGGCAACCGATAATGTAGGTAATAAGGAAACATTAAAAACAAAAGGCGATATAACTGTAAGGCTTTCTGATATTGTATTGCCTGTGACCTGGCTGTATTTTAACGGTCAACCACAACAAAATAATGTATTGCTTAACTGGGCTACCACCAACGAACTCAATGCAAAGGAATTCATTATAGAACGCTCCTTTAACGGTAGTGATTTTTCCGGCATTGGCACAAAACCTGCCACCGGCAACAGTTCATCCATACATAATTATGCTTACGTGGACAAGAATGCCATGCTGCTTAAGACAACCATGCTGTATTATCGCCTGCAACAGGTGGACCAGGATGGCAAAGCCATTTACTCGCATGTTGTAACAATTCCCGTTACGCAGGTTATTGCAAAAGCAGAGGTGACAACGTATCCCAATCCATTCAACCAGGTATTTACAATGAAAATAATAACGGTAACGCCAACGGATAAAACAGATCATGTATCGCTTTATACAATGAGCGGAACTATAGTTTACGATAAGAAGCTTGATTATACAGGCTCCACGACCATTCTGATATCTGACCTTCCGCAACTGGCAAATGGAATATACATGCTGTACGTATCCATTGGAGGGAAAATGTACACAGTTAAAATGGTAAAGCAGCAATAACAACAACAACTTAACAGGTGGAAGAATTATTTCGTAAGCGAATAATTTTCCTTCTTATTTCTTTCCCAACATGTTATTGGTTTTGTGGTTTTGTCATCATCCGTTTGGGTAATACAGGTGATCCAATTCGATTATCGCCGGAAAATACTATAAAGCCGGAAGGCGTGGTGTTGTCGTATACTGCTATAATAAGTTGAGAATCCGGAATTTTTTTTTCTTTATCTTGTCTGAATAAATTTTTAAACTATGCAAACACAACGCAGATCTGTTTTAAAAAAGCTTTTCACCTCGCTTGTAGGTATCACAGGCTTTGGTGTAATTGCAAAAGCAAAAACCAATTCTAACGGTGAAAAAGAAGTGAATGGAATTGTTTACGATCAGGATATTCCTTTATTTTCTCAATCAACCAAACTCGGCAATCTCGTGTTTATTGCGGGACAGGGCGCACATTTTGAGGGCGATATAAAATCTCACACCGATCATGTATTGAAATCAATGGAAGAACAATTGGTAAAGGCGGGCTCGTCAATGAAGAAAGTATTAAAGGTGAGTGTATTCCTTAACGACATAAAAGATTACCAGGGAATGAATGAAGTGTTCAAGGGTCGTTTCGGAAATAATCCTCCAGTACGCACAACGGTTGCCGTAGCAGCAGGTGGCGTTCCCGGTAATTCGTTGGTTGAAATGGATTGCATGGCTTACATCTAGTGCTGTGTCTGTGAGTTGCCCCGATAGCTATCGGGGTGAATGGTGAGTAATCACCCTACATATGCGGTATCCACTCACAACAGACCCCGCAGAGTTTAGCGGGACAGGAACTCACCACTCACAAACTCAAACGTCATATTTTGCTTAACATAACACCGGATTATTTTTTCATTTAATAAACATCAAAAATGAAGCGCAGAGATTTACTCAAAAATCTATCGATCGTTCCGCTTGCCGGAACTTTGCTTCCATTCGAATCAGCCAACGCTGCTCCAAAATCTGGGAAAAGAAACCTGTTTAAAGAACTTGGCGTAAGAACGTTCATCAACGCTGCAGGCACTTATACTTTTATGACAGGCTCCTTAATGCAGGATGAAGTTGTTGATGCCATTCGTTCTACATCACACGAATTTTGTTTGCTTGACGAATTACAGGATAAAGTGGGAGAAAAAATTGCGGCAATGACAAAAGCGGAAGCTGCTGTTGTAACATCGGGTGCATTCTCAGCAATGACACTCGGACTCGCAGGAATTCTTACCGGCATGGATGAAAAGAAGGTCGGGGCACTTCCGCATCTTGAAGGAACGGGAATGAAAAGTGAAGTAATTTGTCAGAAGGCACATGAGATTGGATACAATCATGCACTCACAAACACCGGGTGTAAAATGGTACAAGTTGAAACTGTGGATGATGTAGAAAAAGCCGTCAATGAAAAAACTGCGTTGATGCATTTCTTAAACATTGAAGCAGACAAAGGAAAGATCATGCATGAAGAATGGGTAGCGCTCGGAAAGAAACATAACATTCCAACTTCAATCGACATCGCTGCTGATGTTCCGCCTGTATCAAATCTGTGGAAATTCAATGAAATGGGTTTTCATTGGGTTGCTATCTCCGGGGGCAAAGCCCTGAAAGGTCCGCAGAGTGCAGGTTTGCTGATGGGCAAAAAAGATATTATTGCAGCTGCGCGTTTGTCAATGCCGCCACGCGGGTCAACGATTGGTCGCGGCATGAAGGTGAATAAAGAAGAGATCGTCGGCATGTACGTTGCGCTTGAACATTACCTTGCTTACGATCATGATAAAGAATGGAAAGAATGGGAAGCGCGTGTTGCAACAATTGAAAATGCAGTGAAGCCTATTAACGGAATTACTACGGAAGTAAAACTGCCACAGCTTGGAAATGTAACGCCGACGCTGCATGTAACATGGGATCCGGATAAAGTGAAGATCACGACAAAACAATTGCAGGAAAATTTGCGAAACGGTGATCCATCCATTGAGATTGTTGGCAATGAAGATAATCATGTCAGCATGACCACATGGGTGATGAAACCAGGCGAAGAAAAAATTGTTGCAAGGAGATTGAAAGAAGAATTATCAAAAGTGAGTGTATAATCTGTAAGCCGCGAGCTGGGAGCCATGAGCTACGAGAGATTAAGCTCGAAGCTAATATTTCAAAGCTTTAATTCTGCTGATCGATTTATAAAAAATTACGTTTCAAAAAATGAAACTGCCAGCGATTGCTTATTACAAAAAATTTCTTCTTTTAATGCAAAACACCAGTGTTGTTTTTCTTCTTGTATTAGGTGTCTCCTGCAACTCAACTGAAGAAAAATCGCCTGCTGTATGGACCGCACCGGAAAATGCATCTTCTTTAAAAAGCCCGTTCACTATAACGCCAGACATTGAATTAAAAGGACAACAATTATACATGTTATATTGTTGGAAGTGTCACGGCAAAACAGGTAGAGGTGACGGAGCAGCAGTGCATTCATGGGATCAAAAGCCCGCAAACTTTCATGATAAAAGAATAAAAGAAGAGCCGGATGGCGCATTGTTCTGGAAGATGAGCACAGGCAAAGGAGCAATGCCGGCGTTCAAAGAGATTTTATCGGAAGAAGAAAGATGGAGCCTTGTTTCGTATATAAGAAAATTGGCGACCGTAGAATTTGTTGCAAGAGTTCCGCAGGCGCTCCAACCTGGTATTGCCATTAAATATGTAATGAAGACCGCTCCAAACAGCATTCGCATTTTGCAAAACCCGGTGACAAGAGAAATATGGTACACAACGATGGACGGCGGTGTGTACAGGATAAAAAATATTGAAAGCAAAGCGCCGGCGTCGCAGGAAATTTTATCTTCAAAAGATCATGGCATTACTCAATTGCAAGGCGCCCTGTTTTTAGGCAATTCAATTTTCCTGTGCGGCAATGTTCCTGATATAAATCATAAAACTACAACAGGGAGAATGGTGCGTGTTTATTTTAAAGACACTACTGTTTCGCAAATAAGAGTTGTGTTCAATACTGTTGAGTATCCTGCGAACAAAACAATTTATGATCACGGATGGAATGCCCTTGAGCTCAGTGTTGATGAGAAATATATTTATGTAAATTCAGGTGCAAGAACAGATCATGGGGAAGTGCAGGACTATGGGGGTTTATATCCTAACCAACGTGATAATATTTTGACCTCAAAAATTTTTCGCTTTCCTGTGGAAACCGAAAATCTTTTGTTGACGCTGGATTCAACACAAGCGCGACCTTACATTTTTGCTGAAGGCATTCGCAATGCGTATGACATGGCAATTGATGGAAAAGGAAATCTTTTTGCCGTTTCAAATTCCTGCGATTATGATATGCCTGAAGATATGTTTTGGATCAGGCAGGGACATCATTACGGATTCCCGTGGGTGATGGGCGGATTAGAAAACCCGCAACAATTTCCAGACTGGAAACCGGATCCTGCAACAGACCCTTTTATCAACAAATCATCACATTCGTGGGAGGTAAGATATTTTCATAATGATCCGGCATTTCCAAAAATTCCTCCGGGTTTAAGATTTACTCCGGGTGTTCAGAATCTTGGGCCTGATGCCAATTTTTATCGTGGCCACACAGGAAAAGTCCTGGACGGTGATCAAACAGGTGTAACGGTCAGCACCTTCACAGCGCATTCTTCTCCGTTGGGTTTGTTCTTCGATAAGAAAAAAGTTTTACCCGATGATCTTAAGGGAGATGGTTTTGTGATAAGATATACTTTAGGCGCTACTTCATCTTTGATGCTTCCACTGGAAGCGCAGGGAAGCGACTTGCTGCATCTGCACCTGATGTATGATTCAGCGACCGATAATTATTTTGTAAGAACAAACCGTATTGTTGCCGGATTCGATCAGCCAACAGACGCGATCCTTATTGGTAATGATGTGTATGTTATGGAATATGGAGATAATGGCGGTAATATCTGGAAACTCACATTTATTGCTCAAAACAAGAAAGAGCATGTTGCTAAAAAATAGTACTTCTATAGTTCAATAAAATAAATGAGAGAAAAATAATCGAGTAAAATTTATCATTGTGAAACCGATGTCGTTTAGTTAAGGGAGGACGTCATGCCGATCCCGAAAGCATTCGGGAGAGGCATCTCCAGGAATTCAGCCAGTAAAAATTACAAGAGACCTCTCCTGGCGTCGAGGTGACGGCTTAACTAAACGATTTTGCATTATGAAACGCCGAACAAACCTTATCATATGAACAGAAAAATTTTTCTTGTCTTCGCTATTGTTTTTCAAACAATGTTTTCATGGAGTCAATCATACAGCATCGTAATAAAAGATGGTCATGTTATCGATCCGAAAAATAATATCGACGCAGTGATGGATGTTGCTGTTGCTGACGGAAAAATTGTTGATGTAGCAAAAAATATTGATGCATCAAAAGCAAAACAGGTTGTACATGCAAAAGGTTTGTTTGTAACACCGGGCCTCATTGATATTCACACACACAATTTTGCAGGAACGCATGCAGACCAGTATTTAATGGATGGCACGGCTGCGCTTCCTCCCGATGGGTTTACGTTACGCAACGGCATTACTACAGTTGCTGATGCAGGATGTTCAGGATGGAAAACTTTTCCTTTGTTTAAACAAAATATTATCGACAGGTCAATAACAAGAGTGCTTGCTTTCTTAAATATTGTGGGTGAGGGAATGCGTGGCGGAAGTTGGGAGCAGGATACGGAAGATATGGATTCGAAGTTAACGGCTAATGTGGCAAAGGCAAATAAAAAAGATGTAATAGGAATAAAGCTTGCACATTTTGAAGGCCATGATTGGATTGCAGCAGATCGTGCGGCAGAAGCAGGGAGGCTTGCTAATATTCCTGTCATGGTAGATTTTGGCGGAGCTACGCCAACCTTATCTATTGAAGAATTATTTTCCAGGCATCTTCGCAAAGGCGACATCTTCACACATTGTTTTGCGCAACTTAACACGCGTGAAAGTATTGTCGATACTGTTACCAAAAAAGTAAAGTCATTTGTGATAGAAGCGCAGAAAAAAGGGATTGTTTTCGATGTAGGTTATGGCGGAATCAGTTTCAGGTTTTCACAGGCAATACCTGCTATACAAAGTGGTTTTTATCCGAATTCAATCAGCACTGATTTGCATACCGGGAGCATGAATGCAGCTATGAAAGATCTGCCAAATGTAATGTCGAAGTTTTTAAACATAGGAATGGATCTGCAGGCAGTAGTAAAAGCAACAACATGGAATCCTGCACAAGAAATACAAAGACCTGAACTTGGAAATTTATCTGTCGGCACAGAAGCTGATATCGCCATATTTGATTTGCGTGAAGGAGATTTTGGATTCTTTGATTATGTTGGCGATAAGATAAAAGGAAATAAAAAATTGGAATGCGAACTAACCATTCGTGCAGGTAAGATTGTATATGATCTTAATGGAATAGCTGATCCTGTTGTTTTGAAACCGAATTAATATTTTGCGGAACAGAATTGTTGCTGTACAGGAGTGAACGGAGTCTGGGAACTGATTAAACCTTCAACTTATTATCATCAACTTTTCCAGCAAAGGCGCAAGGTGTTATGTTTTTTCTTTGCATATTCTTTGTGCTCCTGGCAGGAATTCACCCTGGTTGCAGTCAGCACCGAACGAAATGATAAAGGAGATTCCGGTTGGTGGAACGCCCATTGATAGAAACATTTGTATATACAAATATTGTTTACTACATTTGCACCCGCATGAATAGCTCAGACAGCAGATACCGGGAATGTTTATATTTTTCAGCAAATGTGTTGGCAAGAAAAATTGAAAAGCTTGCAGGTGCAACCTGGAAAAAAGTGGACTTGTCACCAAGCCACGCTTATCTTTTGATGATCGTATTGGATGAGCCGGGTGTTCAGCCGGGAACATTATCAGATGAATTGCAGCTTACGCCCAGTACCATTACCCGTTTGATAGAGAAACTTGAAGAAAAAAATTTTGTGGTGAGAACCGTCACCGGCAAAATAACCAATCTCTATCCAACACCAAAAGCAAAGAAATTATTACCTGAATTAAAAAAATGTGTTCATCAATTCCAGGAGGAGTATATAAAAATTCTTGGCAAAGAGGAGAGCACCCGGTTGGTAAACAATATTCATAAGCTGGCGAACAAGTTACCTTAAATTTTTTTATTAAAATAGTTGTATATACAAATACAAAGAAATCAATTAACTAAAAAAAATTAAACATGAAGTATGTAGTTGCAGGTTCGCTGGGAAACATAAGCAAACCGTTATCAGAAAAATTAATTGCCGCAGGTCACGATGTTACCATCATTACTTCGCACCAGGACAAGGTGAAGGCAATCGAAGCATTAGGTGCCAGAGCCACGGTAGGTTCCGTGGAAGATGTGCAATTTCTAAAACATGCATTCAAAGGCGCAGATGCTGTTTATACTATGGTGCCGCCGAAATGGAATGCACAAAACTGGAAAGAATGGATCGGCGGTATTGGGCAAAACTATGCAACGGCCATAAAAGATGCCGGTGTAAAATTCGTTGTCAACCTTAGCAGCGTTGGCGCGCACATGCCTGATGGCTGTGGCCCTGTAAGCGGGTTGTATAAAGCAGAACAGGCGCTTAATACCCTGCAAGGAGTAAACATAAAACATTTGCGTCCTGCTTATTTCTATCAAAACTTATTGGCACAGGTGGGCCTGGTACAACATGCAGGTATTATGGGAGCAAATTTTGGTGATCTTTCCTTTTCCATTGTTCATCCATCAGATATCACTGACGCTGCAGCCGAAGATCTGCTGAATTTATCGTTTACCGGCCATAGCGTTCGTTATATCGCCAGTGATGAAGTAACGGGTACGAACATCGCATCTATATTAGGGTCAGCTATTAATAAACCGGATCTGAAATGGATAGTATTTTCTGATGAAGATAATTTAAGCGGTTTATTGCAGGCAGGCCTTTCTGAAGAAGTATCAAAAAATTACACAGAAATGGGAAGAGCAATGCGCACCGGAGAAATGAATGAAGATTATATGAAAAACAAACCAGTCGTGGGTAAGATCAAACTCACTGACTTCGCCACTGAATTTGCTGCGGGTTTTAATGCATAAAAATCACACTGCAATTTTTTTACCGGTCGGTGTCCCTGGATCGGACCGGAATGAAAAGGAAGTTTCGGTTGGTGAGACGCTTAGGTGTTCAGAAGATGAAATTGCCACGACTTTTAAGTCGTGGAATTAAGATATGCAAACTATAAATGGCTTTAGCCAAAATAATTATTTAGGCTAAAGCCGTTTTAGAGATAGCTAAAACATATCCCTACCTAAAGGCAGGGGCAATTATCGCTGGTAAACAAAGTATTGAAAAATCTTCCGAACAGTTTAGATGAGACACCAACCGACAGGTAAATAAGCAACCTGAGGTTCATCATGCAAACCTGCAGGTTGCTTGAAGAAACATCACTTAACTAAAGTCCTTTAAAACTCTACTATATAATTCAACACAGGTATCAAACCGGTCTGGTAAGTGGTTACAATTTTATTCTCTGTCACATCATAATATGAGCCGGAAATATTTTGCCTGCCTGTAAGATTTTGTATATCGAGCGATAAGGTGCTGGTCAAATGTTTCTTGTTCCACTTCATGCTTATACGCATATCTGCACGCATGTACGCGGGATTTTGCACACTATAGGCTTCTTTATCTTTATATACTGTATAACCCAGGAGTTTTGATTGTTCTTCATCAATCGGCGTAGTGCGGTAACCACCTGCATACACTGTTTTAATGTTGATGCCTAAAGTTCTTTTTCCTTTAGCAAATACAAATTCTTTTCCGGCTACCAGGTTGCTGATATAATTACCGTTGAATCTTGTATTTCTTTCAATGCCGTCTGCAGCCGTATATTTAGATTGATACAAAGAATTGCTGAACATAAAATAAAAACGGTTGCTTAAATATTTTTCAAGCGAAAGCTCAATGCCATAATTTCTTCCTTTTCCTTTGTTTGCAAAAACTTCGTCGGTATAACTATCTTCCAGATTCAATGTACAGATTGTATTTGAATCGTCAGGACTTACCGGCACATTATATAATTGCTGGTAATATGCTTCTGCTTTTAAGTTCAGGTTCCTGCCAAAAACATGATTGTACGATACAACATAATGCTGCGCTTTCGTAAAGCCAAGGTCTTTATTCGGCAGCATGATCTTGCCGTCTGTTTCTTTTTGCAACGCATAAATTCCCTGCGATTGCATCATACTATGCATGCCATAACCAAAAGCCACACTGTTCTTTTTATTTATGTCCCATTTTGCGGAAAAACGCGGTTCGATGCCTTTGCTGTCATTATACATCAATTGCATGTAATGTACACCTGTGTTGAAAGTAACATTATCTGTAAGCCGGTATTGCCATTCGGCAAAACCCCGTAACAATGTTGTATTGCTGTTGATATTTAAATTTTCTTCGAGCGGCTCATCAATACTTTGGTGATCACGCGTAAGCTCATAATAATTAAACCCAATAAAATTCACAATAGCGCCTGCACGGAGCACATGCCTGCTGTTGATACGATAATTATAAGTGCTGCTAACCGTAATTTTCTTTGTTACATTATTGTCTTTATGAGCCAGCAAAGCTGTGTCCACGCTTTTCAAATAATCAGCATTAAAGGAAATTTTTGTATAGGCATAACCTACTGCGGAAGTAAGTTTGCCACGGCTGCCGATGTTAATATTATGCGTGGCGCCGTTAAACATCGTGTTCGAAATATATTTTGAATCATAACGGTCATCATCATTTTCCCATTTCAAAGAATCTCTTGGTGCATTATAATCCTGGTTGCTGAAGCCATTAAATCCAAAGAGCGTAAAGTTGCCTGCCCTGTTGGAAGGCAAGGAAATATTATAAGAGAAATCCTGGAAATTGGTAGCGGATGCATCGCCTACATTCACCCCAAGTTTATCCAACAGTGATAATGTTGAATAACGATAATTGACCAGGTAAGAACCTTTATAATCTTTACTGAATGGCCCTTCCACCGCGGCATTCACACCCAGAAAACCCGCCTGCAATGCTGTTTCCCTTTTCTCATTATTGCCTTTGCGCAGGTTGAGATCAAACACACCGCTTAAGGCATTGCCATAATCTGCCGCAAATGCACCGGTAACAAAATCTGAGTTAGATAATAATTGTGAACTCAATATGGAAATGCCCCCGCCGCTGCTTCCTTTTGCAGCAAAATGATTGGGATTGGGAATGTCAATACCTTCCATACGCCATAATAAACCCGTTGGCGAGTTGCCGCGGATCACGATCTGGTTCATCCCGTCATCAAGACTTGCAACCCCCGGAAAATTGGTTGCCATGCGCAACGGATCGTTTATGGCAGCCGCATATTTCTGTGTTTCTTCAACGGTAAATGCACGGGCGCTTACAACGCTCATATCATTTAAGGGTTTATTTTTTTTGCTGCCTGCTTTTACAATAACATCAGCATTGGTATTTACCATTTCCCGGAGATTAATGTTCAGCACAATTTCTTTACCTGCGTTGACTGTAACATTAGTAACGGTATTGTCTTTATAACCAACATAGGAAACAACGAGCGTAGCCGATCCTACAGGTATATTATTCAACCTGAAATTACCTGCAGCATCTGTTATGGTTCCATAGTTTGTTCCTGTTATCATCACCGATGCGCCTTCAATTGGTTTTTGTAAGATCTCATCCCGCACGGCGCCTCTTATGGTTTGCGTTAATTGTGCACGTACATTTAGTGCAATAAGCAATACTAATAATAAACCTGTTGCTTTCATGGTCATGTTAATTTTTGTTGATTGATGTTTTGATTTTTTACTTGCTGATGTGAGACAACAGGCAATGTGTAATACCCCTATGGGTGCTTTGTTAAAAAATTATGAAGATGCCTGTGATTAGATTAAGGGAAAATAAAGACATCAGCGACTTAACGTTATTGCAAAGGATAGAAAAATCACAGTTACCATGAAAATATGCTGCACAAGTGAGTAACCCGCCTGAGGCGGGATGCCATGAAATGATTAGCTTGTAACCAAAAAAAATATTCAACTAAAACAATGCAATGCCTGCTGAAAAGCCAAGCCATCCATTTACTTTATCGCTGATACTTACAGAAGGAAAACCGGCCGGTTGCACAGGAAATTTATAATCATCCACTTTAGCTGTTTGATCGGTATAGTACACATTAAATACCGGCGCCGCAAACAGGGCAATATTTTTTGCCAGCTTCACCTGGAGGTTTAAAGACATGCTGCTGAGGATATTTGTATTATTCCAGTCACCAGTATAGAGATACCTTGCCTTTGCCTCGGGTTGCAAACTAAGCGTGCGGTTGAATTGTATGACAGTACCAATACCGTAACCATAAGAAAAAACTTTATTGTTGTTGCTCATATTATAACCTGCATGCAGGATACTGTATAATTTTCGATTGCCTGTTTTAATATCAACATTGGCGTTGGTTATTTCATTCGATGATAGCGCTAACTGGTGATAACCATGCGTTACAATATTTATTAAACCAATGCTGAAGCCATCACTGCTGTCGGCAATATTTATTAGCCCGATCTGAAGTCCGTTTAATTTTTTAGCATAATTGAATATGCCACCTATTTGAACGCCATTCATATTTCGCCTGGTAATGTTGCCGATGCCTGCTATCTGCAAACCTGAAGTTTGTCTGCCTGTGTAATTCGCAATACCGCCAATCTGTACACCGGCAGCCGTATCGCGTACATGATTATAGATACCCGCCACATGAAAGCCACGCACATTTGCGTTATCGTAATTGCTGATGCCGGCCGCCTGGAACCCATGCACATTGCCTAACACATGATTGTGCAATCCTGCAACCTGGAAGCCATTTAAATTGCCGCCAACGATATTCAACAAACCGGCAGCCTGGAAATACTGCACATTGTGCCGGTCAATATTGAATAATCCGCCTACTTCAAATGCCTGCGTGCCACCGGTATAACCTCCAAGCACATTAAAGGAAATTAAATTTTCTACCTGTGAACTTAATTTGCCATGTGTGCTTAAACCTGGTACCAGCGAAACCTGGTAAGCTCTTGTTGTATAAAAGCCGCCCAGGTTAAGACTTTGTATCTTCAGTTTGGCGTTTATAAAAAAATTGCCCCAGCCGGTGCGCTCTACTGCCACTGCTGATGTATCTACGGTGATCAATGCGGACTTCGTTAACATAATGGTTGAATCAGGAATAACAATGGGGGATAACTCACGGGGTGAAATAATAATGACAGCGCCGGTATCGGCAAAGGCGGAAAACCTGCTTTGGATCTGCATTACAATATTCCTGCTGGAAGGCAGCGATACATACAGGCTGGTATCATAATAGTTGTGCTTGCTTACACTGATCTTCGGTGTTGTTGATTTGGTTTTCAGCTTCAATGTAAAACTGCCGTCAGTACCCGTAAGCGTTGCAGAAAGGTTTGTTTTTTCATACACGCTTGCATCCTGCACACCCAGGCCTGTGCTCACATCTTTCACCATGCCTTGTATGATGTATGTCTTAACATAGGGTGCGGGGGCTGAGGTTTGTATGCGTTTGCGCAGGATGATGTAGTTGCCGTCTTCGATATAATCCATGCTGCCTGCAAAAATTCTATTGAGTATTTCGCGTACCGTTGTATTGGTTGCTCTTACAGATACAATAGTGTCGGTGTTTACAATATGACTGTCGTAAGAAAAGTAAAAATTTCCCTCGCGGCTTATTTGTTGCAACACTTCAGGGATCTTTTTCTGTGATGCGGTAACACTTATATTCCTGTTCAGCAAATTTTGTTGTGCATAAGTGTGTATCAAAAAGAAAAAAGAAAAAAAACAAGTCAGTAATATTTTATTAAGACTGATATGCTTATTAGTATTGAATAAGGTTGTTTTAAACGAACGTACCGATGCTTCACTTAAACAATTAAAGTGTATTGCTGACATAATTTTCTGAAATTTATCCTGTATTATTTGAAATTTAAAATGGTGCTGTCGCCCTGCTGTGTTACACGCAGATCAAATGTTTGTTGTATGATGCTGATAACAGTCTCCAGGTCTTCATTTTTAAAGGTGGTGGTAAGCGGGAATTGTTTTAATGCATCACTTCCCAAAACAATATGTGCATTATATACTTCATTGATAGTGGCTATTACCGCAGGCAGCGGCGTATTGTTGCATATAATTTCTTTAGTGCGGTAATAATTATATAAACTATCCGTTACAGTTGACGGCGCAAACTCACTATTACTGTCTTTTATAAATACCTGCTCGCCCTTGTGCAGCAGCACCGATTGCTTTGCATTGCTCACCTGTACAATACCGTTTTCAACAATTACCTGTATGCTGCTGTCGTAATTTTTTACATTGAATGCAGTACCCACTACCCTGATGCTTACGCCATCTGCCTGTACAATGAACGGTTTTGTAGTATCATGCGCTACTGCAAAAAATGCCTCGCCTTTCAGTTGCACGGTTCTTGTTTTGCCTTTGAATGCTGTTGGATAATGAAGCACTGTATTTTTATTAAGCGTGATAACGCTGCCGTCAGGTAAAGTATCAATTGCCGTGTTTGAAAAAGTTTGTTTATTCATCATGGCAACGGTTGCCGGTTGATGCAGTGTATTGTACAGCAACCATGCGCCAACAACAAACACCAACACTGCCGCGGCCACCTGTAATTTTCTTATTCGTGATAAACGGATCGTTTTTGCTTCCTGCTTTACCCTTGTTGTTTGAATGCGGTCTTTGAATCTTTGCCATGCTGCTTTTTCATCTACAATTATATTGGCAGCAAGTGTTTTGCTTTCATTCCAGATGGTTTTAAAATGCTCATAATATTTCCTGTTGGCGGCATCTGCCTGTAACCATTCACGCACCAGCAATTGCTCATCAGGCATAGCTTCTTCCAGCATGTATTTTACCAAAAGGTCATCACTGATATGTAAAGGTGTATTCAACAATTATAATTTTTTAATGAGCGCAATAATGGTAATAATGAAGGGCAAAAAATCTACCAGTTTCATCCTAAGCAGCTTTAATGCTTTGCCCATTTGATTTTCCACCGTTTTTTCCGAAATACCCAACTGCACTGCTATTTCGCGGTATTTCAGGTCTTCAAACCTGCTTAACTGGAAAATGGTACGGCATTGTTCGGGTAATTCGCGTAAAGCATTACGCAGCCGTTCATTCAATTGTTCAGCCACCACCTTATCCTCTGCATTGTCACTTTCATTTTTCATACTGTACATTTTTTCTTTTTGAAATGTGCGCACTACAGATAAATGCTTCAGCCTGTTCAGACAATCGTTATGCACCATGCGGTACAGGTAAGCTTTTAAAGAAGTTTCAATGGCCAGCGCATTTCTTTTTTCCCACAGTTTTACAAAAGCATTCTGGGTAATTTCTTCTGCGTCGGCTTCATTCTTCAGCATGATGGAGGCATAGCTGTACAAGCCTTTATAATGTGCCATAAAGACTTCTTCGAAAGCCGTTTCTGTTGCCGGTATTTTCATTGCTTGCGCCAAGCTTTTACGGTTTGCTTAAGAAGAAACAACAAAATTGCTTTTACATCTATGCATGAATAAAATTAATGCAAATGCCTGTAGCATTGCACCCATCCATCGTACTTCAACAGGCTGATCTTCAATTAAACAGTATAGCCCGGCGCTCTCGTCGCTGTGCATGTTTCGAATGCAATTCCGGCTTTTCGTTTTTATCCTGGCACAAAGCCACGCTTCTTGCCGGGGTATTGTTATCCGCATTTCGTTCATTAAATTTCTGTGTGCTTTAGTAAGAGACAACCAACCAATTACTTTCCCCCATGCAATAAAAAATTTTTTTTGTCAATAGGGGTAAAGGTTCAGTCAATTGTCTTATTCATAATAAACAAATAAAATATTATGAAGATTCTTAATTCTATTCAAAAGCAGTGTGTATGTACAGGTAATGCCTGTAAGGTGGTTGTTAAAAATTTCTTATCAACTTTTAGAGTACCGTATTATATAAGTTCGGGAAAAAAAATCAATGTTGCCGGGAAATTATTCGCAATAGTTGTTATTGTTTCAATGTTTACCTCATGCACGAAAGATATAGTAGAGGGCAATGGGAGCGTGGTGACTGCAGAAAGAACTGTATCCAATTTTTCGGGCGTGGATGTATCCGGCGCCAATAAAGTATTTGTCAGCTATGCACCGCAAATAACGGTAACCTTAAAAGGTTACAGTAATCTCGTTTCGCATTATAAGACAGAGGTAAACAGCGGCACATTACATCTTCATTACGATAACGATGTTGCTGTAAGGAATGATAACCTGCAGGTGTATATCACCATGCCTTCTTTCAATACTTTTAATTTAAGCGGTTCGTGTTCCATTAATGCAACCGGTGGTTTTGAAAGTACATCTTCGTTGTCTGTTTCCACTTCCGGTAATGGAAATATCAACATTGAAAAATTAAGCACCGGCGCTTATACTGTTTCTTCAAGCGGTAACAGCGAGATAACAACACTAGGCGTTGAAGCAAAAACGGCCAAGGTTGAAATTTCAGGAAGCAGTGCTGTTAGCTTATCTGTACAAAACAAATTGGATGTTCACATATCAGGCAATGGGAAAGTGTCTTACAAAGGAGATCCTACGGAAATAAATACAGACATCAGCGGCAATGGCGAGGTCATCAAACTATAGTAATGTCATAAGCAGTATTCCTTTTATAAAAAGTAAAAGCGTTCTTGTGAGAGCGCTTTTTTATTACTACACATACTTATTTCAGGCTCGTACAAATATTCAATAATCAATGTTCAGTATTCAATGCTCATTGAAATATTTGCCACTTGAAAATTGATTATTGAGTGTTGAATATTGAATATTTAAAAATCAAGTCTTAACGTGTTGTGCTATTGAAACCCAATTGATATTCCTTAATTGCTGCTATGTGATAGCCCTATGTGCCTGATGTTTCTATTGTGGTTCAAGATAATTTTACCACATAAGGCACATTAAATGATCTATCGTCATAACGCAATACGAAAGATAAAAAGCCGCCTGGAAGACCGCGGAAGCTCTGAAAGAAGGATAGGTTTTATTTGGGTTTAACCAGTTGGAAAGCCGGTTGTTATACTTCTTGTCGCCCTAATTTAATAATACATCCGGGAGAGAATGTTCATAACTTCAACGGCGTAATAACGAAAAGCTATTATATTTGCGCGTCTTAGAAACCTGTGCTAACATTTTAATTGTAGATATGACTAATAAAACAAATATGCTAAGATCAATAGAAAAAGAGACGCAATATCTTAAAGAAACCAGGGAATACATCAACCATTTAAAAAATGATCTTATCGAAAAAATTTTATTCCTGCAACAGACCAAAAAAACGGGATCAAACGCCCAGGAACTCACCCAGAATGCTAACCCAAATGACCTGAATAAGTTTTTATTGGCTGCAGAATAGAATTAATTATTAAAGGCTCCGGAAAAGTCCAAAATTCCGGGCACAGGCATCAATACATTTAACCAGAACTGATTTTGAAATCGGGCAAACCACTTTGATCTGCCAGCGCCAATAATAAATTATGTAACTTAAACCAGCATCACTCACAAATCAAGCCCGGTAAAGCAAGAGATGTTATAACTTAGAAGAAATTTCAGTTATGCCAACGGTTAATTTGTTGATCAAAGGAAAAGTGCAGGGTGTTTACTACCGGTTTGCTGCTAAAGAGCAGGCAGACAAACTGGGCATTACCGGGTGGGTAAAATATATCAGCGAAGGAAGAGTAGAAGTGATGGCAACAGGAGCGGAAGAAAAATTACAGGAATTTATTGCCTGGTGCCGCAAAGGTCCGGAAAAAGCATTTGTTACTGACGTTATCGTTACACTACTTTCGGAAGAAAGTATCGGCGAATTCACTGTGATACAGGAAACCTACCCGCATGATATATAGAGAGTGAAAATAAATCTTATCAATAGAACATCGAAGAAATTCACTGTTTCAAAGAAAACTGTAGTACTTATGGTGAGTTGTGAGTTGTCAGTTGTGAGTAGTCATACTGCATATTAAAGTACTCTACTCACCACTCACCACTGACAACTCACACTTAGAAGTTTATTAGAATAATTATACAGAACAGCATAGAGTTAAAACATTCCAGTACATAACGTGTCATTTTTTGGCCTCATGATACTCTTTATAATGTTGTAATAATTCATCTCCGCCAAAATCACGATTCAGATCACGGACAACTGAATGCACATGATTGGCATTATTCTGTGTGTTATCCAGCTCAATAATGATAGTGGGTCCTTGTATGCGATAATAATACGGCTTTCCGGATACATGCTCTTTTGATCCTATCCATGCAAATCGCAAATTTTTTAAACCTGCTACTTCAATTTCTTTCATCATATCATCAGCAAAAAGTTTTGTGTAACGATTGATATAAACACTGAGCAATTGCAGCAATAGTTTTTGTTGGTCCAGGGCTGTTCAATTCTAAGTAACCTGTGGATAACTAAAGACTTTTGTCCAGTGAAGGGAGTTTTCATAAAGTTCGCCTTTAATATTGCGAACCTGGTTTTTTCTAAGAATGTTCATGACGATACTTCTGAGTACCGATAG
>DASUGF010000102.1:0-2965 GCA_036274175.1 Parafilimonas sp.
TCCAATCATTTCCATCAAAGCCTTCTACGAGAAGGGAACTGGTATCATCTGTACCCATTCCTTTTATCCAAAACTTTAGTTGTATTGCCGGCCCGCTGAGCAGAGCAGTTGTTATGCGTTGTTTTGAAGCAGTGAATTTAATAGCAGGAGAAGATACCCCGAAAACAGAAGTAGCCGCTTTAATATTGGAACTGATTGTCCACCCTTCCGGGGCTACAATACCGCTATCAAAACCTTCAGCCATTATTCGGGTACCAACTTTAGTAAAAGTAGGGGACTCGCTTATATCCAATCTATAGGTGCTTGCCCCTGAGTATGCATTCCAGTTGGCTGTAAACTTATTACTGTTTATTTCGGTAGCTTTTGTAGCAACAGGAACATCCAAAGTTGTAAATTTAACCTGGTTACTATACACCGTGCCGGCAAAATTAACTGCATATGCTCTGATATAGTAAGTAGTATTTGGAGTCAACCCTGTTATTTCAGTTGAAAAGGGCCCCTGCAATGTTTCTGTTGATGTATGACTGGACGATGGAATTTCAGGGTCAGGTTTTGTGCTCCAGACAGCACCACTCGCGGTAACAGTAGAACCTCCGTTTTGATATATGGTATCCTTAAGCGTCACCGAGAAACCCGTTAAAGATGAAAGTGACGGAGCCGAAATAATAGGTATGCCCTGGGCTACGTAACTGGTAATTACATCCAAAAGCTGCTGTTTAATCACTGCTTCTTCTGCTGTAAGTGAATCATTTGCTATAGGATGCTCTTCGTTTACGTCAGTTCTAATATTATAAAACAAACGCCTGGGATTTTCAGAAGATGTATCATATAGTTTATAAAACTTAGTCTGTGCCCATCGCTTATGAATATGTATGTAAGGTTGTTTAACGTAATCATTAAAAATCCAATTTCTTGGTGTTCCATGCTTACCTGTCAAGCGCGGAAAAAAGCTAATTCCATCTAAAGTGCCATAATTAGTTGGTGTAGGCACCTTTGCGATACCTGCAAGCGTAGGTAAAATATCGGTAAAATCAATCAGGTCGTGATTTACTGCACCTGCTTTAACTGTACCTGGCCAATAAACTATTAAGGGTACATGTGTCCCCGCTTCAGCTGTAAGCTGCTTTCCACCCATAATAATACTATCATCTTCAGCATGATCGGCAACTTTTGTAGCGGTTCCATTATCGCCGGTAAAAATTATAACGGTATTATTGTCAATTCCAACATTTTTTAATTTAGTAATAAGCTCCCCAATTTTTTTATCCGTGTAGTGCATCATAGAAGAATAAAAACTTGTGTCACTTTTTTTGTTCCTGGCGTCCCAATTTGCAAAAGCTGTATCATCCGGAGTTGGACATATTGGCTTGTGAACTAAAATCATCGGATAAAACACAAAGAAAGGCTCTGCTTTATTTTTACTTATGAAGCCCAACAACGAATCTGAAACAATATCAGGCCCGTACCTATTTAAGGTCAAACTGTCGGGCAAAAAATCTCCATGCGTATAAATATGCGGATTTTTGTATCTGTTTTTTGCTACTAATATCTCAGCAGGATCGTGAATGCAGTATGCATCAAAACCCCAGGACTTTAAACCCTTATCGCCGCTTCCTAGCTGATCTTTACCAAAAAACCCGGTTTTGTAACCGGCTTTTTTCATCATGTTGCCGATCGTCTTTTCGTTTATGTTCATCTTGCCCCAGTCGATATAATTGCGGAAATTATATTTTCCCGTAAGTATTATGTGACGCGAAGGAGAACATGCGGGGGAAGAATAACATTGCGTAAAACGCATGCCTTGCTTTGCCAGTTTATCAATGTTTGGAGTAGAATATAAATTCCCTCCATTACAGGTTAAGCTTTTATAACCCACATCGTCAACCAGTATTAAAATAATATTAGGCTTTTGATGTTGTGCTTTCGTATGCATTGCAATCATTATAGCAATAAGTGCTAATGCGAGTCTGGTGTTTCTCATATCGATTAGTTTAAAAATGGGGACGGGAATAAAGGTATTATCGAAGGGAGGCGGAAGTCAATCGCATAAAAATAGGGAAATGAGCTGAAAACATCTACTGACGTAGAGTATCTGACCGATAGGCAGGAAACAAAAGAACAGGCAATAAACACCCGTTCTTTTTATTAACTTGTATAAAACCTGTCTTAACCAATAATAATTCTTTTGGCTTTTCAGAGCATTCTTCCACGCTTCAAATTCAATCATGAAAAAGATATGTTTAGCATTGAAGCTTTCAAAACCAGTTAGCGCATTTTTATTACCTTGACAGATCTGTTAAGTTTTCCGCAATGCACACTGATAAAGTATTCTCCCGGAGCAAATGTTTTTCCAAAGATGAATGTACAGTTGCCGTTACCTGACGACCTGTAAAGTACTTTACCCCGGGTATCCGTTACTGTAAGTTTCACGTTTTCATTGTTATCCGTTTGAAGTGTAAGCACGAATTCGCCCGGTGAAGGATTTGGAAATGCCTGAACAGCAAATTGCCGTTTTGCCAGGTTGACTGTGTCGCTATTTGTTATCATTTCTGCTGCATAAAGTTTAGCCGTAGCAACAATGGATGCGGCCTTTTTTGTAATAACACCAATAACATTGGAGTTGCCAGTGAAGTTATCTGAGGTTATGGCCCGAACCCTGTAATAATAATTAGTTCCGGCTTGAAGGCCCGTTACCATTTTTGAATTTGTCTGTACTAACAAATTCCTGTACCCGGGAACAAATAACGGAACAGTTTTTTTATATTTAATGGACACATCATCAAAAATCAGTACCCCTGCGCTTTTGGTATAAGTAAACCTGAACTGAATAAAATCCTGGCTTAGTTGCGGATCGGATGAAGCATTGAAGGTTTTAATAACACCCGTTTTTGGCAGTTTTGTGAGATTGGCTATTACTTTCCAATCATTTCCATCAAAGCCTTCTACGAGAAGGGAACTGGTATCA
>DASUGF010000103.1:0-14276 GCA_036274175.1 Parafilimonas sp.
TGTGTAAGGCATGTTAGCACATCGTAGCAGCAGTTTCTCACGTTCCATATAAAAGCCTGTGTAAGCTCCTGCCGTCTTAATGCCGGCTGGTCTGCAACCAGTAAACAGTTGTCCGTTACAGTTCGTCCTGTCAGCGCAATGTAGCCAACAGTTTTACCAGCAAGTTTTCCCTTTCGACAAGTCATCAACGGTTCATTTGCATTCAGCTTCTTTACACTTACCTGATAGTGTCTTTACACTACCTTTTGCCTGAACGTTCAGCACCATGCCTTTTGAACACAGCACCTTCAGGTGGTTTGCATACCCTGACTGCACAGCGTATGCGATAGGCCTGCTATCATCTTTTATACAACATTGAAAAGAACTATCTTTTCATTCGTGACACACCATCGCCGGGAAGGAGCAGTGACAGGTATGCCAGAGTGAAAAAGAACGTATGCTTGATAAAATTTGACGTTCCAGGAGGGTCTTCGTAAAGGCTTTGTGTGTGGCTTCGAGACCCTGCGTTTTATTCTAATTCTTCATTATGAAGCGGAACAAAATGTTGCTGCGACGATGTTTAAAATGGCTTTAGCCTAAACAATTATTTTGGCTAAAGTCACTTATAGTTTGTGAAGATTAATTCCACGACTTAAAAGTCGTGGCAATTTTATCTTACTAACACTGGCAACACCGCAACAATATTAGCTTGACAGATTTCCTTTCTTTTTGCTCATTTTTGCAGGCATTATTGAAAGATTGTCATTTAATACATTATCTTTTAGCGCCGGTTAGATTGCTGATACTATAACTTCATAACTCACACCATAAAACGATTATCATGAACAGAAGATCCTTTTTAAGTAAAGCCGCTGCCAGCCTTGCTGCGTCAGGATTGGCTTCATCAATTCCCGCTTCCGTATTTGCCACGAGGAATAGTAAAGGCATTAACATGCCGATCGGTTTTCAGTCATATGTTTTTCGTGAAGAAATTTCACAGCAGCCACATGAGACGATGAGCCGGCTCGCAGGCTATGGTTACAAAAACGTAGAATGGTGCAGTCCCAAAGGGTACCAGGGATCTTTTACTCCACTTGTTAAGTATTCAGGCAAGGAACTTAAAAAGATCACCAACGATGCTGGTCTCGAAACTACCAGTTGTCATTTCACCTGGAAAGAAATTACGGATGATGCCAGCCTGGCGGAACGCATCGAATTTGCAAATCAGTTAGGATTGAAATGCATGGTCTGTTCAGGAGGGCTTGGCGCAAAGACCGAAGATGAAGTAAAGCAACGTTGCGACCAGATGAATCATGTTGGCGAGATGGTGAAGAAAGGCGGCATGATTGCGGGCTATCATAATCACAACGGAGAGTTTGATGAGAAATTCGACGGAAAGCCGCAATATGATGTTATGCTTGAACACCTGGACCCGGCACTAGTGAAGATGCAATTCCAGGTAGCAGCGATCACATCAGGTTATAAAGCCCAGGATTATTTCCGGAAATTCCCCGGCCGCTTTATTTCGGCACACCTCCAGGACTACAGTCCCACAGATAATACAAAGCAGGTGGTGATGGGTACCGGGATCGTTGACTGGAAAGATTTTTTCACCGCCGCTAAAACGGGTGGACTGAAATATGTTTTTGTGGAGATGGAATCTGATCCTTCCATTATGCAGGGATGCGCAGATTATTTGAAGAGTTTTTGATTAGAAAAATACAGGTTCATTGATGGCAACCATTGCCAGTCTTCATATTCAATTAAGGGAACAGGTTATCCTTTTGAAGTCGTTGCGCATATTTCATCGTTTCATGTTGTTTTAGGCTGGCGAGGGGTCTCCGCTTTAGTTTCGTGTTATGGCTGCGGGACCTGCGAAGACCTGGAAGTAATACCAATATTTGGGCATTAAGTTTATAAAAACACAGGATGTGAAAAAAATATTATTGATAATCATCGGTTGCTTCCTGTTTAGTACAAATACACTGTATTCGCAAACAATCGCTTTTGACAAAGACAAATTACAGGCAGTTAACGTCTCTCTGTCGCTTGAACAACTAATGGGCAGGCAAGTTGTAAAGGTGATAAAAGATTCGGCAGTAAAAACTTTTGACCAACCAACTTTTGTGAAAATAGACGGAGTTGATTTTAAAAATGGAATAATTGAAGTAAATGTATTGAGCAGGCTTCTTTCGACTGCTCCCGAAACAGCAAGAGGCTTCATTGGAGTTGCTTTTCGCATAAACGACAGCAATTCAAAATTTGAAGGCATATATATTCGTCCAACAAATGGAAGAGCAGATGATCAGTTGCGACGTAACCATTCTATTCAATATTTTTCTTATCCAGGTTATGATTTTGAAAAATCCAGAAAAGAAGCCCCGGGTCTGTATGAATCATATGCAGATATGGGTTTAAATGAGTGGATAAATTTGAAGATAGAAGTGAAAGATGATAAAGCAAAACTTTTTATTAATTATAACAGACAGCCATCATTAATAGTAAATGATTTAAAGCAGGGAGCGAATTTATCAGGTAGTATTGGGCTTTGGGTAGATGTTGGAACAGAAGGCTTCTTTTCCGATTTGAAAATAATGAAAAATGAATAACAACACTTATGCTGCATTAATACCGAGAATAAATAACCTACTCACTCACCTGGCTTAAACGAAAGCACTTGCCTTGCATGTTCTTTCGTATCCACTTTATCAATCTTATTTACCACAACTCCCTTTTCATCGATAACAAATGTTGTTCGCGCTGTGCCCCAAAACTTTTGGCCATCTCTTTCCTTTTCCACCCAAACACCATATTCTTTGTTGATCGATGTATCAACGTCAGCAACGAGGGTAAATGGAAGGTTGTACTTCGTCTCAAAATCCTTGTGCGAAGTTTGATCATCGGTGCTCACGCCAAGAATGGTGTATCCTGCTTTGGTTAATGAATCATAATTATCGCGAAGGTTGCAGGCTTCTGCCGTACACCCCGGCGTAAAGTCTTTCGGATAGAAATAAAGCACTACTTTTTTTCCTTTAAACTGGCTGAGTGAAACAGTATTTCCATTCTGATCTTTTGCAGTAAAATCTGGAGCAACGTCTCCATTTTTAACACCTTGAGAAAATAAGGGAAGGCTTACACTGCATTGTATAACCAATAAAAAGAAAAACAGCTTTTTCATATTGTTATCATTTTAGTTTGAATGAATGTGGAAGAGACTATAAATGTACAATAATGCTGTTGATTCTTTTCTGATGTTACCGCAGGGTCTCCGCTTCAGCTTCGTGCTTTGGCTGCGGGACCCTGCGGAAGACCCCGCTAAGACTTAGCTTTGTGTTCTTATGTTATACAAAAACGCCAGGCGCCATTTTTATTTTTCTCTGCTCGCAACAGTTATTTTTTTTCATTCATGTACATCCACTCATTCTGTAACAGCTCCGAAAAATTACCATAGTTCTTATGATGATTCGGCACTAACGTTAGCTAATGAACCTGTACTGCTTCCTTACAACAGGTTTCTGAATCCTGCAGGCAAGGTTGTAAAATTCGGAGATAGTGAAACAGAGAATCATAGCCTCGATTGCATTACTATTCCCGGTGAAAATGTAATGGTAGTGGAAGATCGTTACGGGCTGACTTTTATAAATGTACCCGCTGCAAAAGTGCTTTACCGTTTGAGTTATGAAAGCAATAAGACGGATGGAGATCTAATGAGCACTTATTCAGGATTGAAGGTGATTGAGATCAATAACCGAAAACATATTTTTTGGGGTGCGGCAGATCCCGACTTAAATAAATCATACATTATAGAAGCTGAATGGAATAACCAGAAGGCCTCTATCGTTGACACATTTTCTTTTGCACCGCTTTCACCCGCGCCGCTCGCATTACCAAACGATATTGCATTACGCCTGGAAGAAAATGAATATTACCTGTATGTAGTATTGAATGGAAATAGCGAGCTGGTGAAGATGCGGCTGAGTGATAAAAATATTATTTGGAAAGCAGCAACAGGTATGGCGCCTTTTGGAATTTGCCTTGTTGGAGATAAAGCGTACGTAACCAACTGGGGTGGCCCACAACCAATTGACACAACAAAAGAAACAGCAGGAATTCCCTACGGGAAAATATATATTGATCCTTCAACAGGCGCCGCTGCACTCGGTTCCGTTTCTGTCATCGATATAAAAACCGGCGCTGTGGTGAAAGAAATACAAACAGGTCTTCATCCAAATGCGATCATATCTGATAAAAGCGGAAAGTTTGTTTACGTTGCCAATGGCAACAGTGATAATATAACTGTTATCAGTACCGGTAACGACAACGTCGTTGATTCCATTTCTGTAAAATTGAATCCCGGCATAAAAACGTTGATCGGCGATTCGCCTAATGCGCTGGCTTTAGGCAGTGTTGATACTACTTTATATGTTGCTAACGGAATGGATAACGCACTGGCTGTTATTCATCTTGGCGCGAACACCTCCGTCGCCGGCGCCGGAAAAACTTTTATAAAGGGATTTATTCCGACAGGCGCTTATCCTTCCGGAATTGCTATTTTAAATGACTCCCTTTTGCTCGTGGCAAATCTTGAAGGGGAAGGCGCGAGAACGCCAAAAAACAATGTATTCAATTCCCATATTCAGCAGGCAACCGTTTCAATCATTCCCGTTCCTGGCGATGAGCTTCTTAAAACATACACAGGCACTGTTCAAAGATCAAATCTTTCTTTTCGCAGCGAGATATCTCAATTGTTGCCACGACCTGGCATAAATCCAGTGCCCGTTCCTGAACGGATCGGTGAACCATCTGTGTTTAAACATGTGGTATATATCATCAAGGAAAACAGGACTTACGACCAGGTGCTTGGCGATATGCGGGAGGGAAACGGGCTTGCCTCCTTATGCAATTTTGGTGATAGCATAACACCAAATGAACACAAACTGGCCCGGGATTTTTTGTTGCTTGATAATTATTACGTCTCCGGTAAATCTTCTGCAGAAGGGCACCAATGGACAGACGCAGCCATCACAACAGATTATGTTGAGAAAAATGTACGGGCATGGTTCAGAAGCTATCCGCATGTTCAAACCGATGCATTGGTATATGATAAAAATGGTTTTATCTGGAATAATGCATTGGATCATGGCAAAACAGTTCGCATCTATGGCGAGGCCTGCGTTCCTAGGTGGGGTGGAAACCTTCACTGGAAAGATATCTACCAGCTATACCTGGATAAAAAGCCCTTTGAATTTACCAATGAAACGACTATTTCCCGGGTACTGCCTATACTATCGCAAACCTATCCCGGTTACGATGGGCATGCTATTGCGGATCAGATCAGGGCCGAAGCATTTATCGAAGAATTAAAACAGTATGATTCAATGCCCGGCGACCAATTGCCGGAGCTGATGATCCTTGCATTACCAAGTGATCACACGGCAGGCACCAGGCCGGGATACCCTACGCCCGGAGCGATGGTCGCCGATAATGACCTTGCATTAGGTAGGATCGTGCAGGCGATCTCCGAAAGCCGCTTTTGGGATTCTACCGTAATTTTTGTTACAGAAGATGATTCACAAAGTGGCTGGGACCATGTATCGGCGTATCGCACTACGGGATTTGTTATAAGTCCTTATTCCTATCTCCGGAAAACTATTCATACAAATTATAATCAAACCTGCATTGTCCGAACCATCGAACAAATATTGGGTATTCCGCCGATGAATATTATTGATGCAACCGCATTACCGATGTTTGATTGCTTCAGTAAAACAAAACAAAGCAGGCCATATAATTATGTTCTGAATAAAGTTCCTCTCGATGAGATGAACAAACCTGTGTCGGAATTGACCGGTAAGGCAAAGCAATTTGCCATTTTATCATCGCAACCAAAGTTCGATCATGTTGATGGCGGCGATGATAATTTATTAAACAGGATCATTTGGTTCAGCACTATGGACGGAAAACCGTACCCGGAAAAAATGACGCTTGGTATTACTGATGATGACGATGATTAGGTGTGCCCTGGCATACCAAAAGTTTGTGCGCATGATACAGTGCGATCTCCGTTTTAGCTTCATGTTATAGTTGCGGGACCCGGCGGAAGACCCTGTTAAGATATAAGGCCCCAAAATTGACTTATTGATATTGAGAACCAGTTAGTTGATTTTAAAGATCTCTTTTTTTACTTCTTTGTTTTAAGTCCAACATTGGCATTGTTGGGTTTGATTTCGCCATTCCTCTTCCGGTTTGTGTCCTTAATTTCCCCCTTGTCTCCGCTTTGGCTTCGTGCTATGGCTACAGCACCCGGCGGAAGACCCCCTAAGACTTAAATAATTGACTGGTCTTTAAAGATTTCATCTTAACTTGGGATGCTTGCGATTTGCACTGTTTATGATGAGGTCCGTAACATACCCGGTCATTCTTTTTTGTCTCTCGTTGTCAAATCACCTGTATGCACAAAGTGGTGCGCCTCAGTATAACTTCAAACAGCTTAATGTACAAACCGGCCTGTCTCAAAACATCGTGTATCATTTCCTGCAAGACAGTAAAGGATATGTTTGGATAGGCACACATAACGGGCTTACACGCTACGATGGTGTAACCGCCGTGAGCTTTTTGCATGATGCGCAAAAAAAGAATTCTCTTACAGCCAACTTTATCACCCGCATTTTTGAAGATTTCGACGGACAGGTATGGGTTGGAAATGAAAAAGGGATCGATCTGTTCAACCGTGCAGGCAACACCTTCACGCATTATGGGGTTGACAGGCCGGATGGAACAAAAGACAACACATTTTGTGTACCGGTTGGGATGGTGTCACGCATAGAGTTTTGGTTTATAGACCCGAAGACAAAGGCTATAAGAGCATTTAATACAAAAACCAAAGCGACGCGATTTATTTGTGACATGGAGGAAGTAGATGGTGCGGTTTATGTAGATTCCTCCGCTAACACTATTAATTTTTGGTCTTATCAAAGCAATGGTACGATTCATCTCCTTTTTAAGAACCAGAAATTAATTACAAGACAGACTTTTTTCACCACTGCGAATACGGGGTTTGGCCATCCTTTGCAGGTGGTTCATGCCTTACCACAAAACGATACCACCACCTGGCTAAGCACTAATGAGGGATTGATCTGCGTGAACGGCGTCACAAACAAGTATACCGTGTATAACTCATGGAAAGGCGAGATCGTGAACGAGTTGCGGTTTGCTGCCATTTCGCCGGAAGGCGTTTTATGGATGGGCACCGGGCCCGGAGGCGTTTACACATTTGATATAAAAAAGCGGGAATTTATTGGCAACTATAGAAACAACAGGCTCGATCCATTCAGCATTTGCAGCAATAATATTGTTGTGGTGTACTTCGACAGATCAGGAAACGTTTGGTGCGGGAGTTACGGCGGCGGCGCAAGCTATGCGGGAATTGAGCACACATTTTTTAATAAGTATGTGATCGATCCCCTTAAAAGTTCAAACAATATTCTCCGCATTGGCATCGATGAGCAGGGCAATTATTGGTGCACCGTTGACGATCAAAGCGGGTTTTGGATCTTTGATAAAACATTCCAAAACACTAAACATATCCCGGCGTTGCTGGAAGACGGAATTTTTTTTGATGCGTCGCTTTACAAAGTCGTATTTGATGATACCGGCCATGCATGGTGCGTTACAAGCAAAGGATTGCAATTATTTAACAGGTCCACGGGCAGGATGACGAGGATATATTACCCGGTTATATCGGCTGCTCATTTCGGCAGCAACCGGCTGAACGACATGATCAAATTACGCGATGGAACGGTTATTTTTTCCACGTTTGCAGGACTATACCAGGTGAAAGAAGAGAATGGAAATTTCCGGGTGTCATTGTTTAGCCGGTTAAATGAAATATACGACAAGAGCTTTAAGGCGCTGTTCCAGGACGAAGCAGGCTATATATATGTGAAGGGAGACGATAGCCTGTTTATCTTAAAACAATTTTCAGGAGACACAGACCCGGTGAGAGAGAACGCCATCCTGTTTGCGCCCGACGTCTATCAACTTTTCAGCGATCCTATCCGGAAGATCATTTACCTCGCAACGAGCGAAGGTTTGTATTTGCTTGACAAGGCGAGATCCACCCTGCAAAAGCAACCAATTCCAGGCTGTCCTTTTCAAAGTGTAAGCAGCGTTTTTGAAAAAGACAATAAATTCTGGTTGTTTGGGGACAAGGGTCTTTATTTCTTTGATAAAACAACCGGCCTCGGGCGAACCTTTACCGTAGAAGATGGTTTGCCCGGTAATGAGTTCAACGTGTCGTCAATTGCGTTTGCCCCGGATGGAAGTTGTGTCGCCGGAACTAACAGCGGGCTTGTTTCCTTTTATCCCGACAGGCTACCAAAAAATCTCTACCCTCCTCGTGCCCAGCTCAATTACATTTATATCAATGACACATTGTACAGGCCTGACGCAATAGCGAACGAAACAGATCACATCAGGCTCACCTACAGGGAAAACACCTTTGCATTCGATTTTTCTGCCATTGCGTTTCAGCACAACAAAGAATGCAGTTACGAATACAGGCTGGAAGGATATGATAAAAAATGGATCAAAGCCGGTACGGCGCATTTTACCCGTTACAGTAAGATCGCGCCCGGAACATACACTTTCTACCTTCGTGTATATGATGTGAATGGTGTACTCAGCCCCTTTACAAAGACGCTTGAAATAGATATAGCAAAAGCATTCTGGCAAACGAATCTTGTCAGAGCCATTTTCCTCGCCACTGTCTTGTTCCTGGTTTGGTTTGGCGTGAGGTGGTATTTCGCCGGCAAGATCAGGAAGCAAAAAATAATTTTCGATAAACAACAGGCCGTCGAGCAGGAGCGAACGCGCATTGCAATGGAGATGCATGATGATCTTGGTTCAGGCCTCACCGCTATCCAATATCTCGCGGGAAGTTTGTCCGTAGAATCACCATCTGCAACACGCGACAGGGCAGATAAGATAGCTAGCTCCGCAAAGGTACTAGTGGATTCCATGAACGATATCATCTGGACGATGAAGTCAGATAACAATACAGTAAAAGACACATTAGCTTATATCAGGAAACAAGCGGGCGAGCAACTCGAGACAGCCAATATTGATTTTAGTTTCGATTTTCCTGCCGATATCCCGGAAATAAAATTGAGTAATGAACAGAAAAGAAATATTGTGCTTATTGCTAAAGAGGCAATACATAACATTGTCAAACATTCAAACGCAGATGATGTAGTAGTTACAGCGCGCGTTACAGATAGTTTCTTGAAGCTCAAAATTGCAGACAATGGAAAAGGATTCCCTACCGAAAAACAAACGCAATTTGGAAATGGTCTTAAAAGCATGCATCGTCGTGCCGGTGAAATGAATGCAGCACTACATATCGTGAACCAGGCAGGCACGACCATAGACCTGACTCTTACTTTTGGGTGATGGGGAAGCACCATACAAAATAATAGTTTTGAATTTCCTTATCTAAATTCTCACTATGGCCACCGTTTGTATCGTTGAAGATCTTGAAGACATCAGGAATGGCATAGCAGCCATTATCAATATGACACCTGAATTTAAGGTGCTTCAAACATTTGCAAATGCGGAAGAGGCATTGGAGCTTCTGCTTCAACTGGAGCCCGATATTGTGATCATGGATATTCATCTCCCCGGCATAAGTGGCATCGAATGTATGCGAAGGGTACATGAAAAAAATAAACGCATCCAGTTTATGATGTTCACCATTTACGAGAACAGCGACACTGTTTTTGAAGCGCTTGCTGCGGGGGCTACCGGCTACATTCTGAAAAATTCCTCAGCACAAAAGATCATCGAATCTTTGAACGAACTATGCCAGGGCGGATCTCCAATGAATGCAGAGATCGCAAAAAAACTGGTCAAACGTTTTCAGCAGCAATCGTCCTCTCTCAACGAATATAATCTCACGCCAAAAGAACAAAAGATAGTGGAGCTTATGGCAAAAGGATACCTGTATAAGGAAATCGCCGGCGAACTAAAAAATACAGTCAACACCATCAAGCAGCACATCCGCCACATTTATGAAAAACTGCATGTGCAAAACAAAGCGGAAGCCATCAACAAAATATTTCTGAAATAACTTTCAAATCTTTTTCCAGCCTCCAATCTGCAATCCAAAATCTGCAATCCGCAATCTCTCGTCCTCTACCTTTTGGGCGATTGACACGCATCTCCGCTTAATTGAAATTTGTTGCATTAAATTTTTCCGTCACCAAAAAATCTTTTTATATGCGCAAAGTCATTACACTTTTTATACCTGTTCGGGACTCGATGGGTATAATTTTTTTCCTGTTATCAATGACGATTGTTACCAGCGCCCAGGATATTTTAACCGGCCTGACTTCAAATGGAGGGCCTGAAGGCGGGGGAACAGCGTTTTCAATCAAATCAAACGGCACGGGCTTTTCTATAATTAAAGGCTTTGCCGATTGGGGTCGTATGCCGGAAGGAGACCTGTATCCTCACACCGATGGAAATTTTTATGGAATGACACACTGGGGTGGTATATATGACCATGGCACTCTTTTTAAAATCACTTCCTCGGGGGCGATTACGATCATTAAAAATTTTAATTATTATGACAATGATGGTGCGTATCCTTACGGAGAATTAATAAAAGGGCCCGACGGCAATATGTGGGGTATGACCTCCAGTGGCGGAATCAATACCACCGGAGTTGTTTTTAAACTAACAACAGATGGCGTTTTCACAGTGGTACATCAGTTTGATTATAATAAGGAGGGCAGTGCACCGCACGGGCATCTTGTTCTCGGCAAGGATGGAAATTTTTACGGGATCACTGCCTCCGGCGGCACTTATGGCTACGGAACGATTTTCAAAATGACCCCTTCAGGAACTTGCACGGTGTTGCGCGCATTGAACGGTGGATCAGATGGCGGGCCGAGCTATGGCAGCATCACGGAAGGAACTGATGGCAATCTTTACGGAATGACTTACGGGGGCGGCACCAATAATATCGGCACCATAATTAAGATATCAAAAACCGGGAGTGGTTTTACCGTATTGCGGAGTTTTACATATGGCACCGACGGCGGTTACACAAGAGGTGATCTAATACAAGCTACCGATGGATTTTTATATGGTATGACTGCTGCCGGTGCAGTGAATGGCTATGGTGCGATCTTCAAAATAAAGACGACGGGAGCATCCTTCAGTGTTATTCGCAACTTAAGCGGAGCAGACGGAACAGGCCCGAACGGCAGTCTTATGCAACACACGGATGGCTTTTTGTATGGTCTCGCTTATGGAAGTGGCGCCCATGGAGGCGGAACATTCTTTAAGATCTCAACTGCCGGTGTGTTTACCCGCTTATATTCTTTCACGCCGGATACGGACGGAGGTAATCCCGAAGGAGGCGTCATCGCGGGTACTGATGGAGATCTTTACGGGCTGACAACAGACGGAGGCCCCAATTTTGGCGGCACTGCGTTTAAAGTCACTACAGCCGGAGCCTTTACATTGCTGGCCGGTTTTAACGGCGCAACGCTTGGAAATACACCTTATGAAAGTCTTGTGAGAGGGAATGACATCGCGCTCTATGGTACCACCAGTAATGGCGGGACGAAGCAGTATTACGGTACAATCTTCAAGATTTGCGCCGGCAATACAACAGTGCTACACAGTTTTGATGCAACCGGAGGTAATCCGAAAGGCAGCCTTGTGCAGGCAAATAATGGAATATTTTACGGCACTACGGAGATCGGTGGAACAAACAATGCCGGAGTTATTTTCAAGATAACGAAGTCTGGTACCTATACGGTTCTAAAGAACCTCGCGGGCGCAACCGATGGAGATTCGCCAAACGGGAGCCTTATTCAGGCTACCGATGGAAATTTGTACGGGATGAATTACTCCGGCGGAATGAACAGTGGGGGAACTATTTTCAAAATTACGTTGAGCGGTACGCTGACAGTGTTGCGTCATCTTGCTTCTGCTGATGGTTATTATCCTTATGGAGCGCTTGTGCAGGGTACAGATGGCAATTTTTATGGTTGCACCAGCACCGGCGGCGCGAATGGCGGAGGAACTATTTTCAAGATCACACCGGCAGGCACATTTACGGTACTGCGCAACCTTGCAAACGGAGATGGCACAAACCCCCAGTGCAACCTGGTGCAGCATTCGAACGGAAATTTTTATGGAACTACTACGCAGGGCGGGAACAATGGTGGTGGTACCATCTTCAGAATAACGTCTGCCGGAAGTTTCCAGGTATTAAAGCACCTGGCAACAGCAACGAACGGGGGAGCGCCAAAGGGAAGTTTATTGGTTGGAACCGACGGTAGTCTTTACGGCATGACAAGTGACGGCGGAACGTATGATGCAGGCACTATTTTTAAAATAACTACCACCGGTACGTACACTGTATTAAGACATTTGAACCTGGTTACCGACGGAGGGGTACCTTATGGCGGTTTGATCATCATGCCTCCTAATACGCTGGTTGCAAATGCGCAAAGCGTTACAACAAACGAGGATACGAAGAAAAACATTACACTTACAGGATCGGGCTCCCCTTCGCTGAGTTGTAATGTTCTTACGAACCCAAAACATGGAACTGTAACGGGCACGGGTGCAAATCGCGCTTACAAGCCTGCAAAGAATTTTAATGGAAAGGACTCCTTCACATTCAATGTAATTGTCGGCTGCATTACTTCTTCCCCGGCTACAATAAAAATAACCGTTACCGCCGTTGCTGACACACCCGTACTCACACCCATCGGTAATAAAACAGTGAAAAAAGACTCAACACTCCAATTTACCGCCAAAGCTAAAGATGGCGACAAAGGCGAAACGATAACCTACTCATTGATTGGTGCACCAGCCGGCACAGGCATCAATGCTTCGACCGGTGTGTTCAAATGGACACCACATTCGACAGGTAGCTTCACGTTTAAAGTGAGGGCTACCGATAACAGTGCTCTTCTCTTGTATGATGAAGAAACAATCAAGGTCACGGTCACTGCAGCGTTTGCCGCGAATAACCCTGAAGCGATGGAAGTAGCGATTCGTCCCAATCCTGCTTCAAACAAATTAACGGTCACGTTAAGTAAACCGGTGGATAAAGCGGCAGCGATAGTGACAGATGCAAAAGGCTTTGAACTTATCCGGTCCGAATTCGGAGTTTCGGGTCAGCGTCTCGAAATAAATGTTGAGCGGCTCAAGCCCGGCGTTTATTTCCTCCGGTTGCAAACAAACGAAAGCGAAAGGATTCTCCCTTTCATAAAGAAGGAATAGCAGGTTTCCCGGTAAGAACAAACCTGTGGAGGATTAGCTTCACAGGTTTGTTGATTTATCTCCGACGCTCTGATGTTGCTGCAAGCTCTCCGCTTCAGCTTCGGGCTATGGCTGCGAGACGAGGCGGAGAACCCCGGTAACACTTAAGTTCATAAATGTACAATAATGACTGTAACAGGTCTTTCGAATACAATCCTACTGAGGGTTTAGACTTAAACCCGTTATCGTATTGGGAATATGCTAACCCGGATTTTTCATATGGTCAGGTAAGTTTTGAAACTAATGCATCGTTGCATCCTAATAACAAACATTATGTGGTACTGAATATTGAACATGTTGGGTATGAGGCTAACTATGCAGGAGAGCAGGAGTAGGTTTGAAAAACTCGGGTTTTAAAACGATGCCCGCAGGAGATGCTAATGCTGAAAATAAATTGAAACAAAAGATAACACCGTATCGGTAACTGCTGCATTCACAGTTAGCAAAAAGTTTGATTACCGGTGCCGCCACTACTTTAACAATGATAGAATTAAGACGAAAAATGCTAACTTTCTTTAAAATAAAATAATTCATGAACAAAGACCTAATTCTTAAAGCGTTTTCCGTTGATAACTTCAGAATTTTTAAAGATGATGAATTCATTGATTTTGCTCCTTTAACAATATTAACAGGGAAAAATAATTCCGGAAAAAGTAGCTTGATTAAGGCATTAAGATTGTTTTCTAGCAGTTTAAAAGCAAGCAGTGGCCTTACTTTGAATTTTGATGACCCTGACTTAAAGCTGAGAAGTTTTGATGAAGTGAAAAATAATAATAGCAGCGATGATTTAATACGTTTTGGTTTTCAAATTGCAGGGCTGTTCAATTCTAAGTAACCTGTGGATAACTAAAGACTTTTGTCCAGTGAAGGGAGTTTTCATAAAGTTCGCCTTTAATATTGCGAACCTGGTTTTTTCTAAGAATGTTCATGACGATACTTCTGAGTACCGATAG
>DASUGF010000104.1:0-143113 GCA_036274175.1 Parafilimonas sp.
CTTTTAAAAGTATTGCTGAAGCCCGAAAGGGCATTTTTTCTTCCGGCCTGTCTACATCTGCATCTGCCCGAAAAATCTTTTTTACAACCATTATGAAATCAATGCACCATAAGGATTTTATTTACTCCCTGAATCGCTGTAGTTCGGCGAAATATTAATATGTTTCCATAACCCGTAAACTCTCACGTTAAATTATGCTGCCATGAAAATCCTCAGTACAAGGGAGTGACACAACCGTGATGCCACACAATACTGTCGCTGGTTACATAAAAATACTATTCTTCGTCGTTTAACAATTCTCCATTTATTAGTTCTGGTAATATTTGTTTTACTTCTTCACTGCTTTTCTTCACTGCTTAATGTGTCAACACCTTTCAATCTTTTTTCAATGGCACGGGTACGTTTGCCAACAACACCATCTAACTGGTTCAAGCCTGTTTGTATATTGTTCTGTGCTTTTTACCTCACCCTCGTTCCCTCTCCACAAGTGAGAGATGGAGGCCAAGCAATAGCTTATTATTCATCTTTTGCACTAACATATCAGCAGCTAATCTTTATTCATCAACTTCCCCGGTTTCAGCATCTGTTATCATTGACAATAATTCTTTTGTTTCGTTTTCGGGTAAAGTGTCAACTCCTTTTAACCGTTTTTGTATGGCTCTCGTTCTTACGCCTACTACATTCTCTAATTGATCAAGACCGGTTTGAATGTTTTTCTGCGCCTTATCCAACAACCCGCTGAAATTGCCGAACTCTGTTTTTACGGCGCTGAGCAACTGCCATACTTCGCCGCTGCGCTTTTCTATGGCGAGGGTGCGGAAACCCATTTGTAAACTGCTTAAGAAGGCGGATAGCGTGGTGGGACCTGCAATATTTATTTTGCATTCGGTGCGTATGCTTTCGAACAAACCCGGCGTGCGCAACACTTCGGCATATAAACTTTCAAACGGCAGGAAGAGGATGGCAAAGTCGGTGGTGTTGGGCGGGTCTATATAACGGTTGCTGATGTCGGCGGCGCATTTTTTTATGCCGCGTATAAATGCCTTGCGGCTTTCTTCTATCTGCGCTGCATCGCCATGCTCGTAGGCCTGCACCAGCCATTCAAAATCTTCTTTGGGAAACTTGGAATCTATGGGCAGCCATACCGGATGGCCGGTACCGTTGGCGCCATCGCTTCTGCCGGGCAGCTTTACGGCAAACTCTACCAGCGCATTGCTGCCTTCTTTTGTTTTTACATTCCTGGCATACTGGTCGGGTGTGAGTATCTGTTCGAGTATGTTTTCGAGCTGGTACTCGCCGAGTACGCCGCGTGTTTTTACATTGCTGAGTACGCGTTTGAGGTCGCCCACGCCGGTGGCGAGTTGCTGCATATCGCCGAGGCCTTTGTGCACGGCTTCGAGCCTTTCGCTTACGAGTTTGAAACTTTCGCCAAGTCTTGCCTCGAGTGTCTGCTGTAGTTTTTCATCCACGGTGAGGCGCATCTGCTCGAGCTTTTGTTCATTGCTTTGCTGCATGCCGGTGATTTTTTTTTCAAGGGTTTGCCGCATGTCGCTGAGGTTGTTGCTGGTGTTGGTGTTTTGTTCGCTTTGCTTATTGAGCAATGCGAAGAAATTGTCTTTTTGTATGCTGTTAAATTCCTGTATGCTTTGGGCGAGGTCTTTTTTAAATGCGTTTAAGGCGTCTTTTATTTCGGTGCGGGAGGCTGTTGCATTGTTGTTATTGCTTTCGCTGAAGGCGGTGAGTTTATGATCTATGGTTGCTGTGAGATGATTGAGTTTTTCTTCGAAGGATTGTAAGGATGTTGCTAACTCCTGTCGTGCTCTTAGTGATTGGTTGTTGGTTTCTGTTCTGTTTAAGAAAATTTCTTTACGGATGGTTTCCTGGTTTTGTTGGAGATCATTGCGTAAAGCCTGCTCTATGCGTTGCAGGTCTTTTTGTAAAGCATCTTGTTTGGTGGCATTGCTGATGGCTATTTCATTAAGCTTAGCCTGTGTTGCAGCCATCGCTTCCTGCAGGGCATCGTTGTTTTTTGAAAAGATTTTTATAGCAATAATGATAAGTAATACAATGGCGGCGGCAAAAAGCATATACTCTATGGTCATATAATTGTTTGTTTAGTAAATAATGTGCGGCGGCAAACATAAGTTTTACGCGTCGCTATAACGAATAAACAGTCATTTTACGTTTGTTAAAAGCAATGTCTTTTTTGAAATGGGTTTGCTTTTTTTTGACGCTTTGTCGGGATGAGTTGCAGGCTACCTGCTTCGTACCATGTTCGTACCTGGTATATGTTTTTTTGCTCTGTTCTTTTGCCTTGATGCAAAAGAACCAAAAGATCAAGGACGGCATGATTGCTCCGCACATCCGTCCGTGCCACGCCTCCCTCTGTGTGGCTTTGTTTATTGATGGCTTGCTTGTAGCCTGTTTAACCGTTTTTTGAGTGCGTACTTTTTGTCTAAGAACTTTATTGTCTTGGATCAATACTTCAACCGGCGCTGCCTGCGCTTCTTTGAAAAAAATATCCGGCGGATTTTTTTCAATCCCGCCTTTGGCGGGACCGAACCGCAGAAGGCGCCTAACGGTTTATTGAATGTAACAGCGTTAATATTTAAGGTTTAATAATTCATAGATTGAGAATTAGTGCATGAATGTTTAGTGTATTAATAAATCAGGATAATCAGGCAAATCTTATAAATCCCGGTTCAGACAGTTTGCATGAGCGAGACCGAACCGCAGAGGCGCCTCGCTCATCATTAAACTTAAAAACACGAGTATTTTGAGGTTAAAATTAAATAATGCTGTTTGGGTCTAAGGATCAGGGCTCAACAGCCGAAGAAACGATACTACAATAGTTTAATCAAGGCACGTGCACGGATGTGGCGTAATATCATCCGTGCTTGAACTTTCTTTGGTTACTTTCTTTCAAGAGAAATGCGAAGCATTCATCGAGGCAATTGAAAAAAAATAAGGAGCGAGATAAAGAAAGTGACAAAACATTTTAATGAAGATTATTTTTGTTTTAAAGCGCGCTTAAGTCACACTTTATTATGCAGTATACATAACTCAATATCCTTTTGAGCACATGGAGTTAACCATTCTTAAACGAAAAATATCAATTCCCGAATATTTCTACTGGAGAGAAATTATTGCCGTATTGCTGCTGTTGCTCGGCATTTTTTTCTTTCACCAGCAGCGGCATGAAGTACAAAATATATTGCCGGTTCTACATACGGCTAATACAGCATGGCTGATGCTTGCAGCGATGATCACCATCATCTATGTGCTTTTTCAATCAGCGATGTATGTATTTAGTTTCAGGGCGATTGGCCAGAAATTATCGCTTGCATTATGCATTGAATTGTTTTTAAAGCGAAGTTTTTTATCTGTGTTCCTTCCCGGTGGCGGCGTAAGTGCATTAGCTTATGTGCCTAAAAATGTAAGCAAGGCTATCGGTAATAAAACTACTGTCTACCAGGCTTCTGCCTTGTTTGGTTTTGCGGGCGTATTGTCTTCATTTATCATCAGCATTGTAGTGCTGTTATCTTCTTTTGAATCAAACAAAGCTTCGGATCAAACCACTTTAGGGCTAATTATCTTAACGGCGTTTGTGTTCCTGTTGTTCTATCTCATCTATGTTGTAAAAAAAGAAAAACAACTTTTTGTATGGGTTCGTAATAAATATCCAAAGTCTGCAGCCAATATAAAAAATATCATAGGCGCTGATGTAAAAACGGGTGATTATATCGTAACTATCTTCTGTTCATTAGGCGTTGAAGTTTGCGGTATCGCGCATTTATATGTCGCCATGCTGGCGGTGAATATGCATGCGTCTCTACAGGCGGCGGGACTTGCGTACGTGATCTCTGTTTTATTAAGCGTTGCCTCGCCATTTTTAAAAGGCGTGGGCGCAGTTGAATTATCGGTGGCCTATATCCTGCAAAACTTTGGTTACTCCATGGTAGATGCTTTAGCGATCACATTGGTGTACCGCTCATTTGAGTTTTGGCTGCCTTTGGTAATGAGCTTATTTGCTTTTTTGGTGAAAGCCAGGCATTTATTCCTGCGATTGTATCCTGCTCTTTTTATTTTCTTATTAGGCATTGTGAATATTCTTTCTGTATTAACGCCGCCGGTTGCAGAAAGAATGCGCCTGCTGCACCAGCTTGTTCCCAACAATACCATTTCTGCTACCAATGCATTGGTGATCTATACAGGCGTTACTTTAATTATAACTGCAGCTTACTTAGTGCGTGGGTTGCGCAGTGCCTGGTGGATCGCTTTTACCGGTGCATTCATATCACTGACAGGACATTTATTAAAAGGGCTTGACTGGGAAGAAGCATCCCTTGCATTACTTGTGCTGCTATCGTTATTCTTTACGCGGCAACAATATACAGCGCGTGTCAATCCCAAACTGATCGGCAGGGCAACAAAAACGGCATTATTCATTTTGATCGCACTAATGCTGTACGGATATATTGGGTTTTACTTCCTGGAAAAAAAGCATTTCAATATTGATTTTGACCGTTATCAGTCGCTGGAAAACACATTGCGTATTTTTTTCCTGCAAAAAACAGATTTGCATGCGGTAACATCCTTTGGTAAAGAATTCCTGGTCTCGATGTACGCATTTGCTATTGGCGCATGGGCTTTTCTTTTATATGCATTTGTAAAACCTTATATCAGCATTTCTACTTTAAACAGGGAACAGGAGAAGGCGGAAATATTGGTGGAAAAATACGGCAACTCTGCAGTTGACTATTTTAAATTAATGGCCGATAAGCTTTTCTTCTTCTCAAAAAAATATGAAGCGTTGATTGCATACAGGGTTGAGAGAGGTTTTGCCGTAGTGCTGGAGCTGCCGGTGTGTGCGGAAGAAAACAGGTCAGCCGTGTTAAAAGAGTTTGCAGCGTATTGCCATAGATCGGGTTTGAAAACAGCGTATTACCGCGTAGATGAAAATATACTTGCTGAAGGGTTTTGGGCAGATAAAAAAAGATTGCTGATAGGCCAGGAAGCCATTGCCGGTGTAAATGATTTTGATCTTGCAGGAAGGGATAAAAAATCATTGCGTAATGCGTTGAACAGTCTTCAGAAAAAAGGGTATGCCACCAGGCTTTTTAAAGCGCCTCATTCAAAAGAATTTTTGCGGGTTTCAAAAAATGTTTCTGATGAATGGCTCAGGGTTTACAACCGGAAAGAGATGATCTTTTCGCAGGGAAGCTTTGATGAAAACCTTTTGCAGAACCAGGATATAATCGCCACTGTTGACAGCGAAAATAAACCGGTGGCTTTTTTAAATATCATACCGGATTATGCGCCGGGAGAATGCACGTATGATCTCATCCGCAAGACCAAAGATGCACCGGGCGGTTGTATGGATGCATTGATCATTGAACTTATAAATTATGCCAAAGAAAAAAGTTATAGATATTTAAATCTTGGCCTCGCCCCGATGTCAGGATTAGAAACAGCGGAAACAACAGTTGAAAAAATGATGAAGTATGCTTATGAAAAGATCAGACGCTTTCAGCATTACCGTGGCCTTCGTTCCTTTAAAGAAAAATATGCATCGCAGTGGTTGAATAAATATTTGGTCTATGAAAATGATTTTGACCTGATACAATTGCCATCTGCCTTAAATAAAGCCATGAAACCGGTTTATGATAAATAGAAAACTAATAGTCGTATCGTTTTTTTTACTGCAATTGAATTATACAAAAGCAACTACAGGCTTACCCATAGATACTTTGGGCAGTCATGATATGAGCAAGCCGCTTGTGCTATACATAACCGGCGATGGCGGCCTGAATAATTTCTCAAAGGCATTCATGAAACAATGGAACGCCAATGGTTATCCTGTTGTGGCATTAAATGCAAAATCTTATTTCTGGAAAACAAAAGCGCCGGAAGATGCTGCGCAGGATATATCTGGTTTAATTGAGGAATATCTTTCTTTATGGAAGCGCAATGAAGTTATACTGCTGGGATATTCTTTTGGCGCTGATGTAATGCCTTTTATTCAAACAAGATTAGCGCCTGGTATTTTAGATAAAGTACGGCATACCGTATTATTCTCTCCTTCAAAAAGTACCGATTTCACCATTCATCTTTTTTATGATGATGGGGGCAGTAGTGTTGCTGCGGAGATCAACAAGTTGAATAAACCTGTGTTGGTTGTTTTTGGTGATGAAGAAAAAGATCTGCCGGAACCGCAGATCAATAATAAAATGGTTACGCTTATAAAAGTACCGGGGGATCATCATTATGATAATAAAATAGCTGAAGTTGTAAATAATATTGCTAAAAGATTATAATCAAACTCTTATTATATCCTTTAAGTAGGTATTCTTTTGGAATGAAATCTACTTTCTATTTGTGTTGTTCTTTCTTTTGTCTTGATACAAAAGAAATACGAAGTATTCATCGAGACAATTAAAAATAATAATGCCCGAGATAAAGAACCAAAGAAAAAATCAAGGACGGCATGATCGCTCCGCGCATCCGTCCGGGCCAACTCCTCCCTCTGTGTAAGTTGTATTGGCAATTTGTTACTTGTTGATTTTTCAGCCATGTTGTAAGTGCAAATTTTTATACAATGTTTGATTGTTTGAAATCATATTTTTTAACCGGCGCTTCCTGTGCTTCTTTGCAGCAATATGGCTTTGTCATTGCTGCAATCTCGCCTAAGGCGAGACCGAATCCGTCTAACGCGGACGCCTCGGTGTTGATCGAAGATGAGTGTTTGAATGTTCAGGGTATTAATAAATCTTGGCAATCAGGTAAATCCTATAAATCCTGGTTCAGACTCATGGTTCAGACTCTTTGGATATCTTATCATACATATTTCTTGCATCATTATAAGCAGCTTCGGCAGCAGCCCTTTCTTCAGGACGAATATTAGCCTGCTTCATTTTCCAGCATTGATCTACCGATTGCCGGCACCATTTAATGCTTTCCGCAACTCTTATTGGTTTCCCATTTACGATAACAAAAACAGGATTGGTATGGCTGCTTGGATAAATTCTCAATGCCACCCAGCTCGACTTGTCAATTGCATAATTAAAATTAATATCCTGCCATGACCCATCAGCAACTATCTCAGCGGTATCAACCGGTTTACCGTTCACAATTAATTCAACGGGAACTTTTCTGCTTGTTCCTATACGCGCCCTTTCAATATTCCAGTAAGGCTGCTTGTCTGGTAAACGACGTGCAATGGCAGCGCCTTCTTCCGTTTGTTGCGTGGGAAGATATGCAGCAACTTTTGCAGTAACATTAACGGTTTGAGAATTGTTGAGAGCAAGTTCACTGTTGTCTGTACCGGCTTCCAAACCATTCACAGAAAAATTAATAATATGCGATCCGCCTTCTGAAACATAGCATCTCCCTTTTTTAATAGCTGCTACATAAGCATCATAATTCAATACGCTGTCGGGCTTAAAATAACTGCGGGCTAAGCCAACCCTTTCATCGAAGATGCAGGGGAAATCTGTCTCACCGCTTAGTCTTGTCGTAAAGCCGCAATTCAAACTTTGATACCACATATTCAACTCCCATGGAGCAGGTGTATCGCCTGCACTATAAAAATCAACAACATTTTGCGTAACGGTTACCACATATTCATTGGCGCCTATGCCATCCATTTTTGGTATCACATAATTCGGCAGGTCATGGGTTGGCGTTAATGGCTCCAGCCCCCAGCCCGAATGCGCATAACCGGTTACAGCACCCTGCGATTTCGCCCATTTAAATACCGGAAGCGTCCAGCTTGGCCATTCCTCAATAGTAGAAGTGCCGGGATAATCATCTTCCTTTAAACGCAGCAACACAATATGCCCTGCATGCGATGAAGGAAACCCGGAAACCTCCACATCATAACGCATGATATTTTGCCTGGTGGAAAGCGTACTTGCCTGACCGGTAAAAAAAGTCTTTTGATGATACCAACTCGGCCCCCAGGTGAGCACTGCCGCTACGTTAAGGTCTTCACCCAAAACCTGCCGCCACATGTCTGCAGGAGGAACACCTTCTTCAGGACTTTCATAATGACTGCATCCTGCTGCATGCACATGATGGTCGGCGCTGAACCATCCGAGTTTCGACAGATTGGTCCACCGTTTGAGTTGAAATGAAACTTCCATTGAGCCGGTATTTGCAGGAACAATAATTTGTTTTGTTTGTGTGATATATTCCGGGCCTCTTGTAAAAGTTACATTATATTTCCCCGGGGGCAACAGGATATGTTCGCCATCAGAACGATACACTTGTGGCTGAAAGAAAAAATCAGGATATTCATCATAAGAAGCCACACGGCGCGACGGAAGCGGGTAGATGCCTGTGAGCGCTTTGGAAGGAGCCTGGTATTCCCGTTTGGCAAGCGTCAGGCGATAATCTGTGCCACTGTCCGCAACGCGCTGAACCCCGTCTGTAATAGTGAAAGACGCCATGGTTGGCGAACCATCATCATCTTTTACATGCAACACCAGTTTGACAGAAGGCTGTATGTTGAATAAAATATTAATGGCATTGCGGAAACCGATATCCTGTGTGCCCTGGCCTATATTAAAACCCAGTTCCGCTTCCCTTTGCCCTGCATCTTTACTGTATATCTGCAGGACTGCATATTCTAATTTGAGACCTGAAAGATTGGGAAGCAAAGGACGGTTGCGGTATAGCTGCATTTCAAGAAAGCGGTTAGCAACCTGCCCTTCCGTAAGTGCATTTTTTTCCAGCGCCCGTGCGTTGTGGGTGGAGATATACAGATCAGGTTCCGCATTGGCGCTTTGGACCTGCAATTGCGCCGTTACGCCCGCTTCATTATGCACCTTAATTAAAAAGCTTGTCCAGCCACCTTGTATCAACTTCGCTTTTGCAACGCCTCTTTCCACTTTTACACGGGCTTCAGGATTGATGCTTACCGCGGCAAGACAATAAGGATCGAGAATATTTTGTATTGCCTTTGATGTTTCTTCTGTAAGCGGTTTATCCTGTAACGCTTTCAAACGTTTTGCATCTTCAGCAGATAAAGAACTTCCCAGGAAAGAGAGCGCATCTTCCAAACGCAATGCCTGCGCAAGCAGGGGTTGAGCTTCCACACCGGTAACTACCTGCGGTGAAGCATTTTGTGCAAATAATGTTGATGTAAAGATCAAACCTGTAAACAGGCAAAGAAGAATTAATTTTTTCATGTTATACGCTTTGCAACGTTAAGTGAATGTGCAGGACTTCAAAGTTGAATGGAAAGAAAAAATATTTTCCTCTTAAAATTAATTTTTATTACATAAAAACTGCGTAAGGCTAATCATAATCTTTACCAAACGTTTCTTTTTAAACGCTGTTGTTTTAATAAGGTGGTTAATTTTATAAAATGAAGAAAAAAGAAATCGCTGAGGTTGTAGAAGAAAGTTTTAAAATCCTGGAGAAATTGCGCCGTAAGATCCTTGAAGAGTTTGACGCAGATGACATCCATGATTTCAGGGTGGAAGTAAAAAAACTAAGAGCGTTTTTACGGCTGGTGAATATAAAAAAGGACGATGACGAACCCACTATTCCCAAACTGCTTAAAACTTTTTATGGCTATATAGGTATTGTAAGAAATATCCATCTGCTCAGGCATCACCTTTTTAAATATATAACCGACTCTTCCGCTAAAAAAACCACGGCATTCCTGAAACTTATGAGCAGTGACGAAGATTTCTGGAAAAAGGAGGGTGTTGAATTAATGATAGATAATAACTTCAAAGATGTGAAAGAAAAAATACTGGAAGCGCTGCCCGGTAAACTTGAAAAATCGCGTATAAAAAAATTTATCGGGGACAAGTTGTCTGATCTTGGGAAATTACTGGAAGACCTCGATGATGATCATCAAATGCATAGTACACGGAAAATTTTAAAGGATATTTTATATACATGGCGTTTTACAAAACATCATGCGGACCTTCCGGAGATCATAGCCGGAGAAGACAAATTAAAATCACTTACCTCTGTATTGGGCGATTTCATGGATAAAAGCGTTGAGATAGAATTTTTACAACCTTCCTACGTTGACAAAATAAAAAGTAAAAAAGAAAAATCCTTGCTTTTAGATTTAAAGAACTATTGGATTAGTGAAAAAAATAAGCTTAGAGAGGAATTTACACCGGTGTTAATTTCACTGAAAGAGCAATTGCAGGATGTGAAGGTATCTGCGGATTAATATGTTTTTCTTCATCATAACGATTGCAGATTGCAGATTTATTCATCACTCATCACTCATTACTCATTACTTAATATCGCATATTTATCTTCTTACTCCCGATTAACTGCATCCATATTTATTTTATGGTAACAATTTTAAGCAAGCCGTTATAACCGGTTGCTTCTTCCCAAACATCTTCATTGGCTAATCTTATTGAATATGCAGGGTCAACGGATAAGGAGGCAGCGGCATCAGGCAAATTCAACAGCATTTCATATTCACCTGCAGGCATACTTTTATCAGTGATGAATTTTATAGTAACACTATGAAACCCGGTGTACCATTTTCTCACGTCTTCATCAACGGCAAAAACAAATTCCTCTTTAGCGTTTTTATTTCGCATAATCACCTGTAGTGGCCTTTCATTATACGGTGATGCGTATCCAACATTTTTAATATTCAATGCAAAAGATAATTGCATCCCGGCTTTTACGGGCGCTTCAGGAAAAACAGCACTTTGTAACACAAACCTGTAACCTAAATTTTTTTTAATAGCATCCATGCAACCATCCGTCTGCCAGTCATCATTTACATCATTGTTGTAAGCACAGTTTAGAAAACTGTAATGCATGTTCTGCATTTCTGTTTGCGCTTTGCCGCTGTTCTCACAATTGTTTTCCGGACTGTACGTGTCATCACAGGTTTCGCCGCCGGCAACCGTATATTTCCCGTCGGCCGCGGCATAAGCGTGTAAGATCGAATAAGCGTCTGTGCGAGGTGAAGATGAATTACCGTAATCATCGTACGTGCCGTAATCATTCGGTGATGACAAAAAACAATCATTGTGAAAACCTATGCGTGCTGCATCTGTTCCGGTAAATGCTTCCGCATCTGTTAGTGCTGAAGAGGATGTCAGCGCATTAACGCCATATACATAGCGCTGTTTCATTTGCGGTGTGCGCACTTGTATCATCCGGCTTTGAGGTAATGCATTTAACAGCGCTTTCAATATTTCATTCTTGTCGCCCCAGTTTTTATCAACCAGTTTTCCTTTGCCGTTTGATGAAGGGTCGCCAAAATAATCGCTGTAATAATTTTCACCCCATGTACCGATAAACCCCATTTGCAGGCAGGCGATGACATCAGCGTTATCCTGCAGCAAAGGTTTTAGTTGCGCAACCTGTGATAACACAATTTTTTTTGGTGCATCGCCGTATTTCGGACAAATAAAACCTTCCGGGCAGGCGCCGCTCTTTGCCGTAACCGTATAACAAAAGCGAAGGATCAGTTTCATGCCTGCTTCACGCGCTGCTTTGAAATCATTATCAATATTATTCAATAGATCCTGAGATAAATTTTTATCAGTGTAACCTTCTAAAACTATGTTACGAAACACCAATGTGCTGTACACTTTGTAATTGCCATCATCTGCCTGCTGCAATGTTCTCCATGTTTTCATTTGTGCAACGTCAAGCGGCTCATAATTGTTGGCATACGTTTCTGCTACACGATAGAAGCCGCGTTCCGGATTAGCGAAATCTGAATCGGTTTCTTTGTAAAAGATTGTATCAGTTGCAGGTGGCGTATAAGTCACAGGATTGCCTGCTTTACTGCATTTGGAAAAGGAAAGTACAGATGCGGTGCAGGCAATAATTAAAATGTAAAATGGTATTTTGTTCATGGTAATGCTATTCAATTTTATGTGTCATCCCTTTGGGGTTTAAACCTATAGCCAGCAAAATTTTACTATAATCATATCATCCCTTCGGGCTTTATAATGAATAGCCTTAATACAATAATATGTGAAATCTTAATAACAATCTGATGGATGAAACGTCTTCCGGACTTTACCGACTCCTTAACTACTCGCTCATGTCAAGAAAAAACGGATCACTGCCCTGGTCAGGTGAATAACCTATGATAGCGCTCCAGTCATTCGCAGCCACCTGTACGCCGATTCTCAAAGCCTTGCCTGTTAAGCCTTTTATTTTACTTCTGCTTATAGCAAATTCAAACTTTTGTATGCTGCCGCTTTGCTGAACAGCACCCATTTTATAAAACTCATTGATGGATTGATAAGTATAATTTCCAAAATTCTGTTGATCAGTTCCAATAAAATAATAAGGATCGAGCCAATCGTCAAATATGGTCCCTTCCAGTAAAACTTCATAGGCGCCGTTGGGTATTTCACCTGTAAGCAATCCGGTTGTTATATCATTATCCGCATCTATATAAAGGTCATAGATATTGCCATCACCTTTTTCCGTGTTCTGTTCAAAATATACATAAACGTAGTTGCCGTCATAATCATATTTGGCCTGGATAAAGTTGCCCGGATTAGAGCCCGCCAACACAACATTATGTGTAACCGTATCCCAGTCTGAGAGCGTATTGTCATCCAGTTTAATACCAGAAGTTTTTGCAATATGCAGCACCGTTGAAGCTTCACCGGTAACGCCGTCAGCAGTTGTTGCATATAACGTAGGGACATATTTTCCTTTGCCCGGATAAGTATGCACCGGGCTTTCTTCTGTTGATGTGGTGCCATCACCAAAATCCCATTCATAACTCGTTGCACCTTCTGATTTATTGGTGAATGTAACCGTTGCGCCATCAACGCTTACACTGTAGAAAACAAATGGCTGCGGTTCAGCACTATCTTTTTTGCAGGAGCTGAAATTAACGGCAGCTATGAATGCAGCTATTAAAATAGTGAGGTTTGATTTTTTCATTGCATTGATTTTATAAACCTGCTCTAAATATTTTTTAATGTAAGATCTTTTAAACCGGTCTGACGCTTTGAAGCGCTACTCATTACTCATCATTCATCACTCATCATTACGGATTTTGCACGCACAAACTATTGCTTTGTATTTCATCTATCGGGATATAATAAATAATGCGGTCATCCGTTGGCTGAACGAGCATGTTATCATAACCCGTTGGCTGTTTGGAAAGATCAATATCTGTTTCTTTTAAACCCGGTAAATGATAACCCCAATACGTTCTGTTCATCACCAAATTATTTCTGTAGACATCAAAAGTACGATGACCTTCAAACGCCAGTTCAATGCGTCTTTCATTTAATACAACTTCCAAAGCACTCGAACCTGCAGGAACCTTTCCGTTATATAAACTGTTTTCCAGGCCACGGTTCTTTCTTATTTCATCCACGTCATCCAGTGCATCTTTGCTGTTACCCATTTTTGCATTGGCTTCTGCACGGTTCAGGTACATTTCTGCGAGACGAAACATGATGGGCGAGCTAAGCGTCGGGCTTCCATCCTGGAAAGAGAATTTGCTGATATAATAAATTTCAATGCCATTCTTTTTTGCAATGCCACCGCTGCCATCTTCCAACGGGATAATGTATTTCCAGCGCACATCTTCAGGATGTGCACTCATCAAATTACGCAGTGATGTTGTTGCATATTCTTCGCCCCAGCCACTGTTCCCATCTGAGTAAAGCATTGATGCTATTGAACCGAATTTTCCATAATCTTCATTCGCTGTAAATGCAAGGCAGAAAATGGTCTCACTACTGCCTTTGGCATTGGCAAACATCCCAGGGAACTCATCTGCAGTAGCCAAAGAAAATTCTCCTGAATTTATAACCTGTGTTGCATAGTCTGCTGCATTGTTATTATCACCCATATATAGATACACTCTTGAAAGCAGAGCTTCTGCCGCTTCTTTACTTGCATATTCCACACCACGCGGCTGGTTCATCAGTTCAACTGCTTGTTGCGCATCTGCAATCACCTGTGTGTACACTTCTTCAACCGTTGATCTTGCTTTTTCAGAAGGATCACTGGTGGATGTTCTTAAAATAATTCCGGGAGCCGACTTATCCTGCGTGTAGGGCCGTGCGAACAATTTCACTAAACTAAAATGTGAGAACGCCCGTAGAAAATAACATTCACCTAAAAGCTGTTTTCGGGCAGGATCATCTGTCGGCTCTTTTTCAACAGCTTCGATTACTGTGTTGCAGTCACTGATTATTTTATAAGAGATATACCAGAAATACCTTGTATTGGTTTGGGTGGGAGAGTGGTCCAAACTGAAACTGTAAAATAAAGGATCTTCTGTTACCTGCCCGCAAACAATATCATCGCTGGCGAAGTCGGATAACTGGTAATATTGCCGGAGATACATGTTGTTATCATCTGCTGTGCCGTTGAACATCACATGATCTTTAAACAATGCGTAAGCGCCGTTCACTGCATTGGTTAGGCCTTCTGTTGTTGATGTAAGTGTTTCTGTGCTGATGGCATCGCTGGGTGAAACGTCTTTAATACAACTGGTGAAACCTGCTACACAAATAACAATTACAGAAGCGTAAATACACAATGTCTTTATCGTGTGCATATGTCTTATCGACAAATTTTTATTTGTAAACGTTTTTGCTGCCATATAAAACCTGCAGTACAAGGGAGTGATCCCGGGTTCCGTCGCTTCGCTCCTCGCCGGGACAGGCACAACCTTTAAGCCACGAAGGACTATAGCCGGTAACATAAAAATTCTCTTCGTTGTTTTTATATTCATCTTCATGGCTTAAAATTTTACGTTGATGTTTAACAGGTATTGATGATTGTTGGGATACTTAAAATCACTTACACCGGGCGTTGTATAGATATCTGGCTGGATGGTTGTTTGCGGATCCTGCCCAAGGAATTTGGTGAAGGTGTACACATTATCTGCAGACAGGGAAACGGCTATATTCTGCAGGCCCAAACGCGTGGCGAAATTTTGCGGCAGGTTATACCCCAATGTTATGTTGCGAATGGAAAGATAGTTGCCATTTTGCAAATACCTTGTTGAGGTTTCCGTTGAATTGGCTGTATTCTGCGGACTTGGATTGGTGGCGATATCACCGGGTTTTGTCCAGATGCTGTAATCTGATGGCAGCACCAACTGGTTGTAATAAGGTTCGGTGCCATCATTCATTACAAAACGCAGATCATTGCTGTAAACCTTGTTGCCATACAGGAAATACAAATTAAAGCTGAGTGAAAGATCTTTATACATAAGCGTGTTTGTCATGCCGCCCTGGTATTTCGGCAAGGCTGAACCCACTTCCTGGAAAGTTGCATCCGCATAGTTGGATGTTGCTTCTTTGGATGTTACATTTCCGTCCGCATCTTTTGTAACTTTTTCCCACAACGGCGCGCCGGTCTGCGGATCAACACCGAGCCAGACAGGCATATAAAATTCATACAGGTTGCCACCGTTGCGATATATCTGCGAAATAGCCCATGAACCTGTTTTTACAAAACTTGCAGGCAGTTTTTCCAGCGTGTTTGTATTAAAGCTGATATTAAAATCGGTTGTCCACGTAAAATTCCTGCCTTGAATATTTATAGTTGACAAAGCAATTTCAAGTCCTTTGTTTTCTATCTCACCTGCATTTTCCCATCTTGTTTCAAAGCCAACGGATAAAGGCTGTGATACCTGCAGCAACAAATTCTTTGTTTGATTTTTATATACGTCAACTGATAACGAAATGCGTTTATAGAAACTAACATCTACGCCAATATTCGTTTGATATTTACTCTCCCATGTAAGGTCAGGACTTGGTAATTGCGATGGTGTTGCTGCAGGTTGATTATTGTACTGACTGGTTAAAGAATATAAACCGAGGTAACGGGAAGCGCCTATATCCTGTGTGCCTGTAACACCATAACCGGCACGCAGTTTTAAATTATCAATTACATGATTGTCTTTTAAGAAATCTTCATTGCTGATAAGCCATCCTGCCGAGATGGCCGGGAATGAACCATAGCGGTTATTTTCCTGGAATGCTGTTGAGCCATCAACACGAAAAGAACCGGTAAGAAAATATTTATTCTTATAACTATAGTTTACCTGGGAGATATAAGAGATCAGTGTTGACTGATCATAATAACCATTCACGCTGAGATTGCTTGATACTACATTCAGCACTTTCAAACCAAACGGCAATCCTCTTCCTGAGGCGCCTAATGTTTCTGTTTTACCACCTTCAAATGCAACACCTGCAAGGCCGCTGAGTTGATGATCACCGAACTTAAAATAGAATTTTAAAAGATCGTTTGAAATGGCGCTGTAACTTAAAATGCTGCTTTCATCTAAAAAGCCTGTGCCATGAAATTGTCCTGCGACATCGCCTGAATAATAACTGGTGCTTTTGCTATAGCTCGCGGCAAGACGGTTGGTGCTTGAAAAGGTTAGCCAGTTGTTGATGGCATAATTAAAGTTCAGATCGTAGTTCACATCAAAACCTTTGTAGGGATGATCTGAATTTTTAATGGTATGTACCGGGTTCACTTTATCGCGGCTCCACCATTTGAATGTTGAATTACCATCTACATAAACAGGATGACCGGCGCTGTCGTAAGGATTATCCCAGGGCAGGTTCAGGAAAGCATAATAGATATCATTATAATCATAACTCTTTCCGATGATGCCGCTGATATTAATGGCATTGGTCAACGAGATCTTCGGGCTCAAATGCAAAGTGGAGGACGCTCTTAAATTAACACGCTGGAAATCCGTGTTCATAAAAGTTCCCTTCTCATTATAGTAAGATGCACCGATATAGTAATCGTTCTTATCTGTTTTTCCTGAAATGGAGACATAATAGTTCTGCATGAATGCAGGCTGAAAAATTGTTGTCATCCAGTTATGGTTTTGATCCTGCAATTCCCTTGGTCTTTCCGCATAAAATTTCAAGAGGTCTATTTTATGCGAGTTCCCTGTATCGGATGGAATATAGTCGCGGTAAAATTCTTTCTGATAATCGTATAGCTGGCTGCCGGTCATCATATCGAGCTTGCCAAAATCAGGTGTGCGAAAGCCTGTTGTTGCCTTTACTTCAAAAGCAGTCTTATTTGTTTTTGCTTTTTTTGTTGTTACCACAATAACACCTGCATTGGCCTGTGAACCATACATGGCTGTTGCTGCAGCATCTTTTAGAACAGTAATGCTTTCCACATCATTTGGATCGAAGTTGCCGCCGATAATTCCATCAACAACATATAACGGCGACTGCGATGCATTAATGGAAGAGACGCCTCTCAGCCTTAGTTCAGCATTGGCGCCCGGTACGCCGGAACTGTTCACCACCTGTAGCCCCGCCACTTTGCCTTGCAGCATATTGCCGACGTCATTCGTGGTAACATCTTTTAGCTTGGCCGCATCAACAACGGTTACAGAACTTGTCAGTTCTCCTTTCTTTTTATCACTGTAACCCACCACTATCACTTCATTCAGATTTTTATCGGTTTCGGTAAGCGATATGATTAGGTTGTTGTCAGTTGAACTGATAGCCACTTCTTTCGATGCAAAACCGATAGAGCTTATGCTTAAAGTAAAGCTGCCTGCAGGCGCTTCAATTTTAAATGCCCCGCTGTCATCAGCAATAAAAGATCTTCCATTTTTAATAGTTATGGAGGCTTTACTTACTGCACGCTGATCGTTTGCCGACACGATCTTTCCATGAAGTGACCTTGTTTGCGCACCGGCCAGTATTGCAATGAATAACAAAGGCAAAAACAGTGTTCGTTTCATGCTTAGGTGTTTGTTTTTTATTGTCACATGTAATTGCAATAAAATTTTCACAGGCAAAAGGATAATACCCTGAAAATTTTACCGCCTATTCATAAGCTTAATTCTTAAATAGTTTACCAGATGTAATTACTCTCGTATCACAAGCTCCCTGCAGATGATACTTTATTTTCGGCTGATCAACATCCTCCAGGAATAAAAAGTATTCGAAAGATTTTGATTGAAACCAAAGATAACGAAAGAAATAAAAACAAAATAAAATTTTTAGAAACTTTTTTATGGTTATTTTTAAGGTTTAAAAATAATTTACTGTTTGACAAAAACTTTTTGAGGAACTAATGTTTAGACAATGAAATCAACAAAACTGTGGCTTGCTTATGCAATTATTACAACTGTGTTTTGGGGGATATGGGGTGCATTTATTGAGATACCGGAAAAGGCCGGTTTTCCTGCAACATTAGGTTATGTGGCGTGGAGTTTAACAATGATACCGTGTGCTTTGGTTGCATTGAAGATCATCAACTGGAAACCTGAAACAGATAAGCGTTCCGTGTTCCTGGGTTTGATTGTCGGCATTTTAGGAGCAGGCGGACAATTAATTTTATTTGAGGCTTTGCGTGAAGGCCCGGCATACATTGTATTCCCATTGATATCATTGTTTCCGGTACTAACAATCATCTTATCGGTTATTTTTTTAAAAGAACATACCAATAAAAAACACTGGATCGGCATCACACTCGCATTGATCGCTGCGGTATTCCTTGCAAATCCTAAATTAACAGGCAATGAAACTTCAGGCAATAACTGGCTTTTGCTTTCTGTAATCGTTTTTATGATGTGGGGATTACAGGCTTATGTGATGAAGTTCAGCAACAATACGATGAAAGCGGAAAGCATATTTATGTATATGGCTATCGGCGCCTTACTGTTATGCCCTTTTGCGATATGGATGACAGATTTTTCGCAGCCCATTAACTGGGGTTTCAAAGGGCCCTATCTTGCTGCGATCATCCAAATATTGAATGCTATTGGCGCCCTTACATTGGTATATGCCTTACGATACGGTAAAGCCATTATTGTTGTTCCGCTTACAGGGTTGTCACCTGTGATAACGATTGTTATTTCATTGATTATTTATGCCGTTTTTCCCGGAACTGTTTTATTAATTGGGTTGATAATGGCTGCGGTGGCGATCGTGTTGTTGAGCGAGTGAGGGAATTTTGGAATTGTTGATTGGGAAATTTTGAAATTGAGTTTGCTTGTTCATGCAATCAACACTTCAACCCCTGCATCTTCCAGTCTTTTCTTATCATCTTCAGGAATGGCTTTATCAGTAATCACTTTTTTATCTTATCCAGGCAGCAGATATAAGCCAGGCTTATTCGTTTAAACTTATCATTACAGATTTTAGAGAAATATCTAAATTTGAAATAAAAATTTGTATGTCATTAAAAGAGGAAGTGTTACACATGGTTTCTTCAATTGAAGATGAACAATTACTCCAGTTGGTGAAAGCTGACATTGAATATTTCAGTAATAAAGAAAAAGATATTCTTGATGAGCTTAACGAAGCTGACAGGGAAGAATTATTGAATCTGCTGAATGAACCTGATAAAAAAGATATTCTTTTCGAAGATGAATACATAGCCCTGACTGCAAAATGGCGTACAAAGTAGTTTACAAAAAGCGCTTTACCAATAAGCTATTGCGATTGCTTGATTATCTTGAAAAAGAATGGAACTATAAAGTTGCAAAAGACTTCTTAAGCAGGCTTGACAAAAGAATTGATATTTTAAAAAAGCAACCATTTATCGGAAAACCATCCTTTGTTAAACCTGAAGTAAGAAGCGTTTTAATCGCAAAACATAATCGTTTGTACTACAAATTCAAAAACAATACGCTTACCATATTAAACATGTACGATTTAAGAATAAATCCAAAGAAGAATAGGTACAAATAATTCACTTCATACAACCAGCACCTCAACCCCTGCGTCTTCCAGTCTTTTCTTATCATCATCAGGAATGGCTTTATCGGTGATCACTTTTTTTATCTTATCCAAACCGCAGATATAAGCCAGGCTTTTTCTCTTAAACTTGCTGCTGTCGGTTACGAGTATTACTTCTTTGGCGATCTCTATCATAATACCATTCAAATGCGCTTCATCGATATTGGGTGTGAAAATGCCTTGCCTGGTATCAAAACCATCGGTGCTTAAAAACACTTTATCAACAAAAAAATTACGCAGGTTTTTTTCAGCCAAAGGGCCGACAAGGCTCATAGAATTCTGCCTTAGATAACCGCCCGGAATCATTACATTGATATTGGGATAAGCCATTAGCAGGTTAGCTATGTTCAAAGCATTTGTTATAACATTTAAATGCCTTACCTGGTTAAGATGCTTTACAATTTCTGCCGTAGTGGTACCGCTGTCGATAATAATGGTATCGCCATCACTTATTAGTGATGCTGCCATTTTACCGATGGCTGCTTTTTGCTCTGCATGTATTTTATTTTTCTCAGCAATGCGCTGATCAATACCTACATGATTTTCGGTATGAATAGCGCCGCCTCTTGCACGTATCAGCAAATTTTTCTTTTCAAGATGTTCAAGATCATTCCGGATAGTAACCTCGCTTACATCAAATTCCCTGCTCAGGCTGCTTACCAGTACCTCACCCGATTCTTTAATATGTTCCAGTATTTTCTTGCGTCTTGATACAGTAAATCTTTCTTTTCTTTGCGGCATTCTTTTGATTTATTTCGGAAATAAAGGTATTTATAAAATGTCACGATTGAAAAACATGAATGATCATAAAGGAGAAAGTAAACTTTAGAATTTCTGCTCAGAGCGAAGGAGTAAAAGTAGAAAAGACATAACTTCTGTTAGCGCTGCGCTCCCTGTGGGTAGAATTCACCGTTATATATTGTCATTCGCATCAATAAGCCATCGTACGGCAAGTTCGTATCCTTTTAAGCCCAGCCCAAAAATGCTGCCGACAGACTTACCCGAAATATGGGAGAATTTACGGAAATCTTCGCGGGCATGCACATTGCTGATGTGGACTTCGATTACTGGTGTTGTTATGGCAGCAATGGCATCGCCGATCGCAACGGAAGTATGCGTATATCCACCCGGGTTTAAAACAATACCGTCATATTCAAAACCGACACGCTGCAATTCGTTTATCAGTTCTCCTTCAACATTGCTTTGGTAGTAATGGAAGTTAACATCCGGGAAAAGATTTTTCAGATCTTCAAAATAGATTTCAAAAGGCTTGTTACCATAAATACTTGTTTCGCGTTTGCCCAGCAGGTTAAGATTTGGCCCGTTAATGATAGCAATTTTCATGATAGTGTTATGTTAATTGTAAGCCATCGTCTTTGGTGAATGGTGAGTGGTCAGTTGTAAGTTGTGAGTGCTGTTACTCACCATTCACTACTCACTACTCACAGGTTTGCTTAATTATAATAAGGATTCACTTCCAATTCATGCACATCTTCCTTTGCATAATTTTTTATTTCATTATACAAAGTATCCCGTTCAACAGGTTCGCGTTTTACCTGTTTTATTAGTGCAACCAATTGTGCTGTTGATAAAGCAGGAGTTTGTTCTTCGCTTCCCGCCATGGAATAAATTTTTGTAGTGTCATCTATCGTTCCGTCAAGGTCATTCACGCCGAAAGATAAACTCAACTGCGCATTCTGTCTTCCCAGCATAGGCCAGTAAGCTTTGAGATGCGGGAAATTATCAAGATAGAGCCGCGCAACAGCATATGTCTTCATGTCTTCGATCAGCGAGCTTTCCGGCACATTGCTCATATCGTTATCCTTATTGCGAAACTTAAGCGGTATAAATGTATTGAAGCCCTTTGTTTCATCCTGCAGTTGGCGCAACCGCTCCATATGGTCAACACGATGCCAATATTTTTCTATATGGCCAAATAACATCGTCGCATTGCTATGCATACCCAGGTTATGTGCTGTTTTATGAATAGCTAACCATCCGCCGGCATCAACTTTATCGGCACAGATCCGTTCTCTTATTTCAGGGTGAAAAATTTCTGCGCCACCTCCGGGTAAGGAATCAAGCCCTGCCTCATGCAGTAAACGCAGGCCATCTTCCATACTCAGCTTTGCTTTACGGAACATATAATCCAGTTCAACCGCGGTAAAACCTTTTATGTGCAGGTCAGGTCGATGTGCTTTTATTGAACGCAGCACGTCTTCAAAAAAATACAGGTTCATTTTCGGATGAACGCCTCCAACAATATGTACTTCCGTTACCGGTTTGCCATCATATTTCTGAATAATGTGCATCATTTGTTCTTTGCTCAATTCCCAGCCTTCGTCGCGGTGTGCATATAAACGCGAATAAGAACAAAAATTACAGGTAAAAACACAAACATTGGTTGGCTCTATATGGAAGTTCCGGTTGAAATAAGTCGTATCACCGTGCCTTTTTTCGCGTACATAATTTGCCAGCGCACCAACATAAGGCAACCCGGCTTTTTCAAAAAGTAGTACGCCCTCATCAAAATTTAAGCGTTGGCCGGCTAAAACTTTTTCGCCAATAGATCTAAGCTCAGCATCTTTTTCTTTCTTTACTAAAACCTCAACATTAACAGAATTATTCATGCTGCAAATTTATATGAACGCGTATAATTTCAATTGTATTATCAGCAGGCCCGGTTTTTCAAAACATTCAACCGGTTATTGGCACAGGCGGAGAACTGTAAAAAAGTAGCTGGATATCCACAATTTTGAGTAGCAACTCAAACAAACTGCGGCAATCACATATAAATTTTTATTGGTATGGAATTAGTTTAACATAAGCCACACTAGTTATTTAAACCAGTTGCTTATACACTTTGAAAAAAATTATCCTCATATCTCTTTCTGTAATTGCTGCCTTGATTATTGGCGGCTTCTTTTACCTGAAATACCGCAAAAGCCAGGATTTTGAACCATTAATAAAAGCCAGGCTGCAGCAATTGGTGAGAGATGCTTCAGATAGTTTGTATGTGCTTGACATAGATAAAATTGAAGTGGATGTTGTAGGTTCAAAAGCAAAAGTGCATAAGGCGGAATTACTGATCGATTCTGCCCGCCTTGACCAATTACTCGCTAAAGGCACGGCGCCACCAGATATTTTTAAAGCATCATTTTCTGATCTTAATATTGACGGGCTTAATGTGGGCGACCTGCTTGATAAAAAAAATATTGATCTGAATTCGCTTGATATAACAAACCCTGTACTGGAAATTTATCACCTCGCCAATAAACGCGACACGGCTTTTAAAGACACGACGACACTTTATTCCCGCATACAAGAAACGCTTGGTCATTTTTCTTTAAAAGCACTTTCCATCTCGAACATGAATTTTATTCACCATAATATGGTTGAAGAAAAAGAAAAGTTAACCACATTCAAAGAGGTTTCGATGCGCTTCGATGACATTGAAATTGATTCGCTCACCCAATATGATACTACAAGGTTTTTATATGCCAGGCAAGCCAATATTTATGTACCCGGTTATACTTTCCGCACGCCGGACAGCCTGTATTTTCTAAAAGCCGATACATTAAAATTGCATGCAGCGCAAAGATCTATCGATGCGATAGGTTTATCATTGCAGCCACGCTATAGCAAACAGGATTTTGGGAAGCATCTTAAATATTATAAAGACAGGTATGATATTAATTTCAAAAGCGCCGGTTTTAATAATATTGACTGGTATAAGCTTTTTTTGGGTGAAGGATTTTCAGCACACCATGCTGAGTTTAATACGGGTACAATGGAGGTATATGCTGATAAAAATATTCCGCCCTCTCCTAAATCAAAGATCGGCAACTTCCCGCACCAGTTATTGGCAAGATTGAAACTGCCGGTCGATATAGACACCATACTGATAAAAAATTTTGAGTTCACCTATAAAGAACTTAATATTAAAACACAAAAAACCGGTCACGTCACCTGGACAAACATCAGCGGCCGGTTGACCAATGTTACTAATGTGCCGGAAAAAATAGCTGTCAATAAAATAGTAAAGGTTGCAGCCCGGAGCAAACTATACGACGCCGGCAATTTTAGTGTTGAATTCCTGTTTGATATGACGAGAACGAAAGATGGTGGCTTTACGCTCGATGTAAATCTTGGGCCCATGGATGGACAGGTTATAAATACTGCTTCTAAAACGTTAGGATTATTTGAGGTAAACAGTCTTTCTATAAAAAAACTGAAAGCACACATTATTGCCAACAGTTATAATGCACGCAGTTCGGTTTTGTTTGTATATGATGATCTCAAAATAACAGCACTTCAAAAAGAAGAAGACTCGAAACAATTAAAAAAGAAAAAATTTCTCAGCTTCCTGGCGAATACATTTATTATAAATAAGTCAAATACTATGGATGAAGCGCAGCCCAAATATGTAACGTATAAACGGGATCCGCAGCGTTCATTTTTTTCTTTAATATGGAAATCATTGTTAAAAGGCATTACTAGCACAGCATCGTAGCAGGAAAAAGTATTTATAAAATCATTTTTGGGGATTAGCACAGAATTTGAACAACATTTTTTTGCTTTGTTTTGCCGGGTCTTTCATTGTATCCATTTCCCGGCTAAAAATTAATAATAAACCCATATGTCTGATTACACTCGTTTTTTTCTCGTTGATGACGATATCGACGATATTTCTGTTTTTAAAGAAGTATTGAAAGAAGTTGATCCTTCCATTGAACTTGTTTCTGCCGGCGATGGCCAGGAAGCATTGAAATTTCTGAAACATCTGCGTGATGATTATCCTGATGTTATTTTTTTAGACCTGAATATGCCACGTATGGGCGGTAAAGAATGTCTCGCAGAGATAAAAAAAGATGCAGCGCTTCAGCATATACCTGTAATCATGTACACCACTTCATCCCAATCAAAGGATATTGAAGAAACCATGTTAAAGGGCGCCATGTGTTTTATCACGAAGCCCACCAACCTGAAGGAATTGAAAAATATTTTACACTCGATCTCCCGCAATGTGCATAGTAACCTGGAAAAATGCCTGCGTACTTTAAGCAATACATCCAATACATTTATTGTTTGCTGATTATATCTTGTTAAGGTTAAGTGTATGTCTTTATATTCGTTTAATACCACATAATTTTCATTGCTTAATATGATGCTTATTGTTGATGATAAGAAAGAAAACCTGTTCTCTTTAAAAACATTGCTGCAGTTAAACCTGTACGATGTGGATACCGCTATGTCGGGTGAGGAGGCATTGAAAAAAATATTGAAGAACGAATACGAACTTATCATTCTTGATGTGCAGATGCCGGGCATGGATGGCTACGAAGTGGCAGAAAATATTACGGGCTATAGTAAGTCAAAAGATATTCCCATCATTTTTCTTTCCGCCGTAAATATTGATAAGCGTTTTATTACGAAAGGTTATAGTTCCGGCGGCGTTGATTATATTACCAAGCCATTTGACCCGGAGTTGCTGCTGCTAAAAATTAAAACCTTTTCAAAATTATACAGGCAAACAAAAGAACTAAATGACATAAGGTCAAACCTTGAACAAAAAGTAGAGGAGAGAACGGCTGAATTGATAGAAGCCAATAAAGAGCTGGAAACGAGTAACGCAGAACTGCAGCAATATGCTTTCATTGCTTCGCATGACCTGCAGGAACCCTTGCGAAAGATCATCACCTTCAGCCAGATAGTAAAAGAACGTTTTGTACATACCGGCGAAGGCGCTCAGTATATAAACAGGATCATCTCCTCATCTGAAAGAATGCGTAGCCTGATCAACGACCTGTTAAGCTATTCAAAGCTTACAGTTACACCGGAATTCACCAATACTTCGCTCAATTTGATAGCGCAGGATACCGTTACAGATCTCGAATTGTCTATAAAAGAGACAGGAGCAAAACTGGTAGTCGGCCATCTTCCTTCCGCAGATATTATACCCGACCAGATGCGCCAGGTTTTTCAGAATATCATAAGCAATGCCATTAAGTTTTCAAAACGGGGTGTTCCGCCTGAAATAAAGATCTGGAGCGATTTTACAGAAGAAAAATCTGCTGAAACGGGGCCGGTAGAAAAAGGCAGGTATTGCCGTATTTATATATGCGATAATGGTATCGGGTTCAGTGAGCAGTATCTTGATAAGATCTTTACCATGTTTCAGCGGCTGCATGGAAGATCAGAATACGAAGGAACGGGTATTGGCTTAAGCATTGTAAAAAAAATAATTGAAAAGCATAACGGGCTCGTCACGGCTAAAAGCGCCGAGGGTGAAGGTGCAACTTTTATTATTGTTTTACCATTAAAACAAACCGCAAAACCTGCTCCTGTTTTGCAGTAATAACAATGAATGTATGAACTCTTCCTTTAAAAGAAATCTGCTGGTGCTATACGGATTTTCATTTTTGTTACTGTTTGTAAGCGCAATAGCATCTTATAGCAGCATAACCAATTTATTAAACAGCCAGCAACAGGTAGCACATACAAACCTTGTGATAAATAAGCTGGACAATGTGGTATCTGTTTTAAAAGACGCAGAAACGGGTCAGCGCGGTTTTTTGCTTACGGAAACAGATGAATTTCTTGAGCCGTTCAACGGTTCGCTTCCAAAAGCTTATGAACTGATCAGCGAAATTAAAAATCTTACAGCAGACAATCCACTCCAGTTGCAAAGTGCAGAGCAATTAAGGCAACTGGTTACAAAACGGATGAGCAGGCTGCAGCTGCTCATTGATAATAAGCGAAAAGGAATAAACTCTACGGTGCCGGAACTGGAAGTAGGTAAACAATATATGGATAGCGCCAGGCAATTGGTTCAAATAATGCAAAACAGGGAGCGAGACCTTTTGCAGGCCCGTACCGCCAGCCTTAACAGATTTGCTTCCTCTACGCCTACACTAATAATCATTGCTTCCCTGCTCTCGCTTATAATTGCTGTTGTATCTTTTCTAAGAGTAAACAGCGATTTTGAAAAACGCTCAAAACTCCAGGAAGAGCTGCAAAAAAAAGACGAAGAAACCACCCGGCGTTTAAACATCATTCACGGCATTGCTGAAAAGATCTCCGCCGGTGATTATAAGACAAGGATAGATGATGAAGGTAAAGATGCATTAGGAAGCATATCGGGTTCGTTGAATAAGATGGCCGAATCGCTCGATTTTTCTTTCACCAATGTATCGCACAATGAATGGCTGCAGACCGGTATTGCCAGCCTGAATGACAAAATGCTTGGCGAGAGAAATTTAAAAATACTCACCTACAATATAACAGCGTTTATTTCCGGTTATGTGCAGGCGCCTGTTGCCGCTTTTTATCTGGCGGAAGAAGGCAGGCTTGTTCTGTCAGCCGGCATTGCTTTGGATGAAAGTAAAATAAAAAAAGAGATCGCTTCCCGGGAAGGGCTGGCCGGCCAAAGCGCCTCAAGCCGGAAACCGATCCTGCTGGAGAATATTGATGATGCAGACCTGGTGCTTTCTTATGCAGCAGGAAATATAAAGCCAAAGGCCATATTGGCAGTACCTGTTTTTTATGAATCAAAGCTGAAAGGTGTGATGGAATTGGGTTCATTAAAAGGTTTTGATAAAGCCGAAAAGGGTTTTATAAATGCATGTGTGTATAATATCGGGATGGCCATTCATAGCGCAAGAAACCATCAGCGTTTGCAGGAGTTGCTTTCTGAAACACAGGCGCAGTCTGAAGAACTGCAGGCGCAGCATACCGAAATGGAAAACATAAATGCTGAACTGGAAGTACAGGCAGAAAAACTGCAGGCATCTGAAGAAGAATTGAAAGTGCAGCAGGAAGAATTACAGCAATCTAATCTTGAACTGGAAGAACGCAGCCGTTTGCTGGAAGAAAAAAATGAGTTGATACTGGAACGTAACCTGGAGATACAAGCCAAAGCGGAACAACTTGCTTTAACGACAAAATATAAATCGGAGTTTTTAGCCAACATGTCGCATGAGTTAAGAACACCGCTTAATTCTATTTTATTATTGTCAAGGTTGCTTTCGGAAAACCATGGTAACAATCTAAGCAACGACCAGGTGGAATATGCTACCGTTATTCAGAATTCGGGAAATGCTTTGTTAACGCTGATCAATGAGATTCTTGATCTTTCAAAAATTGAGTCGGGTAAGATGGAGCTCGAATACGCACAGGTGGCGCTTAAAGATCTTGTAAGAGAAATAAAAAACCTTTTTGAGCCTGTTGCCAAAGACAAAGACATTGCATTCAATATACAAATAAATACCACACATGCGGAAATTGAAACAGACCGTTTAAGGCTGGAACAGATCCTGCGCAATCTTATTTCCAACGCTTTGAAGTTTACCAAATATGGCTCCGTTACGGTTGTTATTGAAGATAATAGCAACGCCATTTCTTTCGCAGTAAAAGATACAGGTATCGGTATCGCATCAGAAAAGCTGGATACCATCTTTGAAGCTTTTCAACAGGCGGATGGCTCAACAAAAAGACAGTATGGCGGCACAGGTTTGGGCCTCTCCATAAGTCGCGAGCTGGCTAAATTGCTGGGTGGAGAGATCAAGGTAAAAAGCGCTGAAGGTAAAGGAAGCGAGTTCATATTAACTGTTCCTGTAAACAGAAATTCGGTTTATGTCCTAACGGGAAAAATATCCATTGGCGATGACATACTCGAAAATAACCTGGCTGAAATTCCCGCAACCCGGTTTCAGGATAAAGGCTACATAGCTGAAGCCATTCCACAGCCTATACCGGATGACAGGACTAACATTGAGCCCGGTGATAAAATAATTTTAATTGTGGAAGATGACACCGCTTTTGCAAAATCACTGCTTGATTTCACCCGGCAAAAAAATTATAAAGGCATCGTTACAGTAAGAGGCGATGAAGCCATTGAACTCGCAAAACTCTATCATCCGCAAGGCATTTTACTCGATATACAATTGCCTGTGAAAAGTGGTTGGGAAGTAATGGATGAGTTGAAATCAGATCCATTAACAAAACCAATTCCCGTGCACGTTATGTCGTCGCATGAAGTAAAGAACAAAAGCCTTTTGTCAGGCGCCGTTGACTTTATAAGCAAGCCGGTTGCATTTGAAAAAATGAGCGCCATATTTCAAAAAATAGAAGATGTATTAAGCCGGCATCCCAAGAAAGTGCTGATCGTTGAAGAAAACCCGATGCATGCAAAAGCATTAGCATATTTTCTTGAAAGCTTTAGCGTATCAGCAGAAATTAAAAATTCAGTTAACGATGGCATTAAAGCGCTGAATACAGATAATGTGGATTGTGTTATTCTTGATATGGGTGTGCCGGCGAAAGGCTCTTATGATACGCTTGAGGAAGTAAGAAAAACGCCGGGACTGGAACATCTTCCCATCATCATATTCACCGGGAAAAACCTAAGTCATATTGAAGAGATGCGTATCAAACAATATGCAGATTCTATTGTTATAAAAACAGCGCATTCCTACCAGCGTATTTTGGACGAAGTGTCGTTGTTCCTGCACCTGGTGGAACAAAACAGGAGCGACAAAAAATCGCCCAAATATAAACGCATGGGTGATCTGTATGAAGTACTCAAGGGCAAAACCGTTTTGATTGCAGATGATGATGTACGTAATATTTTCTCGCTCACAAAATCACTGGAGAATTATGGCATGAATGTGATTTCAGCCATTGACGGTAAAGATGCATTGAAACAACTGTCAGAACATAAAAAGGTTGATATTGTTTTAATGGACATGATGATGCCGGAAATGGATGGCTATGAAAGTACCAGGCGTATTCGTGAAAATCCAAAATATAAAAACTTACCGGTGATAGCTGTAACCGCAAAAGCGATGATGGGTGACCGGGAGAAATGTATCAATGCCGGCGCGTCAGATTATATAACCAAGCCTGTTGATGCAGACCAGTTGATTTCCTTACTGCGAGTTTGGTTGTATGCATGATAAAGTGCAGACCTGACAAGTGCAAAGCTCCTGTCAGGTTTGTAACCATAAGCGAATAAAATACACCTGCAAACCTGTCGAAGTTTGATATAGTTATCTCAAGTGTTTGGAAAATCTGGTCCTTAGGATCATTATTTGTCCTTTCAAAAAAACAACCTGTCAGGACTTTCAGACCTGACAGGTTATGATCAACCTGACAGGTGCAAAGCTCCAGTCAGGTTTGTAGCCGCAAGCGAATTAACCATGCCTACAACCTGTGGGGTTTGTCACGGTCATTTTAAGCGTTTGCAGCCTGATTTTTAGATTTAATTATTTATCACTTTGCAATAGCAAACCTGTCAGGACTTGCAGACCTGACAGGTTATGATCAATTCACAGCAAATTTTTTAAGCTCTTTAGCAGATAAAGCTTTCTTATTTACGATAACAGAGATCGTATTTATGGCGAAGTAAGGAATGCTTACATAGATATATCCTTTGTACGGGCCCACCTCTCCCCAGGAATTTTTCACAATGAAATATTCTTTTCCGGTCTCATCTTTTGCAACACCTGTTATCTGCATTAAATGATCATCCTGGGTTACCTGTTGATTAAATAATTCCTGCCTTATTTCCTGTGTGAAGGGCTGTTCGGTAAATGCAGGAAAAGCTGTTGAATCGTTTGCATTGGTTGTCCACATGGCAACGCCTTCACGTTGGCGGAAACCAATATTGCTCACATCAGCATCCCAGGTTAATGTGTAACCTTTTTCAATGCATTGTTTTGTGGTGTTTATCAGTTCATCTAATGGAAGGTTATAATAAGCGTTGCTGTTATAATTATCCGGCACTTCCATTACAAAAGATGTATTGAAAGGATGATGTGTAAATGAGGTTAGTCCTATGAAATCTGAAGGTTTTTCAGTTATATATTCTGCCGCAAAGGTTTGCGGTGTATAATGCTTGCCGTTATGATCAAATTCAGCAGGCGGCGTACCCAGATAACTTTGTAATATTTGCAAAAAGCCATCTGCCCAGTTCAAAGGAATAATATCAGGATTTGCCGCAAGCACACTGTCGAGATAAGCTTTTAAAATTTCCTGCATTTGGTAGTTACGCCCCATGATCGTATCGCGGCCAATGCCCGGGTAAATTTCCTGCGGCATAGCGCCATAATTTGCAACTGCGTTCAGCATATCCTGCCCAAGGCCGCCTTCAGCAAAGCGTGTATTTCCACGGCGGCGTATGTATTTAACAGCTTTATCAATGTAGAGGTTATAAACAGTGAAAGTTTCCGAGAGGTCCAGGGCAGGTTTACTGGCCAGGAGCAGGTCGCTTTCTGTCATGGCTGTTGATGAAAAACACCAGCATGTGCCGGAGTGCCCCTGGTTTTTTACAGGTGTCGCCGCGTTATTTTTTATAACGGTGAATTGTTTTGTCTGTGCCTGCCCGGCGAAGGCAGCAATTGTAAAAAAAACAACGTAAAAAAATTTTGTCATTTAAATTGGTTATTTATTTTTTTAAAAGCACGTCAAATATACCGACCGGCCATATAAGCATTTTATGAAATATTTCTTAAAGCTTTAATACTTTTGTTAAACATAAAGAAGTTGTAATGGAAAGGTTCTTTATGCGATATGCATCCGTCCTCGTCACAAGCACATGTTGTTTATGCCTTTTGATATTATCTTCCTGTAAAAAAGACACCGGCGGCGGTGAACCGGATCTCAGCCGAAAAAAACCCAATATCGTATTAATTCTTGCCGATGATGTTGGGTATGAAATTCCAAATTACACAGGAGGGCAGTCTTATTCAACTCCTTCTATCGATAAGCTGGCAGCAAGCGGCATCCAGTTCTCCCGTTGTAATGTTTGCCCTAATTGCTCTCCCACCAGGGTAGAGTTGGTTACAGGCAAATATGGATTCAGGAATTATAGCGGATGGGGCAGCCTTGATCCCGCACAGAAAACCTTTGGTAATATGCTTCATGATGCAGGCTATAAAACCTGTGTGGCGGGCAAATGGCAATTAGGCGGAGGCGATGCTTCCCTTCATGGTTTCGGATTTGACAAATACAGGGTATTTGAACCTTTCGATGTTCCTGATGAGAGGGAGATAAACTTGCACCGTTATAAAAATCCCAGCCTTTATGAAAATGGCGATTACCTCCCGGAAAGTTATACTAACGGTAAATATGCCGATGACCTGTTTACAGATTACATTTTTGATTTCATTGACAGTAACCTGTCAACACCCTTCTTTGTGTACTACTCTTTAAGCTTATGCCATAAGCCTTTTTCGCCTACTCCCGATGATGCCGAATTTGCCACATGGGACCCTTTAGTCAATCAATCTGATGCGACCTTTTATCCGTCTATGGTTAAATACATGGATAAAAAAGTGAAACAGGTGGTGGATAAGATAAACGCTGCTGGTTTATCCAGGAATACCATAATCATTTTCATGGGCGATAACGGCACACCCCCGGAATTAAATTCAGAGTTTAAAAACGAAACCATAGAAGGCGGTAAAAACACTTCTACTGTTTATGGAACAAATGTGCCGCTGATCGTTAGCTGGCCGGGTACTATTCCTGCGCGCCAGGTTTCCGGCGGTTTGATCGATGCCACCGATTTCTTGCCTACTTTAGCGCAGGCAGCAGGTCTTCAAAAGCCTGCAGACTATGGTACGCTTGACGGTATTAGTTTCTACCCGCTGTGGTTTGGTGAGAAGAAAAGATTGAGAGACTGGATTTATTGTTACTGGCAGCCTGAAAATAATGAAAAAGCCCTTTTTAGAGTCTGGGTACAGGATGAGAACTACAAGCTGTACGACAGCACCAACAATCATTCTTTTTTTAATATTTCCACCGATCCGCTCGAATTAGACAGGATTCCCGCCCGGGAGCTTACCAACGCAGAAAGAGCCAGGAAACATACTTTTAACAGCGTATTGAAAGCAATGCATTGATTTTATGGTGAATGGTGAGTGGTGAGTAGTGAGTAATTCACCCTAAATTATTCAGTGTTTACTCCTATCCAATATCCTAATGTCCCAATATCTAATATCCCAATTCCGAATTCTCAATTCCAAAATTCCAAAACGCTCCATCTGGAAAACTTTATCATATAATTTAAAAACCAAACCTTTCTTTTGCATTTTGAAACTACTTTCAAAAAAATGTCTAATACTCAACAACCTGCATTTCTTCTTCTCCAGGACGGCACTTTTTTTCAGGGAAAAGCTTTTGGTAAAATTGGTACGGCAACCGGTGAAATCTGTTTTAACACCGGGATGACCGGCTACCAGGAAGTTTTTACCGATCCCAGTTATTATGGCCAGGTACTTATTATGAATAATGTACATATCGGCAATTACGGTGTGAACAAGTTTGACCAGGAAAGCAACAGCGTGAAAATCCGTGCGTTGATCGGCCGCAACCTCGAAGAAAAATTTTCAAGATACCAGGCAACAGACAGCCTCGATGCTTATCTGAAAAGAAATGATATCGTTGCAATAGAAGGCATTGATACACGCTCACTCGTTGCCCACATAAGAAGCAAGGGCGCGATGAACTGTATTGTATCATCAGCAATAAGCGACAAAAAAACCTTACAGGAAGAACTGGACAAAGTACCCGATATGGATGGTCTCGAGCTGGCTTCCGTTGTAAGTACAAAAGAAGTGTATGATGTAGGTGACGTCAATGCACCGCTGAAAATTGCCGTTATTGATTACGGCGTTAAACAAAATATTCTTACTTCTCTTGCTGCACGCGGTGCGTATTTAAAAGTATTTCCGGCAAAAACACCGGTAAATGCGATAAAAGCATTTGAGCCCAATGGTTATTTTATCTCCAATGGTCCCGGTGATCCTGCAGCAATGCCTTATGCCATTGATACTGTGAAAGAATTATTGAAAGAAGATAAACCTTTATTTGGTATTTGTCTTGGTCACCAGTTGCTGGCGCTGGCCAATGATATTCCTACTTTTAAAATGCATCATGGTCACAGGGGATTGAATCATCCTGTAAAAAATCTTATTAAAAACCATTGCGAAATAACTACGCAGAATCATGGTTTTGGTGTAAATCCCGAAGCAGTAAAAAATAACTCCGAGATCGAGATCACGCACATGAATTTGAATGATGAAAGTATTGAAGGCATCCGGATGAAGAGCAAACCTGCCTTTAGTGTGCAATATCATCCTGAAAGCACACCCGGTCCGCACGACAGCCGTTATTTATTTGATGAATTTATTGAGATGATGCGTTGAAGCTAATCTTTATGATTTTTTAATAACTGCAACCTCCAGCTTATTGAATTTTTCAAATCTCTTAATGGAATTATTAAATGACCGCTCCTGTTTTTGTGTGAATGGTTTGAATAAATCGTAGTACAATTCAATATTCTTTTTACCGATCACGCGTTTCCATGTTCCGATGATCCTGCCTTTGTCAATGATCGTACAATCAAAAGAAAAAGCACGCGCAGGGGCTGAGATATTTTTAAATTCAAGCATAGCGCTTCTGTCTTTGTATCCCATTATGTATTCATCATAGATAGGAAGGAGTTGTATTTCGGGTAATGTTTTTTTAGCAGGTATACTTAAAGGAAAAAAATAATAGTCATTTTTTCAAGTATCATTTTTTCAAGGTGTGAACCTTGTATTTCAATACCCTGTGTGCATTCTTTAATGGTTAAGCCAGACCATGTTGAAAAATCTTTTATGGTTGCGGGGCTCCTGCTTTGCAAATATCGTTTGGCCAATTCAGCCAGCGCTTCTTCTTTATTAAATGGATTGCTTTTGCCAACAATTTCTTCCGGCAAAGCATAAGTGAATTGATTGTCTCGCCGTTTCCCGCTGCAAACAATGCCTTTCAGTTCAGCATGCATCATGATATAAACCTGTGCATATTCCTGTGCCTGCACCGCGCCAAACCATTGGGTGATGAATGATGAGTGATGAGAAATGAAATGAGTAATGAATAATGAGTAATGAATAATGAGTAATGAATAATGAGTAATGAATAATGAGTAATGAGAAAAAAAGTCTTAAAACAGGCCGGCTTCTTTATTCATGTTTTTGCTCCATCTTTAATTTCTTTTCCATAAATTTTTCGATCGTCCGTTGCACGTCTAAAAGATCTTTTGATTTTATATAACTCGCCATTACATGATCCCCGGCATTCGGCATCGCTTCCTTTACCTTAAGATTGGATGGCGTGCCTAACTCATTAAACATGTTCAGCATGGCAGGAACACTCACTACACTGTCCTGGTGCTTTTCATCTTTATAATAATACAACATCAGCACGGGCTGTTTTACCTTTTCAAAAGTTTGCTTTGTCATAGTTGTTTCCAGTAGCTCCTGTAACTGGGTGGCGGATTCAAGGGGATATTGTGAATACCAATATTGTTTATATACCGGTCTTGAGTCTTTTGATATAACATAATGACTGCCTGTTACGGTGCGCGCAATCTGCAAACCCCAGTGGTTGTTTAACAGGAAAGAACGGCTGTCGAAAATGGCAATGTTTGGCGACATCATGATCAAAGCATACACGTCATTTGGATAATCAGCGGCCAGTTTCAACGCTAAAGTGCTGCCTGTGGAAGTTGACATAATAATCACCTTATTGCCCAATTGTTTTCCTATTTGTAAAGCCTGCTTTGCGCTCTCCCATAATTCATCTGCTGTTAAATTGATCATGGGTTGTGTGGTATCAATCCCATGGCCCGCCAAACGGCTTAAATATAAATTGCATCCAAACTCTTTTGCAATGTTTGTATGGATAGGCCTGCCTTCTTCCTGGCTCGCAGAAAAACCGTGCAGGTAAACAATAGCATATTCTGTTTTTGTTTTTGCTGAATCAAACCAAACAATTCTCGCTTCGTTATTGGGTTTTAACTTATGCTGTGCTTCATTATTTTTAACATACCGCTCCAATGCAACCGGCTGCGATGGCACAGCAGGTAAAGCCTCATTATACACAGGCGCTTTTGGGTATGGGCCAAACAAATAAACGATCATGAGAACAATAACTATCGCCAACAGCACCTTAAACCATTTTTTCTTTAGCATAAGCGAGTGGGTTATAAAAGATAAATTTATACACGATTATCCGGATTGTGTGTTATATATACTTAAAGTCACCGGTCAAGCCATAGCAGCATGATTTTGTTTATTCATTGCTGCGTTAACTACAATATTAATCAGGTCAGCTTTCAGAGATCATCAATTGTTTTATATCTTTAGTAAAACCTTACATTATGAAACAAGCTTTTTACCTTTTTGTTTTTATTGTTTTTATATCCAATATGTCATCAGCCCAACATGCTATTACAAAACTTTGGGAAACAGACTCTTTATTAAAAGTGCCCGAATCTGTTTTGTTCGATGCGAAAAACAAAGTTTTATATGTTTCAAATATTGACGGTACCGACCCATGGGGTATGGACGGGAAAGGATCAGTTGGCAAGGTGGGTTTGGATGGAAAAATAATTACTACTGATTGGGTAAGTGGGTTAAACGCTCCCAAAGGGATGGGATTATATAACGGGAAATTATACGTTGCTGATATTTCAAATATTGTTGTTATTGACGTGAAGAAAGGTGTGATCGACAAAACAATTGCTGTGGAAGATGCACAGGGTCTAAATGATATTTCTATAGGCAGCGATGGAATAGTGTGGGTTTCTGATTCAAAGGGTAAAAAGATTTATAAAGTGGAAAATGAAAAGTCTTCTGTTTATCTCGAAAACCTGAAAGGCCCTAATGGCGTATTAATGCGCGGCAAGGATTTTTATATTTTAGATAATGGCGGATTGTATAAAGTAAATGATGATAAAACAACTACAATGATTACCGATGGAATGGAAGGCGGAACAGATGGCGTTGAAAACATCACCGGTAACGATTTTCTTGTTTCATGCTGGGCAGGCGCACTTTGGTATGTGAACAGCGACGGAGAGAAACAACTATTATCAGATACAAGAGAGCAAAAGAAAAATACGGCCGACATTGGGTTTGATCCAAAAACAAAGATTATGTACGTGCCTACTTTCTGGAGAAATTCAGTTGTTGCTTACCAGGTGAATTAAAGATGATTTGCTACTTGTTTTGTTATAGCCGGAAGAATAAGTATTTACAACACCGTTTGTAACGGACCTGCTCAGATAACATTCAGATTTGGCAAAGAGATGTTTGCTTGCATCATGACAGTGTTTTAATCTTGCGCAAAAAAAATTATTAAAGCTTCCGAACAGTTACAACTGTTCTCAATGGCCTTGTACAATTATGTATCAAGTGAACAAGGTGAAATCAATTGAAGGAATGAACAAATTAAATAAACACCCGCGAAGGCATTTTCTTAAGCAAAGCGGCTTAACGACAACTGCTTTGTTATCGCTGCGTTTTCCGGGATGGGCACAAGCGTTTATTGCATCTGTCCGCAATGAGCAGGAGCTATTGCATAATATTCCTGCAGAAAAGAATCTTGATCCCGCATGGATAAGATCATTGTATGAAAGAACTATACCTACTACCTACTGCAAAACAAAAAATGAATTAAGATATATCGGTATGCCTGCCGGTGGCTTGCATTGTGGCACGGTTTATCTCGGCGGCGATGGCCGGTTATGGCTCTGGGGAATTTATAATGATGACAGGGAGGGTGTGGATCCCAGGACAGTAATATGGAATAATGGTAATAAAAATGTAAATATCATCTGTCGCGATGGCGCCAATTATGTAGAGCCAACAATTGCTGCTAACAGAAGGGTGCTGGAGCAGGGTTTTGCTGTTAAAATAAATGATGGTAATAAAACCATCATCAAAGAATTGCGGGAAGAAGATTGGGATGAAGTTTTGTTTGAAGCTACTTATCCTGTCGCAACGATTCACTACATCAGCAAATACCTCCCCCTTGAAATAACAGTGAAGGCAGGCGCCATATTTATTCCGTTAGATGCTGATAATTCAGCTTTACCTGCCACTGTCTTTTCTATTGACATTAAAAATACAGGTAAAAAAAATTTAGATATTGCTGTTGCGGGCTGGCTGGAAAACGGCGCCAATAAAGTAACGGCCAAAGATGAAGACGGCGCCAAACAAAATAAAATAATCAGTCGTTCAAACTACACGGCAATAGCTTCTTCATTTGACGCAAAGAATAAAACTGCAAATATGCAACGGGATGCAGGAACAACCTGCATTGCATACATTGGTGCAAATGCACAGGTTAATACAAATGCCCGGCCATGGCCCGTTGATGAAAAATTCTTTAGTACAAAAAATGAAAACGTTGCCGAAGCTATTCCATCAGAAAAATTAACAGGCAGCATTGTTACAACGCAGGTGGTTGAAGCCGGTAAAAGCATGCAGGCAAACTATGCCATTACCTGGCACTTCAATCATCCTTTACAAAAGTTAGACAAACTAAAAGAGATACAGGATAAAGAAGGTTATTATTTCGGTAAGCGGTTTGCAGATGCCACGGCCGTTGCAGGTTACATCGCAGATAATTTTGAACAACTGCATGCTCAAACATTATTGTGGCAGCAAACATACTATGATTCATCCCTGCCGCACTGGTTGCTGGAAAGAGCTATCATCAATATCGGCACACTGGCAACAGCAAACACGTATCGCTTTGCCGATAATCGTTTCTGGGGTTGGGAAGGCATTAATTCATGTGAAGGCACCTGCACGCATGTATGGCAATATGCGCAGGCAATGGCAAGAATATTCCCGTCATTGGAAAGAGATACGAGGCAAAGGACAGACCTCGGTATCGCATTGCAGGATAATGGAGGTATCATTTTCCGCGCCGAATATGAAAGCCGTCCTGCAATTGACGGGCAGGCAGGAACGATATTGCGCATTTACCGCGAATACCGGATGAGTGCTGATGATACATTTCTTAAAACCAATTGGGACAAGATAAAGAAAGCAGCTTCTTTCATGCTGGCGCAGGATAAGAATGGTGATGGGATGACAGACACGCCAATGGAAAATACATTGGATGCAGTATGGGAAGGAGAGATAGCATGGATCGTTGGCTTATGTATTGCGGCTGCAAAGGCCGCACAACTGATGGCGGAAGAAATGAATGATATTGGTTTTGCCAACATATGCAAAACTTATGCAGAAACAGGCAATAACAATATGGCTGATAAATTATTCAATGGTGAATATTTTATTCACCGACCTGATGCATCCTCGGGTAGAAAAAAACTGGGCTCATATAATACCTGCCACATAGACCAGGTATATGGACAAAGCTGGGCCTGGCAGGCGGGCATTGGGAGACTATGGGATAAGGAAAAAACGTTGTCTGCTTTGCGCTCTTTATGGAAATACAATTTTGCTCCTGATGTTGGTCCGTACATAAAAACACATGCAGGCGGCAGGCCCTATGCATTAGCAGGGGAGGCAGGCCTGGTGATGAACACCAATCCATACAATGAAAAGAAACCTTACGGTGAAGAAGTAACCTGGCAGATGGGATATTTTCATGAATGCATGACAGGCTTTGAACACCAGGTTGCGAGCCATATGATGGCGGAAGGGATGACAGACGAAGCGCTGGTGATAACAAGAGCTATTCATGACCGTTATCATGCGGCGAAAAGAAATCCGTTTAATGAAATTGAATGCAGCGATCATTATGCGCGTGCGATGGCCAGTTATGGTACATTCATTACTGCCTGCGGTTTTGAATACCATGGGCCCAAAGGGTATATTCGTTTTTCACCAAAGTGGAACAAAGAAAATTTTAAAGCCCCTTTCACTGTTGCAGAAGGTTGGGGGAGTTATGTTCAAACAAAAATGACCGGCAGGCAGCAACATGTTTTTGATATGAAATATGGGTCTTTATTGTTGAATACTATTTCAATCGATAAGTTAAATACTAAAAACATAAAGACTGTATCGGTATCATTGCATGAACAAAAAATTTCAAACAGTTTCAAAGAAGATGACAAGCGTATTCATGTTGTATTGAAAGAAGCTGTTCGCATAAAAGAAAATGAAAAATTAGAAATTGTGATTGTGTATAGTAGTTAGATGAAACTATTGTTGGTGTTCATACCAGAGCTATGTTAATTGTAGTTGCCGTGTTCCGGGTGAATTGTAAATCGTCAGTTGGGTGTGAATGCCATAATGATCATTTATTTTGAAATGCTTTGCCTGCAAACTCATGCACGAATTCTTTCACAGCATCCCAATCGGTAAATTCATAATCCTGCGAAGTGTCGGTGGTGCGTCCCTCACGTTTGGAAATCATTTTCATGATCACGCGTTTCAAAAAATCATACTGTGTATATTTTAAAGCTCCTGCAATCTGCGTAACCATGAGTGGTTTCCATCCTGTTTGCACAAGAAAATCGTTTGCAATTTTTTCTGCTTCACGATGTTCATCTGCAAGATCAGAGGCAACAGCAAGGCATACAGAAAAAAAAGCTCCGGGCATGTTATTCAGGGTAGCCACATTTTGCGTAATATAATGCGCTACTGCTGCCTGGTATTTATGTATGTGTATCGAACTGCCTATCAATACTGCATCATAACCATCAGGAACCGGCGGTTCATCAGACGCATCCGCAATTGTTGCCTTATGACCCATGTTTTCCAAAACATCTTCCATAAAGCGGGCGATCTTGCGGGTTTGTCCTTCGGTAGTACCGTAAATGATAAGAGTTCTCATATTTTTTTACCAAAGGAATATACAATACGTATCGTTGCAAATGATGCAGGTCATCTTCGATGATAACCTTCCTCATGCTTTATATTGATCAATATTAACCTGCTTAAAGAAAAACTTTTAAAGTGGTACAAATGTCTCATTTTTAGTGTATTGCTGTATGGCGGCTTCTGTTCGCTCCATTTAATACAACCCATAAGGCTAAGAAAAATAATTTGATGTTTGACATATTTGTAGCTGTAATGAGCGCTAAAGATAAAGCTGGCAGGGAGAATCAGGATTTTACTTATGAATTTTTTTCTTACGGTTTTAAACCCAAATAAAAGAGGTTGACCCCATTGTTGAGCCAACCTCCGGATAAATTTAATACAAATTACAGTTACGGGTTTGGAGTTGTTTTGTATTTAATACCGCTTTGCGTTCCAATCATGGCGTTGCCTTTATTATTATTGAAAATGAGGTTGTTCTTCGTGTCAAACCCGCTTACAGGTTTACCGTGATGGTCGTGTCCATGTCCATGACCGTGGCCGTGACCGTGGTCATGATCGTGACCATGCCCATGATCATCCCCATGAACATGATCGTCTCTGTTCAAGTCACCTCCGCCCTGGTCATCTTCATCATCTTTATACTGCATGGTGTTGTATATGTAAATATCTGTCTTGTCTGTATGTTTTCCGATTTGATTATTTCGTATGCGAAAGATAGATAAAGTAAAGGGGTAGGAAGGCCTTGTGTCGAAAGAAATTCCATGCATGTTATTGGCGTGCACACCTTCGAGCCAGCCGCTGCTTTCAATGGTGTTGTTGCGTACGCGCGTTATACCGGCGCCCAGCACCCAAATGCCGTCGCAAAGGGTATTTTTTATCGTGTTACTGTCTATGTTTGCGTATGCATTTCCGCCAATAACTATACCATTGCCCTGGTAACTGTTATATTCAAACCCACACCTGGTAATCGTGTTTTTGTAGATCCTGTTTTCTCCTTTATCCGCGCCGGAAAGCATAATACCTCCGCGGCCGGTTGAATCAATAATATTATGATGTACGGAAATGTTTGATAAACGCATGGGGTAGGGATGACCTCCGCATTTATTTGGCCTGTCGGCATTCTGGCCTGTGCTTCCAAGATACATACCCTCCTGGTACATGCGTTTTATCATGCAGTGATGAATGGTGATATCATCCATATACCAGTTAGGGTAATAAAGGCTTTTATCGCAGGTATTTGCAACTTCCTGCTTTACCCAAAAGCCATACGTTTTATCGTGAATATAAACATGGTTTACATTAATATGCGATGATTTTCCGTTAATATCAATACCCACGTCGCCAGCGGTATGACCACTGATCTCAAATCCATAAAATTGTTTTGCCCCGGTGCCCGTGATAGTAATATCACGGCAATTGGCCAGGTTAAACCCGTTCAGTAAATGAACAACGCCACCTTCGTTGATGATCGTTACGTCATGTATCTCATTCATTACAAGATACGTGTAATTGATCACTGACTTTAAAACAAATGTATCGCCGGGCGAGTATTTAAAATACTTGCCGACAACATTGGCTGTTTGGGTTAAATAAATCCGTTTTCCTTTCTTAGTGGCAGATGAAACATCACTGCTCTGTAACGGTTGATAATCAATATTTTTTTGGCATGAAAAGAAGCATACAAGCAACGCTGCCGTCAAAACTTTGTTTTTCATGTAGCATTTTTATGGTGGTTAATAAAATACGGATGTCGTTTTACACGGTGTAGCCATAAGAGAATGAAAATAAAATGTTTTGGATGGAAAACGTTTGTCTCAATCTTAATGCCAAACGCCCCACTAAAAACTAAATTAGGATAAAATTAATAAATTACAAGAATGTCGAATATCCAAATTCGAATAATAAAATTTGCTTCAGATCGCTAATTGCTTGGTATTTTATCTTCGGATTTGCATGGTGCTACCGGGGCAATTTTATTTAAATCTATATAGCACGTTTCGCTTTCCCTGAAAACCTCTACTAAGCTTACTTTATTATCCCTTCCTAAAACGACTACGAGCGTTTTCTCTGTCCCGTGCCATGCATCTCCCAGTAAGATGTTATTAACAGGAAATAATAAAGTATTATAGGATGAGATCAGATTTTTCACTTTATGGGTAACGTCATGCGGTCCATAGGTTGCCGCCAGAACAGACGATCCGCGGTTGTCGGCAGAATTCTCGTTAGCGGTTGACTTTAGGGCTCTGCCCGGATCCGGGCTTAAACTTATTACGTCGCCTTCCTTTGCTGTGGCCACCTGTAAATCGCCTCCGTTATAATTATAAATTATTGTAATTGATTTCCTTTGCCCATGCCAGCCGTCTTCACCGATTACACGATTACTTACAATAAAGCTGAGTGTTGTGGGATCGCCTTCATTTAAAAGGCTTTTTACCTGTTCTGTAACAGTTTTAAGGCCATAAACTGCAACAATTATATTTAGGGTACCTGTATTTTGTTCCTGCATGTAATAGTTTTTAATATTATTGAATTGAGTATGAAATGTACACCTGCTATGATGTAAAGGAGAATGATGTGGTTAATGTATTTGAAAAAGAAAGAAATAATTCTAATAAAGAGGTGGAGTGCATAGGCAACAACATCGCATCCGGCAGCTAATAATAATGATATATAATGTGTAATCCATTCTGCAAGATTACTGTTTGTTTTAATTCCTACCAAATTGGTAGGAGTTACTTGGGGAAAGCTATGATTCAATCTTTGTTATAAATATAACTGGTGTGAAAAGTACCAACGGACCCATAAAATTTTGAACACGTGCAGGTTGAAAAAACAGCTTCCGAATAGGAGAAAGGCCTGTTACCTTAGAACGCCATATGCCGAACCGCAAACTTTTTTACCTTTGGCTGTTTAATATCTTTCATCTATGGAAGCTTACGGGAAAATTCTTTTGATTGCGATGCCCGCTTTTTTGTTGCTTGTATTATTTGAAAAATGGTATGGCTGGTATAAAGGCTATGACACGGTTCGCGGAATGGATATGATCAGCAGCCTCAGCAGCGGCATTACCAATGTTACCAAAGATGTGCTGGGTTTAAGTATTACTATTCTTACTTATGAATGGTTTGTAAAAAGGATCGCGATCTATCACGTACAATCTACGGTGTGGACGTACATCATTGCTTTTGTTGTGATAGATTTTGCAGGCTATTGGGTACACCGGATCGATCATAAAATAAATATATTCTGGAATAGTCATATCGTACATCATAGCAGTGAAGAATTTAATCTTGCCTGTGCTTTGCGGCAAAGTATTTCTGTGTTTATTCGTTTATTCACTTTTCTTCTGATCCCGGCGGCTTTATTAGGTGTGCCCGCCGAAGTGATCGCTGTGGTAGCACCTATCCAGTTGTTTGCACAGTTCTGGTATCATACCAGGCATATTAAAAAAATGGGCTTCCTGGAAAAGATCATTGTAACGCCATCGCATCACCGGGTGCATCATGCCATCAATCCTGAATACCTTGATAAAAACCTCTCCCAGATATTTATTATATGGGATAAAATCTTCGGCACATTCCAGGAAGAATTGCCCGGCAAGCCACCTGTATATGGTATCACAAGACCGGTGAGCACATGGAATCCTGTCAAAATAAATTTTCAGCATTTATGGTTGCTGACAAAAGATGCATGGCGTACCAAAAGCTGGAAAGACAAACTGCGTGTCTGGTTCATGCCTACAGGTTGGAGGCCGGAAGATGTAACAAAAAAATACCCTGTGTTTAAAATTGAAGATGTTTATCATTTTGAAAAATTTAATCCTGCGTCCTCGTCTTTATTGTACGCATGGAGTTGGGTACAGGTTACGATTCTGTTATTGCTTATCAGCTGGCTGTTTGGTAATCTCGCCCCAATTGGAAGCCCGGCCATGTTTATATATGGAGCATTTGTATTCGTATTTGTCTATGCTTTTACCGAGCTGATGAACAGGAACAGCTACGCAATAGCCTGGGAGCTTTTAAAAAACGTTCTTGGTATCAGTATCATTTATTATTATGGCGACTGGTTTGGAGCGGGTAAATCTTTACCCTGGATTAACGTAGTATTGATCACTTACTTCATTATCTCTTCCTTTGTTACCGCTTGGTTTGTGTTCTATGATTTTAAAAGGGATGATACGGGCGCTGTTAAAGTTATAACTGTATAAATGCTTGTTGAACGAAACAAAAACACGACGTTGCCATTGAGCGAAGACTTATTGACACAAAGTTTATATAATCAAATTGTTGAGACAGAGAAAGCTGATAGAAAAGCAAAAATTTATCTTCCCCGATTATTTTTACTACACAGGACTTTACAATAAATGACGAAGTATTTAACTGGAACGAAATTCACGAAACATTTTACGTATACAGATTTCAAGGAAGAATAATTAAGACATTTTTCAGTATTGTCCGGTTAACTTGGGCTAAAGCCCGTTGGATAAGGATTTCGCTATATAACCCCAGGCTTAAGCCTGGGGCTAGTGAAAACCAAGCCCATCAAGGGCTTTAGCCCAAGAATTAAAATTTTAGTCGGACAACAATGACATTTTTTATCATTGGTTTTAAGAATGGATTGCTTCAATATTTTGAAGTCGAAATCAGCTTGGATTTAAATACAATTCTAAATATTTTTCAAAAGTTGTTGAACACTATAAATCCTATAGTAAATATTTTTACTTGCCTTCTCAAACAAGAAACTTACTATAGTATTCTCCTAAAAAATTTTTGTTGAGCAAATGATAAGGCTCCCATTGTTGTTCAACAGGAAGCAGTACCTCAACGGCATTAATATCCGGAAAGATCTTGTAATCAAAGCGTGTGCTTTTAGTGCTGATATAACCTGTATAATAAAACAACATTCTTTGAGACAGCGCATACCTTAATTTTTGCAGCATCAGGAATTTACCAAGGCTGTAAGTGTTATAATCCGGGTGGTACATGTTCATTATCCCTGCTATTGCTTTGCTTCCTTTATCAAAATAACCGGTAGCGATCAAAGTAGTATTATCCCGCACCTGTACCATCATCGAATCAAAAGGTTGCGGTAATGATTGCTGGTGTAAATAATCTGTGCATGCGTTGGCAACGGTAAACTGTAAATTTTTTTTATAGCTGGCATATAGCTCTTCCACTTCATCATCCACATAAGCCTGCTGAATGCTTACAGAAAAACCTGCGCATTTTTTTATAATGTTATTGGCGCTCCTGCCGGGTTTACATTCATTTACTAAAGTGCGTAACCAAAACACCGGTATAAAATCACCTTCTTCATTAATAATTGTTTCATTGCAGGTGAACATAAGATGCTGCATGCGGTAAAAGCCTGCTGCCAGTAAATGGTCAAACATAACGTCTTTAAATCCTTCTTCACCTGCAGCGATATATTGAAAACTATTCATGATTACAGCGCTGCAATTTATTGAATGAAGTATTAAAAAATTTATAATTGCGGCTGCTTAATTATGCAGCTTTATCCGTACAACATGTTGTTCACTAAGCATACATGACGCCCGCCTTAATTTTATAAATATCTTACAGTCAGAAGATTTTTAGTTTGGCATAAACGTTGGAAATTACGTTGAACCGATATGATACTATAGCATGGCTTATAGTGAACATAAAAAGTCAACAACTGTCAATAAAATAAATGCAGTATTGTCCGGTTAACTTGGGCTAAAGCCCGTTGAATAAGGATTCCGCTATATAGCCCCAGGCTTAAGCCTGGGGCTAGTGAAAACCAAGCCCATCAAGGGCTTTAGCCCAAGAATAAAATTTTAGTCGGACAACAATGAAAATAAATTAGTTTAATGAATACCATCCTTGATATAAAAAATCTTGTAAAAACCTTTAAAAGCGGCGGAAAAACATTAACTGTTTTAAATGACGTTAGCTTCTCTGTGCCTGAAGGTTCAACCCTTTCTATTGTTGGCCCATCAGGCAGCGGGAAAACAACTTTGTTAGGTTTATGCGCAGGCCTTGACCATGCGAGTTCAGGATTTGTAGAATTGAATTATGTAAACCTGGGTAAGCTGAATGAAGATAAACTCGCACAGATCCGCAACAAATTTGTCGGCTTTATATTCCAGAATTTTCAATTGCTGCCCACATTAACCGCATTGGAAAATGTAATGGTGCCCTTGGAATTGCGCGGAGAAAGGAATATCAGGCCAAGAGCTTTGGAATTGATGGATAAGGTCGGGCTGGCTGACCGCGGTCATCATTATCCTTCGCAGCTTTCCGGCGGCGAGCAGCAAAGAGTCGCTTTGGCGCGTGCCTTCTCCAATCAACCTGTGATATTATTTGCGGATGAACCTACGGGGAATCTCGATGCGGAAACCAGTGAAAAAATAGAAACCCTGCTTTTTGATCTCAATAAAGAAGCAGGCACTACACTGGTTATTGTAACACATAACGCTGACCTGGCTGCGAGAACGCAACGCATCATCAGGCTGAAAGGCGGTTCGATCGTATCGGATGAACAAGTGAATTAGATTGCAGATTTCAGATTGCAGATTTCAGATTAAAAGGAATTGTAAAGCATGGACAGGAAACGGATAAAGTTTAAAAAAAGGTTGGGTTTTCTTTGGCTTTGTAAAATGGCCTGGCGCGACAGCAGGAAGAACCGCAGCCGGCTTTTTCTTTTTATATCATCTATTATATTCGGGATTGCTGCTATTGTGGCGATCTATTCTTTCAGGCACAATCTTCAAAAAGATGTGGATGAACAGGCGGCAACATTAATAGGCGCCGACCTCGTCGTGAGGGGTAATGACAGTATGAGCGCCGGCTCAAAAATGATCTTTGATACAATAGGAGACAGGAGATCAACAGAACGCACATTTGCTTCGATGGCTTATTTTCCAAAAGACAGCGGGACGAGGCTGGTACAGGTTCGCGCGCTGGGCGGAGACTTTCCTTATTACGGCAGTATTGAAACAACACCGGTTAAGGCAGGTTATTCCTTTCGCAACGGGAGAGAAGCCGTAGTGGATAAAACGCTGATGCTTCAGTTCAATGCGAAGGTGGGCGACTCCATAAAACTCGGAGAGGTTAGTTTTTTGATCACAGGCAGCTTAGACAAAGCGCCCGGTCAAACAGGTTTAACATCAAGTGTTGCACCTGTTGTATTCATACCGCTGCAATACCTTGAACAAACCGGGCTTACCAAAACAGGCAGCCGCATTAATTACAATTATTATTACAAATATGATAAGCCGGTGGATATAAAAGCTGTGGTAGATAAAATTCAGCCGCTGCTGGGCAGGGAAGGAATGAATTATGATACCATTGAAACCGAAAAAGACAACATAGGCAGGTTCTTTGCCGATCTTACCCGTTTTCTTGCACTGGTTGGTTTCATTGCTTTGCTACTGGGATGTGTGGGCGTAGCCAGTTCCATTCATGTGTATGTGCAGGAAAAGATCAGCTCAATAGCCATTATGCGCTGCCTGGGCGCAAGGGCTTCACAGGCATTTTTAATATATCTTGTCCAGATAACTGCAATAGGGTTGATCGGGTCGTTGACCGGTGCGGCATTAGGCGTTTTTATACAACGTGTTTTACCCATCGTGTTCAAAGATTTCCTGCCTTTCGAAATTACAGTCAGTATATCATGGCCTGCCATAGGGCAAGGTCTCGCACTTGGGCTGATCATTTCTCTTTTATTTGCCTTACTGCCGCTTATAGCTACCCGTAAAATATCGCCTTTAAATGCATTAAGGATATCTGATGCAAGCAACAGTTTTATCCGTGACCCGTATGCATGGCTTGTTTATGCGCTCATTGTTTTATTTGTTACCGGGTTCACCTACCTGCAATTGGGTTACTGGATGCCAAGTATATTTTTTACAACAGGGATCATTGTCGCATTTCTTATTCTTACCGCCATAGCTTTTATTTTAATGTGGGTGATAAGATTCGTGATTCGAAGTTCGTGGAGCTATTTATGGCGGCAGGGTTTTGCCAATTTATACCGTCCGAATAATCAAACCATCATACTGATAGTGGCTATCGGTCTTGGCGCCAATTTTATTTGCACTTTATCTTTTATACAGGATATGATCATTAAACGCATCACCTTATCGGCGAGCGGTAATCAACCAAACATGGTTGTATATGATATACAGGCACAGCAGGAAAAATCGCTGGTGTCTTTTACACAACAAAGAAACCTGCCCATCATACAACGCGTACCTATCGTAACCATACGTCTCCAGGAGATCAATGGTAAAACTTCGAGGGATGTAAAGAACGATACAACACTTCACTATTCACGGTGGGCATACAACAGTGAATACAGGGTCACTTACCGCGATTATCTTACCGAGTCTGAAAAACTAACTTCCGGCAAGTGGATAGGAAAGTCAGACACCGCGAACAAATATATTCCTGTATCATTGGAAGAAAGGTTTGCCAAAAGCGTTCCGATCAAATTAGGTGACAGCCTCCTCTTTAATGTACAGGGAATGATGGTGCCTGCCGTGGTAAAAAGTTTAAGAGACGTTGACTGGAACAGGATACAAACCAATTTCCGGGTGCTTTTTCCAACAGGCGTGCTGGAAGACGCGCCGCAGTTTCATGTATTACTTACGCGGGTACCTTCCAAAGAAGCTTCTGCCAGTTACCAGCAGGCAGTGGTGCGGAATTTCCCGAATGTTTCTATCATCGATCTTCAGTTGGTGCTGGCAGTGTTGGATGATGTGCTCAGCAGGATCCGTTATGTTATTCACTTTATGGCGGGGTTTAGTATTATAACGGGGATAATTGTATTGATCTCTTCCGTGCGCATCAGCAAATACCGCCGCATTGAAGAAGCCGTGTTGTTGCGAACATTGGGTGCAAGCCGCAGGCAGATATTGACTATTGCAACTTTGGAATATTTTTTTCTTGGCGCATTGTCTGCCCTCACCGGCATTTTAATTGCTATAGCGGGCAGTTGGTTTCTCGCAAAATACCAGTTCAAGCTCCCGTTCGATCCGGATTTTTTACCCGCTGTTATTATATTTTTAATCATCGTTATTATTACAGTTGCGATTGGATTATTCAACAGCAGGGAAGTGCTGAATAAACCACCGCTTGAAGTTTTAAGAGCGGAAGTAGAGTAAGGAAATAAAACTTTCTTAATGTATAAGTTTGAACCACAATAGAACATAGATCACATAGAAGAATACACATAGGCCTATGTGAAATCTATCTACGCCTTTGGCGGGACAAGTTGTTCCTGCTGTATCTTATGTGATTCATTTTTTTCAAAGAGATACTATCAAAAATTCTAAAATGATTTGTATGAGCTTTCGATCATTGCGCAGATTACATAACCCACGTTGTTCGTTAAATGTTTTCATTTTCATAGCCCTTTTGGTGCCTGGTATATCATGCGGTGAAAAGAATAAACCGGCTACAGAACAGGTTGCGGCTAAAGAAGAAATACCGGCCGTATCCCCACAAGAAAAAACAATTCTTTTTTTTGGTAACAGTCTTACGGCAGGATATGGTTTGGGCGACATATCAGAATCATTCCCTTCATTGATACAGGATAAGATCGACTCTTTGCATTTAGATTATAAAACTATCAATGGCGGCGTAAGTGGTGAAACTTCTGCCGGTGGCAACAGCCGCATAGATTTTTTACTAAAGCAAAAAATAGATGTATTTGTGCTGGAACTGGGCGCCAATGACGGGCTTCGCGGGATATCACCAAATGAAACTATAAAAAACCTGCAATCCATTATTGATAAGGTAAAAACAAAATATCCTGAAGCAAAACTGGTATTGCTTGGAATGCAGGTGCCGCCCAATTTAGGTAAGGATTACACCAAGCGTTTCAAAGAAATATATCCACAGCTTGCTGCAAAAAACAATATGGCGTTGGTGCCTTTTTTATTGGAAGGAGTTGGAGGAGTTGCTTCTTTGAACCAGGCAGACGGAATACATCCCACAGCAGCCGGAAGTAAGATCGTGGCGGCAAATGTTTGGGGAGTATTAAAAGATGTTTTGAGTGATTGATTTTTGAAATTCAAAGAGGTAGCCATTGCCATATAATTTATGAAGACTCGCAGACTGGTCATAACGAAGAAAAAATAGCTTGTGCTTTTGGTGAAAGTCATTTAATAACTATTTAAAATGTGTAATATGGATAATTTGGCTTAATTTGTGGACAAATGTCATATTATGGCTAAACAAAGTGAACCTGCGGTTAAAAAGAAAAATCGAATGGCAAGAACCCTAACAGGAAAATTCGTTGATGCGGCTAGCACTGTAAAAGGAAGTATGGCAGCAGCCGGAACATCCGTAAAAGGTAAAACTGCCGGAGAAATAAAAGGTGGAACTATAGCAGGTGCTAAAGTGAGATTTGATTGGAAAAGAGGCGAAAAATCCAGAACGAAAATTGAATCAACCTTAGGAAGTAAATGGGACGAAAACAAATATTTATCTGATTTATTAAATGATATAGATAAAATTCGTGTTATTCAAGCTATAGAAAGTGGGTTGCCTTATAAGTCTTTTGAAGCAATATATAAGCGATCGCCATTTACTCAGGCTTTCTGGGCTGAAGCTTTAGGACTCTCAATTAAATCATTAAATCGTTATAAGCAAACCGAAAAAAGATTTAAACCTTTGCAATCTGAAAAAATTATTGAACTCGCTGAAGTGTCAGATTTGGGAAAAAAAGTCTTTGGTAATGATGCCGATTTTGAACTATGGCTCAGTACTCCAAGCCTCGCATTAGGGAATAGCAAACCGATTGACTTAATAAAAAATTCTTACGGAAAAGAATTGGTAGTAACAGAACTAACAAATATTGATCAAGGCATTTTTGTATAATGGAAGTATTCAGACTTTCAAAGGAAATATATAAAAGTCATTTAAGTGGCAAAGGAGCTTCAATAAAAGGAGCGCGATGGAATTCAAAGGGCATTGAAATTATTTATACTGCAGCGAACAGATCATTATCAATGGCAGAGGTTGCCGTGCACATACCATTAACATTGGCAAAAAACTATTACATGTTAACTATATATATTCCTGATTCAATCAGTATATTAAAAATAAAATATTCTGATTTACCGGAGGATTGGAATAGGCTTCCACATTCGGATTCAACAAAAAAAATCGGGGATAGTTTTATTAAAGAAGGAAAATATTGTGTGCTGCAGGTTCCATCGGCAGTTACACCAGGTGATTATAATTATTTGATTAATCCCTCTCACCCGGAGTTTAAAAAAATTTCAATTATTGATGAATCTCCTTTCTTTTTCGATGACAGATTATTTCAGGAAAGACTACGATGAACTAAATGGATAGCAAAACTGTCATCCCTTTTGAGGAATACAGCAGGATGTTATCAGGAAACGTAAAATTTCCTTTTACTGTTTTTTGCAAAGCAGGCTGGGAGGTGATATTGTGCGCCGTTTGTAAAAATCCTTCATAGATATCTTTATCACAATTGATACATTTATTTGAGCCGTAAAAGCTTCACCTTTATTATTGACAACCGTTGTTTCTTCTGTTGCATCGATACATCTTGAAAAAACTATGAGGCTTATTATTATCACAAAGAAATAACATTGGTTCTGCTCAGGAATTCCATAGATATGTAGATTTCGGGGCTTAAATTGTTTAGCATAAAGTAGGTGTGCAAAGTCGAATACCTGGAAAAATGAGACGATCGGCAATTTTTATCTAAAAAAAAGAATTTCAACGGATATTAATCCGGAAAGATGCGGTTGCACTTTGCCGCATCATTAGACGGAATACGCTGAACACATTGTGCAAAACGAAAATTGCTCGCCTTTATAACTTATTTTATTTTACGGTCTAAACACCCACTTATGAAAAATGCCTTACCAAAACGTATTATTCCCATCATTTTATTACTGTTTGCTTTTTTGATGCAGACAGATGCCCAGGTAACTACTGCAACACTTAGCGGTATAGTTAAAGACCCCAAAAACGCGCCGTTATCAGGCGCCACAATTCTTGTTGAATATCCTGACGCCGGTATAAGATTAAACCTGCTGACAAAAGCCGATGGCCGTTTTACGGTGCCTAACCTGCGTGTGGGCGGCCCGTATAAGGTAACGGTTACACATGTGAGTTATGAAGAAATCTCTCAATCCGATATTATGCTTGAGCTGGGTTTGAATAATACGCTTGAATTTGCCATGAAGGAAAGAAAAAATGAGCTGACAACCGTTACTGTTTCAACCGGTTCAAGAGTGTTTGATAACAAGCGAACAGGCGCCTCTACCAATATTACCAGCCGGCAATTAAAAGTGTTACCCACTATTTCGCGCTCTGAGGATGATTTCCTGCGGCTCACGCCTTCTGCTTCACCAACATATAACGGTATGTCGTTTGCCGGCAGGAACGGGCAATACAACAATTTTTCTTTGGACGGTGCTGTGTTTAATAATCCTTTCGGTCTTGATGCACCTACACCGGGCGGCCAAACTAATGCGCAACCTGTTTCACTCGATGCGATCGACCAGATACAGGTAAACATTGCTCCTTATGATGTAACCCAGGCAGGCTTTACCGGCGCCGGTGTAAATACCGTTACCAAATCGGGCAGTAATAAGTTTACCGGAACAGTATATGGTTTTTACCGAAACCAGGATTTTGTAGGAAACAAAGTGGACGGAGAAAAATTCACCGTTCCGGATCTTAAGCAGTTACAGGCAGGTTTTGCACTGGGCGGAGCAGTCATCAAAAGCAAGCTGTTTTATTTTTTGAGTTTTGAAACAGAGCAAAGAACAGATCAGTCAACCAGCTATGTGGCACAAAATTCATCCAATGCGGGCAAGCCAAATACGTCACGCGTACTTGAACAGGACCTGATTGATGTAAGTACTATTTTAAAGAACCGCTTCGATTATGACACAGGCCCGTATCAGAATTTTACACTGGATCAAAACAACTATAAATGGCTAGCCAAATTAGACTGGAATATCAACACAGTCCATAAACTGTCGTTTACTTACAATGGCCTTGATGCTACCAAGGGCAAGCCCGCGCATCCTAGCGCCATTGGCCGCCGCGGCCCGGATTATACCACGCTCCAGTTTCGCAACGCGGGTTATGAAATGGTGAACAAGCTGAACTCATTCAGTGCAGAACTGAAATCAAATTTCAGCAGCTCTTATGCCAATAAGTTCAGGGCGGTTTATACCACCTTCCGCGATAAGCGTAATCCGTTTTCAACGCCGTTTCCTGTAGTTAATATTGACAAATACGGTATCAGGTATATCATTGCAGGGCATGAACCTTTTTCTATCAATAACCGCCTTAACCAGGATGCGCTTCAGCTCACAGACAACTTCAACATCTTTGTAAAGAACCATAGCATAACCATAGGCGCTTCTTATGAATCTTTTAAGTTTGGCAACTCTTTTAATCTTACCGGTTACGGGCCGGCTATTTTCAGCGATGCGGATATACAAACATTTAAAGATTCTGTTCCTGTAGGCGGTGCTTATGTGTTTGGCGCTTATCCGTTGGATGTGGATGTGAACTATGCAAAAAACCATGCGGCGGCAAACGTTTGGACCTGGTATTATCTTACCGTGGCGCAAGGCTCATTATATGTTCAGGATGAATGGCAGGCAAGCGACCGCTTCCGGCTGACGTATGGTTTAAGAATGGACGTTCCTTTTTACATGAACAGTAGTTACAGTACGCCTAACCTGGATGCTGATGGTAAATTTACCAGCGGCACGTACACGGAAGGAGAACCAACGGTACCCAACAATGATGACCTTACTTTATTTGATGCCGATGGAAAGCCTATTACCAACGGGCAGGGTAAAGATCTTGACAATACGAAGCTGCCAAAATCAACTCCGCTTTTGTCGCCAAGAGTTGGATTTAACTGGGACGTAAAGGGTGATAAAACGATTCAATTGCGTGGCGGTTCAGGATTGTTCACAGGAAGGTTTCCTTTTGTATGGATCGGTAACCACATCGGCAATCCATTCAGCACTTTTTATAATGCCACCGATAGAAATTTTAAGTGGCCGCAGGTATGGCGCACAAATATTGGTACAGATATTAAAACAGCATCCGGAACAGTTTTCAGTGTTGATGTAGCGTATACAAAAGATGTGAATGCGATGATGGTACGTAACTATAAATTAGGAACGCCTGCCGGAACGCTCAATTCGGGAACCGGTGATACCCGCAAAGTTTATACGGACAACGACCAGGGTGCTGCCAACACGTATGTGTTCACTAACACGGATGTAGGGCACCAGTTCAATTTCAGTTTCCAGGTGCAGCAAACATTTGCCAGGGGTTTATATGCCATGATGGGATACAATTACCTCACTGCTAAAGATGCAAGTTCAATTTCTGCGGAAATTTCCAGTGATGCTTTTGACAGGAACCCGATCTTAAACAATGCAAATGAAGCGATATCAACACCATCATTATATGGGAATACGCACAGGATAATTGCAGCAGCGTTTAAGAGATTAGATTATGGCCAGGGTAAATTCGCTACCACCATTTCTCTTTTTGGCAACTGGTCATCAGGCAACCGGTTTGCTTATGTATATGGCGGCGATATCAATAACGATGGTACAGCCAGCAATGACCTTTTATATGTACCAACAGATGCAGAGATCGACAATATGACCTTTATCGCGCTCACAGATGCCAACGGGCATATCGCAAATGAAGCAGCACAAAGAGCTGCTTTTAAACAGTTCATCAGCCAGGATAAATACCTGAACGGTTTAAGAGGTAAATACACTGAAAAATATGGCGGCGAAACACCGTGGTTTAGCCAGGTGGATATGAGGGTTTTGCAGGATTTTAATTTCAAAGGAAAAGAAAGAACGAGCACGCTGCAGTTTAGTATTGACCTGATCAACCTCGGCAATCTTTTGAACAGCAAATGGGGGGTGCGTAAGTATGCTACTACTTCAGGTTATTTCCAGCCATTGTCTGTAATTGCCGGTACCACGCCTTCTTACCAGTTTGATCCTGCGTTAACGGAAACATTTATTGCCAGCCCGGACATTATCTCGCGCTGGCAGTTGCAGTTTGGGTTAAGGTATATTTTTTAAATGCTGTTAATGTTTAATGTTAGAACAATGTCGTTTAGTTAATCAAATATTCAATGTTCAATGTTCAATATTCAATTCTCAAGGACAAATCTCCAAACTTGAATATTGTGTATTGAGTGTTGATTATTGAATATTTTAAAAATGATCTTGAGTAAAACGGCATTGGATGTTAGAAGGTAATTTTCGTGTTCATTATGGTTCATCTTTGTGTTACTAAAAATGCATAGAAATAAAGGGATACGAAAGCCAGGAACTATAACATGTTTTGTTTCTCATCATTAGCAACTCTCGATAGGGATTATGTTCCTTTCACTGGTAAACTCTAACAAATAACTCGCATGTTCAATATCTTAAAACAATGTTTGTGGAAGAATTTTGGTGCATGTATTGACATGCTCAGGAATGCTATAGCGTTATGGCCCGAAGAATATTGGCATACCAGGAAAAATTTCTTTTACAACGCTTATCATTGCCTGATCTTCCTGGATTATTACCTGACAATTCCTCCTGAACAGTTTTCTTCCATGTTGCCCTTTACATTAAAAGAACCGCAGGATATACCGGAAGATGCAATAGATGATGTGGTGCCGGACAGGATTTATAGTAAAGGCGAGTTGCTTAACTACCTGCAATCAAGCCGTAAAAAATGCCATGATGTGATCGCTGGTCTGACGGAAGAAAAATTAAAAGAAAGATGGATTGATGAATCACAAACCATGGATCTGGCATTATGCAGTTCCGGTGCAATGAGGTATTCAGTTTTGGAAATTTTATTTTACAACATGAGGCATATGCAACATCACGCAGCACAATTGAATATGCTTTTGCGGCAAACGATCAACAATGCACCGGATTATGTTTCGGAGGCTGACGATGACCTGTGATTACATCAAAATTGTGAGTTGTCAGTGGTGAATAGTGAGTACCCTAAACATGTGATGTTCACTCACAATTGACCACTCACCACTCACCATAAACACGACAACTATAATTAAGATAGTTATGATTTTCTTTTCACCGTGCAACCAATCGCCTTTGTAACTGTATGAGAAGGCTTTTCATTTTTGTTCAAAGCATTGATCACTTCTTCCACATATTTTATTTTGTTGGGATTGGTATCTTCAGGGTCATTATCGATCGCACCGGTATATTGAACAATGTTGCCGGCACTGGTTTTTGCCACTACAAAAACATGCGGCGTGTTCCTGGCGCCGTATGCGTTTGTTGCCACCTGGCCCTGGTCAAAAAGGTAGGGGAATTTATAGTGTTTGGATTTTGCCCGGTCTTTCATTTTATCGAAGCTGTCCCCTCCTGAAACTTCCGGATCATTGGGATTAATGGCGATGACAGGAAAACCTGCAGTTGCGTATTTGTCGTTGAGCTCTATGATCCTTTGTTCATATTTTTTTGCATAGGGGCAGGTATTGCAGGTAAAAACAACGATGTATCCTTTAGCATTAGTAAACGTTTTCAGGGATACATCTTTATTATCTATGTTCTCCAGTTTAAAGTCGGGGGCAGCTTGCCCGGGTGTAAGTGTTTTTATTTGCGCGTTACAAACAAACGATGCAACTGCAAACAATAAGGTTAACGATAGTTTCATAGAATTTTATTTAAAGTGTTTGATATTCACGTAGCAACTCCGGGTAAGACAATTGTTTTTCTATAAATTTTCTTTTATTGTCCTTGATGAAGAGGCTGGCAGGTATGGCGCCAGACCATGTTGAATCGATCCTGTTGATATATTCCTGCTGGTCTGTTTCATCCAGGAAAAACACTTCGTTCTTCAATTTCTTTTTGCTTACAAAAGGGATCACTGAAGAGGTAAGCTGCGATTTGAAATCAACGCTCACCAACAGAATTTTTAATTTTTCCTTCTTATACTCGTTGTTCAGCTTTTCAAAGTTCGGCAATTCCTCAATGCAGGGTGCGCACCAGGTTGCCCAGAAATTGAGGATATAGGTTGTATCCTTTCCTGCATGTATCCTGTTCTCTAACTGGTTAATTTTTATTAATAAAATTTTCTGTGCGTTTACTGAAAATGTAAAGCAGGTAAAACAGGTTACTATTAAAAACTGTTTTAAAAAGCCGCACATACAACAAAAATAATTCTTACAGGAAGCTGCCCGTTTTATTTTCCGTGAACGGCCATATTCCTACTTCAATTCCTGTATCTTAATATTTTTCCATTTCACTTTTATACCGCCGCCTTCATGAATCTGTAAGGCAATAAAGCCTTCGCCCTGGCCTATCTTTTCATCTTTCAGATCACACATCATGTGACCGTTAAGCCATGTGGTTACATGATCGCCTTCCGCTTTTATTTTATAGACATTCCATTCTCCCTGTTTCAGGTATTTCTCATTTGCAGAATCAGGTTGAATCAGCCATCCTCTTCCATACGATTCATAGATGCCGCCCGTATGCTGGCCTGCCGGCGCCACTTCTGCCTGCCATCCGCTGATCTTCACGCCTTCCGGAATTTGTGAGCGAAAGAATACGCCGCTGTTGCCATTGGCTTCCTGTTTAAATTCCAATGTAAGGACAAAGTTTTTATAGTTTTTATTGGTTGACAGGTAACCATATTGCTTATCCGGGCCGCTTTCGCAAATCAATTCACCTTTGTCAACATACCATTTTTCTGTGCCGTGAATTGTCCAGCCTGTAAGATCCTTACCGTTGAAGAGCGATTCTTTTTTTTGTGCTATTGCAAATAAGCCAATCAACATAAAAGCGCAAAGAAGAAATGATTTCATATGGATGATGTTTTGGCGAAGATAAGCAACAGGGACACAGTTCCAATTCAAGATAAGATCAGATGGCGACCTGGTTTCTTTTTATACGTTTAAACTAAGTTCATTTCAAGACAAATATTGCTTAGTGCTCAAATGGGATTCACCAGGGAAGACGCACCTGGTTTTAAACGGAAGCTTCAGGGAAATTAAATAAAAAAGCCACCCGCATTGCTGCAGATGGCTGAAACCGAAAAATATGAAATTAATTTAAAGGCCAGAAGCGAAGTGGCAAGGTAACTTCTTTGGGAGTACCGCCGTTTATAGAAAGCGTTGCTATGTCATCACATTCGCCATTTCCGAAATCGAGACGTTCTTCGAGTTGGATAAGACCATCTTTTATAGGAGTATTTGCAAGATGAATGTCTGCAATTACTACGCCCTGAACACGATACTTACAGGTAAATGGTTTAATCAGTGGATGAGCAGGATCTACATGGGTTGCAAAACCATTGGATTCAACGCCATTGTACGTTTCAGTTCCAACAGTACCAGCCAATGATATTTCATAAGCATTATTTATACCACCCTTCCAATTGATAACGGTCCATGTAGAACCACCGTAATAATCTTTGATGTCACCAGCCGCAGTTGAAACGGTTTTGTGAAAAGTGTGCACATACACATCCTGTCCTTTAAAATTTTTAGTCTTGTTGATCTGGACAGTGCCTTCTATGTGTTTACCATTCACGTAATAGTTATTATAAGTTGTTACCGAATATTTTCCAAAGAGATCTTTAGAAGCATCGTAATAGGTAATTATAACCTTGCCGCTTTTGACAACCCCTTTTGCATTGGTAAAACCAGTTCCGTAGTCAACGGTTTTGGTACGGGGGTAAACATCTTTTGACGGAGAGTAGGTAACAGTTTTGCCTGCAACCTTTGCATTGGAAACGTTTGCAGCTTCTGTATTTTCCTGGTCCATTACCAGCTCAAAATTTTCTTCATCGCTGTTGGTCGCTTCAATAGCATTATTGGTCACATCCAATCTTTGCTGATTTGAGGAATTATTTGATATCTGCCTGTCTGATTTCTGGCAGGAACTGCCAAGAATAATTACTGCTAAAACTGTCGCCGCAGGAAATAGCGAAAACTTTGAAAACGTTAGATTTGGTTTCATAGAATATTGTTTAAGTGCCACAGTTATTCTATTATCATGCCAGGGAGTTAATTTATTTACAACTGGTTTATTTTCAATTGACAGGAATGCCAACCCCTCCTATTTTTGTTTTAAACTGGGAAATTTTGTTTTCATTCCGGGAGATTTTTGTTGAATTAGCCGTCAACGTCGTTTAGTTAAAAACGTTTTCAAAGTCCCTCTCCTTTGGAGAAGGATTTAGGGTGAGGTCAAACATGATCAATCAAACCTTTTGATGCTGAATAATAGTTAAATATCAGATAATGTTGTAGGAGGATACTGCTAACATTTTTTGTCAGGTTTAGTGTTTTGAAATAAATTGGCTGCACAACGCATCTTGTCATCTGAACATCTAATCAACTCATCATGCAAAGAAAAACATTCCTCAAAAACACAGCTACTGTTTCTGCGTTTTCTATTTTAAAGCCTGATATTGTTTTTGGATCAAAAGCAAATTCTGCCATTCGGGTTGGCGTTATCGGTTGCGGTAACAGGGGCACAGCGGTTATATCTTCCATGTCTGCCAATACCAACAGCAACATTATTGCTATTGCTGATCTTTTTAATGATAAACTTATTACTGCAGAAAAGAATTTTAATCAGCTCAACGCAACCAAAAGTTTTCCGGCTTTGAATAAGCAAAATATTTACCAGGGCTCAAAAGCTTATATGAAATTGCTGGAGAATAAAGATGTGGATGCTGTATTGATCTCATCGCCTGCATACAGCCATGTTGATTTTTTGGAAGCGGCCGTAGCTGCTGGTAAACATGTGTATTGCGAAAAACCTGTTGCTACTGATGTTGACGGTTGCAGAAGAGCAATAGCTATTGGAGAAAAATTAAATGGCAAGCAAAGCGTGGTGATCGGTTTTCAGATCCGATATGCCAGCGCTTATGCAGAAATGATGAACAGGATTCAACGTGGCGATATCGGCCAACTCATTACAGTGCAGTTATATTATTTCTCATCCGGCACACCATTGATACCATTAACGAATGCTTCATGGGACGAAGTGAGGATACGCAATCATTATTATTTCAGGGCTATGAGCGGCGATATACTATTAGACCAGGGCATTCATATGCTGGATGTTTGCAACTGGGCTTTAAAAACTATTCCAATGAATGCAATAGGCCGGGCCAATGCAACAGGCCGCCCGGATTTTGGTGATGCCTTCAGTAATTTCGAAGTGATATATCAATATCCTAACAACATCAATGTGAGCATACACACAACGAAAGTAGGCCCGCAGTTCGGCGATGTATGTTGCAAATTCATTGGCGCCAAAGGTTATGCGGAAGCGCATTATAGTGGCGGTGTATTTATCAATGGAGAGAATAAATGGGATTCAGGTATTGCGAAAAGTGAAGCGGAACTTACACCGCAACAGCGTGCCTCCGGCGTGTTTAGTTCTTCGCTGCATGATGCGGATGCGAACAAAGAACAGGCATTTATCAAAAGCATTGAAACAGGTAATTATCTCAATGAAACGCGTTCCGGCGCTGAGTCAACATTAACAGCCATCTTAGGAAGAGAATCTGCCACTACACAAAGGGAAATGACCTGGGATGAAGTATATTTTTCCGGGGAGAGATTGGATCCGAAGTTGAACCTGTCGCAGTTTGATAAGGTATGATTTTTTCCGCAATGCGGTCAAACGATGGAGCGCCTTTATTAGTTACCATCTTTTGTCAGGCACGGTTATATCTTTTTTCTTTTAAGTCATCCTGGTTACTGAATAAACTATTCTGTGATGACAGCTCTTTCAAAACCTGACCCCCAACCCAAGGTTTTTATGATAACCACTGTCAGGATTTTTGTCATTGATTATATAGTGTCCTTCAGGGGTCCTTTTGTCACCTTCATATACTTTGTCACCGGTTGGGTTTTTGCCAATTGCAATTTTATAGCTAACAATTAATTGTCCTTTTGAATAAGCAAGCAATTCGTGCTTTGATTTTAAGACAACTATTTTGTCAATTGTTATGTTCGTTGGAATTTTTTGAATTGGATAGAAATAATAAATGACAAGCAATAGAACTGTCGAAAATGATACAGATACAATAATTTTTTTGAGGATCATATCAGGCTTGCCACCAAACTGTGATTGCGATGTTATTTAACTGACATTAAGCATGCAATGTATTGTAATGTTCTTATAAATGTTCAATCTCACTGCCGTTGCAGTTTCACTTTAGATGTTGCAGTCACATCCATTTTAATTGGTATTCCGGCTATAACCTGGCTGGTAGATTGCGCTACAGTCGCGGTGATGTATAGTATATTGCCATCCACACTGAGTTTGGCGCCACAAGGTGTGGTTTGCTGGGAAATATCATTCATGAATACAGTGCCACCTTCGAAGTATATCGAATCGGCGCTAACGGTTTTGTAAGTCGAAGTGCCATTGGAAGCAGGCGAAGTAAAATTAAAAGGCGCTTCAGTGGTATTTTCCAACACGCCATTAAAATAAAATTGAGCTTTGGCGGTGGTATTTACCGAGTAAGACAGGTTGCTTGAAGTCATGGTAGACGCATCGATGGTTACAGTACCTGTATTGTTCTCCGTAGTGTATTTGCTGGTAGTTACCGATTTCTCGTTCCCTAAACCATCATTATATTCCTGGGAAGATACCGTGTTAACATCCATGGAAACAAATGTCCAAACACCATTAATATTTGCAGGAGTTGGTTTATCATTTTCTTTCTGGCAGGATGTAAACATGTTTACTGCAGCAATAAGGCATAGTGCGTTGAAAAGTCTTTTCATTTTTTTTGTTTTGGTAAATAATAATTTTTTTGAGTGATATTAAAACTGAGGTTGAAAAAAGCATTATGAGTTCATGGGTCATTAAACACTTTCGGGCTCAGATTGATATACAACTCAAACGTATGTGTGCGTGCAAATAAAATAAAAAATCAGACACAAAACTGCTTACTAAATTTTTTCGTTGGCAACATGGCTACGAAAAAATCATTTGATGGAAAATTATTCATCAACTTTTTATCTTTACTTAAAGTGGTGAAATTAGGAACGATGCTGTCCTGACTTCCGTATTTGCAATACCAAAACCGTTAACTGCTATCTTAATGAAAGATGCCATTATGAGGCAAATTCAACCCCTTATTATCCCGTGTCCCCAATAACTCCGAATTACTTTTGTATCGTAAAGAATTTATTTACAGCTTCGATCATTAATACATCCCTCTTACCTTTTCCGTTCTTAAGATCAACGGTTGTACCGTATGTCCACATAAAAGTTCTCCTGCTGCCATTGGAAAATATCAGCTCAAAATCATATTTGTTATTCGTCACCTTTTTGACGATAACATTTGTGTTATCGGTAAGGGTAAAACGAATGGGGTTCTCATTCGTCATATCAGTTTTACCTGAACAAATTTTGTGCTTGTTTAAGGTGTGTCAACGGAAAAAAATTTTTACTCTAAAAGTTTATTCTTAGCGTAAAAAATTTTTTATTGAACGCTGAAACCTGTTACCTTCGTTATATAAATCGTGTTACTTCCTCTACGATTTGAGATACATCCCCCCGTGAATATTTAGTCTGATTGTGCTGTTTCCATTACTTTGGCCATAAGTTTCGCTACCTGAAGCGTATTCACCTGTGTAAGCTGCATATAAGTTTGGTTTTTCGAACGGTTGTTGACACGTTGGCGCCCCTGGTGACAGAGGGCAACTTTAATTTAAACATATGTATAAAAAAATATTATTAATTGACGACGATGAAGATGAGCAGTTCTTTTTTACTGAAGCTTTAAAAGAAGTTAGTACTCCTGTAAAATTTTTCTTCGCAGCAAGCAGTAAAGAGGGAATGCAGTTAATTAAATTCCTCGAACCGGATATTGTATTCATTGATATTAATATGCCCTTAATAAACGGACTGGAGTGTCTTGAAATTATAAAGAAGAATAAAGAAATTGATAAAGTGAATACAATAATTTATTCAACCGGTGTGAATGATGATGTTTATAAACTGGCGATCAAAAACGGGGCAATTACCTGCATAAAGAAACAAGCTACTATTCATGATCTTGCCACTGTATTAAAAAATTTATTGGTATTCATTTAATACAAAGCGCGATAACGCCATTATAAGAAGATGTGAGACAGGTGATTAAAAAGGAATTTGGAATTTGTAATTTGGAATTAGGAGAAATGGTTGAATAGTTGATTGGTTGAATAGTTGATTGGTTGATAAGTTGATTGGTTGATAAGTTAAAAATATGGCCGAATTGATGTATTGATAAATAATGCAGCAGAGTTGTCAGTAGTGAATGGTGAGTAATCATCCTAATATGCAGTATTCACTCACAACTCACCACAATTACGAAAATTTACAATTAACATAGCACTAATTATTTCCAGGCTTATTAATATTCCCGGCTTTTTCTTTTCTTTTTTTTATAAACAAAAAGATGATAAATCCAAGGGCCATAAAACCAACAAAAAAGTAGAAGATCATCGAGGTCATAATAAAAAAATTTAATGGTAAAAGATTGCTTTTTAAATACCTATCGGGTTATAAAATAAACGGTATGTACATCGCTTAACAGGAAATCTGAAGCTAAATTTATCAGGGTCACTTCAGTTGATGTTTAAGATCAGCGTACGGTTATACAACACAAAAACTACACCTTGAACTTTGTTTATTGAAAATTAATTTACTGTAATAGTATCAGTTGAATGAACCGGGTCATTATTGTACTGTTTAATGCACATTTTTAAAAATTTTTATTCAATTGCTATAGAAAAATTTTTATTCTCCCAATGTTTAGCTTCTATCCAATAAAAAGTAAATTCTATTTGAACAGTGTTTAGGTTTTTGATTTTTATATCGGTATAAAATAATTCAATACCCGCATCTATTGTATGCGCTTCATAAATTGTTTTCCATGCATTATCCGTCCAGTGAATGACAGCTTCGGCAAACACTTCAATGCGTAATGATCTTTCTTTGCTCAAACGCTTTATTTGGTTTTCAAACCGCCAGACACTAAAAGCCGCCTTTGTTTTTTGCCTGATATAACGCTCCTGCGTTTGCTTAGGCATGTCAAACACTTTTTTTGCTTTTAATGAAGTACATAATTTTATATACTCAGCATGCGCCCATGTTAACGGCATTGCAGAACCTGAATATTTTCCAAAATATAATTCCTTTTCAGGGATATCATCAGCATCCCAAACCTGTTCAGGTAATAAACCATTATTGGCAAATGCTTCCATTGTCATCGCCAACCTTTTTGCGACAGCAAAATTTCCTGCAGCGATTTCATAATGTGCTCTTTCGCCTGTTAACAAAGGCCAGGCCCTTCCAATGCCGGTACCATCGTAAGGATTGCCATTTTCATCTTCACCATAGCCGTCATTTACATAACGGCGCCAGCAATCGCCGTTGGGTGTTTCCACTTTCAGTAATGCATCTATTAATTTAACAGTATTCAAAATTTTTTCATCGTCTGCAGTACGCAGGCCAAGGCGTACCAACGCCAGCGCATCTACACAAATCAATTCATTCAATAAAACTTTACCCTTGCCTTCTTTATGGTTTTTTAAATACACAACTTCATCAGTTAATTCATTTGCCGCTTTATCGTAAAAAGGATTAAAGCGTATGTAATAACCGTCAACATTATATTTTTTGGCAAGCGCTGTTCCGGTCACATAGGTCCATTTTTCTATACTGTCATTCCAGTAGTCTGCAGTTTGCCGGCAATACGATGCCAGTTGTTTTTCATTATTTTTTTCTGCAAGATCAGCGGCAGCCAGCAATGCCGCTATCTGCGTGGCCAGTGTGAAGGGGGTATATCCTTTTTCTTCTTCCCACCTGTCCTGTTGTGTGTATGGGCCATTTTTAATGATATACTGTGTTGCTTTTTTTATGATGGGCCAATACCTGTTCATTCTTTTTTTATTGATCGCTTCATGCAGGAGGCATTTATCAACCAGCAAAACCGGCAATGCCACCTGGTCCATTTGTATTCCTTTCCAGTGTGGCGTGCCTTCCAGCCACATATTTTGTGGCCAGCTTCCATCCGCATCCTGCATGCTCATTAAATAATTTAAAATGCGCAATGCATCATCATGCGTTTTTAAAGCAAGAAAACCGTTCGCTGTTTCAACAAGGTCTCTTGGCCATACCACATGATAGCCACCTGTATCCGAATAGGTTTTGATCTGTCCCCATGGTATGGAAAAGCTGGCGATAATACCGCCGGGAAAAAGCTTTGCTTCATGCATTCTTAATACAGCCGCACTTTCTTTATAAATTTTTCCTTCCAGTTTATGAAGGTCTTTCAGCCACTTCTGCCATGCTTGTATATAAAATTTTTTAGCTGAATCAAAACCCTCCAGGATACTACCCCATGCATGACTTGCCGCTTCAGCAGGATTATGTCCAAAACCAATCGCCAGTAAAAAATCGCCGCTTTTAGATACGTCAATTTCACCACATAATGCAACATTCCCGTTGTCTGCATGAGTATATTGCCACAACATTTTTTTGTGTGCATGCAAATCAATCCACCCATCTGAAGCGCCTACAAAACCAACAGAACGATTAAGCCATTTTGCAGAACATGCAACAGCTAATGACAAACCATTATTTTCAGCAAACAACATGGGAACGCCTTTGTAATCGCCAACCCAGCCTGTACTGTTATCCCCTTGATTATTTAAGTGCGGCGCAATAAGCGCGTATAGATGCAGCGCACCGTTCTTATTTTTTCTGAAGCTGATATTTTGAAGAACCGTATTCCTGAAGGGATCGCAAATAATTTCTTTTTTTACCTGGTATTTTTTCCGTTCGCATGTATTAATAACCTGGTAGCACGGAATGCCGGGTCTCACGGTTTTTGTTGAATGAATGGTATCTCTCTTTTCTTCTGAAAAAAAGTCTGTGCCATTCGTTATTATAAATTCCATGTCACGAACACAGGCAATATCTTCTTTCGGATAATATATTTCATTTAAAATGCCGTGACTTAAAGTAAAAGTTACAGCAGAACTGCCGTCAAACGCTTTACCAATTCCTGACTTGGAGCCCGACGTCCATTTTGCATCAACACCGGGTGCACCAGGGGCATGATTGTCTTGCATGCGCCATTAAATTTTTATAAGCGGAATATGCGAATCTTTATCCATTTTTCTTTCAAGGTACCCGGGCGATTCGGTTAGTATGATCTCCAAAGTCGGATGAACAAATCCTTTCAACAAATGACCACCGTATGCTGTACCATCGCTTTTCCCAGGAACAGTATGTGCGTGAACCTGTATCTTATCTTCATATAAAGAAATATCACCCGCGATACTCAGCACTTCAACCTGTTCATCGATCTCTGTTTTCTTATAATCTTTAATAGAAAAATCAAAAAAACCCAAAGTAGTTTTACGGAATGCGCCAATGGCACTAAACTGTGAAGCTTTTAAATTTTGCTCTTTCGCAAATGATTGAAGGCTTTCCATTACTTCATCGCCATTGTCTAATATAATAGCAAAGGTTTTTTGTTTATCGGTATTTAGTAAATTATAGTTCATAAAAATTTGTTTGTTGTTTAAGAGGACAAAGCACAGACCTGCAGCAATCGCCTTTGCGAAATATCTAAACCGCAAGTGCTTGAAATAGGTTATAACATTAATGCGTTATAACAGATGACGCCCAACCTTATTACCTTAGCAGCACAGAAAATAATTTAAATTAGACCTTATTACATTATTAATTAAAAAGATAAGCTAATAAGGTTTGTAAGGTTAGCGAACTGTATTCTCTACTAAGGTTTCGAACACTTTTGATTTCCAGATTTAGCATTTAAATCCATTCTTCAATAACTATTACTAAAGGTGTATCTGCATCAATTTATTTTTTAATAAGGCAATCGCAAATATGCCTGCAGCAACTGTTGCAAAAAAACCCAGCGTTGTTCTGCGATGTGTTGCCATCCAGGTTTCAATACTGCTGTCGGTAGCGGAAGCAGCAAAATTTCCCCTTGCGCCATGATCACCGGCAAGCGGCCTGTATAAATTATTTTTCCTGGTGGGCGATACTGGCTTATTTGTCTGCTGTCCGTCATAACCGGTTGCTGCTAGGTAACGATCAAGATAGCCTGGCAATACTTTATTACCGACAATTGTTTTCACAGTTGAATATCCCACATACACTTCCCGTTGATGTTTTTTTGCCACCTCCACTACAGCTTTGGCAACCAATTCCGGTTCATAGATTTTGCCCATGGGCTTGGGTTCATTCTTTAAATAACTTTTTACAAACCCGAACTGAGTTGTATTCATGGCAGGCAATTGTATCATGCTCAACTTCACATTGCTTTTGTCTTTTATCAATTCGCTTCTCAACGATTCGAAAAAGCCATGTATTGCATGCTTGGCGCCACAGTAAGCCGACTGTAAAGGAATGCCCCGATAAGCCAACGCAGAACCGATTAAAATGATCGTTCCGTTGTCACGCGGCAACATTCTTTTTAAAGCAGCCATCGTACCGTATACCTGGCCATGATAAGTAACATCTGTTACCCGCTTATAATCTTTCGGAGTTAATTCTTTGAAAGGACCAAACACACTTACCATGGCATTGTTGATCCAGACATCAATCTTTCCAAAACGATCTTCTATTTGTTGCGCGGCTGCTTCAACCGCATCTGCGTTCGCAACATCTGTTGGCGCTACCAATGCCTGGCTTCCACAGGCTTCCACTTCATCTTTCGCCGCATTCAATCCGTCAATACCTCTTGCCAATAAGCCAATGTTTGCGCCGTGTTTTGCAAACTCACGCACCATAGCCCTGCCTAATCCTGCTGAAGCGCCGGTTATTACAACTGTCTTTCCTTCTAATTCTTTTTCCATTTTTATTTTAATTATTGCATTGCAACATTGCTTTCGGCAAGTGATTGAAATTATTTGTGGGCCCCACTGTCCTTATCTCCTTTAATTTTTTGTGATGCGATAAATTATCATTCAAAGAAACAGCTTCGGATGGCGGAACAGGTATGGCAATAAGGTTAACGCGAGAATGCCGCTTAAAACTGCAAAGCCTGCAACCAGACCGTGATTGCCATAGAATGCAGACTGGCTTTTGTCTGAATGTAAAAGCGCAGTGATGGCTACAACCGCAATAACGATAATGACTATTGCAACATCATAACTTTTAAAACTATTGTTCCTTGCAAACAGGTAGAAAAACATTCCTGTTATCATCAAAACAAGTATTGAAGCAAATGATATTGTATAAAAGTTAAACCAGGCAGCAAACTCATAATCGGTTATGCTTCTGAAAACAACATCATAAATCATATTTATGATTGTTGCAGCAATACCGGTAAGCGCGCCTGCCAGGAGCGCTTTTGAAAACATCGGAATACGTTCGGGACGTTTCATAATTATATTTTTTAAGTTAATTAATCATCACTCAATGCGTCATACACAAGTCCTGCAACCACGGCATACACTGCATGATGCAATGCATCAACAGCAAGCTTTTTCGGAGTCCATCCTTTTAACGGAGGAGCTACGTTAAGCGATGACGGTATAATTAACGCTGTTGAATAAATGGTTCCAAAATGCACTGCTGTTGCTGCCAAACCTTTTAAACCTAATAAACCAAGAATACCTCTTGTAATCCTCCAGGTTGTACCGTAAGCCCAGTGTACTTCCTGCGAAAATTTCTTTTTATCCGCTTCTGTTGCCGGCTTTACATCCAATACTTTTTCTGCGGCTTCTGCCGGCTTTTCAGAAGACTTACGTTTGGTTATCTCAATGCACCCATAATACCATTGATGCCATCACCGGGATAACCATATATCCTTGTAACGTTCCATGAAAGCAAACGCTCAACAAGAAAATCACCAACTGTTTTGCTCATGATAAAAATATAAAGCGTAATTATTCGAAATAATATTGCAGCAGCAGACCAGAATGAAGGCGCAAAAGTCCTGCCACCGGGCATTCCCTGATAAGAAGTAAATTGATTTGCGATTGCATGAGGAATCCATTGCCTCAATTGTGCATCGTACTCAACAATTAACACTGGTGTTAGAGTTTTAATGCATCATGCAGGTTTATGTAAGGCATATACTTTGTATTGGTGAATGGTGAATGAAGCGATTGATAAGAACCGACTAGCTTGGTGAGTGATAAAAAATAATCAATAATCAATGTTCAATAATCAATGCTCATCGGTATGCGATCACTGCTTGAATATTGATTATTGAGTGTGTTGTTTTGTGTGACTTTGCGTTGCTGTTTTTAGCGGTCTTCATATTAAAGCATTTTAAGTGGTTAAGTTTTCCGATTAATAAACTGATTAAACATTGACAGCGTAATCATAGATGGTTTTTGCAGAGGAGGAATGAACAAAACAATTTAAATACCAGTTTAGAACGCCCGGAATACTGTTTCAATATTGGCATGATATTGATTTTCTTTTTTAGAAATAAATGATTTTATGAAAAACAATACAAAACAAAAATCTGCAGCCGGCGATAAATATCAGCCCGGTATTGCCTCCGGCGACTCCATGTTAAAGAAATTTTTCGAAGATGAGCTAAAGGACATCTATTGGGCAGAAAAGCATATTGTTACCGCTCTGCCAAAGATGAAAAAAGCAGCAACATCTGAACAATTGCAACAAGCTTTTGAAGATCATCTTCAGCAAACCCAGACACATGTTCAGCGGCTGGAAGAAATTTTTGAATTGCTTGAGAAAAAAGCACAGGCAAAAAAATGCGATGCAATGGCGGGCATTCTCGAAGAAGGTAATGGTGTTATTAGCGAAACGGAAAAAGGAACTTCAACCAGGGATGTAGGATTGATAATATCAGCGCAAAAGGTTGAACATTATGAAATTGCAACTTACGGCGGTCTGGCGCAACTCGCAACCACTTTAGGTTTGGAGGACGTTGCAAACATTCTACATCAGACGCTTGAAGAAGAAAAGCAAACTGATGAATTACTTACACAAATTGCAGAATCCGATGTAAACTATACAGCAGCGATTGAGGTTGAAGCATAAGTTTTAGTATTGATTGAAAAGGGTTATCTCGTTGTAAAAATGGATAACCCTTTTTTACAAATACCAACATTAGAACCAGGCTTTTTTAAGGGTGATTTTTTACCAGCTTCCTACTGCTTTTCTTTGGCGCTTTCGCACCTCCTTTTCTTGCTTCAGACAACCCGATAGCAATAGCTTGCTTGTAACTTTCTTACCGCTTCGTCCGCTTTTCAGCGTCTTCTTTAATGCATAGCCTTTTCACTTTCCTCCTTTGAATACTTTGCCATATATAAATTGAATGGATGAATAATACCGTATAATTAATTTCCATGTCATTGTCTAATGTGATTATTAATGACTAAGTCACACCGCAATTTGGATTAGCTTTATTTTACTACAAGTTTATCCTGATATATTATGTTTATGCCAGGATCAGTAAGCATAAGAAACATACATGGGTTTGATTTGGAACAGTTCGTGCTGTATGAATTTAAAAACATATGGCAAAAGCAACAGTTAAAGGAAGTGGCAAACGCACTACAATTGCACCGCATGGCGATAAGCGTTATGTAAAAAGAAATTCAAAAGGTCGATTCACTGAAAGCGATGATGTAAGCAGATCGTTAAGTCAGGATGTAAAAAGCATGCTAAGAAAAAAGTGAAGCCGGGCTATGGCGATAAAGGCGACCAGTAATAATATTTCTGATGCCTTCAACAGTGATTGTTTCAATAATGTATGATCCTCCAACAAAAAATCTAACGGTTGGTTTTGTTTCAGGATTGGTATATACTTACCACAATGATATCAATGGCGGAGTATTAACAGGCCCCGCGACCGTTAACCTGGAGAAAATTAATCTTGAATAATATTTCAACAGATATGCATGGGTGATATTTTATCCGCTCATAACTTGCCCGTCATTATTGGAATAGCGGCAGGTGTATTAACAGCAGCCTCGATGATGCCGCAGGTAGTTAAAACTATCAAAACAAAAAAAGCAGAGCATGTATCGGTGTTGATGTTGATCATTTTAATAGGAGGCGTTACGCTTTGGATCGTATACGGATCACTGAAAAAAGATATGCCGATCATATGTACGAATATTTTCTCATTGCTCGTCAATCTTACCATGCTTTTTCTTCGATGGAAATATGGAGATAAAAGACCCCGGTGAAGAAGAAGCGAATGGCATAAAATATGTTGAATTGCATTATGAAAATAATAACAAAGTTGACAGCAGTAAATAAAACGATGGTCTTGAATAAAAACCTGATTGATTCAATAGGAGAAGAACTTTTAAAGAGAAACGAATCCATTGCTGTTGCAGAAAGTGTAACCGGCGGTTTATTACAGGTAGCTTTTTCTATAGCGGAAAATGCTTCACAATTTTTCCAGGGGGGAATTACAGCCTATAATGTTGGACAAAAATACCGGCATTTATTGATTGATCCTTTACATGCATTAGCCTGTGATTCCGTGAGTGTAAAAATTGCTCAAAATATGAGTAAACAGGTATGTTGTATGTTTACCAGTACTTTCGGTTTGGCCTCAACAGGGTATGCATCACTGGTTCCTGAAAAAAACATACATGAACTGTTCACATATTACGCAATTGCCAAAGAATCCCGGGTAATAGATAGTGGCATAATCTATAGCAGGGAAGGTGAAGGTTTGGAAACGCAATTGTTTTATGTTGACCAGGTGTTGAATAAGCTTAAGCTGATATTGAAGAAGACATCATAATAGTGCTATGTTAAACAAAATATGATGTTTCACTTTGTGAGTGATGAGTGGTCAGTTGTGAGTGAATACCGCATATCCAGGAGATTACTCACCGTTCACCACTGACAACTCACAATTAACTTAACACTGGTTTTTTAACGATTGCAAATTATTATAAACACCCGCTGCCAATTTCAATTCCTAAAATGTATTTGCATGAAAACAGTAATGGCTATTGTGGAAACGCCAAGAGGAAGCGCCGAAAAATATGATTATGATCCCAAGAACAAATGGTTTAAGCTCAGCAAGATCATGCCTTCCGGTATGGTGTTCCCTTTTGATTTTGGATTTATCCCGGATACTGAAGGTGAAGATGGTGATCCGCTTGATATCATCATCATTTCTGAATTAAAAAGCTTTCCCGGCTGCGTTATGGATTGCAGGATAATCGGTGGCATCACTGCAAAACAAACAGAAAAAGGTAAAACAGTTCGGAACGACAGGTTTTTAGCTGTACCTGCAGTGTCGCAGTTTTTTTCTAAAGTGAAATCGATAGACGACCTGCCGGAAGACATTATTGATGAGATTGAAAAATTCTTTATGAATTATAATGAACTCGCAGAAAAAAAGTTTAAACCATTAAAGAGAATTGATGCATCAAAAGCTTTAAAACTTATAAAACATACATAATATAGGTGGAGATTCTTTTCCAGCTATGCCTGAAATAAATTCCCTGTTTAACAATGCCGATTATATAAATGGCGCAACTTTGTTTGTTGACAATGGAATGCCATACCCCGGGGTTTGAGGGTAATGGGTGAATGCGCCCGCATCTCCTAAAGGGAGCTTAATAAAGTATTAATAATATATAAGCGCTTATATAAAGTTTACATAAACCATCAGCTCCATCTTTAAGAAGAATTTGAGATTTTTGATTATTCGTTTTAATGAAACAACAAGTCGAAAATAATAAAACGCTTAGTAATTCCCCTTTAGGGGATAGGGGCAAGAGGGCAGAACAAAAAAGATTGGCGTCTTTGCAGAAGGCTTCTTCCATCGGAGGAGGCCCCGTGGGAGTTGCCTGGCGCAAATGGGGTCCTTATTTAAGCGAGCGTCAATGGGGAACCGTGCGGGAAGATTACAGCGAATATGGAAATGCATGGGATTATTTTCCTCATGATCATGCTCGCAGCCGCGTGTATCGTTGGGGTGAGGATGGCATCGCAGGCATTAGTGACGACATGCAGCGTATATGTTTTGCGGTGGCATTGTGGAATGGAAAAGACCCGATATTAAAAGAGCGTTTGTTTGGCCTTACGGGCAATGAGGGCAATCACGGTGAGGATGTGAAAGAGTTATATTATTACCTTGATAATACACCCTCGCATTCCTACATGAAACATTTATACAAGTATCCGCAAAATGAATTTCCCTATAATGATCTTGTACAAACAAACCGTAACCGTTCAAAGTTTGAACCGGAGTATGAAATTTTAGATACAGGGGTCTTTAATGACAACAAATACTTTGATGTTTTTACAGAGTATGCAAAGAATCATGCGGAAGATATATGCATACGCATTACTGTTTGTAACCGGGGTAGTGAGCGCGCCTATGTTGCAGTGCTGCCAACACTTTGGCTGCGCAACTTATGGAGCTTTGGACTGATCGAGCATAAACCTTCCATCTGGCTAAAAGATGAAAATATTGCTGAGGTAAATTACGAGAGTGCAGGCAATTATTATTTCTATTTTGAAACGCCGCATCAAACTTTGTTCACAGAAAATGAAACTAACAGGGAACGTTTATACGGGCAGCGTAATGAAACACCATTTGTAAAAGATGCATTTCATCGGGCTGTAATAAACAATGATTATAATTTTTTAAAAGAAAAAAAAGAAGGCACAAAGTTTTCACCTTTATATCATTTCAATATTGATGCAAATGCTTCAATCCGGATAAAACTAAGGTTAAGCAAACAACAACTTCCCTCAAATCCTTTCGGTAAGAATTTTGATGAGTTTTTTACGCAACGTATGGAAGATGCGAATGAATTTTATAATAATATTTCTTTGACAATAGATGAAGATGAAAAGAACATCCAACGGCAGGCTTTTGCAGGATTGCTCTGGAGCAAGCAATATTTTAATATAGATATTCCAACCTGGCTGAATGGTGACAAAGATCAACCATCCCCACCCCGGCGTCGCAGGCATGGCCGGAATCATGAATGGCATTCATTGAACAATGAAGACATTATTTCCATGCCCGACAAATGGGAATATCCCTGGTATGCGGCATGGGACCTTGCCTTTCATTGTGTGCCGCTTTCAATGATAGATGCAGATTTTGCAAAAAGTCAATTGATATTATTTCTGCGCGAATGGTATATGCATCCAAACGGACAGTTGCCGGCATATGAATGGTCGTTTAGCGATGTAAACCCTCCCGTGCATGCATGGAGCTGTTTGCAGGTTTATAAAATGGATAAGAGCAATTCGGGCAAGGCAGACATTGATTTTCTGAAAAGAGTTTTTCAAAAGCTGCTTATCAATTTTACGTGGTGGGTTAACCGGAAAGACCATAAAGGCAATAATATATTTGAAGGTGGTTTTTTAGGCCTTGACAATATCGGCATATTTGACCGCAGCAATGCATTGCCCGGCGAAGGAATTTTAGAACAGGCAGATGGTACAAGCTGGATGGCAATGTATTGTTTGAATATGCTCGAAATGGCATTGGAAATTGCACAGCACGACAAAACCTATGAAGATGTTACCACGAAATTCTTTGAACATTTTGTTTATATAACTGAATCGCTTAACCGTATGGGTGAAGACTGGACAAGCGCCTGGGATGATGAAAGCGGTTTTTTTTATGATATACTTTCTATGCCTGATGGCAGGTATATTCCTTTGAAAGTAAGAAGCCTTGTCGGGTTAAGTACATTGTTTGCTGTACTGGTGTTGAAAAAAGATATGCTTGAAAAGCTTCCCGATTTTCATCAGCGTTTAAAATGGTTTCAAAAATATCGCGAGCAAAACATGAATTATCTCGTTATTGAAGATATAAATCATGAGGACGATATTTTATTATCACTTGTGCCCAGACAAAAACTGGAGAAGTTATTGGTGGCTTTGCTTGATGAAAAAGAATTTTTATCATCCGGCGGCATACGTTCTATTTCCAAATTCCATGAAACGCCTTATTCAGTAAATATAGACGGCAATGAATTTGGATTAAGTTATCAACCCGGTGAGGGTAATACGTCACTATTTGGCGGCAACAGTAACTGGCGAGGACCAGTGTGGATGCCGATGAATTATTTACTGGTGCTTTCTTTGCAAACCTATGGCGATTATTATACGGGGAAATGTTATGTGGAATATCCTGCGGGTTCCGGTAATAAGATAAGCCTGTGTGAAGTGGCAAATGAAATCTCAAAACGTTTGATCTCCATTTTCAAAAAAGATAGTGATGGCAACCGGCCCGTAAATGATCGTGATGAGCGTTATAAAAGCGATCCGCATTTTAAAGACCTCGTTTTATTCTATGAATATTTTCATGGTGATACAGCAAGAGGTGTTGGCGCTTCCCATCAAACCGGTTGGACGGGCGTTGTTGCAGAACTCATCAATAAGGTAGCGTCTTTCGAAAAGGAAAAGATTGGCCGGAAAGAATTAACTGAAATCGTTTAAGGGCTGGCAGCTTTCACCTGTTTCTCATCAGTAGTCCGGGCTATACATTACAAATGCGAAGCATTCATCGGGATAAAATAAAAATCGAATATGCTCCGGTATAGGTCCGGCACAAAGCCATGCTGCTAAATCTTCACCGGGCTTTTCACTTCTATCCCGCCATTCAACACTTGAATTTCTATTGAGAGGAGAGAGCTTGGTCTTCAAAACTGAGCCGGTTTTTTTAGGGCAATGATCGTAGTAATTTAAGTAAATTTGCAGGAATATTTCTATGCAACAAAAACCCAACATACAACCGCATTTATTATGGGAATACAATATTGAGAACTTCAACTGGGAACGTTCTTATAAGATAGTTATCGAACGGGTGATTGAACGGGGCTGGCTCCGCGATTGGAAAGAAATATACAAAATTTACGGCCCGGAGAAAATACTTGAAACAGTTGGGTGGTCAAAGCAGTTGAACGAGCGGGATAAACGTTTTACTCGTACATTTCTAAAATCACATTTGTTGCATGCTGCATAAAGAATCCGTAATTATTTCTTCGAAAACGTTTTCGCTAATACAAGAGCTGCAGTCAATTCCTGAATTAAAAGAATTTTATTTGGTTGGTGGCACAGCTTTAGCGCTTCAGTTAGGGCATCGTAATTCTATTGATATAGACCTTTTCACACAAAGTGATTTTGACTCCGAAAAAATGGCTGAATTTCTGGCAGAAAGATTTACAGTAAGAGTTGATCATGCATTCAGAAACACACTTTTAGCTAATGTTGTAGGTATAAAAGTTGATTTTGTTAAACATCCTTACCCATATCTAAAGAAACCTTTTACTGAAGAGTGAATTACCTTTCTTTCAAAAGAGGATATTGCTGCTATGGAGCTAAATGCCATTGTGGGAAGCGGCCAGCGTTTAAAAGATTTTATTGATGTTTTCTTCTTGGTCGAATATTTTTCAGTTGAAGATATGCTTGGGTTTTACGAAAAAAATATACCAATTCTAATCCTTTAATTGCTTTAAAAGCACTAAGTTATTTTGATGATATGGATGAAACAATTGAGCCACCAAAACTTTTAAAACCTTTGCCCTTGAAAAGAATCAGGCAACGTATTAGTAAAGCAGTTTTTAAAACAAATAAAATTTTTAAAAGCGGCGAATAATTTCAGTTCTGAAAATTTTCTTCTTTCTCAACCATACGAGTTTAATTGCAAACTTATTTTCGAACGTACGTAAGGTCATAGCTTAGTGTTATGTCAACCTAATATATCACATTTCCCACTAAGCATACTAAGGCCGCTAAGCCTTATCCTTGGTGGTTCTTTGCGTTTGTGGGAATGTATTTATACGATATAATTCGGCTGACACTACACTGGTTGTCCATGTTATGTCACCAATGGCAGACGTTTCATTGAATTACCGCACCCGGTTTGTATCCTGGTTATAAAATATAAGCCAACAATGGCTGTGATCTTTTGAAAATATTTTGATGTAATGCCACTATAGCAATCGATTTTCGCAGATCATTTTCTCAGGTAATCATCTGTTTTATCTAACCAATCCTGTCGTGGAGGCGCCCATGCATCCATGCCCTCTACTTCGCCGATCATCAATGCTTCATGCGGCACGTTCGAAGGAATTACAATCACATCGCCGGGAAACAGGTCCATTACCTGTTCTTTATTTTCTCCAAACCAAAAACGCATTTGCCCTGAAATTACCTGCGTTACCTGTTCGTGTACGTGGTGATGCAATGGCACCACAAAGCCATCTTTAAATTTCATCCTGGCAACCATCAGTTTTTCACCGGAAACAATTTTGCGGTGCATGGAGGGAGTTACTTCTTCGGTGGGAACAGATTCCCAGTTTAGCTTTTCAATCATGGTGAATGTATTTGTTGTCTTGTAAAGAATTATTGAACTAAGTTATTGCTTTGAGGGGAGATGAGCTGTTAGTGTTGTGCGCCTGTTGAAATTCATTTGATAACTATTTCTACCTGATAATTTATTTGCACAAGGTTATAGCTTCCATCTGAATATCAGTTATAAAAATTGCCCGGTTATGCTATGGCAAGTCAACATAATGCAGCAACAAATTCTTCCATGTTTCTGTGTGATGCATTGCAAATAAAAACGACAATTCCTGCGTGACATAACACTAGTTTAAAAACGAGGGAGATAAGTTTGCAGGCAAAACAAAGCACCAGTCATTTTTTCTTTTTGGCAATTGCAGTGACTGCATTTACAAGCGTGTCGAGGTCTTGTAATGTGGTATATACATGCGGCGTTACACGAACACAATGAATGTTTTCCCAGTTGATGGACACGGTATGAATTTTATAGTCAGTGAACAATGAATTTTCAAGATCAACGGGTTCCATTCCATGTATGCTTACGCCACAGATAGCGCAGGAATAGGGCGCTTTAAGTGATGTGTGCAATTGCACACCCGGCACATCCTGTACGCGTTGTGCCCAATAATTTTTTAGATAACGGATACGTTCTTCCTTTCTTTTTGCACCAATGGCATTATGAAAATTCAGTGCCTCGCCAATGCCTTGTTCGATGGGGAAGCTTCTTGTACCCAATGTTTCAAATTTCCTGATGTCTGTGCCAAGGGGTTTATCATTGCAGAGCAGGGGCCAGATTTTTGCAATCTTATCTTTTTTGATCCACATCATGCCACTGCCAATAGGAGCGCTTAAAAATTTATGAAGACTGGTGCCAAAATAATCACATTCAAGATCGGGGATATGAAAATCCAGTAACCCAAAAGTATGCGCGCCATCACAAATTACTTCGATACCACGCGCATGTGCCATTTGTGCAATTTTCTTTACGGGCATGATCTGTCCGACCCAGTTTATGATATGCGTTACATGAATAATTTTCGTTTTTTCTGTGATGGCTTTTTCATAAGCTGCAACAATTACTTCATCATTTTCTACCGGGAAGTCGAAGCTTAACTGGTTATAGACGATCTTATCCCGCAAAGCACGTTGTTTCCATGCTGCGATCATGTTCGGATAGTCTTGCTTTGTGCCGATCACTTCATCACCCGGTTTCAGGCCAAGTCCATAAATAATTGTATTCAATGCTTCGGTTGCATTCCGGTTGACGGCAATTTCTTCGGCATCACAGCCAGCCAGTTCAGCCAGCTTTCTGCGTAGCGGTTCTCTTCCCAGGTCAAGTATGCGCCACATAAAATAGGAGGGTCCTTCATTACTTAATTTATTATAACGCTCCACAGCTTCCTGAACAACACGTGGCGAGGGGCTGACACCGCCGTTGTTTAAATCAATGATATTAGGATTTACTGTGTAAGCCTGTTGTATTACTGTCCAATAATCTTCATCGCCTGCCAATTCCTGCGCAGATAAGCCCTGTACTGTTTTTGCAGCAGCTTCAAAACTTTTTGCAAACGACTGATTGAATAAACTCGTAGATGAGAATGCCCCGGCCGTAACAACAAGTTGCTGAAGAAATTTTCTCCTGTTTCCCACAAGTGTGATTTTTGAGCGGTAAGTTAAAGCTTTTGCATGTTTGGGATTGCGTCTTTTATAACTCTTTCATTACTGCCTGCAGTAGCCGTACAGGTCCGATCAATCCTGATTCCAGTAGTGGTGAGTCCTTTGTATAATGTTTCCAGGTGGTGAAAGTGGTCCGGCCATCGGCTGGTTTGGGCTGCCCATTTAAATACCAATCCGGCAATTGTTCAATATAACCTCCGATTAAGCCCTCGCGACCACTGGCGCCCCCGCCGGGTGTAAATGTATCCGGATCCGGTAATTGTTCATCACCGATAAGCCGGTTCGGCCATAAATTCGTTACGCTCACCTCAAGCTTATTTAATCCTTCCTGTAAGGCTTCTGTGACATCCACCTCGTAAGGTCGCTTCCAAAAAGTCCCCAGGTGATCACCATTTAATCTCACTTCAGCGATCACTTCCACTGCCCCCAGGTCTAATAGCCAACGTTTGTTGTCCGCAGATTTATCAGCAAGCGAAAAAGTTGTAGTATATACAGCGGCGCCTGAAAAATATTTTACACTCGTATCCGGATGCCTGTGTAATGAAATTAATTCAGGCAAAACAATTTGTGCCGGTGCGCCGGATTTTAGTGGAAAGTTCACTTCCCAGTCTCCACCGATTTCTCTTGGTTCCTCAATACCGGAAACAGTGAATCTTAATGTTTTGCCCAGGTTATTATGCAACCTGTAATTGCCATTTTGCCTGATCAATATACCCGGCTTTTTTCCGGCGGCGATTTCACCAATAAAAGGAGAGTGCTCCGGGGACGGCGTTCCTGTTGCTAATTTTTTTATGTCTTCTTCACTTAATGCCTTTGTATACACCAAAGGTTTGCTCATGTCGCCATTGTAATAAGAAGCATCTTCCTTAAGGTATGCCTTGTCCGGCGCGGGATGAACAATGCTTTTGCTTTTTTTGCCTTTTGAAATAAGTTTACCATTAAAATAAATGGCAGGCACGCCATCTTTATATTGGATGGCGATATGATTCCACCCGGCGATCGGTATTGATGCAGTCAATACTAAGTCAGGATAATTTTCAGCATTTTCCCAAACAGCAATTCCATTGCGGCCGACAGTGACGCCACAGGTTGCATGACCGGCTCCAGACACTTCACTACCGGAAGGCGGATAGATTGCATAATATTCCGTCCACGGCTGGGCTATTGCACCCATAGTAAAAACAGGATCAAGCAAAATATTTATTTCGGGCTTTGCCCAAAAAACGGTTGTAAAAGAATTCGCAGCCTCGCGGTAACTTTTTTCAGGTACAACAGGAAAATTTTTTGTGGTTAACACTACGTCATTATCCTTCGTGAGCAAATGCAAACGGTGTGAAGAAGCCGGAGTTCGAAACACTACAAATACAGAACCGCATGGTTCCAAATTAACAGGTATGCTCGTCCGGTCATCTGTTAATTCATAAAATGTTAATTGTGCTATGTTTCCCGTAACCGGGTCCCAGAGCTCAGGTTGCTTGTTTTTGATCCGGAATGTACACACCAGTTCTTCATAGGTTCTTCTTTGATTTGAGATAAAAAAAATATCTCCATCCTCAAACCTGCGGTGTGTGTACATAACGGGTGCATCCCCTGAACGGGAAGAGCATTCAAAATCAGGTTTGATATTTAATTGTTGAAGCACAGAAGTTATAGGCTGACCTGAAAATATTTGCCCATTCCCGAGTTTTTTTCCTGTTGCCGCATTACTATCGTCCCAAAGCTCTTTTACAATCTCATTAAATTTTTTGTCTTCATCACCGAGTCCGGCAGCATGTTCAGGTTTTTCGCCTATTAATGTCATGCCCTGGAGCACCAACTCTTTCAGCTTCTGTAACAATGCAAGTGGCACAATTTTAAAATCCTGGTAAATGAAGACCCGGTAGGTCATCCCATCACTCAAAACAATTTCATTATCTGCGATTCTTAGTTTTTTAAAAATAACCTCGGCATTGATCATATCATAGTCATAACCCGCCGGTGGATGAGGACTTAGATCGCCTGGAATTGCTTTTGTGTACATATTGGCGTCTTCACCTGCGAAGTAAAGCAGGTCAGCAATAAACCGGCCTTGCGCCAGCATGTACTGACACCTGGCCAAATAGCGCAGCCAGTGTGCGCTTTGATTCCACCAGGTAATTGTTCTGTCAAAGTGGATCCCCCATGGACCCATGGTCATACCCGGAACGGCCGACGGATGCGGCTGATGAGCATACCGATGAATAAGCATCCGGTTCACTCCCCTTGTAAATGCTTTATCTCCCAGGGCTTTCAGTGCAAAAGGGTATTCTTGCCAGCGGCCTGAATCGGGCTCTGCGGTGAAGGCTTCGACGCCCGTTATTTTCAGACCATTAATATGATTAATGGAAGAAACTAACTTCGGAGTTCTCAGGACAGGTGGTTTCGTAGGAGTAACCGAAGATATTCCATTCCAGCATTCACATAAATTGATGTCCGTCCTGGAACCGATCTGCATTTCTTCCATAGGGCCCATTTCATAGGGTTCGGTATAAGTGGTGATCCCGTGTTGATGACACAGTTCATGAAAACGTCCATAATAGTTGTCTGCAATCATGTCTGCCTGTATCCTGCGCAGATCCCAGAGGAAGCGTTCCGTTTTTTCCACGCTATCAACGATCCTGCCTCCCGCGAGTACGGGCAGGAATTTATGGATCTTATACTTCCATCGTTTCTCAAATGCCTGTTCGAACCCGGGTGTCCAGTTTTGAGCACCGGCTTCGTAGCTGTCTATTTCTAATCCCATTTTTCCTTTTGCAGCCAATGGTTGTATTGCAGGCAAAAGATCTTTCATCATATTGTTGAAATGAAACTCAATCGCGGTGGGATTATATTTATCACATTCCAATCCTATCCCCGTATCGGGAGCGGCACGGTTTAAAACTCCCGTTGGGGTGAAGCCAATTCGTAAGATAGTCCAGTTACCGACCGGGGCATTCCAGCTAAGTAAACCATCATTAACGAACTGCGAGACATCCAAGACTGCATCAAGATCAATTATGGAACCACCCGGTACTGCCTGTTTATTGATAGTTTCCACCGCCGACGCCTCGGCAACATACATAAAACTCCTGCCCCTGTGATTGGTTTTTTCCATCCAGTTCTTCAGCCTCGTAATTCCTGAAAATTGCACCTGCTTATAACGTCTTGTTTGAGCAGAAGAGAGGCGAAAATATTTTGCCCTGGTTACAGGAATATCAAACACTATGCGCTTATCGCCCAATAAGAGTTCTGTCTCAAGGCCTGTATTGATTGGCGTTACCGTGCGAAATTGAACGCCATCGTCAGAAGCTTCCAACAGGATAGATGTCCGCTCTCCAAAGTCAAGAGGTTTGGTCACCGTTGTTTCTGTAGCGATAGCAGCAATAAAAAAGGTAAGGAGCTTCGCTTCATAAGGCTGCGCAAATTCAAACTGCAGCCATGCGTTTTCTCCCTGTGCAGGTTCAACAATTACGCCTTTCGGATCTTTACCGGTCAATAATTTCGTATCAACCGGTCCGCTTCGGGAAGAAAGCTTAACTGTTTGTAGGAGATATTCTCCTTCAAGAGAAGGAAAAGCCATCACGGCTATATCCCTGTAAAAATTCAGCCGGTTGGCTGGCTTTGGCAGATCGATATTTATTGGCTTTCCGCCCGAAATGTATGTTTCGCTCCATGTAATTTCCTGCATAGCCAGTTCAGGAGTGATCCACGGGCCACCGCTGGACGACCAGCCGGGACAATTGTGCATAATGAATTCCAGGCCCAGCCGGTCACATTCCCGGATTGCATGTTCTTTTAATTGCAGCCACTCTTCGCTTAAATATTTTATTGGACCCTTGGGAATACCTGTTCCCACATCAAAGTTTAGCACACCTCCAATTCCCACTTGTTTCATTGCCTCCAGGTCAAGTGTAATGCCTTCTTTGGTAACATTTCCATTCATCCAGAACCAGAGTACCCGGGGAGCCGATGAGACAGGCGGCTGCTTGAAATTTTCCTCCGGGGTTGAATCATTCTTGTGATCAGGGAATTGGTGAATATCTGGAATGTCAATAAATGCAATTAAGCCAGCGGCGCCTGTATTTCTGATAAATGTCCGTCGCTTCATTCAATGAAAATGTTTGAACTTATTTGGTTGTAAGAATACCTGATAGAAATTTTTGATTCCTGTTGTTCGGATGAACATTATCACTTATTACTACAGGCATGAAATTTCTTATGCAAGCATCGCGTTAATAAAGCAATGATAAGATTTAACCGCTCACTTCAACATCACAATAACATCTTTTTTTCTTGAACCGGGTTTTACGTTTAACGATATAAGTGTTCCATTTTTCAAAACCGCTTCAACTGTTGTATTATGCGACGCATGTAATTTAAAAGATACATCCTTGTCTTTCGGCCATGCAGGAAACAAATAGATATATTGATCATCTGCCTGCAATAACATTTCCTGCAAACCGATCATAGCAGTACCACCCCAATTCATATCCGGCGTCCAGTCATATCCGGGACCAAAGAATGCAGGGAAGCGATGTTTGCCTGCAGTGATCTTTTCTTTGGTAAGATCAAATGCTTCATCCGTCAAACCGAGCCTCGCAGCGAAAATGTTTTCCTGTCGCCATCCTTTGGAACCTTTATTTTTTATGACTTCCGGATCGTACTGGTAGGTATTGATGGCTGTGTCTAAACCGGGTTTCCCAACACCATAAATTCCCCAGGGAAACACAGGATATAATTGGGGTGATTCGGTGTTTTGAATACGTTGCCAGGTTTGCGCAGGTGCGATGGTTGTATGGCCATTGATATTTCTTAAAGCTATCGGTGGTATGCGTTGAAGTATAGATGTATATTTTGACCGGTCAGAACTGTCGATGTAATTAACAGGTAATGACAATAATTTTTCCAGTATTGTTTTTAATGCGCTGATAACTGTTGTTGAGTTGTATGTCATCTTGTACGTTTCTGCAGCAGAAGTTGGGTACAATATATAATGGCCGCTGCTGTCGAACACTTTGTTACCGCGTTGCTTTGCCAGCATTTGATAATGCTGATCATAAAAATCAATACAGCTTTTTATAAATGGAATGTAGGAGGATATGTCATCATTATTATAAGTATAGTTTTGGAGCATCATATAGCAAAACTCAAAAACAGTTTCCCATGTGTATTCCAGCCATGGATTGTATTCAAGGCCTTTATCAAAATTTTCAGGGCGGTTTAACCCGTATTCAAAAACATTCGGCAAGCCGAAATTGTCCAGTTGTTCAGTAAAGCAAGCGCCATCATGATCCCAATAAATTTTACTTCTCCATTCTGCATTCTTTTGAGTCCTTGTATAGAAATCAAACAGGGGTTTCATCAGGTCATAATCACCGCTTTTCAGCAAACCAAAATAAACCAGCCGTTGATTTTGTGCTGTAAAAGTTCCCCCGCCCCACAACCTGAAATCAGGCGAAAAAGAATAACTGCTGTCAACATACACCGGATCGAATGTAAATAAGCCACCATTGAATTTTGTCGGGTACTTTCCATGAGCATTGCAACCTAACATGTATCGGAATAGCTGGTAGTTGTTACTCATGGCACTGTCGGCATCGTTTATATGAATGTAGCTCCTGTTCCAGTATTCATGCCACCAGTTTACCGTTTTATTAAAGGCATACTTTGTATTGAATGCATATTGTTTGATTGCAGTAAGATCATCCATCCATGTTTTAATATCTGTTGCTTGTTCTGTATTTAAAGCGATAACTATATTTTGTTCATGAACAGGTTTTTCTGTTTGGATTGAGTAGGATTGAAAATTTGTATTGGCATATTTTCCTGAATCAATACCAACTGGCTTCATTCCATTTGCGATCATTATTCCTCCTGATGTATTGTTGGTAACCGGGTCAAACAATTGATCTTTTACGCTATCCATGCCTTCCATCTTCACTGTGTAGTCAAAAATGTTACTTACACCATCGCGGTTCCTGTGATAAAACAAAACGTCATTATTGATAAACTGTATAGAATCTTTGTAAGTAATGACGTCGAATTTTTGAGGCACTTTGTATGAATTAGAGCGAAACTCCGCACGCTCGGTTAACAAGTGATCATGGTATCGCCAGCTTTCGTAGGAGGCTTTTATGCTAATGGCCGTTTTGCTTTTAATATCTGCATGAATTACAGGTTTAAAAACATCCACCCAAAGTATTATTCTTATATCCTTTCCTTCAATAATTACGTTGCCATCTTTGATATTTAACTGTTGTTTGAAAGATGCATCTTTAAAAGGATCGGGTGAAATTTTTATTCTGATGCGGCCCTGTTTAAGCATCGTATTGTTTTCGTCAAATGTTCCGCTTTGAGCTATGTAAAAAAGTATGTCATTGTTTTCAACCCATACATTCAAACCAATATCTCCGCCGCCGCAAGGCATGGAGGCGGATGCATTAATGCTTTGTGTTTTCCATATAATATCAGTAGCCGACTCGACTGCATACTGGCAATTGCTTGTCTTACTCAGTAAAATAAACAACAACTGGATTGCAACAAGTCTTGCATACTTCATAAATAAATTCATTGGAATTTCAATATTACAAATACTTTGGTAGAAGCTAAGTATGCCAATTTAGATAGTTAAATAATCCATCTCTTTAGCGATAACTGACATTCCACCTGCAATCTGATAAAAGAAAAGCGAAACAAGTTGTTTGAATTTTCCGGGTGACCGGCAAATGAACTGCGATTGAGCATGGTTGCGTCGCAACACTTCGGCTGCATATCGTTACTCATCTCCGGTTTCCTGTTGGCATAACATTATTAATAGCTGGTTCAAACGTAGCTTTTAATGTTATTGAATCAAATTAGTAACATAGAAACAACTTGCGCCGCTAAAGCGTGGATAGATTGCACATAACTTTAGAATACTCTGTGTGGTTCAATTTACTTTTCAAAAATGTTATCAGACCCGGCTCAATTTGGAATAAACAAATCCACTTTAATAAAGCAACATTTAACAGGATTGTCCGTGCGTACGGCCAGCAGGGTAATTCCATATGAGGTGACACCGCAACAAAAGAAGACGCCGGGTGAGAAGCTTTTTGCATTGGTCCGACAGGTTGCATATACAATCCGTAAATGTAAAATAGCGTAACATGCTGTTTATTAAATACCTTGGATATTATTGTTAAACACTAAAACCGGCAGGCAATACTATGAGTAAACAATTTTTTATACAGTCATGTTTCCTGTTGATAATTGCATCCGATGCTTTTACGCAACAAAATTCCGATGCACAATACGTTAAATCTTTGGTGGATGTTTTGCATGAAGCAGAACAACGATTCGCCATTTCCATACGCTATCCGGATAGTTTGGTGAATGGCAAAACACTTACGTATGCTGACTGGCGTTTCAGGGCAGATGCAGATGAAACATTAAGTAATATTCTCACGCCGTTTGACCTGGTTGCAGCAAAGACAGACCCCGGCAAATACAGGATTAAAGCCTATGAATATTACAGAACTTCTGTAGAAGACGGCAAGACAAAGCTTGATTACCTGGCCTCAAAATATCACGATAAACAAAGCTGGGAACTACGCAAAGATTCTTTGCGTGCCTGCATGTATAAAGCCTTGCAATTATCGCCGTTGCCACCAAAACCAAAGTCAACGCCTATCATTAATCATCAAAGAACAATGAATGCCTATACCATTGAGAATATTGCATTTGAAGTATTGCCGGGTGTTTATGTCTGCGGCTCATTATACAAGCCATCTGTCATAAAAAATAAGATACCGGTTATACTTTGTCCCGATGGGCATTTCGCTGGCCATCGTTATCGTCCGGATTGTCAGCGGCGTTGTGCTGAACTCGCGAAGATGGGTTGCATGGCCATCAGCTATGATCTGTTTGCATGGAATGAATCGTTATTGCAATTCAATGAAGCAGATCATCGGCGCCCGCTTGCTATGACGGTTCAGGCTTTGAGCAGCATCAGAATATTAGATTACATGTTATCATTAAAAGAAGCTGATACAAACCGTGTTGCTATCTGTGGCGCATCGGGTGGCGGTAGTCAAACCATGTTGATCACGGCATTGGATGACCGCATAAAACTGAGTGCACCTGTGGTGATGTTATCCTGTTATATGTATGGTGGTTGTCCTTGCGAAAGCGGGCTGCCGCTGCATCTTTGCGGCGGTGGCACAGATAATCCTGAACTCGCTGCCATGGCTGCACCAAGACCGCAACTGGTTGTATCGGATGGTGGCGACTGGACGGATCATGTACCGCAGATTGAGTTTCCATATCTCAAAAAAATATACAGTTATTACGGTAATGAAAATGCGGTAGAGAATGTGCATTTACCAAATGAAGGCCATGATTTCGGGCCATCAAAAAGGCAGCCTTTATATCATTTCATCGCAAAACATTTCAATCTTGAGACAAAAAGCTTAACTGATGCTGAAGGCAATTTTACTGAAGATGGAATCATAATAGAAAACATCAAGGCAATGCTGGTATTCGGTGATAAAGGCGAAAACTTACCTGCGAATGCTATTCATGGTTATGATAAGCTCGAAGCGATGTTTGATAAGCTTTAGAACAATCATACTATTTGTTATACTATGTGTTCTATGTCCTCTTATCAGATTGGACCGGCAATAAGACGATTGCAGTTAAAGACAAGTGCGTAGGCAACAAATTAATTTTTATTTCACCGGCTCTGATATGAATGCAATGGTTGCAGGAAATTTCAAAAAGCAATAGATAAGGATTGATCTTGTATATCCCCGTTCCTGCCGGAAGCAAAACCTGCTTAGCTTATGGTTAACAGTAGGTATTGTTGGAGTTTATGTTTATGAAGATAACAGGCAGCCTCATTTACACAGGCTTCTGCTACAGTACTTGGAGTTTCCGCGTACACAGATTGTCGATCGCAATGTTGGCGTTATAAACTTCAATGCGGTCTTGCTCAAAATACCTTGCGGCCAAATCTGTTTGAAGAAATATCTGTGCTTACATCCACTCCTCCACCGCGTCTGTCAGCGCCTTCCACAAGTGCAAAGCGAAAGAGCTTCGGACCATAACACGGTAACGAAACGGAGCAATGTGCCAAACGATCACCGGCGCCTTCACCATGAGTCCCTGGGAGACACTTCCAACAGGGAAACTTTTTTCCCGGAGATCCTGCTCCCAAAGGTGGGCGAGCACTTCACGAACTTTAGGCCCTTCCAATTCAATGGTTGTTCGCTGGCCGCTGACATCCACTATGCTGAAATGATAATCGTTAGTCAAAAGCAGCGGCGCGAGTTTCTCCTCAGCTTCCCCGAATCCTACAATAAGCCACCAGTCCGGTGCAAGACACAATGCATGGGCTTCACCTCCGCCGGATACTGTCTTCATTCGGGTCCGGCCCGGTTTCTCCGGCAGATCAATGCCGAGTACTTCAGCGACCACAACTTGCGCTGCGGTGCCGGGCGCCACTCTAAGATCGATGGTGTGCAATCCCGGCAATTCGCGAATGGTTACCGTAGCGACGATTCCGATGTTCATTCCTTTTAGCGGACTTTCTTTGGTGATCATGTGTGCGTTTTATGAGTATCTTCGAATGTTCTCTTTATCAATGAATACAGCGTCACAAATTGTAGCATGGATCATTTTTTTTCCGATGGGTACTGCCACCACTTCACCCATCCGGTTCAGGCCGTCGGCTACCAGTGTCAATGCAAACGCACGGCCAAGCGCCGGTGAATAATAAGAACTCGTCACAAAGCCAATATGACTTGTCTTGCCCTGCTTATCTGGTTGTGCGTTAAGTACGGTGATGTAAGCTCCCTCCGGAATGACCTCGTCATGGTTTTCGGGCAGCAGGCCTACCAGTTGTTGTCTGCCTGTTGTTTTCAGATAAGGAAGCTGGAAGGAGCGCTTTCCGATAAACTCTTTCTTTTTCGAAACGATCCAGGACATGTTGAGATCATAAGGCGTTTGAGTCCCATCGGTGTCCTGCCCGATGATAATGTAACCCTTTTCCGCCCGCAGCACGTGCATGGTCTCCGTGCCATAGGCGGTTAGGTCATAGGGGCGTCCAAGCGCCCACAACCGTTCCCAAATAGGACGCGCATAGCCCCATTCAACATTGATCTCAAATGCGAGTTCTCCCGAAAACGAGATTCGTGCAATGCGTACTGGTATGCCATCTATCGTCGCCTTTCGACTATGCATAAAGGGAAATGCATCTTTTGAGAGGTCAATGTCTGTAATCAATTCCCGGAGGAGCTGCCTGCTTTTTGGGCCCACCAGCGCGATGGTCGAAATATGTTCAGTCACCGAGGTGCAATACACCTTCAGGTCAGGCCATTCTGTCTGGAGCCACTCTTCCAGCCATGCCAGCACCCCGGCAGCGCCCCCTGTAGTGGTAGTCATAAAAAAATGGTTTTTATCCAGCCGGGTGGTTACACCGTCATCAAAGGCGATGCCGTCAGCCTTGCACATCATTCCGTAACGGCACTGCCCTTCCGGTAATGTTGAGAAGATATTTGTATAGATGCGGTCGAGGAAAACAGCAGCGTCCGGACCCTGGATATCAATTTTCCCGAGGGTGGAGGCATCCATCACGGCCACACCCTGCCTGGCTGCCGTGCACTCACGCCGAACGGCGTCTTCCATGCTTTCTCCCGGCTTCGGAAAGTACCACGGTCGCTTCCATTGCCCCACGTCTTCGAATACTGCACCCGCTTCCACATGCCATGGATGCAGCACTGTAATACGGACAGGATCCGAGAGTTCTCCACGTTCACGCCCGGCAAGCGCAGCGAACGGCACCGGCACATACGGAGGCCGGAAGGAAAGGGTGCCCACATCAGCAGGCGACACATTACCATTCAATTGGCAAAGTGCACCGATGGTGAGCATGCCGCTGGTCTTGCCCTGGTCGTGTGCAGTACCTATAGTGGTGTATCGCTTGATATGCTCGATGTTGGTCAACCCTGCCCCAACACCACGGCGCAGATCATGCAGCGTGGCATCGCGCTGCAAGTCAATATAAGCATAACGGGACTGTTCGGGATCGAGTGCCGGACCGAAGAATACCGATGGATCATCGTCTCCACCGAAGTCGCCAGCCAGCATGCCGGCAGTGCGCAGTTGATCGGTAGAGTGGTTTACCAGGAAAGCCGCGTGCTCCTCGCTCCACACCGGTTTGATGCCAATGTGCGTCGCCAGGTCTACTATTGGCGTCCAGCCGCCGGATACTGCCAGCAGATCAGCGCCTATTTGAAATGTTTCGTTTGTATCGAGGTCCTGTATGGTGAGGCTGTGCAACGTCCCTTCTGCATTGGCAGCAGTATCGAGTACAGTAGCACGGAAGCGGGCCGGGATTCCCGCCGCCCTCGCTGCATCGACACTGGAACCTCCTGCCCCGGACCGCGCATCATAAATGCCTTGCACCTGTACGCCGGCATGGCGGAGCCTGAGCGCGTCACGATATCCCTGGTTGTCAACAGTTGCAACCACGGCGCGGCTGAATATCCGCACACCATGAACCGCGACATAAGTCGCTGCCGCATGGGAGAGCATGATGCCGGGCCTGTCGTTGTTGGCAAAGATCAAAGGACGTTGAAAGCCCCCCGGGGCAAGTACGATTTTATCGGCACGGATATGCCAGACCCGAATACGCGAACGATTGGCCGGCGCGGAATTTCCAAGGTGGTCGCTTCGCCGCTCAATGGCGACGACGTAATTCTGGTCGTACAAGCCAACTGCAGTGCACCTGCACAGGTAAGTGAGGTTTCCATGCGCGAGAACATCCCGCAAGGCAGCCGGTAATTCCAGTCCAAGATGCCGGAGATGACCGCCAGGTACTGGCTGGTCGTCTATCAACAACACTTCACGGCCTGCACACAAATATTCTTCCGCCGCCTTCAATCCAGCAAGACCTGCCCCAATAACCAGCGTATCGACATAATGATTGGTCTTGTCATAGCGTGCCTCATCGGGAGCTTCAGGCAGTGCACCGATGCCGGTAAGGCTGTGTGCAGCAAGACCGTCTGCTACTTCAATGACTGTGGCAGGAAGCATCGATTCCTTTGTACCTGATACCATCTGAACGAGCGCATTGGGTTCTTCAACGCCCAATCCGGCAACACCGCGCGGACGGCCATGATAGGTGCTATTAGTTATTGACAGCAGGCCACTGCGCAGTAAGGCAGCCGCCATCGGCTCACCCTTTTGCCCCTTGTAGAGTTTGTCATCAAAAATGAATGAAACTTCGCTCATGCCTTCGGATCCTCCTCCCCGATTTTATCGGTGGCTTTTGGTTGTATAGTAAAGGGAAGCCATACCGGCCCGATTTCGTGTGTAATAGTATTCCGCCATAGGTTGAACCACCGGCCACATCCGGCGAAATGCACCCACCGCTCGGCAAGCCACCCCTTGGGATTGGCACGGATATGAAGGTATTTAGCCCATTCAGTATCGGTCATCACCTTGGGATCCGGATAAGATACTCCGGCCTCCGCTCCGTAATGGAACTCGGTTTCGTTGCGCAGGCCACAGTGGGGACAAGGAATATAAAGCATAGAATAAGTTTTAGTGAGCGACCCCGGCCGCGCCATGTTCATCAATTAGATGCCCCGTCACGAAACGGTCGAGCGTGAAGGGCAAATTCAGCTCATGTGGAGTGCCGGTTGCTATCGTGTAGGCCATCACCCAACCTGAACCGGGCGTGGCCTTGAAACCGCCTGTTCCCCAGCCGCAGTTAATGAATAAATTTTCTACGGGGGTGAGGCAGATAATAGGAGAGGCGTCCGGAGCGATATCAACAATTCCTCCCCAGGTCCTCAGCACCTGCGCCCGGGAGAAGATAGGGAACAATTCCAGCGCAGCCGCCAACTGGTGTTCGATCACATGAAAGCCGCCGCGCTGTGCATAGGAGTTGAAGGCGTCGGCGCCGGCTCCCATCACCAGTTCACCTTTGTGGGCCTGGCTGACATACACATGAACAGCGCCACTCATCACCACGGTGTTGAGCACCTGTTCAAGCAGTGGACTGACCAGCGCCTGCAATGGGCGGCTCTGAATTGGAATCGAGAATCCTGCAAGATTGGCCAGTATCGAGGAATGGCCGGCTGCTACGAGGCCCACTTTTTCTGTAGCGATTGTGCCTTGGGAGGTGTGTACACCCTGGACTTTATTGTTCCGGATGTCAAAGCCCGTCACTTCGATACCCTGTATAATGTCCACCCCAAGGTCGCTGGCCGCCTTAGCATAGCCCCAGGCCACCCAGTCATGTTTCGCGATGCCGCCCCGCGGTTGGTAAGTGGCGCCAAGAACCGGGTACCGCACATCCGGGCTGATGTTAATAATCGGTACTAATTTCTTCACATCTTCCGGGGTAAGCCACTCACTGTCAATGCCGTTAAGGGCATTAGCATAAAAATTGCGGCGTTTCGATCTCACATCACTGATGGAATGTGCAAGCGTCAATACACCGCGTTGGCTGAAGAATAGCTCATAGCCGAGGTCTTCCTCCAGCGTCTCCCATAATTTTAGGGAATGCTCGTAAATAGCCGCCGATTCGTCCCATAGATAATTCGAACGGATGATGGTAGTGTTGCGGGCCGTATTGCCTCCTGCAAGCCAGCCCTTCTCCAGGACCGCTATGTTGGTCAGGCCATGATTCTTTGCCAGGTAATAAGCGGTTGCCAATCCATGACCGCCTCCGCCCACGATGACCGTATCGTATGCTTTCTTCGGCTTCACAGGTTTCCACAGATTTGGAGGCTGTTCTGGCAGTGCGGCCGCTTGCCGTCGTCCGATCGTGCCGGAAGGCAATGTATCGTTTGTATTCGTCATGATTTCAATCGTGTCATTTGTGGATCGAACTGAGGATCCTGTCCTACAGTAGCCGGGTAATCTCGATCGAAATACCGGATGGAGAGGCCCGTTCCCTGTGTGCTCAATGCTGCCGGTACCCATGCATAAGCGAGTGGCTTGCCAATGGTATGGCCGAAGTAAGCACTGGTGACATAACCCACCACATTACCCTGGTGCAGTACGGGCTCCTTACCCAAAACCACATGTTGAAGGTTCTCCAAAACGAGACACACTAAACACCTGGTCAGTGCATTTGGATCCACTAAATGAAAAGCTTCAGCGCCTCTAAATCCTCCGCCCTTTCGGACGGCAAAAGACAGCCCCGCTTCATGGGGATTGTGCTCACTGTTCATGTCCGCTCCGTAACTGCGATATCCTTTTTCCAGGCGCATGGAGTTGAATGCTCCACGTCCGGCTGCAATGAGTCCGTGCTTCTTTCCGGCATCCCACAGTGTATCCCAGAGTTTCAGCGCGAGGTCGGCGGTAGTGTAGATTTCATATCCCAGCTCGCCAACGTAGGAGAGCCGGCACAGCATCACCGGTACATGTTCGAGATAAGTATTCTTTAGTTTGAAATAGCCAAGTGCTTCGTTGCTGAGATCATCACGGGTCAAAGACTGTGCAAGTTCACGCGACTTCGGTCCGAAGATTCCGAGCCCCACGGTTCCGGCGGTGATGTCCCGTACATGCACCGTGTCTGGCGCCTCCTTCTTCAGGTAATTGATATCCGTGTTGCTATTCACGCCGATGAAAAAGTCGTGCTCGCCACGCCGCATAACAGTAATGTCGCTCAGGATGCCGGCCCTTTCGTTAAGCATCAGGCAATAGGTTATAGAGCCAGGCTTTTTACGAAGGTTACCAGTTGTCATTTTCTCAAGAAACTCCAATGCGCCTTTGCCTGTGACCTCGATGCGTTTCAGGGTCGTGATATCGAACAGGCCGACGCCATCTCTTACCATACAGGCCTCGGCGCCGATGATGGGCGACCAGAACTTTGAAGTCCACTCATCCCGCGGTGGAACATTGTAGCGGGCGAGCAGGCGGGCGTTGGCTTCGTACCATTGCGGCCGCTCATAGCCGGAAGCCTCCAGGAAGAAGCCGCCGAGTTCCTGCTGACGGGGGTAGAAACCGGTGGTGCGGAGAGGACGTGGCGACTCCATTGGCTGTAGCGGGTGTAGCAGGTCGTACACCTCGACATAGTTCTGTGCACCACGTTCTTCAATATGGACAGACCCCAACTGGTGGGTATCAAAACGGTTAACATCGCATTCATGTACAGCCAGTGCGGGATGGCCATTGACGATCCACTCGGCCATCGCACTTGCAACACCACCTGCGTGGGTGATCCATACTGCTTCAGCAACCCAAAAGCCCTTCAAACCCGACCATTCACCCATCAATGGAAAATTATCTACGGTGAAGGAGAATAATCCATTCATTGATTCGGCGATCTCAGCGCCCTTCAGTGCGGGAATGACTTCGGTTGCACCCTCCATAGCGCCTTTCCAATCTTCAGGGGTGAATGGCATCTGGCTCGGCATTATTTCAGCGAGTTCGCAGGGAAGAATATCTTTAGCTTTCACTGGAAGTGGGTTGTGTCCATACCAGCCAGCGGCGAGACTCTGTCCTCTCTGCTTGAAATAAAGGTCAGCACCCTGGTGACGGAGCACGGGCAGCTCAGCTTCACTCTTGTAGGATGAAAGCTCGGGCATCGGCGCTGTGTAGCAAAGCTGGTGTGCCAACGGCTGTATCGCCTTTGACATACCCACCATCGCTCCGATCTTTGGCCCCCAAATTCCGGCGCAGGAAACAACGATATCTGCCGGGAATGATCCCTGTGTTGTTTGAACACCGGTAACGCGGCCATCACTTTGATCAATGCCGGTGACCTCGCATTCCCAAATGAATTGCGCACCGCGGCTGATTGACCGCCTACTCATTACTTCGTCTGCTAATACCGCCCGGGCGATCCCGTCATCGGGCACATAGAGTGCACCTAGTAATTTTTCACGATTGAGAAGGGGATGCAATTTCATTGCTTCTTCGGGAGAGATCACTCGTGCATTTATCCCTGCAGACAAGGCAAATCCTGCTCTGCGGTGAAGATCGGCCAGGCGCTCAGGTATCGTTGCGAGTTCCAGGCTGCCCACCTTGAGGAAACAGGTCTCGCCGCCATGGCGGAGCCCATGCAATTTTTCAACCGTCTGACGGGCGAACTGCGCCATGGTACGCGACCCATTGGCCTGGAAAACAACGCCGGGTGCGTGTGATGTGGAGCCGCCGGGATTCCAGCGCTTACCTTTTTCAATTACGGTTATATCGCAATATCCACGTTCGGTAAGCTCGTCGGCCAATGAACAACCAACGATTCCGGCTCCGATAATTACAATCTTTGGCATCAGTGAACAGTGGTTTCGGTGAGTTGATCGCGATACCAGGAGAGAAACTGTTTGACGAGGTATTCTTCGTCGGCCAGTGGGCCGGGGATATAACCACCGGAGCAAATGCCGCGGTAAGTGCCTTCTGCCAGGCTTTGGTCCTGTGCATTGGTTTGGGTCCAAACCCTGGTCAGGTTGTCAAGATCATAGTCAACACCTTCTACCGCGTCAACCGCTACAAGCCACTTGGTCCGCACCAGCGTACGGTCAACCGAAAGAGGAAAGACCGCGAAGGTGACGATGTGGTCGCTCAAAAAGTGATTCCACGAATTCGGATGGGTCCATAAGGAAAGTCCACTTCCCTCGGGCCGTTTAAAATTGCCAAGCAACTTTTTGCAGGCATGTTCAGGCTTTAAGGTGTGTGATATGCACTGGTTGGCAAGTGGTAGTCTAACCGTGCGGAACCATAGGCCGTCGGGAAACTCTATTAATTCATAAGGAAGGCCGAGGCTTTCCCACTCTTGTTCTTTTTCCCGGAGCGCTTCCTGGAAGCGTCGCTCATCGGCCTGTACATTATCCTTGTCGAGCCCCTTGCCAAAGCCTGAGCTGTACAACGGTACCAGCAGTTCAGGGTGATTGCTTGAACAATGCAGGCATTCCCTGTTATTTTCTATCACCAGCTTCCAGTTGCACGCTTCAATAATATCTTTCCGGCAGGCTATTTTGGTCTTGGGCAATTCGTATGGAGCGAGATATGGAGCAAGCCTGGTGCGTACATCTTCGATATCTTCGGGTGCGGGTGAGGTAAGGCAAACATAAATAAGGCCACCAATCACGGCAACTTCTACCGGTTTTAGTCCGAAATCTTCCTTTGGAAAGTCGACATCCATACCACGGGCAACGAGAAGCTTTCCGTCAAGGTTGTAAGTCCAGTTGTGATAGGGGCAGATGAGCCGCCGGCAGTTGCCTTTCTCCCCTGGGACCAGTTCATGTCCGCGGTGCCGGCATACGTTGTAAAATCCCTTAACCTCCCCGTGTTGAGTCCTCTGCAGAAAAAAGGACCGCGTTCCGATTTTTAAAGCCGCGTAATCGCCTGGTTTCGGAATATCGGCCTCACAAGCCACATAAATCCATCGGCTGTAAAAAATCCGCTCAAGCTCCTCCTCGAAAATTTCGGTGCTGGTATAGAAGCGCGCAGGTAAAGTGAAGTTTGTGTCAATTCCGGCTAAGGACATGGTGATACTTTTTTATTAACTGGAGTTAGATTCAACAACTAAGCTAAGGCATAAAGGTAAGTTTGTGATTCAATATCTTGATAACCGATATGGTAAGATATACCTGGCAACCCTTCTTGTAAATTCCTCATTACTTAAGGTCATCTGCTTTGTAGTGCCTTTGACTTTATAGCCTTTATAGCTAAAGGTCACTTCTGTGTCTGTTACGGTTTGCAGGCGGCGGTTGCTGGCAAAGAAGGAGAAGCAAGCTAAGGTATCATTTACCTATGCCAGGTTGTGGCAGCAAAAACGCTCTCAGGTATATCATGTCCCTGTTCCAACTGATGCCGTTTTAAGAATAGTAAGATGGTTAAGGGAATTAGGTGTGGAAGAAAGGTTAAGCTGGCGCACAACGCTAAGCTGTAAAGATGGTGGCGGTTAAGCAACCCCCGCACTAATATTGGTATGAACAAACTGTGGTTCAATCAACAAGATTATTACAGCCGTAGTGAAAACTGCAGCAAACTGCATCGTAAATCACTTTAAAGAAACCGCCGTACACGCAAGTACATACGGTAATGTGAGGGGAGGCAAAGATTAATACCTTTGCCCCCTACATTAATTGTCTTAATGCGCATATTGTGTAAGGTCAAATAGAAAGCCGCTATCGTTTCAGCATCCTGTTGGATATTTTGGAAAACACTTCTTCTCTATGTGTTTTACTTATCGGCAATGAACAACTGTCCAATATTACTTCGTTGCCATCGATCGTTTTAATGGCGTTTACGGAAACAAGAAATGATTTATGTATGCGGATAAATAAATGTTGGGGCAACTGCTCTTCAACTCCTTTGAAAGTTAGGTAAGTAATATATTTTTTTTGAGCCGTATGTACAATAATATAATTGCTCATGCCTTCAATGTACAGTACATCAGATATTTTTATTTTTTCTATTTTCTGGTTACATTTTATAAAGAAAAAATCTTCCGGGTTTTTCCCGTCATACTTGTTTTTTAATGTGAGATAATCATAGGCTCTTACAGAAGCTTTATAAAAGCGGGAAAAACTCACAGGTTTTAAAAGATAGTCAAGAATATCCAGTTCATAGCCTTCCACCGCATATTCCGGGTAGGCAGTAGTAAAAATAATAAGCGGAGGTTTCTGCAGGTTCTTTATAAAATCAATACCGGTAAGTTTTGGCATTTGTATATCAAGAAAAAGCAGGTCGATCGGTTTGGCCTGCATCCATTGAGTAGCTTCTATAGCGCTGCGGCATTCTGCTACGCAATGCAGGAAATCAATTTGGCGCACATGCTCCAGGATACCTTTTCGGGCTATCGGTTCATCATCAACAACCAGGCAGTTAATCATAGTATTTAATTTTTAGAACGGTTTGATACAGGCTGTCATCTTGTTTTACGGTTAGCTCATGCTGATTTGGATACAGCAATTCAAGCCGCCGCTTTAAATTTTGAACACCCAACCCGCCTGATTGCAGCAGGAAGTTAGTTCCGTTTGTTTTATCGTATGAATTCAGTGTTTCTACAATAAAAAAATTTTGATCTGACCTTACGAGATTAATATAAATTTTATTGTTGGCAGGCTCCCTGAAATTTGAAACATGTTTAAAAGCGTTTTCAACTATGGGTAAAATAAGCAATGGCGCTATTTTGAAATTCCCTATACCTTCTTCAATGTGTAATTGAATATCTGAACCACGTTCCATACGCAGCGTTTGCACCGCAACATAATTCCTTATATAATCCAGTTCTTTTTTTATTTCAATTTTATCAGAAGTGCATTCGTACAACTGGTAGCGCAGCATCTCTGATAATTTTTCTACTGATGCACGTGCTTCGGCATTTTTTTTATCTATCTGGAAGTAAATGGTATTGATAACATTAAATAGAAAGTGGGGATTGATCTGGGAGCGAAGGAAATTAAGTTCAGTGCTTATTTTTTCTTTTTCAACCTCGTAAAGGCGCCGTCTTAACCTGAAGCTGTCTATCATAATTTTCAAACCACCCGACCCAAAAGCTGCAAGAAGGCTGGTCCATGTGAATATATTGATATCAAATTTTAATTTGGCCGGGTTACTGGAAATAATTTCTCTCTCAGGGTAAAAAAAATGATCTACGCTGCGCACAGCCAGCAACATGGCAAAACCGCCAAAAATGACCAGCAATAACAATAATCCAATAAATGGAAAATACTTATGATTGTATAAATATCTTGGTATCAGCAAGTGCGCTGTAATGTAAAAAGGGATCATGGACGTAAGGACTACCGCAGCTGCATTGCAAACCTGTGGCGCTGTTGGCTCAGCCTTATCATAGTAAGCGCAGAATGTGCTGAGCCATACCAAACACCATAGCGGTATATGGATTAATTTATACTTTAAAAGCCATTTATTATAATCAATTACAAGAGGCATACGGAATAAATTATTTTATGATAGCAATTTACAAGTAAGTTATGGAAAGAGAATTTTAGTTCGTCAAGTAAAATGAAACGCTTACCAAGAAAATCACGCCGTTTGAATAATCGCCTGAATGAAAAATAAAAACGGTCTATATATTTAATACACTTAAAATAAGTTAACCTATTTTTATTAAACCATATTTTAAAACCAAAAATCTGTACAATGAAAAAAAGAATTCTACTCATTGCTTTCCTGTCAGTTTTGTGTGCATGGAGCGTAGCCAATGCGGCTGAAAGCGAACCTAACGATACCAAAGCACAGGCAAACACGCTTGCTTTAAACGGCAACAATTCCGGCGCTATCGGAACTTCTACCGATCAGGATTGGTGGAAGGTAACTACTACCGGCGACGGTAAATTAGATGTTGGTATCTCTGTTTCAAATGGCTTGTATCTCTGGTGCCAGATATATGATAATGATGGCACTACACTGCTGTCGCAGGATTATACTTCAAGTACCAAAACCGTTTCAAAAGATGGATTGGCAGCAGGCACCTATTATTTAAAGTTATACCCGTATTATGCAGGCGAAAAACCCAATTATACCATCTCCAACACGCTGACAGTCCCCACACAGGCAAATGATGATGAACCCAATAACACCAAAGGACAAGCTAAAGTTTTGACGTTAAATGGTAAGAAAACAGGGCACATCAATTATTACTACAATGGTGCAAGGGATGGTGAAGACTGGTATAAGGTTACTACGACAGCAGATGGAAGGCTCCGTTTAACCATGGCATCGGCTAATGGGCAATATGTATGGGCATACCTGTTTGATAATGACGGTACCACACAGCTTGCTGCCGGTTACACTAACAGTACGTCAGCTGTGGTAAACAAAGATGGACTCGCTGCCGGTACTTACTATATAAGGGTAAATACCTACTATAATACAGACTGGGCGCCTTATACGCTTTCTGACAGCTTATTTTCTCCGACAGAGCCTAATGATGCGGAGCCGGATAGCACGCGTGGCCAGGCTTTAACCTTACCTTTGAACGGAAGTAAAAAAGGACATATCAATTATTACTACAATAATCATAGGGATAGCGTGGATTGGTATAAAGTAACTACGAATGGAGACGGTCGTTTACGTCTTACTATGAAATCGGGAAATGGGCAAAATGTATGGGCCTATTTATTTGATAACGATGCAAAGACGCAACTGGCTGCCGGCTACACATCAGGCGAAGCTGTAGTAGTAAACAAAGATGGTCTCGCCGCAGGTACCTATTACGTAAGAGTGAATACATACTATACTACAGAATGGGCGCCGTACACGCTTTCCGATAGTTTGTTTAAGCCAACCCAGGCAAATGATACAGAGCCCAACGACAGCAAGGCCCAGGCGTTAACCCTGCCGCTAAATGGAAGCGTAACAGGGCACACAAACTATTATTACAAGCTTAAAAAAGATTCCGCCGACTGGTATAAGCTTACTACCGATAAAGATGGTATGATCACTATCGGTATTCAATCGCACAATGGCCAGAATGTATGGGCATACCTGTTCGATAACAATGGGACAACCCAGCTGGCTGCAGCTTATAGTTCAGGTTCAACGTCTTATAATTTCGATGGTTTGAAAAAAGGCACTTATTATATACGCGTAAATACTTATTACACCAGTGAATGGGCGCCTTATACCCTAAGTAATACACTTTCAGTTTATTCTTATGCCGATGATGAAAACAAGGAACCCAACGACTATTTTAAACAGGCTAAAACATTGAATTCAAACGCTACAGAAACAGGCCATGTAAACTTTTATTATAACGGCGTAAGCGATGCGGTGGATTATCATAAGATAAACTATACCGGCACAGGTAACCTTACGCTGATCTTTAGCCAGGAAAATCGCTTTAAGTATGGAAGTGCAACGCCAACATGGGTCCAGGTTTATAAAGACACCGGCGCAGCGCCAATATCAAGTGCCTATTACTATTCAAGCAGCGGTGATATTAATTTTACGAATCTTACAAAAGGATATTACTACATAAAAGTGTTTACTTATTATAATGGCAAAGGCGAGCATTTCAGTTCTTACAGTATAAAGAATACATATACGCAGAAAAATAAAGCGAAGATAGTTATAAGTTCTTACCAGGCCGGTACAGACTGTGCAACCGGTAATACTATTACTTACACATTGTCAAAGAGCCATTCACCCTATAAGGTTCAGTTGTACAGGTTTGGCGTTGCTTATGGAAGCCCGGTTAATGTAACTAAAACAGCCATATTCAGCAACCTGCCTCCGGGTGTTTATTATGCAACGGGTTACGGGGATGGTGCTACAGGGAATGCAAAAGGTACCAGCGATGAAGTAACCTTCATACCGCCTGTTCCAACCGGCCTCAATACCACCGGTATTAAAGCAAAACAGGCAACACTTAAATGGAGTGCCCTGGTATGTGCTGATTACTTTGCTATTCAATATCGCGTTCAGGGTGCAGGCACATGGACAACAGTTAACACCAATGGCAACGTAACAAGCTATATATTAAAGGGACTTGCTACCGCAACCAATTATGAATGGAGGGTAGCAGCCATAGATTCAGGGAACGGCTCCTCTGTAACAAGTGCATACTCCACTATTGCAAAATTCAAAACCAAAGGAACCGCTTTATCAGGCGATGAGGACAACACGGACAATATAAGCATAGCTGGTAACAAGCCGGGCAGCGTGGTATTGTCTGCATCACCCAATCCTGCAAACAGCTACTTCATTATTAAATATAATCCTGCTGTTAAGGAAAAGGTAACTGCCACTTTATATAGCGCTAACGGAAAAGCAGTATGGGCCTCAGGTGCGATCAGTGCCGATGCATTAAATAACAAGCACGTATCTGTAAACAAATTTGCAGGCGGTCTATATTATCTGAAGATCACAGATGCTAAAGGAATGGAACTTGGAAATATTAAAATTTCCATCATAAAATAAACCCTCCTCTTATGAGAAAACCCGCTGAGACATCAGCGGGTTTTTTTAGTGTGTCAGGCATGCGAGATGAAATCTGAAGGAAGCCGGCGACAAACATTCGAGCCTACGAATAGAAACTGCATACAAGGCAGGATAGTGTGGGTGATGTTGCCAAATAAACAGAAGCCCGGTACTACCCGGAACACTATCATGTAAATGCGTGGTTGTGAGTAGATTCCGCATATTTAGGGTGATTACGCACCATTCACCACTCACGATTGGCATAACGCTGGTTACCGGTTACTGGTTTCGGGTTACAGGTAATTTTATCAAACCTTATCCTACGTGTAACTTGTAACCAACAACCCGTAACTTTCCACAGGAACATTATTTGTTAAAGCTTTAACATCACGTTTCGGCTAACCGGTTACGGCTAAATTTGCAAAAAATTATATTGATGATAAATGTAAGATCAACTATTGCGTTTTTATGCGCTGCATTTATTATGGGCGCCTGCAATAATAGGCCTTCAACAAATGAAAGTGCAGCTCCCAAAGCTTTCACCAGCAAAAACACGGATTCATTTAATACAGCATTCGATAGCGTACTCATGAATTATGACAGCCTTCGCACTGCTTTCATTAATTGGGATACCCTAGCGACTGATAAATATGCTGCTTTGCTGCAAACAGCTTTGATAAGTGTTCCCTATGAACAACTTAAAGACGAAGCAGCAGCAACAAAAGCTACCAGCATTGCACAAAATGCGGCTGACGGCTTGCAAACTTTGATTAACATTGATTCGATCAACAATAAACGCCGCTTTTTTTATACGGTTTCGGAGAGCATATATCATCTTATTAAAACCACAGCTTATGATAAAACTGTTATTTATCATAAAAAATGCCCGATGGCTTTTAACGGTGATCGTGAAGGCTGGTGGATATCGCAGGCAAAGAAAATCGACAATCCTTATTTTGGAAAATTTGATCCTAAATATAAAAATGCAATGCTGGAATGTGGTTCGGTAGAAGACTCCATTAATAATATGCAATGAGGCATGTTCGCTGGATTTTAATACTTACAACTTTTATATATACGGCGCCGCTTGCGGCACAGGGAAAATTTACCTGGAAAGGGTATGTAAAAGATTCTTTAAGCGGTGAAACCTTAATCAATGCCAGCATCATTATCAATAACGAAACGCGTGGAGTAACTACAAATCAATACGGTTATTTTTCACTTACATTACCGGCCGGCAATTACCGGCTGTTAATTTCTTACGTTGGCTATTTGCCGAAGATCATCAATGCAGATTTTGATAAAGACGTGGCGGAAGATGTCTTGCTCGTGCCTGTTTCTGCTACTATCCGGGATGTTGTAGTCTCATCCTCACAAAAACGGTTGAACAATGTAAAGAGCGCGCAGATGGGACAGGTTGACCTGAGCATTAACACCGTAAAATCATTGCCTTCTTTTATGGGTGAAACGGATATTTTAAAAACATTGCAATTGTTACCCGGCGTGCGCAATGCGGGCGAAGGCAACAGTGGTTTTTATGTAAGGGGAGGCGGGCCTGATCAGAATTTAATCCTTTTAGATGAAGCGGTAGTATATAACAGCGGCCATTTGTTCGGATTCTTTTCTGTTTTTAATTCTGACGCGGTAAAGAATCTTACATTGATCAAAGGCGGTATGCCGCCGCAATACGGCGGACGTTTATCTTCAGTGATCGACATTGCCATGAAGGAAGGCAATATCAATAAAACAGAAGTGGATGCAGGTATCGGGCTCATCGCTTCAAGATTTTCCATACAAGGGCCTATTATAAAAAATAAAGCTTCGTACATCATATCCGCAAGAAGAACCTATGTTGATCTTTTAATAAAACCATTTATTAAAAAAAGCAGCAGTTTTTATGGTTCCGGTTATTATTTCTATGACCTGAATGCCAAGATGAATTACCGGGTTTCCAACAATGATCATTTGTATTTAAGCGGGTATTTCGGAAGAGATAAATTTGATTTTAATAACAGGCGCCGTTCATTCAGTACTACTATTCCCTGGGGTAATTCAACAGCAACCTTCCGATGGAATCATAGCTTTAGTAAAAAATTATTTTCTAATGTTTCTTTGATCTATAATGATTACAAATTTGATTTTTTAGGCAACCAGGATAATTTTAAGTTCAGGCTTTCATCAGGCATTAAAGACTGGAATGCGAAAGTAGACGTTGATTATTTTGCTTCCACATCCCACAAGGTAAAATTCGGCGCTCAATACACCTATCACACATTTTATCCAAGCGTTGCCAGCGGTAACCAGGATTCAGTAGTTTTTCATCCTGCCAATACACAAAAGAAATTTGCTAACGAGTATGGCATTTATATACAGGATGACTGGGATATAAACAGGCATATCAAAATAAATTATGGACTGCGTTATAGCATTTTTCAGCAGGTTGGCGCTTACACTGCCTATACAACCGATGCTAACGGCAATAAGCTTGACAGCAATGTTTATCGCAGCGGACAAACAGTCAAAGCTTATGGTGGGTTAGAGCCGCGGTTTACTATCCGTTATGCATTTGATAATAACAGTTCGATCAAAGCATCTGTTACAAGAAATCTTCAGTATATACATTTGGTAAGCAATGCCGGCACTACTTTGCCCACAGATATCTGGGTGCCTTCTACTTATCGTGTGCAGCCGCAGGATGGAATTCTATATGCGGCTGGATACTTCAGGAATTTCTCTAATAATATGTTTGAAACTTCACTGGAGTTGTATTACAAAACCATGAAGAACCAGATAGAATATGCGGAAGGTTATACACCGGATCTGAGTGATCCGGAAGAAAGTTTTGTTTTTGGAAAAGGCTGGAGTTATGGCAGTGAACTGTTTATTAATAAGGTGAAAGGAAAACTTACAGGCTGGATTGGTTACACGCTCTCATGGACGTGGCGTAAATTTCCTGATTTGAATGACGGTAATAAGTACCCGGGAAAATATGACCGTCGCCATGATCTGGCAGTGGTTGGCATTTATGAATTATCAAAGAAATGGAAGCTTTCTTCCACCTTTGTATTTGGTACCGGCAATGCCATCTCTTTGCCTGAACGTTTTTATTTTGTGGGGGGTACGCTTACACAGGAATACAGCAGCATTAATGCATACCGTATGAAATCTTATAACCGTCTTGATCTTGCAGCTACCTATACGCCTAAACATAAGAAGCCGAGAAAATATACCGATAGTTGGGTGTTTAGTATTTACAATGCATACAGCCGCCAGAATCCTTACTTCTATTATTTTGACCAGGATGGATCTGTTGCAGATGGAACGTTAAAGGTTACTGCCAAACAAGTTTCCTTATTTCCTATTATACCGGCTGTAACATGGAATGTGCATTTTTAATTATATAAGTGCTTATATATTTTTTTGTAACCGGCAGTTGTATGTATGGCATCGCGGTTGCCTGTCCCGAGAGTGAAACGATTCGGGATACTGTGGTTTTTCATGGCGGTAATTATAACTTTACTTTTTTATCGAAGCAGTAAACTTCAATGATTTTTTTATTAATAATTTCAGACGCAAAAATGTTAGTTTTGATACACAGCATTGAACAGTATTAAACCTTATTTTCTTCATATGTAAAAGATGTTCATGATTTGAAAAACTTAGTGGAAGAAAATGAAATTGACTGTATGAACCTTATTACATTATTGAATAATACTTGTACACACATTTATATTTACAATTTACACTTATTGCAGAAAGCTGACTGGAAGCACTACAATTTTTTCTAAAGATTTAATAAGCTAATAAGGTTAGAAAAAGCTAATAGAGCAACTTTCTACTAAGGTTAAAATTATTACACAGAAACAAACCGATAAGAAGAAATAAGGTTTTTATTTGTTGAATACTATTTCAGCATTATTCAAACAAATTCTGCACATAATCTTAATAATATAAAGGTTTCCAAGAATAGAAACATTATTAGTTGCATTTCATGGTAACAGGATTGTAGCTTTCCCGACGAGGAGCAAAGCGACGGAACTCGGGATCACTCCCTTATACTACAGTTTTTCATGATAACAATTAAGGGCTGAAAAATATATTACCGGCATTGTAAATAATAGCGATTCGCAGTTATATTCAATATATGCCAATCCTGAACATGTTCATTTTCTTATATCACGCTCATCAAAATTATCGGAGGAGAGTATTGCAACTATAGTAGCTGAAAGTTCTGAAACGTTTATAAATAAAAATAAATTATGCAATACCCAATTTGCCTGGCAACAATCAGCTTCGGTCTTTTCTGTATCAAAGTCTGATGTTGACAAAGTTTGTAAGTATATACTTAATCAGCCACAACATCATCGTAAAGTAAGTTTTGCAGAAGAATATGAAACGTTTATGAAATTTTATCAACAGACACTGCAGCCATTTAAAAAAGATTAATAAGCTAATAAGGTTGGTAAAAATAATAATAAGCAACTTTTCTACGAAGGTTGAAGCAATAAGCAGGGCGAAACCGATTAGAAGAAATAAGGTTTTTGATTGCTGAAAGCTCTTTTAGCAGTGACTCAAATTAAATCAATAGCGCTTACTTTATCTCTTTGAGCATTGATGGTTATATCCTTAAAATAGTAATTACGCTTCCTCCAATTGGGGTTTGTTTATCACTTCATCATGCATCCGCTTCAGAAAACTCAGCATCGTTTTCATATTGTCCACATCATTCACTACCAATAAAAAATTCTTACCTACCTGTTTTAACCTTGCTTTATTGGTTGACGTTTGCAGGTATAGCATGATATTCTTGAATACATCAGATTCAAAATAGGGCGAATCATTTTTATTGATGAAATAACAACGCAGTGTTTTATCTTTTAAGGTCATCTTTTCAAAACCAAGATCAACAGCAGCCCAACGGCAACGCACTGCTGTAATCAGGTCTTCTACTTCGGATGGCACTGGACCAAAACGATCTGCCAGTTCTTTTTCAAAAGCCTGCAGTTCCTTTTCATTTTCACAATTATCCAATCTTGTGTACAACGACAGGCGTTCTGTTATACTTTCTACATATTCATCCGGTATCAAAATTTCAAGGTCGGTATCAATCGTACAATCACTTACAAAATCATCCTGCTTACTTATTTCTTCTTTAAATACATCTTTAAATGAAGTGCGTTTTAGTTCACGTATAGCCTCATCCAAAATTTTCTGGTAGGTCTCAAAACCAATATCAGCCATAAAGCCGGTTTGCTCACCACCTAATAAATTTCCTGCACCACGAATGTCCAGGTCACGCATGGCAATTTGAAAACCACTGCCTAATTCACTGAATTGCTCTAATGTTTGTAAACGCTTTCTTGAGTCTGCCGGCAAAGTGCTCATCGGCGGTGCAAACAAATAACAGAATGCTTTTTTGTTGCTGCGCCCAACACGCCCACGCAACTGGTGTAAGTCACTCAGGCCAAACTGGTGCGCATTATTTATAATGATGGTGTTTACATTCGGAATATCAACACCGCTTTCTACGATGTTGGTAGAAACAAACACATCATATTTCCTGTCGATAAAATCAAGCAGCCTTTCTTCGAGTTCATTACCTTCCATTTGTCCATGCGCGTAAGTTATACTCAGGTCAGGACAAAGCCCTTGAATCAGTGCAGTCATTTCAGCAAGTCCCAACACACGGTTATGAATAAAGAATACCTGGCCGCCGCGTTCGGTTTCATAATAAATCGCATCGCGAATGGCATCTTCATTGAATACCTGCACTTCCGTTTGAATCGGTTGCCTGTTTGGCGGCGGTGTATTGATGATGCTGAGATCTCTTGCGCCCATCAATGAAAATTGCAGTGTTCGCGGAATAGGTGTTGCGGTCAGCGTTAAACAATCAACGGTTGCTTTTAAGGTTTTTAATTTTTCTTTATGTGCCACACCAAACTTTTGCTCCTCATCAATTATCATCAAGCCAAGATCTTTAAACTTCACTGTATTTGCCAATAAACCATGTGTACCTATGATGATATCAACTTTTCCTTCTTCTACTTTTTTAAGTGTTTCCTTTTTTTCTTTCGATGACTTAAAACGGTTGATATAATCTATCGTAACCGGAAAATCTTTTAAACGTTCGCTGAAAGTTTTATAATGCTGAAATGCAAGGATGGTTGTAGGAACAAGTATTGCTGCCTGTTTACCGTCAACGCAGGTCTTGAATGCAGCACGGATAGCAATTTCTGTTTTGCCAAACCCAACATCGCCGCAGATTAAACGGTCCATCGGCGAAGTGCTTTCCATATCTTTTTTTACATCACCTGTGGCTTTACTTTGATCGGGGGTATCTTCATAAATAAATGATGCTTCCAATTCAGTTTGCATGTAATTATCCGGCGTATGCGAAAAGCCAAGCTGTGCTTTACGTTGGGCATATAATTTAATGAGATCAAACGCAATCTCCTTTACCTTGGTCTTGGTCTTTTCTTTTAACCTGTTCCACACATCGCTGCCCAGCTTATTTATTTTTGGGGCCGTTCCTTCCTTGCCGGTGAACTTTGAGATCTTATGCAGTGAATTAATATTCACATATAAAATATCGCCGTCTTTATAAATAATTCTTACTGCCTCCTGCAATTTGCCGTTTACCTCCAGCTTTTGAAGCCCGCTGTAAGTGCCGACACCGTGATCAATGTGTGTAACAAAATCGCCCGGCTGCAATTCACGCAGCGTTCTTATTGTAAGCGCTTTATTTTTATTGTAGGCTTGTTTAACACGGTATTTGTGATAGCGCTGAAATATCTGGTGATCGGTATAACAAACAACTTTCAGATCTTCATCAATAAAACCCTCATGAATGGAAGTGGCAATAGGCGCGAATTGTATTTCAGTATTGAGATCATTAAATATCGTATTCAGCCTTTCTAACTGCTTTGCCTGTTCTGCAAAAATGTAGAGGTCATAACCTTTAGTTTCATGTGCTTTCAGGTCTTTGATCAACAGGTCGAACTGGCGATTGAATGCTGGCTGTGGTTTTGTATTCAGTTCAATTTCAAAATTTGAAAGATGTGGTTTATATCCAAACTCCACCAAATGATGTTGCAGTATTTGTCTTTCGATCGTTGCTGCAGGAACAAAGTCTTTTACTACAATATTTTTTAATACAGTACTCTCATCAACTTCTTCATCGGTTGACGGTTGACTATTGACTGTTGACCGAATGTAATCGCCTAAATATTCTTCCTGCTCATGGATAGTTTCTTTTGCAATATCCCAGTCTTTGATCCATACAACAGTTTGCTCCGGCAAAAATTCCAGTAAAGAAATTTTTTCATCACTTTCAAACTGTGTTTCAATATTCGGTATGATGGAAACCTGTAATAGTTTTCTTTCGCTTAACTGTGATTCGGGATCGAATATGCGGATGCTGTCAACATCGTTGCCAAATAATTCCACACGATAAGGTTTCTCATTTCCAAAAGAATAAATATCCAGTATGCCGCCTCGCAGAGCAAACTGGCCTGGCTCGTACACAAAATCGGTACGTGTAAAACCATACATCACGAACAATTCAAGCAGGCTGTCCAGGTTAAGCGTGTCATTTGTTTTTATGTGGATGATGTTGCTGCTTAAAGTTTTAGGCAACACCACTTTTTCAAATAATGCTTCCGGATAAGTAACAATTATTCCTGCTGACGCAACAGAAAGCCTGGTGAGTGTTTCTGTGCGCAACATAACATGGCTGCTGTTTAAATGATGATAATCTTTTTTGCTTTTAAAAGAAGATGGGAAATAGAAAAGATTAAGCGCCTGCGTAAGGTTTTCCAAAGTATTATGGAAGTAGGCGGCATCCTCCCCATCATTTAAAATAACCAAATGCGTTGGGGGATTGGAGTTTTTATCTGCCTGATATTTATCAAATAATGCAGCTAAAACAAATTCTGCGCTACTGCCCTGTAAATTTTTCAGGAAGATTTTTTGAGTATCGGCAAAAGAAAGCCTGTCCGCCAGGTAAAAAAGACGGGGATGTTCTTTGTATTTTTTCAGCAATTCACCCAGGTTCATAAACAACGGTGCAAATTTACAACTGCTATTCTTAAAAAATAAATAAACACAGTTTTGTTGAACGAATTGAATCTGTATCTTACCCAAAATTTTTGCTATGCCGGAACCTTGGAGAAAGGGTAAGTTTATAAGGATTGAAAAAATGACAGAAGCCACATGGCGTTTTTGGATCGAAATACCTGAACTGGAAAAGTTTGATTTCAAACCCGGACAATTTGTAACGCTTGATCTTCCCATTCATGAAAAACCAAACAAGCGGTGGAGAAGTTATTCCATAGCCTCTCATCCTGATGGAACAAATATTATTGAACTGGTAATTGTTTTGCTGGAAGGAGGACTGGGAACACATTATTTATTTAATCATGTAGAGGTCGGGACTGAAGTTCCGGTACGCGGCCCCCAAGGCGTGTTTACTTTACCCGAAGCAATTGATAAAGATTTATTTTTCATTTGTACCGGCACCGGTATTGCACCTTTCCGGTCTATGGTAAATCATATCAAGCGGCATAATATCGGGCATAAAAATATTTATCTCATTTTCGGATGCAGAAAATTATGCGACAGTTTATACGGAGAGGAGATGAAAAGACTTAGTGAAACGTTGGAAAACTTTTATTATATACCAACGTATTCACGGGAGGACCGGGAAAACGGCGCCATAAAGCATGGATACGTCCATGCCGTTTACCAGGGCATTCTCACGGAGCAAAAGCCGGAAGCTAATTTTTATTTATGCGGATGGAAAGAAATGATAGATGATGCAAAAAAAAATATCATAACCATAGGTTATGATAAGAAAAGCATCCACCTGGAGCTATATGGTTAAGATACTCTTAGCTGGTCTTTGCGGGAATTGCGATCATAGTCCTGTGGAGAACCGGTTTTTTCCTTGTGTACTTCAGTAGCGATTTGTTCAAGTTCAAGTATCCTGGAATGATTGCTAAGCATTTCATCTTCAAGGCGAAGAATTCTTTTGCGTTGCTTATATACGATTGTTGATTTGATAATAAAACCTAATATAAACGCAATTACTCCTGTAAGAACTACGGTGATCCAGGTAAACGAATGAACAAGCAGTAAATTCATAATGATAATTAAAGGTTAACGGATGTTGCTTACGTTAGCATTTCAGAAATGATTTGATAATTATATACGAGGAAACTAAAATTAAGTTTACCCGGGAAACCGCGCACAAAATAGGGATTAATATCAGAATAACAATAAACGCTGTAATTTATCTCTTATTTCGTCCTGGTGAACTCTTTCCTGCAGCATGGTGTCCCTGTGTCTTAACGTAACAGTTCCATCTTCTTTTGTGCGCTGGTCAATTGTAACGCAGAAAGGTGTGCCGATTGCATCCTGTCTCCTGTATCTTTTACCGATCGTATCCTTTTCTTCGTAAAAACACTTAAAATAAGGCGCACAATTGGAAACGATATTTCTTGCTATTTCCGGTAAGCCATCTTTCTTTACCAGGGGTAACACCGCCAGTTTTATTGGTGCTATCTTTTCAGGAATTCTTAATACAACCCGGCTGTCTTTACTGCCATCTTCTTTCACAATAGTTTCCTCGTCGTAACTGTGCGACAGGATGAGCAGGAACATTCTATCCAAGCCAATGGAAGTTTCAATTACATAGGGCACATAATGCTGGTTGATCTCGTTGTCAAAATACGTAAGTTTTTTTCCGCTGTATTTCTGGTGATTACCCAGATCAAAATCTGTTCTTGAATGGATTCCCTCTACTTCTTTAAAACCAATGGGAAATTCGTATTCGATATCCAGCGCTGCATCTGCATAATGCGCCAGTTTGCTGTGGTTATGAAACTGGTATTTTTCGCGTGGTATGCCCAAACTTAAATGCCATTTCAGCCGCTCCTCCTTCCAATACTCGTACCATTCTTTTTGTGTACCGGGGCGGATAAAAAATTGCATTTCCATCTGCTCGAACTCACGCATCCTGAAAATAAATTGCCGTGCAACAATTTCATTACGGAAAGCTTTACCCACCTGTGCAATACCAAAAGGGATTTTAAGCCTGGCTGTTTTCTGAACATTGAGAAAATTTACAAAAATTCCCTGTGCTGTTTCCGGTCTTAAATAAACAATATTCTCATCAGGGCTGTCGCTTGCAACGGCTCCAAATTCTGTTTTGAACATTAAATTGAACTGACGTATATCCGTCCAGTTAGCGGTGCCGCTTATACCACAGGTAATTTTATTGTCATCGATTAATTTTTTTAATGCCGCATAATCATCTTTTGCCAGCAAAGCATCCATAATCTGTAATAATTCATCTGCTTCTTTTTCTTCACCGATCTCTCTCAACTTTTCTGCATGTGCTTCCAGCAAATGGTCAACGCGATAACGCTTTTTGCTGTCTTTATTATCGATCATCGGGTCGCTGAAACTATCCACGTGCCCGCTTGCCTTCCATGTGGTCGGATGCATAAAAATCGCGGCGTCAATACCTACAATATTTTCGTGCATTTGCGTCATGCCTTTCCACCAGTAATCCCGGATATTTTTTTTTAATTCGCTGCCATAAGGACCATAATCATAAACAGCGCTTAACCCATCATAAATTTCGCTCGACGGGAATACAAATCCATATTCTTTTGCGTGAGAAATAATAGACTGGAAACGATTTTCTTGTTGTGCACTCATTGCAGCAAATATAATTAGTTGAGATATTTATCGGGATGAATTTTTTGGCTACAAAGCTTTGCGCAGTTTCACGAGTTGTTCCAGTAAGGGTTCTATTAAATTGATAGGAAGCATGTTAGCACCATCGCTTTTGGCGATTGCAGGATTCGGATGCGTTTCAATAAAAATTCCATCCGTGCCTGCAGCGATGGCAGCTCTTGCGATAGTGCCGATGAGTTGAGGATTTCCCCCGGTAACACCGCTTAATTGATTGGGCTGCTGAAGGCTATGTGTGCAATCCACAACTACAGGTACATTATGTTCCTGCATCCAGGGAATATTGCGGTAATCAACTACAAGATCCTGGTAGCCGAAGGTAGTTCCTCTTTCCGTAAGTATAACTTTATCGTTGCCGCCTGACCTGATCTTTTCCACTGCAAATTTCATTGACGGCCCGCTTGAAAACTGGCCTTTCTTAACATTTACAATTTTGCCTGTATCACCCGCCGCAAGCAACAGGTTTGTTTGACGGCATAAAAAAGAAGGGATTTGTAAAACATCAATATAGTTTGCAGCTATCGCCGCTTCATCATGCGCATGCACATCACTTGTTACAGGCACTCCAAAATGTTCACCAGTCTTCTTTAATAAATGGAGGGCATTCTCATCGCCAATGCCTGAAAACGAATTAGCGCTGGTACGATTGGCTTTACGATAACTTGATTTAAATATATAAGGAATACCCAGACGTTTGCAAACTGAATACACTTTTTCAGCAACTTCTATCAACACCGTTTCGTTTTCCACGACACATGGTCCCGCGATGAGAAAGAAACTTTTTTCATCATATTGCTGGTTAGCAAAAAGTTCTTTTAAAAAGGCCGGCAACATGCAACGAATGTACGAAGCGATTGGAGTAGCAGAGAAATCATGAAATTAAATTAAGTGAGATGGATTGGCTAAAGAGAGTAGATTTGTGCATCAGCCAACTTAGCTCAGCTGGTAGAGCAGCTCATTCGTAATGAGCAGGTCGTCGGTTCGATTCCGATAGTTGGCTCTGGATAAAAAGCGGCTTTGCATGATTTTGTCTCTATTGGTCTCTGATCTTAAATATTTGTTCGTAATAAAACCTGTAAAAGTGTTTTACACGTTGATTATAATGCCTGCCTGATTTAAATTTTCTGTTTGTAAACTATAAACTGCCAACTTCCAATCCTTTATTTTTGCGGCAACAATAAACTAAAACAAATGGTTGATGTAATTCTCGGTTTGCAATGGGGTGATGAAGGCAAAGGAAAAATAGTTGACTATTTTGCTCCCAATTATGATATAATAGCTCGTTTCCAGGGCGGTCCGAATGCCGGTCACACTTTATATGTTGGTGATAAAAAAATTGTGCTGCACCAGATCCCCTCAGGAATATTTCATCAGAATGCAATTAACATCATTGGTAATGGGGTGGTGCTAGATCCTGTAACCTTAAAAAGGGAATGTGAAACGGTTGCTTCATTTGGCATTGATGTAAAAAAGAATTTGTTTATATCACAGCGCACCAACCTCATCGTACCTACGCACAGGGCTTTGGACAAAGCTTCTGAAACATCTAAAGGCGAAAGCAAAATTGGTTCTACGCTTAAAGGGATAGGTCCGTCTTACATGGATAAAACCGGGCGTAATGCTTTGCGTGTAGGAGATATTTCAGATAAATCTTTTATTACACAATACATAAAGCTTCGCTTAAAACATCAAAGGCTGCTGGATAATTTTCATTTTACAGAAGATATTACGCAATGGGAGGAAGAGTTTTTCGAAGGGGTTGAATTTTTACGCACGCTCAATATTGTGAACGGTGAATATTTTATCAATGAACAAATAAGTAATGGCAAAAAAGTTTTAGCGGAAGGCGCACAGGGCACCATGCTTGATATTGATTTTGGCACTTTTCCGTTTGTAACTTCTTCTAATACTATTTCCGCCGGTGTATGTACGGGGCTTGGTGTTGCACCTCAGAAAATTAACGAAGTGCTTGGCGTAACAAAAGCGTATTGTACAAGAGTGGGAGGAGGCCCGTTTCCTACTGAATTAAACGATGAAACAGGAGAGGAGCTCCGAAAGATCGGGAACGAATTTGGCGCTACCACAGGCAGGCCCCGCCGTTGCGGCTGGATCGACCTGGTAGCCTTAAGATATACTTGTATGCTTAACGGGGTAACAAAAGTTATTATGACAAAAGCTGATGTATTGGATTCATTTAAAAAGCTGAATGTTTGTACGGAATATATCATAAATGGAAAACCAAGCGACAAGGTTCCCTTTCAACTCACCCATGCGACTGTTGAACCGGAATATAAAACATTTGACGGTTGGAATTGCGACTCTACCAGTTTAAAAAGCGGGCATAATTTACCGGGTGAAATGCAGCGTTATATTTCTTTTATTAATCAATATATTGGTTCCCCTGTGAGTTATGTTTCAAATGGGCCGCAGCGCGAACAAATATTAAAAATTACGGATTAAAAATTTTTTTTGCTGATTAAAAAACTCGTTGAAATTTTACAGTTGTAATCCAAAATAAGTATGGCATCTAAATCTGAAAAAATAAAAAAAACAAATCAGAAACCTGATACAGGCGACACTGAAAAAGCAAGCAGTTCTTCCAAAGCAAAAAAACAGGCGGAGGAAGATGATGAACTTGATGAAGACCTGGAAGATGATGAAGCTAAGCCTGCGAAGGCAAAAGCAGGCCCCAAATCAAAGAAACAAAAAGAAGAAGAAGATGACGACGATGATGGTGACGATGCAGAAGACGAAGTAGATGATTGGGATAAACCTGAAGAGGAAGAGGAATGGGATCCTGACTTTGATGAATTTGATATACCTAAATCAAAAGGAAAAAAATCGGGTGGTGGTAAAAAAGACGGCGATGATGATGATGATTTTAAATTTGATGATGATTTAAAAGAGTTCGATCTCTTTAATGATTCAGGAAGTTTTGACGATGATGACGATGATGATTTTTAAAAACTCCTCCCATACTGGTGAAAAGGATCACAACATCTTTTCATGTAGATAATATTCATGCATTTAAGAAGCAAATGCTAAACTGGTCAAACAGGTTTGGCATTTGTTGTTTTATGGACAGCCACGATTATAACGACCAATATTACCGGTATGATTGTCTTGTTGCTGTTGACTGTTACAAATACTTTTCACCTTCTATAAATATATTTTCACAGCTTGATGTTTTTGATGCGCGAAACAATGATTGGATATTCGGTCATTTAGGATACGATCTTAAAAATGAAATAGAAGGTTTGCATTCATCGCATATAAACAAAGCCGGTTTTCCTGATATTTTCTTTTTTATACCAAAGATTGTTTTAAGCTTAAAAAATAATGAACTTATTATTCACTCATTCGAAACCGACGCGCAGCGGATATTTAATGAAATACAATCGATAGTTTATGACCATAAAGAAATTTGTTCAGAGAAAAATATTCAATTACAGCCGGCTGTAAGTAAGCAGGAATATATAAAAACCATACATAGTTTACAGCAACATATACTGCGTGGAGATTGTTATGAAATAAATTATTGCCAGGAATTTTTTGATGAAAATATTGTAATTGATCCTCTCAATACTTATATGCGGCTGATCGACATTTCTCCAACTCCATTTTCCTGTTACTATAAATTGGAGAACAAATATTTGTTATGTGCAAGCCCCGAGCGTTTTTTATCCAGGATAGGCAATACTATTTTTTCGCAACCGATAAAAGGAACAGCGCCAAGAAAAGAGGATGCTTTTTTGGATGCTGTCGAAAAGGATAATCTGTCTAAAAACCCAAAGGAAAAAAGCGAAAATGTGATGATCGTGGACCTGGTAAGAAATGACCTGAGTAGAATTTGCAAAGAAGGTACTGTCAAGGCTGAAGAGTTGTTTGCAGTGTATTCTTTCCCGCAGGTTCATCAAATGATCTCAACGATCAAGGGCGAGCTTAAAGAGAATGCGTCTTTTGCTGAAATAATAAGAGTAACGTTTCCTATGGGCTCCATGACAGGCGCCCCCAAACGCAGTGCGATGCAATTAATCGAACAATATGAAAGAACAAAGCGGCAGTTATTTTCGGGAAGTGTAGGCTACATATCGCCGCAAAAAGATTTTGATTTTAATGTAGTGATCAGAAGCATTTTTTATAATGCCGATAACTCTTTTTTAAATTACCTGGTAGGAAGCGCTATTACATTTTATGCAGATGCAGAAAAAGAATATGAAGAATGTAATTTAAAAGCGAAAGCGATACTCGATACGCTGCAATAATTATTTACCTGAAGGACTTAGCAACAATTCCACGCTTTGCCTTAGCATGTCCATCTTTTTTGACTGGAATAACTGCATTTTATCTGAAGGGATACGTAAAGGATAAATATCACCTTTGGCAAGCACATTATCAACATCGGGATTTAACTGGTTAAAGAGCGTAATATCCATCATTAACGAATTTGCAATAACGACGGAATTATACTTGCCATAAAGATTTACGGTTACACAGTTTGCTACTGTTTGGAGGTAAGCATCATCGCCTCCGGATATATTATTTTGCAGCTCATTGCCGGTTAATGTGGCAATACTTCCATCGCCTTCAAAAAAATAATGTGTGGCGATGAATTTTTTAACATGATTCCTTGTTTCAAGCGGAAGATAATATTGAAGGTCCCAGAAGTTTTTGCTGCGGGCTTTTGAAATAGCTCGATTTACCGACCCGGACCCCGCATTATACGCTGCAATTACCAAAAGCCAGTCGCCATAATTGTTATATAATTCCTTTAGAATTTTGCAGGCTGCATTGGTGCTTTTTATATAATCCGACCTTTCATCATAATAACCTGTTTTTAAACCATGTTCCCGTGCTGTACCTGACATGATCTGCCATGGTCCAACCGCACCAGCCCAGGAAACAGCCGTACTGCGTAAGCTGCTTTCAATTACAGAAAGGTATTTAAGCTGAACAGGTATTCCATACGAACTTAATATTCTGTCATACAGATCAAAATATGGCCTGCCCCATACTTTCATATTATTAAAATAATCGGTGTGCCTTTTAATGTAATCTTCTGCAAAAAATTTGGCTTCCGCATTCATAGAAAATTCCAACCCTTTATTATTGAAAGGAGACGATAAAAGACTGGAAAACATTTTGGAGCTGTCTGCTGCCAATAAAGCCGCCTTTGCTTTTTGAATGGAATCAATCCCGCTGCTGTCTTTTTGGGAAATATAAAAAGCTGGCAGTTTATTAGCGAAAGAAGAAGAAATGGAAAAAAAGCCGACAGCAAGGGTCAGGATGCCGGCTTTTTTTATAAAAAATGTGGTTGTTAACGAATTAAAATTCCTTAAGAGCTGTCTCATCAGTTACTTCTTTAAAAAAGCTCAATAAACCAGTTACTCTTTTGACCTGTTTATTGATAAGAGCTTTTCTGAAATAGCGAGCAAAGTTAACTCATTTAGATGAGAAGCCATTACCTGCACGCCAAAGGGCATTCCATTGGAATGGTTAAATAAAGGAATTGATACGGCAGGAATACCGGTAAGATTGGCAAAAACTGTATAAATATCTGCCAGGAACATTTCAACCGGGTCATTATTTTTCTCACCAATTTTAAACGCTGTTGTAGGTGAAACGGGAAAGATGATCGCATCGACCTCAGAAAAAACCGCTTGTACTTTTTTTAACAGGATATTCCTGACTTTTTGCGCCTGTGTTACATAGGCGTCATAATATCCTTCGCTTAAGACAAAGGTTCCCAGCATGATACGTCTCTGTACCTCCTTGCCAAAAAAATGGCTGCGCGTTAAATGTATCTGGTCGTCAATTTCTTTTGCAGGTTGATAGACACCATACTTTATACCATCATATCTCGAAAGGTTACTGGATGCCTCGGCAGTTGTCAAAATGTAATAGGCAGGTACGATATAATCAAGGAGATCAAAGTCGATGGGTAAAACGGTCATTCCGCTTTCCTGCAGGCCGCTGATAAAATCTTTTTGTTTCCGTGCTATTTCTGCGTCCAGGCTTGGGTGATCGAATGTTGCAGGGAAATACCCGATCCTGTAACTTTTATCTGTTGCTTTACGCTCATTTGTATATTGAAAATGTGCATCGGCAACCGTGCTGTCGTATTCATCTTTTCCTGAAATTATTTCAAGCACCAATGCTGCGTCCGCAATACTTTTTGCGAAAACCCCGATCTGGTCAAAGGAAGAACCATAAGCGATTAACCCATAGCGGGAAACGCGGCCATATGAAGGCTTAAGGCCAACAATCCCACAGAAATCAGCAGGCTGGCGTACAGAGCCGCCGGTATCACTCCCCAAACTGATCATGCATAGATCTGCCTGCACTGCAACTGCAGAACCACCTGAAGAACCACCGGGAACCCGCGAATTATCTGCTGCATTTAGAACGGGGCCATAGGCCGAGTTCTCATTGCTGCTGCCCATGGCAAACTCGTCGCAGTTTTGCCTGCCAATGATAATTGCATCTTCAGCAAGCAGCTTTTCAACCACCGTAGCGTTATAAACCGCCTTAAAATTTTCAAGAATATGTGAACCTGCAGACAGAGTATGTCCCTTATAAGAAATAACATCCTTTAGTCCAACAATTACGCCGTGCAATTTGCCTACGGGTTTTCCCGCTTTTCGGTTTGCATCAAGTAATGCCGCCCGTTCCAGGGCTTCAGCTTCATACACTTCGAGAAAAGCGTTAAGATGCTGGTTATTTTTTATATTTTGAATATAAAAAGAAACGGCATCGGTACATGTTACCGTGCCGTTTAATAATAAACTGTGATAGTCTTTGACAGAATGAAAACTCAACAAAGGCTATTGTATAAATGAGATAATTAAGATTGCGTAGAGGTTGTTGACTGTGGCTTTGCATTTGAAGATGTGCGCGGGGTTTCATTGATACCATCTTCAAGCTCTTTACGGACATTGTTTTTAGCATCGTTAAATTCGCGGATGCCCTTTCCCAGGCCTCTCATAAATTCAGGAATTTTTCTACCCCCAAACAAAATTAATACAGCAAGAATAATCAGAACCCATTCGGAAATGCCAGGTGTACTCATAATAAAATTTATTTAGAAAACAAAGGTATAGGAAAAATGAATGACTGTTTGAAATAATAATCTCCGGAAAAGATTTTGCAATTATTTACATTCTCTTTTCCTTGATCCTTGCGCTTTTGCCGCTGCGGCTGCGCAAGTAAAACAATTTTGAGCGGCGTACTTTACCAACCTTATTTAAAACAACGGATTCAACATTAGGAGAGAAAAAAGGGAATGCTCTTTCAACACCAATTCCGTCAGATATCTTGCGTACCGTGAATGTAGCAGTGGCTCCGTTACCCTGGATCTTTAACACATCTCCGCGGAAGCTCTGGATACGCTCTTTTCCACCTTCAATTATCTTGTAATTGACTGTTACATTATCTCCGGCCTTAAATTTAGGATGCTGCTTTTTTGCAGTAAGCTGTTCGTGAATAAATTGTGTCGCTGCATTCATAACCGATAATTTTAAAGGACGGCAAAGGTAATTGCCCATGAAAGAAATTCCAAATAAAACTCAATTGTGATAAGAGAAATGCACCTTTAAATACTTCGATAAAACTTTTTTTTAACAATCAACGGGCAACATTTACAGCTCTTTTCTCCCGTATCACGGTAATTTTTATCTGGCCCGGATATGTCATTTCGTTTTGTATTTTTTGAGCTATTTCAAAACTTAATTTATCACTTTCAGCATCGGTTATCTTTTCCGATTCCACGATAACTCTTAATTCCCTTCCAGCCTGGATAGCATAAGCTTTTTCAACGCCAGTATATCCCATAGCCAGTGTTTCAAGGTCTTTTATACGCTGAAGATACTGTTGCATGATCTCCCGGCGGGCGCCAGGCCTGGCGCCGCTTATAGCGTCACAGCTTTGAACGATAGGAGAGATGATATACTGCATTTCCATTTCATCATGGTGCGCGCCGATAGCATTTACCACCGCAGCATTTTCACCATATTTTTCAGCAAGCTTTGCCCCGAGCAAAGCGTGGCTTAATTCAGTTTCCTCATCAGGAACTTTACCTATATCATGCAATAACCCGGCACGCTTTGCCAATTTTGGGTTTAGCCCTAATTCGGCAGTCATAGTAGCGCATAAATTAGCAACCTCGCGGCTGTGCATCAGCAAATTTTGCCCGTAAGAAGAACGGAATCTCATTTTACCTACTATTCGCACAAGTTCTTTATGCAGTCCATGAATGCCCAATTCAATAACCGTACGCTCACCTATTTCCATTACCTGCTCTTCCAGTTGTTTACGTGTTTTTTCTACTACTTCCTCTATGCGGGCCGGGTGAATTCGCCCGTCGGCCACCAGTCTTTGCAAACTTAACCGGGCAATTTCCCGGCGCAACGGGTCGAAAGAAGAGAGCACAATAGCTTCAGGAGTATCATCCACAATCAGATCCACGCCGGTAGCAGCCTCTATGGTGCGTATATTTCTTCCTTCCCTTCCTATTATCTGGCCTTTGATCTCATCGCTCTCCAAATTAAAAATCGTAACGGTATTCTCAATGGTTTGCTCCGCTGCTGTTCTCTGAATAGATTGAATAATAATTTTTCGGGCTTCCTTATTGGCTTTCTGACGGGCGTCTTCAATCACTTCCTGCTGTAACTGCAGGGCCTGGGTTTGTGCTTCCTGTTTCAGACTTTCCACCAGTTGAGATTTTGCTTCTTCAGCCGTCAACCCGGCAATTTTTTCAAGTCTTTTTATATGTTCTTCCTGGTGTTTCTCCAACTGGTTTCTTTTTTGAGCCACTACCTCAAGCTGCCGGTTAAGATTTTCTTTGATGGCTTCATTTTCCTTGATCTGCCGTTCCAGGGAAGATTCTTTCTGATTGATGGTTATTTCTTTTTGCTTTATACGGTTCTCGCCATCGTTAATTTTCCGGTTACGTTCTAAGACCTCTTTGTCGTATTCCGCTTTAAGTTGAACAAATTTTTCTTTTGCTTCTAATATCTTTTCTTTTTTAAGTGTTTCTGCTTTTAATTGAGCTTCAGAAATTATTTGTTGGGATTGATTTTCAGCCTCTTGGATTTTCTTACGCGTATTTTTAGCAAAAATTATCTTACCAACAACTATTCCTGCTATTAAAGCAACTATAGCTGCGATTACTATCGATATACTATCCATTGAATAAAAATTGAAACATATTAATTATAAAATGTGGCTGCGAAGTTAACTATCGTCAGGCAGATTTATAAAAGTGATTTAATGTTCAATTCAGGAAGGCTTTTTTTCAATTTGGGAAAAAATAGAAGAGACGATTTATTTAATTATTTGATAATCAGTAATATAAGTTGAGTTATAGCTGCTGGCATTTAATTTGGCATATTGCTGTACCCGTTTTTAACTCCCGTTCTTAAAGAAAACTTGTAGACAACTTTAAAATAAAGAGTTGTTTGAAAGTAGTGTTCAACGGATTTCAGATAACGAAGGTTTTAATATATGGGGCCGCAATCCAAAACAATTTTTGCAATCCGGATGGCTAGCACCAATAAGGATGTCTAAAAATACAGCGTGTTGCAGTATAAATTAACTGAACCTTATTAACCTTAGTTAATGATTTTCGGGGGCTTTTTCAGAATAAGCTCTGTTCATTTTTGAACGGAGCTTTTTTTATAATGCAGACTCAACCATTTGCTGCAGGATTTTCAGCTTTTCAGAAAGTGTTTTAAAATCTTCATTTGAAAGTGCGGTGGCCGGTTGCTCGGTTGCCAGCCAGATCAGCACCATAGCTATATAATCCTGCATGTCCTTGCCCGCAAAATTGGTTTTGAATTCAATGAGTTTATTGTTGACAAGTTTTATCGTTTTACGCAGATTTTCTTCATCCGAAGGTTTTATTTTTAAGCGATAGTTCCTGTCGCCAACCAAAATATTTACCGGTATTAGTTCTTCCATTTCTAGGCATTAAGAAGGGCTAAACATTTTTCAATCTCTTTCAAATACAAATCAATTTTTGATTGTAATAATCGTTTTTCTTCTTCATTGTATAGGGTGATGATGCCGGTGGTTGCCAATCTTTCTTCCGACACGTCGATCAATTTTTGCTTTTCCAAAAGCCGGTCATTTATTCCGGCGATCTCTTTTTTCAATAACTCATTCTCTTTTTTTAAGTTATTATGTTTCTTTAAAAGTGTTTGCAAAGCAACCTGCAGTTCTTTTAGATCAGAATACAACTCTTCCATAAGCGAATACTGCTAAATCAATGCCGTATTTCTGCATTGAAATCTTTAATAAGTTTACTCATAATGGTTTTCATGCCTGCTTCCACTTCTGCATCGGTGAGCGTTCTTTCCTTGTTCATGAACCTGAAATTAATGGCATAGGATTTTTTACCCTTCGCAATTTTATCGCTTTCATAAATATCAAACAGGTTAAAATCCTGCAGGAATTTGACCTGTACCTGTTTTAAAGCAGCTGCAATATTCCCGTATGCAATATCCTTGCTGATCATCATTGACAAATCCCTTTCCACAACAGGAAACTGCGGAATCTCTTTATAAATGATATCTTCTTTTACAGATGCATTTAAAAGATGCTCCACATCCAATTCTGCATAAATTACCGGTTGCTTGATACCGAATTTTTGAAGCATGGCAATGCTTACCTGCAATATGCTTCCCAGTTGATTTTTGTTTTTTGATAACAATTGAGTGTTGCCGGCTGCTGCTGATTGCGGTTCTTCAAATAATATCTCTGTTATATTAATACTGTCGAGCAGCGAAACTATAATTCCTTTTGCCGTAAAAAAATCTGCTTCTGCATCCTGGTGTTTCCAGTTAGCGTTTTGTTTTTTGCCCGTTATCCAGAAACAAATTTTTTCCAGTTCAGAATATGCACCCTGTTCATGTTTATATATTTTGCCTAATTCAAAAAACCGGAGGTTATTATTTTTCCTGTTAATGTTATAAGTAAGTATTTCCAGGCCTGTTTCGAGCATGGAAGGCCGTAATATATCCAGGTCAGCGCTTAAATTATTCAGCAATCTTACCGAAGACGACAAATTACTTTCATCATAATTTTTGCTGTTCGTGATCGAATTCGTGACGATCTCGTTAAACCCAAGCCCCGCAAGCATTCCGGACATCTTTTCTTTTAAATTTTCCCGCAACGTATTTTCCTCAATAGAAGGTGTTATGGTAATGGAGGACGGGATCGCTATATTATTAATGCCGTCAATCCTTATTATTTCTTCAACGATATCTGCAGGTAAAGAAATATCTGCTTTGCTAAAAGGCACACCAACAGTGATGCTGTCTTCTTCTTCTTTCAAAATATCGAATTCAAGCGCCGATAATATATTTTTCGCAGTGACAGGTTCATATTCTTTCCCACTTAGTTTTTTTAAGTAAGCATATTTTAAGCTTACCTCTTTCTTTTCAACCGGTGAAGGATATACATCAATTATATCTCCTTCAATTTTGCCGCCTGCAACTTCTGTTATTAACTGCGCAGCTCTTACCAATGATATTACTGTTCCTGATATGTCAACACCTTTTTCAAATCTTACAGCAGCTTCGGTTCTCAGGCCGTGTTTAAAAGAGGTTGCTCTAACAGATGCAGGGCTAAACCAGGCGCTTTCCAGAAAAATATTTTTTGTTTGTTCTGTTACGCCGCTATGCATTCCTCCGAATACACCCGCTATACATACGGGTTCATTATTATTGCAAATCATCAGGTCCGTGGCGCTTAATTTTCTTTCAACTTCATCTAAGGTTTTAAAAACTGTGCCTTCCGGCAGGTTTTTTACAACAACTCTTTTTGACGTTAACGAATCTGCATCAAAAGCATGAAGTGGCTGGCCCGTCTCATGCAAAACAAAATTGGTAATATCAACAATATTGTTGATCGGCCTTTGCCCGATCGCTTTTAAATAATTCTGAAGCCAGGCAGGAGATGCTTTAATGCTAACATCTTTTATCACAAGTGCGGAATATCGCTTACAATCTTTTGTATTCCCGATGCGGACTTCAAAATCATTTTCTGCCCCATTACTTTCTATTGTATCATTAAAAGGCAGCTTAGGGTTGACGATTTTATTTTGATGATGAGATAACCAGGCGCATACATCCCGGGCAACACCAATATGGCTCATGGCGTCCATGCGGTTTGGCGTTAAGCCGATTTCATAGATCCAGTCAGAATAAACATCAAAAAGGTCTGCCACAACGGTTCCTTTTTGGGTATCCGGAGGTAAAATAAAAATGCCTTCATGGTTATCGCTTAACCCGATTTCATCCTCTGCGCAGATCATTCCAAAACTTTCAACGCCTCTTATTTTGGCAATTTTCATGGTTACGGCATCGCCGTTAAGGGGATAAATAGTGGCGCCAACCGGTGCAACAATCACTTTTTGCCCGGTGGCTACATTCGTCGCACCACAAACGATCTGCAGGGGTTCGCCGTTATTAATATCCACCCTGGTTAATTTGAGTTTGTCGGCATCCGGATGCTGTATGCAATCAACTACTTCGCCTGTCACCAGGCCTTTTAGCCCGCCTTTAAAGTTTTCAAACTGTTCCAGCGCTTCTACTTCCAGGCCAATAGATGTTAAGATTTCCGATAATTTTTCCCTTTCAATTTGCCCGGGCAAATATTTATTAAGCCAGTTATACGATATCTTCATACTTTACAGTTACTGCAAAAATATAGTTTAGAAAATAAGCGGTTACTATCAAAAATTTAAACTGGCAGATACGCAAATTTTTTTATAGGAAGCGCCATTGTTCAAAAAAAGTTTTTGCACTTACTTGTGTGGATATCTGTGCGCATCATTTTCAAAACTTTTTATTTATGTTGAAAACATATACAATTACCGTGGATAATACCGTTTTCCTGTTTACAATCTGTGGAATTAGCTTTAATAAGTTTTAATGAAATAAAATTTCCGGATGCCATTTTTAAGGCATTAATTCGTTGCCCCGTTTAAGGAATAACATTAAGAAAACATGCCGGTAACAATTCCTTAATATGGAAAGCAAGTAACTAACCCAATTAAATTTTTTATAGAAATGGATATTGTGAACCAAAATAAAGACCGGAGGACACGCAGGAAATCTTCAGTCGATCTAAGCACACTTGTTTATGGAAAATTGCCTCCGCAGGCAAGAGAACTGGAAGAAGCGGTGCTCGGCGCGGTAATGCTTGAAAAAAGCGCTTTTGATACTATAGTGGAAATACTGAAACCGGAATGTTTTTATGTGGATGCGCACCAGCGTATATTTAAAGCTTTTCAAAGCCTCACCCAGCAAAGCATGCCTATTGATATGCTGACGGTGGTAGAAGAATTAAGGACAAAAGAGGAACTGGAAGAAGTTGGGGGGCCGTACTACATAACCAGGCTAACCAATTCCGTTGTATCCACCGCGAACATAGAAGCGCATGCACGCATCATATTGCAGAAGTTCATCCAGAGAGAACTTATCCGTATCAGCGGCGAAATAATCGGCGACGCCTATGAAGACAGCACCGATGTTTTTGACCTGCTGGATGACAGCGAGACAAAAATGTTCAATATCACCAATAATTACCTTAAGAAAAATTATGAAGATATTGGAAACGCGTTGGCAAAGGCAATCAACCGCATTGACGAATTGCGTACCAAGAAAGAAGATATTTCAGGCGTACCCAGTGGTTTCCCCAGTCTTGACCGGGTTACATATGGCTGGCAACCTACCGATCTCATCATATTGGCAGCAAGGCCATCGGTTGGTAAAACAGCGCTGGCATTAAACCTTGCGCGCAATGCAGCTTTAAATCCTATAAAGAAAACGGCTGTTGGTCTTTTTTCACTTGAAATGAGCGCTTCGCAGTTAGTGCAGCGTATTCTTTCCGCCGAAAGTGAAATTGCATTAGAAAAAATCGCACGTGGGAAACTGGAGGAATATGAATACCAGCAACTGCATACAAAAGGGATTAAAAAACTGGAGCAGGCGCCCATCTTTATAGATGACACTGCCGCGCTGAATATTTTTGAATTTCGCGCAAAGGCACGCAGGTTGGTGAATAAGCATAATGTTGGCCTAATTATTATAGATTATTTGCAATTGATGAGCGGGACGGGAGACCGGGGAGCTAACCGTGAGCAGGAGATAAGCAATATTTCCCGCAACCTTAAAGCGCTGGCAAAAGATCTGAATATTCCCATTATTGCATTAAGCCAGTTAAGCCGAGCCGTTGAAACCCGCAAGGAAAGCAAGATGCCTCAGTTGAGCGACCTCCGCGAATCCGGCGCCATCGAACAGGATGCGGATATGGTCATGTTTATTTATCGCCCCGACTATTATGAAAATTATACCAACGAAAATGGCGAAAGCACCCGCGGCGAAACACATATAAAAATTGCAAAACACCGTAACGGTTCACTGGAAAATATTAAGCTTCGCGCTTTACTACACATTCAAAAATTTGAGGAATGGGATGGCGACAGCGGGCCTGATTTAACCCGTGGTGGCAACTGGCGCCCTGTAAATCAACCTCCTTCACAAACCGGCAGCGGAGATGATAATGCGCGTTTATTTATTCAAAAAGGTAGCCGTATGAATGATGATAAATTCGGAGATGATGTTGAAGATCAGGATCCTTTTTAGAATCCTTTGGCACGTTAAGCTGAGCATCAGGTTTTTAAATTCATTCCCAGCCATGCCATAATGCCTGCACCATATTCCAGCGCGGCTTCATCAACGTTAAAACGGCTTGTGTGCACATTATGTATAATGCCCCTTTCTTCATTTCTTACACCCAGCCTGAAAAAACAGGCTGGTAATTGCTGTGCATAGAATCCAAAATCTTCTGCACCCATTCTTAATTCCGTTTCACCCACATTGTCATTGCCAAAAAATTCCTTAGCAAGTGAAACGGCATTGGCTGTCACCTGCTCTTCATTATACACTGCGGGATAGCCAACGTCAATATGTACATCCGCTTCGGCGCCCATTGCTTCCGCAATTTGGTGTACCTGTTTTTTTATGAGTTCATGTGCCTCGTAACGCCAGCCTTCGTTCATTGTTCTGAAGGTACCCATCAGCTTTACTTCTGCCGGTATAACATTGGTGGTATTACCGCCCTGGAAACTACATATGGAAAGCACAGAGGGCGTAAAAGGATCGTTATTGCGGCTTACAATCTGCTGAAGGCTTACAATAATATGTGAAGCGATCAATATAGTATCTGTTGTTAAGTGCGGAGAAGCTGCATGGCCGCCTTTCCCTTTTACTGTGATGTAAATTTCATCGGCGCTCGCCATGATCAATCCCTTTCTGAAGCTCAATTTGCCTGCCGGTAATCCGGGGTGCACGTGCATGGCAACAATGGCTTCCGGCCTGGGATTCTCCAACACACCTTCTTTAATCATAATGCTCGCTCCGCCGGGGTTTCTTTCTTCGCCGGGCTGGAATATCAGTTTTATAGTTCCTTCCCATTCCTGTTGCAAATCCTTTAAAATCTTCGCGGCGCCAAGCAGGCAGGTAGTATGTACATCATGGCCGCATGCATGCATAATGCCATTGTTCTGCGATCTGTAGGTAACATCGTTTTCTTCCGTAATAGGCAAAGCATCAATGTCCGCGCGTATGGCAATTGTTTTGCTTGATGGGTTTTTACCTTCTATCAACCCTTCAATGCCGGTGCCTGCTATTTTTTTAAACGGGATATCCCATTCTTTTAGCCTTTCACCAATATAGGCTGATGTTTCAAATTCTTTAAAGCTTAATTCCGGATGCGCATGCAGGTGATGCCGGATAGATGTAAGTAAAGGAGCGTACTGCCTGGTTTTTTCTTTGATCTTTTCTGGTAACATTATATAGCCTTATTGAAATTCATCTGCGCCGGGAATATATTCAATGCCATCTTCCACCACGTAAACGGGCTGTTTGATAAAATAGCTTAGCTGTCTTTTTAAACCCTCGGCATCATCCCGGTTAACGAAATTTCCAACACGTACTTTAAAATAAGGCGACTGGTATAAAATGTAAACTTTCTCTGAAGGAAAATTTTCAAGCAGGTTTGTTTTGATCTTAAAAGCATCATCGCGGCTCCTTGTATTCAATACCTGCAACCGGTAGCCTTTGAACAAGCCATTGGATGTCATCCTGGAGGTTACTTTATTAATAGATACCTGCTTTTCAGTTAACATATCCAACCTTACATCTTTGTGTACAATGATCGTATCTGCAGCATTCGAAGCATACGATATTGCACAAAACAGGAAGATGATAAAAAGTAAACGTTTCATTTGATCTTTATTACAGATAATGCAAACCACCCGCCAATGTTAAACGGGGCAAAATAATTAAAAATAATTTTACAGCTATGCTAAATATTATATGTTTCCTGAAACTATTTGTACGCCGCTGCTGCAGCCAAGTCTTGTAGCTCCTGCTTCTATCAGTTCTTTTGCGAAGGCATACGTTTTAATTCCTCCTGATGCTTTTATCTGTATATGTTCCGGCAAATGTGCACGCATCAATTTCACTGCATCAACGGTAGCGCCTTTTTCAGCATATCCTGTTGAGGTTTTCATAAAATCAACACCGGCGGCTCCGTATATTTCACAGCATCTTATGATCTCTTCACCGGTCAACACACCACTTTCTATAATTATCTTAATAACTTTATTCTTTTGCTTTACCACAGGCATCACGTGGTTTATTTCATTGGCAAGATATTCCCAATCGTTATTCTTTAATGCAATAAGATTGATGACCATATCCAGTTCGTCGGCGCCATCAACAATAGATAACACCGTTTCGGCTATCTTGGCCTCAACAGCAGAGTAACCGAATGGGAAACCAATAACCGTTGCCGTTTTAATACCCGAATTTTTTAATTCCTGCTTTGCCGTTCCGATCATCGGTGGCGGCACACACACAGCAGCAAATTTGTATTGTATCGCTTCGCTGCAAATACGTTTAATATCTGCTGTTAAAACTGTTGGCTTTAATAAAGTATGATCTATATACTGGTTGATCTGCACAAAATATGTTTATAGTGATCCTGCAAAGAAAATACAAGTACAGCAGGCTGCAATAAAAGCTTTCCTGCCGGGGCATATCCTTAACTTTTTTTATATTCACTTTTCATGATGAACGATAAAGACAGGGAAAAGCAAAGATTAATGCCTTATGTAATCGGCATCATTGTCATCGGTGCCATTATAATAATTCTGCTGGTTGACTGGATCTTCAAACTTATCCGTTAATAACCTTATTGCACTTTTTGTTAACGCCTTATGCTATAGGCGACGGGAATTTTCCCCTCGAAAGTTCAGCATTCTCCCGTTGAAATTTTGATTACAGGAATTGAAATTTGAGTAACAAAATGACAATGCACAATAAGATCAATTTTTATTCAAGCAATTTATTTGTTCTCTGGTTCCTGTTTGAATAAAAATTCCGACAAATAAAGCAAAGATCATTTGAACTCCCAGTAGCCGAAAAGGGAATTACAGAGTAGGCAATAAAACATATTTTATGAAACGGTCATCTCAAATTTTCGCTTATGCTTTCCTAACGATAGTGGGGATATTCCTGTTTTCTTTCATCTATGATGGAAACATGATCAGGATCAGCATAGCCAGTGATTCCACGCAAAGCCTTATCGGCATTATTTTAATTGCAGTAGGTGCAGTTGCTTTAGGCGGAACTATTCATTCTCAGCAAGTAGCGCACAAAAGAATACATTCATAAAGCCCGAAATTATTTAACCCGGGCATCGAACCTTTACTAACATGAAGCAGGCGAAAGTAGTAACCTGTTTGACAATTTAACATTGAACTATTTAAATTGGCACTCCTGATGCCTTAAAGAAGCAGGCCGGCAAGCCTGCTTTCTTATTGCTGTTGCTGATCGTCTATATCAGCGGGTTCCTCGGTCATTTCTATTTTATCTGAATCTTTTGCGCGGCGCAAATGTACCTGGGGGTTTTCCTGGGTGCCTGTAACTGTAAAAGGAATACCGAAAATGCCAAATGGCGGTAAACCCAACCGGCCGGTGAGGTTAAGCCGTCCATCAAAACTTGTTTGTCCTTCAAAACGTGGCCTGAAACCAAAGACCCTCAGCTTTGTTCTTTCCAGGGTAATGATATTGTTGGCAATAGTTGTTTTGACTTTAACTGCTTTAAGATTCGGATTATCAATACTGTCTTTTTCGGTTGCTTTGCTAACAGCGCTCATTAATTTAAATCCGTCCAGCTTTACATCTTTTATCGACAGTACGCCGCCTCCTTTCAGAGAAGGATAAACAGGTTCCATGTTCTGGTCAAGTTTGCCGTTAAGCCGGTAATCAAGCGAAACAATACCTTCCGCTTTTGAAGCAGCGCTTGCAAGGTCATGAAATATCTTTATCTCATTATAAGCACGTTTGATATCAAATTCCTTTGCGCTGATATGATAATCGAAAAATGCCCTGTGCGGAGAAAGGCTGTAATAAGTTGCATCCATCACAACCGGTGCATCTATTAAAGTAAAACCGGTTTCCTTTAGTATAAGTTTCCCGTTATTAATACTCATGCTGCCTTTGAAGTCGTTGAGCCGGAGGCTATCGTATTCAACTGTTTTTACCATCGCATTAAATGTAAGATCAAGATTGGAAGGAATGATTACAACACCTGAACCCACAGTGTCAGTAGCTTGAGCCGCAGCAGTATCGCCCGCAAAAGCTGCAAATTCATCTGCATAGAAGTAATTTGTTTGCAGATCAAAATTGCCGCTTAATACTGCATTATCCTCCAATGTATAATTGATTATGTTTGAAAGATAGCCGTTGAGCGTGATATCTGTTTTACCGTAATTGGCCTTGAATTCATCAAAATACATTTTATCATTGACAAACCTGAACAAACCTGTTTTAATAATGAATGGCTTTGGAAAATAATCTGAACGTAGTGTGATATCTTTTAACGAGGCAGTGCCGGCGTTATGCAACCGGCCAAATCTTTTTGCAGCCGCATCGCTTTGCAATCCTTGTAAAACAATATCTGTTTTGATCTGACCGGTTACATCCAGGCCCTTTTGTGAAAATACCTGGTAGATCCTTCCAATATCTATCGTTCCTTTAGAGGTTACGTCATACTTAATATCTTCAAAATTTTTCAGGTCTGCCTTTAAGGTGAATGACTCGCCTTCAAATTCAAAAGCAACCGGCTGCAATTCGAACTTCGACCCTCTTAATGTTCCGTCACTGTTGGTGATGGATGCCGCTACGGAAATCTTTTTAACAGGATGCGGGTAATAAACCGTTTGTATATACCCATTTTGTAACCTGATGTCTGCTTGCGTAACAGGAAACTGTTTTTTGTCAGGGAGATAATTCCCTTTCGAAACAATGTCCACGTTTAAATTTCCGCCAACTTGTACGCTGTCGAGCGGGTAATATTTCCTGATGTTGTCAAGATGAAGGAGTGATTTAAGGTTGGCATCAACAGTAAAATTTTTGAGATTGTTTATCCTGACAAAGCCCTTCACATAATCGCTCAACATGTTTGCATTAATGTTTTCAACAGAAATTTTTGTATGCTCGTAATCACCGTCTGTGCAGGATGCATTTAAATTGAAACTGATATTGGAAACAGGTTGAGGCAACGATGTATATTTAAAATAACCATTGCTTAAGGAAGACTGCAAATTAAATGCAGGGATGCTTGTAATAACCGTATCGCTTGTGCGAATGCCCTTTTTTACAACTGCCGTTTGATAACTGCCATTAGCAGTAAAATGTAATTTGTAATATCCTTTCACATTAAATGGCTCAACGCCAAAAGCTTTGTCCCATTTTTCAAGATCCATTTCAGAATTGATCTTCGCATGCACGGTAGGTTTGTTGAGGTTATTCAGTTTGATGATGGCGCTGAAATAATCTTTATCGATATTAAAAAAAATCGAATCAATATTTAGATAAAGACTGTCTGTATCCAGGCCGGGAAGTTTTGAATCGAAATTCAGAAAAAGATTTTTTACAGGCGACGGCGCATGTTGATTATTGATATAACCATTACGCACCTGCATGGTAAAACCAAGATCGGGCATTATATTCTTATCCGCATCATATTTGCCTTTCAGGTATGCATTCATTTGCACCTTACCGTCAGCTTTTGTTTTGTCAAGCCAATCGGCGTATTCCGGTGGCAATGCAGAAAAAACATCATGTAAATCACCTTTGTTTGATACCAGCTCAAAATCCATATTATATCCCTTCTCCAGGAATTCGAGCTTACCAGTAAGATCTACCGGCAATGTATTTATCAGCAGGTTATTTTTTATGAATTCAAATGCGAGCGAACTTGTATTTATCCTTGTGACCAGGTTAGCTTCTATTTTTTTTGAGTCAATGTAGTGCGCGAAATTGTAGTCGAGATCAAAACGCTGTACAGCGATATGGGATGCCAGGTCGAAAACAGACTTGCTCAGGTCACCTTTTCCAACATAGTTCAGGTTTTGTGCTGTAATAAGAAAAGGAATGGAAAGATCATCGTAGGCAAGATCGCTTTTATCTATCTGTATCCTTTCTATTTTTAAGGAAGCTCCGGTTGTATCATTAGTTGAAGTTGTTGCTGTTGTATCAGGCTTATAAACATTGTAATTGGCGCTGCCGTTTTCATCCACTTTGATGTTTATTAAGCCTTTGGTGAAAAAGATCTCATCAATGCGTATCCTGCTTGAAAACACGGTGGAGAGATCAATGCCTAATGCCACTTCATGAGCATTGAGTAAGGTATCGGTTGGATAAGGCTCTGAACCCATTAATGATACGTCATACAATGTCAATGTCAGCGAAGGAAAGTGATTAAAGAAAGATAACCTTGCTTTTGAAAAATCGAGTTTGGTGGTGATTGCATTATTTGCCCAAAGCTTTATTTTGCCGGCAACAAAATCCGGGAACAAAATAGGTAATACAAACATGAGCAACAAAATACTGCCAATAGTTATGCTGGTTATTTTGAGAATTTTACGAATTGATCTTTTGATAAAAATTTTCATACACAGTAATTGATCTCTTGCCAGATATGTTGCTGCAAATTAAGTTTATACATTTAAATCAGCATAGCAGGTGATCTGATTATATGCTTCAACCGAATGAACTGGCTACGATTTGATGTTGTAAGAATTAATATTAAGCATATGGAACCCCGGCCATATGCTTATATGTGCCAAAAAATGAGTGTAACGTGCGTATTGAAAATGCTGTTGTCCGTAAGGCTTGAATAGAAAAGTTTCTATTTTATCTTGCGTCAAAGCTCAAAAAAGAGACAATGAATCTGCAGTAAAAGGTCTTTATATTTATTGATGCCATTAGTAAAACTTTTAAGACTGGTTTTCATTTCTCCCAGCGGGAAGAATGCGAAATGCAATAACCGGGGCCAGACCAAATATTTGATCCGAATTGTGTACATGCTTATTCCGTCCTGTTTAATTTTATATCAGCGATTACATTACCCCTGTCGTCGCAGTCATCCGAAATTATTTTAAGATGCATTTCGTCTCCGTTAATGGTACAGGTATAAGAACCGATGGTGGCAGGGTCACATTCTGACTGGCCGTATAATTTTTGAATAGTCAGTACGGTATCCTTTAATGTATATTTCATGGTTTCGAGACTTGAGTTGTCAGCTGCCTCGGTTACATCCAATGTATCCGTGCTGAAATTAAAAACCACATCCACAGGCTGATCGAGCTGTAAGGTTGTTTTCCATTTTGAATTGTTAACCTGTGCGTGTGTACCCAGGGCAATAAAACTTAATAATAGCAAGAAGATGGTCTTTTTCATTGTGATGATAATTAATGCGGTAAGATAAAATGAGAAATTCACTCACACAAAACTTATTTGAGTAGTATTGTTACGGACGGTATTAAATTATGAATGACGGCACAGCAATAAATATTGTCGCGCATCAGGCAAACGATAGTGAATTGCCGGGCGATACATGGGTAACAGTTATGCCGGGTATATTATTTTTTATCCAGTTAGCCATGAATATGCTGCCGGGTTCTTCACTGGCAATATGTCCCAAAACAACCAATGCCAACGAGCTTCCTTCTGCCCGGGCATCCCGTACATACTCCGCGGTTTCCCATTCCTGTATTTCGGAAAACGCAATTAAGTTTTAGTTATAAAAATATTCAGCACCGGTATTCAATGTTCTTTAATTTCCATAATTTAAGACCCCACGGATCAGGCGGGATAGTGTTAACGAAGTTTTTGTAATGACTTATAGCCTGTTTTCTTTGGATCTTCCGGCGCTTTAACTGAAAAATAATTGATATATGAAGACAACTGTTATAATACTTGCCTTTGTGGTCAGCCTTTTGTTCCAGGCCTGCTCAACAACAGAGCAAAAGCAAACTCCACCAATTGTTGTAAAAAATGGCGATGTAACAATTGCCTATGATAAAGTTGGCGATGGCGATACCACTATTTTGTTTGTGCATGGATGGGCGATCAACAGGTCTTTCTGGCAGCAACAGGTTGATGCATTCGGCAAACGTTATACCGTTGTTGCAGTAGATCTTGGCGGTCATGGTGAAAGCGGCCACAACCGGAATACATGGAACATTAATGATTTTGCAAATGATGTTGCAGCAGCTATAGATACACTTCGGTTAAAAAATATAATTCTTGTAGGCCATTCAATGGCAGGAGACATTGTTGTAGAAACAGCCCTTGCCAGGCCAGGCGATGTTATTGGTATTATCGGAATTGACAACCTGAATGATTTTACTTCTTCATTTTCATCTGAAGAACAAAAACAAATAGATGATTTTATCGGGGCATCGAAACAAAATTTTACTGAAACGGTAGTCGCCTACACAAAAGGTTCGTTGTTCCCGGAAAATTATGCAGATACCATTTCTGTTAACCGTGTTATCAACAGCATTAAACAAACGGATTCCACTATCGCTGCTAATACGCTTGCAGGCGTTATTGCTTATGCAACCACAGAAGCACAGGAAGTATCCAAACTCAAACTGCCATTGCATCTTATTGAAAGCAACAGGACGGTTGTAAATAAAGATACTTTGGCAAAATACTGTAAAGCGGGCTTTTATGTTAAAACGATCAATGGCACAGGGCACTATCCTATGATCGAAAAACCTGCTGAGTTTAATACGCTTTTGCAGGAAACGATTGATGATATAGGAAAGGGCAAATAACCTGATTAAAAAAACCCAATGCTACGATGTAAGCGCCCTGAAATATACAGTTCATCCCGCGTTTTCTTCTTCTTGTCAAAACCCTGTTTTTTGTTGAGCCGATTAAATAAATTAGTACTCAAAAAGGAATACTATGAAACTACAACGTATCGCCATCATCGTTACCGTTATTAATCTTGTGCTCATGGCTGTATTGCTGGCCAAAATAAATCCGGCAGGAGCGCAAAAAGAGACAAACAAATTGCAGGTTATTCGCGGCAGCGGTTTGGAAATAGTAGACAGTTCCGGAAAGCTGCGGGCAAGCATTACATTTCAATCGCCGGGTAAACAAAATGGAATAACTTACCCGGGAGGCATACTGCTAAGGTTAATAGATAGCAAGGGGCAGCCTGTTGTAAAAATAGAAGGATCAGAAGAGGGAGGCGGGTTAAGTTTCTCCAACGAATCCGAAGGTTATATACAGGTTATTGCCCGTGAAAGCGGCGGCTTTCTTAAGATAAAGAATCCCGACGGCAAAGAACAGGTCATTAAACCATAGATCAACAACTACTGTTAAGGTAAGCGGTGTGGTGAGTGGTGAGTGCTTGTTCTAAACACGCGGCATTTACTCACAACTCCTACAATTACGACAATTTACAATTAACATAACACTACGTCCATTTGCGTGGCATTCACCTGTCTTCAAAAGTCTTGCAGGTAAAACACCTTAAATGCAAGGTTCATCAATAATTTTGTTACGAATGATACAGCGTCGCACAATAAGATCATTCACCACGATTTTGTTTGTATCAGCAGTGAAAAAAATATGAATAAAATTAATAGTCTCGCATTGTCTTAAGGATGGTTGAAGATGAATAAAAGCGAAAATCTTTATTTTATTGCACTTATTCCGCAACAGGAGTTATGTGATGCGATAAATAATTTTAAAAATGATTTCGCCACACGGTTTAAAAGTAAAAGGGCTTTAAGGTTGCCACCCCACATCACCTTAAAAGCGCCTTTTAAATTGGCTGTCAATGCTCATGATGGTTTAATACAATGGTTTGCAAATTTGGGTCTCACAAGTAAGGTTTTTAATATTGAATTGAAAGACTTTGGCGCATTTCAAAATGGATATCACCCGGTCGTATTTATTAACCCTGTTATGAATACTGAATTGTCTCTTATGCAAAAAGCAATAATTACAAGCTTTAAGGAAAACTATCCTGAACAGGCACATCCTGCTGATTTAAGATTTAAGCCTCACCTGACTGTTGCTTACAGGGATTTAACGTTACAAAAATTTCACGAAGCATGGAAAGAATATAAAGCAAAACACTTTAATGCAGTATTTGAAGTGACCGGTGTTTATCTTCTGCAACATGATACCAGGCAATGGAATATTATTTTTAAAAAATCATTGTAAATCCGGGAGTCTTAAACCCGATTTTGTATGGCGATGATACATATTAAAGAGTTGAATGGTTTTTATCAGCAATGAGAAATAAGGAATGAGAAATAAGGAGCTATGGACCATAAACTATCAACTATAAACTGGTCCGGTTCTATATGACAGGAATGCCAATAAAATATTGTTATGTAATGAATACTTTCATTACCTTAAACGGTAAATATGCGCCTTGAAACGAAGAACACTGCTTTCGCTTCTCTTTATTTGCTGCTTTTCTTTTAAGAAAGCAAATGCGCAGTTCTATAAATTTTTCAAAAACCTTTCTTCACTTGAAACAGAATCATCGGCTATTGAGCTGGATAAAGGTTTTGTTTTTGGCTTTACTGAAACCAACGATGATAAAAATTTTCACGAGAATATTTTACTTATAAAAACATCAAGGTCTGGAAACATTATCTGGAGTAAACGATATGATGCCGGGGCAGGAACATCGCTTCAGTTGATGGAGATGATACGTACAGCAGATAACAAAATACTTATATCAGGTCTTTGCGGTCCAAACAACAAGGCCTTTAGAAGTCCGAGATGTATAATTAAATTAAGTGCCGCTGGAAATATCATTTGGGCGAAAAAATACACAAAGAGCACTACTTACAGTTCTAAAGGATTGGCGCAACTTAAAGATTCTTCCTTTGTTTTCCCGTTGCGAACAGAAGACGGATCTCCCGGCTTGATCCAAATAAACGATACAGGCAAAATATTATCAACATTTAAAGTAGATAACAGGAACTTCCAATACGTTAACAGCATCACGCCTATCGGTAATAGGACGAGTGTGATTGTTGGCGACAATAATGCTGTGAATATTAATTTTAAAACCGGGACAATATCTGGCCAAAAACAGTACAATACTTCCAATCAGTTTACATCTTTAGTAAGCACGGTTTGTAAGAATGGCGACATTGTTTACCTGGCTGGCCGTAATGCAGGCGGCTTATTGGAAGGTAATTCACGTATTTTCAGAACTACTGCCGATGGCAATTTATTATGGGCGAAAAATATTGATGCTTTTTTTGATAGCAGCAACTCCATCTTTTCAAGATTTGATATCGTATTACAGGTTTCGGTGCATGAAGACATCAATGGAAATATTGTAGCTGTTGTGGAGGCCGAGTCAACGCAAAGGCTGATGATTGTTTTTAATGCAAATGGGAAATATTTATATAACCGTTTGTTTTATACACGCTACAGTTTCCTAAAAGAAACAACTGACGGGGGTTATCTTCATTGTGCACCCGCATTTAATAACTCATCAGCCAATACGATCTTATCAAAAAGGTTTTTGTCAAGCTTATCTGGTTGTGACTCCGCTATACTTGTCAAGATAACGAATGGCACAGATTCGGCTGCAGCGCTAAATAAACTGGTATTTTCTAAGACTAAAATTAAAACCTCTGAAGTCCTGGTTTCTGTAAGGGATACAACCATACAAACTGATGTTTTTTGTGATCTTTCTTTACAGCATAAGAAAAATAACCTGAAGAATGAAGTGCCTGTTGCGATACTGCCAAACCCTGCAACAAATTTTATTGTGGTAAGAACGTCAATGGATCTTCCTTTTGATGTTTATAGTATCGATGGTATATTAAAAATGAGATCTGTTACGAATCATTCCACTGATATTTCAAATCTTAAACCAGGTGTTTACGTGATTAATGTTTTAATAAAAGATAAAGTTATACGGAAGATGATGATAAAAAGATAAGTATAAATGGTTACCATTAAATCCTTTGTTATGAAAAGCTTCAGACCGGTTAGAGCGAATATCCGGGCCAGTTTTTTCAGTAACTTTAGTAGTATGGATATTACATAACCTGGGAATTTTTATTCGGATAATAAAAACAAATATCAACGATTAAGCCTGTCCGTTTATATAATACTTTCAGTATTGTCCGGTTAACTTGGGCTAAAGCCCGTTGGATAAGGATTCCGCTATATAACCCCAGGCTTAAGCCTGGGGCTAGTGAAAACCAAGCCCATCAGGGGCTTTAGCCCGAGAATTAAAATTTTAGTCGGACAACAATGAATACTTTCTATTAAAATTAAATCCATTAAGGCTAAATTCAGGAACATTTTATTAAAACAATATAATATGAAAACAATACTTACTTCTATCGGTGCAGTTACCTTTTGCTTTGTATATACAATGGCTGTTGCGCAATCTGATGAGTTGGACAGCGCATTCGGAATAAAAGGAAAAGCAACGACCACAATTGGAAGCAGCGGTACGCCGTATGCCCTCACTATTCAATCTAATCAAAGAATTATTGCTGCCGGTTCTTCTTTTAATGGCGGCGATTTTGACTTTGCGCTTGCGCGTTATAAAACTAACGGCAAGTTAGACGCATCTTTTGGAACAGGAGGAAAAGTAATAACAGATCTTGGCGGAGACGAAACGGCCAGGTCAGTGAATCTGTCAGGCGGAAAAATTATAGTGGCCGGGTATGCTTCTTCAGGATTTTGTGTGATCAGGTATAATTTATTTGGTAAAGTTGATTCAAGCTTTGGAACTAATGGTAAAACAATCACTGACTTTAACGGCAACGGCGGCCTTTGTTATGCATCGGCTATACAAACAAACCGTAAAATCGTTGCGGTGGGTACATCAGCCGGAAATTTTGTGATTGTGCGATACAATGCCAATGGTAAAATAGATAAAACATTTGGTGTAAAAGGTATTTTAATTGCGGACTCTTCAAATGGTTTTTCCAATGTTGCCAGGGCAGTATCGCTGCAACCGGATGGTAAAATTATAGCCGTGGGTTATTCCGGGCCTTTCGGCTCCAGAAAGTTCCTGGTAACAAGAATAAATACAAACGGCACATTGGACAGTACGTTTGGGAGGAATGGTAAAACCTATACAGACTTCAGTAATTTTTTTGCTCTTGATAATCTCGCCTTTGCCATGGCAATAAGCTCTACCGGGAAAATTTATGCGGGCGGTCAGTCATCCGGAAATGAAACCAATAATTTTTCACAATTTTCTCTGGCACGATACAGGGCAACCGGTAAGTTAGACAAGAGCTTTAGCAGCGACGGAAAGGTTCTCACTGATTTTGACGGGTTTGATGATGGAGCCAACGCAATAGTTGTGATGCCGGACGGAAAAATTATTGTTGCAGGGACATTGTACTCGCAACAGCTTACAGGTATTTTAAGATTTAATCTCGATGGCTCGCCGGATGCATCTTTTGGTAACAATGGTAAGCTCACAACAAATTACAAGCCCCCCACTGCGGCAGTATTACAGGATGATGGAAAATATCTTGTAGCTGTTGATGATGAGTTTACCGTTGTAAGGTATAAAGCTGAGAATACTCCGATAACAGCCTTGCGTGCCATTGCTGAATTGAATGAGGCAGCAGTATCTGATGAGATCATGCTTACTCCTAATCCTTCAAAAGATTTTGTAAAGATCAATAATCTTGATCCTTCTGTTATATCAGTATTATCAGTTATCAATGCTTCCGGTAAAATAATATTGCGTGCAACAGCCAGGGATAAAAATTATTCGTTGAATATAAAAGCATTGCCGCCCGGGATATATTATTTGCAAATTGTTGCCAATAAAAAGGTAACTGGTATAAAGTTTATCAAGGAATAAATAACTCATTGCAAAACAATTGTCAGGCAATATCAATCCAAAATATTTTAAAAATGAAGCTGATCTTAAAAGCTGGTGCGCAGGAGCCTCAAAGAATTTCAAGTAGCACATTGTAATCCCGGCAAGTTGCTGGCAAAGCAATAATTCATTCTTTTTATTCACGAGTTATTGGCTGCTTATTTTTTTAGTGCTTGTTTAGCAATTTATTATGTCTTGTAGTATTAAAATCTAAGTTGAAAAAAATCTAAAATGTTTTTTTGGAACAAAGTACATTTATCTTTTGAGCGCCGCTTGTAAATAATAACCTCATGGATAAAAGAGCATTCTTAAAAACAGCATCCGTTTTAACCGGGGGCATAATTCTTTCAGATATGATCGCCTGTAATTCACCTGCCAAACAACCGGCAGCATCAAACGAACATCTTACTAACTGGGCCGGAAATTTAACCTACAGCACCGGTAATGTCCATTATCCAAAAACGGTTGAAGAAGTTCAGGATATTGTAAGGAAATGCGATAAGCTCAGGGCGCTGGGGTCAAGACATGCATTCAACACTATCGCTGATAGTGCGGAGAACCAGGTATCTCTTAAAGAAATGAATAAGGTAATTGCATTAGATAAAACTGCAAACAGGGTAACGGTGGAAGCAGGCACACGGTATGGCGATATAGCTCCCTATCTGGATGAAAATGGTTATGCATTAGCCAACCTTGCTTCTTTACCACACATTACAGTTACAGGAGCTTGTGCAACGGCTACCCATGGTTCCGGTATAAAGAATGGTAATTTATCTACATCTGTTGCGGCAATTGAATTTGTGAATGCTGCAGGCGAGGTTATTACATTATCAAAAGAAAAAGACGGAGATAAGTTTTATGGCGCTGTTGTTAACCTGGGAGCAATTGGCATCGTCACTAAGATCACACTTGATCTTATACCAACGTTTAAGATGGTACAGGTTGTTTATCTTAATCTCTCCATGAGCGAATTAAAAAATAATTTTAATAATATACAGGACATGGGCTACAGCGTAAGCCTGTTCACCGATTGGAAAAATAAAAATATCAATGAAGTATGGATTAAAAGCAAGATCATTGATAATAAAATTTTACAGCCCGTATCTGAATTGTATGGAGCGAAACTTGCCACAAAAAATGTGCATCCGATAGAAACGGAATCTGCTGAGAATGTTACAGACCAAATGAATGTTCCGGGGCCGTGGTATGAAAGAATGCCGCATTTTAAAATGGGTTTCAAGCCAAGTGCAGGCAAAGAATTACAGGCAGAATATTTTGTGCCGGTTGAACATGCTTATGAGGCTATCATGGCGGTTGAACAACTGAATGAAAAAATATCGCCTCATCTTTTTATAACCGAAATCCGAACTATTCATGCCGATGAATTCTGGATGAGCCCTTGCCATAAACAAACTTCTGTTGCCATCCACTTCACTTTGAAACAGGAAACGGAAGAAGTGATGAAATTACTTCCACTGATCGAAGAACAACTCGCTCCTTTTAATGTAAGGCCGCATTGGGCAAAATTGTTTACACTGCAACCTTCGGTTTTACAATCACGATATGAGAGACTTGGAGATTTTAAACAGCTAATTGCTGAATATGATCCCAGGGGAAAATTTCAAAATGAGTTTATTACAAAAAATCTTTTTGGTTAAAAAAACTGCGATGTAAGATGTAAGATGTACGATGTAAGTGTCTTGTCCTGACATAGGTAGACAGATTTTTAAAACAAAAAATCTGAAATATTATGACAAGACAACCACGAACAATCATTCGGTACAGTATTAGCTTTAAGCAAAAAGTTGTTAAAGAGATAGAGGAAGAAG
>DASUGF010000105.1:0-135328 GCA_036274175.1 Parafilimonas sp.
TGATACCAGTTCCCTTCTCGTAGAAGGCTTTGATGGAAATGATTGGAAAGTAATAGCCAATCTCACAAAACTGCCAAAAACGGGTGTTATTAAAACCTTCAATGCTTCATCCGATCCGCAACTAAGCCAGGATTTTATTCAATTCAGATTTACATACACTAGAAATGCGGGAGCGCTTATTTTCGATGATGTGTCCATTAAATATAACAAACCTGTTCCGTTATTTGTTCCCGGGTACAGGAATTTGTTAGTAGAAACAAATTCAAAAATAGTAACAGGCCTGCAAGCCGGAACCAATTATTATTACAGGGTTCGGGCCATAACCTCAGATAACTTCACTGGCAACTCCAATGTTATTGGTGTTATTACAAAAAAGGCCGCATCCACTATTGATACTGTTAAACTTTATTTAGCAGGAATGGCAACAGGCACTAATATTGTCAACCTAACGAAGCAGCAGTTTGCAGTTCAGGTATTTCCAAATCCTTCACCGGGCGAATTCATGCTTACACTTCAAACGGATAACAAGGAAGACGTGAAAGTTACAGTAACGGATACCCGGGGTAAAATACTTTACCGGTCGTCAGGTAACGGCAACTGTACATTCATCTTTGGAAAAACATTTGCTCCGGGGGAATACTTTATCAGTGTGCATTGCGGAAAACTTAACAGATATATCAAGGTAATAAAAATGCGCTAACTGGTTTTGAAAGCTTCAATCTTAAAGAGACTTCTTGATTAATTTGACAAATAGAAAGATGCTCTGAAAAGTCACAAGAATTATTATTAGTTTAAGACAGGTTTTATTACAAGTTAACAAAAGAATGGCCAATAAACAATCCATTCTTTTGTTAACTGCCTATCGGTCAGATACTCTACGTCAGTAGATGTTTTCAGCTCATTTCCCTATTTTTATGCGATTGACTTAAATCTGCTTTAATGACATATTTGTTTCAGTTCTTTCGCTGTTAAACAAACTAACTATGGAATACACCAGATTTGCATTTGCAATCGTTCTAACCATCATTGTAATTAATATAAAAGCACAAAATCAAAAGCCAAATATCATTTTGATTTTAGCAGATGACATAGGTTATAAAAGCCTTACCTGTTATGGAGGCAACTTAAACTCCACACCCAACATTGATAAACTGGCAAAGCAGGGTATGCGTTTTACGCGATGTAATTCATCGCCATTATGTTCGCCGTCGCGTTTTATGTTGCTTACAGGCAAATACAATTTTAGAAATTACAGTGACTGGGGTGCTATGGATTTGAATCAGAAAACCATTGGCAACATGATGAAAGATGTTGGTTATAAAACCGGTTGTTATGGCAAATGGCAATTAGGATCACGGCAGTCTATTAACATATTTGGGTTTGATAATTACTGTGTATACTTAGATTCCACACATGACTTCTTGAACTACTCCAGATATAAGAGCCCGCATATTGTTTCGAACGGCAAATACCTTGCAGATAGTAAAACTCTCAATAAATACGGTGAAGATATTTTTACCGATTCGGTTTTAAATTTTATTGAAAGTCATCAATCAACGCCTTTCTTTGTTTATTATCCCATGGTTCTGGGTCACGAACCTTTTTGTCCAACTCCGGATGACCCAGCCTTTTTAGACTGGAATTCTAATCCTGATAACAGCGATACCGCTTTTCACACTTCAATGATTAAATATATGGACAAAAAGATCGGGCAGATCATGAATAAAATAAAAAGCTTAGGCATAGAAGATAAGACAATTGTCATTTTCGCCGGGGATAATGGAACGCCTAGAACTATTTTTGATTATACAGGAAATGATGGTAATCTTATAAAAGGAGGCAAGGGAACAACGACAGCAGCGGGAACGCGCGTACCTCTTATAGTAACCTGGCGAAATACTATTGTGCCTGGAACTGTAAATAAGGATCTTATTGATTTTACAGATTTCTTGCCTACCGTTGCAGGTATAGCAAATATCCCTGTGCCAACGGATTATGGTCCCCTGGATGGCGTGAGTTTTTACCCGAGGCTCACCAATCAACCCGGAACACCAAGGGATTGGATTTTCTGTCATTATGATCGCACAGGTCCAAACGGCGCACCACTCGTAAGATGGGCTCAGACTGTATCGTATAAATTATACGATACTTCCTCCTTAAAAAAGGTTCGTTTATTTTATAATATAGTTAAGGATTCGAGAGAAAAAAACCCCATTTCTGACAGTTTACTCACAGCAAATGAAAAAAAAGTAAAGCAGCAGTTATTAGATGTTATTAATAATTATGTAGCTCAGGGAATTCCAATTATTTCATCAAATCCCTCAATTTTGTTTATTAACGATTCTTCTTTAAAATTAAAAGATACAATAAAAGCAAACGGTGGTTCAACTGTTACTGCCAGCGGCGCTGTCTGGGGCACAAAGCCTAACCCAAAAATTTCATCGTCCAATCATACATCAACAGAAACATTGCAGGGGCCTTTTTCAACTATAATAACAGGATTAACTCCAAATACTACTTACTATATCAGAGCTTATGCAACCAATTTTGCCGGTACGGTGTATAGTAACCAGGTTAAATTTACAACTTTGGATGTTCCTGTTGCTACAAAAGCTACCGGAATAGACAGTAATAAATTTATCGCTAACTGGAAGGCTTATGCCGGTGCAACAAATTACCGGCTGGATGTAAGCACATCGCCTACATTTACCAGGATTACCACTCCAACAATCACGGAAGGTTTTGATAGTGGTATTATAGCCCCGGAAGGGTGGACAATCAGTTCCAATATTAAAGCGGCTACTTCTGTTTTCGGGGTATCTGCTCCTGCTCTTAAATTCACTGCTTCAAAACAACGCATAACAACTGCTCTGCTCAGCGGGCCGGCAATTCAGTTAAAGTTTTGGATAAAAGGAATGGGTACAGACGATACCAGTTCTCTCCTGGTGGAAGGTTTTGATGGAAACAGCTGGAAAGTAATAGCCAATCTTACAAAACTGGCAAGAAAAGGTGTAATTAAAACCTTCAATGCTTCATCCAATCCGCAACTAAGCCAGGATTTTATTCAATTCAGATTTACATACACTAGAAATGCGGGAGCACTTATTTTCGATGATGTGTCCATTAAATATAACAAACCTGTTCCGTTATTTGTTCCCGGGTACAGGAATTTGTTAGTACAGACAAATTCAAAAATAGTAACAGGCCTGCAAGCCGGAACCAATTATTATTATAGAGTTCGTGCAGTAAAAGAAGGTATTACTACCGATAATTCAAATGTTATTGGTGTTATTACTAAAAAGGCCGCATCCATTATTGCTACGGCTAAACTTTATGCAGCAGAAATAGTAACAAATAGCGACACCGTCAACCTGGCAAAACGGCAATTTGCTGTTCAGGTATTTCCAAATCCTTCACCGGGCGAATTCATGCTTACACTTCAAACAGGTAACAAGGAAAACGTGAACATTACAGTAACGGATACCCGGGGTAAAATACTTTACCGGTCATCAGGTAACGGCAACTGTACATTCACCTTTGGAAAAACATTTGCTCCGGGGGAATACTTTATCAGTGTGACTTGCGGAAAACTTAACAGATATATCAAGGTAATAAAAATGCGCTAACAGGTTTTGAAAGCTTCAATCTTAAAGAGACTTCTTGATTAATTTGACAAATAGAAAGATGCTCTGAAAAGTCACAAGAATTATTATTAGTTTAAGACAGGTTTTATTACAAGTTAACAAAAGAGCGGGTTGCTTATTGCCCGTTCTTTTGTTTCCTGCCCATTGGTCAGATAACCCACTTTAGTAGATGTTTTCAGCTCATTTCCCTACTTCCATGCGATTGACTTGCTGTTTTTATAGTGTGACCTTTAGGTAAGATTTTTTTTATTAAAAACTAGCTACCATGAGAACGAAAACTGCTTTGAGCATCAAGCCTTTTATGGCGGGGCTGCTGTTACTATTGTGTGTAGATTTAAACGCCCAGATATCCGTATTGACACGTCACAATGATCTCACAAGATCCGGGTGGTATAATAGGGAAATATTCCTCAACCCATCCAACGTAAATGCAAGACAATTCGGTAAGATTTTTAGCGTTTCGGTAGATGATAACGTATTTGCACAGATACTAATACTAAGCAATGTAACCATTGCCGGAGGTAAACATAACGTTGCAATTGCAGCTACCGTAAACAATACGGTTTATGTTTTTGATGCTAATAACGGAAATATTTTCTGGTTTAAAAATTTTACTCCTGCCGGATTGAGGACAGTTTTAAATACTGATTTTGGAGATTGCAATGGTGGAGAAAATACAGATATTTCCTGGAATGTTGGAATTATCAGCACGCCTGTAATTGATTCTGTGACGCGAACATTATATTTTGTTGCGAGAGCAACAAATGCCGGAACAGATGGCATCGGAACTTATTATACTTATCTGCATGCTGTCAGTATTATAAACGGGAATGAAAAACCGAATAGCCCCATGCTGATTTCGGGTTCTGTTGCAGGGTCCGGTCCGGATGCCGTTAACGGTTTAGTTACGTTTAATCCCCGGCATCAAAACCAAAGGTTAGCACTTGCATTATATAAAGGAACAGTGTTTATTGGGTTTTCTTCACATTGCGATTGGCTCCCTTACCATGGTTGGATCTTTGGCTACAATGCAGCAACCCTTAAAAGAAAACTTATTTATAACAGTACTCCTGATGCAAATGGAGGCGGTATTTGGGAGTCTGGCGGAAGCATGGCTATTGATAAAAATGGTTACATGTATATTGTAACAGGAAACGGAGAAGATGGAGGAATAGGAAAAAATGGAAATCCTCTTGATCTTTCCAACAGGGCCCAAAGCGCCGTTAAATTAAAAATAACAGATACGGCTCTTATTCCGGTTGATTTTTTTACACCTTCTAATTATAGGATACTTAACACCGGCGCTGATCTGGATTACGGTTCACTGGCATCTTTTCTTATACCCAATTCACATTTCTACTTTACCGGATCAAAAGGCGGAAACATCTATGTACTGAATACAAATAATATGGGTGGTTTTCATAGTTCAGGCGACAAAATATCGCAGTCTTTGGGTCTGGGCACAGGTGTTTTTATGCGTGGCAATCCCGCATACTATAGAAGCAATAATCATGAATTTGCTTATGTATGGTCTGAGCAATCACAATTAAAAGCAATTCCTTTTAATCGCAGCACTAATAGTTTTGAAATCACCAAGCTTAAAACCGGGTTGGTTTCAATAGCTCTGCCCGCTGCTAATATGGCCACATCTTCCAATGGTCTTAAAGATGGAACCGGTATAGTATGGGTAAGCAGACCCGGTCCTTATAGGTCACAATTTTTTGTTGCTTTTGATGCTAACGATGTAACAAAAGAATTATGGAATTCAACGCAAAATATAAACAGGGATAGCAGTGGTGGTTTTATGAAATTTGCTGTGCCTGCTATTGCCAATGGCAAAGTGTACCTTGCGAATAGTACAGGATCTGTAAACGTTTACGGAATAATTGATTCAACTCCCCAACTTCCCGACTGTTTAGCCAGCGCTATTTTGTCAACAGGGAAATCCGCCTTCGCATCCAGTGGCACCGGCGGACACCAATCCCTAAAGGCTTTTGACCTCAATTTAAGCACTAGCTGGACAAGCGGCTCCTCCTCTGAAGAATGGCTTGGCGTAAACCTTGGTCGTCTTGATTCTATCTGTAATATTTCAGTTCAGTGGGACAGCATTGCCTATGCAACAGATTTTCTTTTGCAGGTATCTAAAGATTCAGTGACCTGGAAAACTGTAAAATCAATTAAGGGAAACAACTTAAAATATAATAGCTACAGCATGAAAACAGCAGGAAGATTTGTAAGGATTTATTGTACAGCAGGAAATTCCGCAAGCAAATATTCCATAAAAGAATTAACCGTGTATGGCCGTATATTCGCAAGCTGCGAAACCCCGAGGGGATTAACCGTAAATATGATTGATACTACGGCTGCAGTTTTACGGTGGTACCCGGAAATTAAGGCTACTGCTTATTCAGTGAAATTTAAACCTTCATCCGCGTCCGTATGGCAATCATTCACCACATCATCAGACTCTTTGCGTGTTGCTGGCCTGGCTTGCAATAATTACTATCAATATGCTATTCAGTCAAAATGTAATGCTGATACCAGTTTAATTTCACAAACAGGTGAATTTAATACACAGGGCTGCGAAAACTGCATTCTTCCGACCAGGACGTATCAAACTGATATTGGCGATGTAGGGATACCGGGGCTAGGCTGTTATGTTCACCCGAGTAATTATTTCATTAATGCCTCAGGAACCGACATTGGAAATACCGCAGATGCCTGTCATTTTGTTTATAAAGATTTTAGTGGCGATGGTTTCGTTAGCGCTAAGATCGTGGCCATAGACTTGGTTGATCCTTTAAATAAAGCCGGCGTTATGTTCAGAGAAGATTTGAGTGCTGATACAAGATTTGTCTTTATAGGTATAACCAGCAATAAAAAGGTTGTGTTCATAAGCAGGAAAGCTAAGGGTGGTAATGCAATAACGGTTACAACAACGGGATACTCGGTTCCATGTTATGTAAAACTTGTAAAAGAAGGACAGGTATTTTCCGGTTATGCTTCTTCAGATAATAAGAACTGGGATCTAATGGGCTCAGCTACCGTTGGAATGAGTTCGGCGGATATTAACGTTGGGTTAGCGGTTACCAGCCATAATAACGATGAGCTTTCCTATGCACAATTTAAGGCCTTTGTAGTTAAGTCAACAGGATTTTCAAGCTCATTGGTACGAAGTAGTGCTGAGACAGTTCAACAGCCTGGAAATCTCAAAATTTATCCTAACCCGGCCAACAAAAGTTTTTCAGTCAGTTTTGATGTAGAAAAGGCGACTGGTGCTGTAATCTCAATTATCGAAACCGGCACAGGCAGGATTATTTTTACTGAAAGGCTTTCGAACTTTTCAGGGCCGTATCATAAGGTCTTTACTAAGACAATGGTGCCACAGGGAACTTATATAATCACTTTGAAAACAAACGAAGGTTTACAAACACAACATTTTACAATGGAATAAATTTTCAACAACAACCTAATCGCAAAAACCTGGTAAAAATAAAAAGCTAACCAATCTATACATGGAAGTCCGCTGATGTTACGGACTTTCATGTTGTAATTATCTTTATCGCCGGTCTTGACTGCAGGTAAGCGTCAAACAATTTTTGAATTTCAATGGATTGATAAGCTTTTATCTTTTCATCATATTCAGGTCGTCAGTTAGTGTATTCACCACAAAGGCGCGACAAACTGTTTTTATGCATCAAAAGCTTCGGCTATTTCATAGCTTTGGGCTGTTATATTTAACAGGGCTTATATGGGTATAGCAATTAATTTTATAAAATCAACTTTAATTTTTAAAGGGAAAAACTTAAGCTTTCTTATGCAAAACATAAATGTATTTCGTGCAGCATGTTTGTTTATAATTACCGCCTTCTCCTGCAAAGAAAACAATGTTCAAACTGAACAGAAAGCCCGGGAAGCCGTTCTCGAAGCAAAGGTGGATAATGCAGTTTCCTGTACAGTTATCGGCCTAACACCTGCTGACAGCGTTACTTATATGAATGAAGGCGGTAAGGAATTTAAGCCAACCGTTGTTAGCAATTATAAACCGTTGGTGAACATACAGGATATGGTGTGGATTCCCGGTGGTGAGTTCAGCATGGGCAATGTAAATCCTTCAGGTATTACCGATGGCGGTAAGGAAACAATGAGCGATACCAGGCCGGTACATCGTGTGTACGTGAATGGATTTTTTATGGATGCAACCGAGGTCACCAATGCTGAGTTCGCCGCTTTTGTAAAAGCCACCGGCTATGTAACGGTTGCGGAGCAAAAACCCACAAAGGAAGAATTTCCCGGCGCGCCTGAGGAAAACCTGGTGGCCGGCTCCGTTGTATTCATGCCATCCGGCACCACAGACCTGAGCAATCATTACCAATGGTGGAATTATATTCACGGCGCCAACTGGCGGCGTCCCTTCGGCCCCGGAAGCGATCTGAAAGGAAAAGAAAATTATCCTGTGGTACACATAGCATGGCAGGACGCGGAGGCCTATGCAAAATGGGCCGGTAAAAGACTGCCTACTGAAGCAGAATGGGAATTTGCTGCGAGAGGTGGTAAAACAGGCGATTTATATACCTGGGGTAACCAGCTCAAGCCCGACAATAAATGGATGGCCAATATTTATGAAGGAAGATTCCCCGCAAAGGATGAAGGCCTTGATGGCTATATTGGCATCGCACCCGTAAAACAATTTCCGGCCAACGCTTATGGCTTGTACGATATGGCGGGTAATGTTTGGGAATGGTGCAACGATTGGTACAGGCCTGATTATTACAAGACGCTTGCCGATGAAGGCGTTGCAAAAAATCCAAAAGGCCCTGCGGATTCGTATGACCCTTCTGAGCCAGGGCAACCAAAGAAAGTGCAACGAGGCGGTTCATTTTTATGTACAGACCAATACTGTACACGTTATATGGTAGGCACCCGCGGAAAAGGAGAATACAGGTCAGCCTCCAATCATGTTGGTTTCCGTTGCGTAAAAGACGTTGAAAAGAACCAGTTGGCGCTGGTAAAAAAATAAATTACTGGTAAGGATACCTTGGAGTGGTCAGTAGTGAGTAAGCAACTTGAATATCCGGGCATTCACTCACAATTAACCACTCACCATTCACAAGAGATACCCGCAATTTTATTTCATCGTTTCCGGTTGCTTCCAGAGCATCGGCAGTACAACCATAAAATTTTTCTCATCATTTACTACCCGGAAGCCGTCCTGGCTCATCAGCTTGTATTTCGATTCGATATTTTGCAATCCTATGCGGGTTGATTTTTCCTTAAGGATTTTACGGTTCAAATTATTATTCACCACCAGTTGCTTGCCTTCCGTAGTAAATATTTCAATGGCAAGCGGCGATTGTTTGCTAACGATGTTATGCTTCACTGCATTTTCAACCAGCAACTGTAAGCTTAGGGAAGGGACGAAATAGGGGTAATATTTTTTTTCTATCCGCAACGACATCCGCACGCCGTCGCCATATCTTGTGCTTATCAGTTGAAAATAACTTTCTATAAATTTCATTTCGCTTTCTACCGTACTCATCCCATCTTCATTATTCTGCAAAAGATAACGGTACACCTTACTCAATTCATTTAAAAACTTATTTGCCTGTTGCTTGTCTTCGGATATAAGCGAAGAAAGCGTGTTAAAGCAGTTGAATAAAAAATGAGGATTTACTTTTTGCTGCAGGTTATCAAATTCCTGCCGCAGGTGCATGTGCTCGAGCAACTGCGCCTCGACAGCAGTCTCCTTGTATTTTTCAATGATATAAACTACTTCATACAGCGTTTCAAAAACAATATTGGTGGTAAGGCCCACCAGCAACGCATTCGTTATATCACCGCGTCCTATAGTGTAACCGCCAACATGAAAATAATGGAACACGAAGATGATGAGCAATACTGAGGGAGACATTATCAATACATAAATAAGCAGCTTGTATAGTGCCCTTTGCCTTGTATGCTCTATGCCCGGAAACTTTGTCTGGAGAAAATGATCGTATTGATAATGCATGCGCCATGAGGCATACCCGATAGCATAGATCAGCAAATAGCCATACGCCCATAATTTCCATTCATGAAACAGCCTGCCGCCATACATGATATAGCATAAAGCAAATGTTATAAAAGGCATGGAAATAATAAAACACCAGGTATAAAACGCGGGGGGTTTTACAAATCTCATATCAATACCTCCTCCTGTTTTAATAAGGGCAGTTTTATCATCCGCTCCGTTTCGTTTTCCTGTATGATCACTTCACCGGCTTTTAATAAAATATATTTATTGACCAGGTTATCCAGGCCATCGTTTGCGCCAAAATCTTCTATGATCGTTTTCTCATGCACGGAATGATGTACTTCCAGGTAATTTTCAATTGCCATGATATTTATCTGCAAAGGATCAGTCTTGCTGATAGCATTGGTATAGATGATATTTTCCAACACCACCTGCATGCTCAACGGAGGCAGCGATTCCTGCAGGCCGGCAGGAATAGCAGGAATATGGATTTCGATGCCGTTCCCAAAGCGTTGTTTGATCAGGTAGAGATAAGACATCGCAAACTTCATTTCATCCTGCAGCGGCACCAGCATTTCTTCATCCTTTCTCAAAAGATAGCGATGCACCTTTGTCATCTCGTCTAAAAATTTTTCTGCTTTTTCTTCATCTTCATCTATCAATCCCGATAATGTATTAAAGCAGTTAAAAAGGAAGTGCGGGTTGATCTGTCCTTTTAAGCCCAATATCCTGCTGCGCTGGTACATATTCCTCAGCTTTTCCGTTTCGCTCAGTGAGGCCTTCCATATTTCGAGATTGGCCACACATTCATTTAAAAAAGTTATACCGGTGCTCATGATACACGCATACAAAACAGCCCACCATGTCATCTCAAATTTTACCGGGCAGGTTATCAGATGAACATTCGCATATAATAACATAACCCCGTAGATCGTGATCATATTCATTACATAGAATACCGGCAGCATGATGCGGATGCGCTTAAAAAGATCTATGGCAGCGGGATAGCGGCGGCGTATTCTTGCCGCCACCAATCCGAAAATAAAATAGATAATAAAAAAATAAATGAGGCTATATGATCCCGATAATAAGAATTGGGTAAACGGATGGAACAAGCAGCTTCCAAACAAAATAAGGTTCATCCCTATAACATAAGGTATCATCACCCATAAAAAAACTATCGGTTCTTTTTTGCTATATCTTTCCATCAACATACGTTTTGTTCTTCCCTTGCGGACATCGCACTAACAGCAGCAACATTTTCGTCAAATATATTTACACAACTAATAAGCCGTTATTCCGGGCTTGAATATATATCAAATGCCTGATTGCATTTGAATATGGACAAAACAAGGTCAGCACCTGCAATTAAAATAAACCCATAACAGCAGTTAACTAAAACTTCTTGACTATATTACATTTAAATCATGCTTTATTGAAACGGAAATGCCGCCTTGCTCTGATATGTATATTGCTGACAGTTTTTGCGAAAGCACAGGAACCGCTTCCTCTAAATAATTCCACAGATTCATTATCGCAGCAGAAAGACCTGATGGGCATTTTAAAAAAGCTTGTAGGTTCCAAAAAGGTTGATACGGTGAAAAAAACATCTACCATTGCTGTGCTGCCTGCAATAGGCTATAACCCCAGTATTGGATTTTTATTGGGCATAAACTTCTTAAAATCTTTTTATAAAGGCAATCCTGCCACAACTAATTTATCTGTATCGCAATTAGATGTTTCTGTCACCACGAAGAAACTCTTCATCTCAAGATTCCGCACAAACATTTTCACAAATAACAATAAATGGAATTTCCAGGGCAACTGGCAGTATATGCGCAATTATGTGAATGATTATGGTCTTGGAGATGAGGCGCAACAGGACCCTCCCGTGAATTATCCTATCCGTTTTAATTATTTCAGGTTTACCGAAAAAGCTTTCAGAAGCCTGGGAAACAATTTTTATGGAGGCCTGGGTATAAGCCTTGATATGCGCAACGACATCCAGGATGAGAAACTTGACAGCACACTGGCTACGCCTCATTACCGTTACAGTATTGACAAAGGATTTGATCCTGATAATTATTTGGTAAACGGGCTGATAGCAAACATCCAGTACAATACCAAAGAACATCCCAATCGCCCATACCGCGGCATATATGCAGAGGCTAATGTGCGGTACAATACAAAGGTTTTGGGAAGTACAAAAGAATCAGGGCAGTTGTATACCGAGCTGAGAAAATACTGGAGCTTATCTTCCAAAAACCCTGAACAAGTGCTGGCATTCTGGTATTGGGGCAGCTATATTTTATGGGGCAAGCTTCCTTATCTTGAATTACCGGCCACTGCTTATGATACCTATAACCGCAGCGGGAGAGGCTATACTTTAGGCAGGTTCAGGGGCCCCAGTTTTGTGTACCTGGAAACTGAGTACCGCTTTCCTATAAGCCAGGTATCAAAACTATTTAGCGGTGTTGTATTTACCAATTTCCAGTCTTATTCAGATGCCAATAACAAAGGCATCTTCAGCCGTATAGAACCTTCGGTCGGCGCCGGTGTGCGTATTTTATTTACCAAAGGCTCGCGTACCAATATCTGTCTTGATTATGCAAGAGGAAGATATGGTTCTTCAGGATTTTTCTTCGCTTTGAATGAAGCTTTCTGACAATTATTCTTTTATAGTCCAATCCTGGTTGTTGATTGCCGGATCATTCATTTCAATAAAAGCACCCAAAAATTATGTGATGTGCTAATGAATATTACGCCGAAAGAGGCGATGTCCTGTTTGCTAAATCTTGGTTATCGTTCTGTAGATTTGCTTATAGCGGAACATGGAACGGCAATATGCCCGGAACTGATGCATGCGATCAATTATTGTTTAACTTAAAATCAACTTCATGAAAAATGCCTTAACTGTCATTTGTATTTTGTTTGCTTTCTCAGCCCTTTCTCAAGACGAGACAATAAAAAACATACAAACGGAAGCATCGAAAGGAATTACCAAAGACCCTAATGATACCATTCCGAAGATCTGGAAAACAGGCGGTATTTTCAGCTTAAACCTTACACAGGGATCATTAAGCAACTGGGCTGCCGGCGGTGAAAAATTTTCTCTTTCAGCGAACTCTCTTCTTTCTACTTATGCGTACTATAAAAAAGATAAACATAGCTGGGACAACCTTTTTACCTGGAATCTTGGTTACGTAAAAACAACCAGTATTGGCACGCGCAAAAATGATGACCGCGTTGAATTTACTTCCAAGTACGGGTATGCGCTTACTCCAAAGCTCAACATGAGCGGGCTTTTCAATATCAGGACACAATTTTTTAAAGGGTATGACTATCCTGATGATACTACAAAAACTTATACTTCGAATTTATTTTCACCGGCTTATATATTGCTAACCCCCGGTATTGATTATCATCCCGTAAAAAACCTCTCGATATTTGTTTCACCGGTTGCTGCCCGATGGACAGTAGTAACGGTTGACAGCCTGGGTAAACTATATGGTGTGCCCGAAGGTAAAACCGCTGATTTCCAGTTTGGCGCTTATGCCTCTATTGCTTATATGGCGAATCTCGGCAAGGTGCTTACCTACACCGGCAAGCTCGACCTTTTTTCAAACTACAAACACAACCCGCAAAATGTTGATTTGTATATGACCAATTTGTTTGCGGCCAAGATCACAAAAGTGCTCGCTGTTACATATAGCCTTACTTTGATTTATGACGATGATGTACGGCAGTTCGGCGACAAGGGCACTTCTGCTGCGTTACAGGTTCAATCTTTATTCGGAGCTGGTTTATTAGTGAAGTTTTAGTACAGAACGAAAAACAATTCAATTTTCTCAGAAGATTAAAGGCGGAGAGAATAAGTTTAAATATCTGCTTGCAATTATTATCTGCAAGCGTGTAATTTTTTATTCTAAACTAGTGTTAAATTAACCGTGAAATGATTAGTTGTAAATTATCTGCTACTCATCATTCATTATTCATCACTCATAGTTTTCATTCACTATTCACCTGGAATACGATAATTTACAATTATCACAGCGACTAAAACACTTTAATGATTTTACCGGTAAGAAACCCTTCGACACTTTTAATATAAGCTGCCACCACATTGTCCATCGACACAGGAATATGCCCCGGGAAAAAAGGAAAATAATGCGGGGCGTCTTCAACAACACCCGGGCTTACCGCATTGATGCGAATGTTGTTGTCCAATTCGATGGCCGCGGCAATTACAAAACTGTTTATACCGCCATTCACCAAACTTAAATTACTGCCATTAAAAACAGGGTCTTCAGCTAAAATACCGGTTGTTAGCGTAAATGAACCTTTCTGATTTATGTGATGCTGTCCTATCAAAACAAGGTTCACCTGCCCCATTAATTTACTGTTGATGCCTTTGCGGAAGGCAGCATCTGTTGCATTTTTTAAAGGTCCGAAATATCCTTCCCCGGTTGTACTGATCACCGCGTCGAATGTGCCTGTTTTTTTATACATCGCTTCGATGGACGATGTTGATTCGATATTCACTTTTATATCTGCATTTGTGCGGCTCGCATTGATCACTTCATGCCTTTTGCTTAACTCCTCCGCTACTTTTTTACCAATGATGCCTGTAGAACCAACGATGATGATTTTCATTTTTTAATCCTTTAAAGTAAAAATGTACAACGTGCATTTTTTCATAGTGACACCTAAAACGCTTGTATCTTTCACCAAAAAATTCTAAATGGAAAAAAGCAACCGGCTGCTTTATTTTCTCGCGCTGCTTAAGATCGTTATTCCGTTTTTATTGCAGCATCAAATATACGAACCGCACCGCGATGAACTTCTATATTTGGCAGAAGGGCATCATCTTGCCTGGGGTTTTATGGAAGTGCCGCCCATGCTTTCTGTGTTTGCATGGTTGACGCATTTATTCGGCGACGGAATGTTCTGGATAAAATTATGGCCGTCATTATTTGGCGCAGCAACTTTTATTGTTGCCGGAAAAATTATTCAATCGCTCGGCGGAAGATCGTTTGCTTTAATACTTTTATTTTTTTCTTTTTTATTCGGCGCTTATTTAAGAATGTTCTTTTTATTTCAGCCCAATGCGCCTGAAATATTTTTTTGGACGATGATAGCATTTAGCTTTATTCGGTTTGCTCAAACAAAAGAAAATAAATGGTTGTATGTATTTGGTGTAAGTATTGGCCTGGGAATGTTAAGTAAATATTCCGTTGCATTTTATACTGTAAGCATTTTGCCAGGACTATTGTTTACAAAATATCGTACTGTTTTTTTGAATAAACATTTTTGGTATGCATCATTAATAGGTTTCATCATTTTTCTACCCAACTTAATCTGGCAATGGCAAAATGATTTTCCTGTTATAGTGCACATGAATGAACTGCAGCAAACGCAATTGCAATACATTAATCCTTCAGGATTTTTAATGGATCAGTTACTGTATATTTTTCCTTGCGTTTTTGTGTGGCTTACAGGCTTGTTCAATACGCTATCATCAAAAGAATATCGTTTTCTTGGATTAGCTTATGTATTTGTAATTATTTTATTATTGATTGGCCACGGAAAAAGTTATTATTCCGCAGGGGTTTATCCGCCGTTACTTGCATTTGGCGCAGCAGCACTTGAAAAATTTACAGCAAGCAGAAGAAAATTTTTACGGTATGCATTTATAATTTTTGCCGTTGTGCTGGGTTTGCTTTTTGTACCCATTTTATTACCGATATTACCACCACAGCCACTCGCAAATTTGTATGTAAAAATGAAGACTGAAAAAACCGGCACATTACAATGGGAAGATTTAAAAAATCATCCTTTACCGCAGGATTTTTCCGATATGCTTGGCTGGAAAGAAATGGCGCAGAAAGTTGCCAAAGCATACAATATGCTTGACGATTCCACCAAAAAAAATACAGTGATATTTTGTAATAACTATGGTATGGCAGGGGCTGTGAATTATTATGGCCCCAAATATCATTTGCCGGAAGCGTATAGCGATAATGCAAGCTTTTTGTATTGGATGCCTAATGACCTGCGGATAGAAAACTTTATATTGGTTACCGATGATCCGCATGAAGAACAGCATGATTTTGCAAAAGGCTTCAAATCCGTTACGAAAATTGACAGCGTTACAACTGAGTATGCAAGAGAAAGAGGCGACTATATTTATACCTTTATTGGTGCGGATGAAAATTTTCAGAAATTTTTTAAAGAGAAAATAGAAAAAGATAAGGCGCAGTTTAAATATTAATGTGTTGTACTCCATTTGATATTCATTAATTACTTCTATGTGGTAACCTATGTGCCTAATGTTTGTGGTTCAGATTAATTTTAACCACAACTTGTCCCGCTCATGCGTGGATAGGCATATAGAAAACATAGGATTTCACGTAGGAATACCCTAACGCTATTAGCACAACACGTTAAATATTAAAATGCGGCCAGACGCTTACTAAAAAAATCAGTATTGTCCGGTTAACTTGGGCTAAAGCCCGTTGGATAAGGATACCGCTATATAACCCCAGGCTTAAGCCTGGGGCTAGTGAAAACCAAGCCCATCAAGGGCTTTAGCCCAGGAATTAAAATTTTAGTCGGACAACAATGTAAAAAAATATCAGAACTGTTAGCACTAACTAAAAAATTAATTATGAGAAAGCTATTCCTTTTCATGTTGATCACATCTTCCTTCAGGCTATTCGCTCAACGCAAAACCGATCCGTTTCTTCAAAACATTTTATCAAAAAACAAAGACAGCCTTTTCCAGGCCGTTTTGTCGGATCCTGAATATTACAGGTTGCAGATAATTTATACGCAGATCAACCGGGATAAAAACAACACACCGACTTTTAAAAACTATTATTTTAATGTTGATTCGTTGTTTTATTTCAATCCTGCATCCACTGTGAAATTACCGTTGGCTGCCCTGTCGTTAGAAAAATTAAATGAAATGAAAGTGGCTGGCGTAAACAAATACACTTCCATGCAGTTTGACAGCGCCTATCCGCGCCAGGTAAAAGAATTGTATGATAGCTCTTCGGAAAACAATTATCCTTCTATCGCTCAATTTATAAGGAAAGCTTTTTTAATAAGCGATAATGATGCGTACAACAGGATGTATCAATTTGTAGGGCAGCAAACAATCAACCGGAATTTACATGCAAAAGGTTATACCAGCACACGCATACCAAGAGAGTTTATGGGCTTTACTGAAGAGGAGAACCGCCACACCAATCCAATTAATTTTATTGACAACGATGGCAAGGTTATCTATACCCAACCGATACAATACAACACCGATTCCTTTGATTTCTCGCATACTATTAAGATCGGTAAAGCACATTATAATAATAAAGACAGCCTTATTAACGAACCGATAGATTTTACAAAAGTGAATAACCTTCCGCTTGAAGATTTCCAGCAAATACTGCAAAGCATTTTGTTTCCTCAATCTGTTCCGGAAAAACAACGTTTTAATCTTACAAAAGATGATTACGATTTTATGAAACAGTTTCTTTCACAATATCCTTCCGAAACAAATTATCCTAAATATGACACAAGCCAGTATTATGACAGCTATGTAAAATTTTTCTTCCAGGACAGCACGCATACAATGCCTGCTTACATACGTGTGTTCAATAAAGTTGGCTGGGCATATGGCTTCCTGATCGATGCTTCCTACGTTATTGACTTTAAAAACAATATTGAATTCATGCTGGCTTCTATAATTTATGCAAACAGCGATGGCATTTTGAATGATGATAAATATGATTTGGAAACAGTAGCGCATCCTTTTACCTATCAACTCGGGCAAACCATGTATAACTATGAATTAAAGCGTAAAAGAAAGTACAAGCCCGATCTAAGCGATTTCAAAATTCAATATGAACGCCGCAATCCAAATGATACCAGGCCTTCAATAAAAGACGCGGATAACTGAATGTGGAACTTAGCGAGTTTCGTCACTGCATCTAACACTGCATCACTTCTCTGTTTCCTGTGTTCGCTCCGTGCGCTATGAAATTATCAGCTTGTAAAGAGCTTAAGTCAAACCTTGGTGGTCTTTGTGCGCTTAGCGGGAAACAAGCAAACAGCCTTGCCATTGCGCAGTGTTGATCTGTCGTAAAGAATATTTCCCGCAAAGGCGCCAAGATGCACAAAGTGCAGTTAAAAGCATTAAAGATTTTATTTTATCCTGAATCTTATTCCTCCATAAAACATTCGCCCTGTTACCGGTCCCCAAATTAGTGAGGCATCAAAGTATTCACTGAATGGTTCGTCCGCCGCAATGATGGCCTTTTGTTGATAATAATTCGTCAGATTTTCCGCACCAACATACACATCGAATATGTTCTTCTTTCCAAAGCTTTTGGTTACCTGTGCATTCATGAGAATAAAAGCAGGTGAATGTGACGGTTGTTGATATTGTGCAGGATTATCCAGTGTAGAGGGCATTCTTTTCCTGCTGTTGTAGCTAATGGTATAATCAAACTTCCAACCATTAGTTTCATAAGCAAGATTGGCAAATGCACGGTTCTTTGCTGTAAAAGGTTTTTGCAAAAGCAGGCTGTCATAAGTGGCTTTCACATCAAATAAACGATAGGCTAAGCGTACCTCAAACCGCTGCAATGGCATAAAAGATAATTCTGTTTGAAAACTGTTTGAATACGACTTGCCCTGCAGGTTATAAAATTTAACCTCGCGCGGATTTTCCAGGTCAACCATCACCTGGTCTGTAAAATCATTCCGGTAAAAATCTGCAGATGCAGCCGCAGCGCGGTTGAACAACCTGAATTTCTGATCTACGCTTATGCCTTTATTCCAGGCAATCTCAGGCTTCAGACCATAAGCGCCATTTGTTGACGAAGGAATAATAGTCACTGCTCTTGAACTCACAAATACGCTGTTGTTTTCCGCAAAAATATTGGCAGTTCTTTGCCCTCTGCCGGCACTTATTCTGATCGTTGTGCCCTTCACCGGTTCATATCTCATATTTAAACGGGGTGTGGTAAACCATCCGTATAAACTGTTATGGTCTTCACGAATACCTGCAACAACATCAAACTTCGGTGAAGGTGAATAAGTATATTCAAAAAAAGCGCCCGGCGTAATTTCTGTGCGCTTATAATTTGTGTTATCGAATACTTCATCATACTTGTCATACACAAAACTTAACCCTGTTCTGAATTTATGTATGGTTGTATTGATGATAGACTGGTAAATAAGATTGGAATAAAAATTCTGCTGATGCGCATTGTATGTTGTAAAGCCAAAATAGGAATCTTGTTTATGATCAAACGCAGATAGCTGCAGGCCAATACTCTGATATTTCTTTTGCGGGAACACATACCCCACCTTTCCGAAACCTTCGATGCGCCTGGTATTTATTTCAAGTCCATAGTTATTGGTGGTGAATTTATCTGTTGATGCATTATACCCTGTTTGGCCACCCGTTCTTTTATCATCCAGGATCTTAATGCCAAACTGCGATGTTAAGCCCTTTGCATTATCAAAACTCCATCGGTTAACAGCGCTGAATAAATTCCCGGTGGGCAGATCCCTGAAACCGTCATGGTTAAAATCTAAATTTTTATTGGTTAGAAAATCATCATGCAAAAGCAAACCTGTTGACCACTTCTTCCCGATCTGCTGCGACAGGTTCAGGTTAAGGTCTGTCTTGCCAAAATCATTTGCATAAATATTTGCGAACAGTTTTTCACTGTTAGCCGGTTTTTTTAATTCAACATTTATTTGTCCCGCTATGCTTTCATATCCATTGGCAACAGATCCGGTACCTTTTACCAACTGCATGTTTTCTATCCATGTGCCGGGAATGGAGTTTAATCCAAGCGGTGTGGCCAGGCCCCTTGGCCCAGGCAGGTTTTCAACGGTGAGTTGCGTGTAAATTCCTGCAAGACCTAACAACTGGATCTGCTTTGAACCGGTAACAGCATCGTTGTAAGAAACATCAACAGAAGGATTGGTTTCAAAACTTTCACTCAGGTTACAACAGGCGGCTTTGAATAATTCTTTTTGTGTAATTACCGAAGTGCGCGCAACGTCAACTGAACTGATATAGGTTGATGCTTTGGCGGCTGTTACTTTTACTTCTTTCAACTGTTTGCCGCTTGCCAAAACTATTTTAAGATCCGTTGCAGGAATTACGGAAATGGTATCTGCAGTATAACCGGTATAGCTTACAACTAACCTGCCACCTTCATGCGGAATACTGAATACGCCATTATCATCTGTAACCGTTCCTTTGGTTGTGCCGAGCCATACAATACTGGCACCCACCAGGGGTTTGAATGAGCCTTTGCTGTCTTCTTCCAATACAACTCCTTTTATTAAATAATGCGTTTTGTTTAAAACCGAACTATCTGAATTTTCAAATGTTCCCGCTTCTAAAACGTTTACATTTCTGTATTTGCAACAGGCAGGCAGTGCATTGTACACTGCATCGTTTGCTTTTTTATTGTCAAGATCGTGGCCGGCTTCAGCAATGCGGTTTTGAACTTTTTCCACACTCGTTTTTGAAGGGTCGTATGCGAGGGTGAGCATTTTAGAGTCTGTATCCCACACGGCAGAACTGACGCCCTTTCCTTTTGCAGCGTCTTCAATTTTCGGTTTACACATACTTTCACAAACACCATTCACTTTAAAAGTTATAGTAGTGTCGCCTTCGGCAAACGCCGTTATACCTGTAAGCATTAAAAAAAATGCAAGAATATATTTAGTGGATCTCATGTCACAAGATTGTACAAGCAATTGCCGGAACTTTTCAGCTTTGGCAATTGAAGTGATGATTTAATTTTTCTTTGATTTATCTGATGGCTTGAACGCGGTGAGATCCATTCCGCATTTAGGGCATTTGCCTGGTTTGGTGCTCAGCACGCTGTCGCTTTCCATTGGGCATGTGTACAACTTCATGCTTTCCATCTTCATTTGTTCCTTTTTAGACAAGTTCATGTCTTTATTGCATACCGGGCATTTTGCACGAATACTGCTTACATATTGCGGGTGCATGGCGCAACTGTATGTTAAATAGGGCCTGAGTGTTGTATCAGCGTTTTGTTTGGTTTTCTGTGCAAAGGATGCCACGGTTATACATGCGGCAAACAGGCATATAATAAATGATTTCATTGAAAAAGATTTTATGTTTTAAAAAATTAAGTAATCACGGTAAAACATTTTACCGGTGAGCGAACAAAAACATAAAATCAAATTCTGAAGACACAATTAGAGATATAATCCGGAATCGGCGGCGATAAAGGAGGTACGTTAGTATTTGCAAATTGATTATTCTTTTCATAAGCCATATTAATGGCCTGGAAAGAATAATTCAGTGCATGAATGAAAGTAAAATATACGGCCGGTGCAGCTATGATATGTGTGGCAGCATGTGTATCTTTTACTTTAAACGATTGATATTTTTCTTTGCAACAAGTTCCTTTATCCTTTGAATAATCGGATAAGGTAAGTTTTAAAGATTGTAATTTATCACAGCAATAATCAGCTTTAAGGGCCACGCCCATTGAAGAACAGGCATAAATAAATATCAAAAATAGGAGTGCTGTCTTTTTCATGCTGATCTGCAAAACTAAAACAGTTTATTATTTTTTCCCGTCACGTTCTTTAAAAAGAAAAACTAAAAATGTTACACATTATAGTTTTCAAAACAGCCTCAAGATATTACAAAAGCAACCTGCTTATGATGATTTCAAACAAAGGAATGCGTGATGTTGATCAGTACGGATAAGGTTTACTTTCTTTTGAAGCTGCAAAACAAAAAGTTTTGAATGGTATTAAAAGGCGTAATGTGATCTGTATGAAGGCATTTAATTTTCTTAAAAGCGGTTTCAAACCTTGCTGACATTGATGCTTCTGAATATTGTCTTATTTCCAGGCCGCTGCATTTTTTAGGCCCGTTCTCCGAGAATGTTCCCAATATCAAGTATCCATTTCTTTTAACCGCATTTTCAGCAACGGAAACATATTTACGGATTTTATCTTCTGCGGTGAGGAAATGAAAAGCTGCGCGGTCGTGCCACAGATCGAACTGTACGGGAGGATCAAATTCGGTAATATCTGAAGCGATCCAATGAATTTGCGAAGCCCTCTCACCTAACTTTTGTTTAGCTCTTTCAATTGCATTTACAGATATGTCCAGTACGTAGATGTTTTGATAACCTTTATCCAATAAAGCTTCTGCAAAATGGCTATCTCCTCCGCCAATGTCAATGATATTTGCATCTAAAGGAAGAAGAAATAGTTCAACAAACTCCATAGAAATTTTGGGGTAAGACTGAAACCAGCTCACTTCTTTTTCTGCCTTTGTACTGTAGACATTGTCCCAATGCTGTTGCCAGGAATCCATTTTTTATATCTTGCAGCAAAATTATGAAATGAAAAAACCGGTAATGAAGTTTCTTTTTATCATGGGCATTTTTTTTAGCGTCAATGCCAATGCCCAAAATCCTGTGAACTGGACAGATAAACAATTAATGCAGCCATCAGCGCTGGCAGATATTATGACCAGTAAAAAAGAGGATATTACTATCATCAGCATCGGTCCTTTCAACACTATTCCAAACGCAATAAATATCGGGATGGTAAGTGAAAAAGATAAGCTGGATACATTCAAAAAACAATTATCTTCTTTAAAAAAAGATAAGAAGATCGTTGTTTATTGCGGTTGTTGCCCGTATGAACATTGTCCGAATGTTCGTCCCGCAATAGATGTTTTAAAGGAGATGAAATTTACGAATTATTATCTTTTGGATTTGCCAAAAAACCTCAGGGTAAATTGGATTGATAAAGGGTATCCTGTTGTAAAACAGTAGTATTATAAACAATCCTTTCATCAGCAAAGATTAAAAGCTTTATTGGTAATTATATTTCAGCGTATTTAGACACAAATAAGCTACAAAAGTTAATGTCTTTTGTCATTTTGTAACCTCTTCAATAGAATTACAGAACGTGCAAGAGTGAAACAATGTACCTTCAAAAAAAGTACAGAAGCTGGTCAAGGATAATTCCTTTCAAAAGCATTCCTGTGTTTTATATTTTGATATGTTGAACCCGTAAGTTGCACAGAAAAGAAGGTATGAAGGCAGTAGCTTACATTCAAAAGGGCACCCGTTATTCCCCAATAACAGAATGCCCTTCGCTTTCGGGTGAGAAAGTAGTTTATAATGCGTTATCTAATCTCAGAAACTAGTTTAGATTATTCATGAATTAATGGGTTCCGCAAGTCAATGCAGATAAGACAGATATTATAGTAATTACCCCGCGCAAATCACTGGAATCTGCGGGAAAAAATTTCAAATACAAAAACCGGAAAATCATTTTTAGATAGCTTCTTAAAGAATATAACTGAATTAATTCATGTTGTATTCCATTATTCCGCTTAATGCATCCCATAAAGCTTTGCAGGAGGCTGCACAGGCAGACGTGGCTATGGCTTTATCATTATCACTTAACATATTTATTTTGTCTTCCAGCAATGCAGGTTCATATAAATCATTTTTATGCACTTTAAAATAAGTTTCATCAGCATTCCAGTGTGCATAATGTTTTCTTATTCCTTCAAGCTTGGATGAAGCCGTTGCAGGCTGTTGCGCTTCAAATGCATATAAAGCGCCCAAAGCTCCTGCATAAGTTTTATAAGATTCTTCCGTGAGGCTTACTAATTGTTTGCTTGACGGCAAATTTGCATTTATTGATCCGGCGCCAATGCTTATGGCAAAATTTTGCCACAGATGAAAATGTTCGGTTTCTTCATTTGCAATTTCCTGTTCACGGATTTGTTGCCATCCTTTACTGATTAATTTAATGAAAGCGCCATATTCCGCAGCATACAAAGCAAGCTGCTGCTGTGTAAGCCTGCCTTCATTCCATGCCAGGTAAAAAGGATGATTTAAAAGATTGTATTTTTTGAAAAGTTCTGAAAAATGGATGTTCATGGTTTTTAGATTTTTGTTTATAAAATTGATATTAAAAAAAATTTCAGCAAATTTTCATTGGCTTTTTATTATCATCAATGGCCACAAAACTAAACATGCCGCTGATAGCTTTATGCCTTTCTTCCACATACATTTCTTCCACAAAAACTTCTACACTTACTTTTAAGCTGGTCTTGCCAACATAACAAACCCTTCCAATTAATTCTATAATCGTACCTGCCGGAATAGGTTGCTTAAAATCAATCCGCTCACTGCTTACAGTAACCATTTTCTGGCGGCTGTAGCGGGTTGCAGTTATAAATGCAACTTCATCCATCAACTGCATGGCTGTGCCGCCAAACATAGTATCATAATGATTGGTGCTTTCCGGAAAAATAGCTTTGAAAATTCTTGTGGTTGATTGTTTTATTCGTTCAGGGGATGGCGTCATGATAAGCTTTGATAAGTGATTATAATAAGCTATTGCTGCCTGTTTCCGTAAGCACAATGGCGGCAATTGTTATTACAGCAATAACCTCTTTGCAGGTGATACAATTCTGTAAAAACAAAATAACCATTGTCAAAATAATAGTGCAATCCTTCAATCATTAGTTCTCCTTGTTTAGGAAACTCATGCCGTAAGCCGAATTGCACCATTTGTTCTATTTGCAACAGGCAATTTTTGCAGAGACAATCATCGTAACTCGTGCTTTCTAAAAATAGCTTTGCCGCATCAGATAACGCAACTGCATAACATTGACAATTGTACATATCACCGGCCCTGCATTCAAACAAATTGCTGCATCTCGGGCATTGCTTTTCTTCATGCTTCTGCATATTTCAATTTAAACAGTTACTTCCCGCCGCAACTCTTTCGCCGCTTCAACCATTTCAATCAATGCTGCCTTTGTTTCATTCCAGCCTCTTGTTTTTAAACCGCAGTCAGGGTTTACCCAAAGCTGTTCTGCGGGTATTACAGCTTTTGCTTTCTCCATCAATACAATCATTTCTTCTTTTGATGGAACTCTTGGTGAATGAATGTCATACACACCCGGCCCGATTTCATTTGGATATTTAAATTCAGCGAAGACCTCCAGCAATTCCATTTGCGAACGTGAAGTTTCAATCGTGATTACATCTGCATCCATTGCAGCTATACTATCTATTATGTCATTAAATTCAGAATAACACATGTGTGTATGAACCTGCGTTTCATCCTGCACACCGCTTGCCGCAATGCGAAAAGCTTTCACCGCCCAATTCAAATACTGCTGCCGGTTTTCTTTGCGCAATGGTAAACCTTCACGAATAGCAGGTTCATCAATCTGAATAATTTTTATACCTGCTTTTTCCAAATCAACTACTTCATTTCTTATCGCTAAAGCAATCTGCGTACAGGTTTCGCTGCGCGGCTGGTCGTTACGCACAAAGCTCCATTGCAAAATTGTTACCGGGCCGGTAAGCATTCCCTTCATGTATTTTTTTGTGAGGGATTGCGCATAACTGCTCCATTCAACCGTCATGGTATGTGGCCGATAAACATCGCCGTAAATGATGGGCGGCTTCACGCAACGGCTGCCATAGCTTTGCACCCAACCGTTTTCAGTAAATACAAAACCGGCTAATTGTTCACCAAAATATTCCACCATATCGTTACGCTCAAACTCGCCATGCACCAATACATCAATGCCAATTTCTTCCTGCCAGCGAATAGCTTTCTCCGTTTCTTCTTTCAATAATTGATTGTATTGTTCGTCCGTTAATTCATTTTTTTTCCATTTTGCCCGCCAGCTTCTTACTTCTTTTGTTTGCGGAAACGAACCAATGGTTGTAGTTGGAAATTTTGGAAGACGCAAAGCCTCATGCTGTTTTTGTTTTCTTATCTCAAAAGCATTTTTGCGTGATGCATCTTTATCTGTTATTGCAGCCACTCTTTGCTTCACATCATTGTTATGAATTAAGGCTGATGTTTTGCGTGAATGATTTGCTTTCTTATTGTCTTCGAATTTTTCTTTTGCAACATCATTGGTTTCATTGTTCGCCAATTGTTTTAATATAACCACTTCTTCTAACTTCTGCTTTGCAAATGCAAGCCATTGTTTTATTTCTGCTGAAAGCTGGGTTTCAAAATCAAGGTTGCAGGGTGAATGTAATAAGGAGCAGGAAGGTGCAATCCATATTCTTTCTTTGCCAATTTTTGAAACTGCTTTTTTAACAAGTGAAAGTGATTGCTCAAAATCATTTTTCCAGATATTCCTTCCATCAACAACACCAAGCGAAAGCTGTGTTTTTGATTGAACAAATTTTGTTGTGAGTATGTCATCTAACTGTGCCGGGCAACGTACTAAATCAAGGTGCAGTGTATGTAAAGGAAGTTGCAAAACTGTTTGAAGGTTATCGCCATAACATTCAAAGTAACTGGCAAGAATTATTTGCAGGTGAGGAAATTTCTGTTTGATACTATTATATGTTTTTGTATAAACATCTCTTTCTGCCTGCGTTAGATTTAGTGATAAACATGGCTCATCAAACTGTATGTAATACGCGCCGGTATCATCCAATTCTTTTAAAATTTCATAATAAACCGGCAATAATTTATTGATTAAGTCAAGCCTGTTAAAACCCGCTTCTTTTTCTTTTCCCAACAGTAAATAAGAAACAGGGCCAAGCAATACAGGTTTAGCGTTAAAGCCATTTTGTTTAGCCTCAGCAAACTCGTTAATGATTTTTTTTGAGAACAAAACAAAGTTTTGATTCGCTGTAAATTCAGGAACGATGTAATGATAATTAGTATCGAACCATTTCGTCATTTCCATAGCGGTAATATCATAACCATCTTTCTGATAACCTCTTGCCATAGCAAATAACAAATCAAGTTTATTGATTTGCAGTTCTTCCATCAATGGATGAAAACGTTCAGGGATAGCACCAACCATTAAGCTCATATCAAGCACCTGGTCGTAATAGGAAAAATCATTGCAGGGAATTACATTAATTCCAATTTCCTTTTGGAGTTGCCAGTTGAATAAGCGGATGTTTTTTGCTGATTGCTCCAATTCATGCGCAGGAATTTTGCCTGCCCAGTAAGCCTCACTGGCTTTCTTTAATTCGCGGTGGTTACCAATACGCGGGTAACCGAGGTTGTGTGTTTGCATTTTTTTGTTTAATACGTGAAACAATAATGCTTTGCAAACAGCTATTCAATAAAAAAGACAGGAAAGAAATTAATATAGAAGCACTGATGGAACATCAGCATAATTGAGGAATATATTAGTTCAGACCAAAACTTTATATCGTGAAAGCTGTGTCGTTTAGATAGAGGCAAGTATCCTGGCTTGTAACATTTTTATCTCCTTCTCATTCCAAAAGCGGAACAATGGAATAACTGATAAAAACTCTTGCGTTACTTACAGTTGCACGTCAGCCCGTGATTTGCACACGGTTCCTTATTAATCCCGATATTATCGGAAACCTGTATCGTTGTTATGCAAAGAACTGGCGGCGAAGATAACAAACAGGCTAAATATTGGTTCGCTTATTTTTAAAAATTGGCAGTAGTATAAACCGCATCAATACCAACAGCGGCAAGAGCAGGCATATCCATGCTGCAACCCGCAAAATTCCTGTGCCCAATAAAGCAGATAACAGACCGGCAATCGTTAATAAAGCAAGTAATAGTGGTATGCTCCAAATATATTTAAAGCTATTTTTTTGTTCAGGCATTTTCTGTTCGTAATGCGTTTTCGTTTTGTAGAATTTGTTTCAGCCATTCATCTTTTGATTTGCGTTTTGCAAACCATAAATAGAGTCCGCTGATAAGCACAATAATGGCTGCAATATCAAATACAGCCCATAAAATTTTTAAAGGCATTCCGCCATAATCACCAAAATGCAATGGGCGTGATATCTCCAATGAGCGCAGATAAGAAGGCATTTCTACAACAGCACTAAACATTCCTGTTTTGCCATCAACGAGCACAGGTGTAAACAATTGAGATGTAAGCGGCTTATCGCCATGTGTCCAGAATAAATAATGGTATGGACTTCCGAAATCATATCCCGGATAAACAATGCTGGTAATTGCCATACCAGGCACATGCTGCTGCGCTAAATTATATGCAGCCTGCACAGAACTTAATTCATTTTGTTTTGGCGTTGTTTTGTTTTTGTACGATTGCAGCATTTGTTTTACATCGGTGTTTTGCCATAAGCCAAACAACGGCGTTGAAAGTTCATTCATCACACCTGTTATACCTACAACCAGCATCCATGCAGCTATTACAATACCGAGAAGATTATGCAAATCGAGCCATTTTATTTTTTTTGTGCGTTCGTATCGTACCGTTCCGAAGTTTAATTTCTTCATGAATGGTCCATACAATACAATGCCTGAAACAATGGCTGCAACAAAAAATAATCCCATTAATCCAAGAAATAATTCACCCGGTAAATCCATAAATAAATCTGCATGCAGCGTTAGCATAAAACCGATAAATGTTTGCGGCTGCTGTGAGAAAGGCGGCTCATCTTTTAACAGCTTTCCCGTTCTGCTGTCGAAGATTAACGAATGGCTTAAATTATCATCTGCTTTTAAAGTGGGTGCCATGGTTACAAAGATCTGCGGCGTCTCATCATCAATAAAAAGAGATTGAACCAATTGCTTTGGATAACGGTGTTCTGAAAATTGTATAAGGTTATCCAGGCTTGTCATCGGCGTATTGACGGGTAGTTGCTCAAAAGGCCCTTCGGGATTTAACCAGCCATCAATTTCATCAGCAAAAATCAATGGCAAACCGGTAATGCATAAGTTCAGTAAAAATATAGTGCAGATAAGGCTCGTCCATTTATGCACCCAATGCCATCGTTTTATATTTTTTATTTTAAACATTAATACAAGTATGATTAAAACTTAAACGCAATGCTTGCCGTAAAATTGATTGGCCGCTGCGGGTTTACTGACCAGTAACCAATATAATATTTTTTATCAGCTAAGTTGTTGCCGTTAAAGCTAACCTGCATCCTGCCTGAATTATAAAACAAACTTGCATTTAATAAAGTGTAGGATGGCAACTCAAACACGCCTACAACACTGTTATCAATTACTTTATAAATACCTGCATAATTGCCACCGGCACCAAAGCCAAAATTTTTTAATGCACCGCTGTTAATTTTATATGTTGCCCAAAAGTTTACTAAATCCTGCGGACCTTGCCCGCCCGGATTTCTGCCTTTTTCCGTATAAAAATCGGTGCCATTATCAGATGTATTTTCAATATGGTTATGGCTATAACCTGCCGTTATGGTTAAGCCCGGCGCCGGGTTTGCATTTATATCAAACTCAATACCCCTGCTGCGCACTTTGCCACGCTGGTCATAATCGTTGATGTTATCAATTTTTGGTGTTACGCGGTTTTCAAGTTTAATATCATAATAAGAAATTGTTCCCGTTAACTTATCGGTAAATAAGATTGATTTAATACCAAACTCTAACTGGTTGGCATGTTCGGGCTTGAATGATTTTATGTGTGGATTGCTGCCATCAGCGTCTGTTACTTCAAAAGGCGCAACATTTAAAAACGTATTCATGTAATTAGCAAACAACGAAAGCTTATTTAAAATTGGCTGATACACGATACCAAATTTTGGCGACCATGCAAACTGGTTAAAGTCATCAGACGGGTCATTCTTTTCACCTTTTGAAACAAAGTAATCGCCTCTTACACTTGCCATTACCGATAAACCTTTTGTAAAATTGATAACATCTGATACATAAAATGCATAGGTACTGTTGCTGGAATTGCTGTTGCTGTTACCGGAGCTTGCCAGTAAACTGTCAACTGATTCCTGCGTTGCATAAACAGGATGTTCATCATCAGCCTGAATAATTTCTCCTTGTGGTGTTACATAACGCATCAATGCATAACCGGTTCCGTTATCAACATTATTTTGATTGTAATAATCCAAACCGATTAACAGGCGGTTACGCAGGCTGCCGATCTTAAAATCACCATTAAAGTTCTGCTGGATATCTGTTATTGAAGTAGTATAATTTTCTTTATGAATATCCTGCTCAAATATATTGCTGCCATAATCGTTGCCGAAAATATATCCGTAATATCCATCTGATTTCAATGTAGTTTTTGATATAGCTGTTTGTGATGTCCAGTTGTGATTGAACGTATAATTCATTTGCAACTGTGTGTTGAAGCGCGGATTTTTCATGGGTAAATCATTGCTGGTAAATGATTGATACGTGTCTAAATCAAGCTCCCTGATATTTTTAGCGGTTAACGGGTCGGTTCTGTTCGTATTAAAAAACACCGGCGCCACGGCCCTTTCTTCCTGTAAAACTTCAGCAAGAAAATCAAATGATAGCTTATCATTCACTTCGAACCTTAATGACGGCGCAATAAAAAAAGATTTTTTATAACCGGCATCCTGGAAACTATTTTCTGAATGATAGCTGGTGTTTACACGCAATGCAATTTTTTCTGTTTTACTAAGTGGCGTGTTTATATCTGCTGAAATTTGGTTCATCTGAAAGCTGCCCAGGTTGTAGGTAATTTCTCCGCCTGTAGTAAAATAAGGCTTCTTGGTTATTATATTAATGATACCGCCATAACCATAAAAATTAGCACCATATAAAGTGCCGGAAGGCCCTTTCAGTACCTGGATCTCTTCGATATCACCGAGCTGCATATCGCCTGTTGTAAATGCGGGTAAACCATTCGTAAGCGAGGTTTGTGCTTCAAAACCACGCATGGCAAAATAAGCTGTGCCATCGCCACTGCGCCCCGTGGATTCCCATGTTCTGGCAACGCCCGGAACATTTCGCAAGGCATCATCAAAATTGGTTAAGCCCTGTTGCTTTATAAGGTTTGCTGAAACAGTTTGATACGCCTGCGGGTTCTCTAAATTCTTCAAAGGTATTTTAGCTACATAATAACTGCTGTCATTCGCATTCCTGTTTGTGGTAACAATTACATCCTGCAACTGTTGTTGCGATAATTGCAACTGCATGTTAACCTGCGAAGTTTGATTTGCTTTAATGGAAACATTTTGCCTCAGGGTTTCATAACCTATTAATGAAACTTCAAGCGTATAATTTCCTTCAGCAACATTGCTTAGTTTAAATGTTCCGTCATCATTTGTTTGTACATATTTTTTTGTGCCTGATAAATGAATGGTTACTAATGCAGCCGGTTTACTATCGTTGGTAGTTACAGTGCCTTTTATGTTGCCGTTATTCTGTTGCGCAAATGTTGAAACAGTAAAGAAAGAAAGGAAGAAAAAAAGCACAGTTATTTTATTGGCCATATTTATTATTGATTGTTGTTCTGATTATAATTTTTAGTTGATTTTAATATTACATGAGGGTTTCAAAATTATCAGCACACCAAACAATCATTTTTCTAAAAAAGGAATTTGATTTACTCAAAAAGGAAATAATAATACATACCGGGAAAATGCCTTCATTTGAAAGCCCCTTCCCGGTAATAATTGGTGCCGGGTTAACTATAAAAGAATATGCTTTATAATTAATTTTTACCCGGACTTAATATTATGCGTTAAACATTTTTATAAGAGCCAGCGCCTTTATTTCAGTATCTGCTTCTTCAAGCATGTAACATAATTCTGCAGCTTCTTTTGCTGAAAGTATCAGGCACATACCGGCAGCCGGCGTTTCTATAATGATGCTTTTGGTATCATCATCTAATATATAATCTATGGCAGCATATTTATTCAACGCCATTTTACATAACACAAAGAAATCCTTTTCTGTAAGGGTGAGCAATGTGGTGTTAAATGCAATTTGATAGCAGCCGCAATTTTTGCAATAAACTACATAACCATTACTTGTAAAATACAGATGCTCAAAATCACAAAACATATATTGCTTTATGTTGCAAACATGCTAATGTTCAATTTAAAAAATTATTTCAATAAGGAAATCTGTTTACGCAAAGCGAAAAGAAAAAGGATTTTGTATTGAATACAAAGAAACTTCGGAAGTATCTAAATTTCAACCGATACGAATAAGCCGACTACAATGCTATACTGAACGAATATCGTTATTCAAACAAAAAGAGGCGGGGTAAATAAGTGTGCCTGTAGCAGGAAAACAAGCAACAACTTCATCTTTGAATAATAGCATATATCTTCGCATCAATTTTGTACAACAATCGCATATACTGTCGCCTGACAGCCATCATTTTCCTGGCAGCTTTTATTGCTCAAACTTTCAGCAATACATTTATTATTGCCGACTATTATACTGACACAGCCAGGTATGTTAAAGATTGTGAGAACAAAGACAAACCAATGATGCACTGCAACGGTAAATGCCAGATGATGAAAAAGCTGCAGAAGGAAGAAAAAAAAGACCAGGAAAACCCGGAAAGAAAATCGGAAAATAAAAACTTAATAACGCTTTCTTCAAAATCGTTTTTACCGGAACTTCCCAATGTTTATTACCTGCAAACAGAGGCTATAAATAAATCTGCGTTTTCAAACACTAAGCCTGTTGATCGCTCCTTCGATATATTTCATCCTCCGCAGGTATAGCATATTACATTTTATTCCATTAATGCTGTTTCATAGTTTCCGTTTTTACAAATGCTGAAAGTGAAACAGCACTATCTGCACATTGCTATCATTATTTTATTATGTATAAACCACGTTGCTTTATAGCAATAATATTTATGCATCCAATTCATATACATGAAATATATTTTTACTTTCCTGGTGCTATGCACAGGTTTATGGGTAGCAGCCCAAAACAAGGTTTCGGGAAAAATAATTGACCAGCAAACGAACGAGCCACTTACAGGAGCAACTGTGAAAGTCATCAATACAAAAAATACTTCTCTCACAGATAAATCCGGGGCATTTACTATTGAATCCAAAACAAACATTGAGGCTATTGAAATTTCTTATATTGGATATGAAACAAAACGAATAGCACTCGGTAATACATCCGGGTTTCTGAATATAGTATTAACAGCAAGCACACTTAACTTAAACAGTGTTACAGTAACCGGTTATGAAAACAACCGCAAGCTTTCCGAAACTGCCGGTGCTATTTCCATATTAAAATCAAAGGAAATTCAGCGGGGCGATAATATGGATATTATGCCGGCGCTCAACACGGTACCGGGTGTAAAAATGGAAGCCTATGTTACCGGTGATTACCGCATTTCCATTCGCGGAAGTTTATTAAACAATCCCTGGGGCATACGCAATGTAAAACTGTACTGGAATGACATACCGCTTTCATCGCCAGACGGCACAGCTTCGCATGGCGTGGATTTTGACCCCACCATGATAGGCAGTATCGAAATATTGAAAGGCCCTTCGGGAAGCATTTACGGCGCCGGCAATGGCGGCGTATTGCTTTTTAAAAGCGACAGGGCATTTACCGGGCAAAACAAACTGGAAACAGGTTATACAGCCGGTTCCTATGGTTTTGGCAAATGGAGCACTGCATACAAAACAGGAACGAATAATTTTAACCTCGCTGCCAATTATACACACCAGCGGTATGACGGTTACCGCGAAAACGGTTGGAGCGATAAAGACGTGGTTAATATTTTTGCCCAGTTCCTGCCAGGTGAAAAAAGAACCGTGAACCTTTTTGTGAACTATGCTACGGGAACTTTTGGTTTAATGGGTGGATTAGATAGTGAACAGGTGGCGCAAAATCCCAGGCAGGCAATTCAATATGCAAAGGATAATAAAACATCTGTAAAGCGATATAATGTAGCGCAGTTCGGCGCATCGCAGACCTATCATTTCAATGATAAATTTTTTAATACCACCAGCATTTATGCTTCGATGCAAACACTTGATCATCCTTATGGCGAAAGTGAATATTACAACGGCTATTTAAAAGAAAGTACCGAAGGGCTTGGCGCAAGAACAAAGTTTGTATATGCACCGCAATTGGGAAATATAAAAAGCAGGTTTACGCTTGGTGCAGAATTTATGTATCAGCACCAGTTTGGCAATACTTACACGATAGTGAATGATGTGCCGGACACCTGGCCTGAAACCGGCGATTTGTTTCAAAGCCTGATCACTGTTTCTAAATCGAATATTATTTTTGCACAGGCGGAGTTTGATCTGCCCTGGCGCTTATTACTTACAGCCGGTGCAAGCTATAACGATCTTTCCTACGATATAACAGACCTGTATAAAGATTCTGCACATGTTAATTACAGCGGCCTCATTGATTTTCCAAAGAAAATATCGCCAAGAATAGGTCTCGTAAAAGTGGTGAACAGTAACCTTTCTGTTTATGGAAGTATAAGCTATGGTTATTCGCCGCCGCCGTTGTGGGAGTTGAATAATTTTGACGGAACATTGAACAAAGATATCAAGCCTGAAGATGGCCAGGATTATGAATTAGGCATACGCGGGAATGCTTTCAGCAATAAATTCAGCTATGATATTACGGCTTACCAGATGTTTATTACCAATGCAATTGTGCCGGTAACCAACCAGTACGGAACCACATCGTACAAGAATGCAGGCTCTACTAACCAGAAAGGCGTGGAAGCCATGCTGATGTTTGCAGCTATCAATAATCCAAACAAAAATATTTCCCTGCTCAGGCTGTGGACAAGCTTCACTTATAACAATTATAAGTTCAGGGATTATGTTGCCGAATCATTTAACTGGGATAATAACACTGTCATCAAATCAGATTATTCCGGCAATGAGGTAACAGGCGTTGTACCGGTAAGTGTTTCTGCAGGCATTGATGCTGCAACAAAAGCCGGGCTGTATTTTAATACGGTTTTTTATTACTATGATAAATCGCCGATGAATGATGCCAATACAGCGTACAACAAGGCTTATTCCTTATTGAATGCAAAGCTTGGTTTCAGGGAGGATATTAAACAGTGGCTAGCAATAGATGTATTTGCCGGCGTGAACAATCTTACCAATACGCAGTACAGTTCGCTTATAAACTTTAATGCGGATGCGAATGCTTACGGTGCTCCGCCTGCATGGTACAATCCTTCACCCGGCAGTAATTTTTACGGAGGTTTAAAACTCACTTTCAACTTTGCAAAATGAGAAAGAACATTCTCTTATATTTTTTTGGAATTGCATTGATTCAATCATGCAATAGCAATACGCAGTTAAAAGAAGAACAGGCATCAGCGCCTGTTCTTCTTTCTTCCCAAAATCAAAAAGCATCCTGTGCCTATCTTACAAGCGATGAAAAAAATGATCCGGTAATAAGCTGGTGCGAAACAGACAGTGCAGGCAAAAAATATTTTTTCATTTCTTACTTCAATAAGGTATCGCAAAGATTAGGAGATGCCATTCCTGTTCCTGTTGAACAGAATGCCAGCATACATGAAGAAGGCATGCCCAAGGTTGCAATAAAAGGCGATGGCAGTATTATAGCAGTATGGGAAACATCATCGCCCACCAAAGAAAATGAATGGGCCGGTTTTGTGCATTACATACAGTCTTTTGATAAAGGAAAAACATGGACACAGCCGCTTTGCGTGCATGCAGATACTTCAGCGGGAGGCAGCCGCTCCTTTGCAAGCATTGCAAGATTATCCAATGGAGAAGTTGGCGTGTGCTGGCTGGATGCATCAACAGATTACAAAAAAAACGGCCGGCCTGTAAAATTTGCAAGCACAGAAGGTAATAAAGGTTTCCGGCATGAAGTATTGATTGAACCGGTTGCCTGCGAATGTTGCAGAACTGCTATCAGCAGCGACGGCAATGGAAATATTTCTGCCGTATTCAGGGCAATTATTAACGATAGCATCCGCGATATTTCAATAAGCACTTCAGCAGATAATGGCAAAACGTTTGGTAAGGCTGCATCATTCAGTAATGATAATTGGGTTATCAATGGCTGCCCGCATAATGGGCCGTGTGTTGCAAACAACAATGGGATAAGTTATACAACATGGTACACCGGAGGTGCAAGAAAAGGTATTTATTATGAAGAGCTGAATAAAGAAAATAAGGCCATTATAAAAAGGCAGGTCAGCCCTGATGGAAAGAATATTCAATTATGTGTCCTGGATGATGGTGCAAGGATGATAGCTTATAATGAAACCATTCATGAAGCCGATTCTTTTTACAGCAGAATCATAATAAGTAAAGTGGAAGGCGATAAAATATTTTCAAAGAATATTACTTCAGAAAAAGCTCATGCTTTCTATCCTGTGGTTTGCAGTTATGAAAAGGATAAAATCATTGTGGCCTGGAGTGAAGGCGGAAAAGTATTTTACCGCCTTATTAGTGCAGATGCTGTAAATAATGCAATAGCATTGCCATCAAACCCCCATGATTACCGGATAGCGGCAGCAACAGGAATTAAACTCACCAATCACACAGACCCTGTATGCGGCATGCATGTTGACAGCGATGTGCAGGACACTATTCATATTGATAATAAAATAATCGGGTTCTGCAGTAAATATTGCAAAGAAAAATTTTTGCAATCGCCGGGTGTGTATGAAGTTGAGTGATAACAATCAGGCATGCGGCTTTTTAACTGTTTTAAAGAATAATGTTCCCGCAGATAACGCAGATCAACGCAGATTTTTTTGTTGGCTATCAGCGATAATCAGCGCAATCTGCGGGAGATAAATTTTACGAACCACAGCTTATGCAACCATCCTGCATGGTGCAGGTTGCACCGGTGATGCTTTCATCACTGTTCTGTATTTCGGATGTATGATTTATGATGTTGGATTTGCTGGTATCTGCAATTGGTTCAACTATCTTATTTCCTTTTTCAACAGTAAATTGAACGGCCTGCGCTGCTGCTTTTGTTCTTAAATAATACATGCCTGTTTTCAAACCTTTCTTCCAGGCATAAAAATGCATGGATGTAAGCTTTGATGTGGTTGGGTTATCAACAAACAAATTCAACGATTGCGACTGGCAAATAAATGCACCGCGGTCTGCAGCCATATCAATTATGTTGCGTTGTTTTATTTCCCAAACTGTTTTGTACAGTTCTTTTATATCAGCAGGAATTTCTTCTATGTTTTGTATTGAACCATTGGCAGCAATGATCTTATTCTTCATATCATTATTCCATAAACCTAATTCAACCAGGTCTTTTAAAAGATGTTTGTTCACTACAACAAATTCGCCACTTAAAACACGCCTTGAATAAATGTTTGAAGTGTATGGTTCAAAACATTCGTTATTGCCAAATATTTGCGATGTAGATGCTGTTGGCATCGGTGCAAGCAACAATGAATTTCGTACACCATGCTGTTTTACTTCTTCTTTTAATGCACTCCAATTCCAACGATCGCTTGGCGTTACATTCCACATGTCAAACTGGAATATTCCTTTTGAAACAGGTGAACCTTCAAAGGTTGAATAAGCGCTTTGTTCTTTTGCCAAATCTTTACTTGCTGTCATGGCGGCGAAGTAGATGGTTTCAAAAATATTCTTGTTAAGCATTTTTGCTAAATCACTTTCAAACGGTAAGCGCAACATGATGAATACATCAGCCAAGCCTTGCACACCAATGCCAATTGGCCTGTGGCGCATGTTTGAATTTCTTGCTTCTTCAATGGGATAATAATTATTATCAATTATTTTGTTTAAACTTTTTCCAACATGATAAGTTACTTCATATAATTTATCATGGTCGAATGTATTATTGATAACAAATTTTGGCAAAGCAATGGAAGCAAGATTGCAAACTGCAACTTCATCCGGCGAAGTATATTCCAAAATTTCAGTACATAAATTACTGCTCTTGATCGTGCCTAAATTCTGCTGATTGCTTTTGCTGTTGGCAGCATCTTTGTATAATAAATAAGGCGTTCCCGTTTCAATTTGCGCATCTAAAATTTTAAACCAAAGCTCCTGTGCTTTTACTGTTTTGCGCTGGCGGTTTTCTTTTTCATACTGCACATATAATGATTCAAATTTTTCACCCCAACAATCGCTTAAGCCCGGCGCTTCGTTCGGGCAAAACAAACTCCATTCACCATTGGCTTCCACACGTTTCATAAATAAATCTGAAATCCATAAAGCATAGAATAAATCCCTTGCCCTCATTTCTTCCTTGCCATGATTTTTTCTTAAGTCTAAAAACTCAAAAATATCTGCATGCCAGGGTTCAAGATATACAGCAAAAGCGCCTTTGCGTTTCCCGCCACCCTGGTCAACATAACGCGCGGTATCATTAAACACACGCAACATCGGAATAATACCATTGCTTGTTCCGTTTGTGCCACTGATATAACTGCCTGTCGCACGAATGTTATGTATCGCTAAGCCAATCCCACCGGCACTTTGAGAAATTTTTGCTGTTTGTTTCAATGTATCATAAATACCGTCAATGCTGTCATCTTTCATGGTTAATAAAAAGCAGGAACTCATTTGCGGTTTTGGTGTGCCTGCATTAAATAATGTTGGAGTCGCATGCGTGTACCATCTTTCACTCATCAGATGATATGTTTTGATTGCACTTTCTATATCATTTTTATGAATACCTACTGCCACGCGCATATACATGTGTTGCGGGCGTTCTGCTATTTCACCATTGATGCGTAACAGGTAAGATTTCTCCAGCGTTTTGAAACCGAAGTAATCAAAGCCATAATCACGGTCATAAATAATGGTGCTGTCTAAAATATCAGCATGTTCATTTATAATTTCCATTACGTCATCAGCAATCAACGGCATGTGACGACCAGTGACCTCATCTGCATAATCATATAATTTTTGAACAGTTTCGGAAAAGCTTTTTGTGGTGTTTTTATGCAGGTTGCTTACTGCAATACGTGAGGCCAGTATCGCATAATCAGGATGTGAAGTAGTCATGGATGCCGCAACTTCTGCGGCAAGATTATCCAACTCAGTTGTACGCACGCCTTCATAAATACCTTCAATGGTTTTCTTTGCTACATCAATAACATTTACCATTGAGCTTAAACCATAACTGAGTTTTTGAATACGTGCAGTTACTTTGTCAAATTTTACGGATTCCTTTTTTCCGTTTCTTTTAATTACATAGCTCATAGAATTTATATTATTTGGTCAGAAGATTTTTTTGTGTCCCGCAGATTTCGCAGATGGGCGCAGATTTTTTTAATCTTTCTTGTTTAATTTCTTTCGCATATATCAACGTGATCTGCGGCAAACTTTATAGATTTATAAATATTTTTTGCAATACCTAAACTGGTTTTTATGAATGAAAACGACTTGTCATACATTATCCGTGGCGCTATTTTTAAAGTTTATAATACCCTGGGCCCAGGCTTACTTGAATCAGTGTATGAATTAGCTTTATCGTATGAGCTAAAAAAAGAAGGGCTTGATGTACGCTGCCAGGTTCCAATACCTGTTATGTATGAAGATATAAAACTTGATGGCGGATACCGTGCTGACATGCTGGTAAACAACCTGGTGCTTATCGAAATAAAATCAATAGAAAATATAGCAGAAGTACACCACAAGATATTTCTTACATACCTGAGATTATCAGGAATTAAACTCGGGATAATGGTAAACTTTAATACGGCTGACATAAGTAAATCAATCTTTAGGAAAGTGAACGGGCTTTAGTTTTATGGTCTCCAGCAGATTGCGCTAATCATCTCAGATTAATCTTCTTATCAGCGTTTATCTGCGAAATCTGCGGGACTCTTCTCCTAAAAATCATCATCAACTGAAAACACCTGCGCTTCTTTATTGCTCATTACACCGGCTTTTTGATAATCGCCTACACGCTTTTCAAAGAAGTTTGTTTTGCCTTGTAATGAAATCATTTCCATAAAATCAAAAGGATTAGAAGTGTTATAAACTTTCTTATAACCTAATTCGCTTATCCATCTGTCTGCTACAAACTCAATGTATTGCTGCATCAATTTTGCATTCATACCAATTAAGTCAACGGGCAACGCATCTGTTATAAATTCTTTTTCAATCGCAACTGCATCGGTAATAATTGCATGTACTTCTGCTTCTAATTTGTTTTGAAGCATGCCATATAACAGGCAGGCAAACTCGCAATGCAAACCTTCATCACGGCTTATTAATTCATTACTGAATGTTAAACCTGGCATTAAACCTCTTTTCTTCAACCAAAAAATAGAACAAAAACTTCCGCTGAAGAAGATACCTTCCACCGCAGCAAATGCAACAAGGCGTTCGGCAAAGTTTCCGTTTTCAATCCATCGCAAAGCCCATTCTGCTTTCTTCTTTACGGCAGGCACGGTATCTATAGCGTGAAATAATTTATGCTTTTCTGCTTCATCTTTTATATAAGTGTCAATAAGCAAAGCATAAGTTTCACTGTGAATATTTTCCATCATTATCTGGAAACCATAAAAGCACCTTGCTTCAGGCAACTGCACTTCACTCATGAAATTCACGGCAAGATTTTCATTCACAATTCCATCACTTGCTGCAAAGAAGGCAAGCACATGCGAGATGAAATGACGTTCACCATCATTCAGATTTTCCCAATCTTTTAAATCACCGCTTAAATCAATTTCTTCTGCCGTCCAGAAGCTCGCTTCATGGCGTTTGTAATGCTCCCATATTTTGGGATAATTAATAGGCAGGATAACAAACCTGTCTTTGTTTTCTTTTAATAAAATTTCATTGTCGTATTGCATAGTAAAATAGTTTTCAAATTTTACCTGCGGACAAATAAGTACAGTGCTGAGAGAAAAGCCGTAAAGAAACGACGCAACTATCAGTACCATGCTTTTCCTCCGAAAGCGTTGCTACTAAAATGATTGATATTGGCAGGTCTTCTGACTTACTCTGTTGTTTAAAGCCTTCCCATTATTGAAACAGTGGCATTGCAGATTAAACAACTTGTAAAGGAGCTTACAGCTACGGGGATAGTTCCGGATTTACACCGGATTCCCTTTTAATTCCGATATATACTAGGAAACCAAATTCAACAGTGAAATAAAAGAAGATTATTTACAGAAAAGAAAGATGTTATGCACGGGTGTTGATAAGAAATCAATTTCAATTAAATGTATTGAAAATAGAATTAGCAAATTTTAATAAAAAGCTGAGCAAAAAAAGCAACTAACATGGGACACAAACGGTCTTGTCGCCCAAAGCCGTAAAAGCGTCTATTTCTTCATAATAACACCCATACAGAATTACATGCTCTAACAGCATAATACCCTCAATAGCTTCTTTGGTTGTGTAAAAACCACCAAATAAATAAGCACCTATGTAAAAGCCAATGGAAATATAAGATGACAATCCTTTTACAAACGATAAGCCGAAACCAATCCCTAATAAAGTACCGCAAATGATAGTAAAAATTAGTTCTGTCTTTTCTCCGAAAACGCCACCGTAAGCATGGCCATGTTCTCCTGCCGCATGGCTATGACCATGTTCTGCTTCACTCGGCTTGTGTTCATACCTATGTTCCTCTTCCTGTGTCTCCGCTTCTTTAGGTTGATGTGTGGAAACCTTCAACATTCTTTATCTGTAACCCGGCCTCTTTTACCTGCTGAAGAATTGTTTCTTCTGATGTGGCTTCTTTGCTGAACTCTAATCGTATAAACTCAGTTCCTGAAACAGCAACACTTTGCACTCCTTTTTTCTTCTGATGGCTGCTTCAATTATTCTTGCATGGCGCGGATGACGAACACCGGTAGTTTCGATCAGCAGATGGCCATAACGCTCTGTTATTTCAGCGCCTGCCTTCTTTGCCAGTTGCTCTACTTCATTAATTGAAATTTCAGAAGGTTCATAGTGAAAACAGATCTGTGCTTTCTTATCGCCTTCCTGCGGAATGACGTGAACCTTGTCAATGCCTCTTTTATATTCAAGTGATTTGATAATACGGGTCACGCATTCATCCCTCTTGTCGGGCACTTCAGGCAGCAGTATGTCGAGATTAATTCTTGTTTTTTGCATCACTGTTTTTATATAAGTCTTTAACCAGGACTTTTTATTTTACTTAACTATATAAATAATGCGGCGATCCCGGTAAGAATAAGAATCACACCAATTATAAGCCGCTCATTGCGTTCCAATAATTTAAAATCAAGCTTTGCTATCTGGTTCATTCCCAGGCGAACCAGCAATACCATCATACTTACAGTAACCAATAAATAAATAGCAGAAACACTTAATATCCCAACCCAGCCAAACTCTCCTGCCTTGAAGTAATAAGACTCCAGTTCAATACAGGGTGAAAAAAACATGCCTATCGAAACAGAAATGATAATGGATGTAATGGATGTTTTATTAATCTGTTTTCCTTCATGATCATGATGATGTTCACGATGTTTTAATAAATGAAGAAGGAGATAAATTATTCCCAGCCCTATAAGAACAGCCGGGGCAATAATTTTAAACAATGAATGATAATGGGTGGCGAATTTCAAGCCCGCCCATCCAACCAATAGACCGATCAGGATAGTGCTTGCAATGTGTGCAAACCCGCTGATAACAGTTGCCTTTAAAGTAAGTGAACGACTCCAATTTTCCACTCTTCCGATTGCCAGCAATGGCAACCAGTGATTGGGAACTGCAGCATGCACAATACTCAATAAAAATGCACTAATAAGTAGTTGTATCATTTTCCGGTTTTAATATGTGGCCCATCATAATTCCTATTAAAGCAATAAGGCAATATCTCTACCAAATATTATTTATTCTTCCTCTTCTTCGCTATTCTTCATCTTGCTTAATAGTGAGTAAGCGCCTTTTACCACCACCTCTGTATTGGCTTTATCAAAATTTTCAGGTAATACCACTTCCGTATAATTCAGTTCAGAATCACCAACCTGCACCGGCATCATGATAAAATGGTGTTCACCCGCCGCATTTGAGTCTTTTGCCGGTTTATCAGTTGATACAATAAAAATGTACTTCTCGCCGGCATAATCTATAATAGCATCATTCGGTAAGGCAGTTACTTCCTGTGCTCCTGATTCCACCAATGCTTTCAGGAATAAACCAGGCAGCAACTGGTTATCTTCATTGTCGATGTGGCAATGTATTTGTACCGTACGGTCAGCACTTATTTCCCTGCCAATGAGGTATACTTTTGCGGTACGTTCTTTTGTTTCATTTGCAAGCGTAAACCTTACCGTTTGCCCTATCTTTAATTTAGGCACATCTTTTTCAAACACGGTAAGCTCGGCGTGTAAATGCCTTGTGTCAACTATCTCAAATAATACATCAATGCTTGTTACGTATTTTCCGATGTTGGCATTCACTTCTGTAACATAGCCACTAATAGGTGCATAGATATTGATTATCGGAGTTATGTTGCCATTGTCAACTGCGGATAAACTCAGGCCCGACACTTTTATCTTTTCACGAAGGCCATTCACCTTTGCCAGCAGGCTGTTGTAAGTTGCCTTAGACCGTTGTAATGTTTTTTGGGCATTCACGTTTTCTTTAGCCAGTTCCTGCTGTCTTTCATAATCTGTTTTGGCAAATTCTAATTGACTTTTTGCATCAAGATAATCCTGTTGCACGCCGATAAAATCGGGGTTTTCGATCACAGCTATCAATTCACCCTTGCTAACAAATTTTCCTTCCAGCAGGTCGGTCTTTTTTAAGAAACCACCCATCGGTATGGAAATGCTCACTTTTTGTTGAGGCGGCACATCAAGCATTCCATTTGCTTTAAAGGTTCCGCTTATCTGTTTCATTTCCACTTTGCCTAACTCAATTCCCGCGGTTTTATATTGAGCATCTGTAAACTCAACTTCATTGCTTGCAACAGAGTCTTCTGCTGCCTGTCCAGTAGTTTCTTCTATAGTATCTGCCTTACTGTTGCATGCGGCAAATGATATTGTTATAAGTAGTACCGATAAAAATTTTATTAGTGTTTGCATTTTAAAATGTGTTGTTTGTTATTAACCTTATTTAAAGCGGCGAGTCATGAGCTTCCGTCTATTCTTACAAGCTCGCAGCTAATTGCTCATAGCTATTTATTTCCTGCCAGATATTCCAGTTGAATAATACTTTGATTTAAATAATTCAGGCTTTGTAAATAATTTTCTTTTATCTGCAACGCATTGCGTATCGCTAATAAAAATTCCGCATACTCTGTATCACCCTGCTGGTAACCTATTCGCGCTTGTCTTAAAATCAGGTCAGCATTGGGCAAGGCAGACGAACGGTAATACGTGATACTGTTTTTGTTCTTGATATAATCCTGGGTTGCCTGCTGCCATTCACTTGCAAGCAATGACTGGTTATATACCACTTCATTTTCCGCTATTTGTTTATTTACTTCTGCTGCTTTTATTTTTGCCTTCATGGGTTTATTAAAAATGGATAAAGCGATCCCTGCATTAAAACCCTGGAAACGATTACCGGCTGTTGCGATCTTACCGGATTCATCAACAGGATTGCCGATAAGCGATTGATTAAAATAACCAAGTGTAAGATCGGGTAAGCGCTGCGCAGCTATTACATCCCTTTCGCTTTGCATTACATTCACCTGCTGTTTGAGATAGGTGATATAAGGATTGTTACTGATAGCAGATGTATCATTTATCAAAAAAAACTCCCTTTCATGCAGGCTGTCTTCTGCAATGCTTACCGGTATTGCAATTGCGGTAAGCTGCTGTAAAGCATAATTCAATGCCTGTATATCTGCTTCATTTTGCTTTGAAAGATTGCGCACTTCGTTTAGCTGCGTTTCTGCGGTGGTTTGTTCAATCTGTTTTGTTTCGCCGGTACGGTAACGCAAACTTGCGGCTTTAAGGAATTCATTATAAATACTGTCCTGCTGCTGCAATAATTTTTGCCTGCCCCGCAAAAACATCAACTGGTAATAAGTCTGTTTTACCTTGAATATAAGCTCACTCGTTGTTAAAGCTTTCCTGTATTCTGCAGACTGTATTAAAGCATCGCCCAGTGCTTTTTGTGAGCTGGAATTTCTTGGATTAGGAATGGCTTGGGAAATAGAAAAATTATTATCGCCCCATTTATAACTGTTGTACTGACCAACCATCGCCTCTATACTCGTTTTGCCTATATAACCCGATGAAGCTTTTACCTGTTGTTCGTATTGTGTTTGAAGATCTGCGGTTCTTATGGACCTGTTGTTTGTTATTGCTGATTGAACAGCCTGTTCGAGGTTAAGCTGCTGCGGTGTTTGAGCATTGACTGTAAACACCGCTGTTAATAAAGGCAATAACAAAACAGTTGCTTTATTCAATTTCATTTTTGAAAATTTTATTTTTTCAAACCATACATATAAGCAAGGCAATACTATTAGTGTAAGTAATGTTGATGTGATAAGTCCGCCGATAACAACTGTTGCCAAAGGTCTTTGCACTTCAGCGCCTGAACTGCCTGATAATGCCATGGGCAGAAAGCCAAGCGATGCAACGGAAGCAGTCATTAAAACCGGGCGCAATCTTATTTTGGTGCCTTTGAGAACAATAGCGTTCAGATCTGTTAAGCCATCTTTTTTTAACCGGTTAAACTCTGCAATCAACACTATCCCGTTTAATACTGCCACACCAAACAAAGCAATAAAACCCACACCTGCAGAAATGCTGAAAGGCATGCCTCTGATCAATAACGCGAACACGCCGCCGATTGCTGCCATGGGTATGGCCATGAAAATAAGTATGGCTTCTTTGAATGATTTAAAAGCAAAAAACAAAAGAAGAAATATCAGCAATAAAGCAACGGGCACAGCGATGGATAACCTTGCCTGTGCTTCCTCAAGGTTTTGAAATTGCCCGCCATAAGTGATAAAATAACCCGACGGGATTTTGACCTTTACATTTATTTTCTGCTGTAATTCTTTAACAGTGCTTGCCACATCACGGCCCCGCACATTAAACCCGACTGTGGTCCTGCGCTTGGCATCTTCCCGCTGGATTTGATTAGGCCCTACCTTAAATTCCACATCAGCCAGTTGTGATAAAGGAACCTGGTTGCCGTCAGGTGCAGTTATGAAAATGTTGCGTACATCTTCTATCTGTTGCCTGTTCTCATTTTGCAGGCGCAATACAAGATCAAATCTTTTTTCACCTTCATACACTATACCCGCGCTTTGACCCGCGAAAGCTGTGCTTAGCGCATTATTGATGTCTTCTACATTTAAGCCGTATTTCGCAACTTCATCACGGTTAATATTCACCACGATCTGCGGCAAGCCGGTTACCTGTTCCACATACAGATCTTTAGCGCCTTTAACAGTTGTAACTACTTTGCCAATTTGTTTGCTTAACTCTGTAAGTGTATTCAAATCTTCCCCAAATATCTTCACTGCCACATCCTGCCGCACACCGGCTATCAGCTCATTAAACCTCATTTGAATGGGCTGCTGGAAACCAAATGTTACGCCAGGCACATCTTCTAGTGCTTTAGACATTTTATCAGCAAGCTCTTCCCGGCTGTGTGCTTTTTTCCAATCATTTCTGTTTCTTAAAATTACCATCAGATCGCAGGCTTCTGTTGGCATGGGATCAGTAGGAATTTCCGAAGTACCGATCTTTCCCACCACTTCCTTTACTTCATCAGGAAATTCCTTTTTTAAAATGCTTGCAGCTTTTTGTGCGGCTTCCACCGTTTCTGATAAGCTGCTTCCCGTAAGCACACGTGTTTCAACGGCAAAATCGCCTTCTTCCAACGTGGGAATAAATTCTCCGCCCATGTTCAGGAAGATCACAAGACTCGCAATGAACAAAGCCAGTGCGGTTATTACTACAAGAAATTTTCTTTTAAGTGCACCTTTAATTACAGGGTTGTACATACGTTGGAAAAAATCCATCATACGGTCGCTGAAATTTCTTTTATGGGTTGTGCTCTTACTTAATGCCCAGGCACTCATCATAGGCACATAAGTGAGGGATAACAGGAAAGCCCCGAGAATAGCAAAGCTTACCGTTTGTGCCATGGGGCGGAACATTTTTCCTTCAATACCCACCAATGCCAATATGGGGAGATAAACAATTAAGATTATTATCTGGCCGAAAGAAGCAGCATTCATCATCTTGCTTGCGGAAGTATATACTTCAGCATTCATTTGATCATTATTCAATCGTGCAATACCCTGGTGATGGTGTTTACTTTGACTGATACGATGCAGCACTGCTTCAACAATAATCACTGCACCGTCGACTATCAATCCAAAATCAATGGCGCCAAGACTCATCAGGTTTCCGCTAACACCAAACAAATTCATCATGATCACTGCAAATAACATCGAAAGCGGAATAACAGAAGCCACCAATAAGCCTGCACGCAGGTTACCCAAAAAGATCACTAATACAAAAATGACGATCAATGCGCCTTCAAGAAGATTTTTTTCAACCGTGTCAATAGCTCTTCCCACCAATGCACTCCTATCCAAAAACGCATCGATCTGCACACCTTCAGGCAAGCTTTTTTCAATTTGTTTTATACGCTCTTTCACATTGTTCACAACCGCATTTGAATTTTCGCCTTTTAACATAAATGCAATGCCGCCGGTAACTTCCCCTTCATCGTTATAGGTCATGGCACCGTAGCGTGTAGCGTGGCCATAGCCAACTGTTGCAACATCTCTTACCAAAATCGGGATGCCCTGTGATGTATTTTTAATGACGATCTTGCCTATATCATCAACTGAGCCTATTAATCCTTCACTCCTGATGAAATATGCAGCAGGTTTTTTGTCGATATAAGCACCGCCGGTATTCTGGTTATTTTTTTCAAGCGCAGTAAAGAGATCCGCAATGCTTAAATTATAACTGCGCAACCTGTAAGGGTCTATTGCTATTTCATATTGTTTAAGATAGCCGCCCCAACTTCCGACATCAGCAACACCTGGTGTTCCCAATAGCTGCCGGCGAACGATCCAGTCCTGCATGGTCCGCAGATCCATGGCAGTGTATTTATGTTCAAAACCTTTCTTCGGGCGAATAATGTATTGATAGATCTCGCCAAGACCTGTAGTTACCGGAGCCAGTTCGGGATTGCCTATGCCTGCAGCTATCTGTGTTTTGGCAGTACCGAGCCGTTCATTTACCTGCTGCCTTGCCCAGTAAACATCAATTTTGTCTTTAAAAACAATGGTGACAACACTTAACCCAAACCGCGAGAAACTACGCATCTCTTCAATACCCGGTATGGTAGCCATCATTTGTTCTACCGGGAAAGTCACAAGCCGTTCGATGTCCAATGCAGATTGTGACGGGGCCGCTGTTATTACCTGCACCTGGTTATTGGTAATGTCGGGCACGGCATCTATCGGTAATTTCTTCAATGAATAAATTCCATATACCAGTAGGCCAATGGTAAAAAGCCCGATGATTAATTTATTGTGTATAGAAAATTGTATGATCTTATTAAGCATGATATAACCTTGCTATAGTGAAAGAATAAAAACACTTTGCCTTTAACGGGGGAAATAAAAAATAAAGAAGGTTATGCTAATTGCGGAGGCTGCCAGATCGGTAAGAAAATTTTTTGAATAGCTTTTGGCAAATATTCAGCATTGGTGTTTGATATACTGAAAGCGTTTATTGTAATATGTGATACAAATGAATGTCCGGAAGAAAAGCAACCGCAGCAGGAACAAGTACAAAGCGGCGGGCAATCATCAGGGTGAAAATCACCCTGGCCATGCGTGGATAAAGATATTTCTGTTTTACATTTACTTGCTGCCAGGCCTTCGTCAGCACAAGGCACAATGCTTTGTACCAGCAGGATAACAGCCATTATAAACGCAAAAAGTTTCATTCGCCGCAAAAGTAGGTCTTAGATGATACTTAACGCAGATGAAAAATTGTAGCGCTGTTGCAAGCAAAGCGTATAAGTTTTTATCAGGTCGCTATAACAAGCCTTCATCAGCAAAACTATAATATCCCTCTTCGCTTACGATAATATGATCCAGGACCTTTATATCGAAATAACCTGCCGCTTCAGTGATCTTTTTGGTTAACTCTTCATCGGCACGGCTTGGCTTTAAACTGCCGCTTGGATGATTATGGCAAAGAATGAGGCTTACGGCATCATTCTCTAAAGCTTTCTTTAAAATAATCCTCGGGTCTGCTATGGTGCCTGTAATTCCGCCTTCGCTGATAACTTCGGAATGCTTTATTTTATTGGCACGGTTTAAATACAACACCGCAAATATTTCATGTTTCTTAAATTTAAACTGGGCGCGTAAGTATTCCGCTACATCCCGGCTTTGAATAACTACTTCCAGCTTCTTTTCCGCCACATCCCTTCTTAAGCCCAGCTCCAGAGCGGCAGCAATAGTTATGGCTTTAGCTTCGCCGATACCTTTTACTTTAAGCTTTAGCATTTCTTTTACAGACAATTTACCCAGCTTCTGCAGGTCATTATCCACTGCCGCAAGCAGTGCCTTAGACAGGTCAACCGCACTTCGCTCTTTTATTCCGTTATGTATCAGTATGGCGAGTAATTCTGCGTTACTTAAAACACTGTAACCTTTCAGCAGTAGTTTTTCTCTTGGCCGGTCGTCGACAGCCCAGTTTTTTATGGAGGTGTTAGGCATTGTAAAAAATTATAAAGCATCAAATTAGTATTTCTTTTTTGAATTTTTATCTTCGCCGCCTATTTACTACTATGAGCCCTTCAGTAAAAATTTTTTCAGGAACCGGATCACATGAGTTGGCCGCCAAAATTGCACAGCGCTTTGGCGTTCCTCCCGGTAAAGTGAACATCCAGAAATTCAGCGACGGAGAATTCCAGCCTATATTCCTTGAAAGTATCCGGGGCGATTATGTTTTTTTGGTGCAAAGCACCTGCTCGCCTGCCGATAATTTAATGGAATTGTTGCTGATGATAGATGCGGCCAAACGTGCCAGCGCTTACAAGATCATAGCCGTCATTCCCTATTACGGCTATGCGAGGCAGGACCGGAAAGACCGGCCACGTGTTGCCATCGGATCAAAATTAGTGGCCTCGCTGCTGGAAACAGCCGGCGCTAACCGCGTAATAACCATGGACTTGCATGCCCCCCAGATACAGGGGTTTTTCGATATCCCGGTTGACCACCTCGACAGCTCCGCCATTTTTATACCTTACATAGAAAAACTTAAGTTGCAAACCCTTACCTTTGCGGCCCCCGATGTAGGAAGTACCAACCGTGTAAGGGAAATTGCCAGCTATTTTAACGCCGAAATGGTTATTTGTGATAAGCACAGGAAAAGGGCAAATGAGATAGCCAGCATGGTTTTGATTGGTGAAGTGGAAGGCAGGGATATAATTTTGATAGACGATATTATTGATACCGGCGGTACACTGGCGAAAGCCGCAGCTCTTTTAAAAGAAAATGGTGCGCTGAGCGTAAGGGCATTATGCACGCACCCGGTTTTAAGCGGCAATGCGTATGAAAATATCGAGAAAAGTGTGCTGGAGGAACTGGTAGTTTGTGATACCATTCAGTTAAAGCAATCCACTTCAAAGATTAAAGTTATTTCTGTGGCAGATCTTTTCGCAATAGCGATCAGAAATGCTTATGAGAACAAGAGTATCACCAGCCTGTTCATTCATTCACAGATGAGAGATAAATAAATTGGGAAATTTTGGAATTGAGAAATTGGGAAATTTAAATCGAAATTGGTTAAGTAATAACTAAAAACAAAAGCGTATTTTTTAACTTCTCTATTTCCGCCGCGGCGGAGATGGGAGCAAAACATAAACATGAAAACAATTACAATCGAAGGACAACTGAGGACCGAACTTGGCAAAAAAGCCACCCGCCAGCTTCGCTCTCAGGAACTTGTGCCTGGTGTAATTTACGGGGGTGCGCAGGAAGTGAATTTTTCTGCTCCTGCAAAGGCATTTAAAAATCTCGTTTACACATCACAGTTCCAGTTGGCAGAAGTAAAAGTAGATGGTAAATCTTACACCTGCATTTTAAAAGACCTGCAGTTTGATAAGGTTACAGATCACCTGATCCATATTGATCTGCTTGAGCTTGTTGAAAACAAAAAGGTATTGGCTGATCTGCCGCTGAAATTTAACGGAACGCCGGCAGGTGTGAAAGAAGGCGGAAAGCTGATCACAAAAATGAAGTCACTTAAAGTGAAGACATTGCCTAAATATTTGAAAGAAAATATCGAGGTGGACATCACGAACCTGAAACTGAATGAAAACATTCGGGTGGAAGACGTGAAGGCTGATAACATGGAAATTATGAATTCACCAAGAATTCCTATTGCTTCCATAGTGCTTACACGCCAGTTGAAACAGGAAGAAGCTGCTGCTGCAACTGCGGCGCCGGCAGCAACCGCCGCTCCGGCTGCGAAAGCTCCTGCCAAAGAAGAAAAGAAAAAATAAAGATCTTTTTCAACTATCCAAGGTCCCGCAGCAAGGCGGGACTTTTTGTTTTATTAAAGCCGATTTACTTTTTGGTCTATGCAGAAATTTCTAATTGCCGGTCTTGGAAATATAGGCAACGAATACCGCCATACGCGTCATAACATTGGATTTGATGTGGTATCTGCCTTTGTTCTGAAACACAACGGGTTTTTTCAAACCGCCCGTCTTGCAGAAAGAGCAGAAGTTAGATGGAAGGGTAAGATCTTTATCTGTATAAAACCGACCACTTATATGAACCTGAGCGGTAAAGCATTCAAATATTGGCTGGATATAGAAAAAATACCGATGGAAAATACATTAACCATTGTTGATGATATTGCTATTCCTATCGACAGTTTGCGTTTAAGACCTGGTGGCAGCGATGGCGGGCATAATGGCCTCAGGGATATTCAGCTTATGCTGGGTACTGACAAATACCCCAAACTTCGCTTTGGGATCGGCAATAATTACCCTAAAGGTATGCAGGCAGATTTTGTGCTGATGAAATGGCTTCCGGAAGAATTAAAACTGGTTTGGAAAAAGATTGAATACTGCACAGAAGTGATTGAAAGTTTTTCTGCGATTGGCCTTGAAAAAACAATGAACCTGGTGAACGGGAAAAAGTTTTCTGTTGATGAATAGTAAATCTATTTCGCTATTTTTAGCTCGTCTGAAAAATCCAATTTATCAAGCCGGGAAAATGTATCGGCTGTTAAAAACCAACCTCGAAATAAATGAAAATCTTTTGCGTAGGCAGAAACTATAAAGAGCATGCCCAGGAATTAAATAATGAGTTGCCCTCCGAGCCGGTAATATTTCTCAAGCCAAAAAGCGCGTTGCTTATGCCCAATGCACAGTTTTATTACCCTCAGTTTACCAATGAGCTCCATTATGAAGCAGAGCTGGTATTGCATATTTCAAAAAACGGTAAATATATCGACGAAGCGCATGCCGGTAAATATTATGATTGCATCTCGGTAGGTATCGATTTTACAGCAAGGGATGTGCAAACGGAGTTAAAGAAAAAGAGCCTGCCCTGGGAAAAGGCCAAAGCCTGGGACGGTTCTGCTGTTCACGGCAAATGGCATACGCTTACTAAGGAGATGCTGAAAAATCCGTTTGAGTTTTCTATGCAATTAAATGATACTGTTGTGCAAAGAGGCAATAGCGCCGATATGATTTTTTCTTTTGACAATATTGTAAGCGACATTTCCCAATACTTTGCTTTAAACATCGGCGATCTTATTTACACGGGAACGCCTGAAGGTGTTGGAGAATGTGTAGTGGGAGACGTGCTTAAAGGCTTCCTGGGCGACGAAAAGGTATTTGAGATCGATATAAAATAGCTGAAGCAGGCAATACTTTTTTTATTCGCATCACTAAACGGATATTTGTGTATGCTTGACAATGCGATTCTTGCCAGGGCCTTCAGGCTCATGGCTACTGCGCGCAGTATGGCCGACATTTATGAGAACAACAGGCAGGTTTGCAGATATGTTCACTCCACTTCAAAAGGCCATGAAGCTATACAAATTGCCACTGGTTTACAATTATTGCCTTGTGATTTTGTAAGTCCTTATTACAGGGATGACAGCTTACTGCTTTCACTAGGTTACACACCTTACGAGCTAATGCTGCAGTTGCTGGCAAGAGCTGATGATCCATTTTCGGGCGGACGTTCCTACTACTGTCATCCAAGCAACAAAGCAGCCGACAAGCCAAAGATCATTCACCAAAGCAGCGCCACAGGTATGCAGGCAATTCCTACAACAGGCCTGGCGCAGGCTGTTCAGCACCTGGAAAAATATTTGCCCGATCGCCTGCCCAAAGGCGATAACAATGAAAGCCCTGTGGTTGTTTGCAGTTTTGGTGATTATAGCATTACGGAAGGTGAGGTAAGTGAAGCCTTACAGTTTGCCGTATTAAAACATTTACCTGTTATTTACCTGGTCCAGGATAATGAGTGGGGCATAAGCACGACGGCAAGGGAAGGGAGGGCAATGAATGCTTTTGATTTTGCCGGCGGGTATAAAGGGCTGGAAAGGGTTAAAGTTGACGGAACTGTTTTTGAATATGCTTTTGGCGCCATGAATTACGCTATAAATTATGTACGGAAGGAAAGACGGCCGATCCTGGTACATGCAAAAGTTCCGTTGTTAAGTCATCACACAAGCGGTGTAAGAAAAGAGTTTTACCGAAGTAAAGAAGACCTGGAACGGCATGAAGCACATGACCCCTTTATCAAACTGAAAAAATATCTTACAGAAAAAGGTATACCAGGAACAGAGATCGAACAAATTGAACAGACTGTTTCAAATGAAACCCGCGAAGCATTCGAGAAAGCAAAGCAGGCAGATGAGCCATCGCGGCAAACAGTTTCCCTGAATGTATTCGCAGAAAGCCCTGTGAAAGAAGAAACCGGGATTCGTGAACCTGAAAATGGCGAAAAAATTTTAATGGTAGACGCAGGCCTTCATGCCGTAGAAGAATTAATGCAGCAACATGAAGAATGTATTTTATACGGCCAGGACGTAGGCAAAAGGCTTGGCGGTGTATTTCGCGAAACGGCAACACTTGCTGATAAGTTTGGAATGCACCGGGTGTTTAACACCGCTATCCAGGAAGCGTATATAATCGGCTCAACGGCAGGATTAAGTGCACTTGGTTTAAAACCGATCGTTGAGGTTCAGTTTGGCGATTATATCTATCCGGGCTTAAACCAACTGGTATGTGAAATTGCAAAATCGAATTATCTCACTAATGGGAAGTATCCAGTAAGTATGGTGCTGCGTGTTCCTGTAGGTGCTTATGGTGGCGGTGGCCCTTATCACAGCGGGTGCGTGGAATCAACTTTGCTTTCAATCAAAGGCATCAAGATCTGTTATCCATCCAATGCTGCTGATATAAAAGGCCTGATGAAAGCCGCTTATTATGATCCTAACCCTGTAATCATGCTGGAGCACAAAGGCTTGTATTGGAGCAAAGTTCCTGGTACGGAAGATGCCAAAACCATTGAACCCGGCAAAGATTACATATTGCCGTTGGGTAAAGCTAATATTGTTTTAAAGGCGGATGACGAAAGCATTAAAAATGGTGAATCTATCTGTATTATAACCTATGGCATGGGCGTTTATTGGGCAAAAGCTGCTTCGAAAGCATTTGAATCGCAGGTTGAAATTGTTGATTTACGAACACTTTATCCTTTGGATGAAGCACTTATTTTTTCTTCAGTAAAAAAACACGGCAAATGCCTTGTGCTCACAGAAGAACAGCAAACAAATTCATTTGCGGAGGCGCTGGGCCACCGCATTAATTATAACTGTTTCCAATATCTTGATGCACCCGTAGAAGTGCTGGGAGCTTTAGACCTGCCTGCAGTACCTATCAATGTAAATCTTGAAGAGGCTATGTTGCCCGGAGTTGAAAAAACAAAGCAAAGCATGAGCTTACTGCTGAATAATTGACAATAGTTAACCGACGCTTGAATTAATACTCCCCACTTCGTTGGCTTCCCTGATGCCGGAAGAATTACTAAGATCATTTTACCTCGCATAATTCATCCCATCTTGATGTATAACGGGGGCTTCTGAATTCCTGCCGCATTTTCCAATTGCGTTGGGTACCACTTGCCGCAAACTTCAACACATCATTCCGCATACCAAAATTGATATTATCCATCATACTCATTAGCATACGGTTATTATTCTCTTTTCGCGGAATGAAAAAATCTCCCTGTACGGATGTATCCTGTATAATGCCACTTAACATAACACCTGCTTTTTTATATAGCTTCCCTTCTTCGTAAATATGGTCAACAATTTTCATGGCAGCTTTAATAAGCTCATTTGTAACACAGGTAGCATGCGGCAGCACAATGCAATCGCTTATTGTGGGCCCATGCGAGAAATGGCCATTGTTATCACGCGGCATTTTTGGAACAATAAAAGCGCTTATCACGGAAGCCGCACTGTACTGCCGGCGCAACTTTTCAGCAGCTCTTGACGTATAGGTAGCAACGGCTTCTTTTATACTTTGCTTGTCTTTAACAGGCGCCCCGAACATGCGTGTAGTAGCGATCATTTTTTTTTGAACCAGTTCCTCATCCATTATAATAAAGGGTTCGCCTTTTAATTCCTTGATCAGCCGCAGGCCTACAATACCCCCTAAGTTTTTCCTTGCCCATTCTTCGGGCATTTGAGTTAGATGATACGCGTCAAAAATGCCAAAGGCTCTGAGCTTTTCCGCATACCGGGTTCCAACACCCCACACATCTTTGATGGGTGTTTTGTGCAAGGCTTCATTTACATCTGCCTGGGTCTTTAAAACGGTAACACAATTGGTTGCTTTCTTATCAAGCTTTGCAATATGGTTTGCTACTTTGCTTAATGTTTTTGTTGGTGCAACGCCGACCGAAACAGCAACGCCTGTCCATTGTTCTACTGCTTGCCGGATTTGTAAAGCCGCGAAATCCAATTTCTCAAAAGGCACGGCATTCATATTTATAAAAGCTTCATCAACGGAATACACTTCAACATTAGCTTTTCCCATCATGATGCGTAATGTTTCCATTACGCGCCAGCTCATGTCGCCATACAAATTATAATTGGAGGAAAAAGTGGCGATGTGGTGTTTTTCAATTATTTCTCTTGCTTTAAAATATGGTATAGCCATGCCAACTCCCAAAGCTTTCACTTCATCGCTTCTGCTTACAATGCAGCCATCATTGTTACTAAGCACAACAACGGGTTTCCCGGCAAGGTCAGGTCTGAATACACGTTCAGCAGAACAATAAAAACTGTTGCAATCGACCACGGCGTAAAAGCCAAGCCCCCTCCGCTCCCTAAAGGGTGAACTGATAGCTTCTTGTGGTTGTAAAAGTGTTTCTGGTTGTTGCATCTCACTCTTGATTTATTAAGGCTTACCAAACTCCACTTTAGGGGATGGGGCCTCGAACAGGTTTGCCTGTTTAATCTCTGTCTTCTTCGCTTCAAACACAAACTTTTCCACCTGTCTGTAATAGTCTCCCGGCTTTCTTTTTAATAACAATGCGTGATCTGCGATAAATCTTCCGTGAAAATGCGCCCGTTCATATGCTAACCATGCTTTTTCATATTGCCAGGGTTGTAATTTTCTGGCAATAGTCAGATGTGGCTCGGTTATCAGGTGCGGCTTATTGTCCTTATCCATTTTCATAAATTTTTGTGCCTGTTTCCTCAACACTTTTACAGCGCTCATAACAGGTACCTTACTTACAATATTTATATAGATGGTGTGCGATGGAAAGCTGCCAAAATCTTTCAACTCAATTTTAAATGGCGAGATGGTTTTTGCATTATTGCGTAAAAAATGCCTGATATAAGTTTCTGTTGCCTGCATTTGTTTAAACCTTATCAATGTTATATGTGGCAGACCTTTCTTTGCCTGTTCACAACTGTAATCACCGGCAAATTTTTCCTTGATCGATTTTATTTCATTCCATAGTGCTTCGTGTGGTTGTAAGACTAACAAATATTCTGCGGGCATTAAATGTTTTTCTTCACCTGCCTCAACCTCCGCGATATAATCCTGTATGATGAATGGATGTTTCATGGCCTTTAATACTTGTTTTCTTTATTTCAGTTTTTATAAAAAGGGGAAGGGCTGAACTGTCTATAATGAAAAAAACTTACAGGGATAAAAATGTTTTTAGATGAACATTTGTGAGACCAAAAAAATCAATCAGCGCAGCTAATTTAAAGCTGCACCCAGTTTGAATATGCTGAGTTGCTTGCATTTGTCGTACTTGTTTTGCCGCTTTAATAAGATAAGCTCATCAACCATAAAACTCGCATTGAATGTTTTACGTGAATAATCAAAGATGGCTTTTTCGTACACAGTTGGCTGCAGGCTCCGTGCAATAGACAAGTGCGGGTAACTCGGAATGATAGCGCGTGGACAGCCATTATCTCTTACATACTGATCAATAATTTTTAGCGATGCCGCCAGTTGCCGGAAAGGCTCATGATCCTGCACCCTTGCATACACCGTTTTTGAGGAAGGAAAACCGCTGTAGTTATTCAACATTACCTGGAATGTTTTCTGGCCACCGATTATTTTATACAACCAGTTAATCAAGGTAGGCTCCATATTTTCCCGGGCAAGGAAATTCGCTATCGTGATATGTGGCAACGTTTTTCTGGCAATGCCTGCATTATATGTTGCGGAAAACACTTCTTTCTCTGATCTCAATTGTTCAAAGATATCCTTGTCAGGATGTACCACCAGCAAATACTCATAGAACTGCGGAACAACAAAGTTTGAAGTACCGGAAAATACTAACCCATCTGACATATACAAAGTTTTAAAAAGTGAAAAAAATTTACTAACCGGATGCTAAGATAAATAATTTAGTTTAACTTTACTAAAAATTTTAGTCAATAAAAATATTTGTATATGGAAGGGGAAGTAACTTACAATTCTGCCTATAATGGCAGCAAAAATTTTACGCAGCACCAGGTAAAAACAGCCAATGCCAATGGCTTTTCCGCAGCTGCCGATGACTACATGGAACGCGGCATTGATCTGAACGAGCAGCTTATAGTAAACAAGCCTGCCACATTTTTTTTTCGAATGAATGGCGATGCCATGATAGAAGATGGAATTTTCAGCGGCGACGTTCTTATTGTTGACCGCAGCATAAAACCATTGAGCGGAAAACTGATCGTTGCCATACTCGATGGAGAATTACTGGTGCGCCGGTTGCAAAAAAATTTCAACAATGTTGAATTGGTTGCCGCCAACAAAAAAATGGGCAGCATACAACTTTCTGTATTCGATGATCGTAGTAACGTATGGGGCGTTGTAACCTGTGTAATTCATGTGCTGGAACGTAGCTTATTTGTTACAAAAAACAAAAGCGGGTTTAACCAGAAAGATAAATATGGCAGATCACAAAGGTTTTATTAGAAGCATTTGTATGTTATCGGCTTTTGTAGTTCATGGCATCCTTATTGCGTCAAAATTTGCAGCCTTCACCACGCATGTTTGCTTCCTCGTACCATATATTTTGTGGCAGCAATTGTCTGAACCATGATTTTATAGGATTAAACGATTAGCCTGATTCTTTAATTCAACATTACTTATAAAATCAACAACGCAAAAGTTTTAAAAGGTGACATATAAAGCGTGCTATTACGCGTAAGGCACCAAGGGGACAACGCTAAAGAATCGATGCCATAAAAGCTCAATCGAAGCACCTGCACGGATCTGGTTTAAGATCATCCCTGTTTATTCAGCCCCACGGTATTAGTTACTTTTTTTAGGAAAACAAAGTGACAAATTCATTTAAAAGCAATAAAATATTTTCCATGAAAAACATCATTGATAACCCCAATGCAAAACCCCGACCCAAAGAACAAGCTGAAACAGTACAATATCATTTTGGCCGCGGTGCGCAATTCAATACAAAAAATAAATTCCTGATTAATGAAGTAAGCAAAGAACATGCTGAAGCCATTGATGATTGGGAAGAAAAAATGTTGCCCACCATTTACCTGGAGCAGGAGGTAAAAACAATCGTGAATAAAGTGGATAGCCCTGATGTTGGCATGAGCTATAGCATGAATCCTTATGCCGGTTGTGAACACGGGTGCATCTATTGTTATGCCCGTAACGTGCATGAATACTGGGGTTACAGTGCAGGTATGGATTTTGAGCAAAAGATCATCGTCAAGAAAAATGCACCGCAGTTGTTGCGCAAATTTTTGATGCATCCGAAATGGGACGCCACGCCGTTAATGTTAAGCGGTAATACAGATTGCTACCAGCCTGCAGAACAGAAATACCGGTTAACACGCGGCATGCTGGAAGTCTGTAATGAGTTCAATCAACCGGTAGGTATTCTCACCAAGAATTCATGGATATTAAAAGATAAAGATGTATTGTCTGATATGGGCAGGAAAAATATTGTATCGGCAATGGTTTCCATAACCTCTTTTAATGAAGACTTACGGCGCGTAATGGAGCCACGGACAACAACAGCCAAGCAAAAATTAAAAGTGATCAATGAATTGAGTACTGCGGGTGTGCGCATGGGTATAATGATGGGGCCGATGATCCCTGGATTGAATGAACATGAAATGCAGCGCATCATGAAAGCAGCACGTGATAATGGAGCAACGTTCACAGCGTATACTTTTATCCGTTTGAATGGCGCTATAAAATTTTTATTTCATGATTGGCTGTATAAAAACTTCCCTGACCGGGCCGATAAGGTTTGGCATTTGATTGAAAATAGTCATGATGGCAAGGTGAATGATACACGCTGGGGCGTACGCATGCGCGGCGAAGGTCCGATAGCACAACTGGTAGCGCAGCAATACCGCAAGTATGGAAAGTTGTACGGCATGAATGCGGAAGATTGGAACTTGGACAGGAGTTTATTTAAGAGACCGGGGGATGCGCAGGGGAAGTTGTTTTAGAATATTGGAACAAAGAAAATTATATATTTATGTGCTGCTTAAATAAATTACTTTTAAAATAGCCCTGATGCCACAAAAAGATTTGCACGAAGAACCTTTTGACCAAGGAACAATTGCTAAACTAGAAATTTTTGAAGACTATGCAGAAGCTTGGATTCCGACATTTGTTATGCAAGCTACACCAAGAATATGCATTTTTGATTTTTTCGCTGGAACCGGGTATGATAAAAATGGTGTCCCTGGCAGCTCAATTCGAATTTTAGAAAAAATTAAAGGACAAATCGGAAACATTTTTCAGAAAAAAGTCAAAGTTGAATTTTATATAAACGAGTTTGAGCCTAATAAAAAAAGTCAAAAAAAATTCGAACTTCTTCAACAGGCATGTTTGCAATATCTTGAAAATAATAAAAACCTACAACGAGCTATAACTATTGTATATTTTAATGAAGATGTTGAAATTTTGTTTCCGAAATTAATTTCAAAAATTAAAGAATTTCCTTCTTTAGTATATCTTGATCAAAATGGTATAAAATTCCTTTCAGATACATATTTATTGGAACTTGAAAAATTAAAACAGACTGATTTCCTATACTTTGTTTCCTCTTCCTATTTTACATGGCTTGGCCATACTGACGAGTTTAAAAAACATGTGGATTTAGACATAGAAGAATTAAAAAGAAATCCTTATAGATATATTCATCGAAATGTAATTGAGCAATTAAAAAAAAGGCTACCTATCAATTCACGATTGAAATTATATCCTTATTCTTTAAAAAAAGACACAAATATTTTCGGAATTATTTTTGGCGCTAAACATCCCTTGGCTGTTGATAAGTTTTTAAATATAGCATGGAGTCGGAACCCGATTAATGGAGATGCTAACTTTGATATCGATGATGATTCAACAAAAAATCAGATAGACTTATTCGGTAATAAAAGATTAACAAAGATCGAACAATTTAAAAATAGTCTTCGTAAGAAGATATTATTGAAAGAAATTTTAAATAATAAGGATGCCTTAAACTTTGCTCACAGTGAAGGGCATGTTGGCAAGCATGCTGCAGATTGTTTAAAAGAAATGAAAAAAAATGGCGAAGTAAATTATGATGGCATATCACCGTTAATTACATATGAAAATGTTTTCAAGATAAAGAGACTCATTGAATACAAAACTTAATCATGGCAGAATCAAGCATTGAATGGACGGAAATGACATGGAATCCAACAACAGGCTGTAATAAAATTTCGGCAGGTTGCAAATATTGCTATGCAGAAGTTATGACAAGAAGATTGCAGGCAATGGGTATTGAAAAATATAAAGATGGCTTTGCTATAAGAACACATGAAGACCCTTTGCATATTCCATATTCATGGAAATCTCCCAAAATTGTATTTGTAAATTCCATGAGCGATTTATTCCATTCGGAAGTTCCACTTGAATTTGTTCAAAAAGTTTTTGCAGTGATGAACGATACGCCTCAACATACGTATCAAGTCTTAACTAAGCGTGCTGAAAGATTATACGAACTGCACCATCTTTTAAACTGGACAAAAAACATTTGGATGGGTGTTTCTGTAGAAGATGAAAGAGTAGTTGATCGTATAGATTTCTTAAGAGTAACAAATGCATACGTTAAGTTTCTTTCCTGTGAACCGTTAATTGGTCCTTTGCGAAACATGAATCTTGAAAGCATTAATTGGGTTATTGTGGGTGGGGAAAGCGGAAAAAAAGCCAGGCCAATTAAAGAATGGTGGGTTTGGGATATAAAACAACAATGTGATGAAAAGGGAGTTGCTTTCTTTTTTAAACAATGGGGCGGCGTTAATAAGAAGAAATCAGGTAGAATACTTGGTGGAAGAACCTATGACGAAATGCCGCTGGTTATGTCATAATCTCATAAACTAGCTCTTATCACTCCTTCCCCGCTCTCAATAAACTGTCTTCAATCAGATCATTTCTTTTATAAGCCTTTAATTCCCTACACAATTTTTTGCGGTCGCTTCTTTGAAATTTGTAAAGATTCTTCAGGTTTGGCTTGCCTGCATCCACCCATGCGGTGTACCAGAAATCAGCCACCATACTGGCAGAAAAGTTTAGCTGGTCGTTTATGGTGGTGGTTAAGGCTGCAGCATATTGTTTGGCAAAAGCATCGGTATAAACTTTTGTTTTCCTGCCGTAATATATGCGTTCTTCATATTTGGAACTGTCTGGAAAATTTGCTGCAACTTCTTTTTCCTTTTCAAACATCTCAGGCAGTAAAGCATGCGCTCTTCTTACAGCCATCCATATGGTCTCCGTTTTATCTGTTAAGTAGGCGGCTTTATGTTTTGCATATAAATTATAACCGCTTGATTTAAGTTCAGGAATAGTTGTCTCCCACAACGCATGCAATCCTTTTTGATTGGTTAATTGCCCGTCATAATTATTGGTGGTATGTAAAGGCACATTGGCATCTTCAATATAGTGTGCGAGGTCGATCGCATAATAAAAAATACTATCTGCATTTCCAATTTTTAAAGCATTTACCAGCGAATCATATTCAATCAAAACCTGGTAAGGCACATAACCATATTTCTTTAAAGTATCCCATGAATATTTTTCTACTGCCGCTTTCAGGTCATGCGGCATCGTAAGCATTGCGCCTTCACCATAATTTTCAATATCAATGAAATGTTTTGGGCCTTCTGTTCTATCTGTACTGCGGCGTTTATCGGGCCTTACTGAATTGGCCGTTATGGAATCAATATTGGAAAAGAAAAATCTGCGTACCTGTTTTGGAAGTTTATAAATAGCGAGCTGTGTTACTGTTTCATGCGCATAAAATCCCCAGCTGCAACACGAAATAATTACTATTCCACACAAAAAAAATAAGGTTAAACGGTTACAATATTTTTTCATCATCCAGACATGAAGCCGCAAAAGTAGCTTGTATAAACAGTTAAAATATTAAATAAATGTAAAGACCGCCAGTGCTGGAATTGCCTTATCCATAAAACACATCGTATTTTTGCCGCCCATGAATACGGAGGCGTTACAAAAGTATGAGGCGGTGATAGGACTGGAGGTGCATGCACGTTTGTCAACCAAAAGTAAATTGTTCAGCAGCGATGCCAATGCCTATGGTTCGGCCCCGAATGAAAATGTTGGCGTTATCACCCTCGCACATCCGGGCACATTGCCTAAAACGAATAAGAAAGCCATTGAATATGCGGTAATGATGGGTATTGCCTGTAATTGCACCATCAACCCGAAAAATTATTTTGCACGTAAGCATTATTTTTATCCCGACCTGCCAAAGGGTTTTCAAACTTCGCAGCATACTGTTCCCGTCTGCGGTGGCGGGTTTGTTACGATCAGGTCATCTGCGGGTGAGCGTAATATCAAATTGAACCATATACATCTTGAAGAAGACGCAGGCAAAAGTATTCATGACATCGACGAGGATTTCAGTTACATTGATTATAACCGCGCTGGAACGCCATTAATAGAAATTGTTACCGAGCCCGATATGCATTCAGCAGAAGAAGCCGGTTTATTTGTAACTGAATTAAGAAAGTTGGTGCGATGGATACATATCTGCGACGGCAATATGGAAGAAGGCAGCCTGCGTTGTGATGCAAATGTATCCGTGCGTTTAAAGGGTGAAACGAAACTGGGAACAAAAGTGGAAGTAAAAAATTTGAATTCAATGCGCAATGTGAGAAGGGCCATTGAGTTTGAAATTGAAAGAATGATCGGCCTGCTGGAAAAAGGGGAAAAGATCTACCAGCAAACGAGAAGCTTTGATGCATCTGATGATACCACCTTCGCTATTCGTGAAAAAGAAGAGGCCAATGATTACCGTTACTTGCCTGAGCCTGATCTGCCGCCGTTGAATTTGAGCGATTCCTATTTGAATGAGATCAAAAATAATTTGCCCGCATTGCCGCAATATTTATACAGGTGTTATCAATCTGAGTTTGGCCTGAACGAATATGATGCCACGCAACTCACCGCAGAAAAGGAAATTGCAGATTATTTTGACGCGGCAACACACCATTCAAAAAATTATAAAGCAATTGCCAACTGGATCAACGGGCCGATCAGGCAATTAATAAATGATGAGAAAATATCATTCAATGATATTCCGGTCAACAGGCTTTCTGAAATAATCGAGTTAGTGGAAAATGGTGAAGTAAGTTTTTCAAATGCATCAGCAAAATTGTTGACTGCCGTAATTAAGAACCGCCATGAAACAGCTAAAGCGCTCGCTATTCAACTCCAGCTTATCCAGGTAAAAAACACAGGTGAACTGAAAGAATGGGTAACGGCCGTATTAAATAAAATGCCGGAGAAGGTCTCCGAATATAAGAAAGGTAAAAAAGGTTTAATGGGTTTGTTTGTGGGAGAAGTAAAAAAGTTAAGCCAAGGAAAAGCAGACCTGAAGTCTGTAACACAAATGCTTGAAGAAGTATTAAATTAATTCAAACAAAACATAATGAAACATTTGTTATACATCACTGTTGTGCTTGTGGTGTTTGCGTCGTGCAGGAATGAAAACGGTGATTTTATGGTTAAGGGCAAAATAAAGGCGCCGTTGTCTGATACGGTTTATCTTGAAGAGCTTTCCTATACTTCAGCCGATACTAAAATTATTGATTCAGCCAAAGTTGATAAAGACGGTAACTATACTTTAAAAGGAAGTTCGCTGCAACAGAATTTGTTTACCGTAGGGTTTAAAAATAATCCTGTTGTTATCCTGGTAAATGATGCAAGCGATATTAAAGTTGATTTTAATCCAAACGGATTTAATTACCCGGACGTAAGCGGCTCTGATGCAACTAAGGAATTATATGGGTTCATCAAAGATTTTTGGCGGAAAGATTCCGTGCTTTCGCTTACCTATCATCAGTTGGATACCATAAGTCAGGAAAAAATGCAAGACACCGTTTACATTAAGGGTTTACAACAACAATACACGAAACAGATAACTGACATGGGAGATCTGATACGGGGCTTTGTTAAAAGATCCAATAACCCGGCAGCAATATGTTTTGTAATTGACAGGGCGAAAGGTGCAGTAGCAAATGATGATTTATCTGCAATGATCCAGGACGCCGCAAAGCGTTTTCCGCAACATGCGGGAATCACTGCCTTTAAGACGGCATTGACAGTACAACCCAATGGCAATGCTGCCGGCGGTGTGTATGGCTTGCTTAACCAGCAGGCGCCTGACCTCACTATGGCAACACCCGATGGAAAAAAATTGAGCATCAGTAATTACAAAGGCAAATACCTGCTTGTTGATTTCTGGGCTAGCTGGTGCAATCCCTGCAGGCAGGAGAACCCGAATGTTGTGGCAGCCTACAATAAATTTAAAAATAAAAATTTTACCATTCTTGGTATTTCCCTGGATGATGATAAAGCTGCCTGGTTAAAAGCCATACAGGATGATCATCTTGCCTGGGCGCATATGAGCGACCTCCAGTCTCCAAGTGAAGCGGCTACGCTGTACCAGTTTGAAGGAATACCTTTTAATGTATTGATCGATCCTGAAGGGAAAATTATTGCGGCAGGTTTACGCGGACCGGCGCTGGAACAGAAATTAAGTGAAGTACTCCAATAGTTAAATCTCTCCTTAACAAAGGATTCTGTAAAAATATTTTGGAATATTAATTCCACGCTACTTACTTTGTAATTCAAAGTGCTTTTATGGATGATTCAAAAAAGCTTTCCCGTGATCTTCGTGATATAAAACAAATGATGGAACGCAGCAGCCGCTTCATAAGCTTAAGCGGTTTAAGCGGTATCTCTGCAGGAATTTGTGCTTTGATTGGTGTTTTTTTTGCACATGATACCATTGAAAAAAACCGGTCTGCGGTTGCCGATTTAAGAAGAAGCTTTAGTGGCGCCGACACAATTATGCACGGGGATTTTTTCAACAGCACCTTGATAAGAATTGCCGCACTCACGTTTCTCGCCGCGTTGTTATCAGCTTTTCTGTTCACTTACAGGCGCAGTAAAAGAACCAACATTCCCATCTGGGGTTACACAGCAAAGCGGTTATTGATAAATGTATCTATACCTATAGTTGCAGGCGGCATTTTCTTGCTGGCATTGATCAACAATAAAGTGTTTGATTTTGTAGCGCCGGGGTGCCTGATATTTTATGGATTAGGTGTTCTGAATGCAAGCAATTATACACTTTCAGAAACGCGGTACCTCGCATGTGGCGAGATTCTACTTGGAGTGATCAATTTATTTTTCCCGGGACAAGGTTTATATTTCTGGGCTGCAGGATTTGGTGTGCTGCATATTTTATACGGTATATTCATGTGGTGGAAATATGAAAGAAATTGAAGGAGCAATTGATGAAAAACCCAATAGAAAATTTAAATAAAGTATTCGACAGCCGCATACGACTTGGTATAATGAGTGCGCTTATGGTAAATGCATCTATAAATTTTAATGATTTAAAAGAATTGATAAATGTTACCGATGGGAATCTTGCCAGTCATGTTAAAGCCCTGGAAGAAAGCGGTTATATTAAAGTGCAGAAAGGTTTTATCGGTCGTAAAACAAATACAACCTACTCCGCAACAAAAGCAGGCGAAAAAGCTTTTAAATCACATCTGGAGGCCCTTGAGCAGATGATTAAAAATATGGGGTAAAAATTTTTTGCAGTTTTACTTTGAAATTCAAAGTACTTTTAAAAATATGCATTCTGGAATAACATCAACATCACTTGCAGGAAAAATATGGTTCCAATCCGCCCTGGCTTTAACCATTGGGATATTTTTATATTTCCTTGTTACAGGGGAAGTTGGCTTAAGTTTTTTGGTATTGATTGCATCTATCCTTGTCACCCCGATGGTAAGCCTGCCTGCTTTTCTGGTTCTGTTACTCTTTTTACCACTTATCTTAAAAATCTTTAAAACATATAAACAACGAACAGCAACATTAATTATTCTTTTTCTTTTCATATCACTTATCTATGGTAGCGGAGTAGCAATCATTAGTGACAATCCCTTTACGGAAAATACATCGCTGCAATCTTTTTTTCTAACCACGGGAATTGCCTGCATTGCTGTGTTTGCAGCAACCATACTCGCTTTTTTCAATAATCACAAATACATCAAAACCTATTTTTCATCAACCAATCAAATCACACACACTATGAACGAAAATCCAGGCTTGCGATTAACGGAGCAAAATCAAAATGTTTACTCCAATAAACTTTGGATAAAAGGGTTAATAACCGGCTGCCTCATCTTGCTTATGCTCATCCCTACAGCATTTGTTGCGAATCTCGTGGAAGAAAGACAGGCAAGGCAACAGGAAGTTAAGCATGAAGTAAGCAGTAAATGGGCGGGTGGCCAAAGCATTACTTTCCCGTATTTATACATACCTTATAATTTCACTGTTATATCAAATGGGGAACCTTCTGTTGAGAAACGGTCATTTCTTATCCTTCCTGACGAGCTGGATGTAACAGGCTCTGTTTCTACAGAGGAGAGAAAACGCTCCATCTATAGCGTGCTATTATATAACAGCACACTTAATGCAAAGGGAAATTTTAAAATAGAAGTGCCCGGAAATATTGATACTTCCGCCATTGACTGGGCTGGCTCAAAAATTTGTTTTGGTATCTCTGATTTTAAAGGCATTCAGCAAAAAATCACGGTAAAGGTTAATGATGTTTTGTACGATCTTTCCGCCGGGCTTCCCACCCATGAAATTGATACGATCGGTTTATCTGCACCGGTGAACCTGACTGCCGGTAACAATGGAAAAGAACTCTCTTTTGATATGCCGCTTAGGATCAAAGGCAGCGACCAGTTGCATTTTGTACCGCTTGCAGGCAACAGCCAGTTTAGCCTGAGATCAAATTGGAACAGCCCTTCATTTGATGGCAATACACTGCCTGCAGAAAGAAATTTAAACGACAATGGCTTTGAAGCCAACTGGAGTTTTAATAAAGCAAATCTTCCTTTCAACACCACGTTGGAAAATTTCAATTTCAAGAAAGAAGACTATGCCTTTGGCGTAAGCCTGCTACAACCAACAGACCAGTATGCAAAAACATTGCGTTGTGTTAAGTACGCACTGCTTTTTATAGGGCTCACCTTCTCCTTATTCTTTATTGTTGAAATAATGCAAAAGAAACCATTCCACCCCGTGCAGTATGTTTTGGTCGGGCTGGCCTTAATTGTTTTTTACACATTGTTGTTGTCAATAAGTGAGTTTTTATTGTTTGATCTTGCTTATTTCATCGCCGCGATTGCTACGGTTTCCCTTATAGCCTTTTATGCCAAAACGCATTTTAAAAGCCTGAAAACTGCCGGTGTTTTTGCCGGCGTGATTGGTGCTATCTATGGATTCATCTTCGTGCTCATTCGCCTGGAAGACACAGCCTTGCTGGTAGGAAGTATTGGCTTATTTGCCATACTTGCATTGGCCATGTATGCCAGCAGGAAGATCAATTGGTATGGCCATTCATTAGCTGAAAATACTGTTGTTTAAATAAACTAAATATGATTTTATGAAACAATTATCTATCGTCACACATTTGTCCGCAGCCATCATCATTACTGTTGTTATGCTGCTGATATATGCATGTGCTCAGCAATCGTACCACTCTACTGCCAATGATCCGCAACTACAAATAGCAAGAGATCTGAGTGATGATTTGAGCAATGTAAAATCGGGCAAACAGTTCCTTGATGCAGATACAATTGATATCGCTAAAAGCCTTGCAGTATTTACAGCATTATTCGATGCGGCTGGTAAGCCTATTCAATCAACTGGACTCCTGGATGGCAAACTTCCACTGCCACCCGAAGGCATATTTGAGTTTGCCGGCGCCAATATGGAAAACGTATTAACCTGGCAACCCAGGCCGGGAGTGCGCATGGCCATGGTGTTTGAAAAAATAAAAGAACCGGGCCAGGGTTTTGTTGCTGCCGGAAGATCGCTGAAGGAAGTAGAGATAAGGGAAGGCAACCTGGTAAAGATGATCGGTTTGGCATGGGCTGCTTGTTTAGGCGTTTTACTGGTAAACCTGTCAGTTCAGCTCTATTACAGAAAAGTGACCACAAAAAAACAGATGGTGTATGAAAATTAAAATGATACTGCCAGCCTTAACAGAAGCTAAAAGTCCTTTCTGGAGACCGATCAAATACTCGCTGTTTCCACCTTTGGGACTTGCAACCTTGGCAGCTTATTGCGGGGAAGAAGACGATATCAGTTTACAGGACGAACACGTTGAGGAACTTGATATCCATGATGAACCGGAACTGGTCGTGATCCAGGTATATATCACTAATGCTTTCAGGTCGTATAAACTTGCAGATCATTACAGGCGTAAGGGTGCGTATGTATGCCTCGGCGGATTGCACGTAACTTCCCTTCCGGAAGAAGCAATGGTACATGCGGATGGCATTTTTCTTGGCCCGGGAGAAGAATGCTGGCCGAGGTTTTTGAAAGACCTGAAAGCGGGCCGCCCGCAAAAAATCTATTCCTCCGTTGAAAGAACCATTGAGGCTGTTCCGCCAATAAGAAGAGACCTGATAAAAAGACATTTGTATTTAGTGCCCAATTCAATAGTAGTTTCAAGAGGTTGCCCGCATCACTGTGATTTTTGTTATAAGGATGCCTTTTATGAAAGAGGTAAAAGTTTTTATACTCAACGGGTTGATGCTGCTCTTACAGAAATTGACAGGCTTCCGGGAAGGCACCTGTATTTTTTAGATGACCATTTATTGGGAAGTCAAAAATTTGCCAGCGCTTTATTTGATGGAATGCGCGGGATGAACCGCGTTTTCCAGGGTGCTTCCACCATTGATGCTATTTTAAGGGGAGACCTGATTGAAAAGGCCGCCGAAGCGGGATTACGTAGTGTATTTATCGGTTTCGAAACATTAAATAATACCAATCTTTCGCAGAGCAACAAGAAGCAAAACATCGGCAAAGATTACAATGAAGCGATCAGGAGATTACACAGCCTTGGAGTAATGATAAACGGAAGCTTCGTTTTTGGGTTGGATGATGATGACAGATCCGTATTCGGTCAAACAGTGGAATGGGCAGTTAAGAATGCATTGACCACCTGCACTTTCCATATTCTCACACCTTACCCCGGAACAAGGCTTTTTAAAAAGATGGAAGAAGAAGGCAGGATCCTTCATCGCAACTGGGATTTATATGATACGCGGCATGTAGTGTATAAAACGGCGGGCTTATCTGCAAAAGATTTGCAAAAAGGCTACGATAAAGCTTACCAGGGCTTTTATTCATGGTCGAACATCCTCCGCGCAAGTATGCAGCACGATAATTTAAAACACATGATCAAGCATTTTACGTATGCCGGAGGATGGAAAAAATTTGAACCGCTTTGGAACTTTTTGATCAAAACGGGATCATTAAACCAGATGCTTCCTTTATTGGAAGCCGTATTGTCGAAAATTAAAAGCCGGGAAAAAACCAACCAGGATAAACTTCCAACTCCTTTTCCTGCGATCGCTTAAAACTAAATAAGATGATACATTTAAAATTGATATTGAGTTACATGCTTTACCTGCCGGTACCAGGTAAAGCTGCAGAACATTACTTTATTGCCCTCGGCGCATTAGCCTATTTAGGAATTCTTTTCCTGGTATTGAAAACCTTTCAATACAATAAAGACAAATTCGAAAATTAAACCATCAGCTATGATACAGAATGACCAGTCTGCTGTTTACAGGCAGGCGCTTAACAAAACCTTTGTAAATGCCTTTAATGGCATTCAATACTTTTTTAAAACCGAACGCAATGGCAAGATCCAGCTCTTTGTTAGCTTTTTAGTGATGCTCACAGGATTTTATTTCAGGCTGTCTCCTACTGAATGGGTTTTTATTTTCTTATGCATTGGCGCGGTATTGGCCATGGAGATGCTAAACAGCGCTCTTGAACATCTGTGCAATATGGTGCATCACGATTATCACCCTGTAATAAAAATTATTAAAGACGTTTCCGCCGGTGCGGTGCTCTTCACATCAGTTATGAGTGTATTGATCGGCCTTGTTATTTTCTTACCTAAAATATTATTGTTGTTATGAGATTAAAAAAATTGAACGATGTGCAGCAATTCGTTTCCATTTCATTAGGTTTTACACTTGCACTTCTTGTCATCCGTTTATTTTATACGGGTACTGTGATGTATTTTTTCTATCCCTGGAATTTATTTCTTGCTTTGGTTCCTGTATTTTTTAGCGGATTGCTGTTGAAGCAAAGAACGCTGAATTATAAAAGTATCCTGCTGCTCGGGTTGTGGCTTTTATTCCTCCCGAACGCGCCTTACCTTGTTACGGATATCTTTCATTTCGAAGAAAGGCCTCCTGTGCCTTTTTGGTTTGACCTTATGCTGGTTGTTTCCGGGGCATGGAATGGCATTTTATTGTGCATGATCTCACTGTTAAGAGTCGAAAGATTTTTGAAAACAGTTTGCACGCCAAAGCTTACCGGTAAGATCATGCCATTGATAATATTCCTGTGTGGTTACGGCGTTTACATTGGCCGGTATCTAAGATATAATAGTTGGGATGTAGTAACAGAACCTTTTGGTATTTTAAGAACATCAACGCATCATATTCACCATCCTTTTCAGAATCTGAACGTTTGGCTGTTCACGTTCGTTTTTGCATCATTTCTTGGTATCATTTATTTCACCATAAAAAAACTGCCCCGTATTGTCTTAACAGCAGGGCAGTCTTGAATTATCTGTGCATTAGAAATCAAATCCGAGTGAGAAGTAGAATCTCGCCGGTCCTCTGAATATTCCGCGCATTTGCCAGGCAACATCTCCCCTCAGGAAATAACCAAGCAATGTACTTCTTGCGCCGAAACCATATCCACCTGCAAGTGGCCCTATGCCACCTGCACGCACCCTTACAGTAAGGGGGTTGGGGCCTGTGTTAGGGTCATCCGGCCCGCGATAAATAATTGACGGTCTTTTGATATTGCTCAGCGGGCCGCTCCAGGCAGTGCCCAGGTCAAAGAATTGGATCACCTGGAAATTGCGCACGAATGCGTTGTTGATAGGGCTGCTGAAAAATGTTGTAAAGACAGGCAATCTTAATTCGCTGTTCAAAACAAGGTTATTGCTTCCGTTGGCAGCATTCTGCGGAAATCCACGCAGGTTTAACGCGAGGGTTTGAAATGCATAGCTTACCGAAGGATCTGCCGTATTCACTTCATTAAATTTTGGGAAAACATCCCCATCAGAGCCCCCGAGATAATAGATAAGCCGGGAATCACCAAAAGAAAAATCTCCGGCCCCTCTTAATGCCCAAATAAAATTGCGATAGATCTTTACATAATTACGCGCATCAAAACCAATATTCGTTATGTTTTTCGTGCGCAGTGCCGACGCCTTGCTTGCGGGAATAAAATACTCTGTATATATTTTCCATCTTAAACCATTCCAGATATTATCTGCCGGGTTAATGGAATTATCATATACATATTCAATTCTTGCCTGTACGGTAGAAGCTACAGAATCTTTCACTTTTAATGCATCGGGAAAGCCAATACTTCCTAAATACAATGGACGCATAACGCCAATATCTTTTCTGAGCCCAACTATTAAACGCAGGCTTTTCACTTCATCAAACGGGTAAGCTATATTTCCCTGGTATAAATTGGTAATAACCATGTTATCCGCATAAGCCAGATCAACATAGCCAAGGCTGGTTGAATCCAACCCTCTGAAATAGCCCGGGTAATTGGTAACATTGCTTCTGTAATAAGTCAGGCCCCAGTCCACACGCTTGCGATAGTTTTGAAAGGTCACAAAAACGTCTTTATCTGTAAGTGAGGTTCCCAGGCGATAGCCTCCTACGATTTTTACATCTTCCATTATGTCGCTCACGCCTACCCGGAAGGTAAAGCTTATAGCGTCGCTGTTATTCAGGCGGATCGGGCCTTGCTGTGCATACCCGCCAAATGGCTGATAACGGTTTATAATGATATTATTCGAAAAGCCGGCCAATACATAATCAGCTTCAAATTTTAATTTATAATCAAATAACCTGGCCTTACTTAAATAATCAACGCGTGGCGGTATATAAGGCTCTTCCTCTGTACCGGATGGCTGAGCCTGAGATGTAGAATCTTTCTCCTCTTCAAACTCATTCTGAAACTGGTCTTCATTTACGGGCTGCTTTTCTTCCACCTGTATGTTGCTACCGCTTGCCAGCCTTTCTTCTGTTATCATCCTGCGCACATAATCGGTTGGTCTCGCATTTACGTTTCTTTTGCGAAGCCCTATGGAATCCACTTTTAGTTTATATAAAAACTTATAATCACCCTCACGCCTCACTTCGCTTACCTGGTCGTTATTACCGGATACTCTTGTTTCTAATAAACTACTTTGGTAATTAGTGATAGGAAAAGTATAAGTGCTGTCTTCATAAACCTTAAAATAACTAATACTGTCAGGTTCGTTTTTTTGCCAGGCACGCAATGTGGAATCCATTTCTTTTGGCTCAGGGTTGCGCAATACTTCATCACCTATATAATACAATGTATCAAGGCCACCTGTTTGTGTAGTGAAAAATCCGGCCCACCGGTTGCCGATCCCGTTTTCATCGCTTACAAAAGTGAAGTGGTTTTGATTATACTGCATGGGATACCGTGCATCGCCGTACTTCATACTGGTAAGTTGGGTGATCTGCCTGAATTCACTGTTGTTATTTATGTCTGCCAGGAATATATTAAAATGATTACGGCTTGGTAAAACTGTATCTCCCGCCGGAATATTTACCCCCGGCCTGTTTGAAGCGAAAATAACGCCAAGCCGTCCCGGAAAGGATACAAATGACGGGTCAAGATCATCATATACATCATTGGTAACCTGTTTGATCTTATTGTTATCAATCCTGTAGGTATAAATATCGCTGTGGCCATTTTTTACAGCACTCAATAAAAGCGTGTTGGCATCGAAGATAAAACCTGCATCGAGTATCTGGTCAAATCCCTCTATTTGCTGTTTAAAACGTTTAATATTAGCAATAACATCATATACAAACATATACGTTTTGCCTTCTTTTGTATAGATACAAAGCAGGCGCGAACCCTTGCCATCCCAGGCAAGAATGGGCATGTTGGGATTCATATCGCCCACAATGGTGCGTACACCGTAGTCGATCAATGTTTTTTCTTCGTAAGAATTATCGTAATATTTTATTTTGTATTTGCCTTTTGTGAATTGTACTACCGCATAAGAATTATTTTTTGGATTGGGGTTGGCTGCAAAATGATAAAAATCACTTTTACTTACATCTTCTACTATAGCCAGTTTGCCACGTGGCGCATTGCGGCGTTGTTTGATGTCGTCAACATAACGCTGCATTTCATCATTCATAAAATCGGCCAGCACATATTTGAACTTCTTTTTACAAATTCTTTCAGAAGCGGTATTCAGGCTTTTATACAGCCTTGCGAGATATAAAAAATAAGTAACATTTTGCGGTTTGTATTTACGGGCTATATAATACCAGAAAGAATGGCCGGCCAGTAAAGGATTATCAAAAGCAAACTGGTAAAAATTATTATACTCTCCGCTGAGGATAACATTTTTTAAAGCGTCATCTTTTTCCATGCTCCAGGGTTGAGCTATGTATTCAACATAACCATCTGTAAGCCACTGTGGCAAATCCAGCAATGCCTGGTTACTGGCAAATTCACCAAGATCATCTCCAAACAGAATATTGTCGGTAAGGATCTTTGCAATGCCCTGCCTTACTTTTAAACGAAATGTATTGTGATTTCCATCAAAATAAAGCGGCACTTTATTATTGACAAGCCTTGTTAAGCCGCCGGCATTCTGCCAGTCAATACCAAGACCGATGTTGCTTGATTTGTAATCTTCGTAATTATTATAAAGTACAAATGTTGCCCTCCGTTGTAAAGAATAATCAATATCTGTTTCTATAGAGTCGAGTTCTTCTTCAGCAAGTTGCACTGCATATTTGGCGAGCTCCAGGCCTCCCTGGTTATAGTAAACGTTGAAATTCGGGCTCTGATAAAACTTCCACTGAAACTTTTTAAATTGAACGCGGTTTTTTCCAAAAATAACCGTATTAACCTGGGCAGAAAGAAAAATGGGTAAGAGCAGCAATGATATTCCAAAAATGAATCCCGTTCTTAAGCGTTTACTTTGCATAATCATCATTGAAAATCTTAAAATTAGCGTAATTACTTGTAAAGCATTTGTAAAAACAATATGATAAAAGTAGAGTATTTTACATTCAATCCGCTTGCTGAAAATACCTATGTGTTGAGCAACGAAAAAGGTAATGCACTTATTATTGATCCCGGCTGTTATTTTACAGAAGAGGAAAAAACATTGGAAAATTATATGACAGCAAACGGGTTAAAACCGTTGCAATTAATTAACACACACTGCCACCTCGATCACGTGTTTGGAAACAGTTGGGTGCATAAAAAATATGGGCTGGAGTTATACATTCATAAAGGCGAAAAAACGGTTTTGGAATTTGCCCCGGCTACCGGCAATATGTATGGTTTGGGTTTTACCAATTATAAAGGGGCGTTGCAGTACCTTGAAGAAGGAGATGAAATATTTCTTGGCGATGATAAGCTGAAAGTATTATTAACCCCGGGCCATTCCCCGGCCAGCATTTGTTTTTATTGTAAAGAACAAAATTTTATAATTGGCGGCGATGTTTTGTTTTATGAAAGTATTGGCCGGTTTGATCTCCCCGGAGGCAATGAGCAACAATTATATAAAAGTATCAGGGAAAAATTATACGTGTTGCCCGATGAAACCATTGTATATCCTGGGCACGGGGAGCCGACCACTATCGCGCATGAAAAAAGATACAATCCCTTTGTGCGCGCATAAAAATGAGGCTGTCTCCTATCTTCTTTGCGATCGACAAGCGAAGCAATCTTTTGATAATGATAATCAAAGTTCCCGGATTGCTTCTCCACCTTAGGCGAATCGTGATGAAGTGCTTTTGAGACAGCCTCGTTTGAACTATAATGTATAATCCACTAACATAGCTGCAATGGCATCAGAAAGTATCTGCACGCAAAGATCAAGGAAGCGTGTGCTGCATTCCTGCCATTCTGCATGGCTACCTTTTTATCATTAAGCTTTATTGCGGTAAGCATTTTTCCTTCCGGCATTTGCTTTGCCGAATAAAACAACCTGATCGAACCATTCTTTGCATTCAGATCAAGTAATTCTTTTACCGGAATTTGCATAGCAGACTGATTGTTTTTTGCATCGCTAAACTTCCACTCCTTAATGATATTATCGTTCTCATCTTTTACCACAATACTCCTGTTTTGACCTGTAACACCGCAATGGCTGTATTTAATAACAAGCCGGTCATTTACATTTAATTTACCAAGATGCAATTCTTTTGAGCCGGTGAGCTGTTTATAAGACGCCTGACATACCAGTTTATCATTCAGGTAAATTTCATACACATCACCACCTGCAAAACCGGTGAACGAAAACAGCCAGGTTAAGAGTGCCGTCAATATAAACGACTTCGCTAATTTTTGCTGAACATGTGTTTTCATAAAAAAAATTTTAATGATTAAATAATATTTGTTCAGCAAATAGAAATAATCGGGAAGAGTTAAAATAACCGGCTTGACGAGCAGAAAGATAAACTTGATGTGAGGAAGATTTAGGAAGGAAGTTTATGCATAAACTCTTTCCTTGCTTTGCTGGTATTTTTCATACAGTATCTCGCCCATTGATTTTTCATACACCTTGCCTTCAACCCAGGAGATAATGTCCAGGTAGGAGAAAGCTCTTGTTTCAAACCTGTTTTTTTCCAGGTGTTTTATTTTGTTGAGAAAGCTTTCAAGAGCAGGTTTTAATTGCCTCGCTGATAAATTAAAAGAGCCCCTGATGAATTTGAATATCTCCTGCTCCACCACAGAAAAGTTTTTCATTTTAGCCATAAAGCGATACACAGACCTTGTAAGCGACTCCATGATAACATCGTTGCCCAGCTCATAATGCGCCATTAAGTGCAACAGGCGCGCATAACACTGCAGGTCTGTGCGCAGGTTACCATGTTCATGAATGATACGCTGCAGATAATCAATACAGGTTTCATAATCACCCGCTCCGAAATACAATACGGCAATTTTATAATTGAAAACAAGAATGCGGTGCATATCCACATAAGCAGCATACTCGCGCAAACCCGCCTCAATACCCGGTACGAGTGCAAGCCCTTCGGTAAAAGTTCCTGTCATTAAACGCCAGTTAAGCTTTGCTGCATTGATATAAATAAAGGTGTGAATGCGGAAATTATCATGTGTGTCTGAAGGCGGTGTTTCAGCAAATTTTTCAAACCGCTTTAAAATCACCTGGAATAATTCATAATGACGCAGGTTGAATAATGCATTCAATAATGTATGCATGCCTTTTATGTAATGCCCTGTTTCTACTGTTACCATTGCCGGCTCTTCATCAAACAGATCAACCCATTTTTTGCTGTAACGGTAATACATTAAAAAATCCTGGCGGATAAAAGCATACCAGCAATAGCTCTGATAGAGGTAGAGACGCTCATAAAAATCAGTGATCTTTTCAGGATGCGGCGGCAACATTTGCCTGAAAAAGGACCGGACGCCTTTTTCATCCTCGATATTCCTGGCGTGACCATTTTGCACGTACCAGCGGTATAAAAGCAGGGCGAGGTTGGATAGCTTGATCACGTTATCAATATGAACACTTATATCAGCAGCTTCTGTAGCAAGCAATTCTGTTTTTTCAAGGGAACTTCTCGTAATATGTAAGGTTTCAATCTTTTTTTCAAGGGAAATTACCTGTGCCAGGAAATTATATTTATGATTTGTTTTTGCAAGATCTTTTGCTTTTTCAAGCATTTTAAAACTCTGCAGCTTTAATCCTTTGTAATATAAAACACGGGCATTATCCAGCAACTCACTTAACTGGAGGTCTATATTTACAGAAGTCTTTAAGAGCCTTAGACTGGCAAGTAGTTGTTTATACAGATGCGACTTTAAATTAGCCAGTTGCGGTTTTGTGACCGGCTTTAACTTTTTCATCAGTATCTTTTCATCATATTCCTGCATCTTATCCATGGCATCAAAAAGCTGTATTATTTTAAGGTTTTCGTTAGATGAGCTTCTTTTTATATACAGCTTAAAATGCCTCTTTTCCGATTTTTCAAGCGATCGAATGAGTTGAAATAAGGCGTCTGTAAAACGGTTGGACGTCATAAAAAAAAAACTTTTAAAATCCTTTGCCAGCAAGGGTTTCAGCTTATTTTTCCACCCTTTGACATAATCAAATTAAGCCTATTTTGTTTTTACTGGGAAAAATTCGTAAACTAAATTTACACCAGTTTAGTAGTTCATATACAAGCAATCGTTAGAGAAGCAACCGGTAAGAGGCCGGACAAACAACCGATATTATAACTTTTTCATATGGCAAGCAATCGTTAGAGGCCAGTCCGTTTCTACGGAAGGGCCATTTTTTTTTAGCGGGGCTAAATTAATCTTTTAATTAAATTTTCCAACTTTATTTGCAGTTATTTTTTAGATACGCATTTCGGCATGGAAAGTGATGCCCTCAATTAATTAATTCTTTTATCTTACGCCTCTTAACTTAACCTAATGTCATCTTTTGTAGTAACCGGTGGAAACAAGCTAAAGGGCGATATCGTTCCCCAGGGAGCCAAAAACGAAGCACTTCAAATTATTTCCGCTGTACTCCTTACATCCGGAAAGGTGACGATACATAATATTCCTGATATTCTTGACGTAAACCTGCTTATTGAGTTGCTTGTGCTGCTGAATGTAAAAGTGGAGCGCATTGCAAAGGGCGCCTGCAGCTTCCAGGCGGATGATGTGAACGTTGATTATTTCGCTACCGAAGATTTCAGGAAAAAAAGCAGCCGTATGCGCGGCGCTGTTATGATCGCCGGGCCTATGCTTGCGCGGTTTAAAAAGGCGTATATTCCTAAACCTGGCGGCGATAAGATCGGCCGGAGAAGATTAGACACACACATAATTGGTTTTGAAAAACTCGGAGCCAAGTTTGAATACGACGATGAGCAGGGTGAATTTTTCTTAAAGGCGCCGGAACTTACCGGCACTTATATGTTATTGGATGAGCCATCGGTTACCGGCACTGCCAATATTTTAATGGCAGCAGTAATGGCAAAAGGCACAACAACAATTTATAATGCCGCCTGTGAACCTTACCTGCAGCAGCTTTGTAAAATGCTGAACCAGATGGGTGCGAAAATAAATGGCGTTGGCAGCAATTTGCTGGTAATTGAAGGAGTAGATGAATTACGTGGGACTGAACATACCATGCTGCCTGATATGATTGAAGTGGGTAGTTTCATAGGCCTTGCTGCGATGACACAAAGTGAGATCACTATTAAAAACGCAGGTATTCAGCACCTTGGAATTATTCCCGAAAAATTTCAGCAGCTCGGTATTCAAATGGAATTTCGTGATGATGATATTCATATTCCCGAACAGGAAATGTATGAAGTACAGCGCTATCTTGATGGCAGCATTGTTACCATTTCAGATCATCCCTGGCCTGGCCTTACACCCGATCTGTTAAGCATTATGCTGGTTGCTGCAATACATGCTAAAGGGAGCGTGCTTGTGCATCAGAAAATGTTTGAAAGCCGTCTTTTCTTTGTTGACAAGCTCATAGACATGGGTGCACAGATCATACTTTGCGACCCGCATCGTGCGGTGGTGGTTGGCCTGGAACGCAAACAAAAATTACGCGGTGTAGCAATGGCAAGCCCCGATATCCGTGCAGGTGTTTCGCTGCTTTTTGCAGCTTTATGCGCCGAAGGAAAGAGTACCATACAAAATATAGAGCAGATATACCGCGGCTATCAAAATATTGACGAACGCCTGCAGCGACTTGGTGCAGACATACGAAAAGCGGATTAAGACCAGCTTAGTATCAGAGTGAATCTACCTGTCCAGTAGTTTCACCCAGACATAATCATCCTGTACAACATTATTTTTGATAACGCTTTTCCGGCGGATGCTCTCCAGGTAAAAACCATTCTTACGCAACACCTGCATGGATGCTTTGTTCTGTGCATATACTTCTGCATGCAAACGTATAACATCAAACTCTTTAATGATATGGTCAACTAATATGCGCACAGCTTCCGTGGCTATGCCGAGATTCCAAAACTTTTCACCGATAAAATAACCTATTTCCATGTTTTTGCGATAAACATCACCTTTATGAAGGCAACCAATGCTACCGGCAATTTCTGAATTATATACTACAGCAAAATTGAGCATGGGTTTTTGCGTATTGCAATGCGTTATCCACTTTTCAGCATCAGTCAATGAATATGGATAAGGTATGTGATCCCGTAAATTATCCCATATCTTTTTATTATTGGCAATAACTGCAAGCTGCGGGGCATCACTTTTCTTCCATGGCCGCAACACTATCTCCGGCGCCAATTTTATTTGAGCTGGTTTTGCTAGCATTTAATTTAATTAGACAGGGTATTATCTATCAGGTGCACCGCTATATCTTTTAAATGGGCGGGTACATATAATTCTATCTCTCCAATGGATATGTAACTGGTATCCTGCCTGTTCAGGATCACAGCACGGATATTATTTTCTTCCAGCTTTCCTTTAATAATATTTGCCTCCAGGTAATTTTTGGTGCTATATAACATGAACCATTCCTGCATAGAGATAAAATTTTATGCAAGGTGCGATTTTAGCAGCTTGCGTTAAAAAAATAAAAGTTGTGCCATTACTTTATTGCTCCTGTTCCTGCTTAGACTGTTAAAAAAAACCATGCAAATCTGCCATTCGTCAGGGATAATGAGCGACTCGGGTAAATTAACAAATTCCTGTTCGACAGCAAGAGCAATTTTGTCCGCCTATCTATTTGTAACCTATCGGCTGGTAAGTCGTTATACTATTTTTTGTCTATAATATTTTTGTTGGGTTAAATATTATTATTCTTCTGTTAGCCTGGTCTCCCGGGCATACCCAAACCATTGCACCAGGAACGCTGCAGGCTAAAAGAACTTCAGGCGCGATGTTACCAGCCTGGAAAATATAATATATTAAGTGCCAGGTACAACTTCAGTAATAAGATGGGCAGTGCTTTTAGGCAAGATATTATGTAAGCACCGTGGATAATAAAGAGTTTTATTTGTTGCAAAGAAACGGATCGCTTTTCGCTCACGAAAGCTTTCATGCTGCTGTACATAACAATGTGAACTATTTTAATATTGATATAGTGTACACCTGGGAATTTGCACCGGGAAGTTTTCATTAATATAGCATGGAAAAATGCTGCGCAGTATTGTACAGATGTTGCAGATAAAGGTTATTTTGAAAACCCGGGCAGTACTTTATCCCAAAACAACAACAACAATTTTTCTGTTAAGGTTATTTATTTTATCGATTATTATAAAATAAAAAACAGCAGGAACAAACACAAGGCTTAAGCTGTTCTATTCAATTCCTAATACGGCCTGTATTTCCTCCAGCGCTTTGCCTTTCGTTTCAGGTACTTTGGCTATAACCCAGATAAGTTGCAGTACCATCATAAAAGAAAAGAATGCGAATATGTACCAGGGATCGTCTTTTAAAATCCCGTTCTTTTCATCTATAAAAACCGGTGAAACAAGCGTGATAAATGCCGCGCAAACCCAGTGTGTGCCTGCACCAAAAGATTGCCCCATTGCGCGTATTTTGTTCGGAAAAATTTCTGAAATAAATACCCATATCACAGCGCCCTGCCCCACTGCATGGGATGCAATGAACATGGCTAAAAAGAAAACAAGCAGGCTGGCACTGGCATGACTGTAAAAGCACCAGGCAACGGCTGCCAGGCTAATGATATAGCCGAAAGAACCGATCAGCAATAACGTTTTTCTGCCTACACGGTCAATAAGGTACAAACCAACGAATGTGAAAACCAGGTTCGTGCCTCCGATGGTAATTGAGCTTAATAAAGAATCGTTTGCCGCCAGTCCTGCTCTTTCCAATATCCTCGGCGCATAATACAAAATGAAATTAATGCCCGAAAACTGATTGAAAAAGGCTATAAAGAATGCCAGCCCGTGGATCGTGAAATGTTTTTTATCAAAAAAGGAAACATGTCTTCCGCCAATGTCTTCATGTTGAATAGCTGATTTAATAGAGGCGATTTCGTCGTCAGCATTGGCAACACCTAGTTTAGACAATATCTTTTTGGCCTCGTCATTCCTGCCCTCAGTCACGAGCCAGCGTGGGCTCTCCGGAATGCCCAATACCAATATTGAATAAATAATAGAAGGAATTGCCATTACGCCCAACATATAACGCCAGTCGTTTTCGCCGCCAACACCTTTAAGCAGGTAATTGGAAACATAAGCAAGCAATATGGCAAACACAATATTAAACTGGTACATCGCAACCAGCCTTCCTCTGGATGCAGGTGTTGAGATCTCTGAAACATAAGTAGGCGCTGCTACGGAAGAAACACCGATGCCCAAACCTCCAATAAAACGAAAGAAAGAAAACATATACGGGCCGGTTGCCAATGCCGAGCCGATTGATGACACCGTAAAAAGAATTCCAATCCAGACCAGCACTTTTTTTCTTCCATATTTTTGCGTGGGTATTCCTCCGGCCAATGCACCAACAACAGTTCCCCATAAAGCCATTGACATGATAAAAAAACCATGAAACCAGGGCGAAGTATGCCATAGATCCTGGATGGGTTTATCAGCACCTGATATCACAACTGTATCAAATCCAAAAATAAAGCCTGCCAACGCAGCCGTTAAAGAGATCCCGAATAAGTTTTTACCGTTGGATGAAATACCCGGTGAAGCAATGTTGGTTTGCATATTTATTTTTTGATAAGGTTAGAACAACATCATTAGTTGAGATACCGGCAATGCACCTCACCAAAATACAATGTTATTCGCAGCTTAAACAGATTTATCACGATTTTTATCGGAGAGTATCCAATAAAAAACCCCGGCACATACCGGGATTTTTAAAAATAATAGAAAGTATATAGAGTGAACGATTAGTTATTACATGCATAAGCCAGTGAATCATGGGGATCTATTGAAGTGGATTTTTCAATAGCCAACGGAAATTCGCCATACTGTAACTGAACAAATGAAAACGCCGGGCGCATTTGCCAGAGAAACAGCTTTTTCTTTGTTGGTGTCCTGAATATTTCCGGCAAAATTTCATATATCAATCCATTGGCGCAAACTTCTTCCATTTGTTCCTGCGAGGTCATGCTTTTTTCATGATTGATCTCCCTGCTGCACCATTCTCTTTGAGCAAAAGAATTATTGGTTATAAGCAGGATTTCCCTCTGCGTTGAATTCGTTTTCATTTAAAATAATTTATAAACAATGCTTTCGATGCCGTATTATTACTATCTACGAAATTGTTTACTAATTAGACGTCAATAAATGAAAAAGGAATACACTATTCAAAAAAAAATCCGTTAAAATTTTGATGCATTAAATGTGCTAAACTTACGTATGTTTGGAAACTAAATATATTAGCTTTACACCTTAAACTCAAAAACAACAGGAAAATGAAAAATGATAAAGAGAGAGATCTGAGCTCAGATAAACTCAAAGCCCTAAAACTAACGATCGAGAAAATTGACAAAGATTTTGGCAAAGGAAGCGTAATGATGATGAATGAACGCGCTGAACAGGCAATGGAAGTTATTTCAACCGGTTCCATTGGTTTGGATATAGCGTTGGGTGTTGGCGGTTTGCCCCGCGGAAGAGTAATTGAAATTTACGGCCCCGAATCATCCGGTAAAACAACGATTGCAACACATGTAATTGCAGAGGCACAAAAGAAAGGCGGTATTTGCGCTATCATTGACGCGGAACACGCATTCGACAGCGCTTATGCGCAGAGATTGGGTGTTGATATTGATAACCTTTTGATCTCCCAGCCTGATTATGGCGAGCAGGCTTTGGAAATTGCCGACCGCCTGATCCTTTCCGGCGCTTTGGATGTGGTGGTGATAGACTCCGTTGCCGCACTGGTGCCTAAAGGGGAACTGGAAGGAGAAATGGGCGATAGTAAAATGGGTTTGCAGGCGAGGTTGATGAGCCAGGCATTGCGTAAGCTCACAGCAACCATCAGTAAAACAAATACGATTTGCATTTTCATAAACCAGTTGCGGGAAAAAATCGGAGTGATGTTTGGCAATCCTGAGACTACAACAGGCGGTAATGCACTAAAATTCTATTGTTCCGTAAGGCTGGATATCCGCCGCATCTCGCAGATAAAAGATGGCGATGAAGCTATTGGGAACCGGGTAAAAGTAAAAGTGGTGAAGAATAAGGTAGCGCCTCCCTTCCGCAGTGCTGAATTCGATATAATTTTTGGGGAGGGTATAAGTAAGATCGGCGAGATCATAGACATGGGTGTTGAAATGAACATCGTTCAAAAAAGCGGGAGCTGGTTTAGTTATGATGGTAATAAGTTAGGCCAGGGTCGTGATGCTGTAAAAGCCTTATTAGGCGATAATGAAGGCCTGGCTAATGAAATAGAAGGTAAGATAAGAGCAAAACTGACGGAGTTACAAACCGTGGCTGCTGAGTAAATACAGCGGCCTTAAGCTGTTGTAATCCTTGTTTTAAAAGATAGAAAACCTTGAAATAACATCCAAAGTGTTTTCTATCTTTTTTTATTATACCCTATCCCAGCGGGTTTATTCTTTTTATCTTAATCCATTCATTTCTAAAAGCATCGCAGGGCAAAAATGACTTAAGCCGCTTGCTCATTTAATCTATCCGTTCAATAAGTTGACGGAATAAATTCTTTCGATAAAATTATTTTTGAAGTCACCAAATAAATAAAAAGCTATGAAAGTAAAAATCTACGCATTGCTGCCTTTTTTAACGCTGGCAGCTTTTTCATTAAAAGCATTTGCAAAACCCACAGCGACCATTACGTCTGCCACAATAGCCGCTGCCAATATCAACCAGGGGACAACTTATAATGTTGTATACGCTGCCAAAATGAAAGTAACGGTTGATCCTGTAACCATAAACAAGATCACTTTTACGCTCAGCGGCTCTCATGATAACGGAGACCTTACTTATGTTTATATATATTTCAATGCTTCAGCGCCGGTAATGTCGGGCGCTTCCTATTTAGGGTACGCCGCCGCAAATTATTCGGGCCCGCACGGTTATTCAATAAATATCAATAAAGCAATGACCGTAAATGACGAGGGTTACTTTATTATTGCCACAAGCCTTACCAATAATGCCACAGATAATCATACCATACAGGTAAACGGCGCCACCAATCCTGTAACATTTGGCTATTCTGTTGCAACTACAGTGGTAAACAACCAGGCCAATAAAGCAGGCGCACAAACCATACAGGCTGCTGATATTACTTTAACATCAGCCAACATCGCTGCCGCTAATATTAACCAGGGCAGCACCTACCAGGTTGTATATGCCGCAAAGATGAAAGTGGTTACCGAGCCTGTTACCGTAAATAATATCAAGTTCAAACTTTTGGGCAACCATGATAACAGCGACCTTACTTATGTATATGTATATTACAATGCTTCCGCTCCTGTTTATTCCGGCGCTTCTTACCTGGGCTATGCCGCCGCGAATTATGCGGCGCCGCATGAGTACTCCATTAATATCAACAAAGGAATGGCTGTGGGCGACCAGGGGTATTTCATCATACTGGTGAGCTTAACCAATAATGCTTCTGACAACAAAACAATATTCATGAACGGCGATACCGAGCCGGTTGAATTTGGTTTTATTACCAATCCGAATATAACTGATAACCAGGCCAATAAATCGAAGAAGCTTACCATACAGGCCGCTGATATTACTTTAACCACGCCAAATATTTCTGCAGGAAATATTGCACAGGGCAGTACATACAACGTGGTGTACGCTGCAAAAATGAAAGTAACAACCATGCCGGTTACGGTAAACAATATTCAATTTACCCTCAGTGGCAACCATGATAACAATGACCTTACTTATGTTTACCTGTACTACAATGCATCTGCCCCGGTAATGTCAGGGGCTACTTACCTGGGATACAGTGCAGCAACGTATGCCGCTCCGCATGATTATTCCATTAATGTCAATAAAGGAATGGCTGTGGGCGATGAAGGATATTTTATTGTTGCCGTAAGTGTTAATGCCACGGCTACCATTGGAAAGACCGTTAGAATTAACGGCGCCACAGATCCTATGGAATTTGGCTTCACCACTGATCCGAATATTACAAACAACCAGTCGAACAATACAGGTACAAAAACCATTGTTCATTCATTTGCCCCGTTTGCAGATGAACCAGGCAACAATATAAGTTCAGATTATGCAGTGAATGGACTTTTCCCTAATCCTGCAACCAGCTCGTTTACTTTTTCCGTATCCGGAAAGAGAAAAGAAATGATAAAGGCGCAGTTAACGGGACGGACAGGCAATATGTTGTTGGAGAAAACCTTGTCAATGAGCGAAGGAATTAACCGCTATTCAATGAACGTCTCTAAAATCCCAAATGGTGTTTATTACCTCGTGGTGTCTAATGATGCGGGCATTAAAGTAGCACGGCAACAGGTGATAGTACAGCATTAATGTATCAAACCTCCTAAAAAAGGAAAAGCTTCTGCACGCAAACGTCAGAAGCTTTTTTATTGTGTTTTTTACCAGGTTAATGTGCCTTCAGTTAAAAAGAGGTAATGGCGCAATTACATCTTTTATTAATGTCATTGTATCTGTCACCAGAAAACCTGTGCGGTTTCGAAACCTCACAGGTTTGAATACCTGCAAAAGATTCGTTGACTATGCTTTAGCCTCCTCCTGTTTGGCCCGCAGCCTTTTTCTAAAAGCTACCCGGGTTATCAGCACAAACAATACAGGAATAATAAAGATGCCCAGGAAAGTGGCAAAAAGCATCCCGCCCAATACGGTCCAGCCGATAGTAGAACGGGCTTCTGCGCCGGCTCCTGACGCAAAGGCCAGCGGCGCCACACCGAAAATAAAAGCTAATGAGGTCATTAAAATGGGACGCAGCCGGAGCCGCACAGCTTCGATGGTTGCCGGGATAACGTCCATCCCCCGGTCAACACGTTCCTTTCCAAATTCCACAATAAGAATAGCATTTTTAGCAGCAAGACCGATCAGCGTTATCAAACCTATTTGTGCATATACGTTATCAGATAAACGAGGCAGACAGGTGAGGGCAACAATAGCACCGAAAGCGCCAAGCGGCACTGCCAATAACACAGAAAAAGGAACACTCCAGCTTTCATATAAAGCCGCTAAAAATAAAAACACAAATACAATGGAAAGCGCAAAAATTATGGCTGACGTATTGCCTGCATTCACCTCTTCCCTTGATAAACCTCCAAACTCATAACCATACCCGGCAGGCAAAACTTTAGCTGCCGTTTCTCTCAAGGCGTTAATGGCGTCGCCACTGCTATATCCTTCAGCGGCATTGCCGTTTATTTCTGCCGTTCTGAATAAATTAAAATGCGAGATCAAGGGTGGATTTTCGACAGTAGTGTACGAGATAAGCGTACTTAACGGAACCATAGTCCCTTGCTGGTTACGCACATAGTATGCCGTAAGATTTTGTATACTTCTTCTATACGAAGTATCTGCCTGTGCTACCACGCGGAAATTCCTTCCATATATCGTAAAATCATTCACATAGCTGCTGCCGAGGTAAGTGGCAAGCGTTGAATATACATCACCAACAGAAATTCCAAGTTTTTCGCATTTATCACGGTCAACCGTAACCTGGTAACCAGGTGTTTTTGCCGTGAAAAAGGTAAAGGCCCGGCTTATTTCAGGACGCTGATTCAATGCACCGACAAATGTCTGCACCACCTTTTCAAAAGCCTTTACGCTATCGGTACTTTGTTGTTGTTGCAGTTCAAATGTAAAACCTCCGGTTTGCCCTAAACCGGGAATGGCAGGCGGCGGGATCACTACAATATTTGCTTCTTTTACCCCTGCAAACTTTTGCTGAAGCGAAGCGATAATGCCATTCAATTGTTTGGCTTTGTCTTTTCTTTCAGACCAGGGCTTTAACTGTGTAAAGATGGTACCGCTGTTGCTTTTCGTGGCAAATGTCACCACGTTTAATCCGCCTAAAGCAGCATAATGCGCTACGCCGGGCGTTGAGCCCACAATATCCATCATCTTTCTCAGTGTAACCAGGCTGCGTGCCGTGGAAGCAGCTTCCGGCAATTCATACGTTATAAATAAACGGCCTTCGTCTTCCTGCGGAATGAATCCTGTTGGTTTCGATTTGAAAAGGAAAAATGTGCCCACGAAAATGCAAAGCAATATCACCACAACAAAGCGGGAATATTTGATGGTTTTTTTTACGCCATTTGAATAAGAATTGGTAACTCTTTCAAACCATTTATTAAAACGATAGAACCCCTTATCTAAAAAGCCTTTTGATTTTTCGTCGGGATGTTCCGGTCTTAACATGATCGAACACAAAGCCGGGGTAAGCGACAGCGCCACAAAAGCGGAGATCAATACAGAGATCGCAATAGTTATGGCAAATTGTTGGTACAATCTTCCTACAATTCCCGGTATGAATCCAACGGGCACAAACACCGCCGCCAAAATAAGCGCAATAGCCACCACCGGTCCGGAGATATCTTTCATCGCTTTTTGCGTGGCTTCTTTTGCCGGTATATGTTCCGTATCTATATAATGCTGCACAGCTTCCACCACCACGATCGCGTCATCCACCACGATGCCGATCGCCAGCACAAACCCAAACATAGTGAGCGTGTTGATGGTAAAGCCAAGCGGAATAAAAAATGCAAACGTCCCGATAATAGAAACAGGAATCGCCAACACGGGAATTAAGGTGGCGCGCCAGTTCTGCAAGAATATAAACACCACCAGTGTCACCAGCAAAAGCGCAATAAGCAGCGTATGCACCACTTCATCAATAGAAACTTTTACTACGGAAACAGATTCAAAGGGAACTACATAATCTACATCAAAAGGAAAGGATTTTTTCAGCACTTCCATTTGTTTGTTTATTCCTTCTGCCACCTGCAGCGCATTACTTCCCGGCGCCTGGTAGATCAGCAAATAAGAAGCGCGTTTACCATCTACAAAAGAGTTACTGGCATAGCTGAACTTACCCAACTGCACTCTTGCCACATCTTTTAAATAGGTAATGGCGCCCGTGGCCGGGTTTGCTCTTACGATCACATTCTTAAACTCTTCTTCCGTGCTAAGCTTGCTGTTGGTAAGTACGGTATATTCAAATGCCTGGTTATTATTTTGCGGGGGGGCGCCAACAGAACCTGCTGCGATCTGGATATTCTGTTGTTGCAATGCGCTCGTAACATCAGTTGTAGTTAACCCAAGCTGGCCAAGCCTGTCGGGTTGCAACCAGATGCGCATGCTGAAATCATCTGCGCGGGTAAAGATGTCTCCAACACCGGCTACACGCAATAATGCATCTCTTATATAGATATTAGTGTAGTTATCAAGAAAGGGCACGCTGTGTGTGCCCTGTGGTGAAAAAATTGCCACCAGCATTAAGATACTCGGGTTACGTTTGCGCACGGTGATCCCTAAATTTTTCACTTCATTCGGCAAGCGTGGTGAAGCGATGCTGACACGGTTCTGCACATCCAGCGTGGCAATATTCGGGTCTGTTCCGATCGAAAAATAAGCATTGATAGTCGTACGCCCATCGCTGGTACTGTTGCTTTGAAGGTAGGTCATGCCGGGAGAGCCGTTTACCTGCGTTTCGACAGGCGTGGTTACCGTTTGTTCAACCGTTTGAGCGTCGGCTCCGGTAAACGTGCCTGTTATCTGCACCTGCGGCGGCGTAATATCAGGATACTGGCTTACGGCGAGGTTAATTATCGCCAGTATTCCGATCAGAACAATAACGATGGAAATAACCATTGCCGTAACAGGCCTTCGTATAAAAGTATCTGCGATCATTTTTAATCTTCTTAGTAATTAATATTACCGGCTTATACAAGTATTAGTATCACCTGGCCCAGATCCTTTATCACTGTACAACCCAACACGTTATTAATGCGCAGGCTGCGCATTTTTTGTTGAATCAAAAGCAGGATTTACCACTGTGCCGTCCTTCACTTTTTGCACTCCGTCTGTCACGATCTTTTGCCCTTCCTTAAGTCCATCATCTATAAACGTTCTATCGCTGAGCCGCCTGCCGATCGTAATTTTTGTCTGGACAACCTTGTTGCTATCCCCCACCACAAAAACAAAATATTCGCCCATTTGCTCTGTTATGGCTTTTGAAGGAATAACGATTGCACTGTCCCTGCTGGTTTTAACCCGTACATTGCAGGTCATGCCGGGCTTTAGAACACTTTGAGGGTTATTAAATTCAAGCCGGGCACGGATAGTACCTGTTTGCGGATCAACGGCACGGTCAAGCAGGCTGATCTTCCCGGGATGTTCATAAATGCTGCCATCCGGCAAAGCGATGGTGAAAACGGAATCAGAAGCCTTTGCTCCCCGCTGTTGGATCTTCACAAAGCGCGGTATTTCTTTTTCATCCACTGCAAAGTCCACAGCCAAAGTATTTTCTGCTGAAATTGTATTAAGCACGGTAGTTCCCGGCGCAACTGAAGAGCCAAGTTTAACCTGGGAGACACCGATAACGCCGCTAAAAGGTGCATAAATGGTAGAATACCGTACATTGGTTTCAACAGCGCTCACATTTGCCTTTGCGGCTTCCACCACCATTTTCTGCGCTTCAAGATCTGACAGGGCGTTATCAACCGTTTGTTTTGCGATCGCATCATTTTTATCGAGTTCGATGTAACGGTCAGCATTCTTTTGCGCTTTCACGAGGTTGGCTTTTTCCACGTTCAGGTTAGCTATCGCCTGGCTATAGTCGCTCGCATATTTCTGTTGATCTATTGCATATAATTTCTGGCCTTTGGCTATATGAGCGCCATCCTTAAAATAAATTCCTGTGATATAACCACTAACCTGCGCATGAATATCAACCTGCTCGAGTGCGTTTACTGTTGCGGGATATTCATCATAATATAATGCGGGAGTGAGCTCTATTGTATCAATATTCACTGCTACGGGAGGCGGCGCCTGCTGCTGTTTGAGATCTTTACGGCCGCATGAACATGCAGTGATCAGTAAAAGAAAAAATAATAATAGTTGTACCGGAATTTTCATATACTAATAAGTTAATGTACCCAATGCTTTTTCCACGTCAAGCTTGCTGATCAACACTTCAAACAATGCATCTAAATGATTTATCTGCGTAGTGCGCAGTGCACTTTCTGCAACGATCACTTCCAGGTAGGTTTTCACGCCCATTTTGTATTGCAGGTAAGTCGTGTTATATACATCTAAGGCCAGGTCAAGATTTTCTTTTTGGATGAAAAAATCATGAACTGCAGATTTATAAGTAGCAAGCGCCTGTGTGTATTCGTTTTGAATAGAATCGCGCAACGAAATAAAATTGTACTGAAGGCGATCCAGTTGAAGGTCTGCGCTCTTGATCTGCCACGACCGTTTTCCACCCTGGAAAATCGGGAAGCTTAAGCTTAACCCTACAAAAGAAGAAGGAAAATCCCTTTGATATAATTTCGAAAAATCATTATTGGCATACACAAGATTATAGTTCCCGAAAGCAGATATACTCGGTATGAAAGCCCACTTATAATACTGGAGGTTCGATTGCAGCAGGCTTTGTTGTGTTTGCAGGATCTTATATTCTATCCTGTTTGAATAATTTACCTCCTGTAATGTATCAATAAACGCTTCGTCTCTAAGCTTTGTGCTGTCATATTTTAAAGTAATGACGGAGTCCTGCGGATAGCCCATTAATAATTTTAGTACAGAAGCTTTTGCTATCAATTGTTGTTCATATCTTTTCTTGTCTGCATACGAATTGTTGAGGGAGATCTGTGCACGCTTGTAATCCGTTTTGTCAGCAACGCCCGCTACATATTGATTGTACGAATCTTTTACACTCCTTGCCAGGCGCACAATATCCTGGTCAACAAGCACCAACTGCTGCTGGCTCAGCAATACATCATAAAACGCTTTGCTTACATTAAGTGTAACATATATTTTATTGTTTTCGATATATTGTTTTGCCTGCGTGCGCACTTTTCCTGCGCTCCTGCTTGCCAGCAGAGCATCTGCATTAAATATATTTTGCGTTACAGAAAAATATGCCGTTGAAAAATTTGTCTGGGCAGTGGCAACAGGGTTTCCGTTAATAATAGTTACCGGCGTTTTAAAGTAGTGTTGCAGTGTGTAATCTATTCCTATCTGCGGATACCAGTCGGCAATCCTTGATTTTATTTCCGCATTAACGATCTTTTCATCAATGTAGGCCTGGTTTATTGCCGGCTGATGTTGCAAAGCATATTGTACACATTGATCAAGCGTACTCTCCGTTGAGAGAGAATCCTGCTGTGCCTTTGCCCTGGTAAACGAAATAATAACAATCCAAAAAAAGATTATCAGGTGTTTGCTCATAAAACCTTAAGCTTCTTGCGCTTCATATAAAGCATGTATATACCTTGATATAAAAGCGAAATGAGCAGCAAATGTAAGGAATGAAATTAAACAGTTGTTTAATTTCATTTTCCAAATAAATTTTGATGTTTTGTTCACATTAGCAGATTAGTTTTTGCCAGTCTTCAAAAGTTGTATTTTTAATTTCATAACGATTGATTCATGGAAATAAAACGTCTTTTTGATTGTATAGACCACCAGTTGAAACACTTTCCTAAACCAGATATGCTGAATGCCAAAGTGAATGGCGAATGGAAGCACTACAGCACAGCCTCCGTAAAAAAAATGGTTGATGATCTCAGTGCAGGATTGATTGAACTTGGTATAAGCAGTCATGATGGCAGCGATGAGGGCATTGATAAAATTGCGATCATCAGTAGTAACCGGCCGGAGTGGCTGATTACGGATTTTGCCGTACAGCAAACCGGCGCAGTGCTGGTGCCGGTATATCCAACAACGGGCGTGAACGAATTACAATTTATTTTAAATGATGCTTTGGTAAAATACATGTTTGTCAGCAACGCTGAATTATTTGAAAAGGTGAACAGTATCAAGGAGAATATACCATCATTAAGAAAAATATTCTCCTTCGACGAAATACAAGGTGTTGATCACTGGACTGCTGTTTCAGCATTGGCAACAGATGCGTCCGGGGCAAAGCTTCCTGCAATCAAAAGCGCTGTTTCACCCGAAAATCTGGCTACTATTATTTATACTTCCGGCACAACCGGCACACCCAAAGGCGTAATGCTCACGCATAAAAATATCTACTCCAATGTTGCACTAAGCAAAATAAGTTTTCCATTTCATGATGCACCGCAATGGAAAGTGCTTAGCTTTTTGCCGTTGAATCACATCTTTGAAAAAATGGTGAGTTATATATACCTGTTCAGCGGTATCGGAATTTATTATGCAGAAAGTTTAGACACCATTGGCGCTAATTTAAAAGAGATAAAACCGGATGGATTTACTACGGTGCCACGCCTTTTTGAAAAAGTATTTGAACGTTTCATGTCAGCAGGGGCCGCGCTTACAGGCATTAAAAAAAATTTATTTTTCCGGAGTGTACGGCTGGCTGAACAGTATGCTACACCGGCAGCAGAATCTTCCTTATACAAGATGAAACTGGCGATCGCTAATAAACTTGTTTTCAGTAAATGGAGAGAAGCGCTTGGCGGCAATATTAAGTTTGTAGTTACAGGCGGCGCCGCCTGCCAGGTAAAGCTGCTGCGCATTTTTAATGCTGCAAATATCCCGGTGTATGAAGGTTATGGCCCCACAGAAAACAGCCCTGTGATTGCTGTGAACAGGTTTGGGCCGGGAGAGTCTATGATCGGAACGGTAGGGCCGGCATTAGAAGGGCTTGAAGTAAAGCTGGCTGACGACGGCGAGATCTGTGTAAAAGGTCCATCCGTTATGAAAGGCTATTATAAACGGCCCGATCTCACCGCCGAAACAGTTATTGACGGATGGCTGCATACAGGGGATATTGGAACATGGGTGGGTAATAAATTTTTAAAAATCACCGACAGGAAAAAAGAGATGTTCAAAACCAGTGGCGGCAAATATGTCGCGCCGCAGGCTTTGGAAAATGTTTTTAAGGGAAGCCCTTTTATAGAACAGATCATGGTAATTGGTGAAGGCCAAAAATTTGTGAGCGCTTTAATTGTACCGGCTTTCCCTTATTTAAAAACATGGATGGGTTTGCATAATTTATCTTTTACTACAAATGCTGATGCCATCAAAAATCCCGAAGTAATAAAAAAATACCAGGCTGTAGTGGAGGAATTAAATCAGCAATTCAATCATGTGGAGCAAATAAAAAAATTTGAATTGCTTCCTGCCGAATGGAGCATTGACACCGGTGAAATGACGCCGAAAATGAGTTTAAAAAGAAAGGTGGTGATGGAAAAATGTAAAGACGCTATTGACTGTATTTATCAGTGATATATTAATGCCTTTAATTTAAGAATAATCAATATTCAATATACAATACGCAATGTTCAATTGAAGAATCAAATAGATGAATATTGATTATTGATTGTTGAGCAGTTGATTATTGAATATTTAAAAATTGAATCTGGGTAAACAGCATTGAAATGATATATAAAGGACCATCCAATTACCAAACATCATATGAGAAAAATATTTGCCGCTGCATTACTGGTTTTTCATCTTTCACTTTTCGCGCAGCAAACTCCGACCGAAAATTATCCCGTTGATTCCGCATCTGTTGAACATGCCGGCGTGCCGAAAGGGGAAGTGATGAAATTTGTTTTCGATAAGTCCAGAATTTTTCCCGGCACATGGCGCGAGTATTGGATATATGTGCCGGCTGAATATAATCCCGCAACCCCTGCTTGTGTATATGTGAACCAGGATGGTATCCAGTGGAATGCACCCACCGTTTTTGATAATCTTATTTACAGCAAAGAAATGCCTGTAACCATCGGTGTGTTTGTGAATCCCGGCATTGTAAAAGCGCAGGATACTTCTACACTTGATCGTTATAACCGCAGTTTTGAATACGACGGGCTTGGTGATGCATACGCACGGTTTATTTTAAATGAGATCCTCCCTGAAGTAGAAACAAAGAAAACAAGTGATGGCAGAGTCATTCATCTTTCAAAAAAAGGGAACGATCGCACTATTGGCGGCAGCAGCAGCGGGGCGGTATGTGCGTTCACCGCAGCATGGGAAAAACCAAATGAATTTTCGCGGGTATTTTCTGCCATCGGTACGTATATCGGCTTGCGCGGTGCAGACCATTATCCTGCATTCATCCGAAAATATGAACCAAAGCCAATAAGAATTTTTTTACAGGATGGCAGTGATGATCTCAATATTTATGCAGGCGATTGGTGGAAGGCAAATGAAACCATGGAACGCGCATTAAGTTTTGCAGGGTACGAAGTACAGCATGTTTGGGGTGAAGGCGCACATAACGGTAAGCATGGCACTGCTGTTTTTCCGGAAGCTATGCGCTGGTTATGGAAAGACTGGCCGGCGCCTGTTAAAGCAGGCAGTTCAAAGAATCAGTTTCTAAGTGATATACTAATTCCCGGGGAAGACTGGCAATTGGTTGGGGAAGACTATACATTTACAGAAGGCGCCGCAGTAAATTCAAAAGGAGAAGTTTTTTACCAGGATATTCCCAATAGTAAAACATACAAAATAACCGTTGACGGAAAACTTACTGCCCTTACTGTTAATGCTAAAAAAGCAAGCGGCACAACGTTTGGCGCCGATGGCATGCGTTATGTTTGTGCGGGTGCGACACAACAAATCATTGCTTATGATGCGAACGAAAAGACAACCGTTATTGCAGACAGTATATCGGGCAATGATCTTGTGATTGCCAACAACGGAAATATTTACGCTACAAGCCCCGATGGAATACAGAAGCCCAGTAAGATTTATCTTATCCGGCCTAATGGCGAAAAATTTGTTGTTGATGAAGGATTAAAATTTGCCAACGGCATAACGCTGTCACCAGATCAAACGCAGCTGTATGTAACAGAATCTGCTTCGCACTGGGTTTGGGTGTATCAAATTCAACATGATGGAACATTAGCTTACAAACAGCAATACGGATGGCTGCATGTTGGCGCCAACGATGACAATGCCTGGAGTGATGGTTTACGTTGTGACACGGCAGGAAGGATTTATGTTACATCACGTTTAGGTATTCAAATATTGGATCAAACCGGGCGGGTGAATGCTATCATTCCTGTTCCTGAATCTAAAGGCCTGCCTTCCAATCTTTGTTTTGGCGGAAAAGATTTTGATACGCTCTATGTTACTATAGCTGATAAAGTATATCGTCGCAAATTAAAAATACGTGGCGCTAACAATTTTGAACAACCATATAAACCTGTGAAGCCGAGGCTTTAAACCACGTTAAGCAGATCAGGCTCCTTCAGCGTTCCGTGCTTTTCGCGGCAAAATAAGCCTTATGCTTATATACAAACTGCCTTCTGTCTTTCTTCAAAAAAAATTTTTTGAATTACTGGTTACAATACTTTTTTCTGCTGCTACCAATATTAAATCAGCACAATAAAAACTGGTTAAGCAAAAGGGCACGAAGCAGAACACCCTCAAAAAAAAGTAAGCAGAATTTTTATTTTTAAATTGTATTGTATGTTATCATTAGAAAGCATTATGAAAGAACTGAAAGTTGGTGCTATTAACGAAATCGTTGGCGGTAAAAAAGGTAAAAAAACAAGAACAAGAACCCGCACAAAAGGCCGTACACGCACCCGCACCCGTACAAAAACAAGCAGCTAATCAAACTGTAAGTTTAAATAATTAAAGGGAACAGAACATGTTCCCTTAATTATTATATATCATTGTTGTCCGACTAAAATTTTAATTCCTGGGCTAAAGCCTTGATGGGCCTGGTTTTCACTAGCCCAGGCTTAAGCCTGGGGTTATATAGCGGAATCCTTATCCAACGGGCTTTAGCCCAAGTTAACCGGACAATACTGATTATATATAATACCCAACAAATCATTGAAATCGCTTTATGAACCTGGATAAAAACATTAGTTTGCCTTAATGCTATGTAAATTGTAGTATTCCGGGTGAATTGGCAAACACTCGCTATTCACCACTCACGTTTTTTTAAAAAAGATGCGGTAGCATTTCTTCCCAAAATTTCAAAAAAAACAGTACAGCCGGTTACAAATCTTCACAGAGTTTATACTAATAAATTATGCAATTGCAAAAGGGAATGAAGCTGAACACCCTTAGAAAAAAGTAAGCGTTTTTTATTTTTTTTAAACTCTTAGTTATGCTGACATTGGATCGAATCATGAAAGAACTAAACGTTAGTTCTATTAATGAAATCGTTGGTGGAAAACACGGCAGAACCCGCACGCGCACCCGTACACGTACACGCACTCGTACGCGTACCCGCACTCATCGCGGACGCCATTAACGGTTGTTCTTAAAAAAATCAAAGGGGCATAAAATCCCCTTTGATTAACATCGCAGCTCATTGTTATGGTGTTTTTCCGGGTAAGCCTAATGGTATGGTTATTGTTCCAACCTTAAGAGAATAAAGTAATTTTTTTAATTAAATTTTAGGTCATGTTAACATTAGAAAGCATCATGAAAGAGTTGAACGTAAGTTCAATTAATGAAGTGGTTGGCGGAAAAAAACACCGCAGGCATTCAAGAACAAGAACGCGAACACGCTCAAGAACAAGAAGCCGCTCAAGATCATTGAGAAGTTAATGATTGTTGCCTAAAAATTAAAGAGGGGGGCGAAAGTCCCCTTTGATTTTATCATTATTACTGGTTTATCATTTTTATTATCATTATGCTTTATTCAATCCCAGGTCATATAAAAATTCGCAAGCTTACTGAAAAAAAATTTTCATCATCAACGGCTTTATATCCACATGGAGTTGCGGTTTTAGAAGATCATTATTCTGAAAGAAAATTTCTTATTAATAATACTATCTGCACATTTATAGAAAAATTTCAAACTGCAAAAGATTTTATTACTGCAAATAAAGAAATAGCCGTGGAAGTAAATGTTACTGAAGATGATATAAGGCCATATACAGAACCATTTTTTAATCATCTTAAAAAAATGAGATTCATAGTGGAATCAGGTTCTTATAAACCTGTGAAACCAAAAACACTTCTGAGAAAGAATAATGTTTTAGGTAATTATAGAATAGAAAAAAAACTCGATACCACAAGAAAAACAGATATATATATAGGAAAGCATACGGCATCAAAAAAAACAGTTGTAATTAAATTATTAAAACAAGCCAATGCGGAAAATATTGCCGGGTTTAAAAGAGAATATAACTTTTTGTCGGCGCTTAAGAATTCATCTGTAACGCCCCGGGTGTTTGATTTTATAGAAGGAAAAGAGTGCTACTATTTTATACAGGACTATGTGAAAGGGATAGAATTAAATGATTACCTGGACAACCATCCCCACATGAGATTGCGATCATTCGTTACAATCACAGAAGCTATCATCAATGGTTTTAAAATAATCCACGACAAGGGTATTGTGCATGGAGATATCCACCCGGCAAACATATTTGTTACACCATCAAAACAGGTTAAAATAATTGATTTTGGAATGGCGCTGCATCAAAAGCTTGAGCATAATGAAATGGTAAAACACGGGGGCGCTTATTTTTATATGCCGCCTGAACGCATTAATTCCACCACGCATAATAAATTCCTGAAGCAGCCTGATTTTTATTCAGACGTTTACCAAACCGGTGTGGTGCTGTACACAATGTTATATAACAAATATCCATTTAATGGTATTATTTGGGAGGAACTGGCACAGGAGATCAAAGAGAAAGAACCAATATTTGGAGACGTTTCATCCTTTGGTTTTGTTGTTCCGGTTTGGTTGAAAGAATTAATAAAAGAATGTATCGCTAAAAATCCGGAGCAGCGGTTCGCAACTGCCGCCCAATTGCATAAAGCTTTCAAAAAAAGTATTTTTAAATGACCGTACTATCTGATCAGCAGTTAAAGTATAATGATTGCGGTATAAGCGCAGTAAAATCAATATTCAATTATTATAATATTGATATTGACAGGAATTATATTACAGAGCAGATTGCATTGGATGATAAAGGCGCATGGTTATATGATATAAAACAATTTTTCGATCAGCATGGCTTTGAAGCTTCTTTTGATTTTATTGACCTGAATGCTGTAAGAAACAATATCGGGAAAGTGGCGCACATGTTGCCTTGCATCCTTCCTGTAAAACATCCGCAGGGCCTGCATTATGTTGTTGTATATGGCATAGAAAAAAATAAATTGCTGATATTGGATCCGGCTAATCCCGGGCAATTTAAATGGACCTGCAGCGAGCTTATACAACATGCCGGCACGACGCAGGTAATGTATAACTGGATAGAAAGCGGGCAGGTTATTGAACAAATGTTACAGCAGGAGCTGCAGCAGTATGATATTGATCCGGCAACATTTTGCTGTGCAGAAAAACAGGTTGCCGTTTTAAATAAGCTTACCTATTTCAGTTATCTGAAAGAAAATTTCGGGTTTGCTTCTGCAGAAGCAGAAAAGAATTTTTTGCTCGACCTGCTTAATAATTTGCGTATTAATATGCTGCCGAAAGAATTCCAGGCAATGCATATTGAAGAAGGCAAATTAAAGATCAACACACCGGTGGTGCTCAGCATCAGGAAAAAAGAAATTAAGCAATTACCTGCAACTGCTGCAACTCCGCAAAAAGAACCCGGTTTGTATAGCAGGCTGTTTAAAGAAATGGGTCATTACCGAAAGATATGGTACATCTTTATTTGCACGGCTTTATTTGGTGCATTGATATCGCAACTGACAATATTCAGCAACCAAATATTGATAGATAATATACTGCCATCTTTCAATACCAATATCATTTTATTGTTTGCGTTGGGTTTTGGCCTGTTCAAAATTTTCGAGTTGCTGGTGTCTGTTTATAAAAGCTTTATCTCGATACAGCTTTCCACCATTTTTGATAACCATTTTCTAAGTTCATTCATCAGTAAATTGAATAATTACCCGATACGGTATATTCAATCATTCAGCCGCGGCGATCTTAATGAACGGATGAAAGACACCCTGATGCTGAAAACATTCTTTCTTAGTTTTTTTACGAGGGTTTTAGTGGACAGTATTATCTCTGTTATTTCCTTATTGTTTCTTTTAATGATCGACTGGCAGGTTGCGTTGATCATTCTTGCGATCATGATCATTTTTGTTTTATGGTTTAAAATTATCACGCCTAGAATAAGAGAAAATGAGAACAGGCGCTTTCTGCAGAAATCAAAACTGTTCTCTACCGTCCTGGAAAACATTGATGGTTTGCAAGTGATAAAGTTATTAAGGCTGGAACAGTTCTTTAAAATGCGTGCAAAGCCTGCGGTTAAGGGAATGATCGATGTACAGAAAAAAGTGCGTTATATCAATCTTATTAACTCAGCAATTATAAGCCTGCTGATAATTGTTGCAACTATTCTCATTATTATTTTCCTGTCTTACAAAGCAGTGAATCATCATAGCATCACTACCGGGCAGATTATTTCTTTTATTGCGTTAAGCGCAAGAATATTCAGTTCGCTCACCAATATATTGGAAGAGAACTTAGACCTGCAGGAAAATGCGATCATCTTAAAAAGATATTTTGATTTCAATGCACCCGAACAGGTATTAAATGATTCAAACACGAAACTTCAGCCCAACTATATAAAAACGATACGCTTTAGCAATGTAGGCTTTGAATACATTCCGCAGAAACCTATTCTTAAAAATTTTGATTTCACCATCAGCAATGGCGAAAAGATAAAACTCGAAGGCAGCAATGGCGCAGGCAAAAGCACGTTTTGCAAAATACTTTCCATGTTGTACAAACCCGCTTCAGGCGATGTGTATATTAATGAAGAAAGATCGGTTTTTTATAACCAGGCTGCCTTGAGAAAAAAAGTGCTGCTGGTAAGTAATGACGATGTTTTATTCAATGATACGCTTGCATTTAATATAACCTTTGATAAAGAACCAGAAACAGAAAGAATAATTGAATTGTCAAAACAAATAGGCTTTCATGAATTTATTACACAAAAAGATGAAGGTTTTGATTTTATAATTACAGAGCAGGGAAGAAATATATCTACCGGGCAACGTAAAAAGATATTGTTATTACGGGCGCTTTTGTCTGAAGCGGAGTTCATTATTATTGACGAGGTGCTTTCCGGCATTGATGTGGAGTCGAAAGAAAAAATTGAATCTTATATTAATACCCAGTCAGCAAAAACCTTCATTATTATCTCTCATGAACCTGTTGATGGAATTGCATTTGACAGGGTGATAAAACTGAATAATGGCCAGCTTGCAGCCGCATAAATTTAATCTCGTGACCGGTTACGTTTAATGTTGCTGAAGCTACTAATGTTATGCAGGTGAGTAGTCAGTGGTGAATGGTGAGTGTCTTGCCCCCGCCATAACAACTTCTACTTCAAACAACAATTAAGAAAAGCGTAAGTGATAAATGGAGTGCCGGGTGTTTTGAACTCACAACTGACAACTCACCACTCGCCTAAATGAAACAAAGTGAAAGATGCTCCTCTAAAATATATCCATGACGGCCATAAATATATTGTTGGTTTCTTCCGTTTATTATGTGGATTTGTATTGCTGATGTTATTGCTCCTTTTCCTGCTAAGGGTTAATGATACAGTAAGTTTTAATGAAGGGGAAATTTTATCCGTTACACCTCAAACAGATTATAAAGCGCCTTTTGAATCACGGCTGGCATCGATGAAAGTAAAACCCGGCCAAAGAGTGAATAAAGGCGATACGATGCTCATCCTGCAAAATGAAGAGAACAGTATTTCATTAGCAAAAGAAAGATCAGAAAAACAACGCCTGGAGCAATCGCTTATTTCCATCAACCGGTTGCTGCAAACGGTTCAATCAAAATCTTCTTCAATAAGAGCGGAAAGCGGTATCAGCAGCAGCAGCAGGCAGATCGAAGAAAATAATATCCGTTCCTCTATTCGTTCACTCGAAGAGCAATATGCATTGCAGCAGCAAAAACTGGCTTCTGCCAAAGAGCGGAACAAAGCAGATTCCATTTTGTATTCAAAAGATATGATCAGCAGGATGGAATACAATGCCGGTAAAGATATAACCCGTGATATACAGGAATCGCTGTTGGCAACAGCAACACTTTTAAATAAACAACGTGCCGACATAAATGCCAACGTTAATAATTATCAAAAAGAAAATCAAAGTATCAGCCAGCGCAGGATGGATGCACAACAGGAGCAGCAATTGCTGATACAGCAAAAAACAGATACAGAAAACCGGCTTAGTCAGTGCAATGAAAACATACAGTTGCTGGAATACAATATTTCGCAGCAATATATTGTTGCAGCAATAAACGGAACAGTTAATACCGTATTCAATACATCACAAGCCAGTAATATTATTTCAAAAGATGAGCTGCTGGTAAGTTTATCGCCGGGTACAGATAATTTTTATGCTAAGGCTTATATTCCTGAAAAAGAAATTCACTACTTAAGAAACAATATGGAAGCGCATATCAAGCTGGATGCTTATTATCATCTTGAATACGGCATATTAAAAGGCTCACTCACGTATATTTCTGAAAGGAAAGAGAACAATAAGTTTTATGCGCTTATTCAACTGGAAAAAAATACATCTTTCAACCTTAAACCCGGTTACAGCATCTACGGCGAGATAGTTACGGAAAGGCTTCCGCTGTATAAGTTTTTTTTCCGGAAAATATTTAAAGATGCAGGTATAAAACAAGCACAATCATGAAAACGAAAATTGTTTGCATATTGTATTGCTGTTTTTGTTGCCTGTTCACACAAGCGCAACAATATTCATTGGAAGATTGCTTTGCGCTGGCTAAAAAAAATAATTATTCCATCCGGCAAAGCAGGAACGCAACAGCATCCGCATTGCTCGATAAACAAGCTGCGGTATATAATCTAACGCCTGCTGTTTCTATTAACGCAGATCATATATTTTCTTCCGGCAAAAGCATTGACCCGGTGAGTAATCTTTATGTAAACGATAATTTCAGGGGCGGTTCGGTAAGTGCAGATGCGGTTATTGGCATTTTTAACGGCCTGCAAAAAATGCATTCCATACAACAGGCATCCTACCAGTTAAAATCGAGTGAACAGGGGAACAAAAGAACAGAGATCACCATATTATCCGGTATTGTGGAAAGCTATGCAAAGGTTTTATATAATAAGGAGAAAGTGGCACTGATGAGATCTAATAATGAGCTTACAAAAAATGAGCTGGCTATCACCAAAGAAAAAATAGAAGTCGGTAAATTAAGCAAAAGCGAATATTATACTATCAATGCAAGGATGATGAATGAAGCAGCGGGGATCATAGATGTGCAAAACGATTCATCAAATGCCCTGCTTGACCTGGAAGAATTGCTGGGATTAACATGGCAGGATTCATTAAACATTGTTGCTTTGAAAGAAGAAAACATCAAGGTAATACTAACTAAAGAAATAGCGGTAAACGAGTTCATGAATCACATACTCCGGTCTCATCCTGCCTTACGGGAAAGCGAATTCGCGGTAAAAGCTTCCGAGCAAAGTTTGCAGGCGGCAAAGGGCAGCCGGTGGCCGGTTCTTTCACTGGAAGGCAGCTTGCTGTCAAATTACAATGCTTCTTACACCGATGCCAACAACAATAAAATAACGGTGGAGGAGCAACTCAAAAACAATTTTGGAAGTTATGTGGGTATTGTGCTGGAAGTACCTTTGTTTCAGCAAATGAAAACGAACACACTCATTAAAAAAGAGAAAATAAACCTTGACAACGCAAACCTTTCATTACAGCGAACGGAAATAAGCCTTCGCAACAATGTACAGCAAATGGTGAATGATTTTTATGCGGCAAAAAAAAGATACGAGGTTCAGTACGAGGCATTGCAACAAGGCATGCATTCCTATGAAGTGTATGAAGAGAAACATAAACTCGGAATGGCAAATGCCCTGGAATTAATATCCATCAAAGATTATTTAAACGAATTGCAATCCAAATATCTCGATGCGAAATATTCATTGTTTATATCTGCAAAACTTATTGACGTGTTAATAGCATATACCAATATGTAATAACAATATTCCTCGATTACTTCATAACCTTTAAAAGGCCAAAATAGTATTTATAAACGATTGCTGAGACTTCATAGCTAATTAAGAATTGACGTTTTCGTTAGGAATTTGTTTGCATAAGCAGGAAGTGCATTATGTTTTTGAACCACAAGGATCATAGGCACATAGACTTAGCACATAGTTGAATGAGGGTGACAAAAAAATATTTCCTGCCCGTCCGGCCAAGCGGGAAATGAACTACCTCGAAGAATAATAAAACCTACTGTGAAAAACCTATGTATCTATGTGTCTATGTGGTTCAATTTGTTTTTACTTTTATTGTCGCGGTGCATCAGATTATTAATTATCCTACTTCAGAATAAAATCTCATCTTTGTTAAGCCTGTGAATGCAAACCACTTTCAACGCTTGCACTAATCACAATTAATCAAATAAAAAATAACTGCCCTGGTTTGTTGATTACTTCATGAACCGACAACAGTTTCCTGTTGCCTGTGAAATATTAGTTCATTTAAAAAATGTCCATGAAAAAAAATCAACTATACTATGAACAAAACGCGATCCACTTCATTAACCCATGCAGCTTTGAAATTGTATTTTATACAATTGCTGCTTTGCCTCACCTGCATATTAATAATTACTCCCGGTAAAGCCCGCGCAGGAAATGCGAATAAACATAAACCGCCTGCTATCAACAGCCCTGGTTATCCTTTAACAAATAAATACGCTGCTGATACGGTTATTACCGGTACCGTCAACAATCAAAACGGGCAGCCGGTTGCAGGCGCTTCGATAACGGTACAAGGCACAACTTCAGGAACCACTACCGATACTTTAGGATACTTCCGGATAGATGTTCCCGCCAATGCGGTGCTTGCAATTTCTTCCGTCGGCTTTCAACCGCAGACAATTCCTGTTGGCAATCAAACAAGCATACAGGTTACATTAATTGAAAATATTACAGGGCTAAACGATGTTGTGGTGGTGGGTTATACCACGCAAAGAAAGAAAGATCTTACCGGCGCTGTTTCCGTTATCAATACAAAAGATATAAAAGATATTCCTGTTGGCGGTGTTGAACAGGTGATGCAGGGTAAGGCGCCTGGTGTTTCGATCACTGCGCAAACCGGTGCGCCCGGAGATGCGATCGCTGTAAGGATAAGAGGTATAGGAACGATTAATGACAACAATCCTTTATACATTATTGATGGCGTGCCTACGAAAACAGGCATCAATGAAATTTCGCCTAATGATATCGAGAACATCAACATTCTTAAAGATGCTTCTTCTGCTGCCATCTATGGTGCGCGTGCCTCCAACGGTGTTGTTATCGTCACCACAAAACGCGGAAGGTCGGGTAAAACAAGAGTGGCCTTAAATGGTTATACCGGTATTCAAACGCCCGGTAATTTAATTGACATGGCGAATACACAGCAATATGTTACAGCCTACAATACGGCTGCTGTTGCAGATGGCCGGCAACCAATTCCTGACGGCATGCTGGATACTTTACCTGATGTAAACTGGTTAAAAGAAGTATTGCAGAATGCGCCGATCAATAATCTCCAACTCAGCATTAACGGTGGTAATGAAAATTCGCAATACATTGTTTCTGCCAATTATTTCGACCAGGATGGATTGATCAATAATTCATCGTATAAGCGTTTCAATATTCGTACTTCTGTTAATTCCACTTTATCCAAATTATTTAAGGTTGGAACCAATATCAATCTTTCTTATTCAAAGCAACGGCAGGTAGGTACTTCTGGTGATGGCTATGGCAATGGCAACCCCGGAGCCAGTATTGTGCGTTATGCTTTGTTCCGCACACCGGCAACGCCTGTATATGACAAGAATGGCGTACTAGTTGATCTGCCTAAGCCTCCGCAGTATTTTGGTGATGGTTTAAATCCGGTTGGCCTTGCAGATAATACCGATAGAAATTTTGAATATTATGCTGTATTAGGTGATGTATTTATTGAATTAGCTCCAATAAAAAACCTGAAAATAAGGTCTGATCTCGGCGGTAATCTTGTGCTCACAAATTATAAGCAGTTCTTTCCAACCTGGGGTGTTGACAGGTTCATCAATTCGCCCAATAGTCTTGCACAGGCAAGCGCAACAGAGTTGAATTATAACTTCACCAACACAGCCACGTATGATATTTTCGCCGGTGATCACACCATTAATCTTTTAGTTGGTACAGAAGCTATCAAAGATGACATTAAACAACTATCGGCATCAAGAACAAATTATGTAGATCAGTCATCCAACTTTCAATATCTCGATAACGGTTTGGGTGCACAATTGAATGGCGGTAATGAATCACACTGGTCTTTGTTCTCTTTGTTTAGCCGCGTTAACTACAGTTATAAGGATAAATATCTGGCCAGCTTTAATTTCAGAAGAGATGGTTCGTCGAGATTAGATCCGAGCGACAGGTATGGAAATTTTTATTCAGGTTCTGTCGGTTGGCGAATTGACCAGGAAGATTTTTTAAAAGACAATACCAACATCTCTCTTTTAAAATTGCGTGCAAGCATTGGCCAGTTGGGTAACCAGGAGATTGGGAACTATTCTTATGTATCCATTGTATCCGGCGGGTTTTATTATCCCTTTGGCGGCGTGCCAACACAAGGTTATACCATTACATCAGAAGGCAATCCGAATGTAAAATGGGAAACAAGCACGCAAACAGATATAGGACTGGATCTTGGCTTATTTAAGAACGCCTTGCAGTTCACCGCTGATTATTTCATCAAAAATTCATCAGATGTTTTGCTTTCCATTCCATTGCCCAGCAGTGCAGGCGGTGTGAGCGGACCAACGCAAAATGCCGGTAAAATAAGAAACGAAGGTTTGGAATTGCAGGCCATTTACAACAGTCCTTTATCAAAAAAATTCACGTATAGCATCATTGCAAATTTTGCAACGCTGAATAATAAAGTGATATCGCTTGCCAACTCAACACCTATTGCAGGCGGCAGGATCGACAATAATTATTTCGCAACACTTACCACAGTTGGCCAGCCTGTTGGCGAATTCTATTTGTTGCAGCAGGAAGGCATTTTTCAAACGCCGGATCAGGTATTTACACATGCCTACCAGGGGCCGAATGTACAGGCAGGCGATGTTGCTTATAAAGATATCAGCGGACCCGAAGGCAAGCCTGATGGCGTCATTGATAATTATGACAGGAGCTTTGTTGGCAGCCCGATACCTAAGTTCACTTATGGCTTAACAGGAAATTTAGGATATGCCAATTTCGACCTGAGCATTTTCTTCCAGGGCGCTTCAGGAAACAAATTATATGACCAGGTAATGACGGATATTGAAGGCTTCTACCGCGCATTCAATATCACTAAAGATGTGGCATTAAATAGCTGGACTGGTGAAGGGACTTCCAATTCATTGCCTCGCTTATCATGGAATGGCGCAACAAATAATAAAATGCCATCAACAAGATTTTTAGAAGATGGTTCTTATTTCAGGTTGAAGAATGTACAATTGGGATATACGTTTGGTAAAGATGCTTTATCCAAAATGAATATCTCCAACATACGTGTTTACATCAGTGCGACAAATCTTTTTACGGTCACGAAATATAAAGGCCTTGATCCCGAAATGTATGTGAGCAATAATTCATTGGGTGAAGGAGACCGTGCTGTTGGAATTGATTGGGGAACCTATCCTTTGGCACGCACGTATACTTTCGGCGTAAACATCAATTTTTAATTTATGAAACTGAAGAATATGAAATGCTATAAATTATTTATATCGATCTTAATGATTGCTGCTATAACACAAACAAGCTGCAAAAAATTTTTGGATCAGCCTGTATTAGGCAATTACCAGGCGGCAGATTTTTTTACGTCCGATGCCAATGCGCAGACAGCCATCAATGCGGCATATGTTCCGCTATTATTTACAGATGGTGGTTCCAATGCGGTATGGGTGTTGGGTGATGTGGCGTCTGATGATGCCATTAAAGGCGGGCTCGAAGGCGACCAGGCAGATTTTCAAAACGTAAATGACTTCAATATCATTCCATCTAATTCAGCAGTGGAAGCAGTATGGAAAAGATATTATGACGGCGTATTCAAATGCAATGTCGTAATAAGCGGTTTACCTGATGATAACACTGCCGTTTCTGATGCAGTGAAAACTTCGTGCATCGGGCAGGCAAAATTTTTACGTGCTTATTATTATTTTATTCTTACCAATTGTTATGGCAATATCCCTTTGCATCTAAAAGTGGAAACACCGGAAGAAGTGCAGAGCCCAGCCTTGCCGCAGGAACAGATCTATGCGCAAATTGAAAGTGATCTTACTGATGCTGCAGCAGCTTTGCCAACCAACTGGAGTGGCGCTGATGATGGTCGTGCAACCAAAGGCGCTGCGTTGGCCTTGCTGGCAAAAACCTATTTGTTTGAAAAGAAGTGGGACGAGGCTGCATCAACAGCGCAACAGGTAGAAACATTGGGCATTTATAGTTTGACCAACCTGTTTACAGATAACTTCAATGCTAATAAAAAAGATAATAGCGAAGCTATTTTTTCAGTATGGCAGAAAAGCGGGTCCAATCCTTTTTTAGGCAATAACTTAAATCAATGGTTTGCGCCACGGAGTTTAAATGGATATGGATTTTTCTACCCGACGCAAAGCCTCATCGATAATTTTGAAAAATCGCCTAATGGCGTTATTGATCCGAGATTGGGTTATACAATGGCTGGTGAGGGCATTCCTTATTACGATACAACTTACCAGGAATCATGGTCAACAACCGGCTATATTTCAAAGAAGCAAATCCAACCGCTGTCAGAAATTCCTACATCTGTAAAAGGTGATGGCAATTTAAATTATGAAGCCATTCGCTTCGCTGATATTTTATTGGTGGAAGCAGAAGCATTGAATGAGTCGGGTAAAGCGGCACAGGCCTTGGTTCCTTTAAACAAGGTTCGAAAAAGAGCAAGGGATTCTTATTTATATGATGCGTCGCTGCCGGGATCCGGAACAATACCTGATGGATTATTGCCTGATATTACTGTAACAGATCAAACACAGTTACGGGACATTATCCGCAAGGAAAGAAGGTCCGAACTGGCACTCGAATTTCATCGCTTCTTCGATGTCATCCGATATGGAAGCGCCTATGCAACGGATGCCATGAAAGACATTCCAAACTTTAATTATGAAAAGAACAAGTTCTTTCCTATTCCGCAAAGCGAACTGGATACCAATCATAATTTGTAAACAATATTGTTCATTGAAAACGTATGATCATGTGTAAGCAAAAATTTTTCTTAATCATATTTTCTTTCTTTATTGCTGCAGTCACCTTGTTCCCCTCATGCAAAAAAGATAATAATAACAATAATCCTCCGGCCAATGATAAATCAGCTTTGAATACTTTGATTGATTCAGTGAATACTATTTTAAATACAACGGTGGAAGGAAACAAGCCGGGGCAATACAGCACAGGCTCAAAAGCAGCATTGGATTCCACATTGCAGTTAGCTGAGTCTGTATCAGCAAACGATACCTATACACAACAGGAAGTGAACAATGCAACTGCCAACCTGCAAAGAGCGGTTACCGTTTTTAATTCTCATTTGATACGGGAAGTCTCAGTAGCCAATTTAATAGCGTTCTGGAAATTTAACGGGAATGCAAATGATTCATCCGGCAACGGGCATAACGGCGCCTTAAAAACAGGGTGGACAGGCCCGGGCAATGCACCGGTTGATGGAGGCACTTTGCCGATACTTATTGCAGACCGTTTTGGAAGGGCCAACATGGCCTACGATTTTAATAATGGCGCCACGGTGGAAGTTCCGTATGATGCCGCTTTAAATCCGCAAAGCTTTACTATAAGTTTATGGCTGAAACGGCATGGTACGAATTGTAATAATTATTTCTTCTCATTGAACAGGTGGAATGGTTATAAGTTCCAGTTGCAATGCAACAATTTTTTGTTTCTAACCTTTCATGGTGATAATGGTTATCATGACGTGGATAGTAATCCCGCAGATGTGCCAGATGAAACATGGACGCATGTTGCGGCAAGCTATACCAACGGCACCATGAAGTTTTATGTAAATGGCGAATTGAAGAGATCGGTTGCGGTAACAGGTGTTCCGCTTACACTCAGTGAGCCTGTGAATCTTGCTATTGGTAATGAGTTGCCGAAAGATGAATACACGATAAACAGTTCGGATGATTACACCTATTATGGAGGTGACTATTTCATCGGCTCTTTAGACGATGTCCGTTTTTATAATGTTGCTTTAACCGATGCAGAAGTTTTATCTATTTATACAATAGAAGAAAGCTTGTGATAAATGTAGATGTCCTGCATTTTTCAAATGCAGGACATCTTATTTATAATCTTAACGCTTTAACCTGGGAAGAAGCAACTAATGCTACGCATGTTACAACCATATTACCTTATTTCCCTTCGCAGTTTTCCTGTTATTCAAATATGCGTGATTTGAATAAGCTAATAAGGTTTGTTCAGTATAACAACGTCATATGTTATTAAGGTAATAAGGTTTTGCTACCAATAATCACGCTGTGATTGACTTAACCTAAGAAACAAAAGCCAGTACAATCTATTTTCTGTATGCGTAGCTCAAAAGATAAATCAATAAAACTTTGCTCTTGAAGATGAATCAGAAATTCTTTAACTAAACAAATTCACCAGCTCAATCCCGTATTCTTCTTATTTTGCCTTCATGGCAAAACGTTATTTCTTCATTTATCTTTTGTTATTGATTGGCTTTGGTGCCTGTTCCCCTGGGCATAAGGTAACCAAAGCAGAGCATCATTTTTTGCAGGACACTGCTCTTCGCAATGCACATGCAGGCATCAGCATTTATGATGCAGCAAAGAACCGATATGTGTACAATTACCAGGGCGATCATTATTTCACGCCTGCCAGCAATACGAAACTGTTTACCTGTTATGCGGCGATGAAATATCTTGGTGACAGCATCATTGGTTTGCGGTATTATGAATCGCCCGACACGCTATACCTCTTGCCAACCGGTGATCCCACTTTGTTGTATTATGATTTTACCATTAATCCCGTATTCGATTTTTTAAAATCCAACCCCAAGCCTGTTTCTATTTCAGATGCCTATTGGAAAGATAAGCGCTGGGGCGAAGGCTGGAGTTGGGATGATTATATGGACGATTACATGGCAGAGCGCAATCCCATGCCCATTTACGGCAATATTGCACATACAACATTTACATATGATTCCGCAGCCGGCATAACCACTTCATCCTTTCACTTCTCTCAAACACCTGATATTACAAAAGGTGTTTCTTATACTGTTAACCCGGATCTGAAAAAGCCTGCTGTATTCAGATCAACGGATGTGGATTCCTTTAGCATAGCTTATCCATTAAATAATATCAACTGGCAGAACGATGTGCCTTTTACAACACATGGTATTAATACCGCTGTTCACTTGCTCGGTAATGAAGGTTGGGTGATCAGTCATAATCCGCCTGCTTTGCCTTTAACTGCCTATAAAAAATTATACTCGCAGTCGCTTGATTCCATGTTAAAACCGATGATGCACCGCAGCGATAATTTTTACGCCGAACAAACATTGCTGATGGTAGGCAATGAGTTGCTGGGATACATGAATGATGCAGCGATTATCGATACTTTATTAAAGACTGACTTAAAGGATATGCCGCAAAAGCCATCCTGGGCTGATGGCAGCGGGTTGAGCCGTTTTAATTTATTTACACCGGAAGATATTGTTACCCTGTTGCTTAAAATGAAAAATGAATTTGGCGTGGAGCGCATGCACAATATTTTACCAAAAGGCAACACAGGCACATTAGAAGGATTGTATATAAAAACCGGTAACGATATTTTTGCTAAAACAGGGACATTGAACGGGGTAGTAGCATTAAGTGGTTATCTCAAGTGTAAAAGCGGAAAGCTGCTGTTGTTTTCTGTGTTAGTGAATAATCATACGGGAAGAGCGTCTGCGGTGAGAAGAGCGATTGAAAAGTTTATAACGAGTATTTGGGAGAAATACTGATATGCTTACATACAGGATTAGCTATTGTGCTTCAAGCTTGTCAATTGAAAATTTGTCAGGTTCTTCCACACCGGGAAATTATTCCAAAAGAATAATAATCGGCTTCATCTGAAAAAGATTGCTTAGGCTAAAGCCGATTATAACAATTTGAGCAATTTGCCCACTACCTGAAGGTAGTGGCAATTTATAGCATTGAAAATAGCACTTTGGAATAAGACGTACTATCCGCAAAGATTCAAAACCTGGTCTATAATTGTCACGACTTTTAAGTCGTAGAGTGAAAAAGACTCGAATCATAAACGGCTTTAGCCGAAATGATTCTTTGAGCTAAAGCCGGTCAAAACAATTTGAGTATTGTCCACTACCTGAAGGTAGTAGCAATTTATAGCGTTAAAATAACATCTGGAATAAGACCTGACAGGAATTAAAAGAAAACAGAAAACCTTACCCTTATCATAAATGGATTTCCCGGTGTAAAATTCAACTCTATTACAGGCGCCGCTTCCTTATATAATCTTGCCTCAGTATGTTGAAGTAAGACCTGACAGGTGCAAAGCTCCTGTCAGGTCTGTGACTGATGAACGCTAATCAAAAATTAATCCATCGCTGACCCCACCTGTCAGGACTTTCAGACCTGACAGGAGTTAAAAGAAAACAGAAAACCTTGCTCTTATCATAAATGGATTTCCCGGCGTAAAATTCAATTCAGTTACCGGCGCTGCTTCATTATATAATCTTGATTCAGTTGCGAACTGCGCTTCATTCCATTTGGCATTAAAAAGATTGTCGATGGCAATCCCGATCTCATACCTGCGAGTGCTATAATTAACCGATGCATCGGCAACAAAATACCCTTTTGCAATGATCGAGTTGTCTTCATTGGCAGGCCTGTCTTTTATATAGCGGTAACTGATGCCGCCATTAAAGCCGGTTCTTTTCTTATAATACAAACCACCGGTGGAAGTAAACGTTGGCGCTAACGGAATATAATCTTCTCCTTTAGCTTCGCCTAAAGTTCTTCCTTTGGTAAGGTTAATATTCGCATTGGCAAAAAGACCTTTACTAAGTTGATAACGTGCTATAAAATCTAAACCATGCCTGCGTGTTTTACCGCCCGGTTCAACATTGCCGTCATCACCTACATATACAAACTCCTGTTCGAGGTATAAATACCACGCAGCGATGTTTACAATAAGATTATTTACCGGTTTAATAATAATGCCGAGATCAGCACCATAAGCAGCGGGCAAAATTTCATGGCCACCCTGCGCTACTACCACTCTTGTATCGTTGGAATGAAAACCCTTGCCGCCTTTTACATACACCTGCAGGTCTTTATTCACTGCATATTGTATATTCAGTTTCGGACTGATGATACTTTTGGTCTGCGAAGGCATTTGCTGTGTTGAAAGAAGATTTTTGTATCTGAAATTAAAAATATCAACCCGAACACCGGCATCTATCAGCCATTTGCCTGCATTGATTTGTTGCTGCACATACCCATAACCATTGGCTTCATTAATATTTCCAAGTTTTGCATACCTTAAAAATTCTCTTTTTACAACATGCGACAACTGGCTGCTGTCTGTGGCATCATATCTTATACCTGCGGCATAATACGAATGCAATGACCAGTTATTAAAAAAATATTTCTTTTCAATTTTACTTAGATAACCAAATACATTTCTTTTTTCTGCCTGGTGAATTTCATCGCCGTTAACCGCATCATTTAAATAAAAAGTAAAATTGGAAAACAAGCTAAAGGTGTAACGCGAATAGTAAACCTGGTTATACCAGTTCATGTCATTCTTAAACCTGTGATTCAAAGAAACATTAGCATTATACCTTGCAGTGTTTCCACCTTCAGATGGATCTATAGAACCAAAGCGGTCAATTATGCCTTCTTCCACAGCTCGCGTTGGAATTTGTCCCGATGCATCCCACTTACTTTTAAAAGCAGATAATGAAGCGGACAATTGTGTATTATCGGTTATAGCAAGATTATACTTTCCGAAAACATTAAAACGGTTAAAGTTCTGCGGGTTATCCGTAGCCCCGTTAGTATAATTAAACTCACCGGCTATATAAGCATTTTGTTTGTCTTTATTTTTTTTCAGCAGGTCAACCATTGCTAAAGCACGGTAGGTATCGAATTGCCCAGCCTCCAGTGTGATCCTGCTTTGAGGAATACTGTTATAAGTAGAGAAAGCCACATAACCTGCAGTGTTCAGATTACCTTGCTGTGTATAATATGGACCAGTACCGTAATCAATAACATTCACCGTTTCAGGGATAATGAAATGTGAATCTGCATACCCCTGGCCATGTGCATGAGACACCATATTAACCGGCAGACCATCCACGCTTACAGCGATGTCAGTTCCGTGATCACAATCAAACCCGCGCAAAAAGATCTGTTCTGCTTTCCCGCCACCGGCATGTTGTGCTACAAATAAACCTGGTACAACGCGCATTAGTTCCTGTGAATTTTTTACCGGCTTTATATCAAGATCTATTTTAGCGATCGTACCGAAATTTTGCTGAATGTTTGTTTGCGTGAGCACAACATCGTTCAACCTGATAATATCAGCCGTTAGCTGTATTAATGTGGATGAAGTATTTTGTATAATGGGTTTGTATCCTATAAAGCGTACGCCGACAGAATCACTTTCCTCATGAAGATGTAAATTATAGTTACCAAACTTATCAGTGATGGTTTTATTGTTGCTATTATCTTTTTCGTAAACAATGGCGCCTTCCAACGGCTGGCGACTTGCAGAGTCAATGACTCTTCCTTCTATGATAGATTGTGCGTCAATGCTTACATAACAGGAAGCAAAGAGCGCGAATAAAATTAAGCGCATACATTATTATTTAAACATTCCTGGTGTTAAGTTAATCGTGAGTTGTCAGTGGTGAATGGTGAGTAATCACCCTAAATAAGCGGTATTCACTCACTGAACACTCACCACTCACAAACTGAAATGTCATATTTTGCTTAACACAGCACTATGTTAATATTGATGTCATCATTTTTACGTCATGCCCGACGCCGATCGGGCATCTCATCATTCAAAAACTGTTCCCTTATATCTGATTCACATAACCAGGAGATTGCCCCGCCACGGCGGGAGGCTAACGTACAACTATATGCGCGGAGGAGGGTTGATAAAATCAATATAAATATTGCGTATTGATTCTTTAGTAAAAGGATAACTGCAAATTGAAGTGGAAGAAATTAAGGAGCTTAAAGCATAATATATCGCTGTTTCGTGTATCGATTGTTCAGCTTTATCTGTCTTCTGTTTTTTGGACGAAGCATCATCAGCGCCTGCAGCCGCCATTTCTTTTTCAACATGATCTTTACCTTCAGTGGCATGTACTGTTGCAACATGATACGCTTCCGCAAAACAGTGTAGCAATCCATCTTCCGCAACAGGTAGCAATGGCTTTAAAATAACTGTTGCGTAAATTAAAAGAAGATAATATGCTGTTGCAAATTTCATTGTAGTGAATGGTCAATGGTGAATCAATGTTGTTTACTTAAGATCAATTTTTTTAAATATTCAATAATCAACAATCAATAAACAATATTCATTTATATGGTTCTTTACTTGAAAATTGTGTATTGTATATTGAATATGGAGTGTTTTATAAGCCAACAATCTTGAATGGTAAATAGTGAATCGACCAATGAGTAATCAGTAATGAGTAATGAGTTTATAAATCAATACTTGCTTGCACGTTGACGATTCACGTTTCACGTTCTTAAACAAAAAATATCCTTTCTATCGTCCAGTAAGATGCGATCAATGCGATGATGATCGACAATGGATAAACAATTGTTCTTTTATAATTTTTAATGGAATGAAATGGAAATATTATTAAAGCGAATACAAGGAAAATGATCGTCATTTGTCCAAGCTCAACACCAACATTAAAGCTGAATATGGATAAGAAGAATTTATCACGCGGCAGGCCGATCTCATTAAGTGAACTGGCAAAACCCAGCCCGTGTATCAAACCAAACATAAACACAAGCAGAATGCGCCATGTGCTGAGCCTGGCTATTAATAAATTTTCAACGGCAACAAATAAAATAGACAATGCGATCACGGGTTCTACCACCGCGCTTGGTGCAACAATTATATTCTTCATAGATAAAGCCAGCGTAATAGAATGCGCTACGGTAAAAGCTGTTGCCTGCCACAAAATGGTACTGATCTTATTATTCAGCAAACAAAGGCCTGTTACAAATAAAATATGATCAAATCCATTGGGCAGTATATGCATGTATCCCAACTTGAGGTAATACAAAAACACGTTCCCTGCGGGCGTTTTTTCCAAAGCATAATTGATGGTATGTGCATAAATGTTGGTGGCAAGCAATAAGAAACAAACGCCTAAAATAATTTTGAGATTAAATGGTGATCTCTTTTTCACAAAAAAGGTATTACAGTGTTATGTTGTGTGAGTTGTGAGTTGTGAGTAAGTGACTCACAACTGACAACGCACGATTTACATTTTATTCAATCCTATGATTTGCGCTTCTGCTCTTAAACGCTGATCTATATATGGATTTTGCAATGATGTTTGTGCAATAGTTGTCTTTGCCAGTTGTTGATTTCCTGATTTGTGATAGATCAACGCCGCACGGCTTAATAACACAGGATTTTTTGAATGCGTGCGCATAGCCATGTTAATGTAAGGCAACGCTTTTGCATATTCGCCTTTGCAGTAATAAACCCATGCGACAGTTTCATTCACGTCAATGTTTTTGGGGCGCCTGTTGTATTCCATCATCGCGTGTTCCAATGCTTTGTTATAATCTTTTATTTTAAGATATGCATAAGCCAGCTCCCTGTCGGCATAATGTCCCATACTTTGATTAGCAACGGCAGCCTGTGCATTTGCATTCAATTCATCAATTACTTCTTTGGAAAGCTGGTCTGCTTTTGCCTGTTGATTTGATTGCCGGTAAGCATCTACCAATTCCTCTTTAATGGAATAATCATCTACCAATGAACATGCCTTTGTATATAAACCGATGGCTTTTGCATAATCTTTTGAAGCCATTGCAATTTGCGCAAGGCCTGCAACAGCATAAGCATAATCGGGACGCATGGAAATTGATAACGCATATAATTCATCTGCCTTTTTATAATCATTTGTTTTTTGGTACAGGTTAGCCAACTGGTATCTTGTCCACTCCGTATTTTCATCGCCTGCACCACCGGATTCGGCAGCCATTTGCATGGCTTTTATAGCACCGTCATAATCGCCAAAAATTTCTCTTAAATAAGATACGCGTGAATACGAAGTAAGATCCGGTCTTATGCTGACCATCTTATCCGCATAATAAACCGCTGTATCATAATTGCCCATCTCCACATTCCCATCAACCAATAAACCGTACACATAGGCATTGTATGGATTCACCTGCTGCGCTTTGTGCGCTACATCCAGGCCATCAGCAAAATGATGCTGCGACATATAGATAAGCGATTTAAAAACAAGACCCGTAAAATTCAATGAATCAAGATTCAAAACATCCTGTATATATTTCATCGCGGCAATATCATAATATGCATAGTTGCCGGTTACTCTTGCTTCCTGTATATACAACTGCGCCAACCTTAACTGCGATTTGGAATCTGTAGGATTATCTTTTATAAGCGCTAATAAAGAATCAGAAGACCCTTTAGCTTTTTTCCATTCATTGGAATTCGCCAAAGCGCCTTTCCTTTCCACCAACACGTACACTTTATTTTCTTCAGCAACTTTCCTGTGATCGTACCGGATAACGATGGCTATAACCGCCATTACAAAAAGTACGACGCAGGCGGTGTAAATATTTTTCTTTTTCATTCGATGATTTTTTAGTCGTTTGAAAAAACATTACACGATAGCGATTATCCTGACCTCATCCCAACCCTTCTCCTTTGGAGAGGATTTAGGTGAGGTTTTTATCGTGTAATGTTTTGAAGATGCTGTTTTACTGTTTTAAAATTTTCTTTGAATCAACCGGCACGCCGTTATCATCAGCAGTAACTGTATAAACGCCGCCTATCAAAGAGCCAACGGGTATTGTTATTGATTTACCATTAAGTTTCCTGGAAATATATTTTTTTCCTGTTCCATCATAAATGCTTATCTGCAGATTTTCTACTGTAGAATGTATAGTAATGTAGGATGTTGCAGGATTGGGTGTAACCGTCAGTACATTCACATTAAACTTAACAAATCTTACGGCCGAATAGATCGCGTTTCCATTCTTATCAACCTGTTTGATCCTGTAAAAATTTGTTTTCCCTAATGACGGGTTTGCATCTGTATAACGATAGTCTGAAACGTTTCCTGAAGCTATCACTTCACCGATTTTTGAATAATTCTTTGCATCAATACTTTTTTCAATTTCAAAGTGGTTCATAACAGACTGATCAGCCACATGCCATTTCATTATGGAAGTTTGATTTTCGGCAGCAGCAATAAAGCTTGCATAAGTATCCGCTGCTATACTTTTCGGACCTTTATATAAGTTGCCGTTAAATCCTCTCCATGGCCCTTGTTCATACGGAAAACATGCTTTTAACGTGGTGTCATTCTGCGTAACACCGGCGTTAAAAGTGTACACGCTTAAGAAATCCGGCGTAAGCGGGCTTGGGGTTGAACCAACTGTATAATCATCATACCACAATCCTATTGCAGCCAGCGCAACACCGGATACTGCCTGCAATTCAATGGTGGTTATGTCATCCTCCAGTCTTCTTCCGTTAGGAAAACCATCCATGTTTGGAATGAATTGTAAAGCTGTTGATGTATTAAAACGTGAATCAGTTAATCCTAAGGCTGCGGCCTGTATAATTCCAAGACTGCTGAAGTCGGGGCTGTTGCGCGGCGTAACCGGCACAGCCATGTTCAGCCTTAGCCTGTCTTCAATAGTAGGTAAGAAATTATTGATGAAAGGCTTCCCTGCTGCCAGCGGGTTGCCATCGGGTTTGCCTGTGGCTAACTGGTAAGGAGAAAGGTTAGGCACGCCCGTATAAAAGATCGGTAACAGATCTACTGCACGCGGACTATGATTATCCGGCAACAGGAGGTTACCAAAAATGGCGTCATCCAAAGCTGTGCCTGCAACGGCGGCTGTGCCTTTCAATGGAAATAATCCGGGCTTGCCATTGCGGAAATCAAAGCTGCCAAGCGATTTTGTTTGAATACGCAAAGCAGAAAGCCCGGGCACTGCACTACCAAACTGGCTGTCATCCATATATAAAGCCAATTCAGGATTTTTTAGATACCCTGCAAACTGGATATCATCTGCTTCATCGCTTGCATTCCATTTGTCTTTATAACCGATGGGTATGATCACTTCATTAGTTAACGGCATTCCCAATCTTGACACCTGCACCCACTTGCCTGAATAAGATACGGTTCCGGTGCCTGGATCGAAGGTGGTTATTTTTTGCCTGCTGGCAGAAGCATAAACACCTATAACAAAATCGGGATCCAAAATGTTTTTCGCAGCTTTAGGCTGCTTACCATTTTTTTGTAACAATTTGACCGGCACTTCAATTACAATTGAATGGCAATTGAATTTGGCAAGGCCGTCACGTCCCTGTGGCCTGAAATTGCCTATATCAAAGGCGCCGCCCAGGTCAACAAAGAAAGGATCATCCACTGGTCCGCAGAATATTTTTTCCCCGGTTGATGCTTTCATGATAGCAGCATTTATCAGGGCATTGTAAGTTTTGCCCAAACCAACTGTTGTATTATTAATTGATCTCGGGCCTATGTTATTCGGCGGCACTATTCCGCTGGTAACAATAGTGGCAAATGTTTGACCGCCATCGATACTTTTTTCGCATTTGTACTTGTCCTTCAAGTTTTGCTTACCCAACCGGATATTAAAAAAAGTGGTTGGGTCTTCACTGGTTTGCGTGAAAGTGAACCGATAAACAATATCATCGCCTTGCGTAGCCGTGTTATTATCTATATGAATTTCATACCGGATGCCTTTACCAAAATTGTAATAATTAGGGCCGCCGGCAGGATGTTCGAATGGTATATAATTAGCGATCAATACCACGTTGTTTGTATCGCAGGGACTGCGAAAAACATACAGGTCTGTATTATCCGCCAGCGGGTCATTGGAAATTAAAGGCGCTTCCCGGTGAGACGAGGCGTACAGCGTATAATGGCCTGTCAATAAACAAACCGCTATACATGAAATAAATTTTATTATTCTTTTCATACTAATATTTTTATAGGTTAAAATCTTGGTTGTAGGGTGTAGTCAAACCCTCTCCACGGTAACTGTATATAGGGAAACTTCTTTAGAAAAGTTGTATCATTATGTGTGGGGCCTGCGTTAAAGGTGTACACATTCAGGAAGTCCTGTGTAACCGGGTTTCCGCCTACGGTGTAATCATCATACCATAATCCAAGAGCTGATAAAGCAACGCCTGCCACAGCCTGCAACTCAATGGTAGTTACATCATCTTCCAACCTTCTTCCATTGGGAAATCCATCCATGTTGGGTATAAATTCAAGTTTCTTGTTGCCATTGAAGCGTGGATCGGTAATGCCCAGTACGACAGCCTGTATAATACCCAGGCTGCTGAAATCAGGACTGTTCCTGTCTGTAGGAGGCACGGCCATATTCAACCGCAGCATATCACCAAACGTAGGCAGGAAATTATTGATAAATGGTTTGCCGGGAGCAAGTGGATTGCCTGCCGGTTTACCGGTTGCCAGTTGATACGGTGATAAATTAGGCACGCCCGTATAAAAGATCGGTAACAGGTCAACAGCACGTGGGCTATGGTTATCCGGTAATAAAATAGTACCATAAAGGTCATCATCCAATGCTGTTCCCTCAACGGCTGCCGAACCTTTTAAAGAATATAAACCCGGCTTGCCGTTACGGAAATCAAAACTGCCCAGTGAATTGGTTTGTACACGCAGGCCGGATAAAGCTGGTACTGCGCCGCCAAACTGGCTGTCGTCCATGTATAATGCGAGTTCAGGGTTTTTGAAATAAGGAGCAAAGCTCAGATCGGCAGCACTGTTAGATGCCAGCGTATTCCAGTAATCTTTCATGCCCTGGGGAATCACCACTTCATTAGTCAAAGGCATGCCCAGCCTTGACACCTGCACCCAGTCGCCACTAAAGTCCTGGCTGCCATCGTTGTTTAGCGTTTTGATTTGCCGGCGGCTGGCACTTGCCCAAACCCCGATTATAAAATCAGGATCCAAGATGTTTTTAGCCTGGTTAACAGTCTTGCCATCTTTTTGCAGCAGCTTAATAGGCACCCGTAAAACGATGGAGTGCACATTAAATCTTGCCAGCCCGTCTTTAGGCGGGTTAACGGAATTACCTTCAGGCCTGAAACTACCTACGTCAAAAGCACCGGCCAGGTCAACAAAGAAGGGATCATCTATCGGTCCGCAAAAGATGAATTCGCCGTCATCTGTTTTCACCGTGGAATTTTGCCAGAGCTTTTTATAGGATGAATCCAAACCCACATCGCCATTTGGTAAAGAGCGCGGACCAATCCGGTTAGGAGGAACTCTTCCATTAGTTACTATGGTTACAAAAGTTTTACCTCCATTCGTACTTCTTTTACAGGTATAGCTGGTTTTTAAATTCTCCTGGCCTAACCTGATATTAAAAAATGTGGTGGGGTCTTCGTTTACCTGTGTAAACGTGAACCGGTAGATAATATCGTCCCCTGTAGTGGCAGTATTATTTTTTATGTGAATTTCATACCGGATGTTTGGCCCGAAGTTGTAATAATTTGGCCCGCCATCAGGCGATTCAAAAGGAATGTAGTTCGCTATGATGGCAACGGTACCGGGCTTGTCCGGACTTCGAAAAGCATACACATCGGTGTTATCTGCCAATGGATCAGTTGATATTAACGGCGCCTCCCGGTGAGAGGAAGCATTGGCGTTGATGGCAAGGGCGGTAAGCAGCACGTAAAGGTGGAGCAGCCTTCGGCCATACGCGTGTAAAAACTTCATACGCATGAGCTTAATTTTTAAGTTTAGAAAAATTGTGTGAAATGGTTAGTGAGATAGCTACGTAAACAGGATGGGCTTTGGATTTTTATTTAAAAAATTTTTTTTAATGATCCATGGATATTTACTACATGTTGTATGAATGCCGTTTACTTAAGATCAATTTTTAAATATTCAATATTCAACACTCAATAATCAATATTCAAGTCAGGGGTTTTATCAATGAGCATTGAATATTGTATATTGAATATTGAGTGTTTGTGTTTAGGAACCAACGTCAATTTAATAAGAGCGTTAGGGGTTTAAGAGATGATTTTGTTAGCAAGGATTATTGCAATTAATTCTTTTAAATACCATCTTACTTGCCTTTAAAGAAAAATTTCTCTTTAAACAATACAAACCGGTCCTTCAGTTGAGCAAGACAATCTTTGCAAAGACAATCCTGGTAACGGTCTTCAATAAAAGCGCTTTCTTCAACGCTTAATAATATGCCGCTGCATTGGCAATGTACAATGTCGCCAGCCCTGCATTCAAATGTATTATTACAGCGCGGACAGGTTTTTGCTTCATGCAACGGCATATGAATTATTTATTGCTTTATGAGTACAACTTTATCAGGATTCAATCCTGGTGTTACAGAAAATGAAAATTTCTTTGTTCCGTTCTTATCGAAGCAAAAAACTTCACCGGGAGATACATAGTCTTTTGAATCGGTGATATATACATCGCCTGTTTCATCATCTATATCTAAACCATACATTGATGTAACAACCGTGCCATCCGATATAAAATTATTATCACTGACACTCAGATCTGCCGTGTTAAAAACGAGAACTTTCTGGTTCTCACCAAAGCCGGAGATGGCATATAATTTATCGCCGGAAACTTTTATAATATTTACAGCAGAATCAAGCGATCTCGTTACAGATTCAGCATTGGCATCTATCTGAACGATCTTTGGAAAAGCATCAGCATAATTCCCGGTGGAGACTACAAACACATTCCCGTTTTCATCGGCAGCCATCTTGCCTGGGTTAAGCCCTACAACAATTTTTTTCTTTTCAGTAAAAGTAGAAAGATCAACAACAGAAACAGTAGAATCATAATCCGGGAAATTTAATCCGCCTGAGTTCGCCACAAACAATTTATCATTGGCAACCAACAGTTGCTCAGGATTACTGCCAACCGTTATAAACTTATCAATGGTTAATGTAGTTGTGTCGATAACCGCTACTGTGCCATCATAGGAAGAAACCAGTAATTTATTTTTATAGCCAACAGCGTAACGGGGTTGTCTTGGAACACTTCCGTTCTTCATGTCGATCCTGGTTATTTCATGCGCGGTAAATGCATCGGCCACTTCAACATAGCTTGACACATTCATCACGATATATAATTTACCACCATAAATAACAATATCACTGCCCGTATCACCGAGACTGCTGCCATTCACATTTGCAAAAAAATCCGTGGTTGGTGTACTGTTGGAGAAACTATAATAAGTAAGCATAGTGTTGTTCCCGTTAAAAAGGCCTTCATTCAACACATACAAACCCGTTGTAACCACTGGTGGCGTGGGCGGCGTTGGATTATCATCTTTACTGCATGAACTAATAATAAATAACGAACCCGCACTTAAAAACCAAAGAAGATTTTTTTTCATAGTTGTGTTTTATTTTTTATTGATTGATATACTGATCTCGTACGATCTGCCTGGCATGGGGAAATATTTTATAACATCATAATGTTGATCGGTGATGTTATTTAATTCGCCCTTAATTGTAAGGGTCGCATGTTTCAACAGGAAAGCTTTTGAAAGCGATATATCCTGCGTTATCCATCCGTTTAGATGGTTAGCTGGAATATTATCGCCTAACGTATAACGGCCTCCTGAATAAATATTACTGTAACTAAAATTCCATGTTTTATAAGCAAGCTGAATAATTCCCGAACCTGAATGAACCGGTGTGTATGGGATCTGGTCTTTATAAGATGCAGATGATTTGTCTGTTACATCAACTGCATGCTGCCAGGTATAAGCCAGTTTAATGAACCAGCTCCAGTTGCCTGAAAATTTTCCGGATGCTTCAGCATTTACATCAACACCTGTAATATGCACTTTACCAAGATTCAGGACTGACCATATAAAAAGATTTTTGCTCGGTATAGCGATAATCTTATCGTTAACAGTATTGTAATAACCATCCACACTAAAACTTATGTTATTCAAATGCTCACTGACATGTTTTGTATAAGTAACCCCAACATTATATTGATTGGCGTATTCAGGCTTAAGATCAGTGTTGCCAACAATGTTATAATAGAGATCATTAAACGTTGGCAAACGGAAAATACGTTTATAAAAAGCACGCAATAATAAAGGGCTTTTCAATCCCGGTTTTATTGAAACCGCAAGCGCCGGTGTAAATTCATTTTTATCATCAGCAGCAGTCCCTTGTTTTACATCGCCATGAATATGCGTGTATAAAACATTGGCATTTGCATGAAACAGTTGTTTGTTGTATTGAATGCCCGCAACATTCCAAAGTGATAAACGTGACGGTTCTGCAAACATCTTTTTATTACTGTGCAGTGTTGTGTATGCCGCGTCAGAAGCATAGTTGAATTGTAAAGAGGAAGTAATGTTGTAAGCCAATGCAGCGCTTGCATACGCTTCATCCTGGTTGTATTTATCATCTAACTCACCCTGGTTGTTTAAAAAATCGGGATCGAGGTATCTTGTATAGCTGTGCGTATATTTTGCGGCAGCCAGTAAAGATATTTTGGCATTAAATTTTTTGTTGTATGCTGATTGAATAAAAGCATCCGTATTCCACAAACGCTGGGTTGAATGATCATTAAAAAAAATAATGGCGCCAGGCAAACCCCTTTGTGCAATATAAACCGCCGCTTTTGTTTTCCATGCGCTGCTATCATTAAAAAGTGTTGTAATATTTATTTCTGCATGTAAGGATTTTATATCGGAGTTATTGCGTTTGGATTTTTCAGAATAAGAACCGTTATTGATATTAAAAGGATAATCGCCTTCCGCTTTTGTTCCTTCAGCAGTAAAATTGATAAATGTTCTTTTGCTTGCCGGCAATGTAAAACCTGCATAGGGTTGCCACAATCCAAAGGAGCCTTGCCTCAAACCAAACCGCCAGTCCAGTTTTTGCAGTGACGGAAAATTTGCAACAGTTGATGCGGATAATAAAGCCGCATAACTATAACTTCTTGCCGGCATCAGCGCTGTAAAAAATGCGCCATCATATAAATTAATGCTTTGCAAAAAAGTAACAGACAGCTTACTCAGGTCAACCTGCCCGCTTTGCGCGTCAGCCATGGCAATGCCATCATATAAAACACCTGTTTGCTGGGCGCCCAGGCTGCGTACAGAAATGGTTTTCAATCCGCCAACACCGCCATAATCTTTTATCAAAACACCCGAAAAATATTTGGCGGCATCGCCGACAGAAAAACTGTTTAATTGCTGCAGGGTTGATCGGTCAAGCTGTTGAACAGGTGCGATATTTATATAAACATTTTTTGCGCCTGAAACGGTTACCGTATCAAGCGTTTTGAGGGAATCGGTCACCTGCCCATGCGCAATACGGGCAACCATGCAACATAAAAAACCCAATATAATCTTCAAGTTAGACCGCACAGCGAAACAGTTTACAGTAATGCTGTGCTTACAATGAAGTGCTAAGGAATGCGCGAAAGAAGGCACATATCCGGCTTTTCACCCGAAAGCGCAGCGATAAATTTTTTGATTGGCAGGTCTTCTGGCTCGACCCTCGCTTAATGCCTTCCCGTCTTGTCTGAGTTGAGACAGTGGCTAAAGATTAAGCGCTTCTTCCACTCCGCCGCGGCGGGGATGGGGGTCGTACAGCTACGGGGATAGCTCCTGATTGTAACAGGATTCCCTTTTAATTCGTTGGATGATTTTTAACCTGGGCGGCAACAATGCTGTTGTACTGCTGATGCGCTCTTCAGTGATCATCTCTCGAAACCAAATCAGCGGCAAAAATAAAAGAACCGCTCGTCAAATAAAATTCTTTTATAAAGAACCGTTTATACCTTCAATTAATAATCTACCTTGTTACATACAATTTATTTTATCATTAAAAAATTAACCTTGTATGGCTGATAATTCGTATCTCGGAACGGATGAAACACCGGTAATTCCGCCAACCAGTGATGAAAAAACGTTGGCTTTGCTGGCACATGTGCTCACATTTGTTTGTCCAATCCTGGCACCATTGATTATTTACCTTGTAAAAAAAGATGAGTCATCGTTTGTTGCTTATCATGCAAAAGAATCATTGAATTTCCAGATCACTCTGCTGATTATTTGCTTTGTGCTTTTTATAACTATAATCGGAATTTTGTTGCTGTGGCTGGTAGGCATAGCTGCTTTGGTGCTTGTAATTGTGGCAACAATCCGGGCTGCCGATGGAAGACTTTATAGATACCCTTTTACTTTAAGACTGATTAAATAGCGATATTATCTTTTGCTGTTGTAAAAGATAGCTTTAGTGCCACTCATGTTTTTCCTACATTTACCAGCATGAAGGAAAATAAAAAGCTTGCTTTGTTCGACATCACCATGATCGTTATCGGTTTAGTGATCGGCATGGGAATTTTCAGAACAGCAAAAGATGCAGCCGCAGCTTCTTCTTCTCCTCTATTTTATTTTTCTGTTTGGATCTTAGGCGGGTTGATCGCTATATGCGGTGCCCTCACGTATGCGGAGATCGGTTCACGTTACCCGATAACGGGAGGCTATTATAAAATTTTCGCGGTTTGTTATCATCCGTCCATAGCTTTTGGCATCAACTGTATTATCCTTATCTCAAATGCTGCTTCGCTTTCCGGCGTTGCGCTGATCGGGAGTGAATATATTGCGCCACTGCTGTTTAAAGATCCGTCTTCTTTTACAGAGGCAATGATAGCCATGAGCGCTATCATTTTATTTTATGCTGTGAACCTGATGGGCCTGCACCTGAGTTCAAAAACACAAAATGTATTAATGATCATTAAAATGAGCATGATACTTGTTTTGGTGGCCGCCTTATTTTTTCCGGGCTTATATCATGAAAGCGTACAAAATACAGGGACAGCTTCTGATCTTCTTTCCGGCAACAATATTTTATTATTTGGCGTTGCGCTTAAGGCGGTTTCATTCACCTATGGAGGTTACCAGCAAACCATCAACTTTGGTGAAGAAGTACAGAACCCGCAAAAGAATTTGCCAAGAGGAATTGTAATGGGCATCTTTATAATTATTGCTTTATACCTCAGTGTAAATTATTCTTATTATAAGATCATCGGTTTTGATGAACTAAAAACAACAAGAGGCATTGCAGCTATTGTAGTGGAAAAAATGTTTGGCGAAAGCGGTAAATATATTTTTTCCGTTTTATTATTCCTGGCGGTACTGGCTTATGTAAATGTGTTGCTGCTGAGTAACCCGCGTGTAATGTATGCCATGAGCCTGGATCGAATTCTGCCTGCAGCTTTTGGACGGAAAGATGAAAAAAGAGATGTGCTTACGGTAAGCCTCACTGTGTTTGCCGCTATTTGTGTAATTGTTTTATTTTTTGCAGACAGGTTTGACCAGATATTGAGCTTTACCATTTTTTTAGATTCGATCGGCATGGCAACATCTGCCGGCGCTATTTTCTTCCTGCGCAAACGAACAAAGCACTTAGACAACACCGGTATTTATAAGATGAAATTATATCCGGTGCTCCCTGTGATCTTTATTATCGCTTATCTTTTTGTAGGAACTGTTATTGCAATAACAAATCCTGAATATGCCATTACAGGACTAAGTGTGCTGACCGTGTTTATTGTCATGTATTTTATCTTTCATAAAAAATCAAAAACCAATGTTTAAGAAACTGCGCACTGTGATTTATCACGTAGAAGATTTGGATGATGCCAAAAGCTGGTATAAAAACATCACAGGCATCGATCCTTATTTTGATCAGCCCTTTTACGTTGGCTTTGATATAAATGGTTATGAGTTAGGATTGGATCCTGACAGGAATAATGTAGAAGCGGGTAATCAATCTGTGGCATATTGGTCGGTAGATAATATTGAAGCTGTTGTTGATAAGCTCACTGAAAACAATGCGTCCATAATATCTGCCATAACAGAAGTAGGTGATGGGATAAAAGTTGCCGTGTTAAAAGATCCTTTTGGAAATGCTGTTGGGTTGATTGAAGAAAGATAAGCTGAAGAAAAAACGTACATTTATAAAAAGAATTTACATGAACATAGATGCAGAAATTAATGATTACTTATCTAAGTTTTCTGAAGATGAAAAATGTTTATTGCTTGACTTGATTAAAAAAATAAGCAATAACGATTTGAACTCTTCTATAGCTGAGCGAATTCTCGCCTATAATAATGAATTGGAAGAAGCTGTTCAACAAATAAAGAACGGCGCTTTTATCATTCATGAAGACGTTTTAAAAGAATCAGATGAATGGTGAGATAAGAAGAATTGTTTGGTACACCAAAGCTAAAACTGAACTTAAAAAGATAATTGACTATATTAAAAAAGATTCTTCCCAAAACGCAATAAAAGTCAAATCCGAAGTTTTACAAAAAATATCTGAACTGTTGAAGTATCCTGAAAATACCCACCTGATAAATTCAAGCTTTTAAACCTCAATTCAAAATTCCGGGCTTTTGAAATACACAGAATAAGAATTTCTTATTATGTCGATACTAATCAGATAATGATCATCAGGATAAGACATACAAAGCAGGAGCCATTGTTCTATTAATGCATGCAGGATTATTGTTTAAACAATTCTGCCGGATGGTTATTGATCTTTGCTTTAATTTGTACAGTTAAAATTTCAAATTTTTCATATGAAGAAATGCATACTGCTGCTTTTGATAGTTGGCATAACTAAACTCTCTGCCCAAACAATCACAGGCTTTTCACCAAACAATACTGCATCACAAATACAAACCGAACAAAAATTCGATGCACAATTGAGTGCACAGCACATTGGCGAAACCATAAAACTGCTTTCCTCAAAGCCGCACAATCTCGGCTCCGCCGGAAGCAAAGCGGTAGCGGAAGAGATCCTCAGGCGCTACCAGGATTATGGTTTTGATGCTCATATAGAAACGTTTACTGTATTGTTCCCAACACCGAAAACAAGAGTGCTGGAAATGACAGCGCCAACAACTTACAAAGCAGTATTAAAAGAACCGGCATTAAAAGAGGATGCCACATCAGGACAGGAAGGCCAGTTGCCAACCTACAATGCATTCAGTGCGGATGGCGATGTTAGCGGCGAATTAGTTTTCGTGAATTATGGTTTGCCTGATGATTACGATAAGCTGGCAACTTTAGGCATTGATGTAAAGGGAAAAATTGTCATCGCAAAATATGGAAGAAGCTGGCGGGGTATTAAACCGAAAGTAGCCCAGGAACATGGCGCGGTTGGTTGTATCATCTACATGGATCCGATGGGAGCCGGGTATTACCAGGGAGATGTTTATCCGAAAGGCGCATTCGCCAATGAATATACTGTACAGCGCGGCAGTGTGATGGATATGCCCGTTTATCCCGGAGATCCGTTAACACCCAATGTGGGTGCAGACAGCAGCGCTCAAAGAATTGCGTCGCATAATGATGCGCCAAATCTTTTGAAAATTCCGGTATTGCCCATAAGCTATCATGATGCAAAACCTCTGCTGGAATCATTGGGCGGGCCCGTGGTGCCTGATGGCTGGCAGGGTGCTTTGCCCATTACCTATCATGTTGGCGATAGTAAAACAAAAGTGCATTTAAAGCTTGAGTTCAATTGGAATATGGTGCCCTGTTATGATGTGATCGCAATGATAAAAGGATCGCAATTTCCCGATGAATGGGTGATGCGCGGCAATCATCACGATGCCTGGGTGAACGGAGCCGGCGACCCTATCAGCGGGCAATCCGCCATGCTGGAAGAAGCTAAAGCCATTGGAGAGTTATTAAAAACAGGATGGAAGCCCAAACGTACTATTGTATATTGTTCCTGGGATGGTGAAGAACCTGCTTTATTAGGTTCTACAGAGTTTGCAGAAGAGCATGCCAAAGAACTGCAGCAAAAAACAGTGATCTACATAAACACAGATGGCAATGGCAGAGGGTTTTTAGGTGCGGGTGGCTCACATGCATTGCAGCCGCTAATGGATGAAATTTTGAAAACAGTTATCGATCCGCAAACAAATGTTTCTGTTTTTGAAAGATGGAAAGCAGAAAAAGCAACTAATGCATCTTCTGCAAAAGCAAAAAAGGAAGCGTTTAATGCTGCAGCATTGGAGTTGGATGCTTTAGGCAGCGGCTCAGATTATTCACCTTATTTACAACATCTTGGTTTGCCTTCTTTGGACCTTGGTTTTGGTGGTGAAAGTGATGGTGGTGAATATCATTCCATCTATGATTCTTACGATGATTACCGGCGCTTTAAAGATCCCACATTCGAATATGGCGTTGCACTTGCAAAGGTTGCCGGCCGTGCTGTTTTAAGAATGGCCAACGCTGATGTATTGCCCTTTGATTTTACCAATCTTTATACAACGGCAAATAGTTATGCAACGGAATTAATCAACGCAACAAATGATATGCGGGAAGCAACAACCATAGAAAACCTGCTGTTGGCTCAAAACAAATACAAGCTTGCTGCCGATCCAACCAAAATATATATTCAGCCCAAACCCAAGGATGAAGTACCGTTCCTTGATTTCAGTCCATTGCAAAATGCTTTGATTCAACTTAAGAAAAGCACAGATAGTTTAAGTGCTGAATTAAAAAAGAATGCATCATCCAATGAGAACATAAATCTTGCGCTGGCACACGCCGAACAACAATTGTTATTTACGGATGGATTGCCACGCCGAAGCTGGTACAAACACAGTTTATATGCGCCGGGCTTTTATACGGGCTATGGTGTAAAAACTTTGCCCGGTATCCGCGAAGCCATAGAACAACGCAACTGGAAAGAAGCGCAGGATGAAATCCACTTAACCGCGCAGGCTCTTCAAAAATTTTCTACGTATTTGAATGGTATTGTAAGTGAAAGATAAATCTCACAGGTTTGAACATTATAGTTTTCGCATGTTACGAGCAAAACCTGTGAGGTTAGTTAATACTTTATACTGACATTTTAAAACCTACAGTATTCTTACTTTAATATCGCCGTTTGCATAACCGGTAATAATTTTTGTTGCCATACCAACAAACAAACCTGTTTCTACAACACCGGGAATAAGATGTAAATCGATATTCAATTTAAGCGGATCGGGAATTGTATTAAAGAAGCAATCAAGAATATAATGCTTATGATCTGTTAGGAAAACTTCGTTATTCTTTTCTCTTAATTTAACCCCGATATTGTAAGCAGCTTTAATTTTTTGCTGCACCTGCTTCCATCCGAAACTAATCACTTCAACAGGCAAAGGGAAAGCGCCAAGTGTTCGCGCATCTTTCTTTTCGTCAACTATAATAATAAGTTCATCCGATGCAGCCTCCACAATTTTTTCCTGCAGCAATGCGCCTCCGCCACCTTTAATTAAGTTGCCATGTACATCCACTTCATCTGCGCCGTCTATCGCGAGTTGCAATCTTTCCACATCATCCAGCGAAACATAATTTATCCCTTCTTCTTTTAATATAGTTTGTGTTTGAAGCGATGTGCATACGGCTGTAAATTCCAGTCCTTGTTGTTGACGCCTGCCTAATTCTTTCAGAAGATAATACACCGTTGACCCTGTTCCCAAACCGATCAGCATGCCTTGTTTGATAAAATCTGCCGCATAAATACCAAGTTTTTGTTTTATATCATCCTGTGTAAGCATGTAGTAAAGATAAGCAGGAAGCGAGCTATAAGCGGGCTATATATTTCTTCGGTGAAATTATTAATGTATAAAGCAGAGATATGTAGAGATATAATTTCTAACAGATGCCAATAACCGGCTTTTTAACGGTGTTACAAGTACCTGTTTTAGGGTTACTGCAACTAATCATGGTCTTAAGCAAAAGCCACATCATAAACATGCATTCACGCAAATAAAAATTTTTGATGAAAAAAATTTCTTAAAAAAATTTTGACAGGAAAAAAAATAATTCAAGCTTTGCAGCACGAAAAACATTAGAACAGTGAAAATGCATCGCACATACACCAGTTTCAAACACACGAGGGAGTGGCTCGCTGTGAATGATCATACGATTGCGGGGCATGGTTGCATCTTTAGCTAACTACAACTGTTACTAACTGATTATATAGCCCCGTAACGCTAACGGGGTTTTTTATTTCCCTTCACAGCACAAGCACGTCTAATCAACACCGGGATTTTTAAAATCAACCAAAATGTCGAAACATTCAACATATAAGCTAAACGGAATTTTTTCTTTGATAGGCAATGCGATCAGGGGAGTGGAGATGGATTATACCCGGGGCAGCCTGCGTAAAGCGATCGTTATGCTGGCCATACCCATGATACTTGAAATGTGCATGGAAAGCGTGTTTGCATTGGTGGACCTGTTTTTTGTGGGGCATCTTCCCAATGCGCAACATACGGTACAAGCGGTAAGCTTAACGGAATCTGTGCTCAGTATTATTTATTCTGTCGCCATCGGCATAAGTATGGCGGCAACTGCTGTTGTAGCACGGCGGATAGGTGAAAAAAATAAAGATGAAGCAGCGCACTCAGCGGTTCAATCCATATGGCTGGCAATAGGCATTACCATAATAGTGAGTGTAGCCGGTTTTGTTTTCGCGCCCGATATTTTACAACTCATGGGTGCAGAGCCCGATACAGTATCGACCGGAGTCACCTATACAAGAATAATGATGGGCGGAAGCTTAGTGATAATGATGCTCTTTCTCATAAACGGAATATTCCGCGGTGCAGGCGATGCCTCCATGGCGATGAAAAGTTTATGGCTTGCGAATATCTGCAACATCATTCTCTGTCCATTGTTCATCCGTGGCCTGGGGCCAATTCCTGCATTCGGCTTAACAGGGGCAGCGATAGCGACAACTGCTGGCAGAGGCATCGGCGTATGTTACCAGTTATACCATTTGTTTAAAGGCAAATTAACCATACAGATACACCGCAAGCATTTGAATGTTGACTGGTCAATTATTAAATCGCTGGTGAATATCGCATCGCCCGCAACATTGCAGTTCGTCATAGCTTCCTGTAGCTGGATCGTGCTGGCAAGGCTGGTGGCGGAAACAGGACACAGTGTTGCTTCAGCAGGATACCAGACGGCAATACGCGTTGTTATATTTTTCATATTGCCGGCGTGGGGACTAAGCAATGCGGCAGCAACGCTGGTAGGTCAAAATCTTGGAGCCAAACAGCCGGAGCGCGCTGAAAAAAGTGTAATGCAGACAGCGAAATATAACGCCGTATTTATGGCGACAGTATCGTTAATCTTCCTGTTTGGCGCTTATCCTATCATCAGTTTTTTTACAAACGACGAAGAGATACGGCGAATAGCAGTAAAGGCTTTACGCATAATGGCTGCGGGTTATGTTTTTTATGGGATAGGAATGGTGATGGCCAACGCATTTAACGGCGCCGGCGATACGTGGACGCCAACCTGGGTAAACCTGGTCGGCTTCTGGTTCTTCCAGATACCGCTGGCATACCTGCTCGCAGAATATTTAAGCTTTGGGCCAACAGGCGTGTTTATAGCGATACCGGTAGCGGAAACAGCTATTACAATAGTTGCTTTTATCCTGTTCAGAAGAGGCAGGTGGAAAAAAGTTGCTGTGTGATAGATATCTAGCGTTAAGTTAATCGTGAGTTGTCAGTGGTGAGTGGTGAGTAATCACCCCAAATATGCGGTCTTCACTCACCACTGACCACTCACCATTCACAAATTGAAACGTCATATTTTGCTTAACATAGCACTAGAATATTCTTTAGAAATGATTATACAATCGGCAAAAACAAATTACAATGCGCACTCGTGTACTGAAATAGAATTAATACCAATGGCTGTTGAATAAGCAGCATGAAAGAATTATGTATTAACTATTTCAAAAAAATTTTATGGACAATTTATTTAGTAATCAGAAAACAACAAACAATATCAGCGTTTTTGATAATCGTTTTCTGAGTGCGAGAAATTTATATATGCATTACTTCGGTTCATTGCCTGATGTAAATTTTATAAGCGGCATTGACGGAGAAAAAGCATTAAAGGCTTTCAAAGAAAAACATGCAGAGAATATACAGCATATGCATCAATATCACTGGTATGAACATCAGGAGAAAAAATATCATTTTGACACATGCATGGTTGTGTTAAACAATAATTTCCTGATCCAGGTTGATGAAGATTTCTGTTCTATTCTGCATGATGGGAAACAAAATGATTTGCTGGAAGCATTAACAGCGCTGGCAAGACAATACAAAGAAAAGCAACGTAGAAAACCATTGGAGATAAACCTGATCGTTCAAAACAGGAATGGCATGGAGTTAAAAGCAATGGAAATAAAGCGTACGAAACTTGATCTCAGTCTTTTTTATGAAGATGATTTTAAAGTGGTGGATGATGTGATCAGAAAGAGGCTAAGTAAAAACAAAGACAAAGGCATTGTTTTATTGCATGGCTTGCCTGGCACAGGTAAAACAACTTATCTGCGTTATTTGATCGGCAAGATTAAAAAACGCGTTATGTTTTTATCTCCGAATGTTGCCGGCAATTTGATGGATCCTGATTTTATAGAAATGCTCATTGACAATCCCAACACAGTTGTTGTGATTGAAGACGCAGAAAATATAATCATGGACCGGCGTAACAGCAATGACTCCTCTGTAAGCAACCTGCTGAATATTTCAGATGGATTGCTCGCAGATTTCCTGAATGTGCAACTGATATGCACCTTCAACAGTTCTTTGACTTTAATTGATAATGCTTTAATGCGCAAGGGCCGGTTAATAGCAAAATATGAGTTTGGTAAATTGAGTATTGCCAAGGCTCAAAAACTCAGCGATCATTTAGGGTTTGATACTGTTATAAGCAAACCGATGACAATAGCAGAGATCAGCAACCAGCATGAACAAAACTTTGAATCAAAACAAATTGAAGTAATTGGTTTCAGAAAAAATATAATGATGTCAAACTGATGAATGAACAGCAGTATTCTTATGCTGCTGCTTATCATTATTTAAATTACAGGCAATTTGTTTGCCGATGCAGATTGATATACGACTCATACAGAAAATATTTTTAAAAAATGTTTTCAAAAAATTTGGTAGCATAAAAATTTATTTCACTTTTGCACAGCAAAAAAATAATGCAACGCTTACAACGACATATTGAAATAAAAAGCCGGTTTAATCCCTGGGTGGATTATATCGATAGCGGGGTACTTAATATTATAATTTGATATAAGAAATTATACATAGCTAAAGCCCCGCACAATTCGTGGGGTTTTTTATTTATCAGTATTGTCCGGTTAACTTGGGCTAAAGCCCGTTGGATAAGGATTCCGCTATATAACCCCAGGCTTAAGCCCGGGGCTAGTGAAAACCAAGCCCATCAAGGGCTTTAGCCCAAGAATTAAAATTTTAGCCGGACAACA
>DASUGF010000106.1:0-9788 GCA_036274175.1 Parafilimonas sp.
AATAATCTGTGGACGATCAAGTTTAGTTCAATTATGTATAAGATTCTTCTTATGCTGAATGAGAAAAGCCGTGTGAGGTGAGAATCTCAAGCACGGTTTTGTGGAGGGCTTGGGCTGAAATGCCCTTGCCTATCCGACTCTCTTAGCCTTGCTTTGTGTGATGGAAGGACATTGCGGATTCATGTACGTAATGCTGTTAAATCAATATCTCTCAACTCCATAAAGTTTGTAACTGAATAAATGCCTTGCTCGCTTGTATAATAATATTTTGCAGAGCTGTGTTCATACTGCTCCGGCGGTTCAACCACTTTTGCTTTACATGGATTGAAATGGATATAATCCAGTTTTTGTTGAATGAACTTTTCTGTTCTGCACTCTTTCCAATCGAAAGATGTTTCGAAAACGTTGTGCAGTTTGCCTTCTTTATTTCTGTTTTATTTAAGCTTGATGATAGCTCGCCTAATATCAAATGGCTGTTTTGTTGTTGCAAACGTTTTACTAAATCATAGGCGATAAAGCGTTTGCCATTTGATACAATTGTGTTGATTGATTTGCCTGTGTTGCTGAATGCTATAATTGCATGCACATGATTTGGCATGATGACGTAACCTATTATATAATGATGATTTTGTTTTAGATAATTGAACCATTCATACACGGCATCGTAAGCATTGCATAGCTTAAATAATGGCAGCCAGTTGCAGCAGAGCCTGTCCGCCGTGGCGGATAAAGGTTATAAAGTAAACTCCATCTTTTTCTGCTATGGCTTTGCGAACAGGCATGGTTGAAGTTACGGGAAATGATGGGCTTTTGTGCTTCGTAGGCCGCAATGTCCCTGGCTGCGCTCACGGCTTTACTAAAGAGACATTGCGGGAAAGGAATATTTCATCACTTCTTTCCTGTTACCAGCAACTCACAAACCTCAACACCCAAAACATCAGCAATATCAAAAAGTGTTTCAAGCGTTGGTTGTTGATCGTTAGTACACCATTTTGAAATAGTGCTTTTGTTTTTATTTAATTTTTCAGCGAGCCAGAGATTGGTTTTGTCTTTATCAGCCAATACACCTTTGATTCGGTTTAGCATTCTTTTCTTTTCTGCCATATTACATAGTGAATTTCACCATTTAGTTGGCAATATAGGAAACTAAAAAAATGATATTCCTAATAAATAAGTTCTGTAAATAAGAAATTAAAAATATTATTTCAGAAATAAAATTCTGTATTTCAGAATTTTTATCTAAATTGCTTCACATACAAAAATCATATTATGAAATGCAACTATTTTTTTGATAGCAGATAATTGCAATAACATAAATAGTAAAAGCGCATTTGCTTCATTCTCGTGCTAAAAACTACGACCTTTTAAGACAACGAGATAAATAAGGTAAATCGCTCACGTTTTCCTTGCTATATTTAAGGCTTAGCGTGGGCGTTCTTATTTCGTTGTCGGGGTGTCGTAGCCCTTTAGCACGATAAGAACTAACCCACGCTTCTTTTTTGCGTTGGTTGGTTCATGCAAAGTATCAATTCTATAAATACCCAAAACATGAACAACATAATTACCAACTATGCTTCGCCCGAAACAGGCGGCCTTAACGAAGATCAATGGCTCAATGCCCTGTTTCTCATCAGTGATACCCAAACCTGGCTGGATGAAATGCAGGCAAGGCTTATGCATCAACTACCGGTAAAGAACCGCAAAAAGCTGCTGCGTAAAGCCCATTACCTTACCGCTACCGCACTGGCACATATACTGGAGCGACATTATTATAAAATTCACCGCTACCCTAATACCGGCAAGTTCACTATTTCCATAGCTGCTATTGTATGCTGCATACGTGATGCAATTGACCAGCCTGCTGCGCCGGTACCAAATTCCGGCAACCTGCAACGCATAGCAGATACAGGGCAGCATATCGGCTTTGACCAATATGGCAGAACTACCAATATTATTACCGTGTTGAGTGATGCAGGCGGTAAAATTATTACTGCCTTTCCCGGCACCTTAAACCATACATCATAAAATCGCATAGTTGCATACAGGAACATTGCTTTCCTGTTCTGCCCTATTTAATATGATACTTATGCAACGACGTTTAACTATCAGTACTAAATATCATAGTCGCGAACGTGCTTATATAGCCGTACCTGCTATACGCATAGAGGGTAAATGGCTGCATCAGCTTGGTTTTAAACAAGGTGAAAAAGTAAAGCTGGTGTGTAAAAGAAATAAGCTGCTAATAATAAAAGAGGGTGATGGCTGAGGTTGGAAAAGACGATACATGAAGGCAGGAATGTAAAACGCATACGTGAAATGCCGGGTATAAAACAGGAAGCGTTGGCCGTTGAACTAGGTGATGACTGGAACCAGAAGAAAATATCTTTACTGGAAAACAAAGAAACCATTGAACCTGCTATTGTGGAAGAAGTGGAAGGCATTGAAAGTGCCTGCTGAAGCGATAAAGAATTTTGATGAGGAAAGAGCAATCCATAATATCCAAAACAATTATGATAGCGCTGTTATAAACGCAGGCCCAACCATTAACTATAAATGCAATTTTAATCCGATTGATAAATATGTTGAGCAAGTAGAAGAAAATAAAAAACTTTACGAACGATTATTACAGGCGAAAAAAGAAAAGATTGCTTTGTTGGAAAAGATGTTAGATTCAAAAAAATAATGGATGTGAATTTGAGATTTGCTTACGCGTTGACGTAGTTGGAGACTACGCCAAGCAACTACATTTTACAGCGAGCTGGGAATGGTTACCAGACAATTTCACCAGAGTATATATTTATTTTTTTACATTGAAAAACTTCGGTTTGAAAATAGCCATCTTTTAATTTTTCTACTTTTGAACGATATGCAGTTAAAAACTCTATTTTATTACCAAATCCAATTATGCAGGGATCAATTGCATAATTTAAACCCAATTCTCTTATAGCATCGCTTCTTACACAAGTAGGATAGATTAATCCCTCTATTTTGATTTTTTCATTATTGGGCGAGTACAATAAATAATTTGAAATAGCTGAACTTATAAGGTAGATGCTTGGGTTATTCGAGAAGTTCTTAACAAACTCATATCCAACTAGTCGGTGAAACTCCTTTAATTCTTTTTTCTTTGAATAGCTGCCAAGTTTTTCAATAGCATCTAAACATCCTAAAGTAAGCTCTATCAGTTCTTCATTACGAAATTCTTGAAATCGATTTTCAAAAATTGGGCTCATACTCAAGTGTTGTTTGATTTTCCAAATTCCAGTTGTATAATATTCGCTAACACTAAAGTTTAGTGATTTTGCTAAATTGGTTACCTCTAAAAATGCTAAGAACGAAGAACATTCTACGGCGAGCTGGGGGAATTGTTGATAACTCTTTAATTCTTTTTTCTGTATACAAAATAAATTAGCTTACAATTATCCGTTATGAATCAAGACTACGAAAAAATTCTTGCTACAGAATTAGCCTCTATGCAAGCTCCTGAATTTTTAAGCCAAGTTGATAAAGATCGATTTAATGAATCCATAGTTCGTATGATAGAAATGCAGACATTGTTAAGAAAAGCAATTTATATTATACAAAATGCTACGATACCATTAGGGTTACTAAAAGATTTTGAAGGAATTGCAACAGATTATAATAAATTAATCAATTTAATAGATAGCGTAAAAAATCCCAATAATAGTCAAAACATCTCGAAAATATTTGAAAGTATTCGAGCCTCACATCTTGCATTTTTTGAAATATCCAGCAGTAATCGACCGATGGCAATAATAAATTCGATTAGAAATTATGAGCCTTTTTTTGATGAAAATTCAATCAAAAGATTCACGGCCCTTAATACGGATTTAGAAAACAAGAATAAAAGGGCTGAGGAGATATTATCAAAACTTGAAAAACCCTCAGCTGAAAGAGTGCTTTCAAATTATGCGGAAGAATATAAGAAAGAAGAATTAAAAAATAATAAGAAATCAAATGTTTGGTTGATAGCTGGTATAGGTACCACTGCAGTATTTATCAACTTAATAATTTTTTCGATCTTTTTAAATTGGTTTCCCTCCAAATTAACATTATTTGATACTAAGAATCATGTCCAAAATAGTCATGAGATAATCAACATACCTGTCCTTTTGATAAAGGCGCTGTTGATATCATTAATTATATATTTTATTGTTTTTAGCTTTAAGCAGTATTCAATTCATAAACATTTGGCTGTAACAAATCAACAAAAGAAAAATGCTTTCGATTCATATACACTGTTTGCTGCGGCCGTCGGTGAAAATGATATAGAAGCAAAGAAGATACTTTTAATGTCTCTTGCAAAAACAATTCACGAATCAATAAATACAGGATTTATCTCTTCAAAACAAAATGATCAACCTCTAATTCAAAATGTAGATGTAGGCAAGTTATTGACTGGACAACTGGGAAGTTTGAACCATTAATTTTATAAGTGAAGAACGTTGTAAACTACATAAGGGATTATTTTATTTACATACTGTAATTACTCAGATTAGTTATTATCAAACACTAATTTTTACATCTTTAGCCAATTAAAAATGGTAAAAAATAAGGCTTTAAAAGCGCTTGGTAAAGGAGTTAGTTATTGGAACGATTGGAAAAAAGAAAACTCAAACGTATATAATCCTGCAAACATTACAGGTGCGATACTAGAAAATCAAAATTTCATGGAAGCAGATTTTGCTGAAGTAATCATCGATAAAGCTTCTTTTCACAACGTTAAATTATACGGCTCAAATTTCATGTACTCAGATATTAAAGGAAGTAAAATAAAGCATTGCGATTTTAGGAATTGCAACCTACATGGAACCAATTTTAGTAACTCGAATATATTTGATACAAGTTTTGAAGAAGCTAATCTTACATCAGCTGATTTTGGCAGTGCAACTTTATCCAATGTAATTTTTATTTTCCCGCAATGTCTCTTAGCCTTGCCTTTGTGCGGTTGCAAGGACATTGCGGATTTATGTACGTAATGCCGTTAAATCAATATCTCTTAGATCCATAAAGTTGGTTACAGCATAAATACTTTGCACTCCTGTATAATAATATTTAGCCGAACTATGTTCATATTGTTCAGCCAGTTCAACAAGTTTTGCTTTACATGGATTAAGATGAATATAATCTAACTTTTGTTGAATGAATTTTTCTGTTCTGCATTCTTTCCAATCAAAAGACGTTTCGAAAACGTTATGCAGTTTTCCTTCCTTTATTTCTGTTTTGTTTAAGCTTGATGATAGCTCGCCTAATATTAAATGGCTGTTTTGTTGTTGTAAACGGTTTACCAAATCATAAGCAATAAAACGTTTACCGTTTGAAACAATTGTATTGATGCTTTTACCGGTATTACCAAATGCAATAATTGCATGAACATGGCTTGGCATGATTACATAGCCGATGATGTAATGGCCGTTTTGTTTTAAATGATTGAACCAATTGTATACGGCATCATAAGCATTGCATAGTTTGAATAAGGGAAGCCAATTGCAGCAGGTAAAGGTTATAAAGTAAACTCCGTCTTTTTCTGGTATGGCTTTGCGAACAGGCATGGTTGAAGTTATGGTAAATGATTGGCTTTTGAGCTTCGTAGGCCGCAATGTCCTTTGGCTGCACGCATAGCTTTGCTAAAGAGACATTGCGGGGAAGGATAAAGTTTGCAATTTCGCTTGTGTTATTTGGAAGTTTTAAACTTCGTTTATTACATTATTGAAGGCTGAATACAAGTTACAAACTTTAGAATAGATGTGGCGAAGTTGCAAACTTTGCCGAGAGATCCGAACACTTCGCCGAGCTGGAGGCTTAATTTTTATTTCAAAGTGCGACTGTCAAATTCTTTTTTGAAATAATTGTAAGCTTCTGATGTTGTAAAATAACTCTGAAAAAATTTCTTTATTGCCATTCTAAAAACTATTTGATTATGTAGGGTTGGTAGCTGCAATCTATTTTTCAAATAATGCATGATTACTTGAAAGCAGTAATTGGCTAAAAGATGTCCATAACAATACTTTTTGACATCTATTGATTTTCGTCTGGCAAAGGAATAGGCAGTGCTTTTTTTGATGCTTTTATTTGTAATTAATAACTCAATCGTGTTCGATTTAACATTTGGCAAATCAGATGGCTGACAATTAATCACATTCATAAAGCCTTTGGGCCTGGAAAAGAATGATGAATTTTTACTAAATAGATATCCGTCTGCGTATACGGCTAGCTTTATTTTTTTTAGAAACTCAGAAAAATTTTTGTTGATATCCTCAGATGAAATTTCAATTGCAGACAATTCTTCAATTACATCTCTAATTACATGCTGACTCCAAATATCATTTTCCCAACTATATCCATACGTATATAGAATATTATTATGGTTGAATCTTTGACCAATAATTTCATCAAATTCATTATCCATAGCAACCATCACAGTTTTAATATTTCCATCTATAATATCTATTGCTATATCTTTAATTGTTGTTTTGGAACCTATCGATTTAAATTTAATCTTTAACTCAGGACGAAAAACTTGAAAAATATTTTTCCAAAATAATATATCGTCTGATTCGGTATTAAAACTTCCTGAATAAACCTCCGCTTTTGTATAACAAGTGTGGCCACCTTCCAAAAAAACAACCAAATCAACATTATGAAATAAGTGTTGATTAGTTAAGCCGCTATTTGTTCGTTTGAAAGAACTCATTTTATGGTTTCCTCTATTTTAATGACAGAAGATTCAAATTGACCAACAATATCAGGGGAATGTGTAGCAAAGATTATCTGCGAATTTGGATTTATACTTTTTAAACTAATAACAAGCTTTTCTTGCCATTCCACATGTAACGATAATTCAGGTTCATCAGCAATATAAATATGTGTTTTTTGTTCTTGCAGTAAGCTCTGTCCAAGAATAATTAGTAATTGTTTTTCACCAGAGGATAAATTAGTTAAAGGGAAAATTTTACCACTTTGTGTTTTTACAATGAGCTCATTTTTTTCATTGATAATAAGCTCTTTTCTTTGTAAAAGGCTATTTATTACTATTAGAAAAGTTTCTTTTGGCTTATTAATGTTCTTTTGTGTATCGACAACTTTATTCCACTCTTGAGCAACAGAATGGATTCTGCGAATACCGATTAGATAGGATAAATCCTCTATTCCTAATCCTTGCTTTTGATTAATTTTTTTTAAAGAAGAATCATAGGCTTTAAAATAGTTTTCAAGTTTTGTATTTATTGTGTTTTGATTAAGTTTAAAAAGAGCAAAAATTTGTTTTAATGAATCTTTTTCTTTTTCAGAATCAATATTTCTAGCGAAGAGAGAACTGTCTTCTGGCAATGTATCTATCAACGACTCAAAAATGAATTTTTGAAATTTTTCAGTTTCTAAAGTGTATTTTCTATTAAGTTGGGAAAAATATTTTACCAGATCAATTTGTAATTCTTCAATTTTTAAATCTATTGAAGATTCAAAACTTCTTTCTTCGCGTTTCATAAAAGGTGAAGAAGTTCTATGGATAGAAAGCCAACTCACATTCACAAGCTCTTCTAATGCAACATTGACATCCCTTTCAAATTTTGATCCCCTAACAATTTTTCTGTGAATATTTGATATGCCAGTTACTCTATATATATGAGATTCCTCCAGTTCATCTAATAGATATTTCTTAGGTTCATTGTCTTCATATCTTTTAATTTTAAAAATTATGCTTGGATAAGGTGAATTCTCTTTATCAGCTTTTTCAACTTCAATAAACGCTGTTTTTTTTGTTTTGGAATCGATTATATAGGGTTTAAGCGTTACGGTTATTTTTTTGAATTGAAATCTATCCAATGTAACAAAATCCGCTTTTAAAGTAGCGGCGATTAAATTAATAATTGTCGTTTTGCCTGAGCCATTTACTCCTATAAGAAAATTTACATCATCTTTAAACTTGAGGTTAACTTCTTTATCATCCCAAAATTTTTCTATTTTAACTTTTTCGATTGTATTCATAAGTTCTGTTTAATAGAGTGTTAACGCTAAAATACCAATTGAAATGTTTCATTTTTTATCAATGTCAAATAATGCAGCCATAAAAATATGCCGTACAAGAGGGAGTGACACAACCGTGATGCCACGCAGTACTGTCGCTGGTTACATAAAAATACTATTCTTTATCACTCAACATTTCACCATTAATCAGTTCAGTTAATATTTGTTTTACTTCTTCATTGCTTAATGTGTCAACACCTTTCAATCTTTTTTCAATGGCTCGGGTACGTTTGCCGGCAAGGTCATCTAACTGGTTTGAGCCTGTTTGTATATTGTTCTGCGCCTTTTATCTCACCCTCGTTCCCTCTCCACAAGTGAGAGAGGGAGGCCAAGCTTTAGTTCGCTGTTCATCTTTGGTGCTAACATTTCAGCAGCCAATCTTTATTCATCAGCTTCCCCGGTTTCAGCATCTGTTATCATTGACAATATTTCTTTTGTTTCATTTTCCGGTAAGGTGTCAACTCCTTTTAACCGTTTCTGTATTGCTCTTGTTCTTACACCAACTACATTTTCTAATTGGTCAAGACCTGTTTGTATGTTCTTCTGTGCCTTATCGAGTAACCCGCTGAAATTGCCGAACTCTGTTTTTACGGCGCTGAGCAACCGCCATACCTCGCCGCTGCGCTTTTCTATGGCGAGGGTGCGGAAACCCATTTGTAAACTGCTTTGCCTTCGTTGGTCTTGTGACCAACGAATTCGATCATAATGATGTTGATTTCGTTTATGGAATCCTTGTTGGTGACAACAGCAATAGGGCGGAGATTAATATTGATATAATTTTTTTCATTTAAATTGCATTTCCCTTCAATTTTTGATCCCATAATACTTTTAAAATGAAATTTTTTATTTTTTTTATTGGCTTAGTTTTTTTTATCTATGGTTGCTCGAAAAATGCTCTACAAACATCTGATCAACTATTAACATCGATTACAGAAGAACCGCAAAATATTGCGCCGAATGGGCCAACCCCTCCCGGATATGGTGGTAGTAGTGCTGTTGGTCTTGGTGTTTATAAGTCAGGTACTCACTATCAAACAAGTTTTGCGGGTGGGCTGACATTTACCTCGTTTCCATATCCTTTAAATGTTCCTACAACAGGTGGAGTTATACTATTTACACCTGCATATGAGGGTTTAGGTGGCACCAATATCCTTTCTGTTTATCAGAATGGCCCATATATATCAATTACAATTTCTGCACTTGGAACAAGTTTGGCCATAAGCAATGCATTAATAGATTATCACACAAAGGTTAATGACTATTTAACAGGTGCAAAAGATCCCAAAACAGGCAAATTAAAACAAGAGACGCGTCCCAATCCGCCGGTTTCTCTTAATTCAAATGGCTACTTAACGTTTGATGGTACATTTATTATTGACCCGAGCATTCCCATTACGCATGTTAGTATTGCAACAGGTTTTATAAAACAAACCGCAGCAGTTGAATAATAAATGAATAAAAACCAATATATATTTATTAGGAGCGGTAAAATGAAGGGTGCTGCTCCCAATAAATATATAATTTATAACTCACGAATTGTTATATACACATGATACAAAGCTAAACTGATTAAGTTACCGGAACAATATGAATATAGTTCGACAGCGATTCCGGGAGTAATTTTTTTCTGAAGTTTAGTTGCTATTAAAAATATTATACAAAGTTTCGCCCATCAGCCGGCAGATTGAGTTTGCGGCTGTTGTGTTTATTTCGATTTTTTGTTAATTAGTTCTGTGAGTTTT
>DASUGF010000107.1:0-91156 GCA_036274175.1 Parafilimonas sp.
CTTTATGAACAGAGTCATCATGTAAAACATCTAATTGCAAAATATGTAAGTCAAGTTTTTCTTCTTTCGCCAATTGTTGTAATGCGGTTGACTGATGCGGATTGCGCATTGTCGCATACACAGTATGTTTGTTTCTTGCAAGCAATTCTGCAATGGCATACCCAATGCCCGAGCTTGTTCCTGTTATTAAAACAACCATAAAAAAAATTTTAAAAGATGAGTTAATATTGATGTTATTGCAGCGAATTATATTAATCCTCATACTTGCAACAGTGTGAAAGAAATATTTTTTCTATTGAATTATATCAAAAGACTTGCTCACAATAACCCAGTTGCCCTCCAGCTTCAGCAGTTGAAAATAATTGATGTAGTTAATGCCCTGGTAAGATTGCTGAAGCATTTCTACAGATGCAGCATTACCGGTACAATCAATTTTTGTAATAAAACACTGGTGCGGTTCGCCGGATTTATCGGGCGCAGGACTTGCATTTACATAATCAAATAATCCTTGTATGGGTACTATCATATTGGGTCCATACATCATTGCTTGCGGATGAAAAGCTTTTTTTTAATAAATCAAGATTTCCCTGTTGCAAACCCTCGGCGTATAAGTTTGCTGTTTTCCTGATGTTATCCAGTTCGTTAATAGTTGTCATAATTAATTTTTAAGATGAAAAATTATTTTAAGGAACTCATATCAATTACAAACCTGTATTTAATATCGCTGTTCAGCATTCTTTTATAAGCGTCCTGTATGTATTGAATAGGTATTACTTCAACATCGGCAGTAATATTTTTTTCAGCGCAATAGTCAAGCATTTCCTGTGTTTCAGGCAGGCCGCCAATCAATGAGCCTGCAACACATTTTCGTGTAAACACAATATTGAATGATGGTATCTGGATAGGCTCCGTCGGCAAGCCAACACAAATCAATGTGCCACCGGTTTTTAACATAGCTACATATTTATTGTAGTCATGATTGGCAGATAAAGTATCAAGAATAAAATCGAAAGAGTTAGCTACGGTTTTTAATTGTTCTTCATCCGTAGTAACAACAAAATTATGCGCGCCTAATTTTAATGCATCCGCTCTCTTTCCTTCATGCGTGCTTAATACGGTAACATCAGCACCAAATGCAACACCAAATTTTATTGCCATGTGGCCTAATCCGCCCAAACCAATGATACCAATTTTATGGCCTTTGCCAACTTTCCAGAATTTTAACGGTGAATAAGTAGTAATGCCTGCACAAAGCAGTGGTGCAGCTTTTTCAGGCGGCAGACTTTCGGATACTTTTATGCGAAACTGAACTGGGGCAAACCTTCCGCTTTCATATACTTGCCAACGCCAAGCCCCATCTGTTCCATACTGTTTATCCATTCATCGTCGGTAAGTGCGACGCTGTTAATCCAGTCTTCATCAGATATGGATGCCCTGAAGTTCAGGAAGCCATCCGCATAAAGACCCACGGGTGTGCGAAAGGCATTACGCTTTCCTGACACAATATCGTTTATAAGGTCTGCTACCTTATTGGCGGATTCGTGATTTTCCAATGAAGCGGCAAACATGGAGAGAAATCTTTTGATGTTCGGATAGCGGGTATTGGAGGGTATTTCATTTATTTTATGGAAAATAGGCGTTTCAATAAAGGCAGGCTGAATAACCACAACATGCACATTGAAAGGGACTAATTCCTGGGCCAGGCTTTCACTAAATGCCTCCATCGCCGCTTTAGAAGCATTATAGGAGCTATGGAAGTTGCCATACACTTTTCCGGAAACAGATGACATATTAATAATATAACCAGCTTTCCTTTCCCGCATAGAAGGTAATACAGCTTTGATACATCGAACTGTTCCAAAGTAGTTAGTGTTCATGTCAGCTTTAAAAAATTCAAAGGACAATTCTTCTACTGCTCCCCATGAAGCAATACCAGCATTGTTTACGAGAACATCAATATGCCCCTCTTTTGACAGAATGGTATCAACAGCTTTATGAACAGAGTCATCATGTAAAACATCTAATTGCAAAATATGTAAGTCAAGTTTTTCTTCTTTCGCCAATTGTTGTAATGCGGTTGACTGATGCGGATTGCGCATTGTCGCATACACAGTATGACCATTGCGGGCAAGCGTTTCTGCGGCAGCATAGCCAATGCCGGTGCTGCTGCCTGTGATTAGAATAATCATATATTTTGTTTTGAAGGTGAATAACCTGGTTTTATGTTATTATAATGTCGATCTCAACATTGCTCCTGCCGGCTGAAGTCATTCAGGCGGGGATTTTGAGATTTTGGGATTTCGCAATTAAAGCTACGATAGAGTTTTAGAGACTAATCCAAAATCCCGAAATAGCATGTTAACCTAACACTGGTTGTTATTTTAATGAACTTATATCAATTACAAAATATGCGGCGTTAATGTTGGGCCGGCAGGTTGGCTATATGACGTTTTATGTAGCATATAGTCTGGTTTAAAGAATTACTTCGCTTATTTGCATTACAGGATTGATATCAGTAAAATTTTTTACATCCCCGATTATCTCTTCAGCATTGGGCCCGAATGAATTTTGCAGGTCGTCTATCGTATCAAAGTATAAATAGCCGATAATTGTGTTAGCTGGTGCCGAACCGGGCGCAGCGCCGGAAAGACCTTTTTCCACTTCTGCTTTTTTACAGGCCTCTCCAAGCAGGCGTTTCACCATGGGAACATGTTTTTTGGTGTAATATTCGAAGTCGAAATGTTTGCCTTCTTCGTTTGGATAGAGTACGGTTGCTTTGATCATAAATATTTTATTTCAAACTTAAAATGAAATAACTGTTGATGCAATAGCACTTTTGTATGAGAGAAAGTCAAGCGACTTTGCGCATAGTGCTGCGAAGTTTGGAAACTTCGCAGAGCAGGATACCTTTAATGTCGGCGCTTTTTATATGAACACTAAAAAAACATCTTTAGAATGCATAAGAAACATATAAAGAGGAGCGGATAACTGCTTGCTGGAAACTGGTTAAATTTCTATTGCTGCATCCGTTGGCATTCATTAAGTTTCTTATATCAGGATCATGGAAAAGTCCGCATTTATGACCTAACTCGTGGGCAAGACAGCGCGGATCGGGTTCAAGCGTAAGATAATCTGTGGCGGTCCACATGGCGCAACCCACCGTATTATCAGGCGGCCCTCCATCTATTGTGCGGACAATAAATACTATGACGGTAGGTGAGAGACGCAAAGTCCTGCCTGAAATTGAAATTGATAAGGGGCAAACCCAGTTAGCTATAAATTCAAAGTAGGAGCCGCCAATCCATACATCTGTGCTAAGTGCATCTGTATTACAACCCACATCTAGTGCTTCTGACGGCGATGGTTTATCAACGGTATGTATTCCTTCCACTTGTAATTGCACATTGCACTGATTGAGGTAAATCGTCTTTGCTGAATCAATGATAGACTGCAGTGTTTGTTCGCTTATCAGCGCATTACCTATTTCATCGCGGAGTATGATAACACAAATCTTTAATTTTTTTAACAGCTTTATTCCTAATAAAGTTCCCAGAAATTCAGGAAGATTTATAATACGGTTCAATATTTCCGCCAATATGTTGAGTAACCAGTCTATTATTCTTCCGACCACAGGGATGGACATAATAACCCCTACTAAAAAACCGATAGGTGTGAGAATCAATTCAATCAGGCTATACAAGACACATACTGTTGTGACGATAACTGTCCATACCACACAAACAAAGGTTGTGACATAGGACCAACCAAGACAAACCCATGTAACCGCTGAACAGGCCCAACTGCAGGGCCACCATGTGCAACAGTTAGCATCCCAGTCATTGCAGCTTCGGTCTGTCTGCTCCTTCCAATCTGTGCACTGATTAACACTTTGATCTCCCCACTCCAGGCAGGATGATATGCTCGCCATAATTTTTGATTTTACATTTTATTTCAGCTATGCATTTACAAAATTTTTTCCGTGCCTTCGCGATGCCATAAATCTTTCCGATGGTCATTGCAAGAAATGTTAATGAAAAATAACTAATGAACATTTGAACAATCGTGAACCGATGATTAATAAAAAAATTGGGGACCAGAATGAGAGCAGCAATTAATCCGCAGATTATTCCTGCAATCGTGCCTTCACTGCAACCGCAAGCTTTGTAATAATGAGTCAGGCAATCACTGTAAAATCTGTTTTGATCATAAGTTAGCTCAGTCATATCCAGGTCAATACTGAACACTTTGCGACCAAATATCTTGTATATGGTAATCAGCCCGAGCAGCTCATCATAAGTTGTGATTTTTAAACGAGTTAATTTTTTATGTTTATATTTTCGCATGTCCATAACTACAATTAACAACCATAGAAATATTTAATAAGCGAGACAATACCCATAATGGTACTGAGATAAGTTAATACCCAAACTGCAAGCGGACATCCAATAACCGTCAATAGCAATGCGATTAATCCTGAAAAAGCGGATATCCATGCCAGAACAAGCCATAACTGATTCAAGTAAAAACAAAAACCTTCCGGAGTGAGCGACGAAGCACAATAGAGCCACCAGGTAATTAAGGCGGCAAGAAACAAACCGATTGCTAGGGAAGCCGCTATGATTGTCGCCTGATTTGGTGCGCAGACTGCAGCTATGAGCAAAATGAAAGATATAATAAATAAAAAAATTAAAACGACCATCCCTATAGCGCAAAAATTACAGGCTGCGGGATCAGTGCAAAATACCACATCACCGCCGCCATCTTCAGATCTGTCATCTGACGCTATACAACTTTCTATATGTATTGATGATGGAAGTATTATGCAAGTGTTATCATTAGAAATTGCTGTAAAAGAAATGTCTTTTGCATCACCATTTTCAATAAGAACTGATAAAGTATCATTGGTAGAATTATCATTTATTGCGTTTATTGACCAATGTATATTCATATTATTAGGAACAACTACGCTTGTTGTTATTTTATAAGTTCCATTTTCCAAACATTCTGAAGCTGTTACATCTATATCATTCTCATTTAAAACTTTTAAAATAACTTCTGATGGACATGGAGGTGGCGGTTTACAGGTTACCGACAAAGAGCCATCGTTGGTTATAAAGCAACTTTGGTTTTGACATTGCAATCCAAATGAAAAATTAGTACTGCCACATTGGAAATTATCAGTTAACATTTGCGGTGTTAAACCATCAGAAGATTGATATTCTATTGTCCAAGTAGCTTCATGAAAAACATCTGAAATATTTATGGTTTTGTTAGGTAAGGTTGAAGGGTTATTCCAATGAATTGTAATTGCGCCGCAACCAATCGAATACCCTTGGATCTTAATTGAGCCGGATTCTTCGAGGATTGTCTGAATATATTTTACATTACATTGGCCATAACTAAAATTGTTCAAATAGAAAAAAAAGATTGTGAGGCATAGTGCCTTAGTGCAGATGTTTAGTTTTTTTTTCATTTTGCATGTTACTAAATGAATATTATACTCTTTTTGGCTACTAACTGATTAGTCATGATATAGCACCAAAGGATTGATATCAGTCAATATTCTACGTCATCAATTATTTCTTTAGCACTTATGTTTTTAAGATTCGTTATAGTAGCTACCGAGAATAGTATTAGCTTACGCAGAATTTGCGTTAGATGAAATACTTCTTTTTCACCTTTGCTTTTTTACGAGCTCAGCAAAGTAGCCTGCTATATAGACACTTGTTTTCAATATAATATTTTAAAAAAATCGAAGTTTTCCTTCTTTGGTTGGATAGACATCTCCGTTGTTATTATAAAATATTTAAACAAACTTAACATAAGCCTGCAGTTATTAAAATAACACATTTGTGGTAGAGAACAGAATAAGAAATAATTAATGAGAATGATACTTATTGATCGCCTCTGTTTTGTTACTCACATGCAGCTTCTCATAAATATTAAAGCAGTGGCGTTTTACAGTATCTATGCTAATAGAAAGTTGAAAGGCAATTTCTTTATATAATAATCCTTTGGAGAGTAGTTCAAGTATCTCTTTTTCCCTTGCAGTTAAAACATTTATTTCGGGGGATTGTTTCTGAAATGATGTAATTACTTTTCTTGCTACATCACTACTCATCGGGCTGCCGCCATTTACCAGCTTTTGAATAGCATCCAGTATTTCACCGGGTGATGCGCTTTTAACAAGATAGCCGTAAGCCCCTGCTTTCAACGCTTTAAAAACTTTTTCATCTTCATCGTAAGCCGTGCACATCATGCAAAGCGTAGAAGGGATTACTTTATGAATATATTCAACCAATTCAATGCCGCTTTTGCCGGGCAAGCCAATATCAATTAATGCGACATCAGGTTTTATTTGCGGCAAATATTTAATAGCTTCTTCAGCGGTTGCATACGAGCCTGTACACTCGTATCCTTTATTCCAGTTAATAAGGTTAACCAGGCCATTGCGATAATCTTCCAGGTCTTCTACAACTGCCACACTTATCATGGTATAAATATAGTATTCAGCACAATTCAGGAAGTTACACTTTTGTGTGATATGCTGCTTAGTGGTATTTGTATATATACGGTTGTTCCATTGCCCTGCACCCATTCAATGCTTCCGCTTAACTGTTTCGCCCGTTGCTTTAAATTAATAATTCCGAAATGATGCACGCCGTTTTCCCCGGGTGCAAAACCGATTCCGTTATCAGCAATCTTTATCGAAATATTTTCCTGCAAAGTTATTTCTATCATAACCTGTGTTGCCTTACTATGTTTGATAATATTGTGAATGCATTCTTTCACCATTAAAAAAACCATTCTTCTTTCGTTGCCGGCAATAGTTATAGCAGGAACCTTTTCTGAAACAGCTACATTACAATTAATGCCTACGTCGTCTAACGCCTTAACTGCATACTGGCGTATATAAGCGAGTAAGCTTTGGAGGTTATCATTGTTTATGTTGAGCGCCCAAACAATCTCGTTCATCTTTTGTACGAGTTCTTTTGATGAATCCGAAATTTTATGCAATTGGCTGCTGATAGTATTATCACCGGATGCATCCTTCATCATTTCGCTGATCAGCCGTATGGAAGAAAGCCCGCTGCCAAGGTCATCATGCAGTTCAGAAGAAATACGCAATCGCTCTGACTGTATCGCCTGTTGTTTTTCCAGCAGCATTTTCTGTTGCTGCAGTTTTCGATTGATCGTTATTTTTATTGACACATATACAATAACGGCAATTACTGAAGCATATATTACATAGGCCCACCAGGTTTTATACCATGGCGGCAAAACATGTATGGTAATTATTTTAAGTTTATCAGTACGTGGATTGCCGCTTTCTTTATATGCAATCTCAAGCCTATGATATCCGGGCGACATGTTGATCAATTGTATATATCCATCATTATTTACTTCAGCCCAGTTGGCCTGCTCACCTTTCAACCTGTAAATAACTTTAAGCAGCGCAGTTTTTCTTAAATGCAGGGCCTGTGTTTTTATAAAAGATGCGTAGCCATAAGGGTATTTGATCTCTGAAATTTTGTCTGGATTGATACCGGGCGCAAAGGGTTCGTTATTCAGATCAATTTCCTCTACAACAAGCTTTGGTAATATTGTATCATTGTCTTTATAAGGTGGCTTAAAATAATTAATGCCTTTTACACCGCCGAAATAAATATACCCCTGATTGTCGGCAGTAAAAGAACATGTATTAAATTCAAGATCCTGCAGGTTTTGCGACATATCAAAATTCCGCACTTCATTATTTGAGCTGTTTATACCTACAATGCCCCTGTTGGTAGAACACCATACCCATCCGAATTTGTCAGGTATGGAAGCATATACATAATCATTTGCCATACCAGTTGCAACGTTATACCACTGCAATATTTTGTAGGATTTATCATCGATTTTAAATACTCCGCCATTCGTAGCCACCCAGATCATTTTTCCGGAAGGGTCGGCAGCCGCCATTAACACCAGGTAACCAAAATTTATTGATCTCACCAGCTTCCATTTATCCCCTTTAACTTCAAATATTTTCAGTTGATGCCCTCCGGAAAGTGCAAAGCGGCTCCCGGGCAACCGATCCATGTGCTTCATAGCATCATTTTCTCCAAACACTTTCATTTCCGTTGCTGACTTACCATCATTATCTGCCTGAAATACTTTATTTGTACAAACGATGAGAATATTTTTATTTTCTAATTGCAGAAGACATCTCACTGTACTCATATTTGAATAATAATTATAACTATCCGGAACTTGAAAGCCGGTTTTTATGAATTTATCCAGGTGGATGTCATAAAAATATAATTTGCCGGTTGCAGTTATCCAGATGCGTTGCCGTGAGGAATCATACAGCAGGTATTCTATTCCATCCGGTTTACCCGGCAATTGTGAAGGTGAATATATTTTTTCAACTATCCCCGTGTGATTATCAACCCTGCTCAAATACGTGTCTGCAATCCAGATCTTGTCGCCTACACCCGCAATACCTGCAACAGTGCCAAAAGGAAGCCCATTTGATTTATTCCTAATGACTTTTTGCATAAAAAAATTGTTGACTTGAATAACCGCAATATATGCTCCATTGGAGCAAAGCCATAATCTTTCCCATTTGTCTATATATATACAAACGGTATGTTTGTTCGTATAATTCTCGTTGTCCAGGACCTTATTATCCACCAGAGGAAATATTTCGCTGCCATCTGCTTTAACGCTAAGCAGGCCATTGGTTACAGAGGATATGAAGAAGAATTCTTTACCGGCCCTGATATACCAGAGTGGTGTGCTGGTGACTTTATTGCGCGGATCATTGACCTTTATGATCTTCTCCTGTATCGTATTAAATAAGAAAAGTCCTTTTGTGGTTGCTATACCGAATACCGCTTTCGTTGCATGCAAAGAGATTGATGTTACTATTATACTGTCACTGCTTATGTCATCTTTTATAAACTTAAATTGTTTAATGTTACTTGTGGCGGTGTTGATTTTATAAATAACATTTTTATTTGCAAACCATATATTTTTTTCTGCATCAACCTGGGGTAGCATATAGTGAGTGTGAAAAACCATTAGAGAGATGCCGGGAACTTTTGCCAAAATTCTTGTGCGGTGTGTAGTGATATTAAATGCTTTAAAAGAACAATTATAATCAAATAACCATATCTCATCATTTACTGCTGCAAAAACTACTGCGGTCTTTTCTTTTTCGTTGGAAAATATGTCAAACTTTTTAAAAGTATTACTGCTTTGGCTATACCTATATAATCCCTGCACACTGCCAATCCATATATCACCGTTCTTATCTTCTGTTATTCCATATATATATTTAACCGGTTCACAGTTTTCATAAAACCTTGCGTCATTGAAATGAAAAAATTCTTTTCCGTCGTACCTGTTTATACCATCCTGTGAACTTATCCACATATATCCTTTGGTGTCCTGCATCAAATACTTATTACTAGCCTCGCTAAGTCCATCTTTAATTGTGAGGAATGAAATCGTGTAATTATCTGCAGGAAGCTGGGAAAAGCTTTTGCTGGTAACAATAAGTAGAATTATACAGCAAATTATTGTTCCGAATGTCAAAGTACTCGCATTAAAGCTGTTAGTTTTTTGACTTTTATGTGCAGTATAGTTCATACGGTTTTCAGGAGTAACTCCTCATTGAATCCAATGTACTAAAAATATAAGAGAAAATTTATAAAAACTGTTGGGCTAAGGCAAATACTTGTCCAGCTTATTCGGAATAAGATAAATCAACGGAGTAATAATAAATATGACCAGGCTGATAACCGGCAGCCATACAGCAATAATGATAGCAACAGCATATACAATAGGCGATATGAGAAACAAACATTTTGCTTCTAGTGTAACGTCAAGATAATATTGCCATATTTTCGATGCAGGTCACTAAGAGCACGGCGAACCACTTCGAACACGAAGAGGAGGATGTTACATTGTGATCTTTGTGTCTCTTTGTGCACTTTGTGACCTATTTGCGGATACATATCGATCCGACATAATGTGGTTGACATAGCACTAGGATAAAAGACCCCGGGGGTTTTGTAAACCCCCGGGGTCTGGCTTAGTTCTGACGATACTTATTCACCGCCTCTGTTCTGTTACTCACATGCAACTTCTCATAAATATTAAAGCAGTGGCGCTTTACAGTATCTATACTAATGGAAAGCTGAAAGGCAATTTCTTTATATAATAATCCTTTTGAAAGCAGTTCAAGAATTTCTTTTTCCCTTGCAGTTAAGGTTGAAATTTCAGGAGATTGTTTCTGGAATGAAGTAATTACTTTTCTTGCAACGTCACTGCTCATAGGACTGCCACCATTCACCAGCTTTTGAATAGCATCCAGTATTTCGCCGGGTGATGCGCTTTTAACAAGATAGCCGTAAGCCCCTGCTTTCAACGCTTTAAAAACTTTCTCGTCTTCATCGTAAGCCGTGCACATCATGCAAAGAATCGAAGGAACATTATTATGAATATATTCAACCAGTTCAATGCCGCTCTTGCCTGGCAAACCTATGTCTATTAAAGCGACATCAGGTTTTATTTGCGGTAAATACTTGATAGCTTCTTCGGCGGTCGCATACGAGCCTATACACTCGTATTCTTTATTCCAGTTAATCAGGTTAACAAGCCCGTTGCGGTAATCATCCAGGTCTTCTACAACTGCTATGCTTATCATGGTATAAATATAGTATTCAGCACAATTCAGGAAGTTACACTTTTGTGTGATATGCTGCTTAGTGGTATTTGTATATACACGGTTGTTCCATTGTTTTGCAGCCATTCAATGCTCCCGTTCAACTGTTTCGCCCTTTGCTTTAAATTAATAATCCCGAAATGATGCACGCCGTTTTCTCCGGGTGCAAACCCGATTCCGTCATCAGCAATCTTTATCGAAATATTTTCCTGCAAAGTTATTTCTATCATAACCTGCGTGGCTTTGCTATGTTTGATAATATTATGAATGCATTCCTTTACCATTAAAAAGATCATTCTTCTTTCAATGCCTGCTATGGTTAAAACAGGAACGCTTTCAGAAATAGCTACATTACAACTGATGCCCATATCATCCAATGTTTTAACTGCATACTGGCGTATATAAGCAAGCAGGCTTTGCAGGTTGTCATTATTTATATTCAATGCCCAAACAATCTCGTTCATCTTTTGTACAAGTTCTTTTGATGAATCTGATATTTTATGCAATTGGCTGCTGATAGTATTATCACCGGATGCATCTTTCATCATTTCACTGATCAGGCGTATGGTAGAGAGCCCGCTGCCAAGGTCATCATGCAGTTCAGAAGAAATGCGCAACCGTTCTGATTGTATTGCCTGCTGTTTTTCCAGCAGCATTTTCTGTTGCTGCAATTTTGTTTTAATATAATACCTGATAAAAAAATAAATACCCGTAATTGTAATTATTAAAATGCCTGCCTGAAACCACCAGGTTTGATACCACGCCGGTGTAATGGTAAAATTATATTCAGCCGGTATATCGCTCCATGTTCCATCGCTGTTCATCGCCTTAACTTCAAAATGATATTTCCCAGGACGAAGATTTGAATAAGATGCAAAATGTACGCTGCCTGAATTTATCCAGCCTTTATCTGCGCCTTCCAGTTTATAAATAAACTGATTAGAAGACGGGTTAGTAAAATCCAGCCCTGCAAACTGTATCGTCACATAGTTTTCATCATGTTTCAGCGACAAATTTGTTTTTTCAAAAAGAGGTTTATTGTTTATCGTCAAACCTGTTATTTGAACCTGCGGTTTTATCTTTTTATTGATAAGGCTGTCCGGGTGAAAATAATCTATGCCATTAGTGCCACCCATTACTATCGTACCATTGGCAAGCCTGCAGGCTGAATTACGATTGTATTCATCATTTATCAATCCCTCAGAGCGTTTATAGTTTTTAAATTTTTTGGTTGACAGGTTAAAACATGATAAACCATTTGACGTGCCCAGCCAAAGACAATTATTATTGTCTTTAACCATGCAGTAAATACTGTTGTTACATAGGCCGTCAACTTGAGTATAATGAATGAATTTTTTGTTTTGACGGTTAAAATAATTCAGGCCACCACTTTTTGTTGCTACCCACATATTGCCATTCGTTTCAATTAAAAAGCAGGTAACATCATTAGAATTTATATTCCCTGCATTTAATGAAGAAACATTGTAGCGTGTTAATTTTCGTAAATGCGTATCGTAGCATGTTAACCCATCTCCTGAGGTTGCGAACCATATTTCATCTCCGAGAATTTCGGAATAAATTATCAAAGAACCGTTATACACATAAGACTGTTCGGTAAGATTCTGCATACGCCATCCGGATGTAATGTATAAGCCTGTATCATTTACAACAAGCACCGGTATATCGTCATTCTTTTTACGATTCGTCAGATCATTTTTTGATAAAAGAAATTTTATGTTCCTGAATAAGTTATCACTGATTTTTCCGGAATATTTAATTACTGACTCTTTCAGCCATTTGTCAGTATCATACTTATTTATTGCGTAATGTTTAATCAGATTAAATGAAGCGTCAAGGTCAGAAAAGTGCCGCTCGCCCGCACCATCGTTATAAAAAATCCTCAGGCAATTATTGGGCTGCGGGTAAATGCCTAATACAAAATCTTCCAATAAAACCGCATCATCCCCTTTGGCCGTTAAATGTTTGAACTTCCTTTGCAGGGGGTTAAGCTTGTTAATACCATTAGAAGTTCCGATCCAGATAATTCCTGTTCTATCCTGGTAAATAGTTTGGATAAGGTCAGAATTTACAGAGCCGGGGAACTCGTTATGCCTGATCACTTTCGTGCTGCCTGGCCTTCTGTCATAAAAAAGCAGGGTTTTATCTGTGCCTGTCCATACATTGTTCTCATCATCTATGAACAGCTTGATAATGCCTGCTTCCGTACTATCAAAATAATAACTGTAAGAAATATTGCCTGCGGCTATGTCCGTTCTTATAATGCCAACATCCTCAAAGGCAAGCCAGCATTCATTACCGCTTATCACGCACGCATCAATTTTTGCGTCTGAAATCTTTTTATCTACCTGTATTTTTTTGAAAAGAACAAAGCCTCTGGTACTTCTATCATACTGCCAGATGTACACAAGACTATTTATATTTTTAGCAATGAATATATTGCCTTCTTTGCTTTTGTAAAGACTGGAAAAAGTGCCTTTATAGCCAATGTCGCCAACAAAAATTTTTTTAGTTGAATCGGTACAGGTCAGCCTCTCTTTAATGCTGATATCATTTTTTACCCGGTACAAAATTTCACCATGCTTCAACATCATTTCAAATTTATCCAGGCTTATAACCTGGCTGAAAGGAGCGTAATAAGTATCCGGAATAAAGTTAGTGAAGGTATTTTCTGCAACATTAAACCTGCAAAAACCATCATGGCCTGCCAGCCATAAATTGTTTTGCCCGTCCTCACATATATCCATCACTGTATTATCAGGCAGGGAATTTTTATCAACAGGTTCATGCCTGAACTTTTTAAAATTATAACCATCATAGCGGTTTAAGCCATCATGCGTACCGATCCATAAATAACCTTTTGAATCCTGGTAAACAGCATACACCATATTTTCGGAAAGGCCGCTTTCTGTTGTAAAACTTTCAAACTTAAAATCGTTCTGTGCAAAACAGGAACAGGATAAGCGGAGCAAGACCGGTATAAAAAAATAGCGAAACAGCACAGGGCAGTTTTAATATCCTAATATAAGTATATTATTTAATTTATTGAATAAATGTAAATGTGCGGCCAAGCTGATGAAGTATTGTATTATGGCAAATACTTGTCCAGCTTATTCGGAATGAGATAGATCAAAGGCGTAATAATAAATATTATGAGGCTTATGAAAGGCAGCCATACAGAAACAATAATCGCAACGGCATAAACAACAGGTGATATCAAAAACAAAAATTTTGCCTCTTTCTTTACAACAGGCGGCAATTCTCTTTCCAATAAACCTTTATGATGAATGCCATACATCCATTGTGCATACAACGTAAGGTTACATAAGCTCAGGTTTAATCCGTACACGAAAATGGTGCCCCACTGCAAATGGTTTTCCGCAAGAAATCTCGTACTTACCGGCACAAGACAGATCATCATATAAAATGATATTCCCAGGAAAATAAAATACCGGTTTGTGTGGCCGATGTATTCAAATATCATGCGATGGCCAAACCACATAATACCCAACACAACAAAACTTATCAGATAACAAAGCAAGCCGGGGAATAACTGGTGAAATGAATGGGCAAATGCATGCCAGGATGTGTCTTCCAGTTCGGGCCATTTTAATTCAATGGCAAGGATGGTCATGGCAACGGCAAAAACACCGTCGCCCAGAGCTTCAAGGCGAACGGAATGCAGCGGCAGTTTATGGTTTTCGTGTTCCATCTGAAAGAATTTCAATAAGCAATTGAAAATTGTTTGATGTTTTGATCCGGCTTTGCATCTTTCACTTCTACATCTTCTACCTCAGCCCTTGGCGGCCCTTGTTTACACCATTCTGTTAATTGAGCAATTTTATCTTCGGATGCCTGCGCGAAAATTTCAACATTACCTTCCTCCGTATTCTTTACCCAGCCGGTTATGTTTAACGCTTCTGCTACCTGCTTTGCCGTTTTTCTAAAGAAAACGCCCTGTACTTCTCCTTTAACTACAATATGTTTTGCGGTTAGGCTGTAGTTCATAGCTAATGGTTCATGGTCAGAACTTCGTTAAATATTATTTTTCATTTATACAAATGACAGCACTTAAATATTCAATAGTCAATATTCATTTATTCCCGGGAAACTTATAACTATTTCGGACGATTGGATAATTATATTTTCTTTGAATATTGTTTATTGAATATTGCACATTTAGTATTCCAAAATAACTCCCTCCAACTTGTGAACTCGTAAACCTGTGGACTTGTGAACCTTCCTTCATCAATACCCATCCCCGTCAATCATATTTCCGATCCTCCCTAAAATACTTCCTTCCTCTTTGCGGTTATACGTTGCAAAAGCCAATATGCGGGAAGCCAGCCTGCTGATAGGCAACGACTGTATCCATACTTTACCCGGGCCGCGCAATATCGCGAAGAATAATCCTTCTCCGCCAAAGATGGAATTCTTTATACCTCCTATAAATTCAATATCATAATCAACACCGCCTGTAAAGCCAACGATACAGCCGGTATCAATTTTTAAAATCTCACCAGGCATTAACTGTTTTTCCTGCACATAACCGCCTGCATGCAGGAAAGCCATACCATCCCCTTCAATTTTTTCCATGATAAAACCTTCACCGCCGAACAATCCTGTTCCGAGCCTTTTTTGAAATTCTATACCAATGCTCACTCCCTTTGCAGCGCACAGGAAAGCATCTTTTTGTGCAATGATTTTTCCGCCTGATTGCAGCAGGTCAAGCGCCACCACTTTACCGGTATAAGGCGCCGCAAAACTCACCCTTTTTTTGCCTTGTGATATATTGGTAAAGGCAGTCATAAATAAATTTTCACCCACCAGCATCCGCTTTCCTGCACTGAATAATTTACCCATAAGACTGTTATCACGCTGCTGGCTGCCATCGCCGAAAATGGTTTGCATACTGATGCCGTCATCCATCATCATAAAGGCGCCGGGTTCTGCAACAGCGGTTTCCCCGGGATCCAATTCAACTTCCACATATTGCAGCTCTTCCCCAAAAATCTTATAATCAATTTCATGATTGCGAATCATAATAAAATATTTTAGCGAATGTAGAGAATTGGGAAATTGGGAATTGGTAAATTTTGAAATTGACATCTACATCGTACATCATACATCTGACATCGTACATCTTACATCCTACATCTTACATCGTACATTGTAAAGCAAATCCGCAATCTAATCAGAAAAGTACGATAAACATTCTTCTACCATATTCTTACTGCCAATAAAAACCGGTGTGCGCTGGTGCAGGTCTTCAGGTTGAATATCAAGAACACGCTGACTGCCGTTGCTTGCCTTGCCACCAGCCACTTCAATAATAAATGCAAAAGGATTGCATTCGTACATCAAACGCAATTTTCCGGCAGGCTTTTTCTTTGTTCCGGGATACATAAAAATGCCTCCCTTAATTAACGTGCGGTGAAGATCAGCCACCATGCTTCCTATATAACGGTTGGTATAAGGCCCGCCGTCATTTTCTGTTTTTTGCTGGCAACATTGTATGTAATTCTGCACCTGTGTATCGTACTTGAAAAAATTACCATGATTAACAGAGTATATCTTTCCATCGGCGGGACATTTTATATCAGGATGGCTTAAACAAAATTCCCCGATGGCCGGGTCTAAAGTAAATCCATTCACTCCCCTCCTGGTGGCATATACCAGCATAGTAGAAGAACCGTAAACAACATATCCCGCGGCTACCTGCCCAACTCCCGGTTGCAAAAAATCATTTTTATCACAGGGTTTGCCTGACTCCGTTTTTCGTTTATACACGCCAAATATGGTTCCGATGGAAATATTCGTATCAATATTGGCACTGCCATCCAACGGATCGAACATTACAACATATTTACTTTGATTACTGAGATCATCATCAAACACAACAATATCATCCATTTCTTCGCTGCCAATGCCTGCACAGCTAACCCCATGCTTTAAAACACCGATCATTTGATTGTTGGCGAAAACATCCATCTTCTTCACTTCTTCGCCCTGCACATTTACATCGCCGGTTTCACCCAGCATATCCACCAGCCCGATCTTATTCACTTCAACATTAATGCGTTTTGCAGCAAGCCCTATATCACGTAGTAAAGCGCTGAGTTCACCTGTAGCATTTGGAATTTGCCTGAAAGCCTGGAGTGTAAATTCATCCAATGTTAATACCCGCCTGTTTACAGCCATAGGTTAATCGTTTGAATGCAAAGTAAGTTGATATGTTGACTTGTTGATAAGTTGAAATCATTGTTGTCCGACTAAAATTTTAATTCTTGGGCTAAAGCCCTTGATGGGTTTGGTTTTCACTAACCCCAGGCTTAAGCCTGGGGTTATATAGCGGAATCCTTATCCAACGGGCTTTAGCCCAAGTTAACCGGACAATACTGATTTGAAATAGTAAATTCTGTTCTGATCTTAAATCGGTTTTCGCTAACCAGTCAACCTATCAACCAATCAACTAATCAACCAATCAACCAGTCAACTATATTTGCTCGTTTTAAAATTCACTCATGAAGGTTTTCAAGTTTGGCGGCGCAAGCATCAATACGGTTGAAAGAATTCAAAACGTAAAAGACATTCTTTCTTTATATAAAGATGAAAAGCTCGTTGTTATCATTTCTGCAATGGGCAAAACCACTAACGCCCTGGAAAAAGTTACAGAAGCTTTTTATGCAGGTAACAAAGAAGATGCGCTTCAATTATTTGGCGCGATAAAGAACCAACACCTGACCACTGCGAAATATTTACTCGTCACAACATACAATGCCTGCCATGAACAACTTAGCAGCTTTTTTACGGAAGCAGAGTGGCTGTTGCATGATAAACCGGTGCGTGAATATGATTATTATTACGATCAGCTTGTTTGCGTAGGCGAGTTATTAAGCACAACCATTGTGAGTTACTATCTGAATGAAGCAGGAATAAATAACAAATGGATGGATGTAAGGGACATCATCCGCACGGATGATAATTTCCGCGACGCCAACATTGCTTGGGAATACACCGCAAGAAAAATAAATGAATTAAATCACGGCCAAGATGTTGAAACCACTCACCACTCACCACTCACTACTCACCACATACTTCTCACCCAAGGCTTTATCGGTAGTACAGATGAAAATGAAAGCACCACTTTGGGCCGTGAAGGAAGTGATTATACCGCTGCAGTATTTGCTAATTTGTTGAATGCAGAAAGCCAGACGATATGGAAGGATGTGGAAGGCGTGATGAGTGCAGACCCTAAAAAATTTCCCGACGCACAACTGATACCAGAGCTGAGTTTTGATGAAGTAATTGAAATGGCTTATTACGGCGCCCAGGTTATCCATCCTAAAACAATAAAACCGTTGCAAAACAAAGGCATTCCTTTACATGTAAAATGCTTTTTAGACCCATCGCTCAGCGGAACTATTATTTCAAAAAAACAGATAAAGCATTTACCACCCATAGTTATCATTAAAGAAAACCAGGCATTGATGCACCTGCATAGCCAGGATTTTTCTTTTGTTGAAGAAAAGCCAATGAGCGAATTATATAAAATTCTCGGAAAATTGAACATCAAGCCAAACCTTGTACAAACAGGCGCCATAAGCCTACAACTATGCCTGGATGACCGCGCGGAAAAGATCGGCCAGCTTGCTGCCGCTGCCAGCGCTATTTTTGATGTGCAGGTTGAAAAAGAGCTTTCCCTGCTAACCATAAGGCACTATAATAATGAACTGCTTGCAACCATGCTGACTGATAAACTTATCATTTTAAAACAACAAACACCTGAAACGGTTCAGGTGTTGTTTAGATAATGAAAAATTTTTTCTTGCGAGAAACCTGCTTATAACTTTTTAAAAATACCAGAAAAACTGTTATTAGCACATCCACTCAAAGTGTTATTCAATTGTTTTTTTTACCCGTTCAGGCAACAAAATTTCCTGTTGGTATGTTTTAATTTGAGTTTGCCTGTGGAACGTATAAATTTTGCGCATGCGAAATAAAAAAAGAGTAATTTTTACAATAGTTATAGCAATTATATTGGCCGCGGCCGTGTATGCTTATAACATATGGAATAAGCCTGCAAGAGATGTAGCAGAAGAAAAAGGCATTCAAATTACAGCTGTTGCCATTTTCGATTCATTCACCAACAATGAAACTTCAGCTGATTCACAGTTCTTAAATAAAGCTATTGAGGTAACGGGCATAGTAAGCGATGTAAAGAAAAACCAGGCAGGAAAAACCGTAATCTACCTTAAATCTGATGATCCGATATTTGGCGTGAACTGTACTTTCAAAGAAGACCCCGGGCCTATTGCAAAAGGAAGCACCATCACGTTTAAAGGTATCTGCACCGGCTATCTTAGCGATGTTGTAATTAATGAAGGAATTATGATCAAATAATTACATAACACTTTCGGATTTACATTTTTTAATAAATACACAATGGGTAAAAAGTTTGTTTTTGTTGCATCAGCGATTCTTATGTATATGATTTTTCTTCAGGGCTGCTATTATCATAAAGCAGACCAGCAATATCCATCAACAGGTGGTTGTGATACTATTAATATGCGGTTCAGTGTTGACATAAAATCAATACTGGATGAGCACTGCAAAGCCTGCCACGATGGACGGGCGTCAATAAGCGGTATTGATCTTTATAATTATGAAACCATCTCCGGCCTTGCTTTAGATGGACACTTTACATATGGCACTTTATTATCTGCTGTAATGCATGAAGGTGGTGCGCCCTTTATGCCGGATGGAGCGCCTAAACTCCAGGATTGTGATATTAGTAAAATTGCGGCCTGGGTGCATGACGGGGCGCCTGATAATTAATTATTGAATAAATATTTTAACAATGAAAAAAATTATTTCTGTTTGTTGTCTTACTTTCTTTATTGCAGCAACTGCATATAGCCAGACTTATATTACGCGCAATGGCAATATCTCCATTTACTCGCATACGCCCCTGGAAGATGTAAAAGCACAGAACAATGAAGTGGCGAGTGTATTAAATGCAGCCACGGGCGACCTTGAATTCAAATTGGCAGTAAAGAGTTTTCATTTTGAAAAAACTGCGATGGAAGATCATTTTAATGATGATGATTATATGGCTTCGGGAAAATATCCCAAGGCCGGTTTCAAAGGAAAGGTGACTAATATTTCTTCTGCTGATCTTTCAAAAGACGGCAAATATAATGTTACTGCCAGCGGCGATCTTACCATTCGTGATGTAACAAAACCAGTAACAGCAACGGGAACGATAACGGTAAACAATGGAAAGGCAACACTTGCTTCGACTTTTACCATAAAAAGAAAAGAATATAATGTTATAGGCGAATCATTCGTACAAAAAAAGATATCAGAAGATATACAGATCACCGTTAACTGCCAGTACGATAAGCAATAAATATTGTTAAACCCTGCGTAGGATCTAAATCTTGAACGAGTGTTATTAATTGTAAATCGTCGCAATTATGGTGAGTTGTGAGCAGTCAGTTGTGAGTGACATACCAATATTTACTCACCATTCACCACTGACAACTCACAGTTAGCTTAACACTATAATAAATTTTTGGCTGTCCGCATGGATAAATCTAAATCAACATACACATGAAAAAGAAATTTCAACTGCTTTTTGTGTTATTAATTCTTTGCTCGGTAAAGTCCATAAGCCAGGATGTAAACCTGGATTCTTTACTGGATACGGAAGAAAAGGCAAAGAATCAAAATAAAACACAACGCACAATTGCCACTTTTAAAACCACCCGGCTTATAGATGGCCATACTGTCGAGACCACACAGGGTGGTGTGCTTGATTTAAAAATATCCCATCGCTTTGGCGAGCTTAACGATGGCTTTTATAATATGTTTGGGTTGGATGAAGCTTCTATACGCATAGGCATGGATTACGGGCTTACCAACAGGCTCACTGTAGGCGGCGGAAGAAGTTCCTATCAAAAGCTATACGATGGCTTTTTAAAATACAGGCTGCTATGGCAATCGGAAGGCAAAAAAAATATTCCGGTATCGGTAACCTTGCTGGCTGCCGCTATGTTTGAAACAGATACAGCGGCTATGAAAAATGAAAAGAAAATCTCAACCAGCCCGTCAACTGCTGATAAATTTTCTTATGCATACCAGGTGTTAATTGCAAGAAAATTCAGTCCGGCTTTTTCTTTACAGTTAATGCCTTCACTGGTTCATGAAAACCTTGTTGACAGCAGCGCTACTTCAAACGACATTTTTGCGATCGGCGCCGGCGCCAGGCTTAAATTAACGCAGCGCTCGAGTTTCAGTATTGAATATTTTTATACAATCCCGGGCACGAGACTGCCTGGCACCTACAATACATTTTCTATCGGCTATGAAATTGAAACAGGCGGGCACGTATTCCAGATACATTTAAGTAATTCGACAGGCATGACAGAAAAAACATTTATCGCCGAAAACTATGGACGGTGGAGTAAGGGCGACATTCATATCGGATTTAATATCTCGCGTGTATTTACTATCAGGAAGCCTAAGGATATGAAAATGTAGATGCGCATTTTTATGTAATGCTTATCTTAGGCGGATGTATAAAGCGCCTGTTAAATATGTGCGTATTTTATTTGTTTTTGTATCTGTAATTGCGGCGACAGGCTTTAGACAGCAGCCTTCCATTTATCAGACCACCAACGGACAAATCGCTTTCAGGAGCGACGCACCGCTTGAAACAATAAAAGCAGTATCCAATGATCTGATCGGCTTGCTTGATATCAATAAAAAGAATTTTTCTTTTAAGATCGATGTTCATTCATTTAAGGGATTTAACAGCCCTTTACAGAAGGAGCATTTCAACGAGAACTACATGGAGTCTGATAAATATCCATATGCATCATTTTCCGGTAAAATAATTGAAGATGTGGATCTCTCTGTTGACGGAACTTATGAAGTAAGAGCTAAAGGGAATTTACTCATACACAATGTAACGCAGGAAAGAATTATCAAATCAAACATAACAGTTAAAAAAAATGTTATCACTGTAAACAGCGGGTTTACCGTATTGCTCAGTGAGCACGACATTCCTATTCCAAAAGTGGTTTATCAAAAACTTGCCGATGAAATTAAAGTGGAAGTAAATGCAACTTTTGAACCAAGATGAGCAGGTATCTTACACACATTATTATTATACGCTTAATTTTTTTCGGCGCTCCTTTGTTTGCACAAACAAGAGGCAAACTATATATCCTGGAGAATGATGAGGCTGATAAGCCAAAAATTCTCACGTTATATCAAAACAATGCCGGTGTTATTTTGTGCGGCACAACAAAAGGGCTGTACCGGTTTGACGGGTTTGCTTTTTCACTATATGATTCAAAAACTCCGATAAAAGCCTCGATCACCTCAATCTTTGAAACAAAAAAAAAGCAAACTTATATAGGTTTTAGCAACGGTAATGTTGCAGCATTGAAGGATAATGCAATTCAGCTATTGCATTTTGAAGAAGGCTTTCCGAAAGTGGCCATTAAATCAATTACGGAGGACAGCAATGGAATTGTATGGTTAGGCACTGCCGGTGAAGGTCTTTATTATATAAAAAATAATCGCTTATCTAACATAAACACAGATGATGGTTTAAGCGATAACTATATTTATAAGGTTTTATACGTGCCCGGCAATGGCATTATCGCCGCTTCAGACCGGGGAATTAATATTTGTTCTGTTAAGGACGATAAAAAATACATAAGCACTTACACATCCAAAAATGGCTTGCCCGATAATATTGTCCGGAGTATTTTTCTTACCGACAAGAATGAACTTTGGATGGGTATGCAGGATTCAGGAATATCCATGCTTACAAAAGATGCGACTTCACATTCCAACAAAAAAAAATGGAATTACGGACAGGTAAATGACCTTGTTGTAACTGCATCAAAAATTTATGTGGCAACAGATGATTCTTCCTTACTGGTTTTCGATAACAGCGAAAGTGGATCTTCTCTTAATAAAACTTTCAACGATCATACAATTTTAAAACCAACCTGTTTATTAAAAGACCGTGAAGGCAATATTTGGGCAGCCGGGGAAAATGAGTTATTGCGAACCGGCAAAACAGGACTGGAAGTGGTGTATCGTCTCACCCCGCAACAGGCGCAACAGGTGCATTGCCTTCATTACACGCGGGATTCTGCCTTATGGTTCAATATTGCAGGCGGCATTATAAGGCTGCATAAATTAAGTAATAAATGGGAAAGTGAAACTTTTAAGCTGCCTGGTTTTTCGGGCACAACTATTACTACTTTGTATGAAGATCCTGCTGATAATTTATGGGTAGGATCGCTGGGAAAAGGAATCACGATATTTAATCATAAAAACAAAACCCAATACAGGCCAAATGAACTTTTACTCAACAGTAATAATGCAATTTCAATAACAGGCAGCGAAAATATTATATGGATTTCAGGTTTGGAGGGGGTCGTGCGCGCAAACCTCCAGAATAAAAAATATATATATGCAAATTTTACAGACACCGCGGGCATAGGTAATAAATATGTTTATGACATTTTTAGTGACAGTAAAAAACGTGTCTGGTTTGCCACAGATGGCGGAGGCATTTCGATACTTGACAACAATAAATTTTATCACCTTAAAAACATGCAGGGCTATACCGGCAATGTAGTATATAAAATTATTGAAGATAACTACGGAAACATATGGTATGCTACCTATGATAAAGGTGTTATTAAATTTGATGGTAAAAAATACACAGCATTCACCGTAGGCCAGGGATTAAGCGATATGAATATTGCAGGATTGTTGAAAGCGGGAAATTATATTGCCGTTGTACATAAAAACCTTATTGATATTATTGATCCTGCAACAGGTAAGATCACCTACCTTGATAAAGCACTTGTTGATCTTGATATCAACACTGACCTTAATACCTGCACAAGCGATAAAAATGGCAACATTTATTTTGTATCGGGCAACAATATTTACAGTTATACAATTGACGCAGCAACTATACAACAGCCTACCGTAAGTATTGATAAAGTAGAATTATTTTTAAAGAATCCGGAAACTGCAAACAGTAATGCATTTAAATATAACCAGAATAACCTGAGCTTTTATTTTACAGGAATTTATTATACTGAACCTGAAAGAATTCAATACCAATACAAGCTGAGCGGTTATGATAAAGAATGGATAGATACAAAGGACCGTGTAAAAAGTTTTTCCAATCTGCGGCCCGGCAGCTATACATTCAGGGTGAGGGTTTCACTTAACAAAAATTTTTCCAATGCCACGGAAACATCTTTTGCATTTATCATTGATAAACCTTTCTGGATGAAAGCCTGGTTTATCATTACAGCAGCTATTATAGTTGGCTTATTGCTTTACCTGTTTATAAAACAAAGGGAAAGACACATCAATAATCTCAATACGCTAACGAATGAAAAAACGCAATCCCAACTGGAAACATTGCGCAGCCAGGTAAACCCGCACTTTCTTTTTAATAGCTTCAACACACTCATTTCTGAAATTGAAACAAATCCTGCTGATGCTGTTATATATGTTGAACGAATAGCAGATTTTTACAGGAGCATCATCCAGCTCCGGGAGAAAGATATTATTCCATTACAGGATGAACTGAATATTCTCAGCGATTATAGTTTTTTGCAGGAAAAAAGATTTGCTTCAGGGCTTGAGATAAATGTCGACATAGACACGCAGGTAATTTCATCGGCTTACATTCCGCCACTTGTGTTACAAATGCTTGTAGAAAATGCCATTAAACATAATATTATTTCAAAAGAGATACCGCTTTGTATCGATATAAAAAATACCGGTGAAAATTACCTTGCCATCATTAACAATATTAATAAAAAAATGAAGCCCGAAACGAGAAGCGGCCTCGGGCTGGAAAATATTCAAAAAAGGTATGCATTGCTCGATGCAGAGAAAGTTATTATTGAAAGTGGTGAACATTTCTTTATTGTAAAAATCCCTTTAATAAAAAAAGATTATGATAAAAGTGCTGATACTGGAAGATGAAGATGCAGCCTCAAAACGTCTGCAGAAACTTGTTGCAGAAATATTGCCCGAAGCTGAATTTCTTGCAACCATTGAAAGTGTAAAACAAGGCGTGGAATGGTTTGAGCAAAATAGCCTGCCTGATCTTATTTTCGCTGACGTACAGTTAAATGATGGTACCAGCTTCGATATTTTCAGGAAAGTTGAAGTGAAGAACCCGGTAATATTTACTACAGCTTATGATGAGCATGCCTTAAATGCCTTTAAATTAAACAGCGTTGACTATCTTCTGAAACCTGTCAAAAAAAATGAATTAGGTACAGCTATCGAGAAATTTAAATACCTGCATCTTGCCGGTAAAAAAAATGACAACGATAACCTTCATCAATTGTTGCTGGCCTTGCAAAAAACACAACAATACAAACAGCGTTTCGTATTACGCATTGGTGAACATATGAAAATAGTTGAAGTGCCTGACATTGCTTATTTCTATACAGAGAATAAGGCCAATTTTATTATTACAAAAGACAACAAACGTTATCTCGCAGATAACACGCTTGACCAGCTTGAAAGCATGCTTGACCCAAAATTATTTTTCCGTATAAACCGCCAGTTTATTGTAAGCTATCCTTCCATCGCAGAAATGTTCACTTATTCAAAAGCAAGAGTGTTATTAAAACTAAACCCGCCCAGTAAATTGGATACCATTGTAAGCACAGAAAGATCTGCGGCGTTTAAATCATGGCTTGGAGGCGAATAGAAATTTCCCGTTCAACAGCCTTTTGTTCCTGTTCACAGATGTTTAATGAGTTGCCTTCTTTTCAGGTATGCATCTTTACTGCATAAACATTAATAATGAAAAAATTACTCAGCCTGATTGCAGCTACCTCCATTCTAATTGCATCTTGCACAAAGAGTGCTGACAATCCTCAGAACAGCAATAACGATATTTCAACCGTTGTGTCAAAAGAATTTATTGTTACAAAACTTACCGACAACAGTACAGATAAAAGTTCACTTTTTAGTGGCTATACATTTATATTTAATGCCGATGGTACCATCTCGGCCGTGAAGAATAATGTTACTGAACAGGGCAGTTATACGCAAAAGCCTTCGCATGAAGGTGAAGCCGCGAAGCTTACCATCACCTTTGGCAATGCTCCTTTAAGTGAACTTAATAAACAATGGCAAGTCAATTCTATATCCGGTAGTTCAATACGTTTAAGTGATGATGGCAATGCAGGTGAAGTACTTCAGTTTGCAGCAAAATAAATTTTATTGCCTGCAAATGAATTATCACTTGTGTGAAGTGTCCCCGTATAAGCGGGGACTTTTTTATTTTTGATGATCGAGAGTTACGTAAATGATTACCAGGCTCAACACACTATCTTAAACTATGCACTTTAGTGCAAGGCTTTCTTCTATAAACCCGATAAATTTGAAAGTATTCCATTGGACCACATAGGACATAGAACACAATAGAAATCACATAGAACTATGTGAAAATCTATGTATCTATTGTGACTATGTTGTTCAATCCCAAGCCTGCCGTGTACAGCAAGTTCAAATGACTTTAGTCAACTGTATTTTAATCTATGGATCCATAGCAGATTAATTTATATCGATCCTTGCATTTCACTTTCATCTTTGTACTATTGCTATATGAAAAACAGGTGTCAATTATTATTTTGTTTACTGATTCTTTGTGTGCAAACCATAGCGCAACCAAGCATCCAGGAAAAATTAGGATATTCAAAAGATACAAAGCTTCTTATCATTCATGCTGATGACCTGGGTGTATCTCACTCAGAAGACTCAGCCAGTATTTATGCACTGGAAAAAGGATATATTACTTCAGGAAGCATTATGGCGCCCTGTCCCTGGTTCCCTGAAATAGCTGAATATGCATCCAAACATCCTGATGCTGATTTAGGCATTCATCTTACGCTAACCAGCGAATGGAAGTATTATAAATGGGATGCTGTTGCAGGAAAAGATCAAACAGGCAGTTTGTTAAATAACAAGGGATTTTTTTATGATGATGTAGATAGCCTTGGAAAGATGGCGAAACTAAATGAGGTAGAAACAGAATTGAGATCACAAATTGAAAAGGCCAGGCAAGCCGGCATTCAACTTACACATTTGGATTCTCACATGGGTTCCTGTTTTTTTAATAAAGATTTTTTGAAGATCTATCTCAAACTTGCCCGTGAATATAAATTGCCCTGTTTACTGAATGTAAATGCCTTTAAATTATTATACCATGTTGATATCAGTGATGTAATAACCGACAAAGATGTGCTTACGGATAATGTATTCATGGCTTTTCCGCCAAATGATAAAGCACAACATGAAGCTTACTATACAAATATGCTTAACGGATTGCAACCAGGATTAAATTGTGTTCTTATACATCTTGCTTATGACGATGCGGAAATGCAGGCAATAACGCAGGATCATCCGGACTATGGCGCTGCCTGGCGGCAGGCTGATCTTGACTTTTTTTCAAGCGACACATGCAAACAATTACTGGCTGCCAATAATATCCATCTGATAACATGGAAAGAAATAAAAGATAAGCTGATGCGGTAAGATGAAGAATTTGGAATTTGGAATTGGGAATTAGGGAGGAAGTTGAATGGTTGATAGGTTGATAAGTTGATAGGTTGATAGGTTGATAAGTTGATAAGTTGAAAGGTGAATCAATCTTCGCTTTAAACGGATTAGGAATTGGTAATAAATCTGCAATCGTAAATAATTCCCTGTTCAAAGCTCGGGCCGGCAATGTATGTCGAATGCCAAAATGAATGGCTAATGGTGAATGATATACTTTAGAAATTAAATCAGACATCAGACATAGAAAATCATTACTCATTACTCATTGTTCATAGTCTCTATCTTTACGCATGAGCAATTTTATAATCGTCATTTTTTTAGTTACTATCATTGTTATTCTTTCCGCCTTTACCGATAAAATAAAATTACCCTATCCTATTCTTTTGGTAGCTGCCGGTTTGATCATAGGGTTTGTGCCTTTCCTGCCAAATCTTAAACTGGATCCTGAAATTATATTCCTCGTATTTCTTCCCCCGCTTTTATATGATGCTGCTTTTAAAACATCCTGGATTGAATTTAAAAAAGAGATCAGGACAATTTCAGCACTCGCCATTTCGCTCGTATTCTTTACAACTGTTTTAGTTGCGGTTGCAGCGCATTATTTGATACCGGGCTTCACCTGGCCTGTTTCATTTGTATTGGGAGCTATCATTTCTCCGCCGGATGCAGTGGCAGCGTCCAGCATCATAAAAGGCCTTGGTCTGAACAAAAAAGTGATCACTATTATTGAAGGCGAAAGCCTTGTAAATGACGCATCTGCTTTAATTGCTTACCGGTATGCAGTAGCAGCAACGCTAAGTGGCAGCTTTATACTATGGAAAGCGGGTCTTGAATTTTTAGTGATTGCCGGTGGTGGCATAGCCGCAGGATTTATCGTAGGATATATAATCGTCTTTGCACATAAAAAAATAACAGATAATACACTGGTAGAAACAAGCCTTAGCCTGCTCACTCCTTTTTTGGCTTACACGCTGGCAGAAAAGTTTCATACCTCAGGTATATTGGCAGTAGTAACATCTGGCCTGATAGTTTCATGGAGATCAAGAGAAGTTTTTTCTTTTCAAACAAGATTAAACACTACCGGTGTTTGGGATACGGTCATATTCCTGTTAAACGGTATTGTGTTTGTATTGATCGGCCTGCAGTTGCCGGAACTGGTAAAAGATCTCTCCTCCATAACATTGAACAAACTTATTGGTTATGGTTTTATAATAAGTATTGTAACGATAATCATCAGGATCATATGGGTATTTGCCGGCGCTTATCATCAACATATATTAAAAAAGAAAAAAGCTGAAACAGATACTGAAGAAGCTATTGACTGGAAGAATGTTTTGATCGTTGCATGGACCGGAACGAGAGGCGTGGTAAGTCTTGCCACAGCGCTCGCCCTGCCTTTAACCCTCGAGAACGGCGATGCTTTTCCCAAGCGCCATTCTATTTTACTTCTTGCTTTTTCGGTGATCCTGATAACGCTGGTAGTGCAGGGATTAACTTTACCATTACTTATAAGATTATTGAAAATAAAACCTGTTACTGCCCAGCTACAAAAAGAAGAAGACAGCCTTAATTATCTCCTCACCAAAGCCAGCCTTCAATACATAAATAAAAATTTTCCGGAAGAAATAGATGAAACTGCTGTGGAAAAGCTGCGGAAACAATATGAATTTAATTACAACCTGCTTTCAAACAGGCATGATAATCCGAAAAACATAACGGCAAAATTTAATTCAGTCAACCAGTTGTTTTTGGCACAGCTTGAAATAATAAAATTCAAAAGAGAGCTCCTCCTTAAATTTCAAAACGAAGACAGGTTCAGCGAAGAATCCCTGACCAAAGCCGAAAGAGAGCTGGATATTGAAGAGCTGCGCATCAATTCATTAATAAAAAAAACTGAGACGACAGCCAAGGTTGCCACTGAACAAAAAAACCTGGAAAATCCCGGCAGTTGAATATCATTCCCATTTCAGGTCACAAAGTACACTGCGAACCACAACCGTGCACAAAGATTTTTACGTGGTGAACCTGGTGTTTCCTGGCGTTCTTTGTGTTCCTTAATTATCTATAAAGCAAAAAGCCTTAAACAACTCAATTCCATAAATTTTCAGCATACTCCCCTTTTTCAACAAGATGCTTTACCGTAGCAGCCACAACAGGAGCATCTTCTTTGTAAGTTACACCAAACCATTTCGCCTCTGTGGGAATTACCTGCACTTTGCCTCTCCCCGATTTGATAAAATAATCTGTCATGGTTGGAAGCAAAAATTCTGCTTTAAGGCTCTGCGCATTTTCGTCAAGAAACTTTTCAAACTGTTCTTCGCAGAGATCAATGAACTGCGGAGCATAACAGAAAAAATTCATACTTACTTTTGTATCGGCAGCCAATTCTGTAATTCCATTTTCATCTTCATAAACTATAGCTTCGTCGTTCCTGTAAATCTTAAGCCGCTCAACAACGCCGGTCATTTCGGAGTGCTCATTTTCAGAAAGAACACCACGGCTTACACTGCCATATTCGCTTAAAGTATTTGGTAACCTGTACGCAATTACAGCATAGGTTTTTTCATCGCAACTGGTTTGTAAAAAATCAAAAGCTTTCCTGAAAGAATCTCTGCCATAAAAATCGTCTGCATTAATAACTGCAAACGGCTCCTTTACTTTTCCTTTGCAGCAAAGTATTGCGTGTGCGGTTCCCCAGGGCTTCACTCTCTCCGGGTTTATCGGACTGTTATTCGTAAAGCTGCTCAGCTTTTGATAAACATAGTCAATTTCAATTTTGTCTTTCAGCTTGGGTTCAACAATGCTTTTAAACATATCGGCAAAATCTTCGCGGATAATAAAGATCACTTTTTCAAAGCCCGCATCAATGGCATCATAAATAGAATACTCCATTATAGTTTCTCCTGAAGGCCCAAACCCCTGCGTTTGTTTCATACTTCCGTAACGACTTGCCATTCCTGCGGCTAGTACTACAAGTGTTGATTGCATAGATTATTCTTTATGGCGCGAAACTAAGTAAATTTCATTCTAAAAATCTGCCCTCGCTTTCGATAAAAGATTTAAATATCATGGCAATGGCTCTGCCTATCTTTGTTACAATCAACGTATTTGTTTGCATGAATATAGAAGCGAACCGTAAGCTGGACTGGATGCGGCTTTTATTAAGCGATGTAAAAAACCGCTTCGAAAAAATTAAGCTTGGCGGCGGCAAAAAAGCCATACAAAAACAAAAAGAAAAAAATAAACTTACAGCAAGGGAGCGAATAGATTATTTAATTGATGCCAAAAAACCTTTTATAGAAATTGGCGCTTTCGCAGGTTTTGATATGTACGAAGAACAGGGCGGCTGTCCCGCCGGCGGAACTGTTGCCGGGATCGGTTATGTAAGCGGCAGGCAATGCGTAATTGTAGCCAATGATCAAACTGTAAAGGCCGGGGCCTGGTTCCCCATAACCGGAAAGAAAAACCTGCGCATGCAGGAGATCGCGATGGAGAATAATTTACCCATTATTTACCTTGTTGACAGTGCCGGCGTTTTTTTGCCGATGCAGGATGAAATTTTCCCTGACAAAGAACACTTTGGCCGCATATTCCGTAACAATGCCCGTATAAGCGCCATGGGCATAACGCAGATCGCTGCTGTACTGGGCGCTTGTGTTGCGGGCGGAGCATATTTGCCGATAATGAGTGATGAAACTTTAATGGTAGAGGGAAATGGCAGTATTTTTTTAGCAGGCCCATACCTGGTAAAGGCTGCCATTGGTGAGGATATTGACACGGAAACTTTAGGTGGCGCCGAAACACATAATGCCGTAAGTGGTATAGCAGACTATCAATGTAAAACCGAACAGGAATGTCTCGATAAAATAAAACATATTGTTGGAAAATTAAACAAGCCATCACTTGCCGGTTTTAACAGAACAGAGGCTGCTGCCCCATCAAAAAACAGAGATGATATTTATAGCATCATGCATGTTGACAATGCAAAACCATACGATGTGGTTGATATTATTGATTGCATTGTTGACGCCAATTCATTTGAACAATTTAAACAGGAGTATGGTAAGACCATCGTTTGCGGTTATGCCAGGGTGGATGGATGGGCCGTTGGAATTGTTGCCAATCAGCGCCTGATCGTAAAAACAAAAAAATCCGCCCGGCCAGGGCATGCAGGCGGAGGCGAAATGCAAATGGGCGGCGTGATCTATAACGACAGCGCCGATAAAGCTGCCCGTTTCATTCTCAACTGCAATCAGAAGAAAATTCCATTAATTTTTTTACAGGATGTTACCGGTTTCATGGTGGGCAGCCGCAGTGAACATTCAGGTATCATTAAGGATGGTGCAAAGCTGGTGAACGCGGTTGCTAACTCCGTTGTACCGAAAATAACTATCATTACAGGAAACAGCTATGGCGCAGGCAACTATGCTATGTGTGGCAAAGCTTATGATCCGCGTTTTATTTATGCATGGCCAAGCGCAAAAATTGCCGTAATGGGCGGTGACCAGGCGGCAAAAACTTTACTGCAGATACAGACGTCTGGTAAAAATATAAGTGAAGCAGAACAGCAGGAATTGCTGGACAAAATAAGATCACGTTATGAAAAACAAACCACACCTTATTATGCTGCCGCACGCTTGTGGGTAGACGACATTATTGACCCTGCCGATACAAGAAAGCTGATAAGCGAAGGAATCGCTGCTGCAAATAACAACCCTGTAATCAATGATCTTAAGCTGGGCGTATTCCAGGTTTAAGTCAATACAAAAAAGAAGTTGGTTTATCTCAACTTCTTTTTTGTATATAAATGAAAATAGCATTTGCTATTTAGAACTATCCTTCCCTTTTTGAGTATTGTATGATTTTTCTGTGCCGGTATTTGGCGTTGCTTCAGTACCGCTGATGGTATCTGTGCCAATAGTGTTGGAAGAGTCTGTTACGGGTATATGTTGACGTTGATCCGGATGATAATCTTCTGCATTACTGGCTGGATTGGTTGAAGTGGAATCATTCACTTCCGGGCTTGTACTTTCGGTTGTACTGTTGTTGTCACAGGCTGATAAGCATATAACACTTAACACTACCGGCATCATAAATTTTACTGCTTTCATAAGTTTTTTTCTTTATCAGGTTCAAATATTGCTCCATCAATTTGTTTAAAGAAGAACGGGCTATGGAAATAGCCCGTTAACCATTACTCAGGATTTTTGTAAAAAAACTTAGTGCTTTCAATTAATTAATAAATAACTAAAGACGTGCCAGTTATCTATCTCAATGAATCACTTCGTTTTATGAAACGAGTCCTGGAAATAAGTTGGAAATTTTTCTACAATAATTTGATCAGAAGGTTAATTTACCACTATAATAATCTAATATCTTGGAGCGCAAAACATAATCATATTTTGCGATAATGAGGTTTAAATTGGCCTGGTCAAAATTATTTTTGGCAATGAGATAATCTACAGAATTGATAGCGCCGGCATTAAATTTTATTTCTGCCTCCCGAAAAGATTCTTTGTAGGCGTTTACCTGTTCGGTTAAAGCAGCATAACGGTTTTTAGCGGAAGTAACATTTACATAAGCCTGTTCTACATTTTGCTGTAACTGGGTTTTGGTTGTCTTTAAAGTTATCTCCGCATCTTTTTGTTGGTACAATGCTGTTTTTATCTGCGTTCTGTTCCGGAAATTATTTAAGATAGGAACACTTATTCCAATGTTGAAAGAACTGTTGAAGTTATTGGAGAATTGGTCACCATAGTTTATTTTATTTGGATGATAATTATCCTGCGTCGCAAAAACAGGCAGTTTGCTCCCGTTGTCTATAACATACCCATTAGTTTGCACCTCAGTAGTATTTACATATTGCTGTAAGCTAGCATTGCTTGAATAATTGGTATAAATCCCACCATTAAAATACAAAGAAGGATATCGTTGGGAGCGCGAAGATTTTAAACCATACAGGGCGCTGCTGTTGCGTAATTCTGCAGCCTTTACTACGGCGAGGTTATGCAATGCAGCCTGGTAAATGGAATCTGTATTATCTGTTGTAATGATTGAAAAATCACCCAAACCGATTCTTTCCAGTTGTTGATTCCTGTTATAAGGAATATTCAGCAATTGCGCCAGTGTGATTTGTGCCGTCTGTAATTGGTCCTGTGCATTTACAACATTCAACTGGTTATTGGCATATTCGCCTTTAAGATCATAAAACTGGCTTGGACTTATGCTACCCGCCTGGTTTAAAATATCAAGCCTTTCCACCTGTTTCTGAGAAACATCCCGCTGTTGTGTTGACACGGACAACAGGTCTTCATTAGTCAATACCTGGAGATATTGTAATATTACATTTAAGGCAACAATATCTTTTGTATTCTGTACTTCAAATTCACTTGCCTCAAACGCAAGCCTGTTTTGTTTGATTGCGCGCTGTATGGCAAAAACATTAAATAAAGTGATAGAGGTATTTAAACTGTAATTGCCATATCGTACAGTTTGATTAGCATAAGTGTTTGTATAAGGGTCGATGTTGCGGCCCGTGTTAATCCCGTGGCTCAAATCACCGTTAAGTGTGGGAAGCATGTAACCTTTTGCACCCTGCCAGTTTGTTCTGGCAATATTTGAGCTCATTTCCCTGTGCAATACATCGTCGTTATTTTTTAAAGCAATTTGTATGCATTCCTGCAAGCTTAATTTTTGCGTTGTATCCGGCATTTGGGCAAATGATCTTATTCCTATACATAAAAACACAGAAAATAGTATGACTGTTTGTCGTATCATGATATGCGTTGCCATTTAATTTTATGATTCTATTCTTCCATCCAATAAATTAATAATTCGGGAACCATATTCTGCATTTTTTTCCGAATGCGTTACCTGTATTATAGTTACACCATCTTCTTTATTCAGCTTTGTAAATAATTCCATTATCTCTTCTCCCTGTTTGGAATTAAGGTTTCCTGTTGGTTCATCTGCCAATAATAATCTCGGATTAGCAACGAGCGCTCTTGCGATACCAACCAACTGTTGCTGACCGCCGGATAATTGCGTTGGGAACAGATCCTTTTTGCCAACGATATTAAACCGGTCCAATATATCTGCAACAATGGCTTTTCTTTCGGAAGTTTTGGAATTTTGATAGATCAATGGCGTTTCGATATTCTCGTACACGGTCAGTTCATCAATCAGGTGATACGCCTGGAAAACAAAACCTATATACTGCTTGTATAGCTGCGAGCGGTGTTTTTCTTTCAGTTTATTTACATGCTCTCCCATAAAATAATACTCGCCTTCATCAAACTCATCCAGCATGCCTATCACATTTAATAACGTAGATTTCCCGGACCCCGAAGGCCCCATCACTGATATGAATTCTCCTTGCTGAATTGTAAGATTAATATCTTTTAAAAGATAGGTTTTGGCCCCACCGACAGTTATCCATTTTGATAAGTGCTGTAATTCTATCATGTGTTTATTAAAATTTTAAGTTACCAGAAGTATAAGAAAGATATACCAATCACGACAAGCATTGAAAAGCAATAGTTTAGTAAATTATGAAGTAGTGATGGTGTCCGGTTTTGATACAATTGCTGTTCATTTTCAGCATAGAAATCTTTGAGGCATTAGCCCGCCGGGTCTGAAAGTCCTGGCGGGTTTGCGGGCATAGCGCATTTTTTTTTGCTCACAATCATACAGACCTGACAGGAGCTTTGCGCCTGTCAGGACGATGATCATAACAGCGCATTTATTTTTTCCGCGAGTTTTACATCTTTCTCTGTAACCACGTCACCGGCATCATGCGTATTTAACCATATTTCGACCTGGTTATAAACATTTTTCCAAACCGGGTGATGATTCATCCGCTCTGCTTCAATGGCAATGCGCAGCATAAATGCAAATGCCTGCGAAAAATCTTTGAACTCAAATTTGCGGTACAGCGCGCTATTGTTTTCTGACCAATTTTCGGGTATTTTCATGTGCTTATTTTTAAATGAATTTTGTCTTGCTTTCTTTAAAAGACAAGAACAAAATCAAGTCCTTTTTATAAAATTAAGTTCGCTTTGTGTTTGATCTTATCCTGTACCAATTCAGTTATTAATTGAATTTCTTTTATTTCTTTAAGGCTTTGTTGAAGGCTTCTGAAATAATCTTCGGGAATTATAGCTGCCTGTATGAGCCATAAAAAATCAAAATGCTTAAACTCCGGTAATAAATATTCGCCCTCAAACTGGTTTTGATAAATATAATGCTGTAATTCATTGCCGGTTTCATAAAACTGGTACACCTGGAAAAAATAATTTCTGGTCTTCTTTTTTAACTGCACCTCGTGGTCTGTACTTAATCTGAAGTCAAAATGCAAACGTGCATTCAACATCCAGCAGAAACGGTAACTTTTTAGCTGGCACATAAGACCTAATATCCGGCTACCTGCAAAGAAGTCGTCTTCAAGCCCATCAATATCGAGTTTAAGTTTTGACATAAATATTAAACAGGCAAAGTAAAGGCATTGTGGTTTTAAAAAGAAGATGCTGGATTTAGCAGGGAAGTATTTTACAGCCATTGGGCAAATCAGCCGGTGGTTTTTTATGTCCCGAATGGTTCCCTATAAGTGGAATATACAGCAATGATCGTAACAAGGTTGTCCGGTTCAAGGTAATAAGGTTTGTAAAACTTCATTTTTAAAAAACATACTGATTTCTATTTAAGAGCTTTCAAACACACTTTAACTTATTTAAAACTGCACATCAAAGCTCATCTCTTTATTATCTCTCGAAACTATCAATTTAGTTTTATCTCCTTTATGAAAGTGTTGTAAAGCCTGCATATAGGTTTGAACATCTACAAATTTATAATCGCCTAACTGCAGCAATACATCCCCGGCTTTCAAACCAATTCTTTCTGCGGTTTTGCCTTTACTCACGCCATCGATCCGCATACCAGTTCCCGTAAAACCATAATCGGGCATCACGCCTAAAGTAACAGGTAAACTTACAGAACGCATCTCCTGGTCTCTCGTTGTAAGAAATGCCAGTTTGCCTTTATTATTGGTGGCGTTTATAATATTAACGATATAATTAATGATCGCTGTTTCATCTTTATAATTGATCTTATCCGCATCATCGGTTGCCTTATGATAATCAGGTTCGGTATTGGTGAAAAAGAAAAGCACAGGGATGCTGTCATGATAAAAAGCCGAATGATCGCTTGGCCCGCTGCCGCTGCTATCGAACTTTGTAACAAGACCTTGATTCGATGCTGCTGCAAGCACATCACTCCACACCGGGGATGTTCCATAACCGCCAACGGTCAGCTTTCTTGAAGAATCATACCGGCCGATCATATCCATATTGATCATGTAATTGATTCTCACATCAGCCGTTGGATGTTGTAACCAATATTTAGAACCCAATAACCCCTGCTCTTCACCCGAAAAGGCAATGAATAAATAATTGTTGTTACGCGCTTTTGTATTATACAACAATCTTGCGAGTTCTATCAGGGCACCCGTCCCGCTGGCGTTGTCATCGGCGCCATTATGGATCTGCCCGGCGCCATCCAGGCTGTTGCCGTCTTCACCGTAACCAAGATGGTCATAATGCGCACCAATTACAATAGTGCCTGGTGCGTTGAAATTCAGGTAGCCAATCACATTATGCGCCTCACGGTTATCTGCTGCCAAATGAACATTCAGGTCAAGATCGTAGATATTCGTGGGATCTGAAAAATATTGTTGCATACCGTCCTTTGTCAAGTAAAGCACGGGAATATCAACAGCCCGTGCAGTATCCTTTTTATTAAACAGGATATTATCAGCATCAGACGAACTGTTATATACGATTAATGCTTTTGCCTTTTTTGCAGCGGCCTTCTGTGCTTCTTCCTTTACAGCGCCCAGCATGTCGAAATGAGGGTTATCTTTATTGTCGTCAAGCACATCTGCCACATTCCAGAACCAAATTTCTTTGTCTTCACGTAACAAGGGGGAAACACTTCCTTTGGCTTCTTTATTTGCTGAAAAAGACAAAGGATAGTAATCTGATTTTGGCTCAAGTTTCTGGCCGTTCACTGAAAAGAAATTGTCAGGTGAACTGAATGCCAGTCCTTCGCTTATTTCAAATCCCTGTATAAAACCGCTGTCTCCCTTGGGAGCAAGCTTATATTTTTTAAACAGGTCATTGATGTATTCCATGGCAAGAAGTTCCCCGGGAGAACCTGCCCTCCTGCCTTCGAGTTTATCACTTGCCAGGTATTGAATATGTGTCTCGAGATTGGTCGTAGTGATTTTGTCTGCCTTTATTCTTGCCTTTTTCGATTGAGCCTGTACATTAAATATAAAGATCAAAAACAGCGTTATAATCCACAGTTTTTTCATAGCCTTTGTTGTTGGGGCAAATGTAAGAGAGAGAATTTTTAATAAAACTGATTTATGTTAAAAATCATCTATAAATGGTGCCCGAACATTTAAACCGGCCCCAAAACTTCTTATATCGTAATATTTTTCTGATTGCGCATATTAGTTTTGCGGGTTAAATTATATTACACTGATACATAATAGCCTGAACATAGCCTTGGTTGGAAACCCTAATAGCGGCAAGACTTCCTTATTCAACGTATTAACAGGACTTAATCAAAAAGTAGGCAATTTCCCGGGTGTTACAGTTGACAAAAAAACCGGCGCCTGCGTTTTAGATACACATACTACTGCAAGAATCATTGATCTGCCCGGCACCTACAGCTTGTATCCGCGCCGTGATGATGAATGGGTTGCCTACAAAGTATTGATGCATGCGGATGAGCATATACATCCTGAAATGGTGGTTTTAATAGCTGATGCGAGCAACCTTAAACGGAACCTGCTTTTCTGCAGCCAGGTGATTGATCTGAAATACCCTGTAGTAATTGCCCTTACCATGATGGATATTGCCCGGAAAAAAGGAATTGAAATAGATGTTGCCGGGCTTTCCACCGAGTTAGGCGTTCCCGTTGTAGCCGTTAACCCAAGAAAAAACAAGGGTATCGCAGAATTAAAGAAAACATTGGTTCAAACGGCAAAGCAGCATTCGCTAACCGGTAAAAGGGATTTTATAAATAATCATGCGCTGGCCGCCAATGCTATTGAAACGGTGAAGCATACGGTGACCGGCATCAGCGATTATGAGGCCATTCATTATCTCATTAACCACGAGCACTTTGGTTTACCTTCAACCGTAAATGACATAATTGAACAGGCAGAAGTTGACAATCATTTTAGCCCTTCCAAAACACAGGCTGAAGAAATTGTGCAGCGGTATGCCCGCATAAAACAGGTGATGCAGCAAAACGTTGTGGAGCCGGATCCGCTTCAGCGAAAATTGTTCACCGAACATCTCGATAATATTTTATTACACCGCGTTTGGGGCTATGCCACACTGCTGGTTGTTTTATTTATTTTATTTCAGAGTATTTTCTGGCTGGCGCAATATCCAATGAATGCGATAGACTGGAGTTTTTCACAGATAAGCAGTTGGTTGAGTAACCTGTTACCGGCGAGATGGTGGAGCGATCTTATTGTCAACGGGTTGATAGCAGGATTAAATGGCATTCTTGTTTTTGTGCCGCAAATAATGATTTTATTTGGATTGATCACCTTGCTCGAAGACACAGGTTATATGGCGCGAATAAGCTTTTTAAGTGATAAACTTATGCGCAAAGCAGGCTTGAATGGTAAAAGCGTAATGCCGATGATCAGCGGATTCGCTTGTGCCGTGCCCGCTATAATGACTACAAGAAATATCGAGAATAAGAAAGAAAGGCTGCTTACCATTCTTGTAACACCATTAATGAGCTGTAGTGCAAGATTACCGGTTTATACAATTTTAATTGCGCTGGTAGTTCCCAATAAATATTACCTTGGTTTTTTAAGCCTGCAGGGTTTGGTAATGATGGCTTTATACCTCCTGGGGCTGGTAATGGCGCTTGTAGTAAGTTATGTGTTCAAGCATATCATCAGGCTAAAAGAAAAAAGCTATTTTATTTTGGAGCTGCCTATCTACCGCTCACCCCGATGGAAAAATATCGGCATCACTATGATCGAAAAAGCGAAAATATTTGTTACCGATGCCGGTAAAGTCATCCTTTTTATCAGTTTATTGCTTTGGTTTCTTAGCAATTACGGGCCGTCCAACCGTATGCAGGCTGTTACGCAAAAATATACAACGCTAAAACAACAGGCAACATCTCCGCAGCAAGTTGCCGCATTTGAAAAACAATACAAGTCTGAGAAGCTGCAAAATTCTTTTGCGGGCATTTTAGGTAAAACAATAGAACCGGTCATTACACCTTTAGGATACGACTGGAAAATTGGTATTGCGCTTATTACTTCGTTCGCTGCAAGAGAAGTGTTTGTTGGTACTATGGCAACATTATACAGTGTGGAAGATAAAGACAACCGGACCCTGCAGGAAAAAATGCAGAGCGCGGTGCATCAAAATGGCAGTAAGGTCTATACATTGCCAGCCGCTTTATCACTAATGGTGTTTTATGTTTTTGCTATGCAATGTATGAGCACCCTGGCTGTTGTAAAAAGAGAAACACGCTCATGGAAATGGCCGGTTGTACAATTTGTATATATGACAGGCCTGGCTTATTTAATGAGCCTTGCCGTATTTCACATATTTTAAAGCCTAAAAAATATAACTGCGGAATAAAAAGATCAGTAGAATATCTATTATAGCAATACAAATAATAAATATTGTAAGCCTGTTTTGCAATTGTTTTGCTTTTTTGCTCTTGTCGCTTCGTGAATTATATACAGCATAGCTGCTGAAAAAAAACCAGTTGTCAAATGTTTTGTTCGTAGTGGCGTAAAAAAACAGGTAAGTTTTCAAAGCAATTAGTACGATCAATACTGCAGAAAGGGTATAAACAAGATAAACGTACATCATAACTGACCAAAAATTTTTTAATTAATGGCAGCAAAGTTTTTTTAAGAAGCTCCAAAATACAAAATTTAAAAACTGTTTTAACGCAGTTTTTTATTATCTCTTATTTAATTTTTTTAAATCCTTTGATTGATGCAGCGATCAACCCGGCGCCGTTGTTTTGACATCGGCAAATTTCTCAGTATTTTTTGTAAATTCGTAGTGTATGGAAGTAGCAGAGCAGGTGACCGGGCAACAGGTTGCATTACCAAAGTATAACCTTACACCCGAGCAGGAAAAAAAATTAATCTTAAGGCAGTACAGGGCCTTATTAAAAATATTACGGCCGAAATTAAAAAAAGGTGATGAGGAATTGGTCCGCCGGGCGTTTGAAATTGCGGCCGATGCCCATAAAACCATGAGGCGCAAAAGCGGTGAGCCTTATATTCTTCATCCTATAGCAGTTGCCATTATTTGTGTTGAAGAAATAGGCCTCGGTGTGCGCTCAACCATCTGTTCCCTCCTGCACGATACCGTTGAAGATACTGACGTAACTATAGACGATATAGAACGTGAATTCGGCTCCGAGATCGCCCGCATCGTTGACGGGCTTACAAAAATTTCCAACGTTTTTGACACCAATACAAGCCAGCAGGCCGAGAATTTTAAAAAGATATTGCTTACGCTTACCGATGATCCCCGGGTAATTCTTATTAAGCTGGCCGACCGGTTACACAATATGCGCACGCTTGATTATATGAAGCGGGAAAAGCAGTTGAAAATAGCCAGTGAAACCATTTGGGTATATGCACCTTTAGCACATCGCATGGGTTTATATAATATCAAAACGGAACTGGAGGATCTTTCCATGAAATATATGGAACCCGAAGGATACCGGGAAATTGCGCAAAAGCTCTCTGAAACAAAAAGAGAACGCAGCCGGTATATAAACGAGTTCATAAAACCACTGAAAGACAAACTTAAGAAAGCGGGGTTTCATTTTGATATTTATGGCAGGCCCAAAAGCATTCATTCCATCTGGAATAAAATGAAAAAGAAAGGAGTTGACTTTGATGAAGTATATGACCTGTTTGCCATTCGCATCATTGTTCATTCTTCCCCTGAAAAGGAAAAAGAAGAATGCTGGAAAGTTTACTCACTTATTACGGATGAATATCTTCCTTCACCCGAACGCCTGCGTGACTGGCTGAGCAACCCCAAGGCCAACGGTTATGAAGCATTGCATACAACGGTGATGGGCCCGCAGGGAAAATGGGTCGAAGTACAAATACGTACCAACCGGATGAATGAAATTGCCGAGAAAGGTTTGGCTGCCCATTATAAGTATAAAGAAGGTAGTACCGACGAAGACCGCTTTGATAAATGGTTTGCGCAGATCCGGGAAATGATTGGTAGCCAGGATACTGACAGTGTTGACTTTTTACAGGATTTTAAAACCAGTTTTCTCGCTGAAGAAATTTATGTGTTTACGCCGAAAGGCGATGTAAAGATGTTGCCTATCAATAGTACGGCGCTTGATTTTGCTTTTGCCATTCACTCCGCTGTGGGCAGCCATTGTATCGGGGCAAAAGTGAACCATAAATTGGTGCCGATAAGTCATAAGTTACGCAGTGGCGACCAGGTTGAAATCATTACCAGCAACAAGCAGAAGCCTTCTGAGAACTGGTTAAAATTTGTCGTAACGGCCAAGGCAAGAACAAAAATTAAAGATTCGCTTAAAGAGGAAAAAAGAAAAACCGCAGAAGAAGGAAAACAACTGTTGCAACGTAAGCTGGAGGGCAAGGGAACTGCTTTAAGCCAGCATAATGTTGATGAGCTGGTAAATTTTTATAAAGTTCCTTCCCAGTTAGACCTCTTTTACAATATAGCTATAAAGCTGATCGATCTGAAGGATTTGAAAGAATTCCAGGTAAATGGCGACAAACTGGTTCCCGTTAAACCAGCCAAGATAATAACTGAAATAATAAAACCTGAAACCGAAACTAAACATCCGTCCAAAAAAGATTCAGAGCTAATCATTTTCGGCGAAAGCGGTGATAAAATAAAATATTCACTGGCGAAATGTTGCACGCCAATACCGGGAGATGATGTGTTTGGTTTTGTGAGCACGGGCAAAGGCCTGATCATTCACAGGACAAACTGCCCGAATGCCGCACAATTAATGGCGAATTATGCACCGCGTATCGTGAAGACAAAATGGGCAAAAAATAAAGAAATATCTTTCCTCACCGGCGTAAAGATTCTTGGAATTGATGATGTTGGCGTGATTAACAAGATTACTAACATTATCAGTGGCGAATTGCGGATAAATATCTCAGCATTAACTATCGAATCCGGTGATGGGATGTTCGAAGGAATTATAAAAGTATTTGTTCACGATAAAGAAGAATTAGACGAACTGGCAAACAGGCTGAAACAATTAAGCGGAATTCATGAAGTGCAGCGACTTGATTCAGACGATCCTAACCTCGCTTAATATTTTTTGTTTTGAGAACGGTTACCCCCGGGCTTTTTAAACCACTAACAGGAGTAGTTTTTTCATCGTGCTTTTTCTTCCAAAGATTATAACCGGTTTTTAATAAAGTAATTAACCCAAGTCTTTTCGCAGAGTTTACAATATTCTTTTTAAAACTAAGGCCTTTTGAAAATGGGTTTGCAAACAAGGCAACGCTGCTTAACAATAATTTCCAGCTACCGTTGGCAATGAGTTTATTTAGAAATGCCGGCAGTAACTGATCTGTGGTCGATTTTACAAAATGCCGCGGCATACTCCGGAAATGATTTTCCAATACGTCCTCTTCTTTATTTATGGATTCCTTTAGAAAAGCTATTTCTTCCTGCAGATCTTTCAGGGTTTTAATACCCGAAAGATCATATACTCCGTTTGTTACTACAATCTTGGACGCCATGCTAATCTTTGTTATGAAAAAGATGAATAAATTTATTGATGAAAAAATTCTGCAAAATCTTGCGTAAAAAGAAAGCAACAAAAAGAAAAACGACAAGATAAAACAGGGCCACTATGCCAAAGCCTCCCGCCAGGCTTCCCGTTACATCAGCCAGCCAGTAGCCTGCAGTAATACTAATAAATATCAATAGAAATACTGCTATCACTACTACTACCACAACTGTTATTATTGCGGATGCAACTTTAGAAACTTTTTCAGTTGTTTGCAAACGAAGCAGCAGCAAGCGCTGCTGCAAATGCTGTTTTACCTTATCCTTTGTGTCTTTAAAATAATTTACTTCTTCTTCCATTTTTTTATTTTTCTCAATATACAATTATGCAACTTAGCCTGCAAATTCCTTTACCTTACTTTCTATGTCACTAACAAACGCTTTTCCTTTTTTTAGCAGATCTTTCATTTGATCTTCGAAATCGCCAAGTTTGCTTTTTAAATTGTCTTTGGCATCTCCTGCCGCATCTGATACATCTGCAATAAGTTCTTTGCCTTTGTCGCTATTAACAAATAATGCAATAGCTACGCCTGCTGCAACACCGAGTAAAATGCCTCCCAAAAATTTTTGTCCTGTAGTCATAAATTGTAGATTTAATTGGATGAATATTTGAGTTATAAGAAATGCATTTATTTAATTTCGTTTCTATGGAGTATGTAAGTAAACAAGTGAACCGGTATATTTTTCTCGCGATAATTTTATTCTTTGCCTATTTTCTTTTTGCCAGTCTTAAGCAATTTTTCCCGGCTTTTCTTGGCGCTATCACCTTTTACATTTTAAGTAAATCATTCACACGCTGGCTGGTGCAAAAAAAAGGCTGGAGTAAAAGTATGACTGCTGTGCTTATTATCATCATCTCTTTCTTTCTTATTCTTCTACCGATTGCGGCCCTTGTCAGTTTGCTGTACAACAAGATTAGTGCCGTCTTAGCTAACCCTGACGTAATAACAAATTCCATCAAGCAGGCTGACGATGTTATTCAGCAAAAATATCATATCAGTTTCATTTCTGCTGATATGCTTACCTCAATCAGGTCAAGAGCGTCAGATTTATTATCTCTTATCTTAAATAAGGGACTTGGATTTGTTTCAACAATACTGATGATGTATTTTTTCCTGTATTTTATGATAATAAACATGAACAGGATGGAAGCAGCTATAATATTGTACCTGCCATTTAAAAAAGATAAGATAAAATTATTTGGAGATGAATTGGTGCATCAGACATTCAGCAATTCTGTTGGCATTCCATCCATTGCCATTGTGCAGGGTCTCGCCGGTTTTTTATGCTATTGGATAACCGGGATGCATGAGGCCGGCTTTTGGGGAGTAATTACCGCTTTTACATCATTTATACCTGTTATAGGAACAGGTCTTGTCTGGGCTCCTATTGCACTATATATGATTATCATCGGGCATATATGGCAAGGCATTTTTATCGTATTGTTTGGCGCTTTAATTATGGGAACACTTGATAATGTGGTAAGGTTTATATTGGCAAAAAAAATGGCAGATGTCCATCCCATTATCACGGTGCTTGGCGTAATTCTCGGTTTACAATATTTTGGATTTTTAGGGCTGATTTTCGGCCCGCTGCTTATTTCTTATTTCTTTATCCTCCTTAAAATATATTACGTGGAATACCAGAAATCTGTAACGGCAAAACAAGCGAAGAAACGGCAGATAATACCTGTTTACATGCAGCCATTCCTGGGATTTAGAACAGATAAGAAAAAGGGCATATCAAAAACAACATCAGAAAAACAAACTCCGGGCTAAGGTTCTATCGTCAAAGAAAAATTTATCATTCTTGATTGAATTGAACTTAAAACATTTGAATACTTGAGATCCTTGTCACGGTCGTGTATATTAGTTAACCCGCTATGCACCTTTATTTCAGGGGAGAGTGTCACAAATTTTAAAAAGAAATTAAATCCCACACCCATCTCAATGGCATAATCATTCTTTTTAAGCTTAATAAGGTCTTCCGCATTGCGCTCATTGGAATTGCTTGCCAGGTCAGCATCGTAGGTTAGCCCTCCCAGCATATATACACGGAAATTATCAATACGGTCGGAGTTAAATTTGAGCTGCAAAGGCAGTGAAAAAATAGTAGAAGTGAGTGTTTTCTTCTCAACCGGGTTTTCCCCGGAATTGGGATAATTGAGCGTATAAGTAAATGTTCTCGCCCCGCCAACGATCAGTTGGGGTGCAACTCTCATTTCAAACCGGTTATTCAATTTAAGCGTGGCAAGCAGGCCGGCTGAAAATCCACCGCTTGAACCGGGCTCTACTGATAATATACTGTCATACCGGAGAAAACGGCCCTGTTTTTCTGTATGCAAATTCATATTGGCATACCCGAACGTCAGCCCGAAATAATAAGGCAGGTTGTCATGGTCGGGGCGGTTAAAATCTCTTTGGGCCTTTAATGATAATGTTACTAATAAGAAAAGGCAAGAAAAAATTATTTGCTTCCGCAGTAAATACAGCATATTCCGAAACTAAGCGATTTATAATAAGTTTTCCTGAATCCCGCTTTCTGCATTATCTCCATAAAATTCTCCCTGTCAGGAAAAGCGCGTACGGAATTATTCAGGTATTTATAAGCCTGTTTGTTTTTGGCAAACAGTTTTCCAAAAGCCGGCACCATAGTAAACATATAAAAACTATAAAACCTTCTTAATAATGAAGCTTTTGGCATTGTACATTCTAATATTGAAATTTTCCCCCCCGGTTTGAGTACCCTCAGCATTTCTGTCAATCCTTTTTCAAGATGTGCAAAGTTTCTGACGCCAAAGGCAACAGTAATAGCATCAAACGATGAATTTTGATAATTTATTGTTTCACTGTCACCCGCAAGCAACTCAATTTTATTCGACAGATTTAGCTTTTTTATTTTACTCCTTCCCAGTTCAAGCATGCCCTCAGAGATATCAATGCCAATTATTTTGTCGGGATTCAAAAGCTTATTGGCAACAATCGCGACATCACCGGTACCGGTAGCTACATCAAGCATTATTTTTGGATGGACTTCTTTAAGTTCTTTAATGGCTTTTTTTCTCCAGCTTTTATCAATGCCAACGCTTAAAAACCGGTTTAAAAAATCGTACCTGCGGGCAATAGAGTTGAACATTGCAGCCACCTGGTTTTTTTTATCCACATCGCTTTTTTCATCCGGCAACACTTTATCATGTGCAAATACAGCCATGGCGCGAAGATAATTAACGGTACCAAACGTGCAATTTTCATTAACAAGCCATTCAGCGCTTACGGCATAATTGTTGGTTAATGTTTCCGCAAAACTGCAACTTAATTTTTTGCATTATATTTCACCATTTTACTTTGTAATTTCAGCAGGATATCGCCAATCGTAAATTCAATTCATGCAAACAGGAGAAGACATCAGGATATTGAATGAAAAAATTCAGCACGCCTCACTATTCACAGAAACGATACGAAATGCATTAAGCAAGGTGATTATCGGTCAGCACGAAATGATCAGCCGGCTTTTGATCGCTTTGTTAAGCAATGGACATATTTTACTGGAAGGAGTTCCGGGTCTTGCAAAAACATTAACAATAAAGTCGCTGGCACAGGCAGTGCATGCAAAATTCAGCCGTATCCAGTTCACTCCTGACCTGTTGCCCGCTGATGTAACAGGCACGATGATATATAACCAGCAACGCAGCGAATTCATCGTACGTAAAGGACCAATTTTTGCCAATTTTATTTTGGCCGATGAGATCAACCGGGCCCCTGCAAAAGTGCAAAGCGCACTATTGGAAGCGATGCAGGAAAAACAGGTAACTATTGGTGATAAAACATACCCTCTGGAAGAACCATTCCTTGTTTTGGCAACACAAAACCCGCTGGAACAGGAAGGAACCTACCCCCTGCCTGAAGCGCAGGTTGACCGCTTTATGATGAAGGTGATTGTAAAATACCCCGATAAGAACGAAGAACAGTTGATCATCCGCAGCCAGGTCCGCGATACACAGCAACCTGTTGTAGATCCTGTTATTCATCTTAGTGAAGTAAACGAAGGCAAAGCGCTCACAAGACAGGTCTATCTTGATGAAAAAATTGAAAAATACATTGTTGATATCGTATTCGCAACAAGATTTCCCGACCAATATAATCTGTCCAAGCTAAAAAATATCATCAGTTATGGTGCTTCGCCCAGAGCGAGCATCAATCTTGCTTTGGCCGCAAAGGCACATGCATTTATGCATAAACGCGGTTTTGTAATTCCGGATGATATAAAAACGATCTGCAAAGACATTATGCGCCATCGTATTGGATTAACCTATGAAGCGGAGGCAGAAAACATTAATGCGGAAACGATCATCTCAGAGATTTTGAGAACAGTAAATGTACCTTGATCAAGTTCATAGCTGATGGTTCATGGTTCATAGTCAAAAAAACTAACCATGAACTGTACTAACCATGAACTATTAACCATGAGCTAAATGGAAATAAGCGAACTATTAAAGAAAGTAAGAGCGCTTGAAATAAAAAGCAAGCAGTTGACCAATCACCTGTTTTCGGGAGAATACCATACTGCTTTTCGCGGACAGGGTATGGCGTTTAAAGAAGTAAGAGAATACCAGGCTGGTGATGACGTTCGCTTTATCGACTGGAATGTTTCGGCACGAATGGATCATACTTACAGTAAAGTATTTGAAGAAGAAAGGGAACTGAGTGTTTACTTATTGATCGATGTAAGTGCAAGCAGTCTTTTCGGCACATTCAAACAAAGCAAACAGGAATTGATAACAGAAATGGCGGCAGTGATCGCATTTTCTGCCATCACCAATAATGATAAAGCAGGCATTATCTTTTTTAGCGATAAGGTAGAAAAATATATTCCTGCCAAAAAGGGGAAAGATCATGTTTTGTACATGATGCGTGAAATGATCACGTATAAGCCACACTCCTCACATACCGACATAACAAAAGCAATCGGTTATCTTAATAATGTAACAAGGCATAAAAGCATTGTTTTCATATTAAGCGATTTTGCAGATGCGGGATATGAGCATACTTTAAAAATTGCAGCAAGAAGACACGATATTATCGGCATACAGGTGCATGACAGACGGGATATAAACCTGCCTAAAATTGGCTTACTTCAATTGGAGGATGCTGAAACGGGTGAAACAATTTTATTAAACACAAGAAATAACCTAACGCAGTACGAGTACAATCGGCAGTTTAAAAAAATACAGGAAGACGCAAAACAAAACTTTCGGCTTGCCGGCGCTGACCTGATACAATTGGCAACAGGCGCTGATTATGTAAAAGCCCTGCAGGAATTTTTTATGAAGCGTGCATAATGATGAAAAGTCAATGGTCAATGGTCAACACTCAATGGTTTGCACAATGGCATAGCAGACGAATCTTATATTTTTTATTTCTTTTTATTTCTTTCAAAAGCTTTTCACAATCTGCAACAGCATCGTTAGACCGTGATAAGATATTATTGGGTGAGCAGGTTACCCTTCAATTTAATGTGAATAATATCAACGATGCTGCATCCTTTGTAGCTGCCTGGCCGCAATTAATTGATACGGTCAATCACACCGAAATTTTAAAACATTCTTCAATTGATACCGTCAGCGTAAACGGGCGGATCACTTACCAGCAAAGTTTTACACTTACCTCATTTGATTCAGGTAACTGGCTGCTCGGGCCTTTTGTTTTTGTATTACAGGACAGAGCATCGGGCAAAAAAACGCCGGTTAAAACACAACCTGTTCAATTGACAGTGCTGCCTGTTGATGTTTCTTCCATGAAAGATTATCATCCTATAAAAGAGATTATCGACGTAAAGACTTCATTCGACTGGACACCGTTCATTATCGCAGCAATCGCTGTCTTGTTGGCAGCCGTAATATTTATTATTATCAAAAACAGGAAAAAGAAAAAGATCGGCACTCCAAAAATCATCCTGAAAGGAACACCATTGGAACGTGCGCTGGAAAAGTTATATGCACTGGAAAAACAACCTTTAGCCTCAGCCGGGGAAATAAAAGAATTTCATTTAGAAGCGGATATCATTACGAGGCAGTATTTTGAAGAAATGATGCACATAAAAGCGCTGCATCTAACTGCAGCGGAATTGTTTGACCGTTTGCAGGTGTACCTTCAGGAACCATCGTTGCGAAGTAAATTTCAGCAAGTGTTTGAAATGAATGCCTCTGTGAAATTTGCCAAATACATGCCGCAGGCCGATGAAAGCAAAAACACTTTAAAAGAAATAATTGCAGGCCTGCAACAAATTAATGAATCAGTAAACCTGCCAAAAAGTAATGCTGACAAACTGGTATCAACATATTGAATTTGCCTATCCCTGGGTTTTAGGGGCATTATTATTAATGCCAATCTTTATTTATGAATATGTAAGGCGAAATAAAAAGCAGCAGGCATCGATGCTGGTTACAACAACCCACTTCGTAAAAGGCACGCCGGGATTCAGAACAGGACTTCGCCATTTGCCCTTCATTCTAAGATGCCTTGCTATTACCTGTTTGATCATTGCCCTTGCGAGACCAAGAGAAAAATTTACCGAAACGCGGAATGAAGGAGAAGGCATTGACATTATGTTGTGCTTTGATATAAGCGGCAGCATGACTGAAAAAGATTTTACACCAGACAGGCTGGAGGCATCAAAACAAGTGGCGATGAATTTTGTAAGCAACAGACCCGGTGATGAAATCGGGATTGTTATATTCAGCAATCTGAGCTTTACACTCTGTCCGCTCACCACGGATCACGACGCCGTTTTATCCCAGATACAAAATATCGAAAGCGGTTATTTACAGGATGAAGGCACTGCAATAGGCAGTGGACTTGCGACGAGTGTTGACAGGCTTCGCAATAGTAAAACCAAAACCAGGATAATCATACTATTAACCGATGGCGTTGATTTTGGAGGGACCATCCCTCCTGACATGGCATTGCAAATGGCAAAATATTATGGCATCAAAGTTTATACGATCGGGGTTGGTTCCGAAAAAGAAATTGATGAAGTAGTTGATTCGCCTTTAGGACCTGTAGTTCAGCACAAGACCTTACAGTTTAATGAAGCGCTGCTGAAAAAACTGGCCGATGAAACAGGCGGCCAGTATTTTCATGCAACGGATAATAATGCGCTGTTGAAAATTTATGCCAGCATCAACCAATTAGAAAAATCCAGGATATTGGTAACAAGCTATGAGCGTTATGAAGATAAATTCCTCCCTTTGCTGGTTGCCGCACTGGGTTATTTATTGCTGGAAGTTTTACTGCGTTACACCGTGTTCATAAAGTTTCCCTGAGATTAATCATTTTCATGACTAAACTCGATGGCTTTTGCCTCAATATATTTTTTGAAATTGGATAGGTCCTGTTCAACCATCTTTTTCAGCGAACGATTGGCAAAACCTGCCACCACAGAACCTATATAACCTGCCGGAGGCCTGTAAGTAATAAGAACAGTAACTTCTGTACCACCGGTAGTGTCGGCGAAATTTATCTTTCCCGCGGTTTCAATTTTAGAACCTGGCAAAGAGCGCCAGCTTAACTCCCGTCCCACTTCCTGGTCAATTATTTCTGCATTCCATTGTATCGAAGGAATTCTTCCGGGTGTATCAAGCACCCAACGGGAATGTATTTCATCAATAACTTTTATTTTTTTTACATGCTTTAAAAAACGTGGCAGTCTTTCCAGGTTTCTCCAGGAGTCATAAGCCAGCTTTCTCGGGGCGCGAACGATAAAGCAGGTGCGGATATTTACAGCAGGTGCATGTGCCTTCAATGCATCATCTTTTTGTAAAAGAGCGGAAATTATACAATTACCGGAAATGCCCCTGTATAAACAGTACATACTTCCATAACGTGCTATTTTTTTCAGCAAATTTTGTTTCCCTTTTGCGGATAGGGAATATAAAAAAATACCTGCTGCGAGGGAAGCTATCCGTTCCGATCTTCCCACATTTATTACATTACTGCTTTCGTATAACTTTGTTGCGTGTGGCTCAAACGCATTACCGCTTAACTTAAAATTGGGCATATTAAAATTTGTGTTTAGAATTATGTATCATAACCGATAAAAAATCAAAAAACCTATAAATTCAGCACCATCATTACAACCGGCTGATTTATTCATTATGTTGCCTTTAAAACCGGCTGCCTATATAGAGCAAAGCTCATTCCACTTCTTTAATATTTATAAAAAGTCATCATCTATCTTCGTTAAATGCTTGCAAGAATTTACAAATCAACAGGCAGTTGGTACATAGCCAAAACAGAAAACGGAACTGTTTATAATGCACGTATTAAAGGTATCTTTAAAATTGATGACATCACTTCTACTAACCCAGTCGCTGTTGGAGATATTGTTGACATTGAGCCTGAAGACGTAACAGGCAATAATGCCGTGATTAATAATATCCATAATCGTAAAAATTATATAGCACGCAGCTCACCGCGTCACAAAAAACAGCATCATATTATTGCCTCCAATCTCGACCAGGCGCTGGTAATTGTTACATTAAAAGAACCCAAAACTTCCCAGGGATTTATTGACCGGTGCCTCGTGGCCGCAGAAGCATATCACGTACCTTCCGTTATTGTTTTTAATAAGATTGATATCTATAAAAAGAAAGAATGGGAAAGCTTTGAAAAACTGGAACGTATATACACAAACATCGGCTACACCGTTCACAAAACAAGCATGAAAACTTTTGAAGGGCTGACTGATCTGAAAGAAACATTGCAGGATAAAATAACCTTGTTCTATGGCCATAGCGGCACGGGTAAATCAACTTTTATAAATTACCTGTTGCCCCAGCTGGAGTTGCGCACAAAGGAAGTAAGCAACTGGAGCGGCAAGGGCATGCACACTACCACTTTTGCCGAAATGTTTGATCTGCCTTTTGGCGGGAAAATAATAGATACGCCGGGAATCCGGGAATTTGCTATCAACGACATAGACCGTTACGAACTGTCACACTATTTCCCGGAAATGAGAACCATTTTGCAGGAATGCCGGTTTAATAACTGCCTGCATATAGAAGAACCAGGTTGTGCGGTAAAAAAAGCTGTGGAAGATAGAAAAATATATCCGGAACGTTATATAAGTTATTATAACATCCTTGAAACTATAGAGAAAGATGATTATTAAATTTCACGTAAACGAACCGCCAGTTTATCAACGGTCTTTTTGTCTTTTCCGCTGTATAATAGTGTTACGCCATTGTAAATGCTGTACTGCAATGAGAGTGCATCACCGCGATATTTATAATGCCATTCCACGATAAATGCATCGTCTTCTTTTGACATTAAGTGTACGTGACGCGTCTTGCTCAACACATTTGCAACACGGTAAAACTGCTGCAGGTTTCCGCTTTCATTAATAACCATTTCGGTCTGACTTGTATATTCAAAAGGTTTCATCTTTAACCATTAGTACGCTCCTGTTAGCAACATTCATTCCATTTATACGAAACCAGCTTGTAACAGTTTCCTCATCACTATTAATTAACAATAAAAAACCTGAAGCTGGGTTTGTCTGTGAGAGTACTTACTGCTTCAGGGTTCTCATAAGCAGTAAGAAATCGGATTGCGGCCTATCACTCGACTTGTAAAAGACAAGTATTTTTTTTATTTCGCTGCATTAAATTCCGAAAACCAGGAAGCATATTTTGTGTAGTTATTGGCGATGCGGACAATTTCGCCATGGATACTGTCTTTGGAAATATCCTTAACTTTTTTTGCAGGAATACCGGCATAAATTGAACCCGATTCCACAACGGTTCCTTCAAGTACTATGGCGCCGGCTGCAACGATGGAGTTGCTCTTTATATCGCACCGATCCATAACGATAGCGCCCATGCCTATCAGCACGTCATCCCGTACAATACATCCATGCACAATGGCATTATGGCCTATGGAGACATTATTACCGATCTCTGTTGCATTTTTCTCATAAGTGCAATGGATCACCGCTCCATCCTGGATATTCACACGGTTGCCTATGCGGATGTAGTTTACATCTCCCCGTACAACCGCGTTAAACCAAATACTGCAGTCATCCCCCATTATTACGTCGCCGATCAGGGTGGCATTGGGTGCAATAAAGCAATTGGCGCCAAACTGAGGGTATTTGTCCAGACAGGGAAGAATAACGGCCATAATAATTAAGTTTGAGTTTCAAACCCGAACTTATACATAAAATGCCATAATGATGAGTATTATTTCGAACCGGGACATCTTTCTTAAACATGTTGCGCAGACCTCACCTGCGCCTATAGGACTGGAAATTGTGCGGGCTGAAGGTATTTACCAGTATGATGCAGCCGGCAAAAGATATACAGACCTTATTTCAGGTTTCAGTGTTGCCAATATCGGTCATTCCCACCCTAAAGTTATACAAGCCGTACAGGAACAGGCAGCCAGGTATATGCATTTGATCGTGTACGGGGAGTTTATCGAATCGCCCCAAACGGCTTATGCCAACCTGTTGGTACGGCACCTACCGCCTTCGTTAAACTGTGTCTATTTCACCAATAGCGGGGCAGAGGCTTCAGAAGGCGCCATGAAACTGGCAAAACGTGCAACGGGAAGATCCGGTATTGTTGCATTTAATAAAAGCTATCATGGAAGCACCCAGGGAGCATTAAGCGTAATGGGAGATGAATATTACCGGAATGCATTTCGCCCATTATTACCCGGCGTTCTGCATGCTGACTATAACAGCGAGGAAGTCTTTGAATTAATAAATGAAAACACTGCCTGCGTTATGCTTGAAACTATACAGGCTGAAAGTGGCATTACTACGCCCTCAAAGGAATGGTTAAATAAACTTCACGCTAAATGCACAGAGCAAGGAGCTCTACTGATCTTCGATGAAATCCAGGCCGGTTTTGGAAGAACAGGGACATTATGGGCATTTGAACAGTTTGATGTTATTCCTGATATTTTATTATTAGGTAAAGCACTGGGTGGAGGCATGCCGCTTGGTGCGTTTATCGCCGATAAAAACCTGATGCACCAACTGAGCTTTAAACCCGTATTAGGACATATCACAACTTTCGGCGGACACCCGGTGAGTTGCGCCGCCGGAAAAGCAGCTTTTGAAGTTTTACTGGAAGAGAATTATATAACCGAAGTAAAAGATAAAGAAGCCTTGTTATTATCGCGGCTTCATCATCCGCTCATAGAAAAAATGAACCATTTTGGATTATGGGCCTCTTTGAAATTTCAATCCGATGAAATCGCACAAAATATAATACACCGGTGCATAAAAAAAGGATGTATTACGGATTGGTTCCTGTTCGCGCCTGATTCATTACGCATAGCCCCTCCGCTTATCATCACACGGGAAGAAATTTTACAAGCCTGCAACATCATTTTAAGCTGCATAAACGAAGAAAACAGTAACAATAATATAGTATAAAACCAGTTAACCTGTTAATAACTAACAGATTCAAATTTGAACTGTTTTTTATGATTATTGCTTGCCGTTTACATTTATAATTGATTTACGTTTGCGCCTTAACTAAAAAAAATGAGTATAACTGTTGTGGGAACAATGGCTTTTGATGCTATTGAGACTCCTTTTGACAAAACGGATAAAATTATTGGCGGTTCTGCCACTTATGTGGCTTATGCAGCATCCAATTTTGTACAGCCTGTTCAACAAATTTCTATTGTGGGCTACGATTTTCCACAGGAAGAATTGGAACACCTGCAGGAAAGAGGCGTATTAACAGATGGCGTAATAATTGTTCCCGATAAAAAGTCTTTTTTTTGGAGCGGGCGGTATCATTTAGACATGAATAGTCGTGACACGCTTGTAACAGATCTTAATGTGCTGGCAGACTTTGATCCTGAAGTACCCGAAATTTACCAGAGCAGCGAATTTTTAATGCTGGGAAATCTTGTACCCGCTATTCAGCAGAAAGTAATCAACCAGTTTAAAACAAGACCTAAGCTGATAGTGATGGACACTATGAATTTCTGGATCGATTCTGCATGGGAAGATTTAAAGAAAACATTTACCATGGTGGATGTGTTATTGGTGAATGACAGCGAAGCAAGGCAAATAACCGGGGAGTATTCTTTAGTAAAGGCAGCAAGAAAAATTTTGAAAATGGGACCAAAATTTCTGATAGTAAAAAAAGGAGAACATGGCGCATTATTGTTCCATAAAAATGAGGTGTTTTTTGCTCCCGCTCTTCCGCTGGAAGAAGTGTTCGACCCAACAGGCGCCGGCGATACTTTCGCGGGCGGTTTTATAGGCCATCTCGCGAAAACACAGGATATATCCTTTGAAAATATGAAAACAGCCATTATTGTAGGTTCTGCTATGGCAAGTTTTTGTGTCGAAAAGTTTGGTACGAACCGCCTGAAAGAAATTACAAAAGCTGATATTGATGCCAGGTTGCAGGAATTTGTTACCCTGGTAAATTTTGACATTTCAATTGTTTAATATTGCTTTAGTTGCTAAAGCTTGGTATGAGAAGAATATTCATTTATACACTCGGCGTTATTATTTTAATTTTTTCCTGCAAAAGCAAACATCACAAAGAGATTCAGGTTGATCAAAGCATCACTAAAAAAACATCTTTCAATAACCTGTTTATTGATAGCAATACAATAAACAGGTTTCTGAATAAATATCCTGAATACAATAAATTCAATAAGCAGTACAGCGATTTTTACAAGTTGCGCAATTATCAATGTGCGTGGTTTGATACCAGTGGCATGGGTGAGCAGGCCTACAATTTCATGAACCTTATTGCAAGCGCCGCGGATACTTATAATGACAGTTCCCTGTATAATAAAAAACTGGCCAATACGGTAGATGAATTTAAGACCGACACTTCCGGCAGGACAATAAAAACCACGCAGGATATTGTTGAAACAGAGTTGAAGCTTACCGGCCAATTCTTTTTATATGCGTCAAAAATTTATGGCGGCACTGACATAAATATTAAAGAATTGGGTTGGTTTATTCCGCGCAAAAAAATTAACCTCACTGTATTGCTTGATTCGTTGATCGCAAATAAGTCAGACATAAAGAATGCTGAAATTCCTTTAAGCGAGGCTTATAAAAAATTACTGGATTATTTACCCGCTTACCGCAAAATAAGCGAGCCTACACGTTGGGACACCATTGCTTATCCTGAAAAGGGCATTCACAAAGGATACGCTGCGCCGGATATTCAATTAGTAAAGCAGCGTTTGTTTGCCCTTGGTGATTTAACTGATAATGATTCGACAGAATTGTTTGATTCTTCCCTATTTAAAGCAGTCAAAAATTTCCAGGCACGCATGGGCTTACGAACAGACGGCGTTATCGGAAGATCATTTATTAAGCAATTAAATATTCCTCCTTCAAAAAGAATTGAGCAAATACTTGTAAATCTTGAGCGTCTCCGCTGGATGCCCGAAATGAATGAAAACTCGAACTATATTATCGTAAACATTCCTGAGTATAAAATGTATGTGTTCGACAGTGGCAAGCTTCAGTTTGACATGAATGTGGTTGTTGGAGCATCTGCTACAAGCACCGTTATTTTCACGGGCAATTTAAAATATGTTGTTTTCAGTCCCTACTGGAACATACCTGAAAGCATAGTTAAAAAAGAGATTATGCCCGGGATGGCGCGTAATAAAAATTACCTGGTTGAACATAATATGGAAATCTATGGTAAACCGAATAAAGATACTCCCTCCGTACGGCAATTGCCCGGGCCGGATAATGCCCTAGGCAGAGTGAAATTTTTGTTCCCGAATAATTTCGATATTTATTTTCATGACACCAATAACCCAAATGCATTTAACGCATCCAACCGTAATTTGAGCCATGGTTGCATACGCTTAAGCAAGCCCAAAGAGTTTGCAATGTATTTACTTAGTTATGATACTACAACTTACAGCAGTCATAAGATCGACAGCCTGATGAACCTGGATGAAGAAAAATGGGTAACGCTTAAAAAACCTATCCCGGTGATGATAAGTTATTATACTGCATTTGTTGATGCTAAAGGGCGGCTTAATTTCCGCAACGATATTTACAAACACGATTCAGCCATGGCAGCTAAATTATTTACGCCGAATAATAATTTGATGGCAGTGAAGTAAACAAGACTGGCTCAGTTTTAGAAACTGAGCCAGTCTTACAAATCAAAAATTAACTGCCCAAGTAATGTTATTCATCAACCGTTTCACCAGTATATGCACTTACCGGCTCGCAGGTACAAACGAGGTTTCTGTCTCCGTATGTATTATTTACCCTTGCAACAGAAGGCCAGAATTTATTCAGTGTAACATAATATAAAGGGAATGCTGCTTCTTTTCTTGAGTAAGTATGATTCCATTCGTCATTGCAAACAACAGCCTGTGTATGCGGTGCATTTTTTAAAGCATTGTCTTTTGAATCTGCTTTGCCTTCTTCAATATTCCTGATCTCATCGCGGATGCTTAGCATGGCATCGCAAAAACGGTCAAGTTCTGCCTTGTCCTCGCTTTCTGTTGGTTCGATCATGATCGTGCCCGGCACAGGAAAGCTCATTGTAGGCGCATGAAATCCATAGTCAATCAAACGTTTGGCAACATCTTCTGCTTCTATTCCTGCAGATTTTTTAAATGGTCTTAAATCAACAATAAACTCATGGGCGCAAGTTCCATGTGTTCCCAGGTATAAAATATCATAATCATTTTCCAGTCTCGCACGCATATAATTGGCATTGAGAATGGCATATTCACTGGCCTTTCTTGCACCGTCTTTGCCAAGCATTCTTATGTAGGCATAACTGATGAGTAATATTGATGCGGAACCGTAGGGAGCGGCGGAAACAGCATGAACAAACGGCTGTTGACCGTTGACCGTTGACCGTTGACCGTTAACATGCCCCGGTAAAAATGGAGCAAGGTGACCGGCACAACAAATTGGCCCCATGCCAGGACCACCGCCGCCGTGCGGAATAGCAAATGTTTTATGGAGATTAAGGTGACAAACATCAGCACCAATTAATCCCGGCGCTGTAAGACCCACCTGGGCATTCATATTGGCGCCGTCCATATATACCTGCCCGCCATGTTGGTGAACGATGTCTGTAATCTCTTTTACTGTTTCTTCATATACACCATATGTACTTGGATATGTGATCATGATGCCCGCAAGATTTGCAGCATGCTGTTGTGCCTTTGCTTTAAGATCATTCACATCGATATAGCCATTTTCCAAAGCTTTCACTACAACTACTTTCATTCCCGCCATTACAGCCGAAGCCGGATTAGTTCCGTGTGCAGAAATCGGTATGAGCATTACATTTCTATGAGCGTCGCCATTACTTTCATGATAAGCTTTGATCGTTAGCAGTCCTGCATATTCACCCTGAGCGCCGCTGTTCGGTTGTAAGCTGCATGCATCAAAAGCAGTTATTTTACATAAATAATTTTCAAGCTCTTTGATGACCTGTGCATAACCGCCAGCCTGTTCAGCGGGTGCAAACGGATGTATTTTGCTCCAATGATTCCAGCTTAATGGGATCATTTCTGTGGCAGCATTTAATTTCATGGTACAACTGCCCAGGGAGATCATTGAAGTATTGAGTGAAAGATCTTTATTTTCCAATGATTTTATATAGCGCATGATCTGGCTTTCACTACGATGAATGTTGAAAACAGGATGCGTTAAAAAAGCGGAAGTGCGCTTGGCAAAAGCGGGAATATGCTGCGGCATCGCATCTTCCTCTATTTCAAAGCTAACAGGATCAATGTCATTTTCAAAACAGTTGATGAGATCATACAGATCCGGGATCATCGTTGTTTCATCCAGAGAAATACCGATATGGTTTTCATCGATGTAACGAAGATTGATCTTTTGCCGTTCTGCCTTTTCACGAATTGCTTTTATATCATTGACCTCTACAGTTATAGTGTCAAAATAATTTTGAGATACAAGCCGAAAACTCCTTGCTTCAACCCCGTCAGCCACAATTTGTGTCAATACAGCAACACGTTGTGCAATATTTTTTAAACCCTCCGCACCGTGAAAAACCGCGTACATAGCCGCCATGTTCGCAAGCAATGCCTGCGCGGTACAAATGTTTGATGTGGCTTTTTCGCGTTTGATATGTTGTTCCCGCGTTTGCAGGGCCATGCGCAAAGCCCGGTTATTTTGCGCATCCACACTTACACCAATGATACGGCCCGGTATATGTCGTTTGAACTCATCTTTTGCGGCAAAAAAAGCTGCATGGGGCCCGCCGTAGCCCAATGGCACGCCAAACCGTTGCGCTGAACCAACAGCACAATCAGCATTCAAATCACCAGGTGATGTTAACAGGGTGAGTGCGAGCAGGTCGGTAGCCATCACTACAAAAGCATTATTGCTATGCACTTCATGAATAAATTCACGGTAATCTTCTATGGCGCCCTTGTCGTTCGGGTATTGCACAATTGCTCCGAAAAATGATTTATCAATGGATGCCGTCTTATAATCACCAAAAACCAATTCAATCCCGATGGGCTCAGCCCTCGTAATCAATACATCTTTTGTCTGGGGGAAAATTTCTTTATCAACAAAAAATTTTGCCCTTTCAATATGCTCATGATCACGGTTCGAGATATTAAAGAACATCGCCATGGCTTCGGCCGCAGCCGTAGCTTCATCTAATAAAGAGGCGTTTGCTATCGGGAGACCTGTAAGATCACTCACCATCGTTTGAAAGTTCAAAAGGCTTTCTAACCTGCCTTGTGAGATCTCTGCCTGGTAGGGTGTGTATTGCGTGTACCAACCCGGGTTTTCAAACACATTTCTTACAATAACCGAGGGCGTTATCGTATCATAATATCCCTGGCCGATATAGTTCTTAAATAATTTATTTTTTAGAGAAATATTTTTTATGTGCTGCAGGTATTCATACTCACTCATGGCATCAGGCAGGCTTAATTCATGCTTCATACGGATAGATGGAGGCACTGTTTTCCCGATCAGCTCGTCAATGCTATTCACGCCAACCGTTTTCAGCATTTCATTTGTTTCTTCCTCAGCTATGCCAATATGTGTATGTGTAAATTCCTGAGACTGCAATTCAAATAAATTCATAAATCCTATTCTCTGATTATTGTAAGTTGATAAAATAAAAAAGAAGCGCGAAGTTAAGCACTAACAGTTGTTAATAAAAGTGAAAGTGGAAAACGTGTGGAAGCTAAGCCGGAACCGGCCCGGGCTCGATGCATACTGATTCTGCACCGGAGTTTTCCCCCTCCTCCAGCGCCCGTATTTCTTCACTGGTGAGGCGGGTGCCGTCGTGGCTCCACCCGGGTGGGCCAAATAGATAACCCAGGCGTTGTTGAAGTGAAATGCCTTTTTGAAACACATCTTTCCACATTTGCTTCCATTCATGAAAAACAATGTTTACAGCGTTTGGATTTTCGATATTCTTTGTAAGCCCGTATTTGATAGGCTGGTACGCTTCTTCAGGCAGTTCCGGCTGGAACGTTCCGAAAATTTTATCCCAGATCACCAAAAACATGCCCATGTTTTTATCAAGATATTTTGCATTGGATGCGTGATGTACCCTGTGATGAGAAGGTGTAATTAAAATATACTCCAGCCACCCCATTTTGCTGATCATTTCCGTATGCACAAATATTCCCCAGATCTGCGTGGCGGAGTACATAAACACAATATCCAAAGGTTTGAAGCCCAGCCATGCCAAAGGAATAAAATATACAAAGCGGTACAAAGGTTGAAAAACAGAAGAACGGAATCCAACGGAGAAATTTAATTTTTCTGAGCTATGATGTGTAACATGCGTCGCCCAGAAAAAACGGATCTCATGGTCAAAACGATGCAGCCAGTAATACAGGAAATCCTCTGCTAACAAAAGCAGCATCCAGTAACCGACATTATTATCCCATTGTGTGACTGCGTGTAAGAAAAAATATTGCAGGATGGCCAGGTAAACCAGGCGAAAAGCGAGGTCTATCCCTGAATTCAGCAGCATTAAATACAGGTTTGCCAGCGAATCTTTTAAGGTATAGGTTTTTCGGTGACTTATATGAGAAAGTAATAATTCAATACCAATAATTATAAAATAAATTGGTGTTGATATTAGAATTAGCCATTGTTCTCTTAAAGAATCCATTAAACAGTTATGCAGTTTATTAAAAACTGCAAAAATAACCGATGCCTTGTGAAAGATGCGTTAGAAAAATTTCAGGATATACCCGGCCGGTGAATTATTGCTTCTTAAATCCAAGCTGCTATAGGCTGATCAGAGCTTACCAGTGTTCGCGTAGATCAATACCTTTGCGTAATGCAGGTTAAACCCGACAAGCTTCAGCTAAAAAAATATAAACAATTCTTACAGCGTGCCGATAAGAACAAAGTATTGAAAGCTTTGCCTGCATTACATGAGGAAGCTTTTTCAAAAATAAATTGTCTTGACTGTGCCGCCTGCTGCAAAAACTATTCACCCCGTTTTAAAACGCCCGATATAAAACGCATTAGCAAGCATCTCCGGTTAAAAGAAAGCGATTTTATAGAAAAATATTTACGCCTTGATGAAGACGGTGATTATGTTGTACAATCAAAGCCTTGTCCATTTTTAGGCTCAGATAATTTTTGCAGCATTTATGAAGTAAGGCCTTCAGATTGCGAACGATTTCCCTATACGGACGAGGATGTATTTATTAAACGTATGCACATTACTTTGAAGAATGCTGAGTTTTGTCCTATTGTAGCACATGTGCTGGACAAGTTAGTTTGAGCGTTTACTTTGCGGGCACTTAAAAAATCAGAAATTGGAATTATTCTTTATTCAATTGATCTATATCATCTATGTCTTTCAATCTTCCGGATTCTCTTTTGGCAAGGATTAAATCATTAAAATGCAGTGCGCGAATGAGTAACCCATCATCATTAAATATTTTCGATTGCTGATAAGCTTCATCGAAATTTAACCCCTTTACTTTTGTCATTATATCAATAGCAACAGGTTTTCTTCCGAAAGAAAAAACATCAAACTTATTTACAGATAAAAAATTGCTTTTTGTCATATCAAAAAGTGACATACCAAATTCTTTAAATGCACTCACAAGTTTTATGTAATTTTCTTCGGTTGGTTTTATCCATATATCCATATCACCTGTAACCCTCGAATGACCATGAAGTATTACAGCAAAGCCTCCTACAAGAATATATTTTACATGATTGTTATTCAAAGCAGCTATAAAATCCCTAAAATCTTCATTAAAAATATTCGCCATTAGTTTCGGTTTATTAATCGAAAGGCGTTCCTGTCTAACCGTGGCGGGTTGCTTATATCGAAGTTATATGCTATCCCTGTAAGATATAAAGAGATTGAAAGCCTTTCTTGCCACGTATATTTTTTATAATCCCGCATATAATTATCAGCCTCTTCAAAACTCATCATATTAAAAGCATTCCTGTCAAATTTATATTCATTGTCTGTTGAAGACATACCCAAAGTTAAAAATTTAAAAAAAGCAATCAACTCTTTTAACTAAGATTAAATTCTTATTGCCTTTCAACATTCTCAATCTCGTTTGTTAAGTGATCTACACCTTTGAAAGGAAATTCCTTCTTATAAAATGATTTAATAAGATAGGCAATAATGCCAGCCAGGATAATGATGCCTGCGATCAACATCATCTTTACTTCCGTAGATCTAAAAATAAACAACCACAACGCGATAGCAAGAATAACAGGCAAAGGATACAGCGGCATTCGCCACCTGAAGAAATGCTTTCCCTTGCGTTTATGCAATAATAATAACCCTATCGCCTGGCCCACAAACTGTATTAAAATACGCATGGCAAGAATGGCTGTAATAACATCAGATAATCTAAACAATAAACTAAATATGAAAGCAACAGCGCCTAAGATTAATAAAGACACATAAGGGAAGTTTTTTGTTGGATGAAGTTTTGCAAATATTGAAAAGAATGCTCCGTCTTTTGCTGCTGCATAAGGTATACGACTGTATCCAAGTGTTGCGGAAAATACCGAAGCAAATGCCACCCACAAAATAATGCCTGTTGCAATAGCGGCAGCCGTTGGCCCGCCTATAACATTGATATATTCACTTACTACAAAATTGCTTTGTGCCATAACGTTCAAAGGAAGAACAGAGGCAACACTGATATTCATCATCAGGTATAAAAAACAAATAACAGCGATGGAAATGAACATGCTGCGCGGAATATTTTTTTCAGGATTTATTATCTCACCGCCTAAATGACAAACATTATAATAACCGAGATAACTATATACTGTTTTTACACTCGCAAAACCTAAAGCTGCAGCAAATCCCTGATCTAACTGAAGACCGTCATTTATTCGTGTGACCGGTTCAAGAAAATTGCCGTTCATTAAAGCTCCGGCAATTATCCATCCCATAATAACAAATACGCCGACCCAAAGCAACACACTTATTTTGCCAATGGTTTCTATGTTTCTATACAACAGGAAAACGATCAATATTACTACGGCGCCACTTACAATTTTACTTTCCGCTTCATTTAAAGCAGCTATGTAATTGAAATATTGAGCAAAGCCAATAGCAGCAGATGCAATTACCAACGGCGCCTGTATCATCGTTTGCCAAACAAAAAGAAAACTCATGGGCCTGCCCCATTTTTCACCAAAACCTTCTTTTAAAAAATTATAACTGCCTCCTGCCAGGGGAAATGTTGCGCCGAGTTGGCTCCATACCATGCCATCAATGAATGATAATACCGCGCCGGCGATCCAGGCATACAAGAAATAACCGCCATTCATTTTTTGCACCACAAAGCTCATGACCACGAATGGCCCGATACCCACCATATCTATCATATTGATGGCACTCGCCTGCAACAAACTTATTTTTCGGGAAAGTTTTGCTTCACTCATGAGCAATACAAAATAATAGTATTTGAATGAATGCACACCCTTTTTAAAACACTTGCCTTAATTTGCTCTTACAATAATCGTTATGCCTGAAAGTATTTATACAAATGAATGGAAGAACGCTGCCAACATTTACGAGGTAAATATTCGTCAATATACCGAAGAAGGAACATTTGATGCACTTGCTAAACATTTGCCACGACTAAAAGAGATGGGTGTTACAATCATATGGCTTATGCCCATTACGCCGATCAGTAAAGAAAAAAGGCAAGGCGCTCTTGGCAGCTATTATGCATGCAGTGATTATGTTTCTATAAATCCTGAATTTGGTAATCTCTCCGATTTTAAAAATTTTGTAGCACAGGTACACCAGTTGGATATGAAACTGATCATTGACTGGGTGGCCAATCATACGGGTTATGATCATCACTGGGCAAAAGAACATCCTGACTGGTATGAACGTGATGGCGCAGGAAATTTTGTGGAAAGACATGGATGGATAGATGTTATCGACCTGAACTATCAAAATAAAGACATGCGTGCCGCCATGATCGCAAGCATGCAATATTGGGTAACTGAATGTGATATTGATGGCTTCAGGTGTGATATGGCGCATTTGGTACAGCTCGATTTTTGGGTGGATGCAAAGCAGCAATGTGAAACCATTAAACCTTTATTCTGGCTGGCTGAATGTGAAGTGCCCGAATACCACAAAGTATTTGACGTTACATATGCATGGAGATGGATGCATGCAACAGAAAAACTGGTAAAAGAATATGCCTCGCTGCACGACATGAAAATTGTTTTGAAAGACTACCAGGATTACCAGCCAAATGCGTTGAAGCTTTTTTTTACTTCAAACCATGATGAAAACTCATGGAACGGATCTGAATACGAAAAATATGGAGATGCGGCAAAAGCGCTTTCTATATTCAGCTTTACATGGCCGGGCATGCCATTAATTTACAGCGGCCAGGAGTTGCCTAATTTAAAACGCTTAAAATTCTTTGAGAAAGATTGCATTGAATGGAGCAAACAGCCACCAAGACTTGAAATTTTTTATAAGCGATTGCTAATGCTTAAATCATCGCATCCGGCACTGCATGAAACAGGAAATATTAATGTATTGCCGTCAGAGCTTAACGATAGCATATTTGCATTCCTTCGGCATACAAATAACAAGAAGGTGCTTGTTATTTTGAATTTAAGTAATAAAGACAGGTTACAATTTAAGCTTACACACCCTTTGCTCGAAGATAGTTTCACCCACCTTTTTTCAGGCATAAATTATGTATTAGGTGCAGTGCAGAGTTTTGAATTACAGGCTTGGGAATACATTGTGCTTACCAATTGATTAAACAATGCACAAATGACTTTACTCAATTAATATCTTTTCCTTCCTTTAGCTTTTGAACGATATTTTCAACACTGGTTTTATTCTGTGCATCAGGTGCCAGGGGCAAAGCCATATTAGCATATTTCAAAGCATTTTTGTTATCACCATTAGCTGCATAACCTCTTGTTAAACCCACCAGTGTTGTAAACTGGTTTGGGTTTTTTTCATAATTCATTTTAAAAACTGCTAATGCCTCCTTATTTTTTTTCCCGGTGAGAAGTTGCCTGCCATATTGATGCATTTGCAAGACGCTTGCATAAGGCAATGCTTTTTTCATGACGGAATCTGCTTCGGTTGCGTTACCAAGTTTAGCCAACACCTGTGCTTTTGTGCTCCATGCCTGGAAATCACGGTCGCCTCCAAAATTTACACTGGTTGCCGTGTCGCTCCATAATAAAGCCTGGCCAAGATTTGTATTGTTATCAACACACCATTGTGCAGCCTGTTGCCAGCTTTCCCATAAAAATCCTTTATCTGTTCTTAACTGGTTGCGAAAAATTGCAAGCTGTGTTGCAATAAGATCAACTTCAACTTTAAAAGGTATCACCAGCTTTTCCCATTCAAGCGCAATATCAGCGCTATTGGGTGTTTGATTTATAAATTCATACTTAAGCCATTCAACAATCTTATCCGCGCTTACCGGCTTCACTTTTACACGTAATGCATCTTCTTTTTCATCATAAAAATAACTACCCCAACTGTTAGCGTTTTTTGAAAAAATAACCGTGCATTCATTCGGATCATACGCTATAAAAAAACCATATTTTCCTGCCGGCAGAGGCTGTCCTTCTACTTTCACATCTGTAGAAAATTCTATCGTGGTATTTTCATTAGCGCCAGCCCGCCACGGTGCGGCCTTGCTGCTTCCAAAACCCAGATCGTTGAAACCTACAGGAATCAATTGCCCCCATATCTTTCCGTCGCGACCTTTCACACCCGGCTTGTCGTAGTGAATCGTTACATCAGTAAGCCCGATACGTTCTCCGATGATAGCTTTTTTATTGCCCCCGCTTGGTGTTGTTGTAAGCAGTTGTGCATCTAATTGGCAAAAAAGACAAATACAAATGATCAAAGCAGGTAATTTTTTCATGTGGCAATTTTTAATAAAGAAAACTAATGATTGATAGTTAGAGTCAAAAAAACATTATGATTAGCGTAAAATGGAAATGACAACCGGAAATAAAGGCAAAAAAAAGCCCCGCCGGGCGGAGCTTATATTATTAAAACTTTTTTATGCTCTATGACTTGGCTTCTACAACATCCCCGTCAATCGTTAGAATGACAGGCTCTTTGATATTTGCAAATTTAACTGTTACCCTTTTGGTGAATTTACCCGGGCTTTCTGCGTTGTAAGTCACTTTAATAGTACCGGTCTTTCCTTTTTGAATAGGAGTTTTAGGATAGTCAGGCGTAGTGCAACCACACTCTGCCGTAGCTGTTTCGATTATTAAAGGCTTAGCGCCTGTGTTTGTGAATGAAAATTCAGTTGACGCAGGAACATGCTGTTTTATTTTGCCGAACGAATGCGTTGTTATCTTAAAAGCAGCAACACTATCGCTTTGCGCGTTAGAAGTAAAAAACAGCAGGGCAGCAATACAACTTAGAACAAGACGCATATTATTTTCCTCCTGATTTTAATTGCTGAACAGCTCCGTTACCCGGCGCCGGATTCTCTGGTGCCTTGTAGGTTTCACCATGGAATTTAATAAGCTGGCTTAAACCACCTTTAAAATAAACAGTAACCACTTTATTAAATTGCCCTTCGGTATAGCCATTAAAGCCAATTGTAATATTGAAATCCTGGCCGGCAGCATAAGGGCCTGCTTGCCATTTTGGAGTGGTGCATCCACAACCAACTTTTACATCTTCAATAGTAACCGAGTCTGGTGAAATATTCTTCATTTCCAGGTTGAATTCAGCAGGTTTACCATAGGGTATTTTACCGAAATCGTGATCAGTTTCTTTAAATTGGACAACTTTTGCAACGTCATCGTTTACCTGTGGGGCTTGCGCATGTAGTGTAGTTGCTGCAACCACACCTATCAGTAGTACAATTAGCTTTTTCATTTTAATCATTTTTGTTGTAGGGTATAAAATTATAAATTATTTGTAAAGGAAAGGAATCAAATTTTAAGACTTTCTTAATTCCTGCGCATAGCCTGTAAGTCAGCTAAATAATTTAAAAAAATTAGAGAGTTTTTAAAAAAACTAACGTTAGTAAGCCTTTGTGCAATATTTTTACTTTTTAACCAATGTGAAATATGTCAACATTAACTCTTGCTATTCCAACACAGCAATTAAAGAAAATCGGGATAGAAAACCCCTGTGTTCATTACCAGCTTTCTGCAGAAGAATTAACGGAACAAACACTGCAAAGACATGAAGGGGTGTGTAATGATACGGGGGCATTATGTGTTTTAACAGGCCGGTTTACAGGCAGATGTCCTATGGATAAATTTATTGTTGAAGATAATGAAACAAGTGCCGGTATTAACTGGAGCGGTTTTAACCTGCCTGTTGATGAAAGATATTTTCTTCTGTTGCGGGAAAAGCTTTCTGAATTTTTAAACAAAGAAAAGGAAGTTTGGGTTCGGGATTGTTATGCCTGCGCGGATCCAAATTTCCGCATCTCTATAAGAGTGGTGAATGAAAACCCATGGAGCAATCTTTTTGCTTCCAATATGTTCATCAGGCCCAATGAAGATGAACTGGAGACTTTCAAACCGCAATGGCATATTATGCATGCACCGTCATTTAAGGCCAATCCTGTCACAGACGGAACACGACAGGAAAACTTTGCCATTATTTCTTTCACGCATAAAACTATTTTGATCGGCGGCACAGGTTATACCGGCGAAATAAAGAAAGGCATTTTTACTATCCTGAATTACATCCTGCCCCATAAAGAAAATGTGCTGAGTATGCATTGCAGCGCCAATATCGGTAAAGATGATGATGTTGCTGTATTCTTCGGCCTTAGCGGGACCGGTAAAACAACGCTAAGCGCAGATCCCGAAAGAAAACTGATCGGAGACGATGAGCATGGCTGGACGGATACCGGGATTTTTAATTTTGAAGGTGGTTGTTACGCAAAATGTATTGACTTAAGCGAAGAAAAAGAACCGGAAATTTATCACGCCATAAGGCCAGGCGCACTGGTGGAGAATATAACTTTCTTTGAAGGTACCCGTCATATTGATTTTTCCAGCAAAAAGATCACGGAAAACACGAGAGTCAGCTACCCGCTTGAATTTATTTCCAATGCTGTTCAGCCGAGCGTTGGCGGGCATCCAAAAAATATCTTCTTCTTAACCTGTGATGCGTATGGCGTGTTGCCTCCGATAAGCATGCTCACTCCGGGACAGGCGATGTACCAGTTTTTAAGCGGATATACAGCAAAAGTTGCCGGAACGGAGGAAGGGGTTACTGAGCCTAAAGTTACTTTCAGCACATGTTTTGGTGCGCCTTTTATGCCTTTACATCCGTCTGTATATGCTGAAATGCTGGGTAAAAAAATGAAAGAACATGATGTGCATGTTTGGATGGTGAATACAGGCTGGGTTGGCGGAGCATACGGAACCGGAAGCCGTATAAAATTGAAATATACACGGGCAATGATCCATGCTGCCTTGAGTGGCGATCTTAAGAAAGTAAAATTTGAAAAACATCCGGTATTTGGTGTGTTGATGCCGCGCAGTTGCCCCGGTGTTCCCGGAGAGTTTTTAAATCCCCGTAACACATGGCAGAATAAAAGCGAATATGATCAACAGGCAAATACCCTGGCCGGGCTGTTCGTTAAAAACTTTAAAGAATATGAATCCAGGGTGTCGGCTGAAATTCTACATGCTGCGCCTTTGGTGTTGTAGCCTCTGCGATTAAACAAACCATAAATAAAAACTCCACCGGGAAAGTGGAGTTTTTATTTTTAAAGTATTCTGAAAAAACTTTACGCTTCCAAAATAATATTGCTCTTTGTTTTGCCTTCCATCAGTTCAACGCTGCGGTTGATAAAATTCGTAAGCTCCTCTCCTTTTAATAATCCCTGGGAAAGCAACGCCAGGTCAGCAAGACTGCGTATTTGTTTATCCCGCTTATCAGCATTATTTTCTTTTATTAATTGCTGAAATATTGCATGATTACCATTTACCGTTAATGTTACTTCATCTGGCATATTAGCATAGAATGATGCCATGCCGCCGCCAACGCTTGCCATATCTTTCATGCGGCGCATAAATTCAGGTCGCGTAGCTACCACAGGCGCTGCATCAGAACTTAACCCTTTTATTTCTACTGTTACATGCATTTCAGGTATCTGCAGGCCAAACCATTCTTTCAGTTTTGATTCTTCCTCTTTGCTTAAAACACTTTCATGTTTTTCCTGTGTGTCAATTAAATTATCAACTATATCAGCATCCACCCTCTTAAAGGTTGTATTCTCCCACTTCATTTCCATGGTATTGATAAAAGCTGCATCCACAAGCGTTTCCATCTTTACCACCTTATAACCTTTATTGCCTGCTGCTTTAATATAGCTATCCTGCTGAACCGGGTTTGTTGTATATAAAATAACCAGCTTGCCATCTTTGTTTTTCTGCAATGCTTCCGTTTCATTGCGGTATTCATCCAGCGTATAAAATTTCTTTGCAGAAGCATCTTCCATTATAAAGAATTTATTTGCCTTTTCCAGAAACTTATCATCCGTCATCATTCCATACTTCACAAACAAGCCCAGGCTTTCCCATTTCTCTTCAAACTCATTGCGTTCTTTATTGAATATCTCTTCCAATTTGTCGGCTACCTTTCTTGTGATATAACCATTGATCTTTTTTACATTGGGATCGCCCTGCAAATAACTGCGGCTAACATTTAGCGGAATATCCGGGCTGTCAATCACGCCGTGCAACAACATCAGAAATTCAGGCACAATATCTTTCACTTCATCCGTTACAAAAACCTGGTTGCTGTATAACTGGATTTTATCTTTCTGAATTTCATAACTCTGCTTGATCTTCGGGAAATATAAAATACCCGTAAGATTAAAGGGATAATCAACATTTAAATGGATCCAGAACAAAGGCAATTCCCCAAACGGGTATAATTCTTTATAAAAATTCTGGTAGTCCTGTGCGGTTAACTCAGAAGGCTTTTTTGTCCAGAGCGGCGCTGTGTTATTGATTTGTTTGTCTTCAAAATAAATCGGCACAGGTAAGAAGCGGCAGAATTTCTCCAGGATACTTTTAATGCGCTCTGCTTCTAAAAACTCTTTGCTTTCTTCATTAATATGTAAAACGATGCGCGTGCCTCTCTCCTCTTTTTCTATCTGGTACAATTCAAATTCGGGGCTTCCGTCGCAACTCCAGTACACTGCAGGCTCATCTTTAAAACTTTTGGTGAAGATCTCCACCTTATCGCTCACCATAAATGCGCTATAAAAGCCCAAACCAAAATGCCCGATGATATTGGCGTCTTTATATTTTTCTAAAAAATCTTCGGCACTGCTGAATGCCACCTGGTTAATATATTTATCTACTTCCTCCTGCGTCATGCCTATCCCGCGATCAATGATGCTCAGCGTCTTTTCTTTTGCATCCAGCACTACATCAATCCGCAGATCGCCTAACTCGCCTTTGGCCTCGCCGATGGAGGATAATGTTTTTACTTTCTGTGTGGCATCTACAGCGTTGCTTATCAACTCACGTAAAAAAATATCGTGGTCGCTGTATAAAAATTTTTTGATAATAGGGAAAATGTTCTCGGTGTGAACTCTTATCTGTCCTTTTTGCATATTAGATTTTTTATGTTACCGGCTACGGAATGCTATGAAACACGGTTGTGTCACTCCCTTATACAGCATATCGTTGCGCAGCTCCGGTTTAAAATTCAAGCCTGCAAATCAAAGAAAATACCAAATACGATTAAATGACATGTTGTCAAAAATCAGGTAAATTTTTCGTGCCTGGCTTAGCTTTATTGCATCATAGATGATGAAGTTTGCCAATCATGACTTGATCTTTATAATAGCATTCATAAGAATTGACGAAACAGATTCATAAAACATTATCTTTTGGCCCTCAAAAACAAAAAAATGAATTCAATAAAGGGAACTGTCAACTGGGGCATTATTGGTTGTGGCAATGTATGTGAAGTTAAAAGCGGGCCCGCTTTTAATAAAGTTGCTAACTCAAAACTGGTGGCAGTAATGCGCCGTGACCTGGACAAAGCAAAAGATTATGCCAACCGGCACGATGTTCCTCTATTTTATGATGATGCGGCTGCTTTGATAGATAATGAAAATGTAAATGCCATTTATATTGCCACACCGCCTTCAACCCATGAATTATATACAGAAATGGCTTTGAAAGCCGGCAAGCCTGTATATGTAGAAAAGCCGCTCACAATTAATGCTGCCTCCTGTGAACGCATGATGGAAATGGAGAAAAAATACGATAACAAAGTAAGCGTAGCACATTATCGCCGTGGTCTGCCCCTGTTTAACAAAGTGAAACAGCTGGTGCATAGCGGCGCTATTGGAAAAGTAAAACTGATCCGGCTTAAAATATTACAACCTTTTAAAAGCAAGCTGATCGCCGACACAGGTGATAACTGGCGCGTTAATCCTGAAATATCAGGTGGCGGTTTGTTTCATGACCTGTCTCCGCACCAGTTAGATATTCTTTATTGGATATTTGGCGCGCCTGAAGAAGTGTATGTAAAAGCTGTAAACCAGGGAAAGCATTATAATGCACCCGACCTTACAATGGTGCAATTGGGCTTTAGTAATGATGTTTATTTTAACGGTGTGTGGAATTTTAATATAGCTGAAAATGTTGCTGCCGATGAATGCGAAATTTTGGGCGATGCAGGTAGTTTACGCTTTGCTTTTTTTCGTGGCAATCCCATTGAGATTATTAGTGCGACCGGCAAGGAAATATTAGAATTGGAATTCCCGGTAAACATTCAACATCCTCATATTAATAATGTAGTAAAATTTTTTCGGGGTGAAGGACCCAATCCGTGTTCACTCGAAGATGCGTATGTGACGATGAAGATATTGGATAAAGCCGTGCTATAATTCAAAAAAGAATTCCGGGAGATTGTCTCCCGGAATTACATGCAATTCTCCTTAAATTATCATTATTCTCTGCTATATCTGTATGTACAACTTACCGGTTTGTTGTCCTTTCCCTATTGTAGCGGTATTTAAAAAATTCAATATGCTGCCCTGGCTGTCATAAGTAAGCTGATAATATATTTCAAGCCTTTCCTTTTTATCATTCACATTCGGAATAGTAATTTTTTGCACCATTGGCCTGTCGGATGCAGGATAATCTTTTAATTCTTTTGGCTGGAAGGTATGCCGGAACGCCGTATCTCTTTTAGCTCCGCGAACACGCACCACAGTTACCTGCAAAGCAGCAGTAGTGTTGTTGTATGCGGGAGATATATAGCTTGCCGTTTTATATACTTCAACATTTATGTTCTTGCTTACAGATGCAGGAGAAGGAACGCGCTGTGCAAAAAAGAAACCTGAACCACTTACAAGTACAAGCGCGGTTGCGATGATGACTAATTTCTTTTTCATATAAACTGTTTTTTATTTTTTGTTGGTTATGCCAGAAATATTTTCAAAGCCAGTACCATAAGGCCGGTTTAAAGATGAATGGTCTGTTTGCCGGGATGAATGGCTGAAATGATAGCATGAGTTGCAAAAAGTAAAAAGTAGTAATTATCACTGCATTAAAAACTGTTCGGAAGCGAACAATTATTGAACGGAAATACTATAGCTTTAATAAAAAAACTATGAATAACAGCGATTGGAGTCGCTTTACGCAACGCATCAGCGTTAATGCGCCGATACAAAAACTATATAATGCTTTTGCAACACGCTATGGCATGGAACAATGGTTTTTACGCTTGTGTGAATATAAACGTGAAGGCGATTTTTTGGCAGATCAGGAATTTATTAAAGAGGGTGATACCTACAAATGGCTATGGTATGGATATCCGGATAGCACTGCAGAGACCGGTGCGTTTCTTAAGGCAAATGATAAAAATGAATTACAGTTTGTTTTTGGCGAAGCCGGTACGGTAACTGTGAGGATACATGAAGAAGACAGTGAAAATGTTGTTGAACTTATCCAGGAAAATATTCCCACAGATGATCCGTCTAAATTTAATTTTTATGTGGGATGCAGTACGGGCTGGGTATTTTATCTTACCAATTTAAAATCCATTATGGAAGGCGGCATTGACCTGAGAAATAAAAACCTTAACCTGAAAGCTGTTTTAAATTCATAGAAAAAAGCCACTCCTGGACAAGAGCGGCTTCGTTTTATTCAAACGTTTACCACCAACAAAGTTTAGTGACCTACACGCAGGTATTCTTTAAGTATTTCCGACTGTGGATTTTCGAATATCTGTTCTGCTGAGCCACTTTCAATTATTTCACCATAATACATAAATATTACATTGTCTGCAAGGCGTTTTGCCTGCCGCAGTATATGTGTAACCAATATGATTGTATAGTCTGATTTCAGTTTTATAAATTCTTCTTCAATCACTCTTGAAGAGATCGGGTCAAGCGCTGATGAAGGTTCGTCCGCTAAAATAATTTCAGGCTCAACCGCAAGGCCCCTTGCCAGGCAAAGACGTTGTTGCTGGCCTATTGACAAACGTTGCGCTGAAGTTTTAAGACGGTCTTTTACTTCCTGCCAGAGTGCAACTTCTTTTAAATGCTTTTCAACTTTTGCACTGATGATTTTTTTATTGCGTATGCCTTTTAACTTGAGGCCATAGGCAATATTATCATAGATGCTCATTGGCAAAGGGTAAGGCCTTTGCAGCAATAAACCCATCTTTTGGCGAATGCTGGTAATATCCCTGCGCGGATCAAAAATATTTTCTCCATCAATGCGGATGCTGCCGTTTACCTTCAGATCAGGATACAGATCGGTCAGGCGGTTAAGGCATTTAAGTAACGTCGTTTTTCCGCAACCGGACGGGCCTAATAAAACGGTTATTTTATTTTTGGGAATAACCGTAGAAATGTTTTTTAAAATATGTGAACCTTTACTGTACACATTAAGTTTATCTATTTCCACTACGGGTACGGTGCCCGGAATAGCTTCGAGCTTTACTTCCTGCTCTTTCATTGTGTTGATTGCTGATGGCATGTTTACATTTTATTTGGTGGTAAAATTATTTTTTGGGTTTAAGCAGCCTTGCCGAAATACTCAAGGCGAGTACGATAAGGGTTAGTATAACTGCTGCTGCATAAGCGCGGTTTTGCACTTCTTCTATCGGGGAACTTAGCTGGAAAAAAATTGCCAGTGGCAACGTAGCGGTTGGCTCACTAAAACTATGCGGTATATAATCTGTATAACCTGCAGTAAACAATACAGACGCCGCATCGCCGATGCCTCTTCCAAATGCCAGTAAGATGGCTGTTGCGAAACCCGGTAACGCTTCCCTGAAAAATACTTTATATGCTGTTTCGGTTTTTGTAGAGCCTAATGCATAAGACGCTTCCTGCAAACCGACAGGAATGGTCTTCAGCACCTCATCCATGGCACGTATCATGATAGGTGTTATCATAGCTGCAACGGTCACAATTCCGGCGCCAAGCGAATTCTTAAACCCTAAATACATTAATAATGTAAACCCAAAGGCGCCATAAACAATGGATGGCACTCCCCATAAAACATCAAGGAAAAAACGAATACCAATAAGTAAGCGTTGATACCTTATCAGGTAAACATTCATAAACAATGCAACCGGCAGGCTAATGACAAAAGCCAGTACCGTTGCAGATACGGCTAAATAAAAAGAACCTGCTATGGCATTTAAAATACCGCCTTCCTTTCCAAAATAAAAACCGCCTTTTGGCTCCTGGCTGATGATCTGCCATGATAATGAAGGGATGCCTTTTTTAGCAATGGTCCAGATAATTTGAACTAATACAAATACAATAATTGCTGTAAAGAGAAAAGACAGTCCCCTGAAAAATTTTTCCTCATATTTTCTTCTGAACGTCATACTAATTCTGATTTATAAATGATATACCGGAAAATGATATTGATAATAACTATGATTACAAACAGGAGCAATGCGCCAAACATCAATGCTGAATCATACGATGGTATGCTCATCATTTCTCCGTAATTGTTTGCAATTAAACCGGGCAACGTATAGCCGGAATCAAAAACAGATTGTGGTATCTGAACAACATTGCCTATCACCATCAATACGGCAATTGTTTCGCCCAACGCCTTAGAGAAGCCAAGACCAAATGCCGATAAAATACCCGGTGAACCTTTGCGTAAAAAAACAAGTTTGATCGTTTCCCATTTCGTTGCACCCAATGACAGCGATGCTTCGCCTAATTCCACCGGTATTTGCCTGAAAACCTCAAGCAGCATATTCAGAATATATGGAATGCTCATCACCGCTAAAACAATAGCGCCCGCGAGAAGGCTGTACCCTAATGAATCAGCATTAAACAGCGGTGATAATTTGTCGCCTACAAAAGGTACTATTACCAATAAACCCCATACCCCATACACAACCGATGGAATACCGGCAAGAATATCTATTACCGGCCGCATAAATTTTAAAAACCATTTGGGTGCGAATTGTGTTAAATAAATACTTGATAAAAGACAAAGCGGCATGGAAATGATTAATGCCAGTACTGTAACCCAAACTGATGTTATTATAAAAGGCCAGAAGCCGAATTGGTTATCGGAAGGATACCAGTCTTCTGACAATATGAGTTCGCTTAATTTATGAGAACCAAGAAGGCTCGACGATTTAAAAACAAGGCCGGTGCCTATTGCCACGGGCAATAAAAGGCAGAAAGTAAGACAAGCCAGCATCCATTTGGATGAAATGCTGTCCGTCAGTTTTCGTGAAAGAATCATTGGTTGGTTTTTTAGTTTGAATTTACCCGGTAGCTTTCATGATGCCAGCCTCATGAAAGCTTTTAACCCGGGTTCTTATGTGTTCCCACTGAAAAAAAGAAAATTGATATTATTATTTTCCAATTTTTTTAAGTTGTTCTGATAATGCGCCTTTCGGCAATGGAACATAGCCTGCCACGTTTACAAATTTTTGCCCATCCGTCAAAACCCATTTGAAAAAATCCAGCAATTCCTTTTTCTGTGTTTTTCCTTTGGTAAGAAAATATAAATTTCTTGCCGGCGGTGACGGGTAATTGCCATCATTCACCGCTTTAAGAAACATGTGCAGGTTAGCATAAAAATTTTCATTCGGATCTATCTGCCCGTTTCCATTTACATCAATCGGAACCACTTCAATACCGGGAAGTTTTTTCCCTGTTTTCTGATCATATACAAACAGCGTGTTATTAAATCCAATTGAATTAATATCTTTCCTTACTGCATCTGCTACGCCTGGATCGCCGGATACACCAATACCTTTCAAATTTTCCTGCTTTTTGCCAAAGAAAGCAGCCCATGAATCAGCGGCGCCAGCAGCGTCTGCCCTTGTATAAACATTTATTTTTTTTGAATTTTTGGTTCCCAAAAGTTCATCCCAGGTATTAATGCTCCTGTCAACAAAAATTGAATTGAACTCCGCTTTTTTTACGCCCCTTATTTGTAATTGTTTAAGGTATGGATTCCTGGCATTCATGGTTGGCAGCACTGCGTCTTTGCAAAGAGCTAACCACCAAACACCTTTTGCTTTTTCTGCATCTGTAAGTTCACGGGAAAACATGCCTACATCAACAGCTCCGGCAAGGCAGTCTGTCAATCCCTTACCTGCTCCTCCTGCCTGTATATCAAACCTTATATCGGGATGAACCTTATTGTATTCTGTTGCCCATGTCTGTACCAGCGGATACAAGGCAAAAGCGCCGGAAAATGATATAGAAACCACTTTAGGCGATGAAGGAGCATTCGCAGGGATACCGTTGAAATTTATGATGAAAAGGATAAGTGCAACAGTTATTATGGAAAATCTTTTTTTCATGGGAATCTTAATTTTGATTAAATCTATAAGTTTAATAGGAATTAAAAATATTAGTTTATTACATCACGTCAAAAAATTTAGAACGTTATTTTTCCAAGTGTTGGTGTAAGTTTTAAACTCACATAAGCGAAATATGGAAGTTTTGAATACTTATCAACATCAGCAGATGCAACTTTAGGCACCTTTATATAGACCATAGAGTTGGTAACAGTTGCCCAGCAGAAACCAATTTCCAGGTCTGTTATTTTGCTTGGCTTGTAGTTTAATCTCCAGTCGTTTTCAAAACCAAGGTATTTGTCGGTTGGTGTGCCTTTATATACAAAGCGCGACTGTGAATAAAACAGATGATTTTCTATTCTGAACAATAATTTATTTTTCTGAAACCAGATAAACAGGTAAGGATTAAATAAACCGGCGCCATTTACATCGGCAGGAAACGTAGCAAAGAGATCCAGGTTACCCATGAACCTGTGTGCAACTCCATATAGTGGTACAAAATTTTTGTCTTCGCTGGGATGGGTTGAGCTGTCGGAACCACTTAAATATTCAAAACCGAGACGTACGGTCAAAGGTCCGCCGGTATAACGGATCTCTGGCTGCATGTAATATGCATTTAATTTTTTTCCGGAAGAATCTTTACCGGTTTGTTTGTAACCGCTAAAGGTTAAATACCAGTTATACGTAGAATATTCGAGCCTGCCACCCAATGTAAATCTCTGGTAAGAAGTTTTATATTTTGCCGGGTCAGAACTTTGGTAACCATCCATTGTATTAAGTGTGGTTAACGTGAATTTATCAGTCAGTTTCCAGTTCAGGTAGCTTACAACAAGATTCTTATAATTAGAAACTAATGGCTGATATTTAGTGGTAAAAACATTCTCACCCGATTGCCCAAATGCCCCTAACAGTTCAGTAGTAAAATTTATTTTATTGTTATAGATAACCCTTATGGCATCATGTGAATTGCCCGGCAGGCGCCAGTCATTCTCTGCAAACAGGCGTTGATTGTCGTACATAACCCTTTGCCTTCCTATGCGAATAGAAAATTTATCTCCAAACTTGGGTTCGGCATAAACCTCAAACAAATAGGTAGCAAAAGTTGAACTGGGCGTATTTTGGGTGCTTACCCCCGTCTGCCCTTCTCTTGGGTCTTGCTGCCCCCACACACGTGCATCCTGCAATGAAAGAAATACGTCAAGATTTTTGCTTTTGTAATCCACATTGAAACGGGTGCGTTGTGTAAATGCGTAAGCTGCCGGAGTATCGGCCAGGGGTATCCCCCTATAACCGTGGCGCATTTCAAACCGCGTCCTCATGTCCAGCGCGAAAGTTAAAGTGCTGGGTACCACCACAGGTTTTTTGACCGTGTCAGCAGCATTCTTTTTTGCTGTATCAATTGGAGATGGATACTGAACGATCTGGGCGCGTACAGCATTAACGACCAGCATTACCATGACTAAAAACCATAGTTTTTTTCGAATTAAAATTTGTTTCATAAACAGGTGATTTGCAGCAAATATAGAATTCCTATCGAATTAGTAGGATTTTATCAAAAAAAAATTATTTCTTTTTTTTCAGTGTCTTTTTCTGTAAGCTGATTTCTTTCTTAAGCGATTCGCTTCGTTTGATAATTTCTGCCAGGGTCGCACCTTTAAGCATTTTGACTGTCTCGCTTCTTACGTCAGAAAAAACGGAACGTATGCCGCATGTTTCTTCATCAATGCATTCTTCACATCTTTCATAATATTTATACGCAACGCAAGGGAGCAATGCGATAGGGCCATCAAACAAGCGCATAACATCTGCAATGTTTATCTCTTCGGGATTCTGTTGCAAATAATAACCGCCCGTTTTCCCTTTCCGGCTATTAAGCATCCCGGCATGTCGTAATTCCAACAGGATGGCTTCTAAAAATTTCCTCGGGATATTTTCGCTCTCAGCTATCTTGCTTATTTGAACAGGTTCTCCGTTTTTATTTTCCCGGGCCAGGTAAACCAAAGCATTTATAGCATATTTCGTTTTCTTAGAGAGCATATTGTTGGTGGTTCGAAGACGAATCTATAGTGGTAAAATTTTTACTATACACAATGTAATGAAAAAAACTAATACGCATATACTTTATAACCCCATGCATTAAGTTTCATTGATTGTGTATTGCTAATCTTTTCCCGTTGAGTTGTGAAAATATCGAATGCGCTTCCATTAATCTCCTTATCTCCTATTTTAAACTCATGCGGCGCATTACTTAAGTTTACCATGACCAGTATTTTATTTGAACCATTTGTTCTTATAAAGGCATATATATTTTCATCACTGCCCGTAGTCAATTTCTTATAAGCCGCATTTGCTTCAAGCGCATTATTGCTTTTTCTTAAATGCAATAGCCGGCTGTAAAAACCGGCCCTTCCATATTTATTAAAAGCGATGGTGTCTTTATAGAAAAAGGAAATACTATCAAGAAAAGGTTCTTCCTGTCCACTGTAAATTAAAGGAACAGAACGGGGCAGGGTTTGCGTCAACACAGCAAAAGGTGCATGCGAAGCGCCTGGCATGGTTGCATAGTCTGCTTTGTTCCAGCTATTCTCGTCATGATTGCTGGTGAAGTATAACAATAAAGCATTTTGCGGGAAATTTTTGTTTGTTACATTGATTATACTGTCTAAGGATAAAGCATTCTTTTTACCGGCAGCTATATCATTCATGATGTGAAATTCCTGCCAGGGATACGTTGCATCAAAGCCCGCCACCTGGTTAGAAGCCTTATCAGATTCAGCCAGCATAAAAATATTTTTCATGGCTCTTAACTGTGGAATACATTTTTTCCAAAAAGCATCTGGCACATTCCAGGCCACATCACAACGAAAGCCATCGATATCAGAACCGGTTATCCAGAACTTCATAGCATTGATCATCGAATCCTGCATTACTATATTATTATAATCAAGCTGGCGCGTATCACTCCAGTCGTAAGGAGAAAGTGGTTTGCCCGTTGAATCCTTTACAAAAAAATCAGGATGCGTGGTGAGCCAGTAATTGTCTGCCCCTGTGTGATTAGGTACCCAATCAATGATCACTTTAAATCCCATATCATGACAGTGTTTCACTAAATTTTTCCAGTCATCCATTGTTCCGAACTCAGGATTAATTGCTGTATAACTTGCCACTGCATAATAACTGCCCAAGGCGCCTTTGCGGTCAGCTTTACTTATCGGGTTTACCGGCATGAACCATAAGGTTTGCACGCCCATTTCCTTCAAACGCGGTAAACTTTTTTCGAATGCTTTAAATGTTCCTTCCGGGGTATATTGCCGCACATTCACTTCATACACATTGCCCTGCATTATCCAGGCGGGATGACCATCAATAATATCCTTTCTGTGCTGCGCAAAGGAAAGATTACAGGTAAATACCACACACAAAAAAGAGAGCAGTTTAAAGATTCTATGCATGCTGTAGCTTTTGAAGTCAAAAATATTCTCTAATATTTTACCGGCAATGAAAAACACCATCAACACCGTACAGGGCTACATGAAATCAAATCTTTCCTATCTTTCTGCAATGAAAAAGCTATCATTATTATCTCTTGCTTTTGTCACAACCATTTCCATCGCACAACATTATCAACCCAACTGGCAATCGTTCAACACAAGAGAAGTCCCTGCCTGGCCCAAACGGCATGACACCTGCTATTACCTTATGTAAATTCATTCCGTACGAATCGAATCCACAGGATTGCTTAATGCTGCTTTAAGGCTCTCTATGCTAATAGTGGTTAAAGCAATAAGCAGCAGCAATAAAGGCGGGATTATAAAAATATACCAGCTTAATTCAATACGAAAAGCATAGTTCCTAAGCCACCTGCCTGCAATAAAATAAGAAACGGGAATTGCAATCACAGACGCAATGCAAACCAGTTTCACGAAGTCTTTGGAAAATAAAACCAGTATGCTATAAACGCTTGCGCCCAGCACTTTGCGTATGCCTATTTCTTTTGTACGAAGCCTGCTTACAAAACTGGATAATCCAAGCAGGCCCAGGCATGCAACAAAAATGGCAAGCCCTGTAAATAAACTGAACACTTTGTCAAAACGCTCATCTGCCTGGTATTGATTATTGAAGTAGTCATTTAAAAAAAAGTAGTCAAAAGGAAAGCCTGAAAAAATATTTTTATAGGAAGCCTGGATTGAAGCAAGGCTTTGGGCCGCGTTGTTTGTATTTATACGAACAGATAAATATTTCCAGTTATTCCACGTATGATTTAAAGAATGATAAATATATAAGATTGGCACGTAAGTCTCTTTCAGGGATTTTTGATGATAATCTTTAACCACACCAATTATTTCTGCATTTGTTTCTCCCATTCCATACCAAAAAATAATGCGCTGATGAATTGCTGCTTCATTATTCTTATATCCCAGCGCCTTTACTACTTCTTCATTTACCATTACCCTTGCATTGTTTAAGCCCCCCGGCAACAAAATTGGCAGTATCCTTCGGTAAAAAATTTCTGCCTGCCGCTATATTCATTTGATAAGTGCTTATAAAATTTTCATTTGCTGTTAATATGTTTGTAATATAATTATGCGTCTTATCCTCGCTTGCCCTGCGCACTGTATTACCCTCAGAGATTTCTTTGCCCGGAATATCAGACGAAGCAGCTACGCTGCTGATTGAAGAATTTCTAAGTAACTCCGTTTGAAAGGCATCAACCTTTATCATAAAAGTTGAATCAATCGCCGTAGGCGCTTTAACTACTACAACCTGGTCTTTATTATAGCCCAATGTATGGTTTCGCATAAACAATAATTGTTTATACACTATAATGGTACCGGCTATTAAAAGAACAGACAAAAGAAACTGAAAAGATACCAGCGACTTTCTTAAAAAAATTCCTTTAGCTGACTGGAAAAATTTCCCTTTTAATACGGAAACAGGCCGGTAATGAGAAAGCACAAACGCAGGATAAGCGCCCACAAGAAACGCGCTTGTAACGAAAAGCGCAATAATAATTAACCAGAATTTTGGTTGATGCAACAATCCCGCTGATAAAAATTCTTCACTTATATTTTTTCCTATAAAACCGCTGAAATAAGGAAAGAAAATAAAGATAATGAACGCAGCCAGGAGCATTGCAAGAAGGTTAACAATGCCTGACTCTATAATGAATTGACCGATTAATTGCAGCCGCGATGCGCCCACCACTTTTCTCAATCCTACTTCCTTGGCACGTTCTATTGATTTTGCTGTAGATAAATTAATGTAATTGATCCATGCAACTATAAGAATTAATAACCCGATTATGGAAAGAAAATAAATATCTCTTTCACTGCCGTTTACTTCCGGTTCCAGCAGAAGTTGAGACTTTAGATGAATGTCGGTCACAGGCTGTAAATGAAATGCACATCCAAAATTTAATTGTTTCATGATTGTACCCAGGTATTTATTGATAAATGCCGGGAATTTAGCCTCCACTTTTTGGGGGTCAGTTCCGGGAGTCAGCAAAACATAATTATAGAACTCAGGATCGGTCCAGCCATCATAGTTCCATTTATCACCCCATGTCTTAACAGAGCCAAGCATATCAAATTTAATATGTGAATTTTCAGGTACGTCTGCAAAAACGCCGGTAACCTTAAAAGGAAATTGTTTATTCAGGTATAAGGTTTTTCCCATTGGATCTGCTTTCCCAAAATATTTTTTTGCGGTGCTGTTTGATATAACAATTGTATTAGCTTCAGCCAGTGCTTTTGCAGGATTGCCTTTTATAAAAGGGAAGGTGAACAATGTGAGAAATGAGGGGTCTGCCAAACACATCTTATCTTCATTAAAACTGGTTGCATTTCCCTTTACATCAGTATAAGTTATGGTAATGGTATGCAAATAGGAAGCAGGAACTATCCGTGCAAAATCAACAACTTCCGGGAAATCTGCCTTCATAGCAGGGCCTACAGCGGGATGGTTCGTCGCCATTGGCGGGCTGCTGCTGGCAAAGCTGCCCGAGTAGCTGATAGTAACCCTGTACAAATTGGCTGCATTTTTATTAAAGCGGTCGTAGCTTGATTCAAAACGCACGTATAAATAGATAAAAAAACAGGCTGCCATACCAATGGCCAACCCAAGGATATTTACCATTGAAAAAATTTTATTTTTCAACAGGTTGCGAAACGCAATGGTGAAGTAATTTTTGAACATGGCATTTAGTTTAGTTAGCAATTAAAATCTTATGGCATGAACATATTAAAACACCTAAAAGAAGTCCGTTTTTTTATTTTGATGAAAACCAATTCAATAATAAAATTATTTAAAACAGAAGATGTCCGGTTTTGATACAGTTCTGTACCTGTTTGATACAAAAATTGCATTTGCGCGGACAGGGGGAACCCGTTTTGCAGGCAAAAAAATAAAATTGGATAATTTTTTCAAGCCTTGCTCCCTGATGCCAATGATGTATATCCATCTTATAAACGAAACCGGTAAGCGTAAACATTCTCTGCGAATCCTGCCTGCATTTGCAAAGTATCACGACTACTTACAAAATTACATGCACTTAGCGGTTAAGCAGTTGGGGATTAAGACACACCACAGGTTTATCGGCCTGTAATTGTTCAAGATATTCGAGCAGTTTCTTTCGTACTCCTTCAATATCTTGATTGTTATATTCAATATTAAGTATAGTGCAGGCTCTTTGTAATTGTTCTGCAGTTGTATTTGGATCTTTTGCAAAGTTCAATGCTTCTGTTAGTGTAGGCATAGATAATATTTAAAGAATGAATCAGCTAAAATTCGGAATGTTCCCAAGTTACTATAGAAACAGATAGTCTTTTTCGTGGAGCTAATTCTCTGGTGTACTTTTTTTCGTAAAAATAAAATACAAAAACCGAGTCAATGAATGGCTATTAAACGTAGATGTATGTGTCAGCATTCGGATAAAAATAAAAAACATACAACAAAAACACAGAACTTAGAACCCCAAAAGCACACTCGAAACTTATGAAAAGAATATTCTTGCTATTACTCATTATCACATCAACAAATTGCATCGCACAATCGTATCAACCCAACTGGCAATCGCTGAATACACGCGGCATTCCTTCATGGTTTAAACAGGCAAAGTTTGGCATCTTTATTCATTGGGGTGTGTATGCCGTACCATCTTATGCGCCGGTGATCGAGAATAGCGGCAACAGTTATGCAGAGTGGTATTGGTACAGGATAAACGAAGGCAACAAATATTTCAAAGCCTTTCATGACAAAAATTATGGTCCTGATTTTCAATACCAGCAATTTGAACCGCAATTCACGGCAAGCATGTTCGATCCAAAACAATGGGCAGATGTTTTTAGAAGATCGGGAGCAAAATATGTGGTGTTAACATCAAAGCATCATGAAGGGTATTGTTTATGGAACAGCGCCGAAGCAGACCGCGATTGGGGGCGGGCATGGAATGCTGTAACCGGCACACCGCACAGGGATCTTTTGGGCGATCTGACCGATGCCGTTCGTGCAGAGGGTTTGAAGATGGGGTATTATTACTCGTTGTATGAATGGTTCAATCCTTTGTGGAAGACCGATAAACCGCGTTTTGTAACTGAACATATGTTCCCCCAGTTCAAAGACCTTGTAACAAAATATAAACCTTCCATAATTTTTTCCGATGGTGAATGGGATCTTTCCGACACAGCGTGGCGCAGCCCTGAATTATTAGCATGGCTGTTTAATGAATCGCCTGTTGCCAAAGAAGTAGTGGTAGATGACCGCTGGGGCAGCAACACTCGCGAAAAAAATAATGGCGCCACTTACACTACATCGGAATATGGCAGCGGCATGAATGCCGATGTTGTGTGGGAAGAAAGCCGCGGCATCGGTCATTCATATGGCTATAACAGGAATGAACAACTTGGCGATTATAAAACCAGTCATGATCTTATTCTTATGCTGATTGATATTGTTTCAAGAGGCGGCAACCTGTTGCTGGACATTGGCCCCACAGCCGATGGCCGCATCCCCGTGATCATGCAGCAACGCCTTATTGATATCGGCAACTGGCTTGCCATTAACGGTGAAGCTATTTATGAAACACAGGCATGGAAGCAACCGTACCAATGGAGTGAAGGCAAAATGCCTGATAAAAAAGGTCAAAGTTATATGGCAGGTTATGATGTTGCGAAACTTGTACAACCAAAGCCAAACGAAGCGCATATCGAATACTTCTTCACCAAAAAAGGTAACGATCTCTATTGCATTGTTCCCGCATATACACCACAGATACGCATACGCAATCTGAAAATTGCAGCAACCACAAAAGCTACCATACCCGGCAGCAGCAAAACATTCTCCTGCAAACAAAGTGGTGATGATTGCGTTATTGATTTATCACAGGCAAAGCCAGGGGAAATTCCGGCAGAGATGTTTGTGGTGAAGTTGAGTGGAGTGGCGAAGTAGAATTATCACGATTGAGCTTTATATGGATTGAGCTTTTGTTGCACATCTCGCGATGAACTCGCGAACCAAAACAAATTAACCAGTCAGTATATTTGAGCTAGCGTCACTTCGAGCTAAATTGTCGTGTCTCCTACAAGCCACAAGTACACAAAGAAAGGTTTTTGTCGCACAGAGCTAAGGAGCACACAGAGTCTTCTCTGTTATCTCTGCGTCTTCTGTGCGAGCATTGCCTGCGTCATAATTTAGTTGACACCACACGAGTGCTATGTTAATTGTAAATTATCGTAATTGTGGTGAGTTGTGCGTAGTCAGTTGCCAGTGAATACCGCATGTTTAGCGCAATTACTCATCGTTCTCCACTGACAAGTCATGCTTAACTTAACATTACTTACGTTAAATATTTTCTACCATCATTGGAACATGAAGTCATTAACAACTCATTTATACAAACAGTCCCCAAAACATGCAAAATGTTGCATCTTTACAGCAACCGAAATATTTACAATGAACAGCTCTATTGATACAATTATTTTTGACCTGGGCGGTGTGCTCATTGACTGGAATCCACGTTACGTGTACCGGAAAATTTTCAAAACAGAAGAAGAGACTGAATGGTTTTTGGAAAATGTAACCACTTCTGAGTGGAATGAAAACCAGGATGCAGGTTATCCTTTGCATAAGGCCACCCAAGAATTAATAGCTAAACATCCCGAATGGGAACCTGAGATAAAAGCATATTACGGCCGCTGGCTTGAAATGCTGGGTGATCAAATTCATGAAACAGTCGAGATACTTCAACAACTTAAGAAAACAGGAAAGTACAAATTGCTGGCGCTTACCAACTGGAGCGCTGAAACTTTTCCGCATGCACTGGAACGATTTGAATTTTTTAAAATCTTTGAGGGTATTGTAGTAAGCGGTGAAGAAAAGATGAAAAAGCCGTCAGCAGCGTTTTACAGAATTATAATCAATCGTTATCATCTTGATCCTTCAAAAACAATTTTCATTGATGATAGCCTGAGAAATGTAACAGGAGCAGAAACTGTTGGCATTACCGGTATACATTTTCATAACCCATCACAGTTAAAAGAAGAATTGCAACGAATAGGCATTCAAATATTTTAAAGCAAACTTTTGATTTCTTTTATTTATCGGTCTGTCACGCAACATCACCCATTCAAAACAACAATGTGATAATAAAATATGGAAGCGCAGTAATACAGCATTATATCGCCTGATAACAGCAATGCATGCAGTTCATCTTTTTGATTAGCGCCGCATATCCTACAATGCCGGTGAAAAGTATAGCAGCTAAATGATGTTGCTGTTCCATGCGCTACTAAATATAAAATTTTACCCACGACTGGTGCACATTGTGCTAAATATATGGAATGTCCTCACCTTGGAAAATCACTTGAAGATGTACGCGATGAACAAATTATTTCATTCGTATATTGGCGCATTGAAAATTACTCCACATGAAAAAAATAATTGTCTTTTCTACGCTTTTTTTTCTTGTCTATTCTATTGCGCATGCTAATATCAGGTTACCGGCAGTGCTTGGAAGCAATATGGTAATACAACAACAAAGCAAAGTAAAGTTATGGGGCTGGGCGGACCCTGCAGAAATGGTCTATGTTACTACTTCATGGAACAACAAAACAGATTCTGTAAAAACAACAAGTGGCGCCAGTTGGCAATTATTTGTAGAAACACCTGCAGCAGGCGGGCCGTACACGATTACATTCAAAGGGCAAAACACTATAACGCTTGACAATGTATTGGTCGGCGAAGTATGGATATGCTCGGGGCAGTCAAACATGGAAATGAATGAACAATGGGGTTTACCCGACGTAAAAGCAGAATTGCCAACTGCCGCAACAAATAAAAATATTCGCTTCTTTTATATTCCCAAAACCACTTCATCAACACCGCAGGATGATTGTAAAGCATCGTGGGCACTTTGCGATTCTAATACGCTCAAAGCTTTCAGTGCAGTTGGTTTTTTCTTTGCAAAGAAATTAAACGCTGAGTTGAATGTACCCATCGGTCTTATCAGCGCAAATTGGGGTGGAACTCCTGCCGAAGTATGGACGCCTGCGGATCTTGTAAACAATGATCCTGAATTAAAAGCATCAGCAGAAAAGCAACAGCCTTACGATTGGTGGCCCAAAACACCCGGCGCAACGTTCAATGGCATGCTTGCACCTGTTACAAATTTTTCTATTGCAGGCGCCATTTGGTACCAGGGGGAAAGTAATACGATAGCACCTTATACGTATACCAAACTGCTTACAACAATGATAGACAGTTGGCGTAAGGCCTGGGACAAAAACATTCCCTTTTATTACGTGCAGATTGCGCCTTTTACTTACGAAAATAGTTTTGTCGGCAGCATTATTCGTGAGCAGCAAACAAAAGCAATGATGCATGATAATGTTGGAATGGTTGTTACCACAGATCTTGTAAATGACACAACAGATATTCACCCAAAGAATAAACATGACGTTGGTTACAGGCTTGCTAACTGGGCGCTTGCAGAAACGTATCATAAACAAGGCATCGTTTACAAAAACCCTATGTATAAAAATATCGATGTGCAGAAAGATAAAGCTGTCATTTCATTTGACAATGTACCAGCCGGTCTGATGGCCAAAGACAAGAACTTTACGGCACTCTTTATTGCAGGAGCAGATAAAGTGTTTTATCCTGCAATGGCAAAGATCGAAAACGATAAATTAATTGTATGGAGCAAGCAGGTTGTACAACCGGTTGCCGTAAGATTCTCTTTTACCAATGCAGGTATTGGAAATTTATTCAGCAAAGAAGGATTACCTGTAGCACCTTTTAGAACAGACGATTGGGAACTGGATACAAGTAAAGTGATTAAATAGCTTCTTCCGCCGTCTTGCAAAAAAAAATATAGTCACTATTACACTTTTCGCAATGCAACACCGTGCTGGTGGTTTAAGGCTGATCGGGAATTCACAGTTGCATTCGGTTGTTTTTTGTCACCGATAATTGAAGCGCTTTCCATTTGTGGCACCACCGCACATGAATTTCAAAGATTTTAAAACATATCTCATAGCGAAAGTTTTTGTGACCGTTCACGAAAAATATGATTGCAAAATTGGTAAGCAGGCATCAGTTCTCAATGCAACTTTTAGGGAAGAAATACAATTAAGATGTATTCGTGGTATCATATTCATGTAACAGGGTTTTGTGTTCCTTCCGGGAATATTACGGGGCGATAGAAAATAACTTACCTTACTGGTCAATATCAACTATATGCTTGCCAGGAATAACCTGTTGTTGATCCTCGTTTTTGTAACAACTATTCTTTCAGCACAAAGGCGACCCAACATTATTTATATCATGGCAGACGATCTTGGATATGCTGACCTGAGTTGTTACGGAAGAAAGGATTATAAAACACCGAATCTTGATAAACTTGCTTCACAAGGAATAAAATTTATGAATGCTTATGCGGCTGCTCCGGTGTGCACGCCTGCAAGGGCGGCGTTTATGACAGGGCGTTACCCGGCGCGTGTAAAAGCCGGGTTATATGAACCGCTTGCTGATGGGCGCAGCGACAGTCTTGTTGGCCTGTCACCTGAATATCCTTCCATTGCCGGTCTTTTAAAAAATGCAGGTTATGAAACCTATCTTGTTGGCAAATGGCATCTGGGATATTTGCCGGAGTTTAGTCCTGTACAAAATGGCTTCGATTATTTTTACGGCTTTCATGCAGGGGCCATTGATTATATTTCACACAGCAATGATCTTTACGAAAATGAAAACCCGGTGCATAAAGATGGCTACCTGACAGACATTTGGGCTGAAAAAGCAATTGAAATCATCAATAAACAACATCAAAAACCATTCTTTCTTGCGCTCATGTTTAACGCACCCCACTGGCCATGGCAGGGACCGAAAGATAAACCCTACCCCGACACGATGCCATGGCGATCCGGTGGCTCGCCTGCTATCTATGCAAGCATGATGAAAAGTCTCGATGACGCGATAGGGAGAGTTATGAAAGCTATTGACGATATTCAACTGGAAAAAAATACAGTCATAATTTTTACGAGCGATAACGGGGGAGAACGTTTTTCTGATAACGGCATTTACCAGGAAGGAAAAATGTCACTCAGGGAAGGCGGGATTCGTGAGCCGGCATTTATAAGATGGACGGACAGCATCACACCAAATACTGTAACAAACCAGGTAGCGGTAACGATGGACTGGACCGCGACAATCCTTTCTCTTGCCGGCGCTAAACCTGATCCGGAATTTCCTTTAGACGGAATTGATCTTATGCCAATCATCAACAGCAAAGAAAGAGAAGTAAGCAGAATATTATACTGGCGAATTTCTCAACGAAAGCAGCAAAAGGCAATAAGATATGGCAATTGGAAATATTTGCAGGATGAAAAAGGAAATGAATATCTTTTTGATTTGAAACTTGACCCTAATGAACACTATAATTTGAAAAATCGGCAGCAGGCTGTTTTTGAAGATCTGAAATACAAATATGACCGATGGGAAAAAACAGTTTTGAAACCGATATCATTGGAATAAAAATTAGAAATTTTTTACCGCTGTTTGTCGCCTGACCAATCAAACTTGTAATTCACTACATCCATTTCTTTTGCTTTATAAAAATTGTTTCTTAGTTAAAACAATAATCAAAATTTTTTGAGAACATAACGTGTTTTGCTATTAGAGCTACAGCATTTCTATGTGAAATCTTATGTTTTCTATCTGCCTATGTGGTAAAAATTATCTGAACCACATAGAAACATTAGGCACATAGGTTATCACATAGAAGCAATCAAAGAATTTCCAATGGATTTCAACAGCGGACACGTTAAAAACACAATCATTTATAAAACCTAATTCCCGCAGTTTGTCTTTCTCCTCGTATCAATAAGATATTGAATTTTCCATTCGCCATTGATGCGGACAAGCTGGTAGGAATCCACACCACAATGGCTAAACTGGCCTTTGTAATAAAACTGGTACGGCGTCCATGCAATGGCGAGAGCGCCGTCTGTTTTTACCAGATCAAAACTTATTCTTTCATCAGCATCTCCTTGTTTTTGCGTGCCTACAAAATCAGCAAATTCTTTTATCACTTCTGTTCGCACTGAAACCTTT
>DASUGF010000108.1:0-2094 GCA_036274175.1 Parafilimonas sp.
CTGATGATAGTTCGCCTAATATTAAATGACTGTTTAGTTGTTGCAAGCGGTTTACTAAATCATAAGCAATAAAGCGTTTGCCATTTGAAACAATGCTGTTGATTGTTTTGCCTGTATTACTAAAGGCAATAACTGCATGAATATGGCTCGGCATCCCGAAAGCGTTCGGGACATAGCCGATGATATAATGGTTGTGTGTTTTAAGATTATCGAACCAGGTATAAACTGCATCGTAAGCATTGCATAGCTTAAATAATGGCAGCCAGTTGCAGCAGAGCCTGTCCGCCGTGGCGGATAAAGGTTATGAAATACACACCATCTTTTTCAGGTATGGCTTTGCGAACGGGCATGATTGAAGTTACGTGAAATGATGGGTTTTTGTGCTTCGTAAGCCGTCCCGCCAAATGCGGGATCCCTGGCTGCGCTCATTGCTTTTTGAGGAGACATTGCGGGGAAGGCAATTTTTTACTAACTGATAATTTAATTTTTAATGAATAATTGTTTCAACAGGCAATGAAGTAGTGTCTTTCGGAATGAAATTGACACCAAGCAACTTGCCGATAGTTGGAGCAATTTGCTTTTGATAAATATGTTGACCATTACTTACTTCTCCCAATGCCGGGCTATCTGGCCCCATTACAGCAATCCATGTCCCGCCTGAATCAATCAGGCCTCCATGATGTGTCCATTCATCTTTTATTTTATCACCTCTCCCGTGATCACAGGTAATGATCAATGTAGTTTTATCTTTATATTGTTTTATGCTTTGCAGTGTATTCCACAAATCCTCTATCATGGCATCTTCTGCATGTGCACCCGTTATATACAGATCGTACATCCCATTATGTGCTGCGTAGTCTGTTTCTAAAAATGAAATAAGCAAGGCCTTTGGTTTTTTTTCTATTAGGTATTCTTTGGCATATAGATATGTTATCACATCGGGCCTGCAGCCCAAAGGGCGGGGAGTTATCCCGTTAATTGTATTAAACAGCCTTGCATCCGGAAAGGTTAAAGGAAGTGTATCGTTGTCTGCATTTACATAAATACCGCTTCTTTCCTCGTTAAGAATGTAAGGAAACCTGTCCCATGTTGCAAATGCTGCTACTTTGCTTACATAATTTTTTTGTTTATTAAGAAACTCAAGTATTGTAACATTCGGGTTAGGCTTTTTGTCATTCGATTTGATCTCCGGGTCAGGATATCCAGTAAGAAGTTCATTATACCCGGGGTAAGAAATTTTGTACGCATTGGCAACATCAACATAATTATTCAAATTCCTGTTTCCATACAACTGCCCTTTTTGTGCAATAGTATTCCAGAAAAAAGGCATGAGCTTTTTTCTTTTATCTGAAACAACGTTTGCGTCAAAATGATCTTTCAAATTATCCTTATCTCTTGTGTATGTAGAATTATTAACAAGCGCACTGTCTAATCCATTAAATATTTCCTGCCAGCGCATTCCATCGAGAGTAACAATCACAATATTTTCTGTCTTGTGCATTTGTGCATCAACCACCGTGAGATTGCAACAAATTGACAGCATAAAATAAAACTGGCGTAAAAGTTTTTTCATCCTGATTTTTTTGAGATAAATATCAATGAGCTAATGTATGGAATTACGCCCACACATTAGTTTCTGACTTCGCCGCGATGTCTCTTAGCGCTGCTTTGTGCGTAGGAAGGATCCCACCTTGGGCGGGACGGTCTCATGTACGTAATGCCGTTAAATCAATATCTCTTAACTCCATAAAATTTGTTACAGGAAAAGTCCCTTGTTCTCCTGTATAATAATACCTGGCCGAGCTATGTTCATATTGTTCAGGCAGTTCAACCAGCTTTGCTTTACAAGGATTGAGATGTATACCTGTCCGCCGTGGCGGATAATCTAACTTCTGTTGAATGAATTTTTCGGTTCTGCATTCCTTTCAATCAAATGATGTTTCGAAAACGCTGTGCAGTTTGCCTTCTTTTCTTTCTGTATTGTTTAAGCCTGATGATAGTTCGCCTAATATTAAATGACTGTTTAGTTGTTGCAAGCGGTTTACTAAATCATAAGCAATAAAGCGTTTGCCATTTGAAACAATGCTGTTGATT
>DASUGF010000109.1:0-16664 GCA_036274175.1 Parafilimonas sp.
CTGATGATAGTTCGCCTAATATTAAATGACTGTTTAGTTGTTGCAAGCGGTTTACTAAATCATAAGCAATAAAGCGTTTGCCATTTGAAACAATGCTGTTGATTGTTTTGCCTGTATTACTAAAGGCAATAACTGCATGAACATGGCTCGGCATCCCGAAAGCGTTCGGGACATAGCCGATGATATAATGGTTGTGTGTTTTAAGATTATCGAACCAGGTATAAACTGCATCATAAGCATTGCATAGCTTAAATAATGGCAGCCAGTTGCAGCAGAGCCTGTCCGCCGTGGCGGATAAAGGTTATGAAATACACACCATCTTTTTCAGGTATGGCTTTGCGAACGGGCATGGTTGGAGTTACGTGAAATGATGGGCTTTTGTGCTTCGTAAGCCGCAATGTCCTTTGGCAGCACGCATGGCTTTGCTAAAGAGACATTGCGGAGAAGGGACATTGGTTCAGAAACGAATGAAACAATCGGGACAACGATGGACTAATAGCGGAGCCCAAAACATGCTCAACCTTCGCGTTCTTCAAATGAATGGACAATGGGGCAAAGTAGTTTCGATGATAAAAAAAGCTGCTTAATCAGACGCGACAATTTTAAATGCACCCTGTTATAAAGTACACCCCATCTTTTTCTGCTATGGCTTTGCGAACAAGAACAATTAGTTTCCGATCTCTTTTATTAAGCATCTTTGCTATTTAACGAAATTTATTCAGTAAGAGGCTTGCTCCCTCAACACCTTGTTTTTTATATAATATTTTTCCATTTTTGTCTATTAAAATAAAAGTGGGATACATTGAAACATTAAACTTATCAACCAAGGGTGTTTTAAGTTCAGATAGATTTTCATAGAAGACATGCCAGCCAAATGCAGTATAGGGCTTATAACCTGCACATTCATTTGCAGATTGCTCTTTATCAATAAGAACTATTTGTAAATGATCTTTTTGTTTTTCATATAGACTTTTAATAAATGGAAGCGATTCTTTGCATGGCGCACACCATGAACCTGTAAACATTAAAAGCGTAGGTTTATTCCTAATGGAAATTGAAGACCTTTTTTTTGCAAAAGGATCAAATCCCGAAATTAGAGAGTCAACTATATTATCTATTGAAAAAGTATCTACAGCTCTCTTTAGTGATACTGATTTGTTTGCAAGATCAATGCCTGTGAATTCATACGTAGATGAATCTAATTTGAAATACTTAGCAGATCCAATATTTTGCTGAATCCGAATGAGCGAATTAAAATATATTAAAGAGTCTTTGACTCTATTTTTTTGATAAATGAGTATACCTGTATATAAGAGTTTGGGATTTATATCATCTGCCATTCCCATAAGGGATTCCAATAATGGGGATGTTTTTAAGCATATCTCATATTCGTTATTTGATGTTGAAAAAAAAGAGGAATAATAATTTTGTAAATAAATGTTCATACTAAGTACAGTTGATTTTTGTATATCATCAACTATATTTCCCGTAACAGACTGGCCTTTTATGGCAGGTACGATTTTTAAAGCATTTATATAAACACTCTCTTTTTTGTTTTCATGTAAAATTGTTACAGAATCCATAATGGCAGGTATTGCATAAAAAGCGCTAATACCAGATGTTATTGTATCTAATGAATACCTTACTATATTGTCATCTGAAAAGTTAAGGTTATTGTTTTGATCTTTTATAATAACAATACTATCGTTGGAGTCAATGCCTGCAAGAATATTTAATGAATGGCGGCTGGAAGCATTTTCATTAAACAAATTAAAAAATATATATACCCATCTTGACAAATTCGTTCCATCATGTAATACAATTACCGAGTCTGTATTCGCGGAGTTATGTTGTGATTTGAAATTAAAAATATTTACATTTTTTAAATGAGCGTCCCATTCAGTTTCTTTAAAATAAAATGTATCAATTGACTGAGTAAAGCATTTATTAAATAGAAATAATAAAATAAAACAAATAAAATATTTCATTTTTAAAATTGAAACCGGACAATATATTATAATATTATCCGGTTGGTTTAAGCTAATTTACTCCCAGCAACTGTAATCTCTTACCTCCCAGGATGTGTTATTTACACACTCTATTGAATAATATCCGGTACCATAACATGTAGACCATGGTGGAGTTGCTAAACACATATTTGTATGTGCATCGCAGGTAGTACAAACAGTTGGGCGGGGTGGGTTGCCTCCTCTTACATTTTTCATTTCGCTTCTGCTTAAAGAAGTTCCAAGATTTTGTAGCATAGTTTTAAATTTAATTGATAAAATCGTTTGCTTCTCGCTTCAAGCCCGTGAACGCAGTAACGGCTCTTTGTTCAGCAGGCTGTTATTTTGCAACTAACAGCCGCAGGCATCCAAACAACTTTTTTACTGTTGCCTGTTGAGCAGGAAAATATTTTAAATCGCCAATGCTATAAGCGGTGAATTACACATACACAGCAGTGAAAATTAATAGTCAGAACATTATAAATTTTGCTTTAATATACTTTCGATTTCCTTCTCACTATCAGGTGTTAAACCGGTACATCTGTAAACAATTATGCCTTCTTCGTTGATTAATATGGTTGTAGGAATTGCAGTTACACCAAATAAATGAGTGATTGTATCGTCTTCGTCCCAAATATTTATCCAATTAATATTTTTATGAGAAATTGTATTTGTCAACGTCGTTAGATCTACATCCCGGCTAATACCAATGACTTCAAATTTATCGGAAGGGTAATTCTCCTTTAATCTTTTAACAGACTGGAGTGCTGCCATGCAAGGGCTGCACCATGTTGCCCAAAAATCAATCAATACATATTTTCCTTTAAAACCGTTAAGGCTGGTGGTAGTGCCATTTGTATTTTTAGCGGCAAAAGATGGGGCCAGGTCATTTTTTCCGTAAGGCCTGATGAGCCCTTCTAAATAGCTGGTAATGTATTTTCCTCCAGGACTATTACCGTATTTGTGGGGGAAATTTGATTGAACATTTGCTAATAAATATTTTAAATAAACAGAATCTTTTCCGAAAAAAACAACAGACGGCTTTATCACCTGGTTAATAAAATACCAGAAAGAAAAATAATCTTCGGAATTATCTTTTAAAAATGAAATTGTTCGTTCATTAAAGGCTTTATAGGTTTTGGAAAACATATACTTAACCGAATCGTTGGTGTAAGGCCAATATCCATTCCTGGCAAAAAAATCATCTACTGCCAAAGCCTCCTTTTTTCGATATAACAATAACTTCGTGAATAATTGATTAGAATTAGTATCGAAAACAGGTGTAATATTCTTTGCATTCTTATATTTTAACCCGGTTGGGTTCTGGGGGTCAGGATACAATAAGATGCTTGCAGGATTTTCATTAATAAAAAAAGTACCTGAATAAGCAATCCTGCCTTCATAATTGCACCTCACTTCAAATGAAGCATAGTCTGAGTAGAAATTTTCTTTAAATTCTATTTGGCCCCTGGAAAATGTATCTGTGATTGAAACATCCTTTAAGCCGTTATTATAGACAAAAAATATTTCCTGTGGGGTAAATGCAGGGCCTAATTCAATTTTCAGATCAAATATTTTTTGTGAATAGCATGTTTGGTTAACTACAGCCGTTATTATTAAAAACAATAAATATCGTTTAAAAAGAGCAAAAAATGGCGAAAAAAAATGACAACAAAAACCTTTCATTGTACAATATTTATATTTCGAAAAAGATGTCAATAAGAAAGGGGCAAAAGCAATAACTCATTCAAATTTGATCTAATGTTTTACACCTTGTGTACGGAAACCGATCTTCTCTGCGGCCTCACTGATGCCTAATAAGGAAACACCCTCTTTGCTAAACTGGCTATCGTTTCTCAATCGCTCCAGTGAAATGCTTTTGCCATAATGCTTTGCCACCATTTTAAGGCAAGCAGGACCGCAATCCATGGCGTTGAGTTGCCTATAAAAGTTTAATGCCATTGAAAAAAATTATTCAATCAATTTTTTTATAGAATCTTTTGTCAATTCGTTTCTATAAGATGAACGGAAAAGTACTCTACCGCTTGGGCTGATTAAAATTTGAGTAGGGTAAGATTCGATCTTATAACGTTTTGCTATGGAATTCTTTGAAGTATCATTTAATTGCTCAAAAAGATTTATCCAATTCATTTTTTTATCCGAAATTATTTTTTTAGCGTTGTGATAATCTCCGTATTCTTCTGCTATACTGATCACTCGAAGCTGATCAAAATCCTGTGAAATATTTATTAGGTCGGGGATTTTTTCCAAACAAGGTTTACACCATGATCCCCAAAAATCAACCAAAACGTACCTGCCCCGAAAATCAGATAGCTCAAACTCTTTATTATTGTAGGTTCCGCTAAAATTAAATGCGAAATCATTTAAATTATTTCCATAAATGCTGTCACTTATCCCGACATAAAATAGCTCTAACAGCATTCCATCTGAGGTAATATGGTTTAAAAGAAATTTTTTCTTTTTTATATAGATTGTATCTCCTATTGAATAAAATAATTCCTTTTCATTAATAAATATTTTTGTGTTTCGACTTGAATAAAGGGGGCTTATAGTTAAATCTGATATTATTTTCACTTGCAAAGAGTCCTTATCTATGACACCAATTCCTTTCCGCATTTCCATAAAGTAGGTAATGAGATTATATTTTTTTTCGTTTTGATCTACATAGTTATATGTGGGGTCAGTAAATGGCGAAATACTTAAAAAAATCTTCTTACTTATTATTTTTTCTCTGACAGCAAACTGACAAGAAAACTCTATAACATTATTTTTAAGCGTTGAAAATAAATTCTTTGTACCAGAAGAATCAAATACATAAATTTTATCATCCTTAAAATTGTAATTATTATTTGCATCACCTATAACGAACTTTCTTCCCAGATTATCTATCCCGATTAGAAAAAAAATAAAATGATTAATAGGCTGGCGTGATAGTTGAGCGGTATCGCCAAGCGAAAGCCCAAAGCTTTTGAGACCTTCGTTCAAAGCGTCTTTTGGCATATCACCATTTAAACGCAGGTATAACTCAAATAAACCTTGTTGTGGCTGAAAGTCCAATATCTTAATCGCATGTTCACGTATTTCAGTTGGAATTCCTTTAAAACTGCGAGCGACATCATAATTGAAATCGTTGCTGTCATAAATCGTAGTCATCGTTTTTAATCCCGAATATTCATAAACAGGTTTTAAGTGAATTAATAGTTTTTTTTGACTTAGTAATTGCTCAATAGGGAAAAATATCAATAAAACGAATACTAAAATAAATCTGGTCATTAGTTTAAATTACAAGACTAAACCTTCTTACAATAACTTTCTTTTAAAAAATTTTCTATTTTTTAGTTATCAGAGCTCTTGTAAGAAGATTTAGTTTATGTGAGTAAATCTATGTTGCCACTGCGGATCCTGGCGGACAGGTTGATGTATCCGTTGTTCCACCACTTTGTTCACAACTTACACCATTGATACTACCTGTGCAGTTTCCAGAGCCTGTGCAAGAAACTGTTGCAACAGCAGTACTTTCCCACTTTTTGGCTTGAAAATTATACGTGGATTTTGAACAGGTTGCAGAAATTGCGCATCCAGGTGGCATCATATATCCTCCTTTTATTGTTTTCATTTGATCCCGATTCAAGGGAATTCCAAAATTTGTTTTCATGTTTTAAAATTTAAAGTTGTTATTAAATATTTGCACCTCGTTTAAAGCGCGTGAATGCAGTAACGGCTTTGCCCGGCAAACTGTTATTTGCAACTAACAGCAATAGGCATCCAGGCAATTTTCTTACTGTGCCTATTCAGCAAGAAAATATTTAAAATATTCAAGTGTTAACTTCAATGCAAGCTCAAGTTTATGATTAGATTTATATTGAACAATCCTTAATTCAAGACATTCTTTTATTCTTCCAAAAATTAATTGTTCGAATTCTCCGATGCATTGTTTCTTTATTTAAGAATTTCCTCTATTTTTTTTGTTATTACCTCATCCTCATTTGAGGAGAGGATTACTTTACCATCACCTCCTACTAATACATAAAAAGGAAGCCTGCTAACTGAGTATAATCCGGCTACTTTAGCAGGTTGGTTTTCATTTGAATATTCATCAATCACCTGCACCCAGGGCATTTGTTCCTGCTTAAGGGCCTGCATCCAGTCTTTAAAATTTGCATCGCTGGACACACTTACCATTCTTAAACCTTTATTATAATATCGGGCATATACTTTCTTCCATGCCGGGATAGCTTTCCTGCAAGGGCCACACCAGCTAGCCCAAAAATCAATCACTGTATAATAACCTGTGGTTGAAGAAAAGGTAAATTTTATTTTATTACTGTTGAATAAAGTAAAATCAGGCGCAATACTATTTGGCAGTATTTGTTGTAAGCCGCTAATTGTATTTGTAAGTTGAGTATAATAAACAGATTCTTTTGCTGAACCTGAAAACTTATCGACTATGGATTGCAGGTAGCCTAAAGTCTGTTTCGGGTTTAATTGATAAAATTCATTAAATATGTATAGCCCCGCTATAGACGAAGGATGTTGTTCAATATAACTTTCAATCCACAACTTTTGTTTGGTTGATATTATATTAACAATAGAATCCATTTGGTACTTTATATCTTCTGACTGGTCTGTCTCAGCCGTTTTCAATTTGCGGCGTAAAGAATCTAAAATGGAAACATAATATTTTTCGCTTGTTTCTTTTTTAAACAAAGCATAAATGTCAGATAGCTTTGAACCGGTTTGTTCAATTTCCCATATCAATGCCCAACTGTCTCCGGGTTTGCCATAATGTACAGCTCCTGTTGTATCTATCATAAGTGATATAATGGTATCTTCTACAAAGGCTTTGAACGACCAACTGCCGGGGTTAATTATAAACAACCTCCTTTCCGGCAACTTTATTTCACCCTTCATTGTAAACTGGCCTTTTGAAATAATAGCGCTGTCTAAAATATCGTTTCCATCTTCTGATAACATTCTTATCATTCCTGTATCAACACCTTTTATATTGCCGTTGATAACATATTGTTCCTGTCGCAACGTATTAGCATTTGCGTTCACGCCTATTAATAAAAGAAGACAAACATTTATGCATATTAATTTAACAGGATGGGTTTTCTTTTGCATAGAAATTTAGACGTTATGAAGGAGACAATTTAGCTGACCCAAATTGTCTCCTTCCAGATTTCAATTTAAAGTTTCATTAATGTTGTTTTTTGCCACAATTAAATGATGGCAAACATTCGTTACAACAAGCTGTAATAAGACCGCATGATTTGCCGTCTTCAATACAATCACTATTACTGCCTGCCATTATTTTTTTCATTTCATTTCTGGTCAAGATATTTTTTATGTTTTCAAAACTCATCTTTTTCATAAAGATTTTTTTAAAAAATTTTAATAATTATTGCTTCTCGCTTAAAGCCCGTGAACGCAGTAGCGGCTTGCCCGGCAAGCTGTCGTTTGCAACCGGCAGCAGAAGGCATCCAGGCAGTTTTCTTACCGTGCCTATACAGCAAGAAAATATTTTAAATCGCCAATGCTGTAAGCGTCCGGCAATTGGTAACTGTTAAAAAATATTGTTGGTGTAAAGCTTATATCAACCTGTTCGCACCATTTCCTCATGTTTTCAATTTTCTTATCCTGAAGCTTTTGTTCGCCATTCATTGGATATTTTGCGGCAAATGCCAGGTAATCTTTTTTATCGGCCATGTACCAATCATCTAACGCAGCTTTAATAACCATTTCATTACTATTTTCCGCAATTGCCAGCAAGTGTTTTACGGGAGGTGCTTTAATATCATTTTCTGTATTGGCGGCTGTAAATATTATCTGCACCTTCAGATTTTCGTTTTCTTCTAACAGGTTTTCAATTTCAGGGTGCGCTTTAGCACATGGCCCGCAATAAGGGTTGCATACTTTTATTAAAGTGTTGGTTGCGTTTTTATTTCCTAATAAAATTCCTAACCCATCTGCTGATTCAGATACGCGTTTTTGTTTCTCAAGCAAGGCATTAAAAATATCGGTATTGAATTTTATTCTTTGCAAGGCACGAAAATCTTCGTCAGCCTTTTGTTTTGCCAGCAATAATGGTTTTGTAATTAACAGGGCCACCGCAGGCAATGTAAAAGCAAAGAGTAAAATGGATAGGTTGCGGTTATTAAAAAACGCACCTGCAATTAAGCTGCCGTTATTTACGCCAGGCATAACACTAACAGCAAAACTTATGAGCAATACCGCCTGCACTGTAAGGCATAAAGGACACCATTGCTTAATGATCTTCCATTGATAAAATATAGAAAAAGGTACATATAAAAAAGCAAGAAGGTTAAACGTTATTGCAACCTGTAAAAGAGCCGCATTATTTGTAAGCCCTGTTAACAACAGCAAAACATACAAACCGGCAAAGTAAACAAACCCAAGTTCGCTCCAGCTAACACCGGCAACTTTTGCAGCTTTGGAACTTAGCACGGCATTGCAATTTGTTTTATGGCCGCCGGTGCATATTTTTTGCAAAGTGGGATTCGTTTTATCCACTTCGTACCGCAATAAAATGATAGAAATACAAAGCCCTGTAAAATTGAATATGCTTAAACCGGGAAATATGAAAGAAAGCGGTGCGTTATTACCTGCAAATTGAAAAATAGAAATGACGAGCAATATTGCAAAAGCAACAAAACACAATAATATACTCACTTGTTTTTTAATCTCTTTTCTTCTTGATGCCAGGTAATTTTTTTCTCCTGCACCCTCATCAACTTCAGCAAGCAATACAATACCACTAAAGGCCTTTTCAAATTCAATTATGGATTGTTTTATTGTTTTGCCAGTCCCGTCTGAATATAACACTGCGTCATCGTTAACAGCCTTAAGTAATACAAAAGAACCACTGTCTTGTTTTATAAAAGCTATACAGGGGAGGATGATGTTTTTCAAGTCTTTTACCTTAATTTTTATAGCTGCATTATGTACATGCCATTTGTTTAAAGCATCACTGATACTTAAAATACTGGGATAGTCCGGATGGTTAAGGATAGCTTCGCTTACAGTATGGCCGGCAACCTTAACGTTAAGGGCTTTAAGCAGCCGGATGGTAACGGCAACAATTTGTTCGTTTGGATTGAATAACTGCAGCATTTGGTATTATTTTAAAACAATGCTTTTAAAGGGATTTGAATTGAACGTAAAATTAACAACCGCGAACTGTATAAAAAAGCGCAACATTTCAAGTGGCGCTTGAAGTTTACGGCTTAATTAAAATATTTTTCTATTTTTACCCTATTCAACACCTGGTTGCTTGATTTTTTACATAAACCCCGAAACATGCATATAGGAAAAACCGTTAAACAAATACGCGTTGATAAAAACCTTAAACAAAGCGCTGTGGCCGCAGCCATCGGCATGTCTGTAACTGCTTATAGTAATATAGAAAGCGGAAAGACAAACAATGTTACCTTACAAAGGCTGGAGGAAATCGCCGGGGCTTTGGGCGTACCCGGTTCTGCTATCATACTGGAAGCTGCCGGCAATACCAAAGTAAAAATGTAAACGGGCGGGGGGATTTTAAAAATCCGGCTCCTGATGTTATAAATGTGGCCGGTGATGCAGTTACATGAAGTATCTATGCAGTGACTATGGAGTATCCATGAAGTAAGCATGGAGTAATTGTCTATTCTTTAAAGCCTGTAATCTTCAAATCTTCCTCACAAAACCCATATTCGTTCTTATCATTGCTCGAAATAATCACCAGCCGGCCAGCGCAGTATTTTTCCTGACTTGTACCTCCTCAATTTAGTGCGGTCATAATCTGCTGTTTATCAGTATTTTGATATTTTATTTTGGTAGTTTTACCGCACTAAGGGCTATTTTTTATGAAAATCAGGGTAGTAAATACCGCCTCAAAAGCCAGGGCGGTTCAAATAGTCCGTTATCAAAATAACAAGCGAAGCATTTTACAGCATATTGGCTCGGCACATACCGAAGCCGAACTGAAAGAGTTGATGATATTAGCAGAAGAATGGATAAAAGACTACTCCAAACAGCTATCTGTTTTTCCTGACGAAAGCCCCACAGCCGGAAAAGCTATTACAGGATAGCGCCGCAATGCATTGCGTTAAAGGAAACGGCAGAGAGCCTGGTTGTGGCTTTTGCCAAAGAACATTATTCATTCAATTTCGACATCGTGTTTTACGATTCACCAAATCATACGCAATAAAGCGTTTGCCGTTTGAAAAAATTGTATTAATGCTTTCGCTTGTATTACCAAATGCAATAATTGCATGAACATGACTTGGCATCCCGAAAGCGTTCGGGACATAACCAATGATGTAATGGTCTTTTTGTTTTAGATGATTGAACCAATTGTAAACGGCATCATAAGCATTGCATAGTTTGAATAATGGCAACCAATTATTACAACTAAAGGTTATAAAATAAACTCCGTCTTTTTCTGCTATGGCTTTGCGAACAGGCATGGTTGAAGTTACGTGAAATGATGGGCTTTTGTGCTTCGTGGGCCGCAATGTCCTTTGCTCCGCTCAATGCTTTGCTAAAGAGACATTGCGGGGAAGAAAGAAAGCAACTGGCATTCTACGACGAACTGATCAATTATTAACTTAATTATAATTATGCAACAATGCAGGTGTATATTTACACGGTTTGTGTAATGTATATTCTAAGATAATTCACAATATCCTTTTTCATACTTCACATAACTAACATTCGTTGATTAAATTTTATTATGTTCGTAATTCTTATTTTTTTTATTTGTCATTGGTTTTTGTCTTTGTTCTTTCACTCATTTTTCCTGCATCGCTATGCGTCCCATCAAATGTACACAACCAGTAAAGGCCTGGAGAAGGCTATTTATTTTGCCACCTGGTTAGTTCAGGGTTCTTCTTTTCTTGTGCCAAGGGCCTATGGTATAATGCACAGAATGCATCATACGTACAGCGACACAGAGAAAGATCCGCATTCCCCGCATTTCTTCAAAGATATATGGCAGATGATGTGGCATACTTCTAAAATATTTACTGCTATTAATACAGGCAAAAATCTACCTGAGCCTCAATTCACAAAAGAATACCTGCCTGTGTGGAATAAACTGGATCGTATCGGCCATCATATGATAACGCGGTTATTTTTCATAGCAATATATGTTACCATATACATTGTGTTTGCACCTGGCCTGTGGTGGTTTTTGTTGCTTCCTGTACATTTTTTAATGGGGCCTGTACAAGGTGCTATCGTAAACTGGTGCGGGCATAAATATGGTTATAGTAATTACAGGAACGGAGACCATTCCAAAAACACTTCTCCATGGGGGATATTGCTTATGGGGGAACTATTTCAAAATAATCATCATTACCAAAAAGATAATGCAAATTTTGCAAGAAGATGGTTTGAGTTTGATCTAACCTATATTATTATGCTTGGGCTTAATAAAATGAGAGTTATAAAGCTGAAGCCAGTTCTGGCCAGGAATGGGTAAGGTTGCTATATTATACATGTTCCCTTTCACTTACTAAGCGACGTTTGCATCTTCGCTTGTTTTATCTTGAAGTTTAACTTCGCTTATTGTATTGTGGAAGGCTGAATAAAAGTTACAAACTTCGCCGAGCTTGGGACATAATGTATTATTGAAACGCAAGCCTTCGTTTGATCTTGTGACCAACGAATTTGATTGTATGAAATAATGATTTCGTTTATTGAAATCCTTGTTGGTGAGGGCGAGACCTACACTTTAATAAATATCTTCTTCTTATAAAGAAAATAAAATAGCAACCAGAAAACGGCGTATGAGCCTAATGATAAAACAAAGGGGTACCACTCGCCCAGAAATCTTTTCGTGCCTGATAAAAAGACTTCAGCGATCTCGCTAAAACAATGCAGGTCTCCTATCATGTAAGCAAGTATGGAATTGCTGCCCACCACAATAAAAAACATAGCCCAGCGCTGGTATTTCCAGTAATCAACCACCAGGTAAAATAATGCCAGCAACAAAAAACAAAGGCCGCTGGAAAATAAGGTGAATGAAGTAGTCCATACATGTTTAATAATGAGTTGCACAGAGTTTAGCAGCAAGCCCGCTGCAACTAATACCAGCCCTGTTATAAATAATGCTTTTAATTTGCCCGATCCGGAAATGTGGCCCTGCAGTATGTAGGAGGCAAAAACACCCGTCATAACCGTTGCCGCAAAACCAATGCTCGTTAATATCCATGTATAATTGGTGCCATCCTGGTGGCTACCCAGTAAAAGTTTATCAATATACAAGGCGAGGTTTTGCTGCGGCTCTAAAACAGCATACCCAATACCGGGGACAGGAATATAGTAAAGAACAAGAAAATTAATTATCAATAAGCCAAGCACCCAAAGAAACTGGGCAAACACGGTAAGGTTTAAAATAAATAAAGACGACACTAAATACCCAACCGCAATCGCCTGTAAAGTATTGGAAAAAAAAGCAATCTTACTCCAATCGTAGGTAAGCAGGTTGCCTTGTGCGATCATACCCAATATCCATAATATTGCCACTCTTTTCAAAATATGCACTAACAGTGTTGAACCCTTTGGCTTCTGCAATCTTTTTTTAAAGGACAGAGGCATGGAAACCCCTGTAACAAAAAGGAAAAGAGGCATTACAATGTCGAGAAAATGGAACCCCTGCCATGGCACGTGTTCCATATTTGCCGCCAAAGTTTCTGTCACGTGGCTGTGAATCGCATCATTCAAAGTAATAAAGATAGTTGCGCCCCCGGTTATCCAAAGCATATCGAACCCGCGCAGTGCATCCACAGAAAGTATCCTCCCTGTAATTTCAGGGGAATTTTTGGGATTGATACAATCCAGGGCTTTTTTTAAACTTTTAAGCATGTTGGGTTTTTTAAAAAAAACTTTAGTTGCTTCATGAAGTTAGTTACAAGGTAAATACCTCGTTCGCCTGTATAATAATATTTCGCTGAACTTGCCTTTGTTGGTGTTGTCACCAACAAAGATTCATCAACGATAATGCGTTAAAAAACCAAAATCATCAATTCCTGTATGATAAAACTTTGCTGATGAATATTTGTATTCTTCAGGATGTTCTGCCAAATACCACGGATGTTTACAAGGATTATTATGGTGTAATCCAGTTTTTTGAATGAATACTTTTTCACTCCATAAATCAATACTTAATGAATTGCGTTTCCATATCTGATATGCCCTATCTTTGGCTTCTACTAAAAACTCATTCAGCATTTTATTCTTTTCATCAATCATTTTAAACTTCATTTGCTGACCGGTAAACTTTAAAAAGCGTTGTTGTATTTTATCCTGTACATAACCATCCTGTATCTGCCATATCATGTGTATATGGTTAGGCATGATAACAAATGCATAAATGATGATGCTGCCTTCTTTGTGTAAAAATTGTAAACTGCTAATGATAATGTCTTTGAATGAATCTTCTTCTAATAAATGTTTCCGTTCTAAAATAGTTGCTGTGATGAATTGCGGGTGATAGGTTGAGTTGTATTTGATTGATGGAAGATATAAATTTGAAGGCAAGCTGCTGCCTTCGTTGGTCTTCCCGCATACGGGACAAGTTGTGACCAACGAAGGCGATTGTATGGATAATGATTTCGTTTATTGAAATCCTTATTGGTGACAACACCAACAAGGGCGGAGAAGGCAACAAGCCAACAAAGGAATACGGTTGAAATACATGAGAGTCAGTTTAAAGTAAGGATACGTTTTTTAAAAGTAAATAGTTATATTTTAATTTATAATTTTTTGAAAACAATTTGTGCATTCTGCTTTTCGACAACAACAGTAAAAAATTTTCTGAGGGTTTCATAGTCCTCAGGCCTAAAATTTGTTTTACCAATCTGTACGCGGTAACGCATTTGTATGCTGCCTTTGTCTTCGCTGATCAAATATTCAAATAAGCCCTGGTTATTATTTAAGAGCAACCTGGCAGGTTTTGGCAACTCATCTATTTTATAACCCGATGGCACTTGCATATTTAAAATAAATGTCTTGTCTATTTTATAAGGCAACTCAACAGGCAATGTGCGTTGTTCTGCTTTAAAAGGATTTTCCTGGTAAGCAATATTCGCCGGCACGGGGTTGAAATAAATAATATCATCCTGTGGTTTAAAACTAATATCGACACCTATATTCACCGGTGCCTCAGGTTCATCAAGGGAATCAATACCTGCATTACGAACCGTTGCTTCAAATAAAAATGCCTTCTGTACAGACTGAATATATTGTTCAGGATTGGAGTTTTTCATTTCCTGTCTTACCGCAAGCGACTGTATTTTACCAAGCTTAGCACTGTACTTGCCGTTCATTTCATTGCTTCCATTATTTGACAGGAAAAGGCTTGCGGTTTCAGTTTCGCTCAGCGCATCAGCTGAAAGTTGCAAAGAGCTTACGTCGCCATTTTCGTTCAATACAACTGCATAACCATTATAACATTGAGAGGGAATATCCCCAAAAGCAAGTTCAGGCACTGATGCATCAAGCAGGTATGTTTTGCCGTCAATAGTTGCCTTGCAAACCATATAATCCAATTGTAACAGCACCGGATTATCGGCATACAGAAAGCCATTGTTTCTTGTGCTTAACACCACCGGGCTCACGGCAATGCCCTGGTTTTTCAGCATACCCATCAGAATTAAATTGATGGCGCGGTTGCTTCCACTCTTTTTCTTGTCAACCTCGCTTAATTTTTCATATTTAAAAAAGTTGGTTGCATCTGTACACTTGTAATTCTTTTGTGTATAATAGTAGATATTCCTGGCGGTTTCTGTTTTGTCGGCGCTGATTTTAATATTATTGGCCTTTATGGTAAAATTGGAAAATGCTTGTTTAAAATCGTCTACATTCCAAAGGTATTCTGTGTAATCTTTCCATGTTAGCTTTACCTTGGAACTGCGGTCCGGTCCATCACTGGTAGCATTTAACTGAAAATCGATCTTATCTATATAATTATTGCGGCAGGCTACATAACTTTCATTTTTTAACGGCTTTACATTCTTCATCACCCATATATACTCGTTGGTACCGGTGCTCACCCTAATATCTTCTGTAGCACGTCCGTTAGTTTTCATGTCAACCGGTGTTGACATTGTATAAATTTCCTCGCCTACCCAGGTTTTTTCAACGGCAAAGGGAGTAAATCCCTGTCTTAAAGTGGTGTAAGCAAGATTTCCGGGTATTACCGCATTGTATTCGCTTGCTAATACAGGATAGTCTGCCCGCTGAAATTCCCAACCGGGAATGCTGAATAAAAAATCAGATGTTATAGTATAAGTGTATTCAATAATGCTGCCTTCTTCCAAAGCTGGAAGGGTAAACTTTTTTAATGTATGATTTTGATCGTAGTCTTCTGTAAAAATATCTGATTTCCCAAGCGCTGCCTTATTAACTGACCCATTTTTAAGTGAATAGGTATAACCTCTTATATCAGAAATTTTTTCTTTTTCATCACGTTTTTCATATAGCATCACCTGCACTGTGGCTAATTTAAACGCATTTCGTTTAATGAGTTTAATCTTGCGGGTACAGGTAAACACGCAAGTGAACCAACCCTTTTCATTTCCTTTAAAATGGGTTGAACCTTCTTCATATAATATAACAGCTTCATCGTCGGGTGTAACAATGTCACTGCCGGAAAGGTCAAAATCCTTTGCCGTTACTTCTCCCAATTTATAGCCATCCTTTTTCTTCTTTTGTGCAATTGTAGAAAAACAAACAATCAGCAATAGAGCAATTAAAGAAATACGGTTGAATAGCATAAAACAATTAATCTGGTTTAAGGGTGGCAAATATAATACAATCAAAATAATTTTGCACAATTGAAATCTTTTACTACACAAAGTCAATAAAATCTTTCGCTGCGCAACTGGGTTTTCACTATTGTGGAATTGCAAAAGCCGTGAAGTTGGATGACGATGCCCGCCGCCTTGAAAAATGGCTACAACAGGGTATGCATGGCAAAATGCAGTATATGGAAAACTACTTTGACCTGAGAACCGATCCGCGGCAACTGGTTCCCGGCGCCAAATCCGTAATTATATTATTGTTAAATTATCTTCCTGCTGCTGCACAACAACCCGGCACGCCTAAGGTTTCCAAATATGCTTACGGGAAAGACTATCATGAAGTGATACGGGAAAAACTCAACCATTTTATTCAGCTTATAAAAGAAAATATTGGCGATGTGAACGGAAGATGTTTTCTTTCCCGCAATGGTGTGTCACGAATGAAAAGAGGTGATAGTTCTTTTCAATGCTGTATAAAAGATGGTGGCAGGCCCACCGCATACGTTGTACAGTCAGAGTATGCAAACCATCCGCCTGAGGCGGACTGTGTTCAAAAGGCATGGTGCTGAACGTTCAGGCAAAAGGTAGTGTAAAGACACTATCAGGTAGGTGTAAAGAAGCTGAATGCAAATGAACCGTTGAAGACATGTCGAAAGAGAAACCTTGTTGGTAAAACTGTTGGCTTCATTGCGCTGACAGGACGAACTGTAACGGACAACTGTTTACTGGTTGCAGACCAGCCGGCATTAAGACGGCAGGAGCTTACACAGGCTTTTATATGGAACGTGAGAAACTGCTGCTACGATGTGCTAACATGCCTTACACA
>DASUGF010000110.1:0-31001 GCA_036274175.1 Parafilimonas sp.
GTGTACTACAAAATCAACGAAGCCTTTATACGTAGGCTATATGAATTCGTCCCGTACCCCATACGAAATATGACCTGAAAATTTTCTTTATAAAACGAAAATTTTAACAAGTAACAGGTCAAATGCTGCAATGTGGGCTAAGGTTTTAAATATAACCTGGTTGCTGTATGCAGTACCGTACAAATTGGTAGCATAAGCTTTGACGTAATATGTGGTATTAAGTTTTAAACTGGTTATATAATCTATAAATGATCCTGTAGAAGTAATATGAACCGTATAAGCACCGGAAGCTAATTGAGGATCTGGTAGTGTATCCCAAACCATTCCACAAGCTGTAATGTTGGCGCCGCTATTGGATAGTATGGAATCCTTAATAGTTACGGATGAATCGGTAATTGCCAAAATTATAGGATTCGATAAAACAGGTATAGAATGTATCACATGACTGTTAATTACTTCCAACAACTGATGTTTTATAATGGCTTTTTGAGATGAAAGCAATGAATCAGCTAGCGGTTTTTTTTCTTTTACATCACGCACTATATCATAAAATAAATATGCATTATTTAAAATCGTGCTGTCATATAATTTAAATCTCCGATCTTGAGCCCATCTATATAGAGGTGTGTTGTCTGAAGGATTCTTTTGAAAATGACAAAATATGGAGTTTCTTAATGCTCCTTTTTGCGCGGTTATCTGTGGGTAAAAACTGATGCCATCCAGGGAGTCATGTGAAGCATTCGCTATATCTGCAAGCGTGGGATAAAAATCAGTAAAATCTATAAGTGAGGTATCAACGCCAACAGGCGTATGGCCTTGCCATTTAACAAGCAAGGGCACATGCGTGGCATTCTCAACTGTATTTCCCTTGCCACCTTTAACCTTAACACCATTAAACCAGGAGTAGATTTTATTCGTTGTGCCATTATCGCCTGTAAATAAAATTATCGTTCTTTCTGAGATACCTAAACTATCTATAAATTTTAGAATCTGTCCGACTTTCTTATCCAGGTATTTAATCATCGATGGGTACATAGAAGTATCTCCGGGTAGATTCGGATCCCATGTTGAAAATGCAAAATCGTCAGGAGTTGGGGTAAATGGTATATGAGGGCTTATCATTGTATAGTATGCAAAAAATTTGCTGTCTTTGTTTCTTGTTATAAAGGTCCTTAAACTATCAACCAAAACATCATCTCCATATTTACCATTCATCTGCGTCGCAGGAAGATAATTACCGTTTGCATATAAGTGCGGATTTTTATACCGTGACCCATCTTCAACACTATCTTCATTGTCTGTCATTGTTCTTAGAGGATCGTAAATAATATAATCATCAAATCCAAAAGCATGTATTGAGGCATCACCTCCATCCAACTGCCATTTACCAAATATTCCTGTTTTATATCCGGCATCATGTAATACATTACCAAAAGTTCTGTTTGAAGTGGGCATTACACCCCATTTGTTGTAGTTCCGGAAATTATAAACCCCAGTCATTAACTCAAAACGCGAAGGACTGCAGTTTGGGCAACTATGAACCTGTGTAAACCTTAACCCTTGTGCGGCCATTGCATCCAAATTAGGTGTTTGGTAACTTTCGCCTCCATTACATCTAAGATTTTCATAACCGAAATCATCTGCCAAAATTAAAATAATATTAGGCTGTTGGCTTTGAGCAACTACGGTTTCGCACATTATAATGAATGCCAGAATACATAATAAAAAGGTTTGTGTACGGGTAAATATGTCAGGCTTCCAATAAATCTGATTGGTAAACATAAAAATAATTTGAGGTGGTAGAATTAAATGAAGTGAATACAAGGACACTTTTACAGAAAGTACGCAAGACCTTTCCGAAAAACTGCTTCATGAAAGCCGCAGAAGTCTGTTTTTTACATCACCACACAGGTTTTTTATCACTAAAAAAAATCAATTCAGGTTTTTTAAATGAATCTTCGGCAGCAATGAGATTTGTGAAGTACTTTAATTTCACAAAATGTTGGGGCGTAGTCATAACAAAGCTTTTGATAGGTTAGAAAAGGGGTTTGCAGATTATATCCGGGCTAAAATAAATCGCAGCTATTAAAATAATCCATTATAAAGTTATGCCATTTATATCCAATGCATAAGGTGCATTTCAATTTTCGCGTTTCAGGCAGCGCGTTTCACAAAATCTTTTTTAATAAGAGCTACAATTTTTGACCATTGATTATTTTTTTGTGTAACTCTTAAGTGCAGCATATTCTGTGCGCCTTTTTTACTCCATCTTTGCCCGGATTGTTTCAATCTTTTCTGTACTACGGTACTGTGCTGGTTCAATAGCTCCCGATCCGATAATACCAGTACCCAGTTTGTTATACAAAGGATAATTCATTCTTGTTTTATTGGCCTGATAATAATCAATTAGTTTTTCTGCTTCATTGGATTTTACCGGCAGACGGCTTAACTCATCTAATATAGACATATCATTTCGGAAGAACAAGGAAATACGTATTGTTATCCTTTTCTAAATTTGTTTATCCAACATCTATCTATTTTGAAGACACTGATAAAATCCTTATCTTATAGGTTTAGGTTATTTACAATAATACTATTCAACCTGGCCGCAATTAAAAATTGTTACAGCCAGCAAGGCCAGATATTAAACTTTGAAAAGCTAACCATCAACGATGGGCTCAGCCAGGGATTCGTTTACAATATCGCCCAGGATAATAAAGGGTTTATGTGGTTTTGTACACCGGATGGACTTAACCGTTATGATGGATATCATTTCAAAATTTACCGGCATGATGATGCAGACAGTTTCTCCGTTTCATCAAATCTTGTAACAAAGTTTTTTATAGATACACATAAAAATGCCTGGATAGCTACTAATGATAATGGCTTAAATTATTTCGACATCCCGCATCAACGGTTTTATCATTTTTTTTTGGGACTAACGATTAATGATATTGTTGAAGATAAATATCAAAATCTTATCGTAGCATCAGGTGGTAAGATCATTTTATGTAAGATTAAAAAAATTGAAGGTGTACAGTTTAAGAAAATTTCCCTTGATACAGCCACATTCCTATTTCAAGATGCTGTAATAAACAGGGATGGTTATATACATTACCATTTGTTCACAGACACCTGGAAAAATGTTTACCTAACCACCACGGATGCCATATTCAAATTAGTGTATGATGAAAACACAAACAAACTTGCTACGGTAAAATTGTTTTCTTTTTCAGAAACCGAGGCCACAGAACCTCAGATAGCAGAAGATAGAACAACTCATAAATTTTACGCCTGCCTGCAAAGTCACCTGCTTGAATTTCCTGATAGTAATTTCAGGCATTCTGCTATCATTGCTACGCTGCCGTATGCCAGGGTTGTTCTTATCGACAGTAAACAGCGGCTTTGGCACGGGGCGTCCCTGGTGTCGGTAGTAAACTTAAGAACAAGATCAGTTACACAGGTTCTGCCGAAATCTTTGGAAACCGGCAATCTGCTTAATGGCGTATACTCGTGCTTTGAAGACAGAAGTGGTAATCTCTGGCTGGGAACATCAGGTTTGGGCATTTTAAAATTTACGGATGACCTGAACGTTTTTCATCACATACTTCCCAACATGTATGTATACCATATACAGGCGTATAATGGTGAAACCGCCCTGGTGGAAGGATACCTTAAACTGAGACTTAATAGTAATAATTCATTCCAGCTTGATTCCGTTACAATTCCCGGTGAAATAAAAAAACCATTTTATCCATCTGCAAAATATGTTGTGGATGCAAAAGGCGGATATTGGTTTTTATATAATAACCAATTGAAATCATACAGCGCAGAAAATAAAAACCTTCGCATCATCTCTATAAAAGATAAGCTGAGAAGAGAAACAATTGCAGCCATGCATATCAATGTAAGTAATACTACAAAACTGGATTTTCTTTTTATTGACGAGCATGATAATCTTTGGTTTCAATGTTATAGTAAGATGATGTCTTATAATATTGCTGCGGACAGTTTAAGTGTATATCCTTCATTGCCGGTTTTTAAGGATGAAGACAGAAGTTTTCAAATAATGTATGAGGATGTAAACAGAACCTTATGGATAACGACAAGCAAGGATTTTTATAGCTATAACCCATACAATAACAGCACAAAATTTTTCTATCATGATTCAAATGACACAAGCACCGTTGTAAGCAGTAATGTAAGTTGTTTTTGTGACGACCCTTTACAACCTGCGCAGTTTTTATGGATAGGAACAAGGGGAAGCGGGCTAAGCAGGTTAAACAAATTAACCGGGAAGTGCACATCACTCAGTGTTAAAAATGGTTTGCCTAATAATGTTATTTATGGATTACTTACCGATGATGAAGGTGATCTGTGGGGGAGTACGAATAAGGGCTTATTCAGATTGAAAGTTAAAACGGGAAAGATTAAGAATTTTGATGTGACCGATGGCCTGCAAGGCAATGAATTCAATCGCTTTGCTTATTTAAAACTAGGTAACGGAATGTTGATCTTTGGCGGTTTGAACGGGGTAAATTATTTCAGGCCTGGAGACATTCATCCTATTTCACCGCCGGGAGTTGTTGTGCTTACCAATATCAAAATACCTAATAGAAATCTTTCGGTGAATGAACCTAACTCCGCTATTAATGAAGATGTAAGTTATCTTAAAGACCTTGCTATACAATCAAACCAGAATGTTATAGGCTTTGAATTTGCAGCAATGGACTACCGCAAGGCAGGCGCCGCACATTACCGCTACAGGTTAAATGGGTTTGATCATGACTGGAATAATTCCGGCTTAAACAATACTGCCACTTATACAAATCTTGATCCCGGTAATTATACTTTTTTGGTGCAGGCAAGTAATGACAACACAACATGGAGCAATGACTTTGCCTTATTGAATTTGCATGTATTACCCATGTGGTGGCAAACATGGTTATTTAAAATAATTATTGCTTGCTGTATCGTTGCCATTGGTTATACAATCTATCGTTACCGCTTGCAACAGCTATTAAAAATTGAACGGGTGCGTAATAACATTGCGAGAGACCTGCATGATGAGATCGGCTCTTCCCTCAGCAGCATCTCCATCTTTTCAAAACTGGCGCAACGCCATATCAATACAAAGGAGGCGAATCCCGATCTGTTATTGCAAAAGATAAACGAAGATGCCAGCCATGTGATGGATTCAATGAGTGATATTGTGTGGAGCATCAACACAAAAAACGATGAATTCGAAAATGTATTTTACCGCATGCGCGGGCATGCAGTGCAGTTGCTTGAAGCAAAGAATTACATCGTACATTTTCATTTTGATGACCGATTGAACCATGTAAAATTTGATATGCTAAGCCGCCATGATTTTTATCTTATTTATAAAGAAGCCTTAAACAATATAGTTAAATATGCGGAAGGAGAAAATGTTTGGATAGAACTTGCATTGAACAATAATAAAATTGAGCTTGTTATAAAAGATGATGGAAAGGGCTTTGATGTATCAAAGGCAAATAGAAAGGGCAACGGCTTATCGAATATGCATAAAAGGGCAGATGCTATAGGTGCAAGGCTCGATATAACCTCTGCTATAAACGGAGGTTCAACTTTGCACCTGAGTTTTCAAAGAAAATAAAATAGCTTATTTACACTATTGAGGCAACCACGCTGCGCATTTATTTTTGATGATTAACTGTATGATTGGTATTGTTATATATGATGACCACAAAAACAGGAGAGACGGATTGAAGTTATTAATCAGTCTTGAACCGGATATGGTTTGCCTCGCTGATTTTGACAATTGCGTTAATATCATTAATGATTTATCAAACATTCTTCCTGATGTGGTATTAATGGACATAGATATGCCCGGCATGAGTGGGATTGAAGCGGTGAAATTGATCCGTGCCAACTATCCTGATACACTTATTATCATGCAGACAGTTTTTGATGATGACGATAAAATATTTAACAGCATCCGTGCAGGGGCTAACGGATACTATCTTAAAAAAACAGAGCCCGAAAAACTGATTGAAGGCATAAAAGAGGTTGTGCAGGGTGGTGCTCCGATGACGGCCAGTGTGGCAAGACGGATACTTAATTTCTTAAATGAACAACCTACGATCAAAGCAACTGATGCTTTTAATTTATCTGCAAGGGAAATTGAGGTGTTGCATTTTCTGGTGAAAGGATACAGCCAGAAAATGATTGCCGCAGAATTAAACATATCCAGGTTTACGGTGAATAATCACCTGGCTAAGATTTATGAAAAACTCCAGGTTCATAATGCCTCCGAGGCTGTGGCAAACGCCATCAGCAAGAAAATTATAAAACCTTAAGCACTGTATGTACAAATCCCTTGCTGATATTAACGGGAATATCAACAAGGGAATAAGTATAATTTAATTAGTTGTTTATAGGATCAATTTGCGAATAAACACTTACGCCTTCCCCGCCATCAAACTTCCCTGAAACCTGAAATGTTCTTTGTTGCTCTGTAAGCAATATTGTTAATGGCACGGGGAATTCAGTATACGTTCCGTTCTCCAGCTGGAACCAGGTTAAAACCATTCCGTCTGTAGCCTTAACATTTGCAGTAAACGGACAATTGATATTAGAATATTTGATGAACCCGGTACACCTGATTTTTGAATTTGGAGGAACAGGGATCCTGGTTGTATACGTCCATTCTTCAGCATTGGATTTTGACCATTCCTGGTTTGCATTGAAAGTAATTTCAGCACTTACTTCAGCAGTTCCCTCTCCAACAAAAGGCAGTTTTACTTTGGCCGAAGCTTTTGTTCCTACTTTTAAACCTTCTGAAAAGCCAAACTTAAAATTATCCTGCGAAGCTTTTTTAAAAGAAAAGGTTTCATCAACTGTAGTAGTGCCGTTATTAATAAGGGTTTGGTCGGCAACTTCGTTGGGCGTAAAGGAAGGATTAACAGAAGTGTAATTAAAATCAGAAATTACTATTCCATAATCCGGGGCATAGAAATCGGTATTCCCTTGTGGGTCTAACCCTTTGATGCCTTTTAATGTTTCGGGGGAAAGATTCTGATAATAGTTTTTAACTCGCTCCCATGCGTTGGGCAAATCATTTTTGTATGCGGATGTCATTTCCGCAACGATGTCTAACTCTTTCATAGATCTTTTTTATTGGTTAAAAATTGTTTGATAAAAATATTTATGCTTTAATACGCAGGTCGATGACATAAATAAGCTGCATGCAATTATGTGAGCTGCTGTGTGAATACTATAATCATTAGTAAAATTTATTAAGATTTAATATGTTGCGCTGTTGAAATTCGTTTGATATTCTTTAATTACTTCTATGTGAATAACCTATGTACCTGATGCTTCTATGTGGTTCAAAATATTTTTACCACATAGGCAGATAGAGAAAACATAGGATTTCACATAGAAATGCCGTAGCTCTATTGCACAACACTTTAAGATTTACCTCGCCGATATCATCCCGCATTGAGTAGGGATGTCACAATGGCTTTAATTATTTAAGGAGTTCCATCTGCTTTGATGCAATTAATTTTCCGTCAACATACAAAGTATAATAATAAGCGCCTGATGCTACAGCAGCCGCATTTACATGAACTGTTCCTTTTCCCGGACCGGTTATGTTCAATTGTTGTAATACCTTACTATTTCTGTCTGTAATAATAATTTTTGCTGATGTAAATTTCTGAGGCAGGTAATAACCTATGCTTGTTGTATTAGCAAAAGGATTGGGGACATTTTGTTCGAGCGATGCCAGCTTTGCAGGTTCAACATCTTGCGTCAATATATTTTGTTGTGTTGAAGCATTAAGAGCAGCATTGCATGGGCTGCATTGCTGTTGTGTTTGTTGCATTCTCAGTACAAGTGTTTTAAGCTCTGTAAACTGTTTTTGCAGGCTATCGATCTTTTCATCTTTTTCATCATTCATCCTGCTTAATTCCTGTACAGCTTTTACGAGCGGCACAACAAAATCACTGTAACGCAAACCGTATAATCCATCTTCCGTCTGTGGTTTATCAACACCGCTAAAATTATAACGCAAGGAAGCTGCAGCTTTCTCAACATCCTGTGCTATAAAGCCGTTGTGTATAAAGGCGGATGCTTTATTAGCTTCACCCGGTATGGCTTTTTTCAAATTATCATAGACACTATCATGCTTTTTATTTTTATGGTAATATGCATTTAATGCGTTTACATCAACCGTATATGAAATAGGTTTCAGGAGGTTAATGAATTTTAATCCCTGTACATCTTCCTTAATATTTTTCTTAAACCGGCCATCAGAAAAACTTGTCCAGCCAACCTGGCCGCCGATAGAAGTGACAGCGGTGTTACCAATGCGCACTTTATCGGATGCATCAACCAGCGCATTTGAACCTATAGCTGTTGCATTGCTTAAGTTTGAGGTTGCCACATCAGCACTATACCCGATGGCTGTGTTAAAGCTTCCGATAGTATTGCCGGAAAGTGCGTAATAACCGTTAGCAGTGTTAGCGTTTCCTGTTGTGTTGCTTAAAAGTGCAACTGTACCGCAGGCAGAATTGTTGTTACCGGTTATGTTGAAATTAAGCGCGTTCCAACCAAATGCTGAGTTGCCAAATCCAGTTGTATTGGCAAAAAGCGCAGATGATCCGTTTGCGGTGTTATCATAGCCGGTGTTATTTGACTGCAGCGACTGGCGACCGGTTGCGGTGTTATCATTTCCGGTTGTATTGGAATAAAGCGCTGTAAAGCCATTTGCAGTATTGTAATTTCCAGTTGTATTATAAAACAGAGCGAATGCACCATTCCCTGTATTTTGAGATCCCATGGTATTTGAAGCGAGCACCTCAAAACCACTCCCTGAATTGGAATTTCCGGTTGTATTAGAGAAAAGTGTTGCAGCACCAACAGCTGTATTCTGATATCCCGTTGTATTGGAAACAAGTGCCTCAAAACCACTTGCTGCATTATCATTTCCAGTTGTATTGGAAAGAAGTGCATAAAAACCATTTGCCATGTTGTCGCTTCCTGTTGTATTATTCGCAAGTGCATAATACCCGGTAGCCGTATTATGTAGACCGCTTGTATTAGACAAAAACGCTCCATCACCTAAAACTGTATTAAGCAGAACGGTATCAACAGTAAAAATTTTATGAGTTCCGGCAAACAAACTTCCGTCCAAATAAATATTTCTCCACGCCTTGGCGGATGAACCCAGGTCGATTGAGGCATTTGTTCCGGGCAACAGGCTAACATTAACTTTTGTTACAGCAGCAAGATTGGATAGGGTTTTGTTCGCTCCTGTTTTTCCATTGCCAGCCGTTGACCAGCTTACCGTACCTGTGCCGTTGGTAGTAAGTACCTGCCCGTTGGTACCATCTGTTGCAGGCAATGTATAAGCGCCGATCTTTAATGAACCTGCTAATGTTGTGTTACCGTTGTTTGCATTTACATAAAATACCGGGACCGCACTTCCATTCCTGAATTCATATTGCGGCACGGAAGATTTAAAAAATAAACCATAGTTGGGATTGGCACTGTTTTGAAAAACATATTTATTATTGCCTACCAGGTAAGTACCAATGCCTGAAAAACTAAGCCTGCCGCCGGAATCAATGCCTGCATTATTAACAGCGCTTCCAAAACGCCAGTTGCCGGTTTTTAATAAACGTCCTCTTTCCGTATTGTTCACTTTAAAAATGAGGTCTTTAGCATTCGTTGTACCAAGAAAATTATTATTGGTCAAACCACTATTGCCATTGATATTCCAGCTTTGTGCAGAAGCGTTCAGAAGGCAATAAATAAGGGCGATGCACAGGTAAAGCTTTTTCATACATTCCAGGTTTAAATAGTGATGAAGTGGATGTAAAGCTATCCTGGCGTTAACCCGTTTGCAATAGTGTATTTACACTACCAATCGGTGAACGGTTAACGGTTGACCGTCGACCGTTAACCGTTGACCGCTTTGCCAGCGGTCTAATTAATTACCCGTGTTTTGGGCAGCCATTTTTTTGTAAGCCATTTTCTTACCGGCAGATCGTATAATTTTAAACATATATAAGCAAGTGTAACAGATGAAACCAGCACCAGCAAACCGGCAGGCCATGCTTCAGCAAATGTCTTGTGGTTGTTTACCACCCAGGCCATGAATATATATGCCAAAGGATAATGAATAATATAAACCGGGTAAGATATATCGCCTAAAAAACCGCATACCCTTTCAATAGTCTTGTTTTTTAAGCTGCCGCTTGCTCCCAGGTAAACAATAAAAGGAAACACGAGGATAATACACAAAGCCTCATACAAACCGTTTGTCCAGAAAAACGCTTTATCGCTGCCACCTATACGCGGTAATGATAACATAACTACCAGTAACAGGCTGCACCATAAAAACGTATTTCCCAAATTGCCGGGCCGGGCAACCCGCGACAGCAATAAACCTGCTAAAAAAGGATAGGATAACCTTGTAAAGCCAATGCGCAACTGCTCCGGTGTAACAGACCAGCCGCCAATCATATCCCCGTTGCCGTTGCTTACTGCATACTGTAATAAAACACCGGCAGCAATAAGCGTAAGCAGGCTCAGGACTCTCGTTGATGTTTTTCTTAGAACAAGCGCATATACAATATTGGCGATGTATTCAAAAAACAGCGTCCATGCGGGGCCGTCCAGCGGGTGCATTTCGGCCCAACCCCTGATGTCGAGCGATAAAGGAACCGGTATCAATGTATAACCAATCAGCATTACCATGATTAGTTTCCATATTGGTGTTGCACTGATGTTCGGGAATAACCCATCTGATGCGCCAAAGTAAAAACAAATGGCGCCAATGGTCATTCCCACAATTATCATTGGATGCAAACGTATGAGCCTGCGTTTGAAAAAATCTTTCAGGCTCATCTTGCTCCACCTGTCATCATAGGCATGGCCAATTACAAAACCGGATAATAAAAAGAAAAAATCAACCGCAAGATATCCGTGGTTAATATACATTTTGGTGTGATCTCCGCCGGAAAAAATTTCCATCACGTGCATTGAAATAACCATAATAGAAGCTACGCCACGTAAACCATCCAATATTTTATAATGACTTTTTGAATCGGAAAAAACAGTACTTGCTGTATTTGTGCTCATGTGCAATCAGTATGCGCGCAATATACAGGAGGGAATTCAATTTGATAAACAAACAGCAATAACAACATTCTTAAAATGAAAGAACGAAAATAATGCTCCGGAGTTTCGTACGCCTTGTAAACATCATACTTGCAGGCAATAAGTACAAGCCAAACGGAAAAGTATTTACTGCTTTAACAGATAAATTGAATTGAAAGGCAGGACGAATGAAATTAACTTTTGATGCAATAAGTTTCCTTATGAAAACATGATGAAGATAGCTTGCAGGCTTGTCTTACTGCTATAGAGGAGACCAGCATAATAGTGTCTTACACAAATACCGGTTGCTTACCTCGATTTATATACAAGATCCTTCATTTGTACATCAAGATCAGCTGTACCCCGACCAACATTTTTGAATGATTTATCAAAAGCGTGTGCATAAATACCCCCTTCTTTATAATTAATTTTTGGCACAGAATCTCTTTGCCTGGCGCTTGTAACTTCTTTGCGGGTAAAATTGTTTTTATTCTGGTTTTGCGAGGGGCAAACAAGTAAATCGCTGAGGGGTAAAACGGCAAGGCTTATTAGCGGAAATTGCTTTAATATGTTTTTCATGCTTTGTTGATTTAGGTAGGCATCTCGGCGCCATAAATATACGATTGGCTTCGTATAATGTTACAGATATATATTTTTTAAGGAAACTTAAACAATTAATTGCACGGCAGACAATGCCCTCGTAATATAACAGCGATCCCGTGATCGGCATGTTTAACCAAGCCTTAATTTCTTCTGAGATTTGATTAAATGAAAATCTTTTTCAATTTCCATGGCTCGTTTTACAGTCAGCAATTTTCAGTCTCCGGTTTGAAAAAAGAGCAGCCCCTTAAGATTTTTAGGCGGTTTTATTTTGTCGCCGGGTTGCACCTTCCTGCATGGTTCCTTCATACTTCCTCCATACTTCCTTCATGGTTAAGGCATGGTACGTTCATAAGTTCCCACTGCTTCAACAAATAAACTTTCCAAATGATTAAGGGTTGCCGGCCTGGTTGTAAACCTCCATTGTATGCGGCTTTCCAGGTTTGCGAGGAAGATGAGGTGTGCCGCTGTACTCAACCCAGCAAAGCTGGCCGCAATATTTTCTATTAACCTAAGCAAGTATGTTTTATTACCCCTATTGGAAACAGGAGTTAATAGCCTTTGTAAATCTTGCCTTCGTAGATAAACCGCACAGGTATCATAGATGGAAATTAAAAAATTTTTAAGGCGGTTCTTTGAAACAAAAAAAGCCTCCATAAAGGAGGCCAATTCGAGTCAGATTAAAAACTATTAATCGATCTTCAACTATTCCTTACCCACTATTTCGATTTGATTGCGTTGCAAAAGTATTCCGCGTGTAAGTAAACGAGTGCGTCATTTGACTCAAAGTGAAGAGATTAGGCCAAATGAATTTTTAGATATGCAAAAACATTTGGCGACCTAACAGCAGGCGAAATGACTATTTCTGTTGGATTGCAAAAATCTTGTGCAGCTACAGAGACAAAAATTTGCGGGAAGGCAAATAGCCCGTACCTGGCTATAACAATCTTTTGTCTATCTCATAATCAAAGACTTCAGTTATTTTCACCAGCTCATAGAATCCTGGAAATAGAGGGTTGAGTATGTAATTATACTCTTGAGGAAGTACAGCCGAACGGGCTTTGATGGCGAGATAATTATTTTCCCTGAATATTTGATCTCCGATAATTTGTAAAGCAAGGTTTCCCGGTATGCGCCAGTCTGCTGGCAGTTGATCGTCTGGCATTTCATAGACGGGGCTTTGCTCGCTGATGTCAATAGTCATGATAAATAAATTTGGCGGAAGTTCTGTTTCATCAACGTGTACCAATACTTCCAGCGCAGCCAGCGAACGGTGCTCACTTGTATATAACGCATAAGTTCCCGGACTGTTCCAACGACCGCCTTCGTTATATGCTCCGGTACCGGAGAGGTCATTTACACGATGTTTCTTTTTAGCAATACGGTAAACTTTCATCCCTATGAATAAACACCCTCTTCAATGCGGCCTAATACCTGGTTTACCAATTTAATTCCTGTAGGCGTATTTAATAAATCGAATGGCTTTTGGCCCCTGAGCGCCCTGTTTTCCTTTTGCAACCATCTGTTGAATTTGTCCCGGTCTTCAAACAGTTCTATTCCCCTGGCTACCGTCTGAGCAATTTCGATGGAAAGTGAGGAAGGCAGTTTGTCCAAGAGGTCGTCTGGCTTTTTTCTTCCCAGGGTTTTTTCAGAAAGGTTAAGCATGTGTGCCATTGTTCTCATAGGAATATCAAGTATGTGTGCCAGCGCAGCCACGGATCTTTTACGAATGCCTCTGGTTCCTGCAGCCACGAAATCGAAAGTGGAAACAGGTTTATTTTGCATGAAATACCGGCCGCCCAGTAAACGCCAGGTTATTAAGTCGGCTGATTGATTTTTGAGTATGTATTGCTCAACGTCTTGCAGCAATTCCTGCTTTTCATCTTTTACACGGGTAGTAATTTTTTTTGTCGCTACTGCCATAAAAAGGACATTTTTACCAAAGGTAGCGGTAAAATGTCTTATTTGTTGATAACACTATTAGAAAATTGGTCTTTGAGGATTGTTATTTTTCCGCTACATCATAACTTCATTCGCCTTTTGAATACCAGGCCTATGTTTAATGCCGTTCCCTTTGTGTCTTTACAAGGTCGCTATGACAGTGCTAATGGGGGCGGATAAGATTCGTTTAACCAGTTCCTATTGTGCCTTTGCTTCTGTTCTTAATATAAAAATCATATGCGAACCTTATATTTACATCAATCGATTTCCCATCAGAGCTTTAGAAACCGGAAAGCGGCTTAAAAAAGATGGTCATAAAATTAAACATGACACGATTAAAAACTATTATAATGCCCACCGTGTCTTAAACAATTTTATATTGGAAAAGAACTTCTGTCTAATTCTCTATGAATTAAAATGGAATAATAAACGGGAATCTGCATCTAAACGCTGAAGCTATCCACAAAAGAAAAATCATTAGTTCGATATTCCCTAAAAAATGATTTTGACGGATTACTTAACGAGGCAGTTCGGCTAATATGTAAGCTATACAAGGATTTTAAAGAAACGAAAGGGAACAAAACGGTCATTTTTCCGAAATGTTCCCGAAGGTGACCCCATTGGTACAAAACTCGAACTCTTTATTGGAAGATTTAAGACGATTGAGCCAATTGAAAGTTTTATTCGTAATTATGATTATTTACATTTGGTCAAGTAATTCTTTTTTTACTAACTCATAAGCAGCATTGTGGTCGTACACTTTGTCAGGACGAATTAAACCAACAATATCACCTACGAAGTAAGCATCTTGTAATTTCAATTCCATATTTTGTATAAACTCCTTTTGTGAAGGAACATTTCCAACACTAAATTTCATATACTTCCGGTAACATCCAAGCATAATCTCTACGTTCAAATTACTCTTGGTAAATGCCTGATACAAATCGTACAAATCACGCCCTTTACGCCTTTGGTATAAAGCACGGATTTTTGTTCCTAATAATTCTTCCAGCTTATATGTGGTTAAAGAACATGAGCCTTCAAACCAATTTGATTGTACGTTAAAATCCTTCTTTTCCCAACCCAACTCTGCAAAATGCTCCCGGCAATTTATTTCAATTTTTAATCGCAATGGGACAACAGGGGCTATTTCAGATTCAAATCTGAATTTCATTGTAGCCATTGTATCGCCAACCTCAACTTTTGCTTTGCCTATGAAGTCAAGTACAGTTCTAAGCCTGTCTAATACTTCGCCTATCGGCTCTGCTTTCATTTGTACCAGGTCTATATCTTCAGAATAACGTGGTTGCGGTTGTAAGTATAATTTGTGTAATGCCGTGCCTCCACGAAACGCTAAATGTCCGGCTAAATAGTCGTCATTAAATATCTGCACCAATGCACGGCAGATTACCAAATCCTGCTCAATCTGTTCATTGGTTCGCCATGCAACTGTATTGCTCCATTCTATAATATCGCTTTGAGGTATCATTCGTCAATTTCAATTTCTGTGTTCACTATAACTTTCCATCGTTCATCTGACGGAAAGCCTTTTTTGGCCGCCGATGTTTTTAGAGGAATACGGAAAAAATCAAGTCCCACTTTTTGGCTTACTTCATAAAGATGCTTACCAATATCTTTCTTTAATGTTACTTCTAATAAAAAACCCAATCGTTGAATAGCTGCAACGGGCACTTCTTGTAAAAAACGTTCAGTTATTTGCTCCGGCCTTATAGCTTCTGCCAATTCATTTAAAACAGTAGCAGCCCTATCAAGCCCACCAACGCGTTTATCAAACTGCACCAAATCTATTGCTGTCAATGCAGGGTTAGATATGCTGATAGAACCTGTTTCAGTTTTCCTTTTTTCCAAATACAATTCAGCAACTTCCTTTTTACTGATGTAATTTATCTTAATGCCCTTTTTGACTGTTGGTCGTAATGCCGGAAAATTGGTAACTACAAAATATTCTTGCGGTTGCTGATGTGCTGCACCATGAAATGCGGCTGCATTTAATAAACCTACATAGTAAGGTCTTTCCAAAAATTTCATCAGCCCGTCAATGAACAATGCAGGCGGTAAGACGCCTCTGGAAGCATATTGAGCAGTAATGATTAAATAATAGCCTTTATGTATGGATATTATTTTCTTTTTTCCTACCAGTCTTGTTAGCTTCAGCTTAATGGCTGCTTCCGTATTATTGGCAAAAGCATTCCTAACCTCATTAAGGCTAAAAGAATGCCTGCCCTTTGATGCAAGATTTTCTACCCAATCACTTATTGATAAATAGACTTCCAAAGAGTAAAATTTTGCGAAAGGTATCGCTTTTTGATAACTTTTGCAAAAAATCACTCTCATATAATTATCTATAATCATGTCTTATTCCGGTAAAGATTTCAATACCTCCATTCAACAGTAACACCACAGATTTTTACTGTAAAAAAGAAACTATGAATAAAAAGAACATTGGAAATAATGCTCTGGAAACAGCAGGTGAGATGACACCATCCCAGGTAATGAAGATATTGGCAAAGCATGGAACAATTGTAACAGAAGATGACGCTAAAATTATTTTAGACTTCGTATCTAAAATGTCAAAGATTGCGGTTGACCAGTATCTTAGGCTGGGTAAAAAGCTTTTGAAGATTAATGTTATAACCAATCAAATCCTTTTGGCACTCGAACTCATAATGAGTTTTATATCAGTTGATTATGATTTTTCGGCTTTTATCAGGATTTATTTATCGAACACAAAAAAGCCTTCAAACTCAATGAATTTGAAGGCTTTTAAATTTCCTGTGACCCTGTAGGGACTCGAACCCTAGACCCGCTGATTAAGAGTCAGCTGCTCTACCAACTGAGCTACAGAGTCAATTTCCAAAGATCAAAATATTCAATGGGTTGCAAAAATAACTGATTAGCGTATTTTGCAATTCAAATAATTTTGAATGACTGAACATTTACAAAAACTTATCATTATTACAGCGCCTTCAGGCGCCGGCAAAACTTCGGTCACAAAATATTTGCTGGGAAAAATTCCGCAGCTTGCTTTCTCTGTATCGGCAACTACAAGAAAGCCGCGCAGTAATGAAACCAATGCGGTTGATTATTACTTTATAACAGAAGGAGAGTTTCATACTAAAATCCAGGAAAATGATTTTATAGAATGGGAAATGGTGTATGAAGGAAAATATTATGGTACATTTAAAAGTGAATTGGAAAGGATCTGGAAAGAGAATAAAATTCCCTTGCTGGATATAGATGTGAAAGGCGCCATCCATGTGCATGAACAATATGACAGTAGTTGCCTGACCATTTTTATTGAACCCCCGTCGGTAGAGGAATTAAAAAAAAGATTGCAGTCGCGGGGCACCGAAAGCCTGGAAAGCTTGCAAACCAGGCTAAATAAAGCGGTATTTGAATTAAGCTTTAAAAACCAGTTCAATAAAATTATTATTAATGATAATTTGCAACATGCCTGTCTTGAAGCGGAAGCTGCCGTAACAGAATTTTTAGGTCTATAATTTTAAATATGCCATCATTTCAAAACAAAACAGCTTTTATAACAGGAGCCAGTCGTGGCATCGGAAAAGCAATTGCCTTGCGGTTGGCAAAAGAAGGCGCCAACGTTGTTATTGCGGCTAAAACAGTTGAAGAAGATCCGCGGCTTGGCGGCACTATTTACACGACCGCAAAAGAAATTGAAGCAACCGGAGGAAAAGCTTTGGCTGTGCAGGTCGATATTCGAAACGAAGAGCAAATAAAAACTGCCATTGAAAAAACAATCGAAACTTTTGGTAGTATTGATATACTGGTAAATAACGCATCGGCTATCCAGTTAACGGATACCGAACATACGGAAGCAAAGCGTTTCGACCTGATGCATGACATCAATGTACGTGGTACTTTCCTTGTAACAAAACATTGCATCCGGTATCTGAAGAAAGCAATAAATGCGCATATACTCACCTTATCACCACCTATAAATCTTGATGAGAAATGGCTGAAAATGCACATTGCTTACACCATGAGCAAATACAACATGACCATGATGGCACTGGCATGGGCTGGCGAATTGAAAAAGTACAATATCGCATCTAACACTTTATGGCCGGCCACTACCATAGCAACAGCCGCCGTAAAAAATCTTCTGGGCGGCGAAGCATTAGTTAATATGAGCCGCAAGCCCGAGATCGTTGCCGATGCTGCATTTTATATACTAAGCAAAGCCTGTGCAATCTGTACCGCTAATACATTTATTGATGAAGATGTTTTAAAAAAGGAGAACATTACTGACTTAAGCGAGTATGATGTTACGCCCTGCGGAAAACTATACCCTGATCTCTTTTTATGATGTTTCTTACCTCGATTTGTGAACCCGTGAACTTGTAAACTCATGATTTATTTAACATCAAAATCAACAACAACTTCCTCCGTTACCGGGTGACTCTGACAAGTGAGCACAAAACCATCTGCAACTTCTTCAGGTTCTAATCCATAATTCACATCCATTTCCACCTTACCTTTTAAAAGTTTTGCTTTACAGGTTGTGCATACGCCGCTTTTGCAAGAATAAGGCAGGTCAGCACCGTGTTGCATACCGGCATCCAGGATGCTTGCATTGTTAAAGGGCAGGTCAAAATGAAAACTTCTGCCGTCAAGGTTTATTGTAACATGAGACAGCTTCCCGCTTGCGGCAACAATATGTTCTGATTGTTTTTTTGCCGGCGTTGCAGTGCTGGTATTGAACAGCTCAAATTGGATCTTTTTTGCATCAATACTTTTCGAAACAAGCCAATCCCTGATTGAAAAGATCATTGCTTCAGGGCCGCAAATAAAAAATGCATCCGCATGTAAAGAAGCAACATGTTGAAATATCTGTTCGCACTTTTCGGTAGTGATCCTGCCTTCATTCAATGGCGACCCGGTTTGTTCCCGGCTTAAAACATGAATAAGCTGGAAACGGTTTAGATAAATATTTTTCAGCGCTTCGAGTTCTTCTTTAAAAATGATGGATTGTTTCGTACGGTTACCATAGATCAATGTGAACTGACTTTCCGGCTGGTTGATCAACCCCGTTTTTATAATAGAAAGAACAGGAGTAATGCCGCTGCCTGCAGCAAAACAGGCATAATATTTTGGCTCATTAGTATGTGGTAAAATAAAATGACCCAGGGGGGGCATCAGCTCAATTTCATCGCCTTGTTTTAATATGTGGTTGGCAAATATTGAAAAGATCCCGCCATCAACCCGCTTAACAGCAATGCGCCATTCGTTCTGCAGTGGAGAACTGCACAAAGAATAAGATCTGCGAACATCTTCATTATTAATTTTTGCGCGAAGCGTGATATGCTGGCCGGGTAAATAAGTGAACTTTTCTTTTAGATCTTCAGGAACATCCAGTAAAATAGAAACACAATCCTCCGTTTCCCTGCGCACTTCCTTTATGCGAACCTTTTCAAAATGTGTTGACATGAATGCAAGCCTTCGTTATTTTTTTAACCCATCAATCAAGATGGTGATCATGTTTTCTTCGAGCTCTTCACCGCTTATTTTATGCGTGCTGCGGTGCCAGCTTTCGATACCGCTTACGGCATGTAATACGATCAATACCGCTGTTGAAGCATCAATCTTATTTATTTCACCACTGCTAATTCCCTGTTCAATAATGACAGCGAAACGTTTACGGTAATTCCGGCGTTGGCTTTGAAAATTGGAAAAATAAGGATCAGTGAGATAGCGCCATTCACGGTCGCTGATATAAACCTCCTGGAAATTTTCCACCATTTGTTTTATATGAAAACGCAGCAAGGTTTCCAGCTTTTCTATAGGTTTTGCATCAGAGGATTCTACTTTGTTGATGTGCTCCCAAAAAACATTGGCCACGTTAAAGCAGATATCATGCAGCAACTCGGTTTTGGAACGAATGTGATTGTATAAACTGGCAGCCTCCACACCTACCCGCTCGGCAAGATCCCGCATACTGGCAGCCTTATAACCTTTCTCATGAAATAGAGCAGCAGCAGCTTTTACAATAACTTCTTTGCGTGATCCGTCTTTTCCCGTTCTGATCCTTGCCATGCAACAAATTTAACTTATATAGTTTTAAAAGCAGGTGTTCTGTTTTGTATATGAAGTATTCCGGACGTCTATGAAGCCGGTTTATATTCAGGCTTTATTTTTTCAATAATCAATGTGGCAACCCTCTCCCCGTCCATGGCGGCGCTTACAATACCACCTGCATAACCAGCCCCTTCACCACAGGGGTAAAAATTCGCAAGCTGCGGATGCTGTAACGTTTTTTCATTCCGGGGAATACGCACCGGGGATGAAGTACGGCTTTCCGTGGCAATAATCACCGCTTCATTTGTAAAATAACCTTTCTTTTTTTTACCAAAATCCTTAAACCCTTGTTGCAGTATTTTGTGAATGAACCCGGGAAGCACTTCTTTTAAATCTGCACTTGCAATACCCGGCAGATAACTGCATTCAGGTAAGGAAGATGAAATTTTATTGCTTACAAAATCGGCCATACGTTGTGCCGGAGCAACGAAATTTCCACCCCCTGCTGCGTATGCTTTTCTTTCAACAGACTGCTGAAAATACATGCCAAGCAAGGTGTCCGGTATAACTTTAGTATCATTACGCTGCCGATAGTTATTTAAGTCATTCTTCTCAACCTGCACCACCATGCCGCTGTTGGCAAAAGGGTTGTTTCGTTTACTCGGGCTCCAGCCGTTAACTACCAATTCTTTGTCATCGGTGGCGGCAGGAGCAATAATACCGCCCGGGCACATGCAAAAGCTAAATACGCCTTTGCCACTTACCTGTTCCACCAGGCTATAAGAAGCGGGTGGTAAAAACCTGTTTCGCACAGCGCAATGATATTGTATAGCATCAATAACCTGCTGCGGATGCTCTATTCTTACGCCAAGGGCAAATGGCTTCTGTTCTATTAAAATTTTCTTTTTGTCCAGCAAAATAAAAATATCTCTCGCGGAATGGCCGGTAGCAAGAACATAAGCATCGGCTTTAAAATTATCGCCGTCAGCAGTTGTGACAAATTCAACATAGTTACCATTGATATTTATGTCAACCAGTTTTTTATTAAATAAAAATCTACCTCCGCAATCCGCTATCTGTTTTCGCATGGCAGTAATTATCTGTGGGAGTTTATTCGTGCCGATGTGTGGATGGGACTCATGAAGAATTTTTTCGTCCGCGCCAAATTGAACAAACAGATTTAATATGCGCTGCGCATTTCCTCTTTTCGTGCTACGGGTATATAATTTACCATCACTATAAGTGCCCGCTCCGCCTTCACCGAAACAGTAATTGCTTTCCGGGTTTATTATGCCTTCCTTATTAAGCAAAGCAAGATCCCTCCTGCGAGCCCTTACGTCTTTTCCCCTTTCAAGGATAACCGGTTTAATTCCATACTCTAAAAATTTAAGGGCTGCAAACAATCCTGCCGGCCCCGCCCCGATAATTACCGCCGAATCTTTGCTATTATGCACATCTTTAAAAATGACTACTTCTGGTTTTTTCTCTTCAAAAGGTTCGTTAATAAATACTCTCGCAGAAATGTTTATCCAGGGCTGTCTTCCTCTCGCGTCGATACTTTTTTTGGTGATCGTGAATCCTGTTAAAGCGCCTGGCTTAAGCTGAAGAACATTGGAAATCTGTTCTTTGATAAGCAAATCATCTAAAGCTTCGTGCGGAAAGAGTTTTAAAGAAATTGTTTTTTGCATTTTTTATGCTTACCTTTACACAGAGATTTTTCACGTTAACCAAAAAATCTCTAACGTTAACTTAACAGTTATTTTTTAAACTAATTACGATATTTGTATTCTTAAATTAAATAAACGATCAATGAATGCCAGTTTAAAAATTCTTTTAACAATCGGAATAAATTTCTGGCATTGAGTTTGAATATATAATTCTACTAAAAAGTAGTCAATTTTCTCATAAGCAGTTAGTTTTGGTTGCGGCCCCTGTTTCTACAGGGGCTTATTTTTTATGTATTTATTGCTGTCTTTTTTCTGAGCCTTTGAATGAACCACACCGAGGCCAGGTAGCCAAACCAACAGCCAATTGTATCTGCAATCATATCAGTTATATCGAAAGATCGTTCCGAAGCAAAATATTTTTGTATAAACTCCACAGACACCCCATATATAATGAATAGTATGCTGATTTTAATCAACAATTTTTTTGTGGAACGCTTTGCCTTGGTGAAAGGATATGCCGTAAGAAAGACTAACCCCGCAAAAAGGCCTGTATGAACCCATTTATCAAAATATATTTCCTCTAAAAAACTGGAGCCAGGTAAATCCTGTCCGGGCATGAAAAACAAAATGTTAGCTATAATAAACCAGATAACTGCAGGGATAAATTGAATTACCTTTATTTTCATTGCGCGCAAAAGTAAATAAAAGAGGTGTCTCCAAACCGGCAGCTTTTTTAAGAATCCGGGATCAAATTTTTCCGAATACGTACATTTCCGTGAGGGTAGGTGTAGAACTTCCGCCGGCGTTTTCCAGTGTAATGGCAAATGCTTCGGCATGATCAATCCTGTTCATTTTACACAAACCAATGCAGTCAGTAATCAACCCTGCATCAACCGGTTTGCCGTCAACAATTGCCCAAAGCTGGTATTGTTTCCCTGTAGGTATCTGCACCATGCTGCTGGCATATATATATACTTGTTTTGAATTTTGATTCCATAACACCGTTGCAACATTTTGTTCATTTCCGGGTGTACCCTTCATTTCAATGCGTTTCATTGCCGAATCCTGGAACATTTTCAGGCCTTGCTGATAAGATGCATTGTTGGCTTGCAATGTGTTTCTTTCTGTCAGCAGCGCTTCATATTGCTCCTGTGAATTTTTATACCCTGAATAAAAATAAAAATTAAGTGCCGTACTTACCACCAGCAGCACTATGCATGCCGCCGCCAGGTATTTCCAAACACCAGGCCTGGATTTTCTAAGCAGTTCAGCAGCGAACGCATTTTCAATTACAATTGCGCCGGAATGATCGTCGCCGAATAATTGCTTTTCGAGGGAAGCCTTTATAAAGGAAGGCGGTTGAAGCTGGTTCGCGCGGACTGTTTTTTCAAAGATTCTTTCGAAGTTGGAAATAGCCTCACTGAGTTCCGGATATTCATTGCGTAATAATTCCAGTTCAGCAACCTCTTCCGGGTTAGCCAAACCAAGAACGTACTGTTCAATTATTCCGCTTTGTATGTATTCTTTAATATCCATTTACTTCTTTAAAAAATCTTTCAACTGCAGGAGCGCGCTGCGCAACCTGGTTTTAACAGTGCCTAACGGTATATTTAATAATTTCGAAATCTCATCCTGTGTATACCCCTGGAAATAAGCTAACTCAATAAGAACCTTATGATCTTCTTTCAAAAGATTAACGATCTTTCTCAAGCCTATTTTGTCTGTTTCGGTATTTATTGAACCCGCTGCCATATATACGGTTTCCGTTAATTCGCGGATTTGCTTTTGCGCATTATAGCTTTTACTTCGCAAAGTATCAATACTTGCATTCCGGCTTATATTCACCAGCCAGGTAAACAAACGCCCTTTACCGGGATCGTATTGATCAATCTGCCGCCATACTTTTACGAATACTTCCTGTAATACATCATTGGCAAGTTCTTTATCCTGTAAAATGGAAAGAACCACACTGTACAATGCCCCGGAATAATTATCATACAAATAACTGAAGGCAGTTTGCGTCCGCTGCTTTAATAATGCTACTAGTTCGCTTTCAGTATATGATAACGTTTCCGGCATTAGATGTTAGAGAGATGGTTTTAACCTACCATTTGCTCATAAGCTTCAGCACCTAAAAGGTTATTAATGTCTGCCACATTATTTACTTCAATTTTTGCCATCCAGCCTTCACCGTACGGATCATTATTTACCAGCTCAGGGTTATTGGAAAGCGCCGGATTTATCTCAACTATTTTAGCTTCAACGGGTAAAAATAAATCGCTTACGGTTTTAACTGCTTCCACCGTGCCGAATATTTCTTCTGCGCTGAGTGACTTGCCAACAGTGTTGATATCAACAAAAACAATATCACCCAATTCGCGTTGCGCATAATCGGTAATTCCGATCAATGCTGTTTTATCATCAATTAATTTAAGCCATTCGTGGTCTTTGGTATATTTTAATTCTGGTGGAAAATTCATAGCTGATAATTTAAATACAAATATTAGGGAAAAATTTTTTAGCAACCAATCTTAATTAAGCATGCGCATTTTCATGCGAACGTTACTTACAGGCCTGTCGTTCTGGTCCGTTTGCACCACCGCAATCTTATCGATCACATCAAGCCCTTTTATCACTTCCCCAAATACGGTGTAATTCTGATCGAGGAAAGGTGTGCCACCAATGGTGTTATAAGTTTTGCGTTCAGCATCCGTGAAATAAAACTCCGGGTCGTTTTGCCTCAATTTGCATTCCATATCGTTTAGCTGTGCATTGGCGTAAGGTTGGCCCTGTACAATATAAAACTGGCAGTTGCTGCTGGCTTTTTCAGGATTTTCGGTCCTGGCCATTGCCAGCGCGCCTTTTTTGTGATAGAGATTGGATCTGAATTCCGCCGGTATCATTTCACCCGGGGCTTCGCCATCCCCCAACATGGCAGTACTGTCGGCGTCTTTGCTTTGAGGGTCGCCACCCTGGATCATAAAATTTTGTATCACCCTGTGAAATAAAAGGCTGTCGTAAAATTTTTCTTTCACCAGCTTAATAAAGTTATCCCGGTGTAGTGGTGTTGAATCATACAACTTAACGATCATCGTACCATAATCTGTCTTTATTTCAACTAGCCTGCCGGTTACCGCTGTTGTTGTTTTGGGTTTGGCTGGAGAAGTTGTTTTTTTGGTTTGTGCAGATAGCGTAAATATCAATATAAAACTTAATGCAGTTAACGCAAATTTTCTCATATGTAAAGTTTAAAAATCCTGTTGCTCAAAATAGAATAAAATATGATCCTTCAATAAATTTTCCTGTTCGTGTAAGGGCATTGCCGGCAGGTCTTTCAGTTGTTTAAAATGAGGCCATCCATCTTTATCTTTTTTTTCAAAGGCATAATAACCACTGGCGCTTAAGACCGTGCAGACTGCAACATGCATCAGGTCTTGTTTTTGTTCTTTGGTTATTTTTTGTTTGATAAACCCTGTCTCCTGCATGCCTATCAAAAAAAGGATAGCTTCCATATCCGGTTTTTTACCAAAACGTTCCGCCAGCTTCGCTTCCAGGTTCCACCATCGTTGCTGCAAATCATGCGCTGCAATCATAGCGCGCAAAGGTAGGGGTGTTGATGCAAAGGTTATATTTGCGCGAAATTTTAAGTTTATGTTACAGGTGAATGTGTTGCGTCAAAAAACAGAGTGGGTTAAAGAGCGGCTTGCAATAAAAAATTTTAAGCAGTTGGAGTTGGTTGATGAAATAATTGCTTTGGACGATGAACGCAAAAAGCTGCAGGCAGATTTCGACTCTCTACAGGCGAAAATCAATGCATCCAGTAAGGATATTGGCAAAATGATGGCGGGGGGCAATAAAGAAGAAGCTGAAAAATTAAAAGCTTCAGTGGCAGAATGGAAAGCATCACTTGAGCCTGTTAAGAAAAAAGCATCTGAAACAGAAAAGAAGCTGGAAGAAGCCCTTACGCTGTTGCCAAATCTCCCTCATCAATCAGTACCGAAAGGTGTAGCTGCGGAAGACAATGAAGTGGTGAAAGAACAGGAAAAACCCGTATTGGATGAAAATGCTTTGCCGCATTGGGAGTTGGCCAAGAAATATAAACTGATAGATTTTGATCTTGGCACAAAAATTACCGGCAGCGGCTTCCCCGTTTATACCGGTAAAGGAGCAAAACTCCAACGGTCGTTGATACAATATTTTTTGGATTATAATACCAACGCTGGATACACAGAGATCGTTCCACCATTTGTTGTAAATGATAAAAGTGCTTTTGGCACAGGGCAATTACCCGACAAAGAGGGCCAGATGTACTATATAAATGAAGATGAATTTTATCTTATTCCTACTTCAGAAGTGCCACTTACGAATATTTACCGTGATGTGATTGTAAAGCAGGAAGAGCTCCCTATAAAAATGACGGCGTATTCTCCCTGTTTCAGGCGGGAAGCCGGCAGTTATGGCAAAGATGTGCGTGGGCTTAACCGTCTTCATCAATTTGAAAAAGTAGAAATCGTGCAGTTGGTTGATGCGGAAAAAAGTTATGCAGCCATTGAGGAAATGGTCGGTCATGTAGAACAGCTTCTTCAATCGCTTAAATTGCCCTACCGGATATTAAGATTATGTGGAGGCGACATGAGTTTTGCCAGTGCGCTAACTTACGACTTTGAGGTATTTAGTGCGGCTCAAAAACGCTGGCTGGAAGTAAGCAGTGTAAGTAATTTTGAAACTTTCCAGTCAACCCGGCTGAAATGCAGGTATAAAGATGAAAACGGCAAAAATCAATTGGTGCATACGCTCAATGGAAGTTCGTTGGCTTTGCCGCGGATTATGGCGTGCCTGCTTGAAAATAATCAAACAGAAAACAACATACAGCTTCCGGAAGTACTGCGCCGCTATTTTGGCGATATCGTTATAGATTAATTTAACCTGATGGTTACTTTTGTTCCAACCGGGATCATATTGTATAACTCTTCCACGTCCTTGTTGCGCATACTGATGCAGCCATCGGTCCAGTTGCGGAAACGGTCGATCTGGTAATCTTCGTGCGGCCATGTGCCATGAATCCCAATACCGCCTCCAATTTTGGCATTGGAAGGAACAACGCCCTGGTTTTTGCGTTGATTAAATTTATCATAGCTTTCCTGGTTAGGGTAATCCAGCATCATAAACCTGTCCCACTTTGAATGGACTTTCTTGCTGATAATGGTAAAAGTTCCTTCCGGTGTTTTCTTATCACCCGCATATAACTTATCCCTTAGATCGCTGCTTCCGAATACTACGGGATAGGTAACGAGCCATCCTTTGGGGTCAAATACTTTCAATTCGTATTTAGACTTATTGATCACAATGTAGTAAGCAGAATTATAGCGCTTAGTTGAATGAAAAGAGGTGCAGAAAAAAAATATTATTACAAGGGCAGCAGGGAAAAAGCATTTCTTCATTTCCAAAATTTGCAAAATCTAATAACGATTTAATTGGTTTTCAAGTGTGTGCGTCTTGCTTTTTGTAAAGATTTTTATAAATAGAATATGTTACCAAGATTAATAATTTACCAATACCTCAATAGTTTCAAATAGCTGGCGCCATAAAAATCTGTTCCTGCCCTTTTGTCTCAATTTTTATTTTGCATAGTATTTGGTCAAACATCGATTCTGTTTATCTTCAACGCTTTTAAACACAATAATTATGGATTTTGGAAAAGAATTTGAAAAATACGCAGTAAAACACAGGGGAATCAGTTCAAATACTATTCACGGTTTTAAGCAGCACAGCATTACCAATCTCACGCCTTATATAATTGAAGAACGCCCGCTCAACGTGGCCAGCATGGATGTATTCAGCCGTCTTATGATGGATCGCATTATATTTTTAGGCGAGCCTATTGATGACTACGTTGCGAATATTGTAACTGCACAGCTTTTGTTTCTGGATAGCACAGACCGATCAAGAGACATTCAGATGTATATTAACAGTCCGGGCGGAAGTGTGTATGCCGGTCTTGGTATTTATGACACCATGCAGTTTGTAAGCCCTGACGTTTCCACCATTTGCACCGGTATTGCCGCCAGTATGGGCGCCATTCTGATGTGTGCCGGCGTAAAGGGCAAACGCAGCGCTTTAAAACACAGCCGTATCATGCTCCATCAGCCTTTTGGTTCAATAGGCGGGCAGGCAACAGATATTGAGATCACTGCAAAAGAAATAAGAAAGATCAAGCATGAATTATACAGTATTATCGCCCATCATACCGAAAAAGATGTAAAAAAAGTAGAAGAGGATTGCGACCGGGATTTCTGGATGAATGCGGATGAAAGCAAAGCATATGGCGTGGTAGATGAAGTACTGGTTACCAATCCAAGGAAAGAAAAGAAGTAAGTTTTGAAATTGAAGTAAAAATTATAAATTAATCATATGATCGATTTAAAATACTACGAACCGCTTAGATTGAATGAAGATGACGATGAGCCTCAGAAAGAAGATAAGCCGGAGCAATCGCCTTACCTGATGAAAAAAATGGAGCAGCTCTTTTTAAAGAACCGGTCTGTTTATTTCTGGGGGCCGGTAGAGGATAAATCTGCTCGCGATGTTGTAAGCAAATTATTATTGCTGGATGCCGATAAGCCAGGCAAGGAGATCAAATTTTATATCAATAGCCCCGGTGGCGTAGTTACCAGCGGCATGGTTATTTATGATACTATACAAATGATCCAATCGCCTGTAACCACAATTTGCATGGGGCTGGCAGCCAGTATGGGTTCAATTCTGTTAAGCGGTGGTGTTAAAGGGAAGCGCTTTATTTACCCTCATGGTGAAGTGATGATCCATCAGCCAAGTATTGGGGGATATTTCCAGGCAACAAGCGCTGATATAGAGATCCATGCGAAACAAATGCAGCGCACCAAAGAGATCAGCGCCCAGATTTTGGCAAAGAATACAGGAAAATCTTTAGAAAGAATCATGAAAGATTTTGACCGTGATTACTGGATGGATGCCAAAGAGGCAGTTGAATATGGTATTGTAGATAATATCATAGAAAAACTTTAATTCCCTCCTTTTATTAAGATATTCTAAAGCAAAGGTTTACCAAATTGGTTTTACCTTTGCTTTTAATTTAATTTTATTTATTTTTATTAAATGGCTAAACAATCAAACCTGCATTGTTCATTTTGTGGCCGCAGTCGTGATGAAGTAAAAATTCTCATTGCGGGCCAGGATGGGCATATATGTGAAAATTGCGTAGAGCATGCGCAGGAGATCATTATGCAGGAGCTTCAGGTGAGGGACGAGAATCGCACCACGCAATATAAATTCAATATCCGCAAACCTGTTGAGATCAAAAATTACCTCGATCAATATGTAATCGGACAGGATGATGCGAAAAAGATATTATCCGTTGCTGTTTACAATCACTACAAAAGAATAACACGCAAGCAACAAACAGATGATGTTGAAATTGAAAAAAGCAATATCATCATGGTGGGTGAAACAGGAACCGGGAAAACGCTTCTTGCTAAAACTATCGCTAAGCTTTTAAATGTTCCTTTTGCTATTGTAGATGCCACTGTTTTTACAGAAGCAGGTTACGTTGGCGAAGATGTGGAAAGCATGCTGACGCGTTTGTTACAGGCTTGTAATTATGATGTAGCTGCCGCTGAAAAAGGAATTGTCTTTATAGATGAGATAGATAAAATTGCACGCAAAGGCGATAACCCTTCCATTACACGCGATGTAAGCGGTGAAGGTGTGCAACAGGGCTTGCTGAAAATGCTGGAAGGAACAGAAGTGCTTGTTCCGCCACAGGGTGGCAGAAAACATCCTGAGCAAAAAATGATAAGAATCAACACAACAAATATCCTTTTCATTTGCGGCGGCGCTTTTGATGGCGTAGATAAAATAATTGCACGTCGTATTAATACCAATGCAATCGGTTTTAATGTAAACAAGGAAGACCAGGAAAATCAGCGTAAAAATTTGCTCCAATATGTAAATGCACAGGATATACGTTCATTTGGTTTGATCCCGGAATTACTTGGCCGTTTGCCGGTTATCACTTACCTGAATCCGTTGGATGCGGCCACTTTACGGGATATTCTTACCGAACCTAAAAACAGCCTGATAAAACAATATACCAGGTTGTTTGAAATGGAAGGCATCAAATTGATCGTTGATGAAGAAACGCTGGAGTTCATGGTGCAGAAAGCGCTGGAATTTAAGCTGGGTGCAAGAGGATTAAGAAGTATTTGCGAGCATATTCTCACCGACGCTATGTTTGAAATGCCGGGCAGCAATAAAAAAGAATTACACGTTACATTGGAATATGCAACCAAAAAGTTTGACAAGAGCAAACTAAACAAACTTAAAGTTGCATAGGATATTAATACTGTTCAGAATTTATTCAGAAGCTGTTCGAAAGAACAGCTTCTTTTTTTGTAATAAACCATGAGCAAAAGAAAAGCGCAGATTAACTGCTTTTTTAAGCAAGCTTTCGGATTGTGATGCCAAACGCTTCTGCAGGATTTTTTAGCAGTAATTGATTTATATCGCTTTCTGTAAAACCTTTCTTCTTCAGAAAAGGTAACAATTGTGTGAAGATGTTGGTAAAGCCGGTAAAATTTCCACCGTGTTTTTCATCGGGTTTATACCAACCCGCATCATGAGATATCAAAACCCTGTTCAATAATCCTGCTGCTCTTAAGTTATCGATCGAGTCCGCATAATTTTCAAATTCACCCCAGCCTATTCCATCAAGACTTACCCATGTTCCCATATGTGCTGCTTTCACATGCAAGGATTTATCTTTTTCCATCTGCGCGTGCGTCCACACAAATGCTGACGGATGCACGTTCATTTTTTGCAAAATATCCAGTTCCTCCAATGCAGCAACTGCGGGGTCTGTAGGAGAACAAATAGTCAATCCTGTTTTTAAATTTGTGATCGCTGCTGCTCTTACCAGTTTCTCATGCAAAGAGGGTAAATGAGGTGCATCAACACATAAAGAAAGGAAATATGCACCTGCGTGGTTCATGGGCTGTTGCTATCAGGCATCACAATGGGTTATTTTATGTTATGTAAGATTTTGTGCGCCTGTATGGAAAAGGAAAGAAGAAATAGGTTAACGTGAATGATAGCAACAGCCGTTCTTTTAAATATTATCAAGGATGGCAAGTAAAAAGGCTGTTAAATATCATCAGCTCACTTGACAGCCCATATGAAGCCGTGACTGATCTGCGTATTTCCGACACTGACAATACAAAAAAGCGAAAGTGAAACATTTGATCAACAATAGTTACATTTTTTTGCAGTTTCGTGCAATTCGTAAATATTTGCGTTGGCAGCCATTTGCTTTGACATCGTAAACCTTTCAATCTTAGCAAGAATAAAGAATTTGAAAAAGTAAAACCAAAAACAGTCTGCATTAGTTTTTACATAAGCGGAATTTATGAAGACTTTCATCATAATATTAATCTTATCTTTTGGACAAACTGCTTTCGGACAGACCAAATACAAAGAATTTATCGAAGTGAGCTTTAGCTTGCCTTGGAAAATTGTAAAGGTTTCCCTCAATAAAGGGGTGACCGACAT
>DASUGF010000111.1:0-30372 GCA_036274175.1 Parafilimonas sp.
GCCAAGCCCTTCTTCCTCTATCTCTTTAACAACTTTTTGCTTAAAGCTAATACTGTACCGAATGATTGTTCGTGGTTGTCTTGTCATAATATTTCAGATTTTTTGTTTTAAAAATCTGTCTACCTATGTCAGGACAAGACATGCCCATCGTACATCCGACATCGTACATCGTACATTAGAGGAACGTTGATAAGTTGATTAAGTTGAAAGGTTAATGAACGCTTCGTTTTAAAAGAAACTAAAGTTTATAAGAATGGTAAATTTTAAATCTGCAATCAGGCAGATAGTTCATGGCTGGCAGTTCATAGTTGAAAACAGCTCCTGCTATGATCTATGATCTATGATCTATTTGCCCATCGTACATCCGACATCGTACATCGTACATTAGAGGAACGTTGATAAGTTGATTGGTTGATTAAGTTGAAAGGTTGATTAAGTTGAAAGGTTGATTAAGTTGAAAGGTTAATGAACGCTTCGTTTTAAAAGAAACTAAAGTTTATAAGAATGGTAAATTTTAAATCTGCAATCGGGCAGATAGTTCATGGCTGATAGTTCATAGTTGAGAAAAGTTCCTGCTATGAACTATGTCAGGACAAGACATGCCCATCGTACATCCGACATCGTACATCGTACATTAGAGGAACGTTGATAAGTTGATTGGTTGATTAAGTTGAAAGGTTAATGAACGCTTCGTTTTAAAAGAAACTAAAGTTTATAAGAATGGTAAATTTTAAATCTGCAATCTGCAATCGCCAATCTGCAATCGATACTACTTCTTCACATTCCCTTTATAAACACCATCGGGTTGTGTGGAAGTGAAGCTGACAGCTTTATCTCCATCCATTTCAAATTGCACTCTATAACCGTTCACATTTTTCACACTGAATGTATTAAGCGCTATCGGTACCAGTTCAGCATCGTCCCTGTCCGGGACTTTTGCCCAAAGAGCTTCATCTTTTACAAAAAATGTTACAGTGACAGGTTCGTTTTCAATATCGAATTCACCGGCATATTGCTGCAACTGTTGCGGTGTAAGTGTGAAAACCTCTTTTCCTTCCAGCTCATTTAATTTTCGTTTTGTGTCATCGTTGTCCTGTATGGCGAGCGCTTTTTTATAATTGGCAATTGCATTCGCTGTGTCTTTTTGCGATACCAATAGGTCGGCATAAGAATCATAAACGTTACTACTGTTCGGATAATTGGCAATATTCATTTCAAAGAGAGCAGCAGCTTTTGCATACTGTTTTTGTCTCATTGCAAAATAACCCAGTGAGTTTATAGACAATTCGGGCGGTGAAACTTTAAAGCCCATTTCTTTTGATACAATGTCGTAATGGTTTTGATATTTTGTTACTACCGCAACTGAAGAATCTTCAAAATCTTTGGCATTCAGTTTTAAACGGTAATAATCAAAGATAAATCTCAACCCATCGTATTCGCTTGCCAGCGGAACAGAGCCGTGATCATCATTGCTATAATACCTGCTTGCATATTTTAAACCATTTTTGGGGTTTGCTTTTATAAATTTATCCATTGCAAAAATGGAGCGAATATGCCTTGTATTCGAGGCGGTGTCTTTCTTTAGTTTGTCCAATGTCACTCCTTCCGGCAATGTGTTGGCAATACCTACAAACAATCTTCTGCCATCGTATTTTTTTTCCATCAGCTTCTTTTCTGTTGCAGCAAGAAAACGTTCCTTATCGTACCACATGCTTGGGTCTATAGCAATATAGGCATTGAACAATTGCGTATGATTGGTGAGCACATTCATCACCGTTAAACCACCGAAAGAATGGCCAATAAGTATCCTGTACGGTTCGGTAGGGTACGCCGAATCAATATGCGGCATCAGTTCTTTCTCAATAAAGGATACAAAGTTTTCCCCTCCGCCGGTCGTCTTTGAAAAATTGCTGTCCATGTTCGGAAGATCGCTTGTTATATGCGTTGGGGTGAGGTCCCTCGTGCGGTCGGTATTCGGAATGGCCACTATAATCATCTCAGGATACACTGTATTGCTATTCGCCTGGCTCAACTGCTGTATAAGGCCGGTCACGGAAGTAAAATGCGCATCGCCATCGAGCAAATACACAACAGGGTAATGTTTGGTTGAATCACGGAAACCGGAAGTCATATCCGGTGTATAAATCCAGACCTTTCTTTGTTCATTTAATATTTTGGAATAGACACTGTCAACTTTTCCAATTACGATCTTATTATCTTTTTGAGCTTTAACATGGAAAGCCATTGCTGTCAGCAGGATAAGTAGAGACATCTTTCTCATAGCGCAAGTTTATTTTCAAAATTTAAGAGACCGCAAATGTATTTGGATTTATATCGTTGAAAAAAAATTGGTGGCAGGAATTCTTTTTGTGTACGACCTTAAAAGATGTTATTCTAAAATCGTGAAGCGATTGAATAATAATAACCCTGCATTCAATGGTGGATTCAACAATAGGCATAAGGACCACCGGAATGATTGAATCGTCTGCCTAAAGTGCGCACATAAACCCGTAATACCTTGAGATCAATATATAGATTGAAATCGTTCTTATTAAACTAGTGCTATGTTAATTGTAAACTGTCGCATTTAGGTGAGTGGTGAGTGGTCAGTTGTGAGTAAGCACCGCACTTTACTCACCATTCACCATTGACAACTCACGCTTAACTTAGCACTAGCAGGTCTTCTATCCACCGGATTCATCCGTGTTATTATTATTCAAGCCTTTCAGACTTAATAAGAATCAGATGCGTTTGTTTGACATTATTTGGAAGTTGCGCGCATGCTTGTTATTTTTATTTGATATTGATCTGTTCTATGAGATACATCAACATGCTTTTTTTCGCTGCCGCCATCTCCTCATTCTTCCAACATGCGGATGTAAAAAATAAAGCCTTAAAAACGCCGCCGGGTTTTGATATGGCCGTTGCTGACACAACAAAAGAATTGGGAAAAAAAGTTTTTTATGCTTCCTGCCAGGCTTGCCATAAAGACTCGGCAGGTATGATCGCACCAGGGCTTTCAGTGTTAAGCACAATGACACCCCGAGCCATTCTTGCTTCCCTTAATAACGGGAAAATGCGTCAGCAGGCAACGAATCTTTCCGGTGAAGAACGCAAAGCAGTGGCGCAATGGTTAACCAATACCGAATTAAAAGAAAATGACTTTCCTGAAAACGCTTATACTTCTTTCTCGCTTAACGGAGCGGGAGCTTTTGACCATTCAGGCTGGGGCGGCGATAAAGAAGGCACCGGTTTTCGCACCACGGAAAAAGCCGGCATTTCGGTCAGCAATATTCAATCTTTACAATTAAAATGGGCATTTGCTTTTCCTGATGCTACCATTGTAAGAAGCAAACCAGCGGTAGTGGCAGATTGGCTGATTGTTGGCAGCCAGTTTGGAGATGTATTTGCCATCCACCGGCAAACAGGTAAACTGGGATGGAAGTTTGCTGCCAACGCAGCCATTCGTGGGGCTATTGCGGTTCAGCATAATAAAAATTCCATCACTGCATACTTTGCAGATTTCAGTACCAATGTATATGCGCTTGATGTTAAAACAGGCAAACTTTTATGGAGCAGCAGAGCAGGTTTTGAAGCGCTGTCTGCAACCACCGGTTCCGTTGCTGTGTATGGTGGTAAAGTATTTGTTCCCATCACTTCTGTGGAAGTTTCTTCTGCTTACAACAATAAATATGAATGTTGCATTTCTTCAGGCGGAGTGGTAGCGCTCGATGCCGCAACAGGGGATAAATTGTGGACATACCGCGTTCTTCCCAAAGCAGCCGTATCAGTGAAACGAAAAGACGGAAAGCTTTTTTATGGCCCTTCCGGTGCGCCGGTATGGTGCAGCCCTACAGTCGATGCCAAAAGAGGATTATTGTATATCGGCACAGGTGAAAATTATTCTTATCCTTCCACCCACACCAGCGATGCCATACAGGCGCTTGATATGAAAACAGGAAAACTTGTCTGGAACTACCAGGCCACACAGAACGACATGTATAATCTTGCCTGTCCTTTCTTTTATAATTGTCCTGAACCCGGTGGCCCCGATCTTGATTTTGGTATGGCGCCAATATTAGTAAAGAGAAAAGATGGAAAAGAGATCCTGGTAGCAGGGCAAAAGTCGGGCGTAGTGCACGCGTTGTCTCCGGGTGATGGAAAACTGATCTGGCAAACGCGTGTGGGTAAAGGCGGCGCTTTGGGCGGAATACATTGGGGAATAGCTGTTGACGGAAATTATGTGTATGCCGCAAACGCTGATAATATGATAGCCATTGATAGATCTGATTCATCCATAAAACCTTCTCCGGGTATGTATGCGCTGGATCTTACAGATGGTAAAATTGCATGGAGTGCTCCACATCCTAAAAGCAAAAATGCCTTGGCGCAATGTAATTCTGCAGCCCCGCTTGCTGTACCGGGAATTGTTTTTGCCGGCAGCCTCGACGGACATATGCGGGCATATGCCGCTGAAGATGGAAAAATTATCTGGGACTATGATACGGCAAAAGAATATGAAACTACTGATGGGTTTAAAGGAAAAGGCGGCGCCATTGATGGCCCCTCTGCAGTAGCTGCCGATGGAATGTTATTTGTGAATTCCGGCTACGGCATGTTTGGTCAAATGCCCGGTAACGTTTTGCTCGCCTTTGCGGTGAGTGAAAAATAGTGCCACCCTAAAGAGTGGAATAAAGAATTAAAATCATTTCGTTCCCTTTTAAGAATTAAGAGAAAGAAAACCTAACATGGTTAAATAAACTTCCACGATGACCTGGTGTTATGGCACGCGGGAATTGTCGTTTTTATTTGCCACATGGCGCACCAGAAACACGGAAGGATTTGTTGCGACAATATTATGTTGACGTCCACTGGTGCCACGTCAAGATAATATTATCATATTCACATGAAGGCCACTAACACGAAGAATATGATGTTAGTTGTGGTCTTTGTGTCTCTTGTGACCTATTTGCAGAAGCATACCGGTACGACATAATAATAGTGGACATTACACCAGTAATAAACCAGGCAGCGGTAACAATTACCTGCTAAAATAAATTTTTTAAAAAAGTTTATTTTCTGAAATCCGTCCGCCAAATTGTTCCGTATTATTTACGGCAGTTTTATTCACGGTTACTGATCGCTTTGCCATAAATACCTGCGCTTAGCGTATGAACTGCTTCAGTAATTATAACTATTATAAATAAATTGTATGTCACCAAAAGAAATTTTAAAGGCTATGTATGATGCCTTTGCAACAGGGAACATTCCTTTTATTCTTGAAACCATTTCAGAAGATTTTACCTGGAAAGATCCTTGCGATCCTTCTGTTGTACCTTATGGCGGCCTGCGCCAGGGCAGGAAGGGTATGATGAATTTTTTCCAGGCTATTGGCAACAGCACCAATTTAACTGCCTGGGAAGTCACTGACTATGTTAGCGAAGGCGATACTGTCATTGCAGAAGGAAAGCATGGATTTCAATCAAAGAAAACAGGGAAAGGCGCCCTGCTGGATTGGGCAATGGTATGGAAATTCAAAGATGGAGTTCCTGTTGCCGGTCAATCTTATTATAATACGGCTGACTGTGAAAATGCTTTCAGGGAAAATTAATTAAGACGCTTCAATTAAAATTTAAAATCATGAAAACAAATCTTGAAATTGTACAGGAAGGATATGCCAATTTTTTACAAGGCAATATTCCCGCCCTGATGGATACACTGAGTGACAACATTGAATGGGAACTGCCGGCATCAGCACATGTAAATTTTTCAGGCGTGTTTAAAGGTAAAGACGCCGTAATGAATTTCTTCCGGAACGTAGATAATGAAAATACTTTCAGTGAATTTGCGGTTGACTCGTATGTAGCAAACGGGAATTACGTTATAGCGCTTGGCCATTTAACAGCCACCGCTAAAAGCACGGGAAAGATTTCTTCCAATAAATGGGCGCATCTATGGCAGTTGGAAGAAGGCAAAGTGGTTAAGCATTATGAATATGCTGACACAGCAGAAATACGCGATGCGTTTTCCAATTAGGATGATAAAATGTTGTTAATCGTGCCTCCGCTAACGGAGGCATGATGCGTGTTTATAAATTGCCACCGGGTATGGTATTTTGTCTTATTTTATTTTCCTGGTCAGTATCGAATGGTGATTCGTGCAATGGCTTGTGTTGTTGTCGTGACCGGAATAAATTGAGGATGAAATGCATCCGATCTTCTAATACTGCCCAGTTACGCGCATGAGACCTGAGCGGGGTATTTAAATGTGCTTCATATTTTTTGAGCAGGGTGGTTAACCCTTCATCGCGGGGCTCAGATAAGTGCTCCGGGAATAATGCACAGCCCCGGGGACAGGGCAGATCTTTCCCGAGATGAATAGTGCCGTCAGGCAATACCAGCGTCATAAGATAATGGGTTGACATTTTTAGCCATGCATCATGCGTCTTTTGTGCAATAGGCTGAAAAAGATGATTGAATGCACCGTGTAATAAATGATGTTTGTGTTCGGGTGTTTTTTCTTTTACATGCTTATGAATACTGAACATGAAATGGTGATGAATAGGCGCTTCCATTGCTGCTGCGATATAGGGTTGCAGGCGGATCTGCTCATGTAAACCGGTTTGGGCATTGGCTCTCAGAATTATTTCCGCCTGTCTTTTTTTATCTGTCTCATGCTTTGCCGCATAAAAATCTCTTACAGCATTTGCAAGCATGTCCTGTCCGCCGCTTTCCGTATCACCATGTGTCAAAGCGGCAAGTAGCTTTTCAAGTGCCGCTTTTTCTTCTTCGAAAGGCTTATCAAATGCTTCAATCATGGCGGAGAATACAGGGCCCAGTTCGGAGAAAACTTTTAGATTGCCGGCTGCTATGTCAGCGCTTATTTCAGTAAGCACATTATGGGCAGCATGATGAACTGTTGAGTGATCAAACTCATGATCAATTTCAAGATCTCTGAACTTATCCTGGATCATACCAAGCCAATCGTTATAATCGTCATGAGCATGAAGTAATTTATGCAAGTGCACATTTAAATCCTCCATTCTTATAAACCTGCCGGCTGTTTTTGATGCCCATGTCGCAAAATTGCACCAGTTAGCATTAGTATCTCCCAGTCTTTGAGCAATTGCCTGCGACAAGTCGAAATAAGCTTGTGTGATTTTAAGGTTTCTTAATACCGGCTCTGTGTCCATTAAAATTATTGAGCGGATATAAGTTTGTGAGATCGGATTATTATTTTCTTCAGCCGGCATACAGTTTAAATTAATTATTGATAAACATAATAGTCCCGTTAGTAGCTATGGTAAGTGAATTATGTTTTGAACAGACATATCTCAATTAGCAAATTAAAGTTATCATGATTTGGTTCGCTTCCATGAAAGCGCGGGCAAAATAAAGTAAAAGATGATATAACAAAGTAAAATTATCTTATAACACAGGATCTGAATTATTAACAATTGAACTACCGGTACTACCCTAAAAAGAATAAGCGAACCTTCATGGCCCCGGTTTGTATCAGTTCAAGCAAATGAAATTATATTTAACTTAGGTGCATCAGATTACAGGTTCCCTTCACCAGGCCAAACTATTGGAAACTAACATTAAAATCATCTTATAAGATATGAAAGCGTCATTTGAGCATATTAATGTAGTGGTGTCTATCATTATTGGATTATCCATTACTAAATTGTTAGAAATTTCATCTCCGCTGCTCGATAAAAAAATTTGGGATCATGTTCATTGGATCCAGGTTATGTGGTTATTTAATTTATTAATAGCTCAAATACAATTCTGGTGGTCAATAAACAGGTATAAAGGAAAAGAGTTCACATTTTTGTCATACGTGCTTTTACTTTTATCTCCGGTTATCATGTTTTTTATGTGTATGCTTGTAATTCCATCGGAAATCAGTAAGCCAGAGGATATGTTTAGTTTCTTTAGAAACAACTTTAAATTGTTTTATATTTTAGCCACGTTGGTTGTTGGGTCAAATCTTCTTGATTCAGTGATAAATAAAATTCCTGGCCGTAGCCGAAAATTTGCGCAAATTGTTCTCATGGTTTTTTTGATTATAGGTGTTTTTACCTCGGAAATTTCTTATCACGGCATTTTATCTATAATTACAACGGCGATGATTTTAACAATCACATATATTGATTCCTAATCAGCATAACAGGGAATATACGCAGGCCCTTCACTGCAAAAACGCTTTAAGCTTTTACCGGAATGTCTTCATCATAATACCAGCATGGCATCTCCATAAGTTGAGAATTTATACTGGTCCTTTACAGCCTTTTTATAAGCTTCCATGATAAGCTCATAACCGCCAAAAGCACAGGTTAAAATCAGCAGGCTGCTTTTAGGCAGGTTGAAATTGGTAACTAACGCATTGGCTATATTGAACGTATAGGGTGGATGGATAAAATTATTGGTCCAGCCCTCACCCTGCTTTAACAGCTGCTGCGAAGTAAAGCTGCTTTCCAGCGCTCTTATGGTGGTGGTGCCGATCGCACAAACGGCACGTCCTTCCTGTTTGGCTTTATTCACGATGGTGCAGGCAAGCTCATCAATATGGTAATACTCAGCATCCATTTTGTGTTTATGCAGGTCTTCAACATCCATAGGTTTGAATGTGCCTAACCCCGAATGAAGCGTCACTTCTGCAAAGCGGATGCCTTTTATTTCGCAACGTTTGATCAATGCCTTGCTAAAATGGAGGCCGGCCACCGGTGCAGCTACAGCGCCTTCATGTTTGGCATAAACAGTCTGGTATCTCTCACGGTCTTCTTCTCCTGGTTTGCGTTTAATATATTTTGGTAACGGCGTTTCACCCAATTCCTCTAATTTCTTCCTGAAGTCTTCTTTATTACCTTCCCATAAAAAACGAATGGTGCGGCCACGGCTGGTAGTGTTGTCCACCACTTCTGCTACCAATTCGTCTTTTTCGCCGAAAAATAATTTATTACCCATGCGTATTTTTCTTGCCGGGTCAACCACCACATCCCACAGGTTATTCGTTCTATTGAGTTCGCGCAGCAGGAACACTTCCACCAACGCGCCGGTCCTTTCCTTTCGTCCATACATTCTCGCAGGGAAGACCCTGGTATTGTTCACAACAAACACATCTTTGTCATCAAAATAATCAAGGATATCCCGGAAATGCTTGTTTTCCATCTGCCCGGTTTTACGATCAATGATCATTAATTTACTGTCCTCCCTGTTCTGCGAAGGATGCTGAGCAATTAGGTTAAGCGGAAGATCGAAGACAAATTTTGACAGTTTCATATGCGCTTGAAGATTGTTTATTTTACAATACAGGTTGTTACCAGGTACCCTGCACTTCCATAGGCCATCGCAGCAAAGATGAGCATAATAGGGGAAAATATAGCATACCCTGCAGCTATTCTCCCGCCATTACCGTTCATATTTATTTGGAATGCAGGCACTCGCGGATAAAAATGGGCATTCAAGGATAAGCTTACCATGACTATCAAAACCAACTACCCGAAAAAGCACTGCCCCGGATTAAATACCTGTTATTATTTTGTGCTGAAAAGAAGAAGCCATGAAATATTTTCTTTCTGTTTTTTGCCTTTGCTGTTACTGTATTTCATTTTCACAAAGCGACAGTCTTCAACATCAAATTGATGAGCAGGTATGGAAACCATTTATAGAATCATTTAATAATGATGACAATACAGGTTTCAGAAAGGTGCACAGCCTGGACCTGATAAGAGTTGTACAGGACAATAACCAGGTGCTGGGGTATGATGAATATCTTAAACCCGTTGATGACAGTATTAAAGCAAAATGGGGTGAATGGAAACACCATATTGAATTACGTTTTATACAGAGGATTGCATTAAATGGCAAAGCATTTGATGTAGGTTATTATAAAACCACTTCAACAAATATCTCTGCCGGAGAAACAAGAGTTTCATTTGGAAAATTCCATGTGTTGTTGCGGACAGAGAATGGCGTGTGGAAAATATTAATGGACCAGGATGCAAAAGAAGATGCCGATGAAAAAAAATTTTCAGCGGCTCAGGCGATGGAATAAACCTGAATACCTTTAAAATATTGTAAAGATTTCCGCATTAACATTCAATAATAACTTTGTGAGAGAACCGTTATTTACATTAGCATTCCTGCAATGAAAATGTCAGTTAAATTATTCAGCGTAATACCCCTGCTTATTGCCGGTTATACCAGCTTTGCACAAGCACCTGTTGCAGATAGCTTTCCTGTGCAGACCGATTACAGCAAACTTTCCAATTGGGCAGCGCATCCGTGGAAAAAAGATCCATCAGACAGTGTGCCTGCACCATTAAGAAAAGATTATCGGCAGGATTCTTCCGTGGATGTTTTTTTTATTCACCCTACTACTTATACAAACCGGGAAAGGCCGTTTGGATGGAATGCACCTGTTGATGATAGTTTGCTAAATAAGAAAACGGATGAGACGACCATTCTTTACCAGGCAAGTATTTTTAACGAAGCAGGCAGGGTGTTTGCACCACGCTACAGGCAGGCCAACTTAAGTGCTTATTTTACACAGGATACAGCCACTGCATTAGCGGCGTTTGACACAGCTTATGAAGATGTGAAAGCTGCATTTCAATATTATCTTGATCATTATAACAACGGAAGGCCGATCATTATTGCATCGCACAGCCAGGGCACTACGCATGCAAAACGCCTGCTGAAAGAATTTTTTGACGGCACAGCTTTACAACATCAACTGGTAGCGGCTTACCTGGTAGGCATGGCTGTAGAGCCTGATTGTTTCGCATCGATCCACGCATGTACTACACCGGATGAAACAGGTTGTGTGTGTAGCTGGCGCACTTTTAAAGAAGATTTTGAGCCCTTATATGTGCAACAGGAAAAATTTACAGCGGTTGTAACCAATCCGCTTACATGGAAAATCAATGAGCCCGTTGCTTCGCGAAGTGAAAACAAAGGCGCAGTACTGTTAAAGTTTAATAAGATCATTCCGCACCCTGTAAATGCAGAAGTGCATAATGGCGTTTTGTGGGTAGAGAAGCCGCGTTTTTTTGGTAATGTCTTTTATACTAATAAAAATTATCACATCGGTGATTATAATTTGTTTTATATAAATGTGCGTGAGAATGCAGAAGAGCGTATCGGCGCTTTTGAAAACGTAGCGTCAAATCAATCGCGGTAGTAGCGTTAAGTTAATCGTGAGTTGTCAGTGGTGAATGGTGAGTAATAAATGAGTAATGAATAATCAATAATGAGTAATTGCCTCAGGCTCGAAGCTCGTTGCTCAAAGCTCGCAGCTTAATAAGTCAGACATCAACAAATCCGACATCAGACATTCAATCATAGGCCATCAGGTTAATAATGTCGCTATTGTAATAACTAAATATCCAAGATTCACTCACAAATTCACAACTCACCTGGGAATGCAACAACTTATAATTAATATAGCAGTAGCTTATTTTTTCAATCTTTTTTCAACGGTTAGTTTTCTCTTTTCCCACCTGGCAATTGGCTCCGGTATATAAACAACGTTTCCTTTCTTATCAAGCAGTCCCGTGCTTTTCATAAACGCTGTACTCAGTTTTCCAGTAATACTGTTTCTTCTTAACCCTTTGCCGGTCTTCTTCGCATGCGCTTCCCGAAAATTTTTTATGGCTTTATTGATCACCCGTAATTCATCCTTGTATTGTTTTAGTTTCCTGTAAACGATCATCAGCCTGTTATAAGAAAATCCATCTGTTGGTTTTTCTTTTATCGCTTGTTCATACAATTTTGCAGCGAGTGCAAGGTCTTTCTCCCGCTCGGCCTTTATTGCTTTATCCGTTATGTTGGGTGATGTAATATGTAATGCCATATTTTGATTAAAACAATTGCAATGCCAACATTACCCAACTACAAACCTGTAACCAACTCCTTTTATGGTCAATATTTCCAAAGAAGTATCTGTCTTTAGATAGCCGCGCAGCTTTGTAATATACACATCGAGATTGCGGCTGTTAAAAAAAGAATCATTACCCCAGATAACGTTCAACATATCTCTCCTGTCAATGATGCTGTCACGGTGCTGCCATAAATATTTAAGCAGTTCCGCTTCGCGGTAAGACAGCCTGCGTTCTTCATTATTTAATTGCAATGTTTGACGGTTAAGGTTAAAACGGTATCTCCCGATATTCAGTATTTCTGTTGTTATCGGTGTTCCATTACCTTTTTTTATACGCAATGCATTTTCGATCCGCACAATTAATTCTTCCATACTGAATGGTTTACGGATGTAGTCATTGCCACCGGTGCTGAAGCCTTTTATTACATCTTCGGTTTGTGTTTTAGCTGTTAGAAAAATAATAGGAATATCATCATTGATGCTGCGAATATCTTCTGCCAGTTCAAACCCGTTACGGTGCGGCAGCATCACATCCAGCACACAAATATCAGGTTGCGTTTCTGAGAATTTTTTCATCACATGATCGCCGTCGCTTTCCATCACCACATCATAGCCGCGGCTCTCCAGCGTTTCCTTTACTATTTTTCCAAGAAACAATTCGTCTTCAACATATAAAATTTTAATGCTCATAATTTTATTTTCCTGATAACTTTCCCACGGTCATACCTGATAACATCCGCTTCCTCATACGGAAGCTTTACATGGAAAGTGCTTCCTTTTCCCGGTTCGCTTTCTACTTCTATAAAACCTAAATGCCGCCTGGCGATATGGTTTACATAGCTTAAACCCAACCCATATCCTTTTATATCATGATGTGCATCACTTGGTACGCGAAAGAATTTCTCAAATATTTTTTGTTTGTATTCAGGCGCAATGCCAATACCATTATCGCTTATACACAATTCAATATAGCCGTTGTGCGATATGATCTTAATGGCTATCTCCGGTTTTGTTTTACTGTATTTTAAAGCATTATCAAGCAGGTTATAGATCATGCTCGCGATATGAATTTTATCTGCATCAATTATAAAACCCTCCCCTTCTTTTGTAAGATTGACCACGGCATTTGCTTTATCAAACTGCAGTTTCATGGTTGCAATTATTTGCTCTGTTAATGCACAAAGGTCAAATTTCTCTTTTCTTAATTCTATTTCTTTGTTTTCAAACATCGATAAACGCAGCACTTTATCTATCAACAATGAAAGTCTTTGGAGCTCAGATGCAGAAATATCAAGATATTCTTTTGTTTTCTCCGGGCTTTGTATGGCATTGAAATTTCTCAACGCTTCAACAGCAACATTTACCGTAGCGATCGGAGTTTTTAACTCATGTGTGATATTGCTGATGAATTCATTCTTTATGGCAGCAAGCCTGCGCTGGTTTACTAAATTCCGGTATAAAAAAATAAAAGACATTAATGTTATAATAATAAGCAGGAATGAGAACAGCACCTGTAATCTTATTTTATTTAAAATATAGTTGAAGGGATTCACAAATGTAGCCTGGTAAGCATGCGCCTGTGATAAACCAACCGTGGTGAAGTTTGTTTTTAATTCATCCGGTTTAATTACATTGTCCAATTCATTTTCTTTTCCTGAAAAACTTTTAATAATGAACGGAAGTGTTATCCCGCTTTTTAACAGCTCAGCTCTATAAGCTGAATCTATTTTGTCAACCGGTAATGAGTCATTCAGCGCTTTATTATTTGAAAAATATTTTACCAGCTTTGGCGCTCCTTCCGGCGGCGGAAAAGGCAAGTCAAAAGAGTCAATAGTTTGTCGAATTATTTTAGTGCCGGTTAAACTATCCCTGTGTGTGCCTCCGACAGAAATCATTATTTCCCTTTGTTTTCCATTCACGTGTTCATGCATGACAGAATCAATAAAATTCTCTTTCACACTGTCGATCACATCCAAAACAAAAAGATTGTCAGGCATGCCGTTTTTAAAAAATGTCGTATCGTTCCTGAATCGTTGCAACTGCAGTTTATACACTACATCCCGAAAAATAATATCCGTTTCTTTTTTCAGATTTTGCCATTCATCTTTATACAAACGGTTTACCCAGTAAAACTGGAAAGCAGTGATCAACAGGATCGTGCTTATCATTAACACGCGGCTAACAGTTTTGACTGATGATTGAATTTTCACTGAATAAAAATAATTAACGTGTTGTACTATTGAAATTTATGGATGATACCATATTATTTCTATGTGACAACCTATGTGTCTACTGTTTGTGGTTCAAAGATCCTTCACCACATAGTACATAGGAAACATAAGGTTTCACATAGTAATCTTTGTAAGCTTATAGCAATGTGCAAAAATAATTATGCAATTGCTCACATCAATTATCACGTGTGATGAGTCTTCTTCCGTCAGGTGTGGCAGGCCCGAACATTTCATCCAGTTGCTTATCAAAATCTGCGCGTGTAATATGTTTCCCTTTTGATGGTTCTTTGAGTTCCTTGTCATCTGCATTGTTGTTGAATTCAGTTGCTGTATAAACCATCTCGCCGTTATTTACATCTGCCAATAAAATGGCGCCGGGCAAACCGCCAAACCTGTCAGGCCCGACAGGACTTGAAATATCTTCTGCATACCACGCGGTAACATCACTGCCACGCTCTGTTTTCATCGTTGCTTTTTTACAGGGGTGATTCATAACCGTTTTTGTTTCATCGGAAAGTTTCCATGGTGATGCTTTAATGGTATCATCAATGATATAGGGTTTGTCTGCAAGTTCTGTCTGTTCCAGGAATTTCTGATCTGAATAATTTTTATACAGCACAACATTTTCGCCGGGACCACCAATTTTTATCATGACTACGTTCCCGCTGCCATTGTTAAACGGGTCAGGTGCATTGTCTTCGGGTAAGGCTTTGTAAACAGATGTATTATTATTAAAAATAAGTTCACTTTTGGTTGTTTGAAACTGAGGCACCATTGCCTTCATCTGCGCATCCTGCATGCGGCGATGCATGTCAACCTTACGTTCATATATAATTGTTCCCTGTTTAATCTGTGCGTGCCCGATAATTGCCGGGAAAACAAATGCAGTTAAAAAATATTTTTTCATATTGATTTTTTTGTTGAACCAAAACTAAATGCACGGCTTGTTAAGCAAGCTTGGTTTAAGGTTAATTAAGGTTAATAATGCCAAGCCCCCAGCCCCTGAAGGGGAGTATTTATGCCTTCGGAAAAATGAAGACCTGCGTTACCATAGATTTTCTATATAAATATGATTTTTTTTATCCCGCACTACTTTATTCTGGTAGTGATTCTAGTTCCCCTTTAGGGGCAAGGGGCCCGGGGTTAGGGGCCAAATGTCTTTAACACTGCTCTCGGTCCTCCGGTATTTAATCCGGATTTATTTAAACTGTAAGTAAAACCCAGCAAAAAATAACGCCGTAATACATTATACTTTTCATCTGTTATATAACCCTGGTTGCTACTACGCGTAATGCCGGTATTTTTGTTTAGAATGTCCTGTACGCTGAATTTAAATTCTCCGCGCCTGTTCTTCAATATGCCTTTTGCAATTGAAGCATTCCATAACGGAATATTTGAATTGAACCCATCTGCCCTGCCGGTGTAAATGATGTAATTGAAATCATTACGTATTGAAATATTCCACGGCAAATAATTTGTCAGACCGATTGAATAATCCTGTCGCAAATAGTTATTATCGCTGTACGACTGCAAAGAATATTTTGTATTGTTCAGCCATAAGCGCGCTGCCACATCAAGATCAATTTTATTATCGATACCAAAATGATATTCCACATTAGGACCGATGGAAATAGTAGCAATATCATTGCGCTCCGTATTCACAAAAGAAACATTCCTGCCATACCTCGCACTGCTGCCAACATCTACCCTTGACTTCAATTTCTTTAACGGAAAACCATATTCCAGGTTTCCGAAAACAGCATACACGCCATTTGCATTGGTATAGCTGCTTACGCGTGTACCATTTTGTTTAACGCTATCCACGCGTACAATGGCATTGGCCGTTGTTGTAAAATTCAATAAGCCAAACAGGTTTTTTCTCGCCGCCGGGTTTGCCGCCAAAAGATTTATTTGGATGTTATGCTGATATTGCCGTTTGAGGCTGGGGTTTCCTATAACTATATTCAGCGGATCACTTACATCAGCTACAGGTTGCAATTGTACGATAGATGGCTGTGTAGTGAAGGTGTTATATTCCAATCTCAGGTTTTTCATGCGGGAAATATTATACTGTACGATGGCAGTTGGCAACACATCCGTAAACCGCTGCTTTATGTTTTGGTCATTAGCTATATCTTTTCCTTTCAGCGTCGCAAATTGTAATTGACTGCCTGCAGTAATGTTTAATTTTTTCTGATTGGTCCTGAAACTGATGCCTCCGCCTGCATATGTATAGTTGTTTTTGTAATCATTACTTAATAAAGGATTGTATGCATCATATTTGTTGGAAATATCATTGTAATCGTAGGTCTGTTTATTGCTATTGCCCGTATTGGTATTGAAAAAGCTTTTTACTTCCAACAATGATCTTTTGCCGACGGGCTCAGTATAGATCAACGTTGATACAAAGTTTCTTGTAATGGCATCGCGTGTATTGGTTTGATTGAGTGAAGTGTCGCTCGTGCTTCCATCGTTGTTATAGAAGATATTATCCGACAATAATGTTCCCGTTGATTCACTATGATTATAGAGCATGCTCATGTTGAGTGAAACGGTTCTGCCTTTCTTTGCAAACCGTTTTCTTAACAGCATATCCATATTGAAATTAAAAGCATCTGCCTCAGATGTTGTGTTGGTGAAACCCTGATTCAGTTTTATGGCATCTGTTGTTTCACTTGAATATTGTTCCGCACTTTTTTTATCGGTTGACTGCCATACGGCAGATGGCGTTATCCTGAACGACAGCGAGCTGTCGATTTTCTGATCCAGTATTACATTCAAACGATGTTGTGTATTGTCGTAGATACTATTACTTTTTTTAAAGCTGTTATAGCTGTTACCGGGAAGAATATTTTGCGTATTGCTTTCCTGGTCCGTATTCAAATGAATATCACTCCCCATATAATTCGAGCTCCAGTCAGTCTTGTCTTTATTCCAGATATTATTATAATTAATACCACCTGCCGTAGTGTTAGCAATGCCCTGTTGTTGTTGCCCAAGGCCTGTTACAGGCAATCCTCTGTTATCATTGTTGTTATTGGTCTCTGTCCTTATTTCAATACCTCCGCCATTGCGCATGCCTCTTTGCAGCTCGCCCGTGAAATTCAGCACATCCATCAGTTCAAAACCCTGCCTGTTCGTGTTGTTACTCATACCTAAAAGAGAGAGCTGCTCTTTACCCTTAAACCTGTTCATGTTCGCCTGCGCATCATAACGTTCATCACTGCCCGCACCTGCCATCAGTTTTCCAAACAATGCATTGTCTTTATCTTTTTTCAGCTTAAGGTTGATCGTTTTTTCGCTGTTGCCATCATCTGCACCGGTGAACTGCGACTGGTCGCTTTGCCTGTCAAACACCTGCACTTTATCCACGGCATCAGCCGGTAAATTTTGAGTTGCCATCTTTACATCGCCTGTAAAAAATTCCCTGCCATTCACCAACACACGTTTTATGGTCTGGCCATTTATTTTCACGGTGCCGTCTTTATCCACGGTAACGCCGGGCATTTTCTTCAACATATCTTCCACCACTGCATTTGGCTGCGTTTTAAAATTTTCTGTATTGAATTCAAGCGTATCGTTGTTGATTACAACAGGCGGCCTTTTCACATTCACGGTTACATCACTTGCAAATTTCACGTCCTGCATATATACATCGCCAATGTTTTGAATGGAAGCGCCATTCACTTCAATAGTTTTCCATACAGGTACATAACCAACGTAGGATGCAGATAAAAGGTATTTCCCTTTTTCCACCGCATTCAGGTCAAAAAAACCTGATGAGTCTGCGCGGGCGAAACTTACCAGCGTTGAATCACCGGCATGTACGAGGCTTACCGTTGTATAGGCAAGCCCTTTTTGAATAATTGAATCATATATCCTGCCTCTGATAACTGTTTTTTGGGCAAACGATATGGATGCACTGAAAAATAAAACGATAACAAAGAACATTCTTTGCATAGCAGCTCATTTGCTGCCAAAAGTAGAAGTGCGGTTTTTCAAACATGGTTAAACAACCTGACTAAAAGGTTAATAAAGGTTAATAGATGATAAATGAATAAAGTGAATGGAGTGGTCAGTTGTGAGTGAAGACCGCACATAGGATAACTACTCATTACTCATTACTCATTACTCATCACTCATTACTCATCACTCATTACTCATCACTCATTACTCATCACTCATCACTGCCTCACAACTCACTGAACACTACTTAACTTTTCGAATACACAATACCACTCTGTACTTTAACTACCGCTTTGCCGTTATTGTTATTTGCAATAACATTATTTTTTGAAAAACCACTTACGGTGTTTGTAAGGCTCTTTTGCATGGTGTTATAAATATAAATGTCTGCAACGTCCGTATGTTTACTGATCGTGTTACTTTTTATAATGAAAGTAGATAACCTGAAAGGATAAGAAGGCCTTGTATCGAAAGCAATTCCGTGCATACTGTTGGCATGCCTGTTCTTTAGATACCCGCTGTTGCTGATGTTATTGCGTAACACATATGTAGTACCAACACCCAATACCCAAATGCCATCACATAGCGTGTTACTTATAGTGTTGTCATGAATATTTGCATATGCGTTTCCGCCTATTACTATCCCATTGCCCTGGTAGCTGTTGTGTTCAAATCCGCAGCGGCTGATCTTATTGTTGTATATAACATTCGTGCCCTTATCCGCTCCGGAAAGTTGGATACCGCCACGGCCTGTGGAATCAATGAGGTTATCATGAACAGAAATATTCGACAACCGCATGGGATATGGAGTTTTTCCACAGGCATTTACACGGTCTGCATTCTGACCCGTGCTGCCCAGGTACATACCTTCCTGGTTCATGCGCTTTATCATGCAGTTGTGGATATTGATGTCATTCATATACCAGTTAGGATAATATAAGTCCGGATCGCAGGTCCCCATAACTTCCTGCTTTACCCAAAAACCATATATCTTATCATGGATATAAATATTGTTGCAGGTAATGTGTGCAGATCTTCCGGTTATGTTAATGCCCACGTCGCCATCCGTATGGCCATGTATTTCAAATCCATAATGGTCTTTTGAGCCTGTGCCTGATATTTTAATGTTTTTACAATCGGTAAAGTTGAAACCGTTTTGCAGGCTCACCACTCCGCCCTGGTTTATGATGGTAACATCATGCACACCGTCAACGGTAAAATAAGTGTACTTGATACCGGCCTTCAAAACAAATGTATCACCCGGCGAATAATTAAAATTGCTATTAACGTAATTGCCGGGGCTGGTAAAGTAAATACGCTTTCCCTTTTGCGTGGCAGATGTAACGGTTCCAGCGTTTAATTGTGAAACGCCAACGTCTTTCCGGCAGGCAAAAAAAAGCACGCACAGCATTGCTGCCAATGTTAGGTTTTTCATTTTTAGATTTTTTTGAGTAATGAAATTTACCGGGGCACTATATCGCATTTAAACCGGTAATTGTATTTAACAATGGGGAGCGATTGTTTCCAAAGCTGCAATTACTAATCGTGTTTTCGGGCGCGAAATTAATTGTATGGATTTTTAAAAAATGATAAACGGTTGTTAAGAAGATTTATTTATTTTTTTGATAATAGGTACAAAATTCCTGTATAACATCTTGCATAGGCGAGTGGCTAATAAATCAATTACATGCTAAGCACAAAAGCCATTAACAAAACTTCCGATGTTAACTGACTACCTCTAACTTTTGTTCTATGCCCCATACCGGCATCGCGTACTATTGTTCTATTGACACGCGGGTTCTGCAGCTCTAATTTCGTTGTGCAAAAATTTGCAATTCGATTCTAAGATAAAAATCAGTAAATACCGCATTGTGAAAAATCATCTCATCGCAACGTGATGAAAGAGCTTGTTTCCGTTCTGTTGCCAGCGGTGGCAACTGCTTCATTCAATTACTATTAAAATTTAACCTCATGAAAAAAAATTTACTTTTCACGATCTTGCTTCTTTTTTCTGTGCACTCATTCGCACAGCATAACCTTAAGCAACTAATTAAGGGAGAAAAAGGAGTCTCAAAACATTTTGTAACACTCGATGAAAAAAACAGGCCGGCATTTAATCCGGCACAGGCGCGAGACCTGTTCGGCCTGGATCCGGTGTCTGATCTTGTACTAGTGAATACCACACACGACCAGGTTGGCCAGACACATTACCGTTATTACCAGACTTATCAAAACATTCCTGTTGAGAATACTATGTACATAGTTCACACAGCTAATGCAAAACTTCTCGGCATGAGCGGTGTAATTGTTACGGATTTTAATGCAGGCATGCAGCAAAATGCAGCAGCAAAGATCAGCACTAAAAATGCCATTGGTGCTGCTATGCAATATGCCGGCGCCAAAAAATACATGTGGCAGGATACGTTTATAGAACAGCGGCTGAAAGATCAGTTATCAGATAGAAAAGCGAGCTATGCACCCGTTGCAAAGCTGGTTTGGTACCATACAGGCACGCAGGTGAGTTCACCAGATCTTCGCCTCGCTTATAAAGTGGATATATATGCCAGAGAACCTTTGAGCAGGGCTGATTACTTTGTAGATGCCCAAACCGGGCAGGTGTTAGGGAAAAAAGACAAACTGCATTATGCTGACGCTACCGGGACAGCTAATACGCAATATAGCGGTATCCAAACAATACACAGCGATAAAAAAGGCGCCAAATACCGTTTGTGGGATCTCAGCCGGGGTAATGGTGTAATAACGCTGCATGGCGATAAGCTCACCAACCTGGATTATACAAGCACTACCGCCAACTGGAATTTAACAGGTCAGCATCAACATGCTATGGACGTACATTGGGGCGTAGAGAAAACATATGATTTTTATAAAACAAAATTTAACCGCAGCAGCCTGGATGATAACGGGATTGCGCTTATAAGTTATGTGAACGACGGCGAGTACGATAATGCACACTGGGATGGCGCATCCATGAATTTCGGCATACTTTCAGCAAATAACAAAGGCGTTACAGCAATAGATGTTACCGGGCATGAACTCACGCACGGGGTAACACAATACACCAGCGGCCTTGTTTACAGCTATGAGTCGGGCGCCATGAATGAAAGCATGAGTGATATTATGGGCAAATCGGTGCAGTTTGTTGCGAAACCAAATGATATAAACTGGAAATTAAGTAATGATATGGGATGGATCATACGGAATATGGCAAATCCAAAGTCATTATACCAACCGGATACGTATAATGGAGAAAATTGGAATTTCGGATCTGATGACAACGGTGGGGTACACACAAATAGCGCCGTCGGGAATTTTATGTTCTATTTATTGGTAACCGGTGGTAGCGGTACCAATGATTACGGAGACAGTTACAACGTAACAGGTATCGGGCTTGATAAAGCAGACCAGATCATTTACCGTACGGAGACAGTTTATCTTACTCCTACTTCCCGATATAAAGACTGGCGCGATGCCTGCATCCTGGCTGCCACTGATCTTTATGGCGCCGGTTCAGTACCTGTAACGCAGGTTAAGAATGCATGGTATGCAGTAGGCGTCGGGGATCATTATTGCATTTCATACGGCTATTTTAGCAGCCCGTATATTAACAAAATAGCTTTCAACAATATCACAAATACCAGTGGGGATAATGATGGATATCACGATTACACCGCACTTACCGCAAATGTGGTTAGAGGCAAAACCTATCCCATTTTGTTATACTCCGGCTCTGCCTACGACTCTTACTGGGCTGTATTTATTGACTATAACCATGATTTTGATTTTGATGATGCAAATGAATTAGCCGCAGTCGGTACTGCCGCAACAACAGGAGCATTTACAAGGTACATCCACATACCATCCAAGGCGTTAACCGGGAAAACAGTGATGCGTGTGGCGGTCTGTGATAATTTAAGTGACTTAAACCAGTGCGGCGAGATGTTTTTCGGCGAAACAGAAGATTATTCTGTAAATATAAGTCCGGCGTTAAAACCAGGATTCAGCGAGCCGCTTGCTGCACTAACCGCAGATAAAAAAGGAATTTTTGTAAGTCCCAATCCTGTTAACAGTGGCGCCAATGCTATTGTAAATTACACCACTTTACAACAGGGAAAAATCACGCTTAAAGTAGTTGATATGTATGGACGTATTGTTCAGGCAACAGAACGGGGAGTGCAGCAACAGGGCACGCATACTTACACCATCAATTTTGCAAAACAATTAGCCGCAGGAAGCTATTACATAGTTATTGAACAGGATCATAAAATGGTAGGAAAAACAGAAATTTTGGTTATGCAAACGCGATAAGCTTTTTGATACCATTAAATGTTCATGGTTTTTATAGATTAACGTTTTGGATGTCTCTGCTGAGGATGAACGTTTATTGTCCTGCTATGAACAAATTGCAGGTAGATATTCATAAATCGGTAGCATCAGGCGTTCCCATCGGAACGCTTTGTGCTTTATGCTGATTAAGTTCTAACCACAAATCAGCCCTGACGGGATGTTAGAAGCTCCAAAATTCGCGTTAGATTACCATCAATTGTTTTGCCGCCACGCGATAAGAAGGTTATCCCTTTTGTGATGGGCTTGTATTTAATTTGTCCCGGAGGCGCGGAAGGCACAGAATAAAATTGATCTCCGTGTTTCCGTGGCATTCGTGGCAATAAGCGCTTTGAAAAAGACTTTCTCTTCAGCCATTTTGTATCTTTCCAAAAAACAATATGAACCAGCAGATCATTAATCTTTATGATGAATACACCCATAAGCCTTTAACACGGCAGGAGTTTTTAAAACGATTGGCATTGCTTACCGGCGGCACGGCCGCAGCTATGGCATTACTGCCATTACTGGAAAGCAATTATGCTAAAGCAGCCATTACCCGGAGCGATGAATTATTTACGGAATACATTACTTATCCCGGTGTTCCAAATACAGTTACGGCTTATGTGGCGAGGCCAAAACCGGAAAAGAAATATGCTGCTGTTGTTGTGATACACGAGAACCGCGGATTGACCCCGCATATTGAAGATGTGGCAAGAAGGGCAGCCAATGCAGGTTATCTTGCGATCGCACCCAATGCCCTTTCTGCGCTTGGTAAAACACCGGCCAATGAAGACGAAGCCAGGCAATGGTTCAGTGAACTGAAACCGGAAGACAGTCTTCAGAATTTTAAGAATGCTTTTCCCTGCCTGGCTACACGTAAAGATTATAATGGCAATGTGGGTTGTGTTGGTTTTTGCTGGGGTGGCGCTATGGCCAATACGCTTGCTGTAAATATCCCTGAACTTAAAGCAGCAGTTGCTTTTTATGGCCGTCAGCCTGCGGCAGAAGACGTGGCTAAAATAAAGGCTGCCGTACAACTGCACTATGCAGGTGAAGATGAAAGAGTAAATGCCGGGATGGCTGCTTATGAAGAAGCTTTAAAGAAAAATAACATCGTTTACGAGCAATATGTATATGAAGGCGTTCAGCATGCATTCCACAATGATACCTCTGCAGCACGTTATAATGAAGCCGCAGCTAAACTGGCCTGGAGCCGTACGCTGGAGTTTTTTGGGAAGTATTTGAAATAGCAAAGCCCCATCCCTAAAGGGGAGAAAAAAGGAACTTAAAAGTGGTTATTCCCCTTTAGGGGATAGGGGTAAAATCAGCAATCTTTCATATTGCTTCGTTAATGGCTTTTAAAATATTCGATAACCCTTTTTCCAGTTTCTCTGTTTTATCCCAGCTATAACCGATACGCATATAACGGCCGTCTTCTTCAAACCAATGCCCGCGGCCTACATACGTGCTGTATGTATGCAGCAGCACATCATGAAATTTCGAAGCATCAACGGGAATATTTTTTTTGATCCGCGGGAAGCAAACACAACCGCCAAGCGGCTCAACCCATTCCAGTTTATCCTGTTGCTGCATGAATTTTTTAAGCACCGAAAAATTATGAAGGATGGCAGCTTTAACAGGCGCAAACAATTTTTCTTTATTACATAAGTACCGGTAGGCGATCTCCTCATCCACAACAGAATTGGTAATGATGATCTGTTCTTTTGCAGCAAGAAATGTTTCCGTCAACCGGTGGTTTTTGCATAGCAGCCAGCCTATTCTTATTCCGGGCAATCCATAAGATTTCGACATAGAGCTGATGCTGATCACTTTATTTGATAAACTGGCTGCTATCGGTAACTGTGGAGCGAAACTCATGTCGCGGTACGTTTCATCAAACAGCAGCCATATATTTTTTCGCTCGATGACCTCAATGATTTTTTTCAATGTTGCGAGATCAATCAATGCACCGGTAGGATTATGCGGATAGGTGAGGCTAACCAGTTTTGTTGCAGGTGTAATTAAATCTTCGAGCTCAGCTACGTCAAGCGCATAGTTGTTCTCAAATTTTAAATTAAGATAGGAAATGTTGGCGCCTATAGCACGCGGGGTTTCTATATTGGTGGCATAATTTGATTTGGCAACTACTATGTGATCGCCTTTTTCAAGCAAAGAAGTAGCCACTATAAAAAGTGCAGCGGCGGCGCCCGGTGTTATCAAAACATCATTACTGTTAAAACCGGTTCCCCCGGTAATTATTTCCCGCAATGCAGGCTTGCCTTTATGATCTCCATAAAAAAGAACGAGGTCATCAATAGCAATACCAAGATCACTCAACCGTTGGTCTGTAAACGAGCTTTCAGAAAGATTACAATCAATATTCTCATAGCCGTAACCTTCCGGGGCTTCTATTTCGATCGGCATGCGCCTGTACTGCATAAAATAAAATTAACTGGTGTTATAAATGAAGGTAGGCTAATTATATTTTGAGGCGCTGACCAGAAGTTTGTTTACCCGAGCGGCGCCCGTGTAATATTTTGAACCATATAGTCTTCCCATAAGATGCCGATGTTTCGCTAATAATAACGTGAAGTTTAAATAAAGCTGATGCGGAAACCATCTCAGGTCTTTACAGCGATGATGCTGTAATCGCCAGGTAGCCAACGAATCTGTGCATGAGAAAGTTGCATCGCTGAAATGTTTGTACAGGGATTTGCCGCCGCCCAAATGGCATGCTTTCCGGGGAATATCTTTGAAGATGGTGAATAGGCAATTCCGGAATGGAAAGACCCGAAAGGATTAAGAGGCCGCGGCTTCTTTACAATACAAGACGATAAAATAGTTTTACGAAGAGGCTGCCGGGATAAATTATCATTTTACCAGCTTCATAATATACCGCTTAATTTATAGCTCCTGAACGGCATTATTTATTATTTTGCCGGTGTTGACCTGTAAATTTCATGCTGATGACGATTCCCATACAATTAAAAGCGATTGCATTTTCAGGTTTATTTTTTTTCATACAATCGGTTAGTGCACAAAAAAATAATCTTAGCGTCTGGCTTACGAATAATGACCGTTCGGCGCTATTTCAGCAACAGGCTTCACTGGCTTTTGGCTCAGCCAATACAAACAATGAAACAATTGTTATTAATGATGGCAGGACATTTCAGCGAATGGATGGGTTTGGTTTTGCATTGACCGGCGGAAGCGCCATGCATATCATACGCATGAGCGCGCCTGCAAGAAATAAATTATTGCATCAACTATTTGATACAACCGCTAATGCAATTGGTGTTAGCTATCTGCGCCTGAGCATCGGCGCTTCAGACCTGAATGAAAAAGTTTTTTCTTATGATGATGTTGCCGGTGATACCACCTTGTCTCACTTTGATCTTGCTGAAGACAAAACGGATGTTATACCTGTAATGAAAGAAATTTTAGCCATTAATCCGCATATAGAAATTGTAGGTTCGCCATGGTCGCCGCCGGCATGGATGAAAACAAATAACGACACACGCGGTGGAAGATTGAAGCCGGAATATTATAGCGTATATGCAAAATACCTGGCAAAATATATTGAATCAATGAAACAAAACGGCATTACAATAGATGCCATCACTGTACAGAATGAGCCACTGCATCCGGGTAATAATCCAAGCTTATTGTTAGTTGCTCCTGAGGAGGCAGATTTTATTAAATATCATCTTGGGCCATTGTTCAAGACAAGAAATATTAAGACAAAAATTATCATTTATGATCATAACGCAGACAGGCCTGATTATCCCATTTCTATTTTAGACGACGCACAAGCTGCAAAATATATTGACGGTTCAGGCTTTCACTTGTACGGCGGAACTATTGATGCCCTGACCGATGTGCATAATACGCATCCTGATAAAAATATTTATTTCACAGAGCAAATGGTAGTGCAGTTCAATGAGACAGATGAAGACGCAAAGAAAATAGATATTGTTTCACCGGTAAATGATTTAATCATTGATGCACCGTGCAACTGGAGTAAAAATGTATTATTATGGAACCTCGCCGCAGATCCTGAATACAAACCCTATACTGACCGTGGCGGTTGCCCCGTATGCCAGGGCGCTGTTACTATTAATAAAGACAGTGTAGAATATAATCTTGCCTATTATGCCATGGCGCACGCTTCAAAATTTGTAAGGCCGGGTTCTGTACGCATTGCCTCTACTATAACCGGCGAGCTGAACAATGTTGCATTTATTACACCTGCAAAAGAAAAAGTTTTAATTGTGGCGAATACGAGTGACAGGGAACAAACTTTTAATATCAGTTATCATAACAAAACAACTGCCGCTGTTTTAAACCCGCGTTCTGTAGCTACTTATATCTGGAAATAAATAGTGAATTTTACCTACGGTTATGTCCTTCCATTGCTGCTGCAAGTATGCAGCCTTAGCAATAAGCATTAGCGTGCTTATTACTCTTTTTATATACTCCGGAGCACTTATTAAACATTAGCCGTTACAAGCTCATTTCGTTCTGTCTCTATTTTCAGTAAATTCTTAATTTTGACAAAACAAAATTCAATGAGCACTGCACCTCAAAATATAGACCTTGCAGATTATTATTTTGGTTTTCTAAAAAATCTAAATCCAAATAGTAAACTTGACCTTATTTCAAAGCTCTCACAATCTCTAAAAAGCAAAGACGAAAATTCAGACACCTCTTTGCAATCGCTTTTTGGAGCATATAAATCAGAAGAAACTGCTGATGAAATGATTGCGAAGATTAGAAACTCAAGAGTATTTAACCGAAACATTGAACCACTTTGAAAAAATACCTGCTCGACACGAATATTTGCATTTATTTCATAAAAGGCCTGTTTGAGTTAGACAAAAAAATAAAAGAAGTTGGTGAACAGAACTGCCTTATTTCAGAAATGACAGTTGCTGAACTAAAATATGGTATCGAAAATAGCAAGAAGCCAGAAGAGCTAAGACCAATTGTAGAAGCGTTTATTCCGAAGTTTTTTGTTATTCCGATTTATAACTCATTGGACATTTATGCAAAAGAAAAAGCGAAATTAAGAAAGCAAGGCTTAATGATTGATGACTTTGATATTTTGATTGGAGTTACTTCTGTTACAAATGAAATGATAATGGTGACAAATAATGTTGACCACTTAAGCAGACTTGATAATATAGTTATCGAAGATTGGACAAAGCCTGAAAATAGATAACACTGAGCCCGGCTGAGCAGACCGCCTCACCCCTTGTAAGCTATTGAGTGTTGTTACTCATTGCAGCCAAATTAATTTCCTGAAACATTGTAATATTTTATCAGCCGGTTGGCATCCTCGCAAATTAGGATCATCAGGTGCCATTTCGGTTAGTAAGGATACTATAGTGATAAAAAGGTAGCTTAAAAAATAACTATACACTTTTAAGCAGAATTTTGCTTCTTAATCCGATGTAAACATTTTCTTCGCTAATGATTGGCTTAAAATTCTTGAACAGCATATTATTCAGCACTTATAGATTTGCATGAATCTGCTTCAGCAAATAATTTTAAGTTTGTTACCATTAAATTATACTTATTTAACTCGTGTAACTCTGCGTAATTACTTTGATACGTTTTATAAAGTTTTTTTAACCACAGAAGACGTAGAGTATGAGCATAGGGTCCATTGTTTGAAAAATCAATTATCGTTAATAAGAGTGCAACAGTTAATTTTAAATATTCACATATGAAGAAACTTGCCTGTTTATCATTTTTCTTATTCATTATCATTTTTACAGTGCAAGCACAGGGATTTTTAAAAGCATCCGGTAAACAGATCGTTAATGAAAAAAATGAAAATGTTTTATTAAGAGGTATTGGTTTGGGCGGATGGATGTTGCAGGAAGGTTATATGCTACGGTTGAATGGAACGAATCCGCAGTATTCCATCCGCAACAGGATAGAAAAATTAATAAGTCCTGAACAAACACAGGAATTTTATGACACCTGGCTCGACAATTTTATAACAAAAGCGGATATCGATTCTTTGCATACATGGGGCTTTAATTCGGTGCGCCTGCCCATGCATTATAATTTATTTACACTGCCTGCCGAACAGGAACCGGATCCTGGTAAGCAAACATGGCTGAAAAAAGGTTTCCAACTCACGGATAGCTTGTTAAGCTGGTGCAAAGTCAATCATATGTACCTGATACTCGACCTCCATGCAGCGCCGGGCGGCCAGGGTAACGACCTGAACATTGCAGACCGCGATTCAACAAAACCTTCTTTGTGGCAAAGTGAAGCCAACAAAACAAAGACCATTGAACTCTGGCGCACATTGGCTGAACGTTATAAAGATGAACCCAACATCGCCGCTTATGATATTTTGAATGAACCTAACCGGGGTTTTGATGATACATTAAATGATAAGCACGGACAGAAAGAAACGCATAATCAGCCTCTAAAAGAATTGTATGTAAATATTACTAACGCCATTCGTTCCGTTGATAAAAAACACATCATCATTATTGAAGGCAACGCATGGGGAAATAATTATAAGGGCATCTTGCCCACATGGGATAACAATATGGTGCTTAGCTTTCACAAGTATTGGAACAGCAATGACATCCAATCCATACAATACATTTTAGATACACGCAACCAATACAATGTACCCGTATGGTTGGGTGAGACGGGCGAGAATTCCAATACGTGGTTCACCGATGCCGTACACCTGTTTGAATCCAACAACATAGGCTGGAGCTGGTGGCCGCTTAAAAAGCCTGGCAATAATAATCCGCTCCAAATAAAAATGAATCACAACTACCAGCATTTGGCAGATTACTGGAACGGGAAAGATGCAGAACCTCCAAAAGAAAGCGATGTGTATAGCGGCCTGATGGAATTTGCGATCTATACCAACATCCGTTCAAACATTGTTCATCATGACGTGATTGATGCATTGATCCGGCAGCCTTTCAGCAATAAAACGCTTGCTTTTCAGCCGAATAGCATCAGCACAAAAGATTCAATTATACATGCAGTTGATTATGATTTAGGCAGGAACAATTTCGCCTATTTTGATAAAGATACCGGTAACTATTATCTCTCTTTTGGTGGAAGAAATGCAGGCAACAAAGGTTATACTTACAGGAATGATGGTGTTGATATTTATAAAGACTCAGCCCGCTATGAAACGTATTATGTTGGCAGCATTGAGGACAGTGAGTGGATACAATATACCATTGATGTTAGAGCAACGGCATCCTATAACTTCAAACTAACTGTTGCTGCGGAAACTGCAGCAAAGGTTTCTGTTATCATTGATGGCAAAACTGCTTTTGATAAAAAAGATATTACTGCAACCGGTTCACTTAAAAGCTGGCAGACACAAAATATGGGAAGCATCGGTTTGAGCCAGGGCCGGCATACGATAAGGATTTATGTTAACAAAGGCGGTTTTAATTTGAAGGATATACTGTTGGTGAAGCGATAGTTTCTTATCCTGTCAGGTCTGAAAGTCCTGACAGGTTTGAATAGTGTATATTTCTTAATTGCTTAATATTGCCCAGACCTTACAGGAACTTCGTACCTGTCAGGTCTAACTGTGATAATAAAATAATTTAGTAAAAAACTATTAGCTTAAAAAATTTTGAATGATATGTCGCTTATCCTGTCAGGTCTGAAAGTCCTGACAGGTTTGAATAGTGTAATAATTTTTGATTGCTTAAATCATCCAGACCTTACAGGAACTTCGTACCTGTCAGGTCTAACTACGATAATAAAATAATTTAGTAAAAAACTATTAGCTTAAAAAATTTCAGCGATTCCGGGAGTAATTTTTTTCTGAAGTTTAGTTGCTATTAAAAATATTATACAAAGTTTCGCCCATCAGCCGGCAGATTGAGTTTGCGGCTGTTGTGTTTATTTCGATTTTTTGTTAATTAGTTCTGTGAGTTTT